>NZ_AUHE01000010.1 GCF_000423025.1 Gordonia shandongensis DSM 45094
CAGACCGGTCGACTGTGGTCGACTGGTGAACGAAACACACACCACACGCCTGTGACGCGCCATGTGTGCGTGACACGCGTGTGTGATGGCATCCACTATGTACTTCTGAAACAACACCAGCACCCCTGCCGGCAAGCCGCGGGGGGTGTGCGGGACAGTTTCATAGAGTTACGGCGGCTATAGCGGTGGGGAAACGCCCGGTCCCATTCCGAACCCGGAAGCTAAGCCCACCTGCGCCGATGGTACTGCACTGTAATGGGTGTGGGAGAGTAGGACACCGCCGAACACCATTGTTCAGCAGAGCCCCGGACCGGGTAACACCGGCCCGGGGCTCTCCTGCATTCCACACCCGTATCAAGCCCGGCAGGACGTCCACTACACTCGCGGACGTGCGTTTAGTGATTGCCGAGTGCCAGGTCGACTACGTCGGTCGGTTGACCGCCCACCTCCCGATGGCGAGCCGGCTGATCCTCATCAAGTCCGACGGGTCGGTGAGCATCCACGCCGACGACCGGGCGTTCAAGCCCCTGAACTGGATGAGCCCGCCGTGCTGGCTGACCGAGCACGAGCCGGGCGACGAGGCCGGCGACCTCGAAGCGGTCTGGGTGGTCGAGAACAAGTCCGGAGAACAACTGCGGATCAGCATCCGGGGGATCGAGCACGACTCATCCCATGAACTCGGCCTGGACCCGGGACTCGTCAAGGACGGCGTCGAATCGCACCTTCAGGAGCTGCTCGCCGAACACATCGAGACCCTGGGCGACGGGTTCACCCTCATCCGGCGGGAGTACATGACGGCGATCGGCCCGGTAGACATCCTGTGTCGCGACGCCGAGGGACAGACCGTCGCGGTGGAGATCAAGCGGCGCGGTGAGATCGACGGCGTGGAGCAGCTCACCCGGTACCTGGATCTACTCAACCGCGACGCGACGATCGCGCCGGTCAGCGGGATCTTCGCCGCCCAGGCGATCAAGCCGCAGGCCAAGACCCTCGCGACCGACCGCGGGATCCGCTGTGTGACGCTCGACTACGAGGAACTACGCGGTACCGAGAGCACTGAGTTCCGGCTGTTCTGACGCCGGAGTCACGCCGATTCGGCGTTGACTCCGTCTGCGTCGATTCCGTCTGCGTCGATTCCGTCCGCGTCGATTCCGTCCGCGTCGACTCCTTCTGGGTCGATTCCGGCGGTGTCGTCGTTCCCGCCCGCGTCGTGCGCATCGGAGGTCGTGACGGCGTCGAGGACATCGGTGGCGGCGTGATCGTCGTACCGGTTCCGGCCGACCAGTGTCCGGTTGAGGAGATCGATGTCGTCGTCCTCGGTGGTGTCGACGAGAGCCCGCTCGTCGTCGGACAGCGCCAACGCCTCGGGCAGGGCGGAGAGGTGTTCGCGGAGGGCGGCCAGGTGGTCGAGCACCTGGCGGTGGGCGTCGGCGGCGGCCTGCGCCAGCTCGCGGGACCGGCCCAGGCGTGCGAGTCCGATGCCGTGGGCGTCACCGCGGATCCGGGCGGCGTCGTTCTCGGCGTCCTCGATGATCCGTTCGGCGCGCGCGCGTGCGGCGTCCACAGCGCGTTCCTGCTCGGCGACACGCTTCTCGGCGTCGGTGATGAGGGCGTCCGCGTGGTCCTGGGCGAGTTCCTTGGTCCGGGTTGCCTCGGCGGCCGCACGGTGCACGATGTCGTCGGCCTCCTGCCGACTCACGGAGAGCAGCTCGTCGGCCTCCTCGCGAGCGGACGCGCGGACCTCGCTGGCCTCGTCGGTGGCCAGTTGCAGCATCCGGGACACCCGTTCGCTCATGCCGGCGACCGTGGTCGGCGGCACGGACAGCGTGTTCACCTCGTTCTGGAGTTCCCGGACGCGTCTGCGCGTGTCGTCGAGGTGCGCCTGCAGTTCGTCGGCGTTGGCGTGCGCGGCGTCCCGATCGGCCTGCATCATGCGCATCTCGGCGTCGAGGCGACGGATATGGTCTGTCACCTGATCGCGGTCGTAACCGCGCATCACGATGGGGAACGGACTCTGGCGGTTTCCGGGAGCTGACATATCCCCAGTGTACGGCGGGTGGAGGCCGCGCACGGGGAACGACGCGGGGTGTCGCAGGGTCGTCGCGGGGTGCCGAGTCGGAACCGGCCGTCGGCGTCGGCCGGCAGTGCCGACGATCAGTGTCCGGCGGCGGGTTCGACCAGTTCCAGAAGGACCCCACCGGCATCCTTGGGATGCACGAAGTTGATACGCGAGTCCGCGGTGCCCCGTTTGGGGGCGGGGTACAGGAGACGCACGCCGTTGTCGGTGAGACGGCGCATCACCTCGTCGAGATCGGTGACCCGAACGGCGAGCTGCTGGAGTCCGGGACCGGATCGGCCGATGAACTTCGCGATCGTCGACTCGTCGTTCAGCGGTGCGAGCAGTTGGATCTGCGTGTCGGCGCCCGCGGGGCCGATCATCGCCTCGCGGACGCCCTGCTCGTCGTTGATCTCCTCGTGGAGGTTGGCGAATCCGAGGTTCGTCAGCCACCAGGCCGCGGCCTCGTCGAGGTCCGGGACGGCGATGCCGACGTGGTCGACGGCGGTGACCAGGTCACCGATCGGCTGCAGCGCGGCTGCGTTGGTGGTACTTGTCACGTCATCGGATGAGGAGTTGCTCATGACATAACGGTAGCGTTGAGGCGAGACCGGGGCGACGTCCGGGCGCCCCACGGTCCACTCCGCAGCGGCGACGAGCACCTCGACTCGTCCCGCTGCATCGCAATGAGGAGCTGATAGATGTCCGACAACACGACCGTGATCGTTTCGGGCGCCCGCACCGCACAGGGCCGCCTGATGGGATCACTCAAGGGATTCTCCGCCGTCGACCTCGGGGCCACGGCCGTGAAGGGAGCGCTGGAGCGGGGAGGGGTGGACCCCGCACAGGTGCAGTACGTGATCATGGGGCAGGTCCTGACCGCGGGCGCCGGCCAGATGCCCGCGCGGCAGACCGCCGTGAAGGCAGGCATCGGCTGGGACGTGCCCGCGCTGTCGATCAACAAGATGTGCCTCTCGGGCATCGACTCGATCGCGCTGGCCGACCAGCTCATCCGTGCCGGTGAGTTCGACTGCGTGGTGGCCGGGGGCCAGGAGTCGATGACTCAGGCGCCGCACCTGCTGCCGGGAAGTCGCGGCGGCTTCAAGTACGGCGACACCGCGCTCGTGGACCACATGGCCTACGACGGGCTGCACGACGTGTTCACCGATCAGGCGATGGGTGCGCTCACCGAGGACGGTAACGACACCGACGGCTTCACCCGCGAGGAACAGGACGCGTTCGCCGCCCGGAGCCACCGGTTGGCGGCCGAGGCGATCGCGAAGGGCGTCTTCGACGACGAGATCGTGCCGGTCGCCGTTCCACAGCGGAAGGGCGACCCGGTCGAGTTCACCGTCGACGAGGGCGTTCGCGCCGACACCACCGCCGAGTCGCTGGCCGGCCTGCGTCCGGCGTTCCGCAAGGGCGGCACCCTCACCGCGGGCAATTCGTCGCAGATCTCAGACGGTGCGGCGGCTGTCGTCGTGATGAGCCGTGCGCGCGCCGAGGAGCTCGGCCTGACGTGGCTGGCGGAGATCGGTGCGCACGGCGTCGTCGCCGGACCGGATTCGTCGTTGCAGCAGCAGCCGGCTAACGCCATCGTCAAGGCGTGTGAGCGTGAGGGCATCGCCCCCGCCGATCTCGACCTGGTGGAGATCAACGAGGCCTTCGCGGCGGTGGGCCTGGCGTCCACGCGTGCCTTGGGCATCGATCCGGAGATCGTGAACGTCAACGGCGGCGGCATCGCTCTCGGTCACCCCATCGGAACCTCGGGTGCGCGCATCACGCTCCACCTCGCGCTCGAACTGGCGCGTCGCGGTGGCGGCGTGGGGGCCGCGGCGCTGTGCGGTGCGGGTGGACAGGGCGACGCCCTGATCGTTCGCGTGGCGAAGGGGTGAGTGACGATGACTGACTTCTTCGACCTGAGCACGCCCGCCAGGCGGTTCCGATTCATCGCCGTCGTCGAGGCGATCACCTGGGCCCTCCTGCTGGTCGGGATGGCCGTCAAGTACGGCGCGGGTGTCGACGCGGCGACCATGGTGCCGGGGGCGCTGCACGGCGCCGCATTCCTGATCTACCTCGCCGCTGCCCTGCACGCCGCGGTCCGTCTCTCGTGGACGCCGAAGGTGACGATCCTGGCGCTCGTGGCCTCGCTGCCGCCGTTCTTCACGGTGTGGTTCGAGCAGTGGGCCAAGCGCAACGGGCATCTCGGCGAACTGTCCGACTCGGTTGCCGACGACGACGGGGATCGTGACACACTGAAGGTGTGACAACACCTTCTCGACGTCAAGAGCAAGCGAGCGCCGCGATCGCCATGTCCGGCGCCGTCGACCTCGCGGGACTGAAGGAGCGGGCATTGGCGCAGCAGGCTGCTGCGTCGCGTCCCGCTCCTTCGGCGTCTCCGGAGGACGGTGGGAGCCCGTCGCCGGACGCCGTGATCGACGTGACCGATGCGACCTTCGAATCGGACGTCATCGCCCGATCGAGCACCCAGGTCGTGGTGGTCGACCTGTGGGCCTCCTGGTGCGAGCCGTGCAAGCAGCTGTCGCCGGTCCTGGAGAAGATGGCCGCCGCATCCGGCGGGCGGTGGGTGCTGGCGAAGGTCGACGTGGACGCGAACCCCGGCATCGCACAGGCCTTCGGCGTGCAGTCGTTGCCGACGGTGGTGGCGCTCGTGGCCGGGCGCCCGGTGTCCGCGTTCAACGGCGTGCAGCCCGAACAGCAGATCCAGGCGTGGTTGGACGACATCTTCGCGCAGGTCGGCGGCGTGCTGCCCGACTCCGGGCGAGACGGTGGGGCGCCGGCCGACGAACCGGACGATCCCCGGATGGTGGCCGCCGCGGAACTGCTCGACGCGGGTGACTTCGACGAGGCGCTGATCGCGTATCGCGCGATCCTCGGTGTGGAGCCCGACAACACGGAGGCCGCCGCGGCGATCCGCAACCTCGAGTTCGCGATGCGGGCCCAGGCGCACGACCCGTCGGTCGTGTCGACGGCGCAGCCCGGCGACGTGGATGCGCAACTGGCCGCCGCCGACGTGCTGCTGCTCGGTCAGCGTCCCGATGAGGCGTTCGACCGCATCATCGAACTGGTCAAGGTGACCGCAGCGGACGATCGCGACCGTGCTCGCGCGCGGCTCCTCGAGCTGTTCGAGCTGTTCGATCCGTCCGAACCGTTCGTGAAGGCGGCGCGGCGCAAGCTCGCGACCGCCCTGTACTGATCGCGACCGCCCTGTACTGATCGCGACCGCCCTGTACTGATCGCGACCGCACACGGGCTGCATCGAACGATCGCCCACGCCCCTGACGTCACTCCGGGGTCAGGAACACCGCGGCGGATGCGGGGAGGGTCAGCACAGCGCTGTGGGGGCGCCCGTGCGACGCCTCGTCGTCGGCGATCACCCGTCCCAGGTTCCCCGTCCCGTGACCGCCGTACTCGCGGGCAGCGGTGTTGAGGATCTCCCGCCACGGCCCCGATGCCGGCAGGCCGAGTCGGTAGCCGAACAGGTCGCGGTCGGAGAAGTTGAAGAGGCAGGCGATCGGCCGCGACTCGGCGTCGGGCCCGAGTCGCAGGAACGCGATCACCGTGTTGCGGGTGTCGCGCGCGTCGAGCCAGTCGAACCCGCGGGCGTCGCCGTCGAGCGCGTGGAGTGCCGGCGTGTCGGCGTGCAGGGCCGCGAGATCGTGCGCGGCCAGTGCGATGCCGCGGTGGCGTTCGTCGTCGCAGAGCTGCCAGTCCAGTTCGCGGTCGTCGGCCCACTCCCGGATCTGCCCGAACTCCTGTCCCATGAACAGCAGCTTCTTCCCGGGGTGCGCCCACTGGAACGCCAGGATCAGCCGGACGTGGGCCGCGGCGTCGGCGGACTCCGGTATCCGCGTGAACAGCGTGCCCTTGCCGTGTACGACCTCGTCGTGGCTGATCGGGAGCACGTAGTGCTCGGCGGTGGCGTGGGTGAGGGAGAACGCCACCCGATGTTGCAGGTCCGCCCGCTCGGCCGGCGGGCGACCGGCGAATGCGAGGAGATCGTGCATCCATCCGAGATTCCACGTGAAGTCGAAGCCGAGACCGCCGCGAGCGGTCGGCGTCGTGATGTCGGGCCACGCGGTGGACTCCTCCGCGATCATCACCGCTCCGGGACAACTGCGGTGCACCGCGTCGTTGAGGTCCCGCAGGAATGCGACGGCTTCATCGTTCTCGTTGGTGCCGCGCGCATTCGGCCGCCACGTTCCCGGGGCCCGCGAGTAGTCGAGGTACAGCATCGAGGCGACGGCGTCGACGCGGAGGCCGTCGAGGTGGAACTCGGAGCACCAGTAGACGGCGCTGGCGATGAGGAACTCGCGAACCTCGGCGCGGCCGAGGTTGAACGCATAGGTGCCCCAGTCCGGTTGCTCGCGGCGCAACGGATCGGCGTGCTCGTACAGCGGTGTCCCGTCGAACTCGCCCAGCAGGTGTTCGTCCTTGGGGAAGTGGGCGGGCACCCAGTCGAGGAGGACGGCGATGCCGCGGGAGTGCAGGTGGTCGACGAGGTAGCGGAAGTCGTCGGCATCGCCGTAGCGTGCCGTGCACGCGAAGTATCCGCCGACCTGGTATCCCCACGAGCCGCCGTACGGGTGCTCGGTGATCGGCATCAGTTGGATGTGGGTGAAGCGCTGCGCCACCGCGTAGTCGGCCAACCGGTGGGCGATGTCGCGGTAGCCGAGCCCGGTGCGCCACGAACCGAGGTGGACCTCGTAGATCGACATCGGCCGGGTACGGGCGTTGCGGTCGGCGCGCTGCGCGCACCAGTCGGCGTCGGTCCATTCGTGGGTGGACTCCCGGCCGATCACCGAGGCGCTCGCCGGGGGGAGTTCGGCTGCGCGGGCGAGCGGGTCGGCCTTGTCTCGGGCCAGACCGTCGGCGCCGACGATCCGATACTTGTAGGCCATGCCGGGCACCGCGGCGGCGATGACGGTGCTCCAGACGCCGTCCGGGCCGCGCCCGAGCGGATGGGCGGCGGGCTCCCACGCGTTGAAGTCGCCGATCACCGTCACCGAACGCGCGTTGGGCGCCCACACGGAGAACCTCGTGCCCCCGTCGCCGGGGCGGGCGCCGAGTCGCCGCCACAGGGGCGCGTCGTCGGCGCCGGTCACGTCGTACCGAGGCGGCGCAGCGCCCCGCGGACGGCGTCGGCGTCGGTCGTCCGCCAGAACGGCGGCAGACCCGCCAGCAGGTAGCCGGCGTAGCGTGCGGTGACCAGCCGCGGGTCGAGGACGGCGACGACGCCGCGGTCGTCACTCGAGCGCAGGAGCCGCCCGACCCCCTGGGCCAGGAGCAGTGCGGCGTGATTGGCCGACACGGTGAGGAAGCCGTTCCCGCCGCGGGCGTCGACGTCGCGCTGGCGTGCCGACAGCAGCGGGTCGTCGGGTCGTGGGAAGGGGATGCGGTCGATCATCACCAGGCTCAGCGACCGGCCGGGGACGTCGACTCCCTGCCACAGGGAGAGCGTGCCGAACAGGCACGTCGGCTCGTCGGCGGCGAACCGTTCGATCAAAGCGGAGGTCGTGTCGTCGCCCTGGCACAGCAGCGGGAACGCGACGCGGTCGCGGAGTGTCTCGGCTGCATGTCTGGCCGCGCGCATCGACGAGAAGAGCCCGAGCGTCCGCCCGCCCGCCGCCGTCATCAGCTCGACCATCTCATCGAGTGTCTGGGGCGCCATCGGGTCGCGGCCGGGCGGCGGAAGATGCCGGCCCACGTAGAGGATCGCCGACCGGGGATAGTCGAAGGGGCTGCCGACGTCGAGACCGACCCAGCCGGGCTCCGGTCCCGCCTCCGGTGATGTTGGCTGCGGTGATGCCGTGTCCGGTGGCGTCGCCGCCGAGGCGTCCTGCCGTCCGTGCGCCGGCAGGCCCCACGTGCGCGCCAGGGCGTCGAAGTCGCCGCCGATCGTCAGGGTCGCCGACGTCAGCACCACGGTGGATTCGGTGAACAGGGAGGTCCGCAGCAGACCGGCCACCGACAGCGGCGCGATGCGCAGAACGCGGCGTTCGGTGGTGCGGAAACGATCGGTGGCCAGCCAGATGACGTCGTGACGACGCGTGATGTCGGGTTCGGCGAAGACCGTCAGCACCCGGACCACGGCGTCGTGCAGCGAGTCGACGGCGCTGATCGCCATCTGCCGCGCCGCCGCTGCGTCGGGGTCCGACCCCGACGACGGCGCCGGCCCGATCGCGCTGCGCGCATTCCACAGTCGGTCGCGCAGGGCGGCGAGGATCTCGGGCGCACCGGCGGGCAGTCGCGTCCATTCGCCTTCGCGAGAATCGTCCAGCAGCGTTTCGAGCTGCTCGCCCGCACCGACGAGAGCGTCGGCCGTCGCATCGTCGATGAGGCGACCCAGACGACGGGACACCTGGGTGACGGCCGTCGCGGAGATCTCCTCGGTGGTGACGGAGGTGATCCGGTCGACCAACTCGTGAGCCTCGTCGATCACGACGACCCGATGTTCCGGGAGGATCGTCGCCGGACTCATCGCGTCGATCGCCAGCATGGCGTGATTGGTGACGATCACATCGGACGCACCCGCCCGTCTGCGGGCCGACTCGGCGAAGCAGTCGGCGCCGTACGCGCAGTTCGCGGCGCCGAGACACTCCTTCGACGTCACGCTCACCTGGCGCCACGCCTGGTCGCTCACACCGGGCGCCAGATCGTCGCGGTCACCGGTGTCCGTATCGGAGGTCCATTCGCGCAGTCGGGTCACCTCGCGCCCCATCCGCGACATCTCGAAGGCGTCGAACAGTTCGCTCGCCGGATCCTCGGCGACGCCGGAGTGGATCTTGTTGAGACACAGATAGTTGGCGCGACCCTTCAGGATGGCGAAGGTCGGTTCCCGGCCCAGCGGCCCCGTCAACGCCGACGTCAGACGCGGCAGATCGCGTTCGGTGAGCTGTCTCTGCAGTGCGATGGTCGCCGTCGAGACGACGACCGTCTCCTCCTGCGCCACCGCGTGACGGATCGACGGAACCAGGTAGGCCAACGACTTGCCGGTGCCGGTGCCGGCCTGCACCGCGAGGTGGTGGTCGTCGTCGATGGCGTCCGCGACGGCCTCGGCCATCGCGAGCTGACCCTCGCGCGGCGCACCGCCCACGGCCTCGACAGCGGTGTTCAGGAGGTCCGGGACGTCGGGGACACTCACCCGAGCAGGTCCACGCCGGCGTCGCGGAGCTCGTCCAGAGCGCGCCGCGTCGTGGCCTCGGCGACGCCCGCGGTGTGGGCCGCCAGCACGCGCGTACCGAAACCTGCGGCGATCGCGTCGAGGGCGGTGGCACGCACGCAGTGATCGGTGGCGATGCCGACGACGTCGACGTCGGTCACCCCGTGCTCCGACAGCCAGGCCGCCAGCGTCACGCCGTTCTCGTCGGCCCCCTCGAAGCCGGAGTACGCGGCCTCGTACTCGCCCTTGGAGAAGACGGCCCGGACGGGCCGCAGGTCGAAGTCCGGGTGGAACTCGGCACCGGGCGTGCCCGCACGACAGTGGGGCGGCCAGGAGTCGACGAAGTCGGGGTCGTCGGAGAAGTGATCGCCGGGATCGACGTGGTGGTCACGGGTGGCGACCACCAGGTCGTAGCCGACGGCCAGCGTGTTCACCGAGCGGGCGACCGCTGCGCCGCCCTCGACGCCGAGTGCGCCGCCCTCGCAGAAGTCGTTCTGGACGTCGACGATCACCAATGCTCGGGTGGACTCGTCGGGACTTCGCCTCTCGGGGTTTCGGTTCTCGGGGATCATCGACTCTCCGGATCGTTCACGTAGCGGGTGGGGACTGCCGGGTCGCCGTGGCTCAGACCCAGCCCCTCCCACGGCAGCGAGACGAGGCCGCGGGCCACATGCTCGCGCGATGCCTCCAGTGTAGGGATGTCCGCGGCGCGCTCGCCGCCCCGCACGAGGGGGATCTGCAGGGGCCGGACGTCCAGGTCCGCGGCGTGAGGCGGGTCGGTGCGGTCGACCGGATCCTCGCGGACCACGACCTCCTCGACGATCGTTCCGGTGGGGCGCGCGGCGCGGAACGCGCGTTTGGCGCCGCCGTGACTCTCCTTGTGGCTGGAGCGTTTCGCGACGGGCACGCCGTCGACCTCGACGAGCTTGTAGACCATTCCCGCGGTCGGCGATCCGCTGCCGGTGACGACCGACGTGCCCACACCGTAGGTGTCGACCGGCTCGGCGCGCAGGGAGGCGATCGCGTACTCGTCGAGATCGCCCGAGACGACGATCTTGGTCTCGGTCGCACCGAGCTCGTCGAGTTGAGCGCGGACCTGCCGGGCGAGGACCCCTAGATCCCCCGAATCGATCCGGACCGCCCCGAGCTCGGTTCCGGCGACCTCGATGGCGTTCCGGACGCCTGCGGTGATGTCGTAGGTGTCGACCAGCAGCGTGGTCGACGGACCGAACGCCGCCACCTGCGCCTCGAACGCGGCACGCTCATCGGAGCCGCCGGGACGGGCGAACGACAGGGTGAAGGCGTGTGCGGCGGTTCCGGCGCTAGGGACACCGTAGGTGCGCGCCGCCTCCAGATTGCTCGTCGCATCCACACCCGCCAGATACGCGGCCCGCGAGGCGGCGACAGCGGCGTGCTCGTGCGTGCGGCGTCCACCCATCTCGATGATCGGGCGTCCGGCGGCCGCACTGACCATCCGGGCCGCGGCCGAGGCGACGGCGCTGTCGTGATTGAGGATCGAGAGGATCAGCGTCTCGAGCAGGACGGCTTCGCCGAACCCGCCGCGCACCGTCAGCACCGGCGACCCCGGGAAGTAGAGCTCACCCTCGCGATAGCCGTCGACGTCGCCGCCGAACCGGTAGTCGGCCAGCCAGCCGAGAGTGTCGTCGTCGACGATCCCGCGGAGGGCGGCCAGCTCGGCATCGCCGAATCGAAACGCGTCGAGGGCGTCCAGAACACGTCCGGTGCCTGCGACGACGCCGAATCGGCGGCCGTCGGGAAGGCGGCGCGCGAACACCTCGAAAACACAGTTGCGCTGGGCTGTTCCCGCCTTGAGGGCGGCCGACAGCATGGTCAGCTCGTATTGATCGGTCAGCAGCGCGGTACTGGTCACCTTCGCTACCCTATTACTCATGGCTACCGATGAGGCGACACCCGGTACCGGTGCCGGTACCGCGGTGGCAGAACCCGAGGTGTCACACGACCGTCCGTGGGTGACGCTCGTGTGGGACGACCCGGTGAATCTCATGAACTACGTCGCCTACGTCTTCCAGAAGGTCTTCGGCTACTCCGAAGACCACGCGAAGCAACTCATGATGCAGGTGCACACCGAGGGGAAGGCCGTCGTCTCCAGCGGAGACCGCGCGAAGGTCGAGGGCGACGTCCGCAAACTGCATGCGGCGGGCCTGTGGGCGACCATGCAGCACGACTCATGAGGGCAGCACGACTCATGAGGGCAGCACGACTCATGACGGCAGCACGACTCATGACGGCGACACGATCCGTGATGCGGACGGAGGTCTGATGCGCACGTGGCGGCGGACCGGATCCGGAGACGACGTCCGGATCTGCTCGAACCTCGAGAGCTACGAATGCCAACTGCTCGCATCGATGGTCGAGTCGATCACCGAACTGCTCACCGAACGCGCGGAGTCCGCTCCGCACGACGAACTGTCGTCTCTCACCGGCATCGTCACCGGGCACACCTCGGCGCCCGACGATGTGACGCTCGGGCGACTGCTGCCCGACTTCCACCGACCCGACCAGGACGAACAGTTGGCGGCCGGCCCGCTCGTCGCCGACCTGAACGGGGGACTGCGGAGCGTCAACGAACCCGCCATCATCGACTCCAAACTCGAAGCGGCGCGCGTCGTGCTCGCCACACTGCCCGACGACGGCGGAGACGTACGGCTCACCGAGGCGGAAGCCGACCGCTGGCTGGCGGCGCTGACCGACATCCGGCTCGCGCTCGGCGCGATGCTCGGCCTCACCGACGAACCCTCGAAGCTTCCGCCCGACCACCCGCATGCGGCACACCAGGACGTCTACGACTGGCTGTCGGTGGTGCAGGGGCTGCTGGTGGAGGCGCTGATGTCGGCCGAGTGGACGCAACCCGAGGACCCGACCGAGGACGAGGGGCCGTGGTGACCGGCGACTCCCGGATCGAATCGCGTGAGGGAAACCGGCTCACCGACGTCCCCGGCATCGCCGTCGGGCACTACCACCGGCTCGACGACGACGTGGTGCTCGCCACCATCGACGACCCCGGCGAGGGCTGGGCGACCGGAACCACGGTGATCCGGCTCCCCGCCGGGAGCGCGACGGCGGTCGACGTCCGGGGCGGCGGCCCCGGAACACGCGAGACCGACCTGCTCGACCCGGTGAACACCGTGCGGGGCGCCGATGCGATCGTCCTGACCGGCGGCAGCGCCTTCGGTCTCGCGGCCGCCGACGGCGTGATGCTCGGCCTCGAGGAGTCCGGGACGGGTCTCCCGATGGACGGGCAGGGCCACGTGGTCCCGATCGTTCCGGCAGCCGTCATCTTCGACCTGCCGGTCGGACGGTGGGAGAACCGGCCGACCGCGGAGTTCGGGCGCCGAGCACTCGACGCCGCGACGATCGAGTTCGACGTCGGATCGGTGGGCGCCGGAGTCGGCGCCCGGGCAGGCGCGCTCAAAGGCGGAGTCGGCACCGCATCGGTGACCGTCCGCGAGGGCCCCGCGCGGGGACTGACCGTCGGCGCCCTCGTCGTCGCGAACCCCGTCGGCGGGGTCATCGACCCGACGACCGGGCTGCCGTGGGGCTCGGACGACCTCGACGTGCACCGTCTCCGCACACCGACGCAGCTCGAGGTGAAACGGCTCGCCGAGCTCACCGCCAAGGGCACCGTGCTCAACACGACGATCGGGGTCGTGGCGACGGACGCGACCCTGTCGGTGGCCGGAACCAAACGGCTCGCGATGGCGGGGCACGACGGGCTCGCCCGGGCCGTCCGGCCGGCGCATTCACCGCTCGACGGCGACACCCTCTTCGGCGTGGCCACGGGCGAGCGGACCGTCGCGCCCGACGACGCCGTCGACGTCCCGCCCGGCATGGACCCCGACACGGCGATCGTGACCGCGTTGTGCGAGGTGTCCGCGACGGTCGTCCAGCGGGCGATCGTCTCCGCGGTGGTCACCGCGACCAGCGTCGCCGGCATCCCCGCGTACCGCGATCTGCTCGTCTCGGCGTTCGGTCCCCGGTGAACACCGGTACGCGATGACCGCGGCGACGGAGGCACGCCGCCCGGCGTGGCAGCGCGCGGTGATCACGATGGCGCTGGTCATCGCCGGGCTCGTCGTCATCGAGATCATCGACCTGGCGATGAACGGTCGCCTCGACCAGAACGGAATCGTCCCCCGGAGACTGTCCGGCGTCGACGGCATCCTGTGGGCGCCCCTGCTGCACGCGGACTTCTCCCATCTGGCCGCCAACGTCGTCCCCGGGGCCGTCCTCGGGTTCTTCCTGCTGCTCGCGCGGCGATTCGGGGCCGTCACGACGATCGTCTGGCTCGTCAGCGGACTCGGAGTCTGGCTCACCGGGCCGTCCGGCACCGTGACCGTCGGCGCATCGGGCGTGGTCTTCGGATGGCTCGCATACCTGCTCGTTCGCGGCGTCTTCAACCGCGACCCGTGGCAGGGGCTCGGTGGTCTCGCGATCCTCGCCGTCTACGGTGGTGTGCTGTGGGGCGTACTGCCGCAAGGCGGTGGAGCATCCTGGCAGGGACACCTGTTCGGCGCCGTCGGCGGCGTGTTGGCGGCATGGATGCTCAGTGATCGGCGCGGCGAAGGCGACCGGCGCGGTGAGGTGCCCGCGGGCGAGAGGTGAGGATGAGCGTGCAGGGAGCCGAGACGCCGGACTCGGTCGGCGTGGGCACGGGTCCCGTCGGGATCTTCGACTCCGGTGTCGGCGGCCTCACGGTGGCGCGCGCGATCATCGACCAGCTGCCCGATGAGGACATCATCTACATCGGCGACACCGCCAACGGACCGTACGGGCCGCTGACGATCCCGGAGATCCGGCGGCACGCGTTGTCGATCGGCGACGAACTGGTGCGCCGCGGCGTCAAGGCGATCGTCATCGCCTGCAACACCGCGTCGGCGGCGTGCCTGCGGGACGCCCGCGAACGCTATGCGCCGATCCCGGTGATCGAGGTGATCCTGCCCGCGGTGCGCCGCGCCGTGGTCGCGACGAAGACCGGACGGATCGGGGTCATCGGCACCGAGGCGACCATCGCGTCCCGCGCCTACCAGGACTCGTTCGCGGCCGCCCGCGACGTCGAGATCACCGCCGTGGCGTGTCCCCGGTTCGTCGACTTCGTCGAGCGGGGCGTCACCAGCGGTCGGCAGATCCTGGGATTGGCGCAGGGGTACCTCGAACCGCTGCAGGAGGCCGACGTCGACACGGTGGTGCTCGGGTGCACGCACTACCCGTTGCTCTCGGGCGTCATCCAGCTGGTGATGGGCGATGAGGTGACCCTGGTGTCGAGTGCGGAGGAGACGGCGAAGGACACGTTCCGGGTTCTGACGGAACGCGACACCCTGCATCCGCACTCGGGACGCCAGGCGCGCCGATTGTTCTCCGCCACAGGCGATCCCGAATCCTTCCGAAAACTGTCGACACGATTCCTCGGGCCGTCGGTGGGGCATGTCGAGCACGCATGAGCCACCCGCAGTGGCACGGACCATAGATCTCGATGCCCATTCGCCGTGGTCACATGCCGACGGTTCGATTCCTGGGGCCGGTCGCGACGTGGCAGAGTGGGGCACATGCGGCTGACAGTGTTGGGGTGTTCGGGGAGCGTCAACGGTCCCGGTGCGCCCTGCTCCGGATACCTGCTCCAGGCCGACGGCCACCCGCCCGTCCTCATCGACTGCGGACACGGAGTGTTCGGCGAGTTGCAGCAGCACGCCGACCCCAACGAGATCGCCGTCCTGCTCAGCCACCTGCACGCCGATCACTGCATGGACCTGCCCGCCATGCTCGTGTGGCGCCGGTGGGCCCCGACACCGGCGGCCGCCCGCAGCCTCCTCTACGGACCGGAGGGGACGGCCGTCCGGATCGGCGCGGGATCCTCCGAGTACCCGGGCGAGGTCGACGACATCACCGACACCTTCGACGTCCGCGAGTGGGCCCACCGTGAGACCGTCACCGTTCACGGACTCCAGATCGAACCGTTCCGCGTGAACCATCCGCCGAGCACCTTCGGTCTGCGCGTCACGGGCCCCGACGGGGAGGTCTTCGCCTACAGCGGCGACACCGGCGTGTGCGACGAGGTCGTCGAGTTGGCGCGCGACGCCGACATCTTCCTCTGCGAGGCGTCGTGGACCCACGCCCCCGGGCAGCGTCCGGAGGCGCTGCATCTGTCGGGCGTCGAGGCGGGTGAGGTGGCGTTGAAGGCCGGCGCCCGATCGTTGGCGCTCACCCACATCGTCCCGTGGAGCGACGCCGACGCGATCCTCGGCGAGGCGTCCGGCGTCTACCCCGGCCCGCTGCAACTCGTCCACCAGGGGCAGATCATCGAGGTCCGGCCGCCGCTGTAGAACGGCGGCTCGCTCGCGGAGCGGCGGGCGGCGGTCCCCACGGGTCCAGTAGGGTTGGACCCGTGACTTCACGAGCAGACGGCAGGGCCGACGACGAACTCCGGCCCATCGAGTTCACCCGCGGCTTCACCTCCCACCCGGCAGGATCGGTGCTGGTCGAGTTCGGGAACACCCGCGTCATGTGCACCGCCAGCGTCACCGAGGGGGTGCCCTCCTGGCGCAGGGGATCGGGACTGGGCTGGCTCACCGCCGAGTACTCGATGCTCCCGGCGGCGACCCATGAGCGGTCGAAGCGCGAGTCGGTCCGCGGAAAGATCGGCGGGCGCACCCACGAGATCAGCCGGCTGATCGGCCGCTCGCTGCGCGTGTGCATCGACCTCGCCGCCCTCGGCGAGAACACGATCGCCATCGACTGCGACGTCCTGCAGGCCGACGGCGGCACCCGCACGGCGGCGATCAGCGGTGCCTACGTCGCACTCGCGGACGCCGTCACCTACCTGCGCGCGGCCGGTAAGCTCGCCGACCCGCAGCCGCTGTCGTGCGTCATCGCCGCGGTCAGCGTCGGTGTCGTCGACGGTCGCGTGCGACTCGATCTGCCGTACGAGGAGGATTCGCGCGCCGAGGTCGACATGAACATCGTCGCCACCGATGCCGGCACCCTCGTGGAGGTGCAGGGGACGGGCGAGGGCGCCACCTTCCCCCGTGCGACCCTCGACAAACTGCTCGACGTGGCCGAGACCGGGATCGCGGATGTCGTCGCGGCGCAACGCGAGGTGCTCGCCGGGCCGTACCCGGGCGAACTCCCGGGCGGGACTGCGTGACCGCCACCGTTCTGCTGGCCAGCAACAACGCCAAGAAGCTCGACGAACTGCGCCGCGTCGTCGCGGCCGCGGGCATCGACGGACTCGAGATCCTCGGACTCGGTGACGTCGCGCCGTACGCGGAGCCGATCGAGGACGGCGCCTCCTTCGAGGACAATGCGCTGATCAAGGCGCGTGCCGCGATCGCGGCGACCGGACTGCCGTCGCTCGCCGACGACTCCGGTCTCGCCGTCGACGCATTGAACGGCATGCCCGGTGTGCTGTCGGCGCGATGGAGCGGCGGCAAGGGCGATGACGCCAACAACGACCTGTTGCTGGCCCAGCTCGCCGATGTGCCGGACACCCGTCGCGGCGCCGCCTTCGTCTCGGTGTGTGCGCTGGTGACCCCGGACGGCCCGCCGATCGTCGTCCGCGGAGAGTGGCGAGGACGGCTCGTGCGTGACCGTCGCGGCACCGCCGGATTCGGCTACGATCCGCTGTTCGTCCCCGATGACGACGCGGCGGGCGGGCGCACGTCCGCCGACCTGTCGGCGACTGAGAAGGACTCGCTGAGTCACCGCGGGAAGGCGCTGGCCCAACTGGTGCCCGCGCTCCGCGACCTGGTGGAAGGAACCCCGAGATGACCACGTTCGACGACACGGTGATCGCCGCCGTCACCGGACACATGAACGACGATCACACCGACGACAACCTCACCATCGTGCGGGCGTTCGGCGTGCCGGACGCCACCGCCGCGACCATGGTGGGCCTCGACTCGACGTCCGGGACGTGGTCGGTCACCGTCGACGGAGCCGAGCGGACCGTCGAGATCCCGTGGTTCGAAGAGCTCACCGACCGCGCATCGATCCGTCGTCAGGTGGTGGAGCTGTACCAGGAGGCGGCGCGGCGGCTGGGTTCGGCGGACGCCTGATCGCGGTCGCCGTCAGGCGAGGTCGAACTGTCCCTGGACGTCCCTGGTCCGGATGTGCTCGAAGTAGAACGACAGGAACGGGATGGTGCCTGCGATCGCGGTGAGCAGCAGCTTCCCGAGCGGCCACCGGACCTTGATCGACAGGTCGACGGTGCAGATCAGGTAGACGAAGTAGATCCATCCGTGCGCGATGCCGACCCAGCCGTAGCCGTCGACGTCGAAGCCGTATTTGGCGATCATCTCGGCCACGAGGAGAAGCAGCCACACACCGGTCACCCACGCGAGGACGCGGTAGCGCAGCAGTGCGCTGCGCACCCGCTCGGTGGAGGCGACGGGGGAGGCTGTCTGATCGGGGTCGGTCACGGCTGAGTCTTCCTTTTGTGCGGAGGGGCGGGGAGCGGACGCTGTGTCAGCGGTCGGTCTTCGGGTTCTCGTCGAGTTCGGCGAGGTAGCGGTTGTACGCGACCAGGTCGTCGTCGGGTGCTCCGTCGGCGATCGCCGCGACCGAGGGGTCGTCGGCGCGGGGACGCTCCGGGAGGATTCCCGCGGGGATCTCGGTCGGCTCGGTGCGGGTGCGTCGCTCGATGTCGGGGTCGGCCTCCATCACCACGAAGCGGCGATAGGCGTAGACGAAGGCGACGGCGAACGCCGGCCACTGCAGCGCGTACCCCAGGTTCTGGCCCGTACCGGTTGCGGACTCGAACCGGTCCCACTGCCACCACGCCATGCCGAGGCACACCACGGCCGCGACCGCCACCAGAACGATCAGCGCCGGCCGGTGCCGCCGCTTACCGGGAGAGGGGAGAGGTTGATCCACACTGTCGAAGGTACCTGGTCGGGTGCGGTGACCGGCAGCCGCGACGGGGCCCGGGGCTGTGCCGTTCGCCACGGACGGCGGCCGGTCTCGCCGGGCGGCGGTGCAGATCGGTGCGCCCTCCGGCTTGTTACTCGAATTCAGCGGGCGCACTCCGGCCGGAGGTCGGCAATGTGACGGTGCGCGAGGGGGGACTTGAACCCCCACGTCCGAGGACACTGGAACCTAAATCCAGCGCGTCTGCCGATTCCGCCACTCGCGCGTGCAGTGTCACTGTAGCGGGGACACCGTATCGGGCGACGGCGGCGCCCGCCGACGCGCTCCGATGCTACTGCGGCACGGGATCGTCGGGCCGGGGATCATCGGGCGGGCCGTCGCCCTTCGCGCCGATGAAGTGGACGATCCGGCCGATGCCGATACGCTCACCGGGTGACTCGTCATCCCTTGGACACACCGGACCTCGTCGACGCTCTGGGCGCTGGACTGCGCGCCGTCGCCTACACCTCGGAGGGGATCGCCGCTCTGCTCGGCGAGGAGGCGAGTGCGGCGCTCGTCGACGGCGTCTGGTGGCCGGCGCTGAGGCGGACGCGTCGAGCCGACGATGCCGCGCTGTCGACTCTGATCCGGTTGTTCCTCCTGGGAGCGACGGAGCCGGTCGACGCCGTCGCCGCCGCTCTGCCGGCAGTCGGTGTCGCGGCACTTCTCGACCAACAGGTGATCGAGACGGCCGACGGCGGAGTGCGGGCCGTTCTCGACATCCGGCCGCACGGCAGCGATTCGGCCGATCACCTCGTCGTCGCGGACCAGGATGCGTCGATGCGTCCGGGGGCGGTCCGCCGCGATCATGTGCTCGGTATCGGCGGAGCGTCGATGTCGCTCGCTCGGGCCGTCATCCGGACCCCGGTCGGTCGGGCGCTCGATCTGGGTACGGGGTGCGGCGTTCAGGCGCTGCACCTGGCGTCGCACTGCGCGGAGGTCGTCGCCACCGATACGAACGAGCGGGCCCTCGCGCTTGCCGCGGCGACCGCGCGGCTGAACGGACTGTCGTGGGATCTGCGGTCGGGCAGCCTCTTCGAGCCCGTCGCCGGCGAGACGTTCGATCTCATCGTCTCGAATCCGCCGTTCGTCGTCGGCACGGGCGCGCAGGACTACGTGTACCGCGATTCGGGGATGGTCGGGGACGGTGTCAGCGAAGCCCTCATCGCGGGGATCGCCGATCATCTGGCGCCGGGCGGTGTGGCGCAGATTCTCGCGAACTGGGCGGTCCGCGACGTCGACGCCTGGGACGAGCGGGTCCGCGGATGGGTCGAGGCCACTGGACTCGACGCCTGGGTGGTCCAGCGGGAGCTCGCCGACCCGATCAGCTATGTGTCGTTGTGGGTGTCCGACGCCGGTGAGTCCGTCGTCGACGCCGCCGAGCGCGGTTCGTTGTGGCTGGACTGGTTCGAGGAGCAGGGGATCGTCGCCGTCGGCATGGGGTCGATCACCTTCCGCAAGCCCGGCGCGACGGAACCGGAGCGTGCGCCCGACGTGGTGATCGAGGAGATCACGGCGGCCGGCCAGGAGGTCACGGGCTTCGAGGCCCAGGCGTTCTGGAACCGTCGGGACTTTCTCCGCCGGAACTCCGATGACGATCTCCTCGCGGCTCGCCTCTCCACGTCGCCGGTGTTCCTGGAGTCGCAGTCGCTGCCGGGGGACGACGGCTGGCAGCAGGTGAGCGCCGCGGTGACTCGGCCGGGGGGACCCGGGGCGGTGCTGCCCGTCGACGAGGTCATGACGGCGTTGCTCGCAGGCTGCCGCGGCGAGGTCCCGCTGGGTGCGCTGGTGTCGTTGATCGCCGACTTCCACGGTGTCGACGGCGACGCCCTGGCCGCCGTCGCGATGCCCGCGATCCGCGAAGCCGTCGGCCGGGGGATCCTGTACCGCGCCGAGTAGGGCCGAGTGCGCGTCGTTCCGGCCCCGCGTCGCTGAGATCAGGATGTAGAACGTGGTCCGACGGCAATATGCGGTCGGTGACCTGTATCGGTACTGATCTCAGCGGTGGTCCTACGCCGTGGCGGAGCGGGTGCGCGGTTGGGCGTATACGTCGACGTATGGCACGGCGCCGAGATCGGCGATCCCGTGCATGAGGTGGTCGGTGGCGGTGCGCACGTCCCCGGATCGTCGCAGTAATGCACGAGCGGAGACGGGCCGCCCGATCGTCACCGTCACAGGGCCGCGAAACAGGCGACGTGGACCCGGTGGATTGACCTCGTGAGTTCCGGCGATGTGGACCGGGACGATGGAGCAGTCGGGGACGCGGTCCGCGACGCGCAGCGCGCCGGTGTGTCCTCGGTGGACCGAGTGGTCGGGAGAGCGCGTCCCCTCGGGGTAGATCGCCCAGGCGCCTCCGTGATGCAGGAGCCGGGTGGCCGCGTCGAGAGCGTCGGGGTCGCCCGCGCGGTCTACGGGGATCTGTCCGGTCCAGGAGAAGAACGACCGGGATGCGATGCCGCGAAGTCCTGGTGCGCGGAAGTATTCGGCCTTCGCGAAGAAGGCGAGTCGCCGGGGAGATGCAAGCGCGAGGACCAGGGAATCGACCTCGGCGTGATGGTTGGCCGCGACGATGAGCGCGCCCCTGTCGGGGATGTTCTCGATTCCGTCGACACGGATATCGAGGTAGCGGCGCAGTGCGGGACCGATAGCGATGTGCTTGGCCAGTGGATACAGCATGGGATCCTAATGTAGACAGTGTCTACTGGCATTTTGACCAGACATTCTAGACACTGTCAACATGACGAGCGGGAGCCGAGCGAAGGGCGCCGACACACGAAGGCGTCTGGTGGCCGCCGGGGTGGCGATCGTGGACGATCGCGGATTCAGCGCGGTCGGGGTGCGGGCGGTCGCGGCGCGCGCGGGAGTCTCCCACGGTGCCCCTCGACGGTACTTTCCGACGTTGGCCAGTCTGCTCGCCGCGATCGCCGCCGACGGTGTCGCGGACCTCGACCGCAGCCTCTGGGCCGCAATGCGTCATTCGGTCGGCGACGCCGCGGCCGCCTACTGGGCGTTCGCGCATGATCGGCCGGGAATGTTCGAGCTGATCTTCCGGCACGATCTCCTCGATTCCGCCGGCGGTGACCTGCGGTCGACGACGGGGCCGTGGTTCTCCGCTCTCGCCGAGGCGGTCGGGAGCGCCGAGCGGGCAATGGCCTGCTGGGCAGCAGTTCACGGGCTGTGTGTACTCGAGGCGACCCGTGCGCCGGAAGCCGTCGGTGTCGTCGTCGACGAATCGGTGGTCCGGAGGGTGGCCGAGGGGTTCTCGGTATGAGCGGTGGTTCCTACGCCGTGGCGGAGTCGAGGGCGGCGGCGAGGTCCGCTTTGAGGTCGTCGACGTCCTCGAGTCCGACGGAGAAGCGCAGATGCCCGAAGGCTCGGAAGCCCTCCGGATAGGCGGCGACGCGGGGACCGGAGGTGCCCACGTGGACGATCAGCGACTCGTCGTGGCCGACGGACACCGCGGAGGTGATGACCCGCAGGTCGTTGACGAAGCGGTTCTGCAGCTCGGCGGTGTCCTCGCCGTCGCGCGGCTTCAAGGCGAACGCCATGATCCCGCCGTAGCCGCCGACACCGCGACCGGGGTCGCCGAACTGCCTGCGCGCCAACTCGTGTTGCGGATGACTCTCCAGCCCCGGATAGGCGACGTAGGCGATGCGGTCGTCGGCCTCCAGGAACCGCGCCAACTCGAGCGCCGTCTCCTGGTGCTGCCGGAGACGCAGCGGCAGAGTCACCGAGCCGCGCATGATCAGCCACGCATTGAACGGCGAGATGACGCCGCCGACGTCGACCATCGCCTCCGAACGGATGGGCGCCACGAGACCGGCACGCCCGACGACGGCGCCGCCCATCGCGTCCCCATGACCGTTGATGTACTTCGTCAACGAGTGCACCACCAGCCCCGCACCGTCGTCGAGCGGGCGATACAGCGGCGGCGGGGTGAACGTCGAGTCGACCATCAGGATGATCCCGTGATCGTCCGCGATCCGAGCGAGCGCCGCGATGTCCGCGACCTTCGTCGTCGGATTGGCGATCACCTCCGTCGCGATGAGCACGGTGTTCGGCCGGATCGCGGCGCGCACCGCGTCGTGATCGGCGACATCGACGAACGTCGCCTCGATCCCGTACTTGCGGGGCAGCAGCGACGTCCACAGCTTGTAGGTCGCCTCGTAGGTCGTGTCGGAGACCACGACGTGATCGCCGACCGACACATGGGCGAAGAACACGGCGTGCAACGCCGCGACCCCCGACGCCAAGGCCACCGCATCCTCCGCGTGCTCGAGCCGACGAAGCTTGTCCTGCAGCGCGATCTGATTGATGCCCGTGTTCCGGGTGTAGGTCAGATGCTCGGGATTCGACCAGTCCATCGTCGACGGATCGTCGGGCAGGTGGTACGAGTTCGCCATGATGATGGGCACGCGGATCGCATTGCCCTCGCCCTCGGCGTGATTGCCGCCGTGGACGCTCAGCGTCCGATCACCGATCGACGCCGCATCACGCTTGTCCGGTCGTGCCATCTCCACCAGTCCTCCGTTCTCGAATGATCATCGGCCGTCGACGGATCGCGGTCGCCAGCCGCAGCGGCTGCCGGTGCAGCTTGTCGATGCCGAACCGGGCGCGGGCCTCGGCCCACACCCAGCACACGATGAACACCGACACGGCGACCGCGACGGCGACGCCGGGACTCCACGGGCGATCCACGATCAGAACCGGCACCGCGAGAAGCAACGCCGCCTGCAGGACGTACGAGTCGAGACTCCGCGCGCCGGTCATCACCAACGGCCGGAGGACATCGCGACGCATCCAGCGTAGGACGGATCGGAACACGCCGTACACGCAGGTCACCACAAGGAACGACAAGACGGCCCGCAGGACGCCGAGATCGACCTTGTCGACCATCATCACCCGATGACCGCGGAACAGGTCGAGAGCCAGGATGTCGCCGACGGCCAACCCCGCGAGCATCGTGACGACCAGCAGGCCCACCAGCCACCGGTCGATGCGCTCCGGTAGGCGCCACTCGTCCCACCGCCATCCGATGACGACGGCCGGGACGAAGAGGATCTGCCATGCCGCCCAGTTCTGGATCGGCGGACCGTCCGGAAACGATTCGAGCGTCATCCAACTCGTGCCGCGCGTCCCGGTAGGCCACAGGAGGGTGGCGCCGAACAGGGCGACCGACGCGCCGACGACGAGCGGCCACAGACGGCGAGCCAACAACGGAAGGATCAGCACCGCCGACGCCATCAGGAGCAGGTAGAGCAGCAGGATGTTGCCGCCGCTCGGCAGGTACGACATCGTGGCCGACCAGCGAAGCCGTGTACCGAGATCGACATCCGGGGGCAGGACCGCCAAGGCGCGGAACCTTCGCGGCGCCACGGTCTGGGCGACGGCCACCGCGATGAGGGAGATCGTGAGCTGGCAGACGTAGAGCACCGCGATGCGACGCATCAGCCTGCCCATCGCGTAGCGGAGTCCGTGACGGTCGATCCACCGTCGGTAGACGATGCCCAGGACGAGGCCCGACAGCAGGACGAAGGCGCTCATCCCATCGACGTACGGGTACAGGTGGGTCGGTGCCGCCGCTACCGTGCCGCCCGCGAAATGCAGGCTGATCATGCTCCAGATCGCCAGTCCGCGGGTGGCGTCGATCGCCAGATCGCGTCCCGGACGCAGCGCCGGTCCGGAACGTGCGCGACGCACCGGCGCTGCGGCCGGTGCGTCGCGGGTCAGGTCA
The DNA here is from genome assembly GCF_000423025.1 of Gordonia shandongensis DSM 45094. GTDB lineage: Bacteria > Actinomycetota > Actinomycetes > Mycobacteriales > Mycobacteriaceae > Gordonia > Gordonia shandongensis. The sequence goes on from NZ_AUHE01000010.1 coordinate 23,914, forward strand.
TCGGGGATGCCTACGCTCCCGCACCCGTCAGGTGTAGAGATCGGCGATGGCCTGCTGGTACGTCTCGTGGATCACGTTGCGCTTGAGTTTCAGCGTCGGCGTGAGCTCACCGCTCTCGATCGTGAAGTCGGTGTCGAGGATCTCGTACTTCTTGATGGCCTCGGCCTTCGAGACGGTCTTGTTGGCGTCGGCGATCGCCGCGTCGATCTCGCTGCGGAGGTCGGCGTTCGCGATGATCTCCGACATCGGGGTGTCGGTGGGCAGGCCCTTGCGCTCCAGCCAGCCCGGCGTCGCCTCGGGGTCGAGGGTGATGAGCGCGGCGATGAAGGGCTTCTTGTCACCGACGACCAGGCACTGGCTGACCAGCGGGTGGGCGCGGATGGTGTCCTCGAGCTGTGCCGGCGAGACGTTCTTTCCGCCCGCGGTGACGATGAGTTCCTTCTTGCGGCCGGTGATGAACAGGTACCCGTCCTCGAGGCGGCCGATGTCACCGGTGTGGAACCATCCGTCGCGGATCGAATCGGCGGTGGCCTGCTCGTTCTGCCAGTATCCGGTGAAGATCATCGGGCCGCGGAGCAGGATCTCGCCGTCCTCGGCGATGCGCACCGAGACGCCGGGGACGGGCCGACCGACCGAGCCGATTCGGCTGTGCTCCTCGTTGTTCGCGGTGACGGCCGCGGTGGTCTCCGACAGGCCGTAGCCCTCGTACACCGGGACGCCCGCGCCGCGGAAGAAGTGGCCGAGCCGCTCGCCGAGCGGTGCGCCGCCGGAGATCGCTCCCTCGCATCGGCCGCCGAGCGCGGCGCGCAGCTTCTTGTAGACGAGCAGGTCGAAGACCGCGTGCTTGGCCTTGAGTGCGATCCCGGCGCCGCCGCTCTCGACGGCGCGGCTGTACTCGATGGCGGTGTCGACGGCCTTGGCGAAGATCTTCCCCTTGCCACCGTCGATCGCCTTCTGCTCGGCGGTGTTGTACACCTTCTCGAACACGCGGGGCACCGACAGCACGTAGCTCGGTTTGAACACGTCCAGGTCGGCGATGAGGTTCGGGATGTCGTTGGTGTGGCCGAGGATGACGCCGTTCTCCACGCAACCGACGGCGACGACGCGGGCGAAGACGTGCGCGAGCGGGAGGAACAGGAGCGTCGACTTGCCCTCCTCGAGGCCGTTGCCGACGGCCTCGGCGGTCGCGGCGGTCTCCGCGAGGAAGTTCTCGTGCGTGAGCACCACGCCTTTGGGGCGGCCGGTGGTGCCTGACGTGTAGATCAAGGTGGCGGCGTCGGACGAGCGGGCGCCGGCCTCGCGTTCGTCGAGTGCCGAGTCGGGGACGTCGGCGCCCCGCTTGCGCAGATCGTTGACGGCGCCGTCATCGATGACGAGGGTCTCGCGGATGGCCGAGGCCTTGGCGATGACGTCCCGGTGGGCGGCGCGGTTGGCCGCGGTCTCGACGATGATGAGCGAGGTCGCCGAGTCTGTGAGAATCCACTCCACCTGATCGGGCGACGAGGTCTCGTAGATCGCGACGGTGGTCGCTCCCGCACGCCAGATGGCGTAGTCGAGGACGGTCCACTCGTAGCGGGTGGAGGAGAGCAGGGCGACGCGGTCGCCGGGGTTGACCCCGGAAGCGATGAGCCCCTTGGCCACGTCGTCGATCTCGGTGGCGAATGCGCTGGCGGTCACCGTGATCCACTGTCCGGAGTCGGCTCGCTTCTTGAACAGTGGAAGTGTCGGGCGCTCCTTGCGGTACCGCTGGATGGCGCTGATGGTCGTGGCGTGCTCATCCACCGTGACGGTGGATGGAGTCGTGAACTCCTGCATTCGTGACGTCCCCTTGTGATACGGATTCCGGGATTCGTCTACCCGAATCCCGCGATTCGAACACTACCTCACAGCTCGGTGAGGCACGTCACAGGGCCTTCGGGGGGTAGAATACCTACCCGATGACTACGAATGTCCGCCGATGAGCGATACAGACAACAGCACTTCCACCGACTCGTTCGGCGGGTTCGGAATAGATGACCGCGTACTGAAGGCGATCGACGGGCTCGGCTACGAGTCGCCCTCACCGATTCAGGCGGCGACCATCCCGCCGTTGATGGACGGCCGCGACGTGGTCGGCCTCGCACAGACGGGAACCGGCAAGACGGCGGCCTTCGCCATCCCGATCCTCACGCGGCTCGACGCCTCGGCTCGCAAGCCTCAGGCGCTCGTGCTGGCGCCGACCCGCGAGCTCGCCCTCCAGGTCTCGGAGGCGTTCAGCAGCTACTCGGCGCACATGCCCGAGGTGAAGATCCTCCCGATCTACGGCGGCCAGAGCTACGGCATCCAGCTGTCGGGCCTGCGTCGCGGCGCGCAGGTGATCGTCGGGACCCCCGGTCGCGTGATCGACCACCTCGACAAGGGCACGCTCGACCTGTCTGAGCTCGAGTACCTGGTGCTCGATGAGGCCGACGAGATGCTGACGATGGGCTTCGCGGAGGACGTCGAGCGGATTCTCGCCGACACCCCCGACCGCAAGCAGGTCGCCCTGTTCTCGGCGACCATGCCCGCGGCGATCGGACGACTGGCTCGCAAGTACCTGGACAATCCCCAGGAGGTGACGGTCAAGGCGAAGACCGCCACCGCCCAGAACATCACCCAGAAGTACCTGCAGGTGTCGCATCAGCGGAAGCTCGACGCGCTCACCCGGGTGCTCGAGGTGGAGCAGTTCGACGCGATGATCATCTTCGTCCGCACCAAATCGGCGACCGAGGAGTTGGCCGAGAAGCTGCGGGCCCGCGGACTGAGCTCGATGGCGATCAACGGCGACATGGTGCAGGCGCAGCGTGAGCGGACGATCAACCAGCTCAAGGACGGGTCGCTCGACATCCTCGTCGCCACCGACGTCGCGGCCCGCGGTCTGGACGTCGATCGCATCTCGCACGTGGTGAACTACGACATTCCGCACGACACGGAGTCGTACGTGCACCGGATCGGTCGTACCGGCCGTGCCGGACGGTCCGGGACGGCGTTGCTGTTCGTCTCACCCCGTGAGCGTCACCTGCTCCGCTCGATCGAGCGGGCGACACGGCAGCAGCTCGAGGAGATCGACCTTCCGAGCGTCGACGATGTGAACGCGCAGCGCGTGGCGAAGTTCGCGGACTCGATCACCGAGAACCTCGCGTCGGACAACCTGGATCTGTTCCGCGGGCTGGTGGAGAACTACGCCCGCGAGCACGATGTGACGATGGCCGACATCGCGGCGGCGCTGGCGTTGGAGACTCGTGACGGCGGCTTCCTGATGGCGCCCGATCCGCCGAAGGGGCAGCGCGGCGACCGCGCTGAACGGCACGACAGGGCGCCGCGCGGCGGCGGGCATTTCGCGACGTACCGCATCGCGGTGGGGCGTCGGCACAAGGTGTCGCCGGGAGCGATCGTCGGAGCCATCGCGAACGAGGGTGGTCTGACGCGCGGCGATTTCGGCAACATCAGCATCCGGGACGACTTCAGTCTCGTGGAGCTCCCCAACGACCTCGACTCCGAGACGCTGGCACTGCTCAAGCACACCAAGATCGGCCGCAACCCCATCGACCTGCGTCCGGACATGGGGCCGCCGCGGGGGCGCGGTGGTGCTCGAGGCGGGCCCGGTAAGGGCGGTTACGGCAAGCGTGGTGACAAGTTCGGCAAGCGGCCCGCGCGGGTCGCGGGACGCGGCCGCGACCATCGCTGACCGTCGCGGTCGCGACCAGCGCTGACCGTCGCGGCCGAGTCCTCACGGAGTCGAGGCTCGATCGTCCGCGTCGATGATCGCCTGTACGCGGCTCCCGTAGTCGGCGACGAGCTGCTCGACGTCGAGGTCGACGAAGGCCGGTGCCCGGACCACGTAGCGCATGGTGGCCAGGCCGAAGAGGCAGCTGGTCAGCACGCGCACGGTGGGTGCGGACAGGCCCGTGATGCGGCCGATGTGCGGGAGCATCTCGTGAGAGGTGAAGTCGCCGAAGGCGGTCGCGGTCCCCTCGTCGCCTGCGGTCGACCGCAGCATCGCTCGCAGGGCCGGACCCGAGGAGTCGGTCTCCCAGAGGCCCAGGAATGCTGAGACGAGGCGTTCGCCGAGCCGGTCTCGGGGTCCGCGGGCGGCATCGGCGACGTGCGCGACGGGGTCGGTCGGCACCTCCATCACCGCGGTGAACAGCCCGCGTTTGCTGCCGAAGTAGTAGGGGATCAGGGCGACGTCGACGCCGGCCTCGGCGGCCACCGCGCGGATCGTGGTGCGACTGAAGCCGTGTTCTCCGAACAGTGCGCGTCCGGCGGCGAGGATGTCGGCGCGGGCCGTGCTGTCCCCGCCGCGTCGGCCCCGTCGCGGTTCTGGCTGTTGCTTCACGGGTCGATCGTAGCTAATTCAACGACCGTTGACATCTGTGGAAGTGGCGCATATCTTGGCGCTCAACGATTGTTGAAATACTGAATCCGCAGCTGCGCTGAGAATGGAGTCCCATGTCGTCGACGACGAAGAAGCTCGCCGGTGCCGTCGCCGGTCTGGCCGTGGTGATCCCACTGATCCTGCTGATGTTCATCGGTCCGGCGTCGCGTGGCGCGCCGCACGACCTGCCGATCGGGGTCGCCGGACCCCAGCAGGCCGTCGACCGCGTCGCCGCCGAACTCGGCGAGCGGCAGCCGGGCGCCTTCGACGTCCGCGGTTTCCGCACCGCCGACCACCTCGAGGAGGCCGTGCGCGACCGCGAGGTGTACGGGGGGTTCGTGTTCGGGCCGTCACCGCGGACGGTGATCGCGACGGGCGCGAGCCCGATCGTCGCGACGATGCTGACCCAGATCGGTGAGTCGATCGGGACGGCGCCCGCCGAACCGCGCCCGGTCGCCGATGTGGCGCCGCCCGCCCCCGACGATCCGCGCAGCACGGGATTCAACTCACTGGTGATCCCCGTGTTCATGGCTGGAATGGGTCTCGGGATCGTGGCCGTCCTGATCGGTCGACGTCGTCGGGTGATGGCGGCGGTGCTGCCGATCGGGGCGGCGGCGGTCGGGGCCACCGCGATCGGTCTGGTGATGGTGATGGGGGTCCTCGACGGCGGATTCTGGCCGATGTGGCTGGCGATGGCGGTGGGCATCTGGGCGATCGGTGCGGTGGTGGCCGGCGTGGTCTCGGTGATGGGGATGCCCGGCCTCGGCGTCGTGGCGCTCGTGCTGATGATCGTCGGTATGCCGCTCGCCGGCACGGCCGCACCCCCGGAGTTCCTCCCCTCGTTCTGGGCGACGGTCGGTCAGTCGCTCCCGCTGGGGGCCACCGGAACCGCGCTGCGCAGCGCAGCGTTCTTCGCGCCGTCGGGTCTGGTCGGCGCCGGTGCCGGCGTCGCCTTCGGCGTGCTCGTCGCGTGGCTCGTCGTCGGCTACGCGCTGATGGCGGTGCGGGCGCGAACCGAGCCCGCACCCGAGGAGGCCGTCAGGTGATGCGGGGGAGCGCCGCGGCCGCCGTGCCCGGGACATGGACGTCGGCGATCGCGGTGACCGCGGACGGGTCGGGATTCACCTCGACGATCGGCGTGCCGGCGTGCGCGGCGCGCTCGGGGAGCATCGCCGCCGGGTGCACCACGCCGCTCGTGCCGACGACGATCATGAGGTCGCAGGCGTCGACGGCGCGCTCGGCATCGGCCCACTGATCGCCGGGCAGCATCTCGCCGAACCACACCACGTCGGGTCGCAGGCTCGCGCCGCACAGCGGACAGGACGGCCTGGGCTCGGTGAGCATGTCGGTCGGGGATCCCCGACGTCCGCATCCCGAACACCGCGGTGTCGTCAGATCGCCGTGCAGGTGGCTGACGATCGTCGAGCCCGCGCGTTCATGCAGATCGTCGACGTTCTGGGTGACGATGTGAACGCCGCCGCCGACGGCCGCCCGGTTGCGGTGGAGATCGGCGAGGGCCCGGTGCCCGGCGTTGGGCGTCACCGTGCGCAGGCGGTCGGCCCTGTCGCGGTACCACCCCCAGACCAGGTCGGGATCGCGTGCCCAGCCCTCGGGCGTCGCCAGATCCTCGGGACTGTGCTCGGCCCACAGTCCGGTCAGCGCGTCGCGGAACGTCGGGATCCCGCTCTCCGCCGACATGCCGGCACCGGAGAACACGCAGATGTCACGGGCGTCGGCGATCAGGGCGGACGCGCGGGCGATCGTGTCGGAGTCGGCGCTCACCGGTGTGCCTCCACTGCTGCGCGCAACTCCGCGGCGACCGAATCGAGGTCGCCGGACCGGCGGCTCAGCAGGCCCTTGACGAAGCTCACCCGGTCGCCGGTGCGTCGGGGAACCACATGCAGGTGGGAGTGGAAGACGGTTTGGAACGCGGCGCGACCGTCGTTCATCGCGAGGTTGACGCCGTCCGCGCCGAACCCGGGACTCGACATGGCGCCGGCGATCCGCGCTCCGGCCGCGAACATGCGACCGCCGACCTCGGGGTCGAGGTCGGCCAGCCGCGACGAGTGACGTCGCGGGACGACGAGGGTGTGACCCCGAGTGACCGGCGAGCGGTCGAGGAAGGCGACGACATCGTCGTCGGCGTACACCACGTGGGCGGGGGACGTCCCCGCGACGATGGCGCAGAAGATGCACTCGCTCATGGCGTCGAGCCTATCGGGAGAGCGGATGCGGCGGCCCGCGTCCGATCTCGGACGCGGGCCGCCGGACGGTGTGGGACGGATCAGGAGTGACCCGACGTGCACAGCCAGTCGTAGACGTAGCCGCCCTCGGAGTAGTAGATGGCGTTCGCCTGGGCGGTGTAGAGGTCGGCGGCCGCTCCGTAACCCCAGTAGCTGGTGCCCTTCGCGATGGCGCCGCAGCCGTTGGTCATCCGGGTGACCACCCGGCAGTCGGTGTAGCCGCAGGCGCCGTTGGCGGCACGGTTGGCGCTGACCGCGTCGGGGTAGTCCCAGGCGCGCCCGGTGGCGCCCGTGGACGGTGACAGGGACAGGGCTCCGTAGTAGTTCACGGCGGCGGCCGGTGCCGGGTCGACGGTGGCGGACACGGTCAGTCCGGCGCCGACTCCGGCGACCACCATCGTGACGGCGGCCAGACGTTGACGAATTCTCATGACGTTCTCTCTTCGTGGGGGTCGGCTGCGTCAGGCTGCCGGTTCGCGGGTGGGCTGGCTGGGATCGGTCGACGTGGGCTTCTTGCTCGGTCTCTTGACGTCCTTCGGCTTGGAGACCTCGACCTTCTTGTCGAAATCGGAGAGCGTGACGGTGAGCGACGCGTCCTTTGCCGGGGCGGCCTCGACGCGCAGGACGTGGTTGCTGCCGTCCTTGGCGACCCAGACGGTCACCGGGATCTCCTCGTCGATGCCCTTGGCCTTCTCGGAGAGGCCGGTCAGCCCCGACAGGTCGGCTGCGGCGACCGTTCCGGTGATCTTGGTGGCCTCGGTGCCGTCGACGGCCTCGGTGCCGTCCTCGGCGGCGCCGTCGATGCTCCGCAGCACCGCGGGCACGCCCTTCTCGTCGTCGAGGACCTTGGAGACGTCGTAGATGGATCGTCCGTCGCCGTAGTCGATGTAGCCCTGGTCGTCGATGTCGGCGTACATGCGGCCGTCCACGTACACGAACGGCGCCTTCGTCGACTTCTGGCCCATGGTGAGCGTCGCGGTGCCTTCGCCGACGATCTCGGGTTTGGTCTGGACGTCGGCCTCGACCGAGGACGCGTTGAGGCTCTGGAGTTTGCCGTCGACCGTGATCTGCAGGTGGGCGCCGGTGAGGGCGGCGGTGGCGTCGGCGGCCGCGTTGAGGGTCGACGCTGCGCCGGGGTCGGACGAGGCGGGGGCGTCGCCGTCGGCGTCGCTGTCGGAGCAGCCGGTGAGCGCGACGGACCCGGCGACCGCGAGTGCTGCGGCGAGGGCCGCGAATCTCTTCGAACGTTTCATCGGCGATGTGCCTCCTGTGTCTGTGGAAGCGACCGCGGTGGCCGTCGGCGCCGGGCGGCGTCGGCGGGGTCCGGGTGGACCGTCGCATCGGTATGGAAACGGACAGTACAGGCACGGGTCGGTGGTGGCGGCGTCTTGTCGGTCACGTGGATGAGGTGGCGAAACACGGAGTGTCGATGTGACGACTGTCACGAAGATTTCCTCCCGTGCAGGTCTATTCGGTTACCCGCGGGTCTACCAGCGGGTATACCCGCCGGTCGGGAGCAAACATGAGGGAAACCTCATGTTTGTGTGCCACCATGGCGACATTCCGACGACCAGAGCGTCCGACCAGCGTGTCCCGCACCCCACTCGACAGGAGAGCCTGTGACCCTCGACCAGTACCGCCCCGGAGCCCACACCGACCGCACCGATCCCGGCAGCCTTCTCGACCGACTGATCGCCGGTGAGAGCTACGCGATCTGCTTCGGCGGACAGGGCGGGGCGTGGCTGCCGACGCTCACCGAACTCGTCGCCGACGCCGACCTCGGGCAGACGATCGCCGGAATCGTCGCCACCGCGCAGGAGACCCTCGAACCGGTGACGGAGCAGCTCGCCGCCGCGGGCGCCGACCGATTCGACCCCCTCACCTGGGTCCGCGCACACGCCGACGACCGTCCGGTGCCGTCCGAGGGCGAGCTCACCGACGCCGTCCTCTCGCTGCCGGGCATCCTGCTGACCCAGATCGCGGCCGTGGCGAACCTCGGCAAGCAGGGGCTCGACACGGCGGTGCTGCCGCCCAGCGCCGTCATCGGCCACTCGCAGGGACTGCTGGCCGGTGAGGCGGTCACGGCCGACGGCCAGCTCCCCGAAGTGCCCGACGCCGACCTCCTCGCGGTCGCCCAGCTGATCGGCGCGGCCGCGACCGTGGTGAGCCGCCGCCGCGGCATCCTCGCCGCAGGCGGTGCGGCACCGATGACCGCGTTCTCCGGGGCGCGAGTGGAGCGGATCCGCGAGGCTCTCGACGACTACGTCTCCGGCCGTCCCGCCGACACCGTCGGTCTGCCGACCGTCGCGATCGTCAACTCGCGACGGTCCGCGGTGATCGCCGGGTCGCCCCGGGAACTGGCCGGCTTCGCGGCGCACTGCGATCTGCGCGCCGCGGACGAGGCCGACGCACGTACTCGGAAGATCACCGGCGGCACACCGTTCGCACCGGTGTACGAGGACCTCGCCGTCACCGTGCCGTTCCACCACCCCGATCTGGCTCCCGCCGTCGACCTCGTGGAGCAGTGGGCACAGCTCTGCGGGCTCGACACCGAGTTCGCCCGCCGCATCGCCGCCGCCGTCCTCGTCGACCCCGTCGACTGGGTCGAACTCGTCGGCGACGTCGTCGACTCCGGTGCGCGGTGGCTCATCGACTTCGGGCCGTCCGATCTCGCGTCACGGCTCTCGGCTCCGACGCTGCGCGGTCAGGGGGTCGGCGTCGTCGCGGCCGCCACCCGCGGCGGACAGCGCAATCTCTTCGTTCCCGGCAGCGCGCCAGAAGTGTCGCGCCGGTGGTCGGTGTTCGCGCCGCGCCTGGTCCGTCTGCCCGACGGCCGCACGGTGGTCGACACCGCGTTCACCAGGCTCACCGGACGGTCGCCGATCCTGCTGGCGGGCATGACGCCGACGACCGTCGACCCCGCCATCGTTGCGGCGGCTGCGAATGCCGGGCACTGGGCCGAGCTCGCCGGCGGCGGTCAGGTCACCGAGGAGATCTTCGAGGCGACCGTCGAGCGGTTGACCGATCTGCTCGACGACGGTCGGCAGGTGCAGTTCAACTCCCTGTTCCTCGACCCCTACCTGTGGAAGCTGCAGCTCGGCGGCAAGAAGCTGGTGCAGCGGGCGCGGGCGAACGGGGCCCCCTTCGACGGGGTCATCGTCACCGCGGGCATCCCCGAACTCGAGGAGGCCGTCGCACTCGTCGACGAGTTCGTCGAGGCCGGCCTGCATCACGTGGCATTCAAACCGGGCACCGTGGACCAGATCCGACAGGTCGTGCGCATCGCCCTCCAGGTTCCGCACGTTCCGCTGATCGTCCAGGTGGAGGGGGGCCGCGCGGGCGGCCACCACTCATGGGAGGACCTCGACGATCTGCTGCTGGCCACGTACGCGGAGCTCCGCGACCGCCCCAACGTGGTCCTGTGCGTCGGCGGCGGGATCGGGACGCCCGAGCGGGCCGCCGACTACCTGACGGGACGCTGGTCGACCGCGCACGGATACCCGGCGATGCCGCTCGACGGCGTCCTCGTGGGGACGGCCGCGATGGCGACGCGTGAGGCGACCACGGCGCCCGAGGTGAAGCGACTCCTCGTCGAGACTCAGGGGTGTGAGACGTGGATCGGTGCGGGCCGCTCGGAGGCGGGCATGGCGTCGGGGCGCAGTCAGCTCGGCGCCGACATCCATGAGATCGACAACTCGGCGTCGCGGTGCGGACGGCTGCTCGACGAGGTCGCCGGCGACGCCGCAGCCGTCGCCGACCGCCGCGACGAGATCATCGCGGCACTCGCGTCGACGGCCAAACCATACTTCGGCGACGTCGCGACCATGACCTACCGCGACTGGCTGACGCGGTACGCGGACCTCGCCGTCGGCGTCGACGGCGACCACCCCTGGGCCGACATCACCTGGGAGCGGCGCTTCGTCGACATGCTCCGGCGCACCGAGGCCCGGATGTCCGACCTCGACTCGGGGCGGTTCCCCTCCGCATTCGGCGACCGGATCGCCGAACCGCATGCGGCGATCGCCGCGCTGGCGCGGACGCACCCCGCCGTCGACGTGGACGTCCTGCATCCCGCCGACGTCGCCTTCTTCCTGGAGCTGTGCCGCACGCCGGGCAAGCCGGTGAACTTCGTCCCCGTCATCGACAAGGACGTCCGCCGCTGGTACCGCAGCGACTCGCTGTGGCAGGCGCACGATGCGCGCTACTCCGCCGACGAGGTGTGCATCATCCCGGGCACCGTGTCCGTCGCCGGCATCACCGAGGCCGACGAGCCCGTCGGCGCGCTGCTCGACCGTTTCGAGGCGCGGGTCGGCGCCGATCTCGCCGAGACCGGCGAACACGTCTGGCCGGTGCGGTCGCGCCGCAGCGCGGGGCTCGCGGACCGTGCCGACGCCCTGGCGGTGCTCATCGAGGCGGACGACGTGCACTGGGCCGGGCGGCAGGCCCGCAATCCGATCGCGCTGCTCGGCGACCGTGACCGTTGGCAGATCTTCGACGGTGTCTACGCCGAACATGCGGTGACCGGCGCGTTCCTCGCACAGATTCCCGACGACGCCGTCGAGGGACCGGTCGACGGGGTGCGGATGGATCTGGCGGTGCCGGTCGCGGGGAGCATCCTGCGGATCCCGTTCACCGTCGACGCGGGCGTCGTCGACGGCGGCAGTCCGCGCGTGTCCGTCGACCACGCGGCCGGCGCGATGACGGATCTGCTGGCTGTCGCGGCGGGCGGATCCCTGCTGGACGCCGCGTCCGGTGAGGTCACCGCGACCGTCCGGTGGAACGCCGACTCGATCGCCGACCACTCCGGGGTCACCGCATCCGGACTGCCCGGTTCGCTGGCTCCGACGACGCCGACGTCGCCCAACGGCTTCGCCGTCCCCGACACCCTGGTGGCGGCGTGCTGGCCGAGTGTGTTCAGCGTGCTCGGCGCCGCACGGACCGCCGACGGTATGCCCGTCGTCGAGGGGTTGCTCGACCTCGTCCATCTCGACCACGCCGTGGAGGTGCTCGGCGAGATCCCCGTCGACGACACCGACCTCACGGTGACCGCGCGGGTCATCGACGTGCAGGACACGGCCGTGGGCCGCGTCGTCGAGGTGCGCGTCGGCATCGCCGACGTGGCCGAGCTGCGGGAGCGGTTCGCGATCCGCGGCCGCACCGGCGCAGCGCCTCTCGCCGACCCGGTGCGGGCGGGTGGGGCTCCGCGCGACGAGCGCGCCGGCACCCGGCGTCATCTGCGGTCGGTGACGCTCACCGCCCCGCAGCGCATGAACGGATTCGCCGGCGTCTCCGGCGATCGCAATCCGATCCACACAGATGCCATCGCGGCACGCCTGGCCGGTCTCGGCGAGCCGATCGTCCACGGGATGTGGCTCTCGGCGGCCGCACAGCAGGTCGTCGTCGCGGCCGACCGCGACGAGCCGGTGCCCGCCCCGCGAGCGATCCTCGGGTGGACCGCGCGCTACCTGGGCATGGTCCGACTCGGCGACGCCGTCGACATCCGGGTCGATCGCGTCGGACTCGACGCCGGCCGCGAGACCGTGGAACTGACCGCCAGCGTCGACGGTGAGCTGGTGATGGCGGCGTCCGCACTGCTCGACGCTCCGCGGACCGTGTACGCATTCCCGGGTCAGGGGATCCAGTACCGCGGCATGGGTCTGGACGCGCGGTCGCGGTCGGCGGCCGCACGCGAGGTCTGGGACCGCGCCGACCGCCATACCCGCGACGCGCTGGGCTTCTCGATCCTCGCCGTGGTCCGTGACAATCCGACCACTCTCGTCGCTCGCGGCGAGACGTATCACCACCCGGACGGCGTCCTCTTCCTCACTCAGTTCACGCAGGTGGCGATGGCGACGCTCGGCGTCGCGCAGATCGCGGAGCTGCGGGAGGCGGGTGCATTCGTCGAGGGCGCGATCACGTGCGGGCACTCGGTGGGCGAGTACAACGCCCTGGCCGCGTGCGCAGGCGTGCTCCCGCTCGAGGCCGTCCTGGACGTCGTGTTCCAGCGCGGCAGCGCCATGCACCACCTCGTGCCGCGTGACGAGAGGGGCCGCTCCCGCTATCGGATGGCCGCGATCCGGCCGAGCCAGTTCGGCCTCGCCGACGCCGATGTGGAGGCCTTCGTGGCCTCGGTGGGCGCGGACGCCGACGAATATCTCGAAGTGGTGAACCTCAACCTGCTGGGGTCGCAGTACGCGATCGCGGGCACGGTGGAGGGACTGGCGGCCCTCGAGACGGAGATCGAACGCCGGGTCGCCGAGTTCGGGGGCAAACGCGCCTTCATCCTGGTGCCGGGCATCGACGTCCCGTTCCATTCGTCCGTGCTCCGTTCGGGTGTTCCGGAGTTCCGGGACCGCCTCGACGAGTTGCTGCCCGCCGACATCGATCCGGAGATCCTCGTCGACCGCTACGTGCCGAACCTGGTGCCGCGCATGTTCTCGCTCGATCGCGCGTTCGTCGCCGAGATCGCCGATCTCGTCCCGTCCGAGCCGCTGGACGCCGTCCTCGCCGACTGGGAGTCGTGGACCGCGCGCCCGTCGGCGCTCACGCGGGTGATCCTCATCGAGCTGCTCGCGTGGCAGTTCGCCAGTCCGGTCCGCTGGATCGAGACCCAGGATCTGCTGTTCACGCCGACCGAACGGGGCGGCGCCGGAGTGGAGCGGTTCGTCGAGGTGGGCGTCAAGAACGCGCCGACTCTCAGCGGTCTGGCCCGCAACACCCTCAAGCTGCCGGAGTACGCCGAGGCGGTCGCGCAGGTGTGCAACGTCGAGGCCGACGCCGCGGTCCTGTTGGCGCAGGACACGGCACCGGAGCCCGAAGACGAGGCGGTGGAGGGAGAACCGACCGCCGATGCGTCGACGACCGCCGCCGACGCACCTGCGGCGGCTCCCGCTCCCGCGGCTGCGCCCGCGGCCGCTGCCGGACCCCGCCCCGACGACATCGCGTTCGGTCCCGCCGACGCGGTCCGCGCCGTGATCGCACTGTGGACCAAGATGACGCCCGAACAGATCGGTCCGGCCGACACCATCGAGTCGTTGTGCGACGGCGTCTCGTCGCGACGGAACCAGCTGTTGCTCGACGTCGGCACCGAACTCGGTCTCGGCGCCATCGACGGTGCCGCCGAAGCCGATATGGCCGAGCTCGCCGCGACGGTCGGCACGCTGGCGCGCGGCTACCGGCCGTTGGGCGCCGTGCTCTCCGATGCGGTCGGCGACCAGATCCGCAAGATCGCGGGACCGGTCGGTAAACGCGCCTCGACCGTCACCGAGCGCGTCACCGGTGCGTGGGACCTCGGCGACGGCTGGGCCACCCACACGCTGGTCGCCCTCGCCCTCGGTTCGCGGGACGGAGTCAGCGTCCGCGGCGGCGACCTCGGAGATCTGCTGGAGGGCGCGATCGCCTCGGCTGCGGACCTCGATGCGGCGATCGACCGCGCGGTGCGAAGTGTCGGCCGTGCGCGCGGGATCAGCGTGGAGCTGCCGGCCGCGGCGACGTCCGCGGGCGCGACGGTCGACGCCGCGGCGCTCGGTGAGTTCGCCGACCGGATCACCGGCCGCGACGGCGTGTTGGCGCGGGCCGCGTACACGGTGCTCGACGAGTTGGGGCTGACCGAGTCGGTCGACGCCGCGGCGGTGCTCGACGACCCGAACGCCGCGCTGGCGGACCTGGTCTCCGAGGAACTCGGCAGCGACTGGCAACGGACCGTGGCACCGGCATTCGACGCCGATCGGGCCGTGCTGTTCGACGATCGGTGGGCCAGTGCCCGCGAGGATCTGGCTCGCCTGTGGCTTCGGCCGGCGAGTCAGGTGCACGATCGGCATCTCGAGATCGTCGCGTCGATGACCGGCGCCGGCGACCAGGTGGCGGAGCACGCCACGTGGTGGCAGGGCAAGGCGTTGGCCCTGGGCCACCAGGAGCACTCCGCGCTGTTCGCCGCGATCGCCGAATCGGCGCAGAAGCCCGACACCGGCGAGTTCGCCGACGACATCGCGGTCGTGACCGGTGCATCGAAGGACTCGATCGCGGCCGCCGTCGTCGCCCGGCTGCTCGCGGGTGGTGCCACCGTCGTCGCGACGACGTCCCGGCTCACCGACGACCGTGTCGCGTTCTACCGTGAGCTGTACCGCACCCATGCCCGTTTCGACGCGGCGCTGTGGGTGGTGCCGGCGAACCTCGCCTCGTATCGAGACGTCGACGCGTTGACCGACTGGCTGGGCAGTGAGCAGACCGAGAATCTGGGTGCCAGCACCGCAGTGGTGAAACCGGTCATGGCGCCGACGGTGCTCTTCCCGTTCGCCGCCCCGCGCGTGGCCGGCGACCTCGTGGACGCCGGAGCGCGCGCGGAACTGGAGATGAAGGTCCTCCTCTGGTCGGTGGAGCGCCTGATCGCGGGGCTGGGCGGCATCGGGGCCGACCACGACATCGCCGGCCGTCTGCACGTGGTTCTTCCGGGGTCGCCGAACCGCGGCATGTTCGGCGGCGACGGCGCGTACGGCGAGGCGAAGGCGGCGCTCGACGCCCTCGTCAAACGCTGGGGTGCCGAGGAGTCGTGGAATCGACGCACGACCCTCGCCCACGCCCTCATCGGCTGGGTGCGGGGAACCGGACTCATGGGCCACAACGACGGCCTGGTCGACGCGGTGGAGGCCGCGGGGGTCACCACGTGGAGCACCGCCGAGATGGCGGACGCGCTGGTCGATCTCTGTTCGGCGTCGGCGCGGGCTCGGGCGGCCGAGGAGCCGCTGCGTGCCGATCTGACCGCGGGACTCGATCCCGAAGCGATCGATCTGCGCGCACTGGCTGCTGACGCGGCGGCGTCGGAGACCGCTGACGACACGGTCGCCGGAGACGGGGGCACTGCAGACGGGGGCACTGCAGACGGGGGCATCGCAGACGGTGGCACTGCAGACGGTGGCACTGCAGACGGGGAGACCGACTCCGATCGGGCCGTCAGCGTCTCGGCGCTGCCGGCTCCGGCGCGTGCCGAGACGCCGCTGCGGCACGACTGGCCGCAGGTCGATGCCCGTCCGGACGAGCTCGTGGTCATCGTCGGTGCCGGCGAGGTGGGCCCGTACGGGTCGGCCCGCACCCGGTTCGAGATGGAGGTCGACGAGCGACTGTCGGCCGCGGGCGTTCTGGAACTGGCGTGGACGACGGGCCTGGTGACCTGGGAGGAGACTCCCAAGGCCGGGTGGTACGACGTGGAGACCGGCGACCCGGTCGACGAGGCCGACATCGCCGAGCGCTACCACGACGAGGTCGTCGCTCGGTGCGGGATCCGCCGCTACGTCGACGACGGGGCGATGGAGGACAACACCTCTCCGTTGCTGGAGTCGGTCTTCCTCGACCGGGATCTGACTTTCACCGTCCCGAGCAAGGCCGTGGCGCGGGAGTTCGCGTCCGCGGACCCCGAGCGCACCCGGATCACCCCGAACGCCGACACCGGCGACTGGACTGTCACGCGCGCCGCTGGGACCGAGATCCGCGTTCCTCGACGGATGCGCCTGTCGCGCACCGTCGGCGGACAGATCCCCACCGGATTCGATCCGGTCCGCTGGGGTGTGTCGCCCGACATGGCCGAGTCGGTGGACCGGGTCGCACTGTGGAATCTCGTCGCCACCGTCGACGCGTTCATCACCGCGGGATTCTCTCCGGCGGAACTGATGCGGTGGGTGCACCCGGGTCTCGTCGCGAACACGCAGGGCACCGGCATGGGAGGCATGACCTCCATGCGGTCGCTGTACGTCGACACGCTCCTCGGCGAGTCGAAGGCCAACGACATCCTGCAGGAGGCGCTCCCGAACGTCGTCGCGGCCCACGTGGTGCAGTCGTACATCGGCAGCTACGGCGCGATGATCCACCCGGTGGCGGCGTGCGCCACGGCGGCCGTCTCCGTCGAGGAGGGCGCCGACAAGATCCGGTTGGGCAAGGCGCTGTTCGCGGTCGCCGGCGGATTCGACGACCTCGGCATCGAGGGGATCGTCGGCTTCGGTGACATGTCGGCGACCGCCGACTCGGCGGCCATGGCCGCCAAGGGCATCGACGAGCGCCGCTTCTCGCGCGCCAACGACCGGCGTCGCGGAGGCTTCGTCGAATCGGCGGGCGGCGGCACCGTGCTGCTGGCCCGCGGCGACGTCGCCGCACAGATGGGCCTCCCGGTCCTCGGCGTGGTGGCGTGGGCGCAGAGCTTCGGCGACGGCGTCCACACGTCGATCCCGGCGCCCGGGCTGGGCGCGCTCGGCGCGGCGCGCGGCGAGAAGCTCTCACCGCTGGCGACCTCGCTGGCCTCGCTCGGCGTGAGCGCCGATGACGTGGCTGTGGTGTCGAAGCACGACACCTCGACGCGGGCCAACGACCCCAACGAGTCCGAACTGCATGAGCGGCTCGCCGAGGCGATCGGCCGCACCACCGGTGCGCCGCTGTTCGTGGTGTCGCAGAAGACCCTCACCGGCCACGCGAAGGGCGGGGCGGCCGCCTTCCAACTCATCGGCCTGTGCCAGGTCCTCCGCGACGGTGTCATCCCGCCGAACCGGAGCCTCGACTGCGTCGACGAGGCGATGCGGGAGTACCCGCATCTCGTGTGGCCGCGGACGCCGCTGCGGATGGGGGAGCGGTTCCCGCTCAAGGCGGGGCTGCTCACGTCGCTCGGCTTCGGTCACGTGTCCGGACTCATCGCGGTGGTCCACCCGGAGGCCTTCGTGGCCTCGCTGCCGAGCGACGAGCGTGACGACTACCGGGCCCGCAGTGCGGAGCGTCTCCGCGCCGGTCGACAGCGTCTGCTGGAGGCCATGCACGGCGGTGAGGCCGCCTACGCTCGTCCGGCCGGGCGCCGACTGGGCGACGGCGATGAGCACACGGCGGAGGCCGGCTTGCTGCTCGATCCGGACGTGCGCCTCGCGGCGAGCGGTGAGTACCGGTGAGCATCGTCGGCATCGGGATCGACCTGGTGACAATCTCGGAGTTCGCCGACCAACTCGGCAGGCCGGGGACCACGCTGCCCGCCCGCTTCACGGTGGGCGAGCGGCGTGACTCGGCGGAGCGGACCGGCGACGACGCCCGGCACCTCGCCGCACGGTGGGCGGCCAGGGAGGCCGTGATCAAGGCGTGGTCTTCGAGCCGCTTCGGTTTGCCGCCGCTGCTGCCGGAGTCGGCGGTGAACGATGTGGAGGTGCTCTCCGATGCGCACGGGCGGCCGCGGATCCGGCTGCACGGCGAGATCGCCGACGCGCTCGCCGGGTGCCGCATCCACGTGTCGTTGACGCATGACGGCGACACTGCGGGCGCGGTCGCCGTGATCGAGGACTAGCGTCCTCGCCGCGGGCGGAGTCGGTCAGCTCTGGCCGGCGACCTCTTCGAGCATCAGGTAGCCGGCGAACATCCGTTTGAGCTCGTGGACGATCTGATCGTGGTCGTGGCCGTCGCGCACCGAGAAGCTGAGCACCGAGTAGGCGGTGTGGACGAGGACTTCGGCCATCATCGCGCGGCGCTCACGCTGCTCGGGTGTCAGCGGTGCGAGGATCCGGGCGACCTGCTCGGCGAGGATGCGTTCGTTGATCGCGGCGGTGGCCCGGGTGGCGGGCGTCGACTGCACGGCCAGCCACACCGCCCGCCGCGAGGGGTCGGTGCGCCACAGCTCTGCGAGGTGGTCGAGGAACCGTTCGAGCAGCTCGGGCCATTTCAATGAGGGCACCACTGACGCGAAGGCGTTCAACTCGTCGCGGACGGCGCTGATGTCGCGCCGGTCGAGTTCGCACACGACCACGTACTTGTTCGCGAAGTACTGGTAGATCGTGCCGATGGGCAGATCGGCGCGCGCCGCGATCTGCTCGCACGTCAACGATTCGAAACCCACGTCGATCAGCACGTCGCGGGCTGCGGTGAGGATGGCGTCGAACGTGCGTCGGCTGCGTTCCTGTGTCGGCCGCTTGCGGGGGACGAGCGGCTCGGAGGATCCGTGTTCGGACATCGGGGGACGATCTGCGGTCAGATCGACAGGTCCCGGCGAAGCTTGGCGACGTGACCGGTGGCCCGGACGTTGTACTGCGCGGCGCCGATGGTGCCGTCGGCCTCGACGAGGAACGTCGACCGGATCACCCCGGTGACGACCTTCCCGTACAGCTTCTTCTCACCGAACGCGCCCCACGCGGTGAGCACCTCCTTGTCGGGGTCCGACAGCAGCGGGAACGTCAGCTCGTCGCGCTCGACGAACTTCGCCAGTTTCTCGGGCTTGTCCGGCGAGATGCCGATGACGTCGATGCCCTGGCCGTTCAGTTCGGCGAGGTTGTCGCGGAAGTCGCATGCCTGCTTGGTGCAGCCCGGCGTCATCGCCGCGGGGTAGAAGTACACGATGACCTGGCGTCCCGCGTAGTCCCGGAGCGCGACCGGTGCACCGGTCGCGTCGGGGAGGGTGAAGTCAGGGGCTTTGTCACCGACCGTGAGTCGTCCTTGCGCAGACATACCGCCAGGCTATCGGATTCATCTCGGGGCTCGACTCTGTAGGCTCGAACCGTTGTAATGCGTGAGATCTGAATCGCCTCAGAACGGAGAAGCACAGTGGCCGACGACACCGACCGCATCGAGCAGGAGATCGCCAAGGCTCGCGAGGAGCTGGCGGGAACTCTCGACCAGCTCGCCGAGCGCGCCAATCCGCAGCGCCTCGCGGGGGACGCCAAGGTCCACGCCCTCGCACTGGTGAACCGACCGGCCGTCAAATACTCCCTCATGGGCGTCGGTGGGGTGCTCGCGATCCTGGTGGTCCGCAAGATCGTCAGCTGACCGACGTTCTTTGCTGCGCTGCGGTGCGAAAACGGGACTGACCTGCCGATTTTTCATCGGGCCGGGCATGGTGTTACTGTTTCTCCCGCAAGGTCGCAGCGGTTCGAGCCGCCGCGGCGATGCAGCAAGTCCAGCGCCATTAGCTCAAGTGGTAGAGCAACTGACTCTTAATCAGTGGGTTCGGGGTTCGAGTCCCTGATGGCGCACCGAAACACCAGGTCAAGTCCTCTCCGGAGAAGTCCGGAGGGGACTTTTCTCGTTCCGCGGGCCACCGGTGCGTGACGGAGACGGCGGCCCGAGGTCATCGGTGGGGAGGTCGCGCGCCGTCTGCCGTTTCACAGCGGGGCCACGAAGTCCGGCATAGGGAGCCCCCGCATCGAGCCCTGGGACTTCGTGTGCGGCACGAACATGCCGTGCCGGTCTGGGACCTTGCCGGTGATACGGATCATCGTCGGAGAATCGCCGCCAGCCCATCGAATTGCGTCTTCTGGAAGGCGATGACCTCGCTGGCGCGGCCACCTGACCCGCTGGTCGCCGGCTGATGATGACACGACCGTCGTCGACGATGACTCGTTCACGGTCGCCGAGACCGGCGAGTACGTGATCGCCGCAGGCGTGCGACTCCCGCCCTCAGGATGAGGCCGGGGCGTCTACCGACTCAATTCATCCTCCGCCTACCGGGGAATAGGGGGTCTGGCGAATCTGCTCGACTACATCGGCGATGGAACTCGACTCGGGGTCTCGTCTAATCTGTGCCAGCTGTTCTGAGGAGATTGCTGTACCGGCCCATTGGACGTACCAAGTGTCAGCACCATCTACAACTCTCGCGAGAAACATCAGATATGTGGCACCTATGGTGAACAGTTCCTCATCCAGGGGAGTGCAGCCCTCCATCCCGTCCTGAAGTACGTCGAATCTTCCCGAGAGATTGCCTCGAAGGTTGACCTCGACATCGGCCGCGTACGTTGTCCTCGGGTAAGGGCGTTTTTTCGTGTCGACCTCCTTTGTGATTTGGCCAATGAGGATTTCTTGCGATGAAGCGGTGC
Source organism: Gordonia shandongensis DSM 45094 (assembly GCF_000423025.1). Lineage (GTDB taxonomy): Bacteria > Actinomycetota > Actinomycetes > Mycobacteriales > Mycobacteriaceae > Gordonia > Gordonia shandongensis. The sequence continues at coordinate 44,373 of NZ_AUHE01000010.1, forward strand.
GTGCCCGTAGATCGGTATCAAAGTCGACAGCCGGAACTTCGTCTATATAGGCGTTGCATATATCGACCCCACCTGAGATGTATTTTTTCGCAATAATTACGGCAGATGTCGATGCCGCAATCAAGATCACTGCAGCGATTCTCGACGCCACGATGATGGCGCGTCTCCTGTCCGTCTTCTTTTTCAATGCGCCGACTTTCATCTAGTGTCTCCTTCTCACTGTGGTGGTGTCGAGGCCTGTCGGTTTGCTGGGGACATATGCTGGATCGAGTGTTGCGTCCATGAGTGCCCCGTCGCAGGTGCGTCGCGGTGTCCACTGTGGTCGAACGACCTTCGCTATCCCGGAAGACGTAGGCTTAACACCAGGAATCGGTCCATGTCTGCCCGACTGCCGGACGTTCCTTCATCGTTGAGCCAGATCAACTGGACAGCAACGAAGTTTCTGCCGACTGGCAGCAGGACTTTTAAGTCGACTCGAATGCTCCTCACGTGATTGCATCGGGTTCTACCGGATTCTCATTCCAGGCGATCAGCATTGGATTCAGTGGGGCCGAGGCCTGAGTCAGTGAAACACCAGCGGGGGTGTTCGGGAGAGGAACGAGGACGCTGTTACCAAAGGTTCCACCAGTTACAGTTCGATCGGTAGAAGGCGCCGAACCCTCCAGGTTTGAGGTGTGTTAAGTTTCTGCAAGCGCGGCCGAGAAGTAGTGTAAGCGCGAGAATGGGTAAGTAGGAGGACGGTGGTCTTCTTCCCCATTCCAATATCATAAAAATCGGAATCAACCCAATGGCGCAAAAAATTCTCGCTGGTGTTTCTTGGGTCCTTTCGGTCTGTGGTTATAGTATTTCACTTACCCTCCGCCTACCGGGGAATAGGGGGTCTGACGAATCTGTTCGACTACATCGGCGATGGAACTCGACTCGGGGTCTCGCCTGATCTGCGCCAGCTGTTCTGATGAGATTGCTGTACCGGCCCAGAGGACGTACCCAGTCGTGACTTCACGGTCAACCCTTGAAAGAAACATGAGGTACGCATCGCCGGCGGAGAACAGGCTTTCGTTTTGTGGATTGCATCCCTCGACTCCGTTCTGAATTACGTCAAATCTCCCCGAAAGGTCGCCTCGGAAGTTGATTTCTACGTTCGCGGCATACGTCGTCTCTGGAAAGAGATCCCTTTTTGTGTCGGTCTCCTTTACGATCCGTGCGATGACGATGTCTTGTGATGAAGCGGTGTGTGCTCGTAGATCGGTATCAAAGTCGACGGCCGGAACTTCGTCGATATAGGCGTTGCATATATCGACCCCACCTGGGGTGAATTTTTTCGCAATAATTAAGGCGGATGTCAATCCCGCGATCAAGACCACTGCAGCGATTCTCGACGCCACGATGATGGCGCGTCTCCTGTCCGTCTTCTTTTTCACTGCGCCGACTTTCATCTAGTGGTACCTCCTCATTGCGGTGGTGTCGACGGATGTCGGGCCGCTGGGGGTACGTGCTGAATCAAGGGTATTATGCGCTGATCTCGGCTCAGTCTCGCGCTTGTGGAATTTTTGACGGGGGCGAGTCGGTGATCTTCGTAAATTCTTACGTCCCGTTAACCTGTTTGTGTCTGCCGTACTCATCATCGCCACAGCGACACTGTCGTGGGCTTGGGCGACGCGATGTCGATTCTCACTCACTCCGACTGCGGTTTGATGCAGGCTCGTATGCGCTTTTGTGAGCGCCACCGTCCCGGAGCCTCCCTGGACGACGTGATTGCAGGAGTGTGCGCGGGTGGTGTGCCGGCTCGGTGGCCAGGCCTCATCCCATTGCTCTGAAGTGAAACGAGTTCAGACGGGTCCGCCGGCCGTCGACCCGCCTGGCATGGACGGGAATCGGCGAAGCAAGCAGGCGTGTTCCGCTCCTGTGCGCGGTCAGTCGCGCACGGCGGGACCGGGCGTGATCTGCCAGCCGCCGGCGGAGAGCGAGCCGATCGCCTCGAAGGTGCGGTCGTAGCCGGTAGCACTGATCCGCCAGCCGCCGTCGGTGCGGCGGTACTCGTCGCGGAAGAAGGCGGCGCCGACGATCATCACGTCGTGGTCGGGGACCAGGACCCGATCCTGCAGATACCAGCTGCCGGTCGCGGAGTCGCCGTCGATGCGGAGGATCGGATGATCGACGCGGTGTTCGATGATCAACGTTCCGCTCATCGCGGTCGACAGATAGTCGATGACGGCGTCGCGGCCGGTGAACGACAGCGTCCGCCCGCCGAGCGAGGTGCCGTAGTCGGTGACGACGTCCTCGGTGAGGGTGTCGGCGAGCGCCGTCCAGTCACGGGTGTCGACGGCCCGCAGGTAGCGGTACTTGAGCTCCTCGATCTCGCGGATCGGGTCGGCGTCGGTCATGGGGGCGGACCTCCTTCGGCGGCCACGCTACAGGCGGGGCGTCGCTCGACACCGCGTTTCGGCGACCCACCAGGGGCTTCGCGAAAGTGTTACAGATCCATCGAATGAATGACGTGTGATCTTCCACTCCGTGTGCGGGTGGGAGATGTCAGCATTTCCTCGTACAATGGTCAACCGGAGCAGGGTCCGTTTCCGGGGCCCGAAATGAGCAGTTCAGGAGCACAATGCGTTTTCGGCGAATCCGCGAGACTCGACTCGGATCCAGAGCGGCGGTGGGACTCGTCCTGATGTCGACCGTGGCACTGGTCGCGTCGTGCAGCAGTTACGACAACGAAGTCCACGCCAACGGCGAGTTCGGCGACATGATCAAGCCCGCGATCTCGTTCACCTCGGGCGTCGAGGGTGATGCGAAGCCCCTGACGAAGGGGGAGGTCGGCGTCCTTCCGGGACGTCCGATCGTCGTCAAGGCCACCGAGGGAAGCCTCGCCGAGGTGACCATCCCGACCCGCAGCAAGAAGCCGGTCGAGGGGACCTTCAGCGACGACCACACCACGTGGACCAGTACGGAGTCGTTCGGGTACGACCGCAAGTACACGGTCACCGCCCGTGCGATCGGCGTCGGCGGCGAGACGGTCAGCAAGACCAACTTCGTCACCCGCGCGCCCAGCAACCTCACTCAGGCCTACATCAGTCCGCCCGACGGTGAGACCGTCGGCGTGGCGCAGACGGTCGGCGTCCGTTTCGACGAATCGATCCCGAACCGCAAGGCTGCGCAGAACGCGATCAAGATCACGACCACCCCGAAGGTCGAGGGTGCGTTCTACTGGATCAGCGACCAGGAGGTTCGCTGGCGTCCCGAGAAGTTCTGGAAGTCCGGCACCAAGGTGAACGTCAAGGTCAACACCTTCGGCATCGATCTGGGCAAGGGACTGTTCGGCCAGGAGAACCAGGAGTCCAGCTTCAAGGTCGGCCGCGAGATGGAACTCGTCGCCGACGACAACACCAAGACGGTGACCGTGAAGCGTGACGGAAGGGTCATCCGGAGCATGCCGACGTCGATGGGCAAGGGTGACACCCCGACCGACAACGGCATCTACATCATCGGTGACCGGCTCGACCACATCATCATGGACTCGTCCACCTACGGCGTTCCGACGAACTCGGCCGACGGATACCGCACACCGGTCGACTATGCGACGCAGATGTCGTACAGCGGCATCTACCTGCACTCGGCACCGTGGTCGATGTGGGCGCAAGGCAACACGAACACGAGCCACGGTTGCCTCAACCTCAGCCCGGACGACGCCCTGTGGATCAAGACCAACACGCTGCGCGGCGACCCGGTGACGGTCAAGAACACCAGCGGGCCGGAACTCCCCGGCACCGACGGGCTCGGCGACTGGAACATCCCGTGGTCGACCTGGAAGAAGGGCAACGCCTGACCGTCCGATCTCTGATCGCCCGGTGACGGTGGTGGACGGCAGCATCCTGCGGTCCGCCACCGTTTTTGCCGTCGGGCACTGTGCCATTGGTCGATGTTAGTATCTGCGGTGGAATTTCGACCGGCGCGAGTTCGGTCGACCAGACACACGAGATAGGTAACCGATCCATGGCACGTCCTTCGTGGGAGACCGAGGAACTCACTGCGCTGCGCGAGATGACGCGCGCCTTCTGTGAGAAGGAGATCGCTCCGAACACCGAGCGGTTCATCGACCAGCATCACGTCGACCGTGAGCTGTGGAACAAGGCCGGCGACCTCGGCCTGCTCTGCATGTCGATTCCCGAGGAGTACGGCGGCGGCGGAGGCACCTTCGCCCACGAGGCCGTGCTGATCGAGGAGCAGGCGCGCATCGTCGACTCGTCGTGGGGTCAGAGCCTGCACAACGGCATCGTCGCGCACTACATCCTCGCGTACGGCTCCGAGGAGCAGAAGAAGGAATGGCTGCCGAAGATGGCGTCCGGCGAGGTGGTCGGCGCCATCGCCATGACCGAGCCCGGCACCGGGTCGGACCTGCAGAACGTGAAGACCAAGGCGACCAAGGACGGCGACGACTACGTGATCGACGGGTCGAAGACCTTCATCACCAACGGCGGCCAGGCCGACCTGGTGGTCGTCGTCGCCAAGACCGACACCTCCGAGGGCGCCAAGGGGATCTCGCTGATCCTCGTCGAGACCGAACGTGAGGGATTCAGCCGCGGCCGGATCCTCGACAAGGTCGGCATGCGGGGTCAGGACACGGCCGAGCTGAACTTCGACGGCGTGCGCGTGCCGCAGTCCAACCTGCTCGGCACCGAAGAAGGGCAGGGCTTCGTCCAGCTGATGATGCAGCTGCCGCAGGAGCGGCTGATCATCGCCGTCGCGTCGGTCGCCGGCATGGAGGTCGCACTGGAGAAGACCCTCGAATACACCAAGGAGCGCACCGCGTTCGGCCGCCCCGTCTTCGGTTTCCAGAACACGAAGTTCAAGCTCGCCGAGGTCGCGACCGAGGCTCACGTGGCGCGCGTCTTCCTCGACGACTGCATGGAGAAGCACCTGCGCGGCGAGCTCGACATCCCGACCGTCGCGATGGCCAAGTGGTGGACCACCGACCGCGCGATGGGCGTCGCCGACACCTGCCTGCAGCTGTTCGGCGGCTACGGCTACATGAACGAGTACCCGATCGCGCGCATGTGGGCCGACAACCGCGTCCAGATGATCTACGGCGGCACCAACGAGATCATGAAGGAGATCATCTCGCGTTCCCTGTGACGTGCGTGATCACCGACGTGACGGGTTGTGATCGATCCGCGTCCGGAGCCGGTCAGGGGGTGGTGTACGCCGCGAGGAACTCGATGAGCATCGCCGCCGTCACCGGCTTCGGGAGCAGGTCGATCGCAGCGATCACGGCACCGATGTCGATGGCATCGGAAGCCGTCGACGGGTCGGTGCGCGGGTCGATGCCCGCGCCGACCAGGACCGCCTCGGTGGCGGCGGAGTCGAGCGAGAGCGCATCGTCGACCGTCACGGTGCCGGAGGCGAACGCCGCACCCAGGTCGCCGAGCGCTTCCGGAGCCTGAACGGGAGGCTGCCCGCGCGCGGCGTCGGCGGCCTCGGTCATCGCCGCGCGGAGCTCGTCGACGACCTTCCCGGTGGCCGGCGTGACGGTCAGGTGGGTGCTCGCAGGCAGTTCGGTCTCGTCGTCCTGGACGTAGCGCGGCTGCTCCTGGAGGGTGAAGCCGCGCGTGCGCACCTCCCTCGACCACCGGTGCGGGTCGATCGGGGTCGACGATGCGGTATCGGCGGCGACGGCGAACACGGGGCCCTCCGGCCGGCCCACCACGCGGAGGCCGTCGATGTCCGCGACCGCCTCCACCAAGGCGTCCCGGGCGGTGGCGACGGGACGCACCAATTCGGTGAAGCCGTCGGCACCGAGATACTCGGTGATGGCCCATGCGGCGGCCGTTCCGGTGGCCGAACGGGACCCGAGGAGCGTCGGATTCACCACCGGGTACCCCGGCCAGTCCGCGGTCGCGAAGTAGGCGGCCCGATGCCGGTCGCGGTCGGTGAACAGCACCACCGACGCCCCCTTCGGCGCATATCCGTACTTGTGGAAGTCGGCCGACAGACTGGCCACACCGGGAACGCGCAGATCCCAGTGCGGCAACTCATCCGGCCACCAGGCCAGCGCGAAGCCGCCGAGGCAGGCGTCGACGTGGAGGGGCACACCCCGCTGTGCGGCCAGCGCGCCGATCGAGACGATCGGGTCGATCGCCCCGGTCGGATAGTTCGGGGCCGACGCGACGACCAGGACCGTCTCGGCGTCGATGTGGTCGGCGAGCCGCGCCGGATCGACGCGGGTGGACGTCGGATCGACCGGGACCCGCCGCACCTGCAGGCCGAGAAGTTCCCCGGCCTTGGTGAACGCGGCATGGGCCGTCGCCGGCATCACGATGTTCCCGCGACCGACCGGCAGTCCGGCCGTTCGTCGGGCGGAGAGGACGGCGAGCAGGCAGCTCTCGGTGCCGCCGGAGGTGACGGTGCCGACAGCGGCGGACCCGCCGGCCGGGCGGTTCGCGTCGCCGAACGCGGAGCGGGTGAACGCGATCAGGTCGCGCTCCATGGCGGCGACGGAGCCGAAGACCGTCGGGTCGAGGCCGTTGACCGGTCGGACCGCGTCGGCGGCAGCGGCCGCCAGGCGGTCGATCTCATCGCGCCCGCTATCGTACACGTACGACAGGATGCGGCCGCCGTGCGTCGGCGCATCGGTGGCACGTCGCCGTCGCAGCTCGTCGAGGACGTCGGTGGCGCGGCGGTTCATGGCGAATCCTTCCGGTCGTAACGGGTCAGCAGCAGCAGCATGCTCGCCGCCACCAGCACGGCGGGCAGCAGCGAGAAGCCCGCGGTGATGCCGATGAGCGCGGAACTCGGCTGATCGACCACATCGTCGGCCGATGACGAGACGAAGCCGGAGCCCGCGAGAACGAGGAGATAGACCCCGGGGCCGACGGCCATGCCGAGAGTTTCGCCGGCCGTCCACAGACCCGACAGCGCCCCGCCGCGGTCGTGACCTGTACGACGCGTGTGCTCGTCGATCACATCGGGCAGCATCGCGAGCGGAAAGGTCTGCATACCGGCGTACCCGATACCCGTCATCGCGACCACCGCGAACACCCACGCGCCGGGGGCGACGACTGCGGCCGTCAACACGATGTCGGCGGCGAGGAACACCGCGGACGCGGCGTACAGACCGCGTCTCTTGCCGATGCGCCGCCCCACGCGAACCCACAGTGGCATCACCAGTAGAGCCGGGCCCACCAGGGCGGCGAACAAACCGGTCAACGCCCCGGGATCGTCGAGGACATAGGCGGCAAGGTATTGGGCGCCGGCCAGCATCACGGCGCTCGCCAGCGCCTGAATGACGAACACCGACAGCAGGATCCGGTAGTGGCGGTGTGTGCGCAGGGCGACGAACGCCGCACGGTGGTCGTCGCGATGCGGCGTGCCGACCGCCTGCGGCGAGCGCCGGGCGGCGGTTCCCGCGATGGCCGTCGCCGCGGCCATGCCGGCGGCGATCACGGTCACCGCGACGGCCGCCATGACCGCATAGCCGGTCGCGCCGCCGCCGAGAGCATCGCGGACCGCCGTGGCCCCGGCGCCCAAGATCAGGATGGCCGAGGCCAGGACCGCGATCCGCGCCGAGATCAGGCGCGTGCGGGCGTGGTAGTCGCCGGTCAGGTCGGTCGGCAGCGCGATGTACGGGACTTGGAAGCACGCATAGGCGACGGCGGCGGCGGTGAAGAACAGCAGGACCCACGCTGCGCCGACGAGCGGCGGGGCGCCGGTCGGCGCGCAGAAGGTGGCGATGAACAGCGGGACGATGGCGACGGTGCCGAGCCACATCAGCCGGGTGCGCGAGCCGGTCCGCGCGAACGCGGCGTCGTTGCGGCCGCCGATGAGCGGATTCACGACGACGTCGACGAGCTTGGGGATCACGACGACCGCCGAGGCGAGCAGTGCGCTGACCGCCAGGGTGTCGGTCAGGTAGTAGGCCATGACCAGACCGGGGAGGACACCGAAGCCGCCCGTGCCGAGGCTGCCCGCCGCGAAACCGGCGGTGACCCGACGGGGGACGTCGTCGGCCCGCTGTGTCACTCCGCCGGCAGCCACACCTCAGTTAAGCCCGACCAGCCGGGCCGATGTCAAGAGATCCGGGCGTCGGGGCAGTCAGGAGTCGGGGACATTCGGAGGTTCAGGGCAGCCGGGAGACGATGGGATCGGGGAGGGGCGGGATTGGGGAGGGGAGGTGATCGGACGGTACTTTCGTAGTCGTGGTGGACTTCGCATATGTGATCGCAGGCTCCGAGGCGACGGGCGGCGCCGGAATCCAGACCGACCTCAAGACCTTCCAAGAGCTGAGTGCCTTCGGATTGGGGGCCGTCACCTGCATCGTCTCGTTCGATCCCGACAACGGCTGGGCGCATCGGTTCGTGCCGATCGCGCCGGACGTGATCGCCGATCAGATCCAGGCCGCGACGTCGGCGTACGACCTCGACGTGGTGAAGATCGGCATGCTCGGCACACCGGCGACCATCGACGTCGTCGCCGACGCACTGTCGGGGCAGACGTGGCGGCACGTGGTCCTCGACCCGGTGCTGATCTGCAAGGGGCAGGAGCCGGGCGCGGCGCTCGACACCGACCGAGCACTGCGATCGCAGATCCTTCCACACGCCACCGTCGTGACGCCGAACCTCTTCGAGGCGACCGTCTTGTCGGGACGGGAGTCGATCGAGACGGTCGACGACCTCATCGACGCCGCCCGCCGTATCGGCGACCTCGGCCCGAGATACGTACTGGCCAAGGGTGGGGTCGAGTTGCCCGGCGACGACGCCGTCGACGTCCTGTTCGACGGCGATGACGTCACGGTCCTGCGGGCCCCCAAGATCGGCGGCAAGCGCGTCTCCGGTGCCGGCTGCACTCTTGCCGCCGCCGTGACCGCCGAACTCGCCAAGGGAGCGAGTGTGACCGATGCGGCGCAGCGGGCCAAGCACTTCACGCGCGACGCGATCGACGCCCGCGTGGCCGGGCACCTCCCGTTCGAGGCCGCGCGCCAACACTCCCGGTGACACCGCGGCGCGCGGTGCGGCGGACCGATCGGGCATAATCTCTCCCGAGCAGGCGGCAGGGGGCCGCCTCGATCAACGAGGGGGATGCCGATGACGGGCATGCGACGAGCAGCGGTTCGACGGTGTGGGGCGGTCGTGGCCGCGGGCGCCGTACTGGGCGGTGCGGCGTGGGTCGCCGCACCGGTCGCCGATGCGCGAACCGCGACGGTGCTGGCGTTCGATCTCGATCCGACGACCACCGGACTGGTCGGTTCTGATCCGGTGAAGGCCGCCGCCGACCTCGCGCGGATGAGCCCGCTCGGCACCGACCGGGCAACGTGGTTCGTCGCGCTGACGGCCGGATCGATCAGCGACTCGGTGCGCACGTCGACGGCGTCGCGGCCCTGTCTGTCCGGTCAGATCGAGATCGCGTCGTCCGACACCAGGCAGGGTTCATCGTGGACGCTGACGCCGGACTGCACGCGCACGGTGCCGTCGATCAGGATGTACGACAAGAAGTCGTGGGCCGGCCTGGGCGGCTGAACGAAGCGCTGACGCTCCGGCCAGGTCAGCTCGGCCAGTACATGCTGTCCGGTGTCGCTCGGGCACCGAAGATGGCCTGGCCGACGCGAACGCAGGTCGACCCCTCTTCGATCGCCAGTTCGTAGTCGCCGGACATCCCCATCGACAGGCCGCCGTCGCCGATCAGCGCCGGGTCGGCGTCGCGGATCCGGTCGCGCAGGCCGCGCAGGAGTGCGAAACACTCGCGGACCCGCTCGGTGTCGTCGGAGAAGACCGCGAGGGTCATCAATCCGCGGACCCGCAGCGACGAGTAGTTCGGCATCGCCCGCAGCACGTCGGGGACCTCGTCCGGGTCGAGGCCGTACTTGCTCTCCTCCTGCGACGTGTTGACCTGGACGTACACGTCGAGGCCGCGTCCGGCCATCTGCAGGCGCCGGTCGAGTGCCTCGGCGACACGCAGACTGTCGACGGCCTGGAACTCGTCGGCGAAGGCGGCCACATCCTTGGCCTTATTGGTCTGCAGGTGCCCGATCACCGACCACGAGACGTCGAGGTGCGCGAGGTTTCCGTGTTTGCGTTTGGCCTCCTGGACCTTGTTCTCGCCGAGCTGGTGGCAGCCGGCGGCGATCGCGTTGACGATCCGGTCCTCGGGAACGGTCTTGCTGACGGGCAGCAGACGGACCTCGCCGGGATCACGGTCTGCTCGCCGGGCCGCCGCATCGATCTTCGTCTGCACCGCGGCGAGATTGCGGCGAAAGTCCTCGACCTGCATGGCAGTGGTGTACTCGGGGGCGGAATCAGCGGTCATGAGTCCGATTATCCCCGTCCGGGGCCACGCGGCCGATCCGGGTGCGACGATGCCGACATGACTGGAGAACCGGCCGACGGGTTCGCCGTGCTCGAAGCGATCGAAGCGGTGAAGGCGTTGAAGCACCGATACTGGCGTGCGTGCGACGGAAAGGATCCGGCGGGATTCCGCTCGTGCTTCGTGACGCGGGGTGCGGTCGTCGACTACGGACGACTGGGGGCGTTCGACGATGTGGAGCCGATGGCCGCGATCTTCGAGCGCGTGGCGCTCGCCCGGGTCGACGGCCGTTACGCGGTCCTCGACATGCATCACGGAGCCAATCCGGAGATCACGGTGCTCGGGCCCGGTCGGGCCCGAGGCCGGTGGTCGCTGCAGTTCCGGCAGATCAACACGGTCGCGCGGACCGACACGGTGACGGTCGGGGAGTATGACGACGAATATGTCGTCGAGGACGGTCAGTGGCGGATGGCGGTCTGCCGGTTCGTCGAACGATGGTCGGTGAGCCGACCGCTCGGCACCGACGAGCAGATCGTCGAGGGGACCTTCTGACCCGAGGGGTCGGGGAATATCGCCGCCGTCGCCGGTGCTGACCCGGGTGTGAAGAACATCGGTTTTCTATCGTTCGGTCATTGGTCCGACGCCCCCGGCTCTCGGGTGCGGTCGGCGTCGGACGCCCTGCTCCAATCCATCGACCTGACGGTCGCGGCGGAGGAGCTCGGCGCCGACAGCGCCTACTTCCGCGTGCATCATTTCGCCCGGCAGCTCGCGTCGCCGTTCCCGTTGCTCGCCGCCGCCGGGGCGAAGACCTCGCGCATCGAGATCGGCACCGGTGTGATCGACATGCGCTACGAGAACCCCCTCTACATGGCCGAGGACGCCGGCGCCGCGGATCTGATCGCCGAGGGGCGGCTCCAGCTCGGGATCTCTCGGGGGTCTCCCGAGCAGGTGATCGACGGCTTCCGCTACTTCGGCTACCAACCGGAGGACGGGAAGACCGACGCGGACATGGCGCGGACGCATACCGAGGTGTTCCTGAAGGTGATCGAGGGCGAGGGGTTCGCACAGCCGAACCCGCAGCCGATGTTCCCGAATCCGCCGGGGCTGCTGCGTGTGGAGCCGCATTCGCCGGGGCTCCGGGAGCGGATCTGGTGGGGCGCCGGGTCGCGGGCGACAGCCGAGTGGACCGCGCGGCAGGGCATGAACCTCATGAGTTCGACCCTGCTCACCGAGGACACCGGCGTGCCCTTCCATCAGTTGCAGGCCGAGCAGATTCAGATGTTCCGCGACGAGTGGGCGGCTCAGGGTTGGGAGCGTCGGCCGCGGGTCTCGGTGAGCCGCAGCATCTTCGCGCTGACCACCGACGAGGATCGGGTGTACTTCGGCGGCCGCGGTGGTGACAGTCGCGACCAGGTCGGCATCCTGGAGGGCGGCGCCGCGCGTTTCGGCCGGTCGTACGCCGCCGAACCCGATGAGTTGATCGAGCAGCTCCGCGAGGACGAGGCGATCGCCGCGGCCGACACGCTGTTGCTCACCGTGCCCAACCAGCTCGGCGTCGACTACAACGCGCACGTCCTGGAGAACATCCTCACCCACGTCGCACCCGCCCTCGGCTGGCGCTGACGGGCGCCGTCCACACGAGGCGCCGAGGACGGGGCACCCTCATCTGCGGGCGATGATCCGCCCCTGGGGACGTTGGCCGTCCACTGTGCGGACACGCGATTCGGTCACGGAGAAACCGGCCTCGGCGAGTTGTTCGGACAGTCGGTCGACACTGCAGTAGTAGGCGGTGGTGATCGCGTGAGGGAACGGTGTGCCCGCCGGTCCGGCGAAGAATCCCATCGCCAGGGTCCCGCCGGAGACGATGCAGCGCCCGAACTCCGCCAGCGGGGCGTGCAGGTCTGCCGGCGGCGTGTGAATCAGGGAGAACCAGGCGAGGATGCCGCCGACGGAGCCGTCGCGGACGCCGAGGTCCTCCGCGTATCCGGATCGGTACGACGTCCGCGGGTAGCGGCGCCGAGCGTCGTCGAGGAAGGCGCCGGTCGGCTCGACACCCTCGACGTCGTGCCCCTCCCTCCGGAGCAGATCGGTCCACTGTCCGGGGCCGCTCCCGACGTCGAGGATCCGGCCGCCGACCGAGCCGGCCCACGCGAGGACGAAATCCCGATCGTCGTCAGCGATGTGCTCGACCGAGCCGACGGCGTCGATGTAGTCGCGGGCACGCGCGGTGTAGGCGTCGACCACGCGACCCGACCGTCCCGCGTCCGTCGAACCGTCTGCGTCTCCTGTCGGCCCCACTGAGTCTCCCGTCGATGACGATCACGTGTCCGGTCGATTCTCCCACTCGCTCGCCCGGCGCCCACCGGCTTGTAATCTCGATGTATGACGCAGACAGCGGCACCCCGGCTGCGGGTGCTGGAACGCACGGACCTCGGCTTCCTCCACCGCCTGTTCAACGACGCCGACGTGATGCGGTACTGGTTCGAACAACCGCACGTGGCGCTCGCGACGCTCGAGTCGACGTTCGACGAGCGGCTGCGCACCGACACCGCGCGCCGGTTCGTCATCGACGTCGACGGCCGCAGCGTCGGACTCATGGAGTTGGTCTACATCGACACCGTGCACCGGAACTGCGAGTTCCAGATCATCGTGGCGCCGCAGGAACAAGGCCGCGGTTACGCCCGGGCAGCCACCGAACTGGCCCTGCGGTATGCGTTCGACACCCTCAACCTGCACAAGGTGTACCTCCTGGTCGACACCGTGAACGCGGCGGCCATCCACGTCTACGAGACGGTGGGCTTCGTCGTCGAAGGTGTGCTGCGCGAAGAGTTCTTCGTCGATGGCACCTACCACGACGCCACCCGGATGAGCGTGCTGCGCAGCGAGTACGAGCAGCGGTGACCCCATGACGGCAGGACCTGTGATGAAGGCGACGAGGACGGCGGGCATTCTCGTCATCGTCGCTGCGCTCGTCGCGGGTCTCGGGTCGGCGGGAGCGGCCGACGCCGCCCCGCAGCGCGTCCCGGTGGACTACAACTTCCTCGCCGGAATCCGCGCCGAACTGTCGAACCCGGGCGGGTCGCTGCCGGGGACCAACGACTTCCGGTGCCGCCCGACTCCGCAGCATCCGCGGCCCGTGGTCCTGGTCCACGGCAGCGGTGGGGGTCGGCAGACCAATTGGGCCACGCTCGCGGCCGTCCTGGTGAACGAGGGATACTGCGTCTTCGCGCCCACCTACGGCACCGTTCTGCCGGGCTGGCCGGCGTCGGCGATCGGCGGCATGGGCCCCAAGATCGACAGCGCCTGGGAGATCAAGGAGTTCATGGACACGGTGATGCGGGCGACCGGTTCGGACCGCGTCGACGTGGTCGGCCACTCCCTCGGCACGGAGATCCCCACCTACTGGATGAAGTACCTCGGTGGCCGCGGACACGTGGCGCACTACGTCTCCCTGGCCCCGTTCTGGCGGCAGGGGCCCGACGAGGACGATGCGCGCGGCGAGGCGATCGCGGAGTTCCGCCGCCGCCTCGGCGTTCCCGCGCCGACCCGGCCGGCCTGCCCCGAATGTGTCGAGCCGCCGCGAGACGCCGACTTCAACGCGGCCGTCCGCCGGCCCACGCCCTACCTACCCGGTGTGCGGTACACCAACATCGTGACGCGCGACGATGAGATCGTGACCCCGTACAGCGTCGGCCTGCTCGACGGGCCGCCGGGGACGTCGGTGACGAACATCGTCGTGCAGGACGGGTGCCGACGCGATCACTCCGACCACATGTCGATCACCTCGAACCGGAGAAGCGCCGCGATGGTGCGCAATGCCCTCGACCCCGCCCACCGCCGACCCGTTCCCTGCGTCGACGTGGCCCCGATCACCGGCGGATGAGGCACGCTGGAGGGGACCCCGCGGCAGTGAGCCGCATCGACGGGGACCATCTCGACGGCGGGAGCATCCGATGCCTGAGAAACAACCGCAAACCCTGACCTCGGACGAGGCGGCAGCCCGGACGTCACCGCGGTGGAGTGTCGTCGACGACGCTCTGCGGGCGACCTTCACCACCGGCGACATGGTCCGCGGCCTGGACTTCGTGACGCGAGTCGTCGCCGAAGCCGAGCAGATGAACCACCATCCCGACGTCACCCTGACCTATCCGCGCGTCGAACTGGCCGTGACGACCCACAGTGCCGGCGGTCTGACCGACCTCGACGTCGACCTGGCGCACCGGATCGACGCGGTGGCCGCCGCAACCGACGTCGACGCCGCACCCGAAGGCGAGAAGTGATGGCGACCCCCGACTACGTCTTGCGTCTCCGCAAGCACATCGGGCATGCCCCGCTGGTGCTGATCGGTGTCACTGCCGTGATCCTCCGCGACGATCTGGTCCTCCTGGGACGACGTGCCGACACCGGTGACCTCACCCCGGTCACCGGCATCGTCGATCCCGGTGAGGAGCCCGCCGTCGCCGCGCGCCGGGAGGCGGCCGAGGAGGCCGGGATCGACATCGAGGTGGAACGCCTCGCGCGAGTCCGGCAACTGCCCCGCAGCACGCATGTGAACGGCGACCAGGTGGACTACCTCGACCTCACGTTCCGGTGCCGATGGGTCGACGGCGAGATCTACCCCGCAGACGGCGAGTTCACCGAGGTGCAGTGGCGGCACCTCGACGATCTCGGCGAGGTGGCATCCGACGACCTGCGAGCCCGGATCGCGGTGGCGGCGACCGACGAGCCGCGCACGGTATTTCACCGCTAGATCTCAGGTGAGGAACGACGCCGCCCCCTCTGCGAGGTCGAGGAGCGGCTGCGGGAACAGCCCGAGCGCCAGCGTGACCGCCGCCGACAGCGCGATCGGCACCGATGTCAACGCGCTCGGCGTCACGATCACCGGGGCGTCGTGCGGGGGATCGGCGAAGAACATCGCGACGATCACCCGGATGTAGAAGTAGGCGGCGACGGCGCTCGCGAGGACGCCGACGACGACCAGCGCCCACGCGCCGTCGCCTCCCGCCGCACTGAAGACCGCGAACTTGGCGACGAATCCGCCGGTGAGCGGGATGCCGGCGAACGAGAGCAACAGGAGCGACATCATGGCGCCCACCAGCGGCCGCCGTCGCCCCAACCCCGCCCACGCCGCGAGATCGGTGGCCTCCCGGCCGGCGGCGTCGCGCACCACGGACAGCAGTGCGAAGGCGCCGAACGCGGACGCCGCATACGCGGCCACATAGAACAGGGTCATCCCGACGCCCTCCGCGGTGAGGGTGATGGCGCCGACGAGAGCGAAACCGACGTGGCTCACCGACGAATAGGCCAGCATCCGTTTGATGTCCGTCTGCGTCACCGCCATGAGGGTCGCGACGACCATCGTCGCGATCGCGACGGTCCACAGCGCGGGACGCCACGTGTCCTCCAACGCCGGGAAGCCGACATGCAGCACCCGCAGAAGCGCACCGAACGCGGCGACCTTGGTCGCCGAGGCCATCAACGCGGTCACCGGCGTCGGAGCGCCCTGATACACGTCGGGAACCCAAGACCCGAACGGTACGGCACCCACTTTGAACAGCAGGCCGACGACGATCAGGGCGAGGGCCAGCAGCGCGAGCGTTCGGTCGCCGTCGCCGGCGAGATCCGCCCCGATGCTCGTCAGGTCGAGCGACCCGGTGGCGCCGTAGGCGAACGAGGAGCCGAACAGGAAGAACGCGGACGCGAACGCTCCGAGCAGAAAGTACTTGAGCGACGCCTCCTGGGAGAGCAGGCGCCGTCGACGGGCCAGACCGCAGAGCAGGTACAGCGGCAGCGACAGGACTTCGAGGGCGATGAACATCGTCAGCAGATCGCCCGACGCGCCGAAGAGCACCATGCCGCCGACCGCGAGCAGACCGAGCGGATACACCTCGGTGGTGATCGCGCCCGCACGGCCGGCGATCAACTCGTCGGGCGAGCCGGGGACCGTCGCCCCCGACGGTGCGAAGGCATCGGCGGGCAGGTCGGCGTCATCGACCGGACCGCCGCCGCCGGCGCTGATCCGCTCACCGGCCGCGGTCTGCACTTCCACCGGCGCCCACACCCGGTCCAGGCGACGTTCGCCCATCACGGCGACCGCCCCGATGGAGACCAGCACGATCACCCCCTGCGTGAAGACGGCCGGCCCGTCGACCACCACCGCGCCGGACATCGTGGTCGTCGCACCGTCCGACGTGTACGTCCCGGCCAGGACTCCGAGGGCGATCAGCGCCGCCGTCAGACCGGTCAGAGCGAGGGAGAGCTGAATGCGGTAACGGTGGGCGGCCGGCGCGAACGCCTCCACCAGGACGGCGATGACGGCCGCCCCCAGGACGATGAGCATCGGCGACAGGCGCGCGTAATCGATGTCGGGTGCCGCGAAAGCCAGCGTCATCGGTACTCCTCCTGATCGACGGCGGGCGCCGAGACCGTCGGTGACGGATCGGCGTGACCGGACTGCTCGATGCCCGCGGCGACCGCCGGATCGATGTAGTCCAGGACGAGCCGAGGGAAGAATCCGAGCGCCAACAGCGCGACGATGAGGGGCGCGACGACCACCTTCTGCCGCACGGTCAGGTCACGGATCTCCGGGGGCGGGTCGGCGTCGACCGTGGCGGGCCTACGCTCGGGCCCGCCCATCATCCGCTGATAGGTCCACAGGATGTACAGCGCCGAGAGGACCAGCGCCGTGGATCCGATGATCGCCGCGACCGGGTACCGGGTGAAGGTGCCGACGATGACGAGGAACTCACTGATGAACGGAGCCAGACCGGGGAGTGACAGGGTCGCGAGCCCGGCGACGAGAAACGTTCCGGCCAAGACGGGCGCCGCCTTCTGCACCCCGCCGTAGTCGGCGATCACGGCGGAACCGCGTTGGCTCACCAGGAAGCCCGCGATGAGGAACAGCGCGGCCGTGGAGAGTCCGTGGTTCACCATGTAGAGGGCCGAACCCGACTGGCCCTGACTGGTGAGGGCGAAGACGCCGAGCACGATGAACCCGAAGTGGGAGATCGACGTGTACGCGATCAGACGCATGAGATCGCTCTGACCGATCGCACACACGGCGCCGTACACGATGCTCACCACGGCCAACGCCGAGACCACCGGAGCAAAGGTCGCCGACGCGTCGGGGAACAGGCCGATGCAGAAGCGCAGCATCGCGAAGGTGCCGACCTTGTCCATGACGGCCATCATCATCACGGCGGCCGCGGGCGTGGTCCCGACGGCGGCGTCGGGCAGCCAACTGTGCAGCGGCCACAGCGGGGCCTTGACCGCGAAGGCGAACAGGAAGCCGCAGAACAGGAGGTTCAGGACGGTCGGTGAGGCGTCGAGGCCGCCGGTCGATGCGGCGTGGGCGAGCGTCGGGAGGTCGAAGGTGCCTCGACCGTCCTCGCCGAGGCCGGACCGCGCACCGACCACGTAGACGCCGATGACGGCGGCCAGCATCACGAGGCCGCCGAGCAGGTTGTAGAGCAGGAACGTCACGGCGGCGCGGGACCGCTCCCGATCCGGTGCCCGCCCGAATCCGCCGATGAGGAAGTACATCGGGACCAGCATCGCCTCGAAGACGATGTAGAACAGCAGGACGTCGGTCGCCACGAAGCTCATGAGGACCATCGCCTCCACCGCGAGCATCAGGGCGACGTAGTAGCGGGTCCGCCGTAGCGTGGCGGCCGCGTCGGACGCCACGGGGGCTTCGGACTCCTCCCGCCCGCGCGGTCCCCGCGGGTCGTGCCACCCGGCCAGGAGCAGGATCGGTGTCAGGACGGCGGTGAGGAGGATCAAGGCCAGCCCGACGCCGTCGAGCGCCAGCGAATAGCGGACGCCGAACGCGGGGATCCAGCTGACGTCCTCGGTGAGTTGGAAGCGGCCGCCGCCGCTGTCGAAGCGGGTGATCAACACGACCGCCCACAGCGCGGTGAACAGCGCTGCTCCCAGACCGATCCGTGCGACGGCGGCGGCCCGCGCGACGGGAGCCAACAGCACCGTCGCCGACGCGACGGCCGGGATCAACCACAGCAGGGTGAGCCAGGGGACGGTCACAGCGCACTCACCACCAGGGTCAGGGCGGCCACCACCACGGTGCCCGCGAGGATCGACAGGGCGTACGAACGGACGAAACCGTTCTGGGCGCGCCGGCTCCACCCCGACAGAGCGCCCACCGACGCGCCGACGGTCGCCGGGATGCGGCCGATCCCGCGGTCCTCGAGGCGGGCGACGACGGTCGTCGCGGCGAGGCCCGGCGCGGCGAGCAGACGTTCGTTGACCGCATCGCCGTAGAGGTCGGCACGGGCGGCGAGGGTGAGACCCGAGACGTCGGTGGGAGCCGTCTCGGGAACCGCACGGCGACCGTAGGAGTCCCAGGCGACGGCGACGCCGAGGAGCACCACCGCGAGCACGATCACCGTCACCGCCCAGGACGGCAGGGGAGCATCGTGATCCGGCGCGGTCCCGACGACCGGCGAGAGGAACCCGGTGAGGCGGCCGCCGACCGACAGCAGTGCTCCGGAGAAGACGGAGCCCACCGCCAGCGCGATCATCGGCCAGGTCATCGACGGCGGGGACTCGTGGGGTCTCCGGTCGGGCTCCCAGCGGCGATCGCCGAGGAAGGTCATCACCATGACCCGCGTCATGTAGAACGCGGTGATCCCGGCCCCCAGGACGGCGGCGCCCGCCAACAGCCAGCCGCGGGCGCCGCCCGTCCCGAGCGCGGCCTCGATGATGTGGTCCTTCGAGTAGAACCCGGCCAGCGGCGGGATGCCGATGATCGCCAGATAGCCGAGGCCGAAGGTCACGAAGGTGATCGGCATGACGGCGCGCAGGCCGCCCATGCGCCGCATGTCGGTCTCGTCGTTCAGCGCGTGCATCACGGATCCCGAGCCGAGGAACAGTCCGGCCTTGAAGAACCCGTGGGTGAGCAGGTGCATGATCGCCACGGCGTAGCCGGCCGGTCCGAGACCGGCGGCCAGCACCATGTAGCCGATCTGGCTCATCGTCGACGCGGCGAGCGCCTTCTTGATGTCGTCCTTGGCGCACCCGATGATCGCGCCGAACAGCAGGGTCACCGCGCCGACGACGACCACCCCGGTCTGCGCGTGCGGGGCCAGGTCGAACAGCGGTGCCGACCGCGTGATGAGGTAGACGCCCGCGGTCACCATGGTGGCGGCGTGAATGAGCGCCGAGACCGGCGTCGGACCCTCCATCGCGTCGCCGAGCCATGCCTGCAGGGGGACCTGCGCCGATTTGGCGCACGCACCGAGCAGGAGCATGAAGCAGATCCCGGTGAGCGCGGCTTCGCTCGCCTCGTCGGCGGCACCGAACACCGGGCCGAAGTCGACCGAACCGAAGGTGGCGACCATGACGGCCAGTGCGATGACCATGCCGACATCGCCCACGCGGTTCATCACGAACGCCTTCTTCGCGGCCGTCGCGGCGGCGGGGCGATGCTGCCAGAATCCGATGAGGAGGTAGGAGGCGACGCCGACCCCCTCCCAGCCCAGGTAGAGACCGAGGAAACCGTCGGAGAGCACCAGGATCAGCATGGCGGCGACGAAGAGGTTCAGGTATGCGAAGAACCGGCGACGGCCAGGGTCGGTCGACATGTAGCCGATCGAGTACACGTGAATCGCGGATCCGACGACGGTGATCAGCAGGACGAAGCACATCGACAGCTGATCGAGGCGCAGTGCGGCGTCGACGTGGAGGCCGCCCACGTCGATCCAGCGGTACCGCCCGCTGAACACCGTGCGCGCCGATTCGTCGCGGCTCACCATTCCGGCGCACATGACGACGCCGATGAGGGCCGACGCCGACACCAGCGCGGTCGCGAGGTGGGCGGCCCACCGATCGGCGCGGTGGCCGACCACCAGGAGGAGGAGGGCGCCGAACGCGGGGAGGCCGGGGACGAGCCACAGGAGGGCGCTGGTCAGTTCGCTGCTCACCGGGTCACCTCCTGAGCAGGTTGGCGTCGTCGACGGAGGCGGATCGTCGGGTGCGGAAGATCGTCATGATGATGGCCAGTCCGACGACCACCTCGGCCGCCGCCACGACCATCGTGAAGAAGGCGACGACCTGCCCGTCGAAGCTGCCGTGCATGCGCGCGAACGTGACGAACGACAGGTTCGCGGCGTTGAGCATCAACTCGACGCACATGAAGACGACGATCGCGTTGCGTCGCAGCAGGACGCCCGCGGCTCCGATCGCGAACAGGGCCGCGGCTAGGAAGAGATAGTTGGCGGGGTTCATCGGCCGTCCTCCACCTCGTGGGACGGGTCGTACCCCGATTCGAGTTCGCGGGCCGTGATCATCGCGTTCACCGACAGTGCCGACGGCGACCCGTCCGGCTCGCGCGCCGGCAGGTCGACGGCGTTGTGGCGGGCGTAGACGCCCGGCGTCGGCAGCGGTGTCACGTGACCGCCGCGGGCGAACCGTTCGATGGACAGTTCGCGTTGGCCGCGTCGCGGACCGTACCGCTGGCGGTGGGCGAGAACCATCGCCCCGAGGGTGGCCGCGATCAGCAGGGCGCCGGTCAACTCGAACGCCCACAGGTAGCGTCCGAAGATCACCTCGGCCAGAGCGCGGATGTTGCTGTTGCCGCCGCCGGCGACCCCGGCGCTGTGGTCGGGGGCGCCGGCGAAGGCCGCCAGCGATGCGGTGCCGAGCGCGGCGATGAGCAGGATCGCGAATCCGACGCCGAGACCGGCGGCGATCCACCGTTGCCCGCGGATCGTCTCGTGCAACGACTCCGACGAGTCGACGCCGATCAGCATGAGGACGAACAGGAACAGCATCATCACCGCGCCGGTGTAGACGACCACCTGCACCACGCCGAGGAACAGGGCGCCCTGCATCACGTAGAAGACGGCGAGGACGATCATGGTGGTCGCCAAGAACACCGCCGAGTAGACGGCGCGCGGACTAAGGACCACACCGAGCGCCCCGACGATCACGATGGCTCCGAGCACCCAGAACGTGACGGTCTCGGTCGTCGAGGTGCGGATCAGTTCGTCAGCCAGGAGCGTCGTCATCGCTCACGTGCCGTTCCGGTGCGCAACCCGTCGGGGCCGACGTCGCCGCGGTAGTAGTCCTCGGGACGCGAGCCGGCCGCCATGTCGTGCGGCGGCGGCGTCATTCCCGGCTCCATCGGGGCCAGCAGGTCCTGCTTCTCCAGGATCATCCCGGACCGACTCGGACCGGTCATCTCGTAGTCGTCGGTCATCGTGAGCGCACGCGTCGGGCACGCCTCGATGCACAGGCCGCATCCGATGCACCGCAGATAGTTGATCTGGTACACCCGGCCGTAGCGTTCGCCGGGCGAGTACCGCTCCTCGTCGGTGTTGTCGTCGCCCTCGACGTAGATCGCGTCGGCGGGGCACGCCCAGGCGCACAGCTCGCAGCCGATGCACTTCTCGAGTCCGTCCTCGTATCGGTTGAGCTGGTGCCTGCCGTGGTAGCGGCGAGACGGCGGTTCCCTGCGCTCCGGATACCCCTCGGTCACGGGGCGGCGGAACATCGTGGAGAACGTGACGCCGAATCCCGCGAGCGGCTCCGGGATCAGCGACCGCGGGTTCTCGGGTCGGGAATCGTCAGGCATTGCTACCCGCCTCCTTCTCTGCCGGGGTGGAACTGTCTGTCGGGGCGGTGTCGGCCGCCCGGCCCGCCCGACCCGCCCGCCGGATCACCGCCCGCCGGGGCGATGCGCGCCGGCTCGGTGCGGGACGGATCCCGGGGAAGCACCTGGCCGGGCAGGGGCGGGACCGGGAAGCCGCCGGCCATCGGGTCGAACGGCGCGCCGTCGTCGGGTGGGGGCGCCGCGGACGGATCGGTGGCGGTCGGATGGCTGCCGATCACCCGGCCGATGGCGACGACGAGCGCCGCGGTCACCGCCACGCCTGCCGCGGCGAGCGTCAGACCCGCCGCCCACGCGGGCAGCGATCGGGTGGCCTCGCGGATCGCCGCGACGACCATCGCCCACCCGAGGGCGAACGGGATGAGGACCTTCCAGCCCAAACCCATGAACTGGTCGTAACGCAGCCGGGGCAGCGTGGTGCGCAGCCAGAAGAAGACGAACAGGAAGGCCCACATCTTCGCGGTGAACCACAGCAGCGGCCACCATCCGGAATTCGCGCCGTCCCACAGGCTGAGCGGCCACGGTGCCTGCCAGCCGCCGAGGAACAGGGTGGTGGCCAGCGCCGACACGGTGGCCATGTTGATGTATTCGGCGAGCATGAACATCGCGAACTTGAGCGACGAGTACTCCGTGTGGAAGCCGCCGACGAGTTCGCCCTCGGCTTCGGGGAGGTCGAACGGTGCCCGGTTGGTCTCGCCGACCATGGAGATCGCATAGATCACGAACGACGGCAGGAGCAGCAGTATGTACCAGTGGTCGCGTTGTGCGGCGACGGTCTCGGCGGTCGACATGGTCGTCGACAGGAGGAACACCGCCGCGAACGTCAGGCCCATGGCAATTTCGTAGGAGATCACCTGGGCGGTCGACCGCAGCCCGCCCAGCAGCGGATACGTCGATCCCGACGACCAGCCGGCCAGGACGATGCCGTAGACGCCGATGGACGCCATCGCCAGGATGTACAGGACGCCGACGGGCAGGTCGGTCAGTTGCAGCGGGGTGCGGTGGCCGAACACCGACACCTCGGGTCCCAGCGGAATCACCGCGAACGCCATGATCGCGGGAACCACCGCGATGATCGGTGCCAGCAGATACAGGACCTTGTCGACACCGAACGGTGTGATCCCCTCCTTGAGGGCGAGCTTGACGCCGTCGGCGAGGCTCTGCAGCGCGCCGTGCCAGCCGACCCGGTTGGGGCCGATCCGGTACTGCATCCGCGCCATGATCTTCCGTTCGCCGAGGATCGCCACGAGCACGGTCACGACGAGGAACCCGAAGATCGCGACCGCCTTGGCGAGCGACAACCACCACGGGTCGAGACCGAAGTCGCTCAGGGCCGGGAACGGGCCGGCGGCGGCCGTCATCGCGGGCCTCCGCCGTCGTCGGTGATCGGTCGGCCGCGCGGCGAGCGGGCGATGGACACGATCTCGCCCGCCCCGGCCCTCAGCATCGGGTTGACCCGCGATCCCGGCGAGTTCATCGGCACCCACACCACCCGGGGCGGCATCTCGGTGACGGTCAACGGGAGGGTGATGGCACCGTGTGCGGTCGACACAGTGACGGTCTCGCCGTCGTCGACTCCGATCTCCGCGGCCGTCTCGCGGGCCAGCCGGGCGACCGGGGTCCGCGCCGTCGCCGCCAGGTGCGGCTCGCCGTCCTGGAGGCGGCCGAAGTCCAGCAACATCCGCCAGGTGGCCAACACGGCCTCACCGCGGTCGGGTTCCGGTCGGCCGGCGGTCGGGGCGTCGCCCATCGGATGCCGCTCGCCGCGCCACGCGCCGATCTCCGCGAACTCCGCATGGATCGTCGCCGGAGTATCGCAGCCCAGGTCGGCGCCCATGTGTGCGGCGAGGGCATGCAGGACGCGATGGTCGGCGAGGGGGACCGACGCGTCGCCCTCGGCGGGGTCGAGCGCCGTGTCGAACGAGCGCGGCCGACCCTCCCAGTCGACGAACGTCCCCGGCTTCTCGGCGACCGCGGCGACCGGGAGGACGACGTCGGCGACCGCCGTGATCGCGGTACTGCGCTGTTCGAGGCTCACGATGAAGCCGGCGGCCGCCAACGCGGCGTCGGCGGCGTCGGGGTCGGGGAGATCGTCGATCTCGACGCCGCCGGTCACCAGGGCGGTCAGCTCCCCGGCCGTGAGCGCCGCGAGGATCGCGGCGGTGTCCCGTCCCGGATCGGCGGACGGCAGCGTCCCCCACACCGCGGCGATGTCGCGGCGGGCGGTCTCCGACGACAGGGGCCGACCGGCGGGCAGGAGGTGGGGAGCGGCCCCCACGTCGAGGGCCCCGCGCTCACCGGCACGTCGGGGGACCCAGCCCAGCCGGGCACCGGTGTCGGCGGCGACGGCGGCCGCCGCCGACAGCGCTCCCGGGGCGGCGGCGAGCCGTTCGCCGGTCAGCAGGATCGCCCCCGGCTCGGCCAACGCCTCGGCGAGGCGGGGATCGCGGAGCACGGCGGCTTCGTCGCCGGGGACGCACCGCACCAGCGTTCCACCGGTCTTGGTGAGTGTCGGTCCCGCCCACGGCGCCAGGGACAGGACGCGCTGCCCTCGGGTCCGCGCGGCCTTCCGGAGCCGCAGGAACAGGATCGGGCACTCCTCCTCGGGTTCGAGTCCGGCGAGCACGACGACCGGTGCCCGCTCCACCTCGCCGTAGGTGGGGCCGATGCCCGTGCCCGCCACGTGTGCGGCCAGGAAGTCGGACTCCTCGGCGGAGTGGGCACGCACCCGGAAGTCGACGTCGTTGGTCGCCAACGCGACCCGCGCGAACTTCCCGTACGCGTAGGCGTCCTCCACGGTGACGCGGCCCCCCGACACGACGCCGACCCGTCCCTTCGCGGCGGAGAGCCCGCGGGCGGCGGTGGCGAGCGCGTATGACCACGGCGCTTCGTGGAGGGCGCCGTCGTCACCGCGGACCAGCGGGGACCTCAGACGGTCGGGCCGGGTCGCATAGGTGAACGCCCAGCGGCCCTTATCGCAGTTCCACTCCTCGTTGACCTCGGGATCGTCGCCGGCGAGGCGCCGCAGGACGGTGCCCCTGCGGTGGTCGGTCCGTTGTGCGCAGCCGGCCGAGCAGTGCTCGCAGACGCTGGGCGAGGAGACGAGGTCGAAGGGCCGAGCCCGGAACCGATACGCGGTGCCGGTGAGGGCTCCGACCGGACAGATCTGGACCGTGTTCCCCGAGAAGTACGACTCGAAGGGCTCGTCGGCGTAGGCGCTGACCTGCTGCAGGGCGCCGCGTTCGGCCAGCTCGATGAGGGGATCGCCGGCGATCTCGGTGGAGAACCGGGTGCAGCGGGCGCACAGCACGCAGCGTTCGCGGTCGAGGAGCACCGCGCTGGACAGCGGGACCGGCTTGGTGAACGTCCGTTTCTCCCCGGCGTACCGGGACACCGGTCGGCCCGCCGACATCGCCTGATTCTGCAGCGGACACTCGCCGCCCTTGTCGCAGGTGGGGCAGTCGAGGGGGTGGTTGATGAGCAGCAGTTCCATGACACCCTCCTGGGCCCGCCGGGCCGAGTCGGAGGTGTGCTGGGTGCGGACGACCATCCCGTCGGTGGCGACGATGGTGCACGACGCCATCGGCTTGCGCTGCCCCTCCACGTCGACGAGGCACTGGCGGCACGCCCCGACGGGGGCCAGCAGCGGGTGATCGCAGAATCGGGGGATCTCGACGCCGATCGACTCCGCGGCGCGGATCACCAGCGTGCCCTTCGGCACCGAGACCTCGACGTCGTCGATGGTCAGGGTGACCAGGTCGTCGGCCGTGCTCATCGCGCACCTCCCTGCACGTCGGCGAACACCGTGGCCGCATCCGGGTCGAACGGACATCCGCCGGGATGCCCGTCGTGGGGGAAGTGGGCCAGGTACTCGTCACGGAAGTGCGCCAGCGAACTGGTGATCGGCGCACCGGATGCGTCGCCGAGCGCGCAGAACGACTTGCCGACGACGCTGTCGGTGATGTCGGTGAGCGTCACCAGATCGTCCTCGGTGCCGTCGCCGGCCTCGAGCCGACGCATCATCTGCTTCATCCAGTACGTCCCCTCACGACACGGCGTGCACTTCCCGCACGACTCGTGCGCGTAGAACTCACTCCAGCGCAGCACGGTGCGCACGACGCAGGTCGTGTCATCGAAGATCTGGAGCGCCTTGGTGCCCAACATCGATCCCGCTTCGCCGACGCCCTCGTAGTCGAGCGGCACGTCGAGGTGGTCGGCGGTGAAGATCGGCGTCGACGAGCCGCCCGGCGTCCAGAACTTCAGGGTGTGCCCGGGCCGCATGCCGCCGGCGCGGTCGATGAGTTCGCGCAGCGTGACACCCAGGGGCGCCTCGTACTGTCCGGGACGGGCGATGTGACCCGACAGCGAGTACATCGTGAAACCCGGCGACTTCTCGGTGCCGAAACTGCGGAACCAGTCGGCACCGTTGCGCAGGATCGAGGGCACGCTCGCGATCGACTCGACGTTGTTGACCACCGTGGGACTCGCGTACAGGCCGGCGACGGCGGGAAACGGGGGACGCAGGCGCGGTTGACCACGACGGCCCTCCAGGGAGTCCAGCAGCGCCGTCTCCTCCCCGCAGATGTAGGCGCCCGCGCCGGCGTGGACGACGACGTCGAGCGCGAATCCGGAACCGAGGACGTCGTCGCCGAGCAGCCCGGCGTCGTAGGCCTCGTCGACCGCGGTTCGCAGGCGCCGCACCACCGACGCGACCTCGCCGCGCACGTAGATGAATGCGCGATGCGCGCGGATCGCGTACGCCGCGATGACGACGCCCTCGATGAGCATGTGCGGACTGGCCAGCATCAGCGGCATGTCCTTACACGTTCCCGGTTCCGACTCGTCGGCGTTGACGACGAGGTAGTGGGGTGTGTCGTCGCCGCCGGGCACGTCGCCCTGGGGGATGAACGACCACTTGGTGCCGACGGGGAAGCCGGCGCCCCCGCGACCTCGGAGTCCGGACGCCTTCACGACATCGGTGACTTCGTCGGGAGGCATCCGCAGGGCGGCCTTGAGGCCGCGGTAGCCGTGTTGCCGCACATAGTTCGGCAGGGTCCACGACTCCGGGTCGTCCCAATGCCTGCTCAGGACGGGGATCTCCGCGGGCTCGGGTGTCGACGAGGGCAGTCCGACCGCGATCATCGCGCGTCCTGTCCGTCGTCGGAGTCGGTCGCGTCGGGCCCGGCGCCCGGATCGTCGGCGACGCCGGCCAGCAGTCGTCCGGCCTGGCGGAAGGTGCACAGCGAGTCGGCGCCGCGGCTGGGGGACCGCGGGACGCCGGCGCGGAGGTCGGCGACCAGCCGTCGCGTCGACTCGGGGGTCTGGTCGTCGAAGAACTCCCAGTTCACCATGACCACGGGCGCCTTGTCGCAGGCCGCATTGCATTCGATGCGGTCGACGGTCACCCGGCCGTCGTCGGTGGTGTCGCCGGGGGACAGCCCCAACTCGTCGGTGATCTGGGCGAGGATCGCGTCGCCGCCCATCACCGCGCACAGCGCGTTCGTGCACACGCCGACCAGGTAGTCGCCGGTCGGGGCGCGCCGGTACATGGAGTAGAAGGTGGCGACGGACGCCACCTGCGCCGGGGTCAGGCCGAGGTGTTCTGCGCAGAACTGGACGCCGGCCCGAGTGAGGTACGAGTCGTGGCTCTGGACCAGATGCAGCAGTGGCAGCAGCGCCGACCGCGCCTGCGGATAGCGGGCGATGATCTGCTTCGCGTCGGCGGACAACGCCGCGACCTCGTCGTCGGAGTAGCGCTCGGGTCCGTCGAACGTCACCGGCGAATGCGGGATGGACGTGGTGAAGCGCGCATTCGGCGGTGAGGCGTCGACGGGCGACGTCGTCGAGAACTCCACGAAGACCGGTTCGTTCATCGGTCCACACCTCCCATCACCGGGTCGATGCTGGCCACCGCGGTGATGACGTCGGCGACCAGACCCCCCTCGCACATGGCGGCGACCGCCTGCAGATTGGTGAACGACGGGTCGCGGAAATGCACCCGGTACGGTCGGGTGCCGCCGTCGGACACCATGTGGACGCCGAGCTCGCCGCGCGGCGACTCGACGGCCACGTAGCACTGACCGGCGGGGACCCTCATCCCCTCGGTCACGAGTTTGAAATGGTGGATGAGCGACTCCATCGACATGCCCATGATCTCGGCGATGTGCTCGGGGGAGTTGCCGAGCCCGTCGGGGCCGACGGCGAGGTCGGCCGGCCACGCGAGCTTGCGGTCGGCGACCATCACCGGTCCGGGCTCCAGGGCGTCGAGGCACTGCTCGACGATGCGCAGCGACTGCTTCATCTCCTCGACCCGGATGAGGTAGCGGCCGTAGGAGTCGCAGGCGGTGTCGGTGATCACGTCGAAGTCGTAGTTCTCGTATCCGCAGTAGGGATCGGTCTTGCGCAGGTCGTGCGGCAGGCCCGTCGACCGCAGGACCGGTCCGGTCACGCCGAGGGCCATGCACCCGGTCAGGTCGAGGAAGCCGATGCCGCGGGTGCGGGCCTTCCAGATGTAGTTCTCGGTGAGCAGGTCCTCCACTTCGCGGATCTGGCCGGGCAGGGTCCGCAGTGCGGCGCGGATCTTCTCCGGCGCGTCCTCGGGGAGGTCCTGGGCCAACCCGCCGGGCCGGATGAAGGCGTGGTTCATCCGCAGGCCGGTGATGTCCTCGAACAGATCGAGGATGGTCTCGCGGGCGGTGAATCCGAGGAACATCGGCGTCACCGCGCCGAGCTCCATGCCACCGGTGGCCAGTGCGATGAGATGGGACGCGACCCGGTTGAGCTCCATGAGCAGCACGCGGACCACGCTCGCCCGCGCCGGGATGTCGTCGGTGATGCCCAGCAGCTTCTCCACCGCCAGGCAGTAGGCGGTCTCGTTGAAGAACGGCGACAGGTAGTCCATGCGGGTCACGAAGGTGACGCCCTGCGTCCACGTGCGGTACTCGAGGTTCTTCTCGATCCCGGTGTGCAGGTAGCCGATACCGCAGCGGGCCTCGGTGACCGTCTCGCCCTCGATCTCGAGGATCAGCCGGAGCACGCCGTGGGTGGACGGGTGCTGGGGACCCATGTTGACGACGATCCGTTCGTCGGACGCCGAGGTCGACGTGCGTTCGCGGACGGCGTCGACGACGTCCTGCCAGTCGCGTCCGGCGACGGTGAACGTGCTCGGGGCGGGCATCAGCTGTACCTCCTGCGCCGGTCGGGAGGCGCGATGTTGGCGCCCTTGTACTGGACGGGCACACCGCCGAGCGGATAGTCCTTCCGCTGCGGATGGCCCTCCCAGTCGTCCGGCATCTCGATGCGGGTCAGCGACGGATGACCGTCGAAGACGATCCCGAAGAAGTCGTAGGTCTCGCGTTCATGCCAGTCGTTGGTCGGGTAGACGGGCGTGAGCGTCGTGATGTGGGGGTCGGCGTCGGGGACCGCGACCTCCAGCCGGATGCGACGGTTGTGGGTGATCGATCGCAGCGGGTACACGGCGTGCAGTTCGCGGCCGGTCTGGTCGGGGTAGTGGACGCCGCTCACGCCGAGACACAGCTCGAATCGCAGCGACGGCTCGTCGCGGAGGGTGGACGCCACGTCGGCGAGATGGTCGCGCGCCACGTGCACCGTCATGTCGCCGCGCTCGATCACCACCTTCTCCACGGCGTCGGCGTAGTCGACTCCGCGTCGGCGCAGACCTGCGGCGAGGTCGTCGGCGACGTCGTCGAAGTATCCGCCGTAGGGTCGGGAACCCTCGCCGGGGAACGCGATCGGGGCGACCATCCGCCCGTAGCCCGAGGTGTCGCCGGTGCCGGAGACCCCGAACAGTCCGCGGCGTTCCCCGATGACGTCTTCGGCGTGCCGGTCGGCCGGGGTCAGATCGCCGCTCACCGGAGCAGCCCCTTGAGCTCGATGGTGGCCGGGGAGGCCAGTGCCGCCTGTTCGGCCGCTCGGACGGCGTCCTCCCGGTGGACGCCCAACGGCATCTGCTGAATCTGCTCGTGCAAGGCCAGCAGGGCGTTGAGCAGCATCTCGGGGCGGGGCGGACAGCCCGGGAGGTAGATGTCGACCGGCACCACGTGGTCGACGCCCTGAACCACCGCGTAGTTGTTGAACATGCCGCCGGACGATGCGCAGACGCCCATCGCGAGGACCCACTTCGGTTCGGCCATCTGGTCGTAGATCTGGCGCAGGACCGGTGCCATCTTCTGGCTGACCCGTCCGGCGACGATCATCAGGTCGGCCTGGCGCGGTGACGCCCGGAACGCCTCCATCCCGAACCGCGCGAGGTCGTAGCGGCTGGCGGTGGTCGCCATCATCTCGATCGCGCAGCATGCGAGGCCGAAGGTCGCGGGCCACAGCGACCCCTTGCGCATGTAGCCGGCGAGGTTCTCGACCGTGCTCAGCAGGAATCCCCCCGGCAGCTGTTCTTCGAGACCCATGTGCCAGCCTCCTTCGTGCTCTCGTCGTGTTCAGTCGGTGGGTGGGGTGTCGGTGACGCCGGACGGTCGGTTCGGGTCCATCCCGGGCGTCAGTCCCACCGCAGGCCTCCGCGTCGCCATTCGTAGGCGTAGGCCACCGAGACGTTGACGACGAACAGTCCGACGGCGGCGAGACCGAACCAGCCGAGCGCGTCGGCGGCCACCGCCCACGGGTAGAGGAAGACGATCTCGATGTCGAAGATGATGAACAGCATCGCGGTGAGGTAGTACTTCACGGGGAATCGCTGGACCATGCCCGCCGATGCGGGCAGCGGTTCGATTCCGCATTCGTAGGCTTCGAGCTTCGCCCGGTTGTGGCGGCGGGGGCCGACGAGCGACGCGACGGCGACGGAGAACACGGCGAAGGCCAGGGCGATGGCTCCCAGGATCAGGATCGGCCCGTAGGCGTTCATGGTCCACCTCCACTTCGCGCACGCGGTCGAGACGGTTCTCACATCACCCCAGGTGTGTGACTCACTGCACACCTTACTCACGTAAAGCCGTGCGGGGTGGGCCATCTCGCTGAAATCGCACGTCAGCCCGGCCGGGCCGTCCGTGATCTACCGGAGCAGGTCGACGACGGTCTGCGGAAGCTGCAGGGGGTCGACCGGACGGGCGGCGGTGGCGTCGGCGCGCGACCAGTCCGCGAGCCAGCGATCGTCGGCGCGCGCGATGAGGATCAGCAGCGGCGGGCAGGGGGCGAACTCGTCGCGGATCTGCTTCGCCAGGCCCATGCCGCCGACGGGAGCGGCTTCGCCGTCGAGGATCGCGAGGTCGATGCCGCCGTCCTCGAGGTGGGAGAGCACGGTGGCCGCGGTGGCGACTTCGAGATACTCGAGTCGCGGCAGATCGGGGTCGAGGCGGTCGCCGAGGGCCGACAGGACCTGCCGCCGGATCCCCGGATCGGTGGCGTACACGAGGACCCGAAGCGTCACCTGGTCGGTACCACCGGTGGCGCCGGGACGGATCGAGGTGTCAGGACTGCGCGGGCCGCTCACACCTCTCGACACTAGGCCGTCACGTCGCGGTCCGGGGGATTTCGGACGGCACGCCCCGGCCGATGGCCGAGCGGACGCGGTCGGCGGCGTACTCGACGGCGTCGGCCGTCGCATGGCCGGTGAGCAGGGCGGCGGTCAATGCGGCGGCGAACGTGTCGCCGAGCCCCTTGGCGGAGGTGGCGATCTCGTCGCCGACGATCGTCCGGATGTCGTCGGCGGTCACGATCGCATTGCCGATCAGCGGCCGGTCCCGTCCGGTGTCGTCGGTCCCGGTCGTGTCGCTGTCCGTCGTGTCGCTGTCCGTCGTGTCGCTGTCCGTCGTGTCGCTGTCCGTCGAGGCGCTGTCGGTCGAGTCGAGCCCGGTCACCACGATCGTCATGTCCGGGCCGCGCAGCAGTTCGCGGGCCCGGCCGGTGACGGCCGCCGGCGCCGACGAGAACGTCGGGAGCGGATCGACGGTGCCGTCGGGGGCCGCGGTGAGATGGGTGAGCTCGAAGGTGTTCGGTGTGACGATCGATGCCAGTGGAAGCAGGGCCGCGCGCAGGGCGGGAGCCACGCGGGGGTCCGTGTAGAAGCCGACGTCGGCGTCCCCGAACGTCGGGTCGAGGATCAGTGGCGGTCGGGTGGCCGGGTCGAGTCCGCGGTACCAGTCGGCGATCGCGTGGGCCTGCGCGCCGGAGGCCAGGTAGCCGACGGCCACGGCGCGGAGCCTGCGCAGCGCTCCCGTCGCATCGAGGTCGCGCAGCGTCCGCGTGATCCATTCGGGGGCGACGTCGATGGACTGCACCGACCGGTAGTGCGGCAGATTGCTCAGGACGATCGAGGGGACGGCGGCGCACCGCAGTCCCGCGTCCGCGTAGACCGGCAGCGCGGCGTTGAGCCCCACCGATCCGTACGCCAGCTGTGATCCGACGGCGAGGACATCGGCGGGCCGCGGGTCGAGTTCGAAACGACTCGCGTGCGCGGTCGTGTAGATCTCGGATGGTCCGTTCGCGGTACCGACTCCGGCGGCTGTCATGGCGCTCTCGTTCGTCGAGGGGCGGGCGTGAATACTGTACGCGGGTGCCCGACGAGCCCGACCTCACACTCCGTGGTCGGTCGGCGTCTTCACGGTGAGCGGGCAGACCGAGCCGGTTCCACCGGCACGAGAAGACCTGAGTGGGAGGTGTTCGATGACCAGACGTCATGCGACGGTGCCGACCGGGCTCGGCGACCTGACGATGGTCGCGGACGGGCCGGCGTTGACGGGGTTGTACTTCCCCGGCCACTGGCACCTGCCGGCCGCAGCGGAGTTCGGGGTCGCGGTCCCCGCCGATGACGCGGTGTTCGCGCAGACGGCACGGGAGCTCACCGAATATCTCGCCGGTCGGCGTCGGGACTTCGATGTGGAGGTCGTCACCGACGGTGACGACTTCTCCGAGCGCGTGTGGGCCCTGCTGCGGGGGATTCCGTACGGTGCCACGACGACCTACGGCGCGTTGGCACGGCGGCTGGGGAACCCGCGGCTGGCGCAGCGGGTGGGCCAGTGCGTCGGCCGCAATCCGGTCAGCGTCCTCATTCCGTGCCACCGCGTGGTCGGTGCCGACGGGTCGTTGACCGGATACGCCGGAGGTCTCGACCGGAAGCGTCGGCTTCTGGAGTTGGAGGAACCGGCGGAGACCGCTGTGACTCGGCTGTTCTGACGATGATCGAGCCGTTCGAGCGGGCCGTGACCGCGCACGGCGTCACGGTGCTGAAGGTGTGTCGTGCCGTCCTCGGCGGCGGCGCCGATGCCGAGGACGCCTGGTCGGAGACGTTCCTCGCGGCACTGCGGGCGTGGCCGGAGCTGCCTCCGACCACCAATGTGGAGGCCTGGCTCGTCCGCGTGGCTCATCGCAAAGCCATCGATGTGACCCGTGCTCGTGGGCGCCGCGCGGTGCCGGTCGCCGCGCTGCCGGACCGGCCCTCGGACCGGGGGATCCCCGCTCGCGACGACGCGGAGGTGTGGGATGCGGTGGCGCGACTGCCCGAGCGGCAGCGGTTGGCGATCGCCTACCACTATCTGGGGCGTTTGACGCATGTGGAGACGGCGGAGTTGATCGGCGGCAGTGCGGCGTCGGTGCGGCGCGCGGCGGCGGACGGCATTCGTCGGCTGCGAGCCGAGTACGGGCACGATCTCGACGAGGAGGGACGGCGATGACCATTCGTGACGATGTCGGCGAGCTGCGTGCGCGTCTGGCGGTGCGGGCGGAGGCGGCGGGTCTGCTGGAGGTCGCCTACCGGACGATCGACACACCGGTCGGGCGGGTGCTGTTGGCCGCGACCGACCGGGGGCTGGTTCGGGTCGCGTTCGAACGTCAGGGGTTCGATGCGACGCTCGACCGGCTCGCCGACGCCCTCGGTCCGCGCGTCTTGGAGGCGCCCGGACGACTGGATGCGGCCGCCCGCGAGATCGACGAGTTCTTCGCCGGTCGGCGCACGGGGTTCGACGTGCCGCTCGACTTCGCGCTGTCGACCGGTTTCCGGCTGGACGTTCAGCGGAGTCTGACGACGATCGGCTACGGGCGGACGCGCTCGTATCGAGAGGTGGCGCAGGCGGTCGGCAACCCGGGAGCGGTGCGGGCCGTCGGTACGGCGTGTGCCACCAATCCGCTGCCGCTGGTGGTGCCGTGTCACCGGGTGACGCGCGCCGACGGCAGCCCCGGTCGCTATGCGGGCGGTGAGGAGGCCAAGGTGATGCTGTTGGCGCTGGAGGCGACGGGCGTGGCGAACCGATGAGGAGGGTGCACAGATGACGGATCTGGTGATCGGCGATGACGGGAGGGCCCGGCCGGCGTGGGCGGCCGTCGACCCGCTGCTGCGCGACTATTACGACACCGAGTGGGGGATGCCCGTCCGTGACGAGCAGGGACTCTTCGAACGGATCAGCCTCGAGGCGTTCCAGTCGGGACTCTCGTGGGCGACGATCCTGCGCAAGCGTCCCGCGTTCCGCGACGCGTTCGTCGGGTTCGACCCGGATCGGGTCGCCGCGTTCGCAGAGGACGATGTCGCGCGACTGATGGGCGATGCGGGCATCGTCCGCAATCGGGCGAAGATCGTCGCGACCGTGACGAACGCTCGTGCCACGGTGGCGCTGCGGGAGTCGGTGGGGTTGGCGGAGTTGGTGTGGTCGTTCCGGCCGGACCGGACGCCGACGCCGCGGACGGCCGCCGAGGTGCCGACGTCGTCGCCGGAGTCGGCGGCTCTCGCGAAGGCCCTGCGTGGGGCGGGCTTCACCTTCGTCGGCCCGACGACGATGTTCGCGCTGATGGAGGCCGTTGGCATCGTCGACACGAATCTGATCGGGTCACATCGGCGCGGCGCGTCCGGCGTGTGGAGTGACTGAGCACCCGTCGTCGCGGTGGCCGACGCGCGTGTCGAGGTATCCGCGCGCCTCGTCGGTCGACCAGCCGTGCGATTCGGCCAACCCGCGCGAGATCATCGCGAGATACGGTTCGGTGGGCGCGACGTGCGGGACGTCGTCGATCGCGTGCGTCGCGGTGAACGTCAGGACCGGCAGTCCGTCGATGGTCGCCACGCGCAGCAGCCGTGCGTACAGGCCGTCGCCGCAGAGGTGGTCTGCGCCGTCCGCGGCGAGCAGACCGGGGTCGCGGAGTGCGTCCTCGACGGGACCGTCGGGACGGGGCTCCTCGTCCCGCTCCTGCGCGGCGATGTCGGCGAACTGCTCGATGGTCACCAGATGCGCGCGCGACGGTGTCGGGCCCGGGGCGAGGGGATCGTAGAACGCCATGCCCCCGCCCCACGCCGTGGATCGGCCGGCGAAGTAGATGCGGCCGGGAAGCGTCAACGGGACCGACGCGCGCGGGGGAGCACCGTCTCGGGAACCGGAGTAGGTGCGGGCCGCCCCCTCGGGGCGACCGCCGCGCAGGTAGCACAGCAGCCTGTCCGTCGAGAGGTTCGATCCGTAGCTGGCGTACCAGACGAGATCGGATGCGGTCGGGGTGGAGCCTGTCATCGTCTGACGAGGTTACCCGGCGCGTGGGGAGGGATGCGATCGGTGCGGTGAATGCACGCGGTGAATGCAGAAGTGCCCGGTCCGCCGTGGCGGGCCGGGCACTTCTCGGGGGGTGAGTGACGGGACTCGAACCCGCGACAGCCAGGATCACAACCTGGTGCTCTACCAACTGAACTACACTCACCATCGGCTCGCGGCCGGATTCTCATCCGACCTCGTCCGAGCCAGGACCCCACTCTAGCCGGACATCGACGGGAAACTCCAATCGGTATCCGACCAGCGTGTTCTCAGGCGGGGCCGAGGTTCTCGACGATCGTCGTGAGTCGGTCGGCGTCGGGGCCGGGGGCCGGCACGAACGCCGCCTCACGGTAGTAGCGGAGCTCGCGGATCGACTCGCGGATGTCCGCGAGCGCACGGTGTGCCAACCCCTTCGGCGGCTGGCCGTAGTAGATCGGCGGGTACCAGCGGCGACACAGCTCCTTGATGGAGCTGACGTCGATCATCCGATAGTGGAGGAAGGCGTTGAGCTCCGCCATGTCGCGAGCGATGAAGCCGCGATCGGTCGCGATCGAGTTGCCCGCCAGCGGGACGGCGCCGGGCGACGTGATGTGCTCACGCAGATAGTCGAGCACCGCCTTCTCCGCGTCGGCGAGGGTCACCGTCGACGCCCGCACCTCGTCGGTGAGACCCGAGTCGGCGTGCATCTTGGTGACCACGTCGGGCATGTTCGCCAGCGCCTCGTCGTCGGCGTGGATCACCAGATCGACGCCCTCCCCGAGAATGTTGAGGTCGCTGTCGGTGACGAGCGCCGCGATCTCGATGAGTTTGTCGGAGCCCACGTCGAGGCCGGTCATCTCACAGTCGATCCACACGAGTTTGTCCTGCACGCGGTCAACTGTAATCGGCCCGACCCCCGCGTGCGGCGGCGGATCGGTGCGGCCGGCGTCAGGCGCCGTCGCCGAGCTTCCCGTAGAACCGTCCGACGATCGGCGCGACCACGGCGCGAGGGGAGTACCCGCCGGCCACCGACATCGCCTTCGACAGCGTTCCCGGCACGACCCGCATCTTGTTCCGCGCCAGCGCGTCCAGACTCATCTCGGCCACCCGCGACGAATCGTGCCAGAGGAAGTCCGGGACCAGGTCGTCGACGGTCGACGCGTCGTCGGCCGACGGGACGCCGGTCCGCACGGGGCCGGGGGCGAGCAGCGTCACGTGGACGCCGGTGCCCTTCAGCTCACCGCGCAGCGATTCGCTGAACGTGTTGACGAACGCCTTCGACGCCGCATATGTCGCATTGTTCGGGATCGGCATGTTCCCGGCGGCCGAGCCGACCATCAGGATGCCGCCCGAACCGCGAGCGACCATCTGCGGGAGGACCGCCAGCGTCAAATCGTGGACGGCATTCGCGTTGAGCCGCAACTGCGCGCGCTCACCGGCGGCGTCGAGTTCGGCGATCGGCCCGAAGGTCGCGACCCCGGCGTTGTTGGCGAGGACGGAGATCTCGCGCTCCGCGAGTTCGTCGCACAACGTCGCGACCGCCGACGGATCCGACAGATCCATCGCACGGACCTCCACTTCCACCGAGAAGTCGCCCCGCAGCTCGTCGGCGAGCCCCTCGAGCACGTCGCCGCGCCGGGCCACCAGGATCACCGAGTGGCCGCGGCGGGCCAGGACGCGGGCCAACTCCATGCCGATGCCGGACGACGCACCCGTGACGACGGCGCGGAACGTGGACGAGGGATGCGGGACAGCCATGTCGGTCATCCTACGGTCGCCGCGGTCACGGGAGGCCCGCGGCGACCTCCGTGCCCTGCCGGATGGCGCGCTTGGCGTCGAGTTCCGACGCCAGATCGGCGCCGCCGATCACATGGGTCACCACACCGGCCTCGGTGAGCGGATCCACGAGGTCGCGGACCGACTCCTGGCCGGCGCAGACGACCACGTTGTCGACCTCCAGGGTGCGTGTGCCGACCGCGGCGCCCTCCTTGTCGTGGAGGGTGATGTGCAGACCCGCGTCGTCGATCTTGTCGTAGGTGGCCCCGGAGATCTGCTCGACGCCCTTCATCTTGACGGTCGCGCGGTGGACCCACCCGGTGGTCTTCCCCAACGACTTGCCCTGCCGGCCGGTCTTGCGTTGCACGAGGTACACCTCACGCGTCGCGGGCAGCGGACGGGGCTTGGTGAGGAAGCCGGGCGTGTCCAGGTCGTCGGTGACGCCCCACTCCTGCTCCCACTCCTTCAGATTGAGGGTGGGCGACTCGTCGACGGTCAAGAACTCGGTGACGTCGAAACCGATGCCGCCGGCGCCGATCACGGCGACCCGCTTGCCGATCTCCCGGTGCCCGAGGACCGCATCGGCGTACGACATCACCATCGGATGATCGATGCCGTCGATGTCGGGGACGCGGGGGACCACCCCGGTCGCGATGACCACCTGGTCGTAGCCGCCGTCGATGAGGTCCTGGGCGCTCGCCCGGGTGCCGAGACGCACCGAGACATGGTTGATCTCGAGTTGGCGGGTGTAGTACCGGATGGTCTCGTTGAACTCCTCCTTGCCCGGGATGCGGGCGGCGATGGAGAACTGGCCGCCGATCGTGTCGCCGGACTCGAACAGGTCGACCCGGTGTCCACGCTGGGCGGCCGAGACGGCCGCCGAGAGTCCGGCGGGACCGGCGCCGACGACCGCGACGCGCTTCGCGGTCCGCGTGGCTCCCAGGGTGAGCACGGTCTCGCGGCCCGCACGCGGGTTGAGCAGGCACGAGACCTTCTTGCCGACGAATGCGTGATCCAGGCAGGCCTGATTGCAGCCGATGCACGTGTTGATCTCGTCCGACCGGCCGTCGCGGGCCTTGTTGACGAAATCGGGGTCGGCGAGCAGCGGCCGCGCCATCGACACGGCGTCGACCCGCCCCCGCCCGAGGATCTCCTCGGCGAACTCGGGGGTGTTGATCCGGTTGGACGCGATGAGCGGGATGTCGACGACGTCGCGCAGCCGTTCGGTGAACTTCACGAACGCGCCGCGCGGGACCGACGTCACGATGGTCGGGACCTGCGCCTCATGCCAGCCGATGTCGGTGTTGATCGCATCGACGCCGAGTTCCTCGCACCGCTGGGCCAGCAGGGCGATCTCGTCGAACGTCTGGCCGTTCTTCACGAAGTCCGCGACGCTCTGCCGCAGAATGACCGGGTAGTCGCGAGGCACCTTGTTGCGTACGTCCTTGACGATCTCCAACAGGAATCGCTGACGATTGTCGGTGCTGCCGCCCCACTGATCGGTCCGGTCGTTGGTGTGCGGGCACAGGAACTGGTTGATGAGGTAGCCCTCGCCGCCCATGAGCTCCACGGCGTCGTATCCCGCGGCGCGAGCGAGTTTCGCGGCGCTGCCGAACGACCGGATCACGTGCCGGATGATCTGTTCGGTCATCTTCAGGTGCTTGAAGGGGTGGATCGGCGACGGCTCGCTGCCCGCGGCGACCTTGAGCGGCGTGTAGCCGTAGCGTCCGGCGTGGATGATCTGCAGGGCGATCTTGCCGCCTTCGGCGTGGACGGCCTTGGTGAACTCCCGATGCCGCAGGACGTCGGCGCGGTTGGTCATCTTGCCGGCGAACGGCAGGAGCTGGCCGGTCCGCGACGGGGCGAAGCCGCCGGTGATGATGAGGCCGACGCCGCCGCGGGCGCGCTCGGCGTAGTACGCGGCGAGCTTCGGGGTGTCCCAGAGGCGGTCCTCGAGGCCGGTGTGCATCGACCCCATCACGACGCGGTTGTCGAGGGTCATGCCCCCGATCTCCAGCGGCTCGAAGAGCTTCGGGTAATGGGCGTTGGGCGTCTGCTGGGCTGTCATCGACGCGGCCTTTCTTGTCGGTCTCACGGCGTGGGCGCCGAGGAGGTCGTCTGGGGGTGGGATGCGGATGCGGCGAGTTCGCGGCGGAGGCCGGCGAGGACCTCGTCGCACCACTGGACGGTGGACTCGCTCATCCGAACACCGCCGCGCAGAACCAGGTACTGGTGCAGGCGGCGGCCGGTCAGTGTCTGCGGATCGGGGTAGTAGTCGCGCTCGAATCCGCGGTAGACGGTCAGCAGGGCGGCGGCCTCGTCGCGATGTTCGGCGAGCTCGGAGATCACCGTCGGGAGGTCGCCGAGGTCGGCGGCGCGGAGCTTCACGCCGAGGTCGCTGCGCAGGGGGGACACCGGGGTCGGGCTGTTGACCCAGTCGGCGAGCATCTCGTATCCGGTCGGCGAGAGGGTGTACACCTTCTTGTCCGGCCGGCCGTCCTGCGCGACCGACTCGAAGCTGACGAGGCCGTCGTCGTGGAGCTTCTTGAGGGTTCGATAGATCTGCTGGTGGGTGGCCGACCAGAAGTAGCCGATCGAGCGTTCGAATTGGCGGCCGATCTCGTATCCGGTTCCGGGTCGCTCGGAGAGCGACACCATGATCGCGTGCTCCAGTGCCATGCTTCGAACGTAGCAGTGCGCGCAGTTGCTGTGCAACAAGTTTGATATGAACCTTTGTTCATATCCATCGACCGCGGGGGCGTCGGCGGGGAGCGCCGGACGCGGATAGCTGCTATGAAAGGGCCGTGACCTCCTTTCGCCGCATCCCGTTGCCCGGTTCGTCGCCCGAGGACGTCGTGAGCCTCCCCGACGGGCGGATCGCAACCGGGCTCGCCGACGGCCGACTGCTGTCGATCGACCCGGTCGACGGCGACCAGCTCGTGCTCGCCGACACCGCGGGACGGCTCCTCGGCCTCGAGGCGCGCGCGGACGGCACGGTCTACATCTGCGACCACGACCGCGGCGTGCTCCGCCTCGACCCCGGACAGGCGCGGGCGACGGTGCTGGTCGACACCGTCGACGGGCGTCCGCTGCGGTTCGCGAGCAACGTGGTCGTCGCGACCGACGGGACGGTGTACTTCACGTCGTCATCGCAGAATTTCACAATCGACAGGTGGCGCTCGGACCTGATCGAGCACGTCGGCACCGGTCGCCTCATCGCATTGACGCCGGACGGTGCCGTTCAGGTGCTGCGCGACGATCTGCAGTTCGCCAACGGACTGGTGCTCGGCCCCGACGAGGACTGTCTGCTGGTGGCCGAGACCGGCGGGTCGCGCATCTCCCGGTACTGGCTTCGTGGGGAGTCCGCGGGGACCTCGGACGTCTTCATCGACGGCCTCGGCGGCTATCCGGACAACATGTCCGTCGGCAGCGACGGCCTGCTGTGGGTGGCGTTGGCGTCACCGCGCAACTCGATTCTGGAAGGGATCTTCAAGCTGCCCACTCGGGCGCGGAAGGTCCTGGCGCGTGCGCCGCAGAGCGTGGGGCCCGCGCCCGAGGAGATCGTCTGGGTGCAGGCGTTCGACTTCGACGGCCGCCTCGTCCACGACGTCCGCGACGACGATCTCGACTACGGCTTCGTCACGTCGGTCGTCGAGCGCGACGGTGTCCTGTACCTGGGGACGCTGACGGGCAACGCGCTGGGCGTCCTGGAACTCGACGGCGCCTGACGTCTCGCCCCGATCGGGAATCGCGCGAAGGCGTCCGTTCAACTGCCAAGCAAACGCTTGGTGGAGTATGAATGGTCCATGCGAGATGCGGTGATAGTCGATGCGGTTCGGACCCCGATCGGGAAGCGCGGCGGTGGTCTGGCCGACATCCATCCCGGCGACCTGACCGCCCACGTCCTCACGGCGCTGGCCGACCGAGTGGGATTCGATCCCGCGACGGTCGACGATGTGATCTGGGGCTGCGTGAGCCAGGTCGGCGACCAGGCCGGAAGCGTCGGCCGGGTCGGCGTCCTCGCGGCCGGCTGGCCCGAATCGGTGCCCGCGACCGTCGTCGACCGCCGCTGCGGATCCAGTCAGCAGTCGGTGCACTTCGCTGCGGCCGGAGTGATCGCCGGCCACTACGACATCGCGATCGCGGGCGGTGCGGAATCGATGTCGCGAGTCCCGATGGGCTCCGCACGCGGCGACGGTGCGCCGTACCCGCCGTCGGTCCTGGACCGTTACGGCGTCGAGGGCTTCAACCAGGGTCTGGGCGCCGAGATGATGGCCGAGCGGTGGGGGCTGGATCGCGGCCGGCTCGACGAGTACTCGGCGCGGTCGCACGAGCGGACCGCGGCGGCCGTCGACGCCGGAGCCTTCGACGCGCAGATCGCGCCGATCGTCGGCGGCCTGGCTCACGACGAGGGCCTCCGCCGGGGGACCACGGTCGAGAAGCTCGCCGGCCTGTCGACGCCCTTCGCCGCCGACGGGGTCATCACCGCGGGCAACGCGTCGCAGATCTCCGACGGCGCGGGTGCGCTCCTGGTGACCTCGAGTGAGGTCGCCGAGCGCAACGGCTGGACCCCGATCGCGCGCATCCACACGGCGGCCCTCGCGGGCGACGATCCGGTCATCATGCTGTCGGCGCCTATCGAGGCGACCCGCAAGGCGCTCGACCGGTCGGGACTGGCGGTCGACGACATCGGCGCCTTCGAGGTCAATGAGGCGTTCGCGCCCGTCCCGCTCGCCTGGCAGGCGGAGATCGGCGCATCCGACGACGTCCTCAACCCGGTCGGCGGCGCCATCTCGGTGGGCCATCCGCTCGGCGGATCGGGCGCCATCCTCATGACGCGACTCGTCCATCACATGCGGGACAATCGGATCCGCTACGGCCTGCAGACCATGTGCGAGGCCGGCGGGATGGCGAACGCCACGATTCTCGAACTCCTCTGATCCCGGACGTCGCCGAACGACCGCCGGGTTGAGCGGCCACCGGGCGGAACGGACGCCCGCGGTGATCGATCGTCGCATGGCAGAGTGGCCGTATGAGGGTCATCGTGTGCGGTGCGGGCATCGCCGGACTCACCGCCGCCGTCGCACTGACCCGGACCGGCCACGAGGTCCGAGTCCTGGAGGCCCGGGACGACACGGCGGCGGGGGCGGCGATCAGCCTGTGGCCCAATGCGCTCGCCGCGCTCGACGAGATCGGTGCGGGCGATGCCGTCCGCGCGTGCGGCGGGCGCGTCGACGGCGGCCTGCTCCGCTTGCGCGACGGCACCCGCCTGCGGCGCCCTCCCGCCGATGCGCTGATCGCTGCTCTCGGCGAACCCCTCGTGGTGGTCGAGCGCGCGCTGTTGCGCGACGTGCTCACCGGAATGCTGCCCCGCGGGACCGTCCGGTACCGGACACGGGTGACCTCGGTGACCCCTACGGCCTCCGTGTCCGCTGTGAAATCTGTGGCCGCCGTGAATGCTGTGACCGCGGACCGTCGACGCGCCGTCGTGCACACCGACGACGGCGCGGAGGCGGATGCCGACCTGGTGATCGCCGCCGACGGGACGCACTCGACGCTCGCCCGCCGACTCGACCCCGGCCTCACCGACCGATACTCCGGGTACACCGCGTGGCGGGCGATCGCCGACCTCGAGATCGATCCGGGCCTCGCCGGAGAGATCATCGGCGACCGCAGGCAGGTCGGTGTCGTGCCGCTGCCCGGCGGCCGAACCTACTGGTTCGCGACGCAGCGTCTGCCGGAGGCGACCGACGTCGGCGACGACCTCGCGCACGTCGCCGACCTCGTCGAG
Organism: Gordonia shandongensis DSM 45094; assembly: GCF_000423025.1. Classification (GTDB taxonomy): domain Bacteria; phylum Actinomycetota; class Actinomycetes; order Mycobacteriales; family Mycobacteriaceae; genus Gordonia; species Gordonia shandongensis. The sequence goes on from NZ_AUHE01000010.1 coordinate 87,310, forward strand.
CACTGGCCCCGACCGATCGGCGACGCGGTCGCCGCCACGACGCCGGGCACCCTGATCCGTACCGACCTGTACGACAGGGCGATCGCACGACGTTGGTCGGACGGCGCCCTGGTCGTGATCGGCGACGCCGCCCACCCCATGCGACCGCATCTCGGTCAGGGCGGATGCCAGGCGATCGAGGACGCCGTCGTCCTGGCGCGGGCCCTACGAGACGTGCGGGACCCGGAGCGCGCGGCACGCGAGTACGAGCGGGTGCGTCGGCGTCGCGTGACCGCGGTGGTCCGCGAATCCAGAATGATCGGCCGGTTCATCGGCGCTCGACCGGCCCGGGCGGCCGAGACCGCGATGCGCGCCTCGCTGCTCGTGCCCGACGGCGTGGCGCTCCGGCATCTGGCGGGCATCGCGGGACGTGGCGCCCGCTCGTGAGGTCTTGGCCACAGACGCGGCGGTCGTCTCGCCGGTGAACGCCGGCGACCACCGGTCGGCGATCTCGGTGTCTGTGCAGTTCAGGGCGCCCCCAGCAGGACTCGAACCTGCGACCTAGAGATTAGAAGGCTCTTGCTCTATCCAGCTGAGCTATGGAGGCCGGGGCCGTCGACCGGGCGACGGCGAAGGCCCACTATATCGCGTCCTAGAGTGGAGGCCATGACCGTCACCCCTTCCGGGACCTCCGCGGACACGACCGACGAATCGCGCCGGGACTCGCTGCGCGACCCGTCGCGGATCCGGGCGCTGCTGATCTCCCTGCTGGTCGTCGTCGGCGCAGTGGCCGGCGTCCTCGTCACCGCCGCGTCGGCGGCGACGGCGCTGCGGCTGACCGGCGTCCCGGACCCCGGATGGGTCACCACCTACGGGCTGCCGGTGGTCACCGTCGTCGGTCAGCTCAGCGCGGCGATCGGATTCGGCTGCGCGGTGTTCGCGGGCTTCTTCGTCCCGGCGCAGCCGGGCGGTGCGCTCGACGTCGGCGGCTATCGGGCCATGCGGTGGGCGGCGTCGGCGATGTTCGTCTGGGCGGTCTGCGGTGTCCTGATGATCCCGCTGTCGATCTCGAACGTGAGCGGTCAGCCGCTGGCGGATTCGCTGATCCCGACCAACGTCGTGAACGCCTACGGGGTGGTCGCCGACGGCCGCTATTGGCTGTGGACCGCGATCTTCGCGATCCTGGCCGCCGCCGTCGCGCGTGTCGCGCTCCGGTGGGGGTGGACGCTCGTCGTCATCGGTCTGGGGTTCCTGTCGTTGATGCCGTCGGCGCTCGCCGGACACTCGTCGTCCGGTGGTGCGCACGACCTGGCGACCAACAGCCTGATCCTGCACATCGTGGGGGCCGCCCTCTGGATGGGTGGACTGCTCGTGGTGCTGGCCTATGCGTTCGGCAACGGGCGCTGGCGGACCTTGGCGATCCGGCGGTACTCCCGGGTCGCCTTCTGGTGCCTGTTCGTGGTCGGGGTGAGCGGCGTCGTCAACGCGCTGGTCCGCATGTCGTTCGATGATCTGTTCACCACGACTTACGGGCTGGTCGCGGTCGCCAAGGTCGCCACCCTGGTGCTCGCCGGGGTGATCGGCGGGCTGCACCGTCGGTTCACGATCCGCGAACTGGAGGCCACCGACGATCCGCGGACGTCGCTGTTCGTTCGTTTCGCCGCGATCGAGCTGGTCGTGTTCGCGGTGGCGTTCGGGCTCGGCGCCGGTCTGTCGCGGACCCCGCCGCCCGTGCTGGGGACCGCGAACGTCAGTCCCATGGAGTTGAAGATCGGTTACGATCTCGCGGGTCCGCCGACGCTGACGCGAATCCTGTTCGACTGGCGTTTCGACCTCATCTTCGGGACCGCCGCGATCATCGCCGCGATCGTCTACCTCCGCGGCGTGTATCGGCTTCGCAAACGCGGGGACCACTGGCCGGTCGGACGCACGATCGCCTGGCTCCTGGGGTGCGTGTTCCTGCTCGTCGCGACGTCCTCGGGGATGGGACGGTATTCGCCGGCGATGTTCAGCGTCCACATGATGGGCCACATGATGCTGTCGATGCTGGTCCCGGTGCTGCTGGTGCTCGGCGGTCCGGTGACGCTCGCGTTGCGGGCGCTGCCGCCGGCGGGGCGTGGGAATCCTCCGGGGCCGCGCGAGTGGATCAACGGTGCGATCCACAGCAAGTATTCGCGGTTCGCGACGCATCCGTTGATCGTGATCGTCCTGTTCGTCGGCAGCTTCTACGTCCTGTACCTGGGCGGGGTGTTCGACATGGTGGTGAAGAACCATTCGGCCCATCTGCTGATGAACCTGCACTTCCTGGTGAGCGGCTACCTGTTCTACTGGCTGACGATCGGGATCGATCCGTCGCCGCGTCCGCTGCGTCCGATCGCCAAGCTGGGGATCGTGTTGGGTGCATTGCCGTTCCACGCCTTCTTCGGCGTGGCGTTGATGATGACGTCGAGCATCATCGCCGGCGACTGGTATCGGAGCCTGATGCATCCGTGGGCGCTCGACCTCGCCGCGGATCAACGTGTCGGGGGCGGGATCGCATGGGCCACCGGCGAGTTCCCGTTGGTGCTGGTGATGATCGCTCTACTCGTGCAGTGGCATCGGCAGGACGACCGGGAGGCGCGACGCTTCGACCGCCGCGAGGCGCGCGATCACGACGCGGAGCTCGCCGGGTACAACGCGATGCTGCAGAAGATGAACGCCCCGGCGCGGCGCGACGAGGGTGCCGCGGACCAGTAGATCCTCTCCCGACGTCACCGGCGATCTTCGATGGGGAATTGCGCTTTCCTGCCGCCGATATACCCATCTCGTCGAGCTATGTACACCGGTGACGACGGTCCATAAAGTCAAACGAATCATCTTTCCCGGAGCTCTCAGGAGTGCGCATGAGGATTCGTTGGAAGCTCGTTGCAGGGGCCGTGGCTCTCGGATTGGTTGCCGGGTCCTGCTCGTCTCCTCGCGCGGCCGACGCCGCGGATCTGGTGATGCTCGGCGGTGCGGTGTACACGGCCGAACCGGGTCGGCAGTGGGCGCAGGCGATCGCCGTTCGGGACGGGAAGATCCTGTATGTGGGGGACGATGCGGGGGCGAGGCGGTACGCAGCCGGCGCACAGGTTGTCCAACTGAACGGTCAGATGGTCACCCCGGGCTTCGTCGACGGGCACAATCACGCCTATTCGATGGCAGAGCGGCTCTTCTGGGTGAATGTGACGCAGGGCAGTGTTGAGGCGAAGCAGGCGCGACTGCGTGAGTTTCGCGCGGAGCATTCGGATGCCGAGCAGATACGCGGGGTCGGGTGGGACACGATCGCCGAAGACGCGAAGGCTGCGGGCAGCACCCCGCGGCAGCTGATCGACGGGGCGATTCCCGACGTTCCGGTCGCCATAATCAGCAGCACTCATCATTCACTGTTTGTGAATACGGCGGCACTGCGTCTGGCCGGACTGGAAGCGACGAGCCCACAGCCCGAGGGCGGCACTGTGGTGCATGACGGGCGAGGCGCTCCGAACGGAATCCTTCAGGAGTTCGGGGCGCAGAATCTCGTCATCGCCGAACTTCCGCAACCAGACTTCTCTGTCGATGAATACATCAAGGCGATTCGTGAATGGCAGCAGACGGCGGCGAAGGACGGTATCACCTCGGTTCTGGTTCCGATCCATTACCCGACCGAGACACTGCTCAAGGCGTTCGCGGCTCTTGACAGCGCCGGGCAGCTCACCGCCCGGTTCGATCTCGCGCAATGGGTGGACGAGACAAAGGGCATTTCGCAAATCGAGCGCCTGGTAAAGATGCGAGACCGGTACAGAGGACGTCATTTTGCTCTCGACTCGGTCAAGGTCTTCGCCGACGGCGTCGGTGAGCACAAGCTCGTCTGGAAGCAGGCGAAGCTCGAGGAGACGGTCGCAGCACTCGACAAACGGGGTTTTCGGATCTTCACCCACGCCATCGGTGATGCCGGATTCTATCCGACTTCCGCGATCCTCGACGCATACGAGTTCGCGTCGAGGACGGACCCACGGTTCGCGACGAAGCGGCATGCGATCACCCACGCCGATTGGCTGACTGCTGCGGATGTCCAACGCGCTCGGCGACTGGGAGTCTTCATGGTTCCGCAGCCTCCGTGGTTTGCGATGGGCTGGTACGACAAGTACGTGGCGAGTCCGGAGTTCGCGAACTCGATGCGGTATCGATCTCTCGTGGATGGGGGCTTGAGCGTGGTCGGTTCCAGTGATTTTCCATCGGCGGAATTCGTCGAGCGGAGCATGTATGTGCCGACCGGGCTCGAAGTCGGAGTCACCCGGGTCGACCCGGAGAGGGGCCGTCCCGGCGAGACGCCGATGAACCCGCCGGAGCGGGGGACACTCGAGCAGTTGTTGGCGTCGTACACGATCAACGGTGCGAAACTCATGTTCACCGAAAGAGAGCGCGGATCGATCGCAGTCGGCAAGTACGCGGACCTGACCGTCTTGGAAAAGAACCTCTTCGACCTTCCGCCGACGGACATCGGCGAAGTGAAGGTGGCTGCGACCTACTTCGAAGGAGCGCGCGTAGACCGCCCGTGACGGGTCGCGCCACGTCGGTTCAGTGAGCCAGGGCGAACGCGTAGGAGAACTGGTAGCTGCGCTGGTGATCGAGCCAGCTCTGCAGGTAGGCGATTCCGGAGTGGCGGTCGAGGTATCCGCGGCTCCACGTGCGCCACTGGTGGACGGCGGCTGCCGTGAGGGCGCCGGCGCGACGCAGTTGACGGTGCATGAAGGACGTGACGCTGTGCGCCCACGCGAACTCGGTCGACAGGGCGGCGAGGCCGAGGAAGAAGGTCACCCAGCCCGGGCCGGGGATCGGCAGGGGAATCATCGCCATGCCGGCGAGTACCAGGAGGGTCCCGATGATGCCGACGCCGACGCGGTAGAGGCGATTGAGCACCGGGCGTTGGCGGATGGCGTAACGCCGCTGCCTGTGCCAGACCTTGATCCGCAGTCGCATCGTCGCAGGGGTCCTCTCGTCAGTGCGCCGTACTCACCGGTAACGAGCGGGCCCGACCGGCGGTTCCCAGTGTGACACACCGCACTGCCTGATGGCAGGGGCGGAGTCGATCCGTGTCGCGGTTCACTTCACGAGATGTCCAGGGCCTCGATGTCGGGATCGGCGCACAGCTCGTCGACGAGCGCTCGGGAGCCGGCCACGACGGTCGAATCCAGATCGATCTCACTGACCAGCACCCAGGACCGGTCGTGCGGCCACACCAGAGACGGGTGCACCGCTGGAGTCCATCCGCGGCCCTCGAGGGCCGGATCGCGCCACGGGACGTCGTGCGTCCAGGTCGGGTCGGTGAAGATCCGCGGCGGAGCGGCGAAGGTGATGTAGTCGCGGCCCGGAAGGCGCAGCCGCGGCCCCTCGGAGACCTCGCGAGACAGGATGCCGTCGTGCCACCGCCGCCGCCGGGGCAGGAACGGCGGCGAGAACCGCAGCGAGAGCCACGACCGGAGACGACCGGGCGGACGAGCAGACGTGAACACGGCGGAGCCGACTCCGCCCGCGGCCCCGACCAGACCGCCCCATCCCTCCCACAGTGCCGCGACACCCGCGTCGGGCGTGCTCGTGTGCTCGACGAGATGTCGAGCGACGAGTGCGAGCAGTTCGGGTGCCATCGAGCCCTCGTCGCCCGGCGAATACTCGCGACCGTCCGCGCCGATCACGGCACCGTATGTCGCCTCGGGATCGTCGACGATCTCCGACCACGTCGACAGCGGCGTCCGCGCGGTGCCCAGGGCTCGGGCCGCCGCATCCCACCGAATCGGTTCGTTGACGATGTCGGCCACGATCCGGTCGAACTCCGCAGACCCGATGGCGGGCCACTCGTCCACGGCGGGCATCGCGCGATCCGGCAGGTGGCGGACCTGACCCGGATGCAGGATCCGCGCGGACGCCGCGTAACCGGCCGGGGCCAGGGCCCGCAGATCCGGGCCAAAGGCGTCGGCGCCGGACTCCACGAGCCATGCCCCGACCGCAGGGTCCACCGGATGCACGTCGACCATGAGACTCACCCCCGAGTTCTGCGCGCCTGGTCCGCACGCCCGCCCAGTATCGCCGACGGGCGGTGGCGGCGAACAGTCGGGAGCGCGGACCGATAGGATGGTCGCCGAACACGACCGCGCCGACGCGGACTCCGCGGGAGCGCAGCGCGGTCGGCGGGCCGGCGGGACCGTGCCCGCGGGAAATCGAACACATCAGAGCACGACAATCGCGTCGCAGCGAGAGCTGCAGGCAGGAGCTGTAACCGGTGGCCGGTGAATTCATCTACACCATGAAGAAGGTGCGTAAGGCGCACGGCGACAAGGTGATCCTCGACGACGTCACCATGAGCTTCTATCCGGGCGCCAAGATTGGCGTCGTCGGCCCCAACGGCGCCGGCAAGTCGTCGATCCTCAAGATCATGGCCGGACTCGACCAGCCGAGCAACGGCGAGGCCTTCCTCGACCCCGAGGCGACCGTCGGCATCCTCCTGCAGGAGCCGCCCCTCAACGAGGAGAAGACGGTCAAGGAGAACGTCGAGGAGGGGATGGGCGACATCAAGGTGAAGCTCGATCGCTTCAACGAGATCGCCGAACTCCTCGCCACGGACTACTCCGACGAGCTCATGGAGGAGATGGGCAAACTCCAGGAGGAACTCGACAACGCCGACGCCTGGGACCTGGATTCACAGCTCGAGCAGGCGATGGACGCGCTGCGCTGCCCGCCCGGCGACTCCCCGGTCACCAACCTCTCCGGTGGCGAGCGTCGCCGCGTGGCACTGTGCAAACTGCTGCTCAGCAAGCCCGACCTGCTGCTGCTCGACGAACCGACCAACCACCTGGACGCCGAGAGCGTGCTGTGGCTCGAGCAGTTCCTGGCGAGCTACCCCGGCGCCGTCCTGGCCGTGACGCACGACCGGTACTTCCTCGACCACGTCGCACAGTGGATCTGCGAGGTCGACCGCGGCAAGCTGCATCCGTACGAGGGCAACTACTCCACGTACCTGGAGAAGAAGGCCGAGCGTCTCGAGGTGCAGGGCAAGAAGGACCAGAAGCTGCAGAAGCGCCTCAAGGAGGAGCTCGCGTGGGTCCGTTCGGGCGCCAAGGCGCGGCAGACCAAGAACAAGGCCCGCCTGGCCCGCTACGAGGAGATGGCGGCCGAGGCCGAGAAGCATCGCAAACTCGATTTCGAGGAGATCCAGATCCCGACGCCGCCGCGGCTGGGCAACGTGGTCGTCGACGTCAACAACCTCGACAAGGGGTTCGACGGCCGGGTCCTCATCAAGGATCTGTCGTTCACGCTGCCGCGCAACGGCATCGTCGGCGTGATCGGTCCGAACGGTGTCGGCAAGACGACGCTGTTCAAGACGATCGTCGGCCTGGAGGAGCCCGATTCGGGGACGGTCAAGGTCGGCGACACCGTCAAACTCAGCTATGTCGACCAGAACCGCGCCAACATCGACCCCAAGAAGACGGTCTTCGAGGTCGTGTCCGACGGTCTGGACTTCATCGAGGTCGGCCAGAACGAGATGCCGTCGCGCGCCTACGTGAGCGCCTTCGGGTTCAAGGGCGCCGACCAGCAGAAGCCGGCGGAGGTGCTCTCGGGCGGTGAACGCAACCGGTTGAACCTGGCGCTCACCCTCAAGGAGGGCGGCAACCTGATCCTCCTCGACGAGCCGACCAACGACCTCGACGTCGAGACCCTGAGCTCCCTGGAGAACGCGCTCGAGCAGTTCCCGGGCTGTGCCGTCGTGATCTCGCATGACCGCTGGTTCCTCGACCGGACCTGTACCCACATCCTCGCGTGGGAGGGCAACGTCGCCGAGGGCCAGTGGTTCTGGTTCGAGGGCAACTTCGAGGCCTACGAGCAGAACAAGGTGGAGCGGCTCGGACCCGATGCGTCGCGGCCGCACAGCGTGACGCACCGCCGTCTGACGCGCGACTGAGCAGAGTCTCCCCGCGGCACGCCGCGCGACCGTAGTCTCTCCATTAGAGCCGATGGAGAGGACGTGAGAGCAGTGGGCGACACCCCGGCAGCGTTCGCCGACGGACTGGAGTCCGTTCTGGCACCACGCTATTTCGCGGAGGCCGACGACGGCTTTCACACCTCGCACCGCGACCGACTGGCCCGGCATCTGACGATGGGAATCGTCCGGATGCCGGGCCGGTCTCATGTGGCGGCCGTCCGCCTCGACTCGGCCGACCTGGGGGCGGCGCAGATCGAGGTGCAGGCGGTGGCCGATGATGCGCCGCTGCTGGTGGAGTCGGTCCTCACGGCCGTCGACCGGGCGGGACTGACGGTCCTGCGGGTCGATCATCCGGTGCTCCGTGTGCGCAGAACCGTCGACGGACGGCTCACCGCGCTCGCCGACGCCGATGACGCCGCGGGCGTCGAGGAATCGTGGATCACCGTCTCGGCGGCGGAATCACCCGACATCGACCTGGACACGCTCGTGTCGTCGGTCCGGGAGGCGCTGGCGCTGGCGACCTCCGTGCGCGACGACACGGAGGCGATGCGCGACCGGATGGCGCGGATCGTCGGCGACCTCGAGGCGGTGTCCGCGGACGCCGAGGAGATCGCGCTGCTGGAGTGGATCGCGGCGCGCGACAACTTCGTCGGGGTGGGGTACCGCGCGGCGCGGTCCGGCGGCGGCGATGACGACGCGCTGGGAGTGTGGCGCGATGCGCGCACCGCGCGCCCCGCCCCGTCGGGGACCGCGGTGTCGATCGACCGGACCTGGCTGCCGACGGGGGTGCTGCGCGGCAGGTTCCCGATCATCGTGCGCGTACCGGTGGCCGGTGTCGAGCACCAGTTCCTCGGAACCATCACCTCGATGGGCCTGTATCAGTCGGTCCGCGAGATCCCGGTGGTGCGGCGCATCGCGGCGCGCGTCCTCGACGAGCTGGGGTACTCCGAGGACTCGTACGGCGGCTCGGCGGCGGTCGAACTGTTGCAGACGTTCCCGCTCGTCGAACTGTTCGCGACGCCGGCCGACGAGTCGGCGGCCCGGATCCGGCGGCTGCTGGCCGCGGGCTCGGGCCAGTCGCCGACCTTCTTCGTCCGAACCGGGGCCGACGGGCACACGGTCTCGGTGCTGGTGTTCATCTCCCGTGAGGCGTATTCGAGCGACGTGCGGCAACGGGTCATCGACGTGATCCGTGCGGCCTGGGAGGGCGCCGAGTACGAGTTCACCACCAGGTTGGCGCAGTCACCGACGGCGCACCTGCAGATCGTGATGCACGTGCCCGACGGAACGTCACCGACCGCGGCGGTCCGCGACGCCTGTCGGGCACGTCTCGCCGAGGTCGTCCGCACCTGGGATCAGCGGGTCCGCGAACTGCTCGACGCCGGACCGGAGGCGCTGCGGCTGCTCGGGACCGTCGGCGAGGACTATCGCGACCAGCGTGATCCGAGCGGGGCGGCCGCCGATCTGGTGATCGCGACCCGATTGCGACCCGGCGACCTCCACGTCGAGGTGCACACACCGGAGTCCGCGGCGTGGACGTTCACGCTCTATCTGTGCGACCGCCAGGCCGCGCTCACCGATGTTCTGCCGGTGCTGCAGAGCCTCGGCCTCACGGTCCTCGACGAGCACCCGTTCACTCTGCCCCGACCGGACGGGGCCGTCGTCGGGGTCTACGAGTTCACCGCGTCGCCGGCGCCGGGCGTCAGCGTCGACGCGACCGATGGACTGCGCGATCGGGTCGCCGACGCGTTCGTCGACATGTGGCAGCAGGACGCCGACGTCGACCGGCTCGCCGAACTGGTGCTGCGCGCGGGGCTCACATCGCGGTGGGTGGCGATGATCCGCACCTATGTCCGCTACCTGGGGCAGTGTGGGTTCGGGTACACGCTCGGGCACATCGCCGGCGTCCTCGGCGACCACCGTGACGCGACGCGGGCCCTCGTCGAGCTGTTCGAGGCCTCCTTCGACCCCGAGACGGCCGATGCCGGGCGACGGGCGGCGGCGTCCGACGTGCTCGACGGGCACATCGCGTCGATCCTCGGTCTCGACGCGGACCGGGTGATCTCGGCGCTGGCCGCAGCCGTGCGGGCGACGCTGCGGACCACCTTCTACGTGAAGCCGGACGGCGTCACTCGACCGACGATCGCGGTGAAGCTCCGCACCGGTGAGCTCCCGCAGGCGCCACAGCCGAGGCCCGCCTACGAGGTGTTCGTCCATTCTCCCCTCGTCGAGGGCGTCCACCTGCGGTTCGGTGACGTTGCGCGCGGCGGCCTGCGGTGGTCGGACCGGCTCGAGGACTTCCGCACCGAGATCCTCGGCCTCGTCAAGGCGCAGGCCGTGAAGAACGCGGTGATCGTTCCCGTCGGGGCGAAGGGCGGCTTCGTCGTCCGACGCCCGCCGGCGGCGACCGGTGAGGTCGGCGCGGACCGCGAGGCGACCCGCGCGGAGGGCGTCGCCTGCTATCGGGCGTTCATCGCGTCGCTGCTCCAGGTCACCGACGATCTCGACACCGCGACCGGAACGATCCGGCATCCCGATCGGGTGGTGCGCCGGGACGCCGACGACCCGTACCTCGTCGTCGCCGCCGACAAGGGCACGGCCGCGTTCTCCGACATCGCCAACGACGTCTCGGCCCACCACGACTTCTGGCTCGGCGACGCGTTCGCCTCGGGCGGATCGGTCGGCTACGACCACAAGGCGATGGGCATCACCGCGCGTGGCGCGTGGGAGTCGGTGAAGCGTCACTTCTGGGAGATGGGGGTCGACGTTCAGAGTCAGGACTTCACCGCGGTGGGGATCGGCGACATGAGCGGCGACGTCTTCGGCAACGGCATGCTGCTGTCGACGCACACGAGACTGATCGCGGCATTCGACCACCGTCACGTGTTCGTCGATCCCGACCCGGACGCCGAGCGATCGCATGCGGAGCGCCTGCGCCTGTTCGGATTGCCACGCTCATCGTGGGCCGACTACGACGATTCGTTGATCTCGACGGGCGGCGGCGTGTGGTCCCGCGACGTGAAGTCGGTGCCCGTCAGTCCGCAGATGCGCCGCGCCCTCGGCTTGTCCGACGAGGTCGTCGAACTGGAACCGCCCGCCCTCATCAGAGCCGTGTTGCTGGCACCCGTCGACCTCCTGTTCAACGGGGGTATCGGGACCTATGTGAAGGCGTCGGACGAGTCAGATGCCCAGGTCGGTGACAAGGCGAACGATCCGATCCGAGTCGATGGTGCCGACCTGCGGGTCAAGGTCGTCGGCGAGGGCGGCAACCTCGGTGTCACCGAACGCGGCCGGATCGAGGCCGACCTGTCGGGGGTCAGGATCAACAGCGATGCGCTCGACAACTCGGCGGGGGTGGACTGCTCGGATCACGAGGTCAACATCAAGATTCTTCTCGACTCCCAGGTCGCGTCGGGGGCTCTCGATCCGGCCGAACGCGATGGCGTGCTGGAGGCGATGACCGACGACGTCGCCCGGCTCGTCCTCGCGGACAACGTGACTCAGAACGCGGAGCTGGGGTTGGCGCGGAGCACCGCCGACGACGACGTGGATCTGCACGCCAGGATGCTGGCGGCGCTCGCGGACGCGGGCGTCGATCTGGAACTCGAGGCCCTCCCGACCCCGGAGCGTCTTCTGCGACGCCGGTCCGGGGACGTCGGTCGCGGACTCACCAGTCCCGAATTGGCGACGCTCATGGCTCACGTGAAGCTGCTCACGAAGGATCGGCTGCTGGCTTCGGGGCTGCCCGACAACGTGTTGTTCGATCGGTTGGCCGCCGAGTACTTCCCCGAGGTGCTTCGGGAGCGGTTCGTCGAGGGGATCACCGGTCACCGGCTGCGTCGGGAGATCGTCACCACGGCGTTGGTGAACCGAATCGTCGGCGACGGGGGCGTCGATCACGTCTTCACCGTGGAGGAGTCCACGGGTGCCGACACCCAGGAGGCGGCTCGCGCGTACGTGGTGGCCGCGGGCGTCTTCGGTCTCGACGAGGCGGTCGGGGAGGTGCGTCGTGCGGCGACGTCCGCGGTGGGCACCGGGACTCGGGTGCCCGCCGCCGTCGGCGATGCTGCGACGCGCCGACTGCGGCGACTCGCGGCGACATCGTCGCGGTGGCTGCTCGCGCATCGACCGCAGCCGTTGGCCATCGCCGCCGAGACCACTCGGTACCGGGATGTGGCCGCACTCTCGAGACAGTTGGCCGGGTGGCTGCGTCCGCGCAGCTCGGAGGCGGTCGCCGCTGCGCGTGCCGCCTTCGAGAGCGCCGGCCTGCGGCCGGAACTGGCGCAGACGGTCGCCGAGAGCCCGTTCCGCGTCCACCTCTTCGACGTCCACGATCTCGCCGAGATCAGCGACCGGGACCCCGACGAGGTCGGCGATCTGCTGTTCGCGGTCCTCGACCATTTCGGCATCGACCGTTTGATCGCGGCGGCCGACGACCTCGCGAGCCCGGATCGGTGGACCCTGCTCGCCCGTGTGGCGTTGCACGATGATCTGGTGGCGGTGCTGCGCGCGCTGACGGCGTCGATCGTGGCGATGTCGGAGCCGGAGGAGAGTTCCGAGGAGAAGATCGCCGAGTGGTCGTCGGCGCGCGTGTCGATGCTGCAGCGTGCGACGACCACGCTCGACGAGCTCTCGGCCGCGGGATCGCTGGACATCGCGACGCTGTCGGTGGGGGTCCGCGCCCTGCGGAGCATCATCGGCTGATCGGATCGCTCCGGGCGCTGCGTAGGCTGGGAGCGAGGAGGTCGATGTGACTGAAGAGAATCTGGATGCGGACGGTCGGGACACGGGCGGGGGCGATCCGGACCGGCGGCTGTTCGACGATCAGGGCCACGCCACCGAACTCGGCTACGTGGTGCGTGTGCCGGTCCGATGGTCGGACATGGACGTCTTCGCGCACATCAACCACGCTCGAATGGTGACGCTTCTGGAGGAGGCACGGATCCCGTGGCTGTTCTACGACGACAAACCGACGGCGCTCATGCGGAAGGGATGCCTGGTGGCCGATCTGCACGTGAAGTACCGGGGGCAGATCCGTCATGACGAGTCGCCGATCTCGGTGACGATGTTCGTCGAACGGGTGCGGGCCGTCGACTTCACGGTCGGGTACGAGGTGCGGCCCCACGGTGCGGCTCCGGACTCCCCGCCGGCGGTCGTGGCCAGCACGCAGCTGGTGTCGTTCGACATCGATACGCAGCGACCGCGGCGCATGACGCCGGAGGAGAAGGCGTACCTGACCGGATTCGTGCGGTCATGACACCGTCGCTGCCGCCGCGGGGGATCGTCCCGCACCGGGATTCGGACCGCACCGACTTGAACGCGTTCGTGCAACGCGCGCGTCGCGTCGACGACTCGGGGGTCATGAGGGCGGCGGTTCGCTCGGACGGTCGGATCGGTCTGTGGGTTCGCACGGGTTTCGACGTCCTGGCGACTCGGTCGATCCTCGGGGAGGTGGAACCGTCCGACGCGATCTGCGACGTCGGGGCGCTGGCGGCGTCGCTGGCCGCCGGTGACGACCCGGTCGGCATCGGTTTCGCCCTGCCGGGCGCGTGGCAGGGCGCGCTGCCGGGTGAGAACGGATTCGTCCACCTCGACGACGTCCCCGCGCGCGATGTGGTGGATCTGGCGCGTCGCGGTGCGGTGGTGGCTCGGGACGAGTCGGGTGCTCTGGGCCCCGCATCCTCTCTGCTCGACCAGGACGTGCTGACGGTGACCGGATCAGACGACGTCGATGCGGGCCCGGCGCGCGTCACGATGCGGGCCGTGTTCGCACTGACCTCGATGGGTTTCGTTCGCGATGCGAGCGGACAGGAGATCACCGACGAGTCGCCGCTCGATGCGATCGATCCGGCCGAGCCGATCCGGGTGCGCTCGTCGCCCGCGTGGGTCCGGGTCGATGCGCGCTTCGGTTCGGTGTATCAGCGGCAGTCCGTGCTCAGCGTCGCAGTGTTGTGAATGGACCAGTGTTGTGAAGGGGCCAGTGTTGTGAAGGGGCCAGTGTTGTGAAGGGGCCAGTGTTGTGAAGGGGCCAGCCCTGTGGGGCTGCAGTCCTCACCGGCTCGCGCCGGTCGTCAGACGAGCCAGGCCGCGGCGTTCGGAGCCAGCAGCCCCTTCTCCAGGGGCGTGCTGACCAGCAGGATCTGCCCGGGGGGCAGGGGGACCGGCTGGTCGGAGGCGTTGAGGGCGCAGATCAGGCCGCCGGGTCGACGGAAGGCGAGGCAGCCGTCGGGGGCGCCGTACCACTGGACGGTGTCGCCGGAGAACTCCAGGCGCGCGTACCGCAGTTCGATCGCCTGCCGGTAGAGCGAGAGGGTCGAATAGATGTCCTCGAGTTGCGCTTCGACGGTCAGGGGGCGCCAGGCGGCGGGCATCGGCAGCCACGTGTCGCCGGTGCTGCTGAACCCGAAGGGCGGTTCGTCGCCCTCCCAGGGGAGCGGGACGCGACAGCCGTCGCGACCGCGGTCGGTGTAGCCGGAGTTCTCCCATACGGGGTCGACGAGTGCGTCGTCGGGCAGGTCGACGTCCGGTAGACCGAGTTCGGCGCCGTTGTAGATGAACGCGGTGCCGGGCAGCGCCAGCTCGAACATGATCATGGCGCGTGCCCGGGAGATGCCGGTGGCGAGATCGCCGTCGGGTGCGTAGCGGCTGACCTCACGCGGGACGTCGTGGTTCGAGAGCGTCCAGGTGGGGACGGCGCCGACGGATGCGGTGGCGGCCAGGGACGTGTCGACAGCCTCGCGGATCTGGGCGGCGTCGAAGTCGACGGTCGCCAAGGCGAAGTTGAATCCCAGGTGCAGTTCGTCGGAGCGGACGTATTTGGCGAACTCCTCGGGCGACGAGACCCAGACTTCGCCGACGTTGAAGGTGCCGGGGTACTCGTCCATCACAGAGCGGATGCTGCGGTGGATGTCGTGGACGCCCTCGTTGTTGAACCGGGGATCGTCGTCGGTGTGCCGCAGAATCTCCACGGATTCGGCCATGTCGGGCAGACCCTCGGGTTTCGCCATGCCGTGCGCCACGTCGATGCGGAATCCGTCGACGCCGCGGTCGAGCCAGAACCTCATGGTGGCCTGCAGGTCGGCGAGAACCTCGGGGTTCTCCCAGTTGAGGTCGGGTTGCTCGGGTGCGAACAGGTGCAGGTACCACTGCCCGGGAGTCCCGTCGGACTCGCGGATCCGCGACCACGCCGAACCGCCGAACACGCTGGTCCAGTTGTTCGGCGGCGTGGAGCCGTCGGGGCCGCGGCCGTCCGCGAAGATGTATCGGGCGCGTGCCGCGCTGCCGGGGCCGGAGCGCAGGGCGTCCGTGAACCACGGGTGCTGGTCGCTGGTGTGGTTGGGGACGAGGTCCATCGTCACGCGGATGTCGCGGTCGTGGGCGCTGCGGACCAGTTCGTCGAACGTCGCGAGGTCGCCGAACAGCGGGTCGATGTCGCGCGGGTCGGAGACGTCGTATCCGTGGTCGGCCATCGGGGAGCGCATGATCGGGGAGAGCCAGACGGCGTCGACGCCCAGGAGTTCGAGGTAGCCGAGCTTGTCGATGATCCCGGCGAGATCGCCGACGCCGTCGCCGGACAGATCGGAGAACGACCGCGGGTAGATCTGGTAGACGACTGCTGATCGCCACCAGGCGTCGGCGTCGCTTCCGGTCGGCGCGCTCATGCTCTGCTCTGTGTCCATGCGGCTCTGCACCGTCCTCGTCTGCATCAGTAGGGGCTGTTGACCAGCGTCTCGGCAGCCATGTTCATGTAGTTCGTCAGCGCTTCGCGATGGTCGTCGTCGAGCACGGCGGGCTCGATGGACGCGATCGCGATGTGCATGCACCGTAACCAGGCGTCCCGCTCGATCGGGCCGATCGTGTACGGGACGTGACGCATTCGCAATCGGGGGTGACCGCGTTCCTCGCTGTAGGTGTGGGGGCCGCCCCAGTACTGTTCGAGGAACATCCGCAGACGACGCTCGGCGGGTCCGAGGTCTTCTTCGGGGTACATCGGCTTCAGGATCTCATCGCGAGCGACTTCCTCGTAGAATCGCGCGGTGAGTCGGCGGAACGTCTCGTGTCCGCCGACCTCCTCGTAAAACGTGCTCACGGTCCCTATTGTCCATGATCGCGTGGTGGAGGGCCGTCTCCCGGCTGCTGCGGCGTGCCGACGACCGGCGCCGTGGCCCGCCGGGAGGCGGCTGCGACCCCCGCCGGGAGGCATCTACGACCCCCGCCGGGAGGCATCTACGACACTGTGTAGGCCCACCGGCGACACGGGTGGGGGTGGTGCGTTAAATTGGTTGCAGTGACTTGCACACGGCAGGTCTGCGCTTGGCTGAAAGAGCGCGAGTCGAAAGGGTGGCGTGTGGACCAGCTGGTTGTCCCCGTCGGAATGACAGTGGTGGTGCTGTGCATCATCGCGGTAGCTCTCTGTGTCATCTCGATGGCGTTCGCATTCGGAATGAAGCGGCCGAAGAATCCCGAGTACACGCTGGACCAGAGCTGGGATCACGGTCCCACGCTCTTCAGCGCCACGGAGATCTCGCCGATGGCACTGAGTCGGCCGTTCGAGCCGGCTGACGTCGAGGGAGGTTCGGCAAGTGGCAAGTGGTGACCTGACTCAGAACGACACGTCCGTCGCCCCGCAGCAGCAGGGTTCGCTGCCGCTGGGCACCGTGGTGACGTCCAGCGGCCGCATCTCGGCGGCCCTGTTCCCGGGTGACGGCTTCGGCACCCCTCCGTTCACCCGCGACGAGCTGATCGCCCTCGACGACGCCCTCAGCCAGGCGAGCGAGGTGGCGCACGTCCGTTTCTCGGTGTACATCGGCGACCTCGGCGCCGACGCGGTGGCCGGTGCGCGGGAGATCCTGGCACAGGCACCGGAGCCCGCTCACGCGGCGCTCATCGCGGTGTCGCCGAACGCGCACGACGTGGCCGTCGTCTCGGGCTCGGATGTGGCGGGTCGCGTGAACGACCGCGTCGCCGAGCTGGGAGTGTCCGCGGCGCTGTCCGCGTTCAAGCAGAATCAGCTCATCGACGGGCTGATCTCGGCGCTCCGCGTGATGGCGACCGCCGTCGATCGCCCCTGACTCGACTCGTGAACACGGCTGCGGCCTCGGACCGATCGGTCCGAGGCCGCAGCCGTTTCCGGATCGCAGGCGTCGGGGAGATCGCAGGCGTCGGGGAGGTCGCAGGCGTCGCCGGGTCACCACACGGTGTACTCGCGGCGGCGGTCGGGGCGGTGCCACAGGACGTCGCCGTCGGCCTGCAGCGCCTGGGCGACCAGCGTGCGTTTGAGGATCTTGTTCGTCGCGGTCGTCGGCAGGCGTCCGGCCAGTCGGACGTATCGCGGCCACGCCTTCGGCGACAGGTCGTCCTGCGCGGCCAGGAATGCGGAGAACTCGCCGGGGGTGAGGGTCGCTCCGTCACGGAGGACGAGGGCGGCCATCGCCTGATCGCCGACGCCGTCGCGGTCCGGGACCCCGTAGACGGCCACCTGGCTCACCGCTTCGAGGCGGGTGAGGATCCGTTCGACGGGGGCCGCGGCGAGATTCTCGCCGTCGACGCGCATCCAGTCGGATGTTCGGCCCGCGAGGTAGATCCAGCCGTCGGCGTCCACGTAGGCGAGGTCTCCCGACCAGAACATCCCTCCTCGCATCCGTTCGGCGTCGGCGGCCGGGTCGTTGTAGTAGCCGGAGAAGAATCCGGGTCCGCTGGTGTTGACGAGCTCACCGACCGCGTCGTCGGCGTTGACCAGCGCCCCGGTCTCGTCGAATCGGGCGACCGCGCACTCGGTGCGCGACTCTGCGTGGTAGACGGCGACGCCCGGCAGTCCGCGCCCGATCGACCCGGCCGGTGTCTCCGGGGTCCGCTCGATGATGACGCCGTTCTCCGTCGAGCCGAAGGCGTCGAGCACATAGGTGCCGAATCGGCGGCCGAACTCGGCGATGTCGCGGTCGGAGGCCTCGTTCCCGAACGTGATCCGCAGGGGAGTGTCGGCGTCGTCGGGACCCTCCGGGGTCGCGAGGACGTAGGCGAGCGGCTTGCCGACGTAGTTCAGGTAGGTGATCCCGAGCGTCCGGAGGTCGTCGACGAAGCGGGAGGCCGAGAACCGGGCCGGCGCCATCGTGCCGCCGGCATGGAGGGCGGGGGAGAACCCGGCGACCACCGAGTTGGAGTGGAACATCGGCATCGACAGGTAGAAGACGTCGTCGGCGGTGAGACCGAAACGGCGCGCCAGGTTGTCGCCCGCATTCGCGACGTTGAGGTGCGAGACGAGAACGGCCTTCGGGTCGCCGCTGGTCCCTGACGTGAAGATCATCATGAACGGGTCGTCGAGGGTGACGGTCCGCACCGGCACGAGGTCGCGGCTCACGGCCGGACCGGGATCCTCGGTGATCGTCTCGCTCAGCGGACGCATGGTGACGCCCGGAAGGTCGACGCCGCGCAGGAGCGATCGATTGGCGTCGTCGACCAGGATCATCTGCACATCGGAGCGGACCGCGTCGTGGGCCAGTCCCGCACCCCGACGGGTGGTGTTGAGTCCGACGAGGACGTAACCGCCGAGGGCCGCTCCGGCCAGAGCCACCAGCATGTCCGGCGAGTTGTCGCTGAGGATCCCGACATGCGGCGGGCGGCCGCCGTCGAGGGCGTCGACGACCGTCCGCGCATGGTCGCGCGCACGGTCGACGTAATCGGGCCAACTCCATTCGGCGAGTCCGCCTCCCGGGGAGCGGAAGCGTACCGCGACCCCGGGGGCGTCGGCTCGGGACGTGATCAGCGACTGCAGCGTCTCCATGCGACGAATCGTCGCACAGCGGTCAGCGTGCCGAGGCGGTATCGAAGGCGCGGGCGCGCAGGGCTCGGGCGACAGAGTCCCGGCCCTCGAGGACAAGCCGGGCGAGTGCCGGGGGCACATCGCCGGCGAGGAACGCGTCGGCGGCCGCGAGCGCCTCGTCGCTCACATCCCACGACGGGTACAGCCCGATCACGACGGTCTGGGCGACCTCGCTGGTCCGACGAGACCACAGGTCGGCGACCTGGTCGAAGTACTCGCCGGTGTAGCCCGAGAGGAGGGTGCCCGAGCCGGGACGGGTGATGCCCTCCACGATCGAGCGGACCGTCACATTCGGGATGGCGTCATCGGTGAACGCCCGCGTCCACGCCTCCCGTTTGGCGGCCGACGTCGGTCGAGCCGCGCGGGCGGCTTCGGCGTGACGGGCACCGGCGGCCGTGTTGTCGGCCGCGGCCTCGCGGTCGATGACGTCCACGTCGAGGTCGCCGACCGCGGCGAGGGCCTTGATCAGACGCCAGCGGAGTTCGGCGTCCACGGTCAATCCGGCCAGACCGTGCTCGGCGGGATCGACGCCGTCGAGGAGGCTGCGGAGCATGCCGCGTTGATCGTCGCGGATCACGCCGGCCAGCGCTGCGTTGACGAACGCCAACTGGTGGTCGGAGCCGGCCGCGGCGGCCCGTGCGTGCTCGAGGAGCGAACCGGCCAGAGCATCCCGTCCGGTGCGGGCCGCCCAGTCCGGGTCGGCGTACGACTCCAGGGCGGTCAGCGCCTGCAACAGGACGCGCTGCACCACGCCGACCTCGGTCTCGGCGCCGATCCCCGACTGCACGAGCGCCAGGAAATCGCGGGCGGGCATCTCGGCCTGCCGAGTCATCTCCCACGCGGCAGACCACACGAGGGTGCGGGGCATGGGGTCGGCGAAGTCGGCGATCCGCAAGGTCGCCGTGGACAGGGATCGCTGATCGAGTCGCACCGACGCGTAGGTCAGATCGTCGTCGTTGAGCAGCACGAGCTCGCCGCGGGGAACGCCGACCAGATCGGGTACCTCGGTGCGTTCGCCGTCGATGTCGAGTTCGACGACGTGCGAGCGGACCAGGGAACCGTCGCGGTCGGCGTACACGCCGACCCGCATCCGGTGCACACGTGTCTCACCGGCGCCCGGTGCGGCACCGTCCTGCAGGACGGCGAACGATGTGAAACGGCCGTCGGCGTCCACGTCGAACTCGGGGCGCAGGACGTTGATGCCCGTGGTCGTGAGCCATTGCCTGCCCCACGTCGACAGGTCGCGGCCCGAGGAGCGTTCCAGCGAGCCGAGCAGGTCGTCGAACGTGGCGTTGCCGAACCGGTGCGCGGCGAAGTATTCGCGGAGGCCGGCCAGGAACGGGTCGAGACCCACGTAGGCGACGAGCTGTTTGAGCACCGACGCGCCCTTGGCGTAGGTGATCCCGTCGAAGTTGACCTCCACGGCGGCGATGTCGGGGATGTCGGCGGCGATGGGGTGTGTCGAGGGCAGCTGGTCCTGCCGGTACGCCCACGACTTCTCGACGTTCGCGAAGGTGGTCCACGCATTCGTGTACTCGGTGGCCTCCACCTGCGAGAGCACCGAGGCGAAGGTGGCGAACGACTCGTTGAGCCACAGGTCGTCCCACCACCGCATCGTCACCAGATCGCCGAACCACATGTGGGCCATCTCGTGAAGGATCGTCTCGGCTCGACGCTCGTACAGGTAGCGGGTGACCCGCGAACGGAACACGTAGTCCTCGAGGAAGGTGACGGCGCCGGCGTTCTCCATGGCGCCGGCGTTGAACTCGGGAACGAACAACTGGTCGTACTTGCCGAAGGCGTAGGGGACCCCGAAGGTCCGGTGGTAGAAGCCGAAGCCCTGTTTGGTCTCGGTGAACAGCCGGTCGGCGTCCATGAACTCGGCGAGCGACGCCCGGCAGTACAGGCCCAGCGGGATGGTCCCGTGCTCGTCGACGTACTCGTCGGACCACACGGCGTACGGTCCGGCGATCATCGCGATGAGATACGTGCTCAGGGGTTCGGTGGTGGCGAAGCGATGCACCACACCGCCCCCGGCGGCGGGCTCGGGGTCGCCGACGGGAGCGCCGTTGGAGACCACCCGCCAGTCGACCGGGGCGACCGCGGTGACGGTGTATCGGGCCTTCAGGTCGGGCTGATCGAAGCACGCGAACATTCGTTTCGCGTCGGCGGTCTCGAACTGGGAGTACAGGTAGACGGCGCCGTCGGCGGGGTCGACGAAGCGGTGCAGGCCCTCGCCGGTGTTGGAGTAGGCGCATTCGGCCACCACTTCGAGGGTGTTCTGGTCGGCGAGGTCCGGCAGTTCGAGCCCGACGGACTCGTCGAAGCCGCTGACGTCGAGTGCGGTCCCGTTCAGTGTCGCCGACACCAGCCGCGGTGCCACGAGATCGATCACCGTCGACTCGCCCGCGGTGGCGGCGAAGGTCACCAGGGTGGTCGATCCGAAACGCTCGCGGCCCGGGCCGCCCGCGCCGTCGGTGAGGTCGAGGTCGATGCGGTACTCGTCGACGGACAGGAGTGCTGCCCGGCGGCGAGCCTGGTCACGTGTCAGGTTCGGTGCGCTCACCGGCCCCACTGTAGTCACCGCCGACGGACCTCTCGATGATTGAATGGGGGCATGGCTGAGCAGACTTCCGGTTCCACTCGTGATCGCGTCGACTTCTGGTTCGACTCCCTGTGTCCCTGGTGCTGGATCACCTCGCGCTGGATCCTCGAGGCGGCCCGCGTCCGCGAGATCGACGTGCGGTTCCACATCATGAGCCTGGCGGTGCTCAACGAAGGCGAGGACGTCGACGAGGGCTACCGTGAGATGCTCGCGACCGCGTGGGCCCCCGTGCGGGTTCTCGCGGCCGCATCGGCTCGCCACGGCGAGGAGGTCCTGCCGCGCCTCTACGAGGAGTTCGGGACGCGGATCCACAATCGCGGCGAGCAGGATTTCGCAACGATGATCCCGGAGGCCCTCGCGGCCGCCGGCCTCGAGGCCGACCTCGCCGACGCCGTCGACTCGACGGAGTTCGACGAGGAGATCCGGCGCAGTCACCATGCGGGCATGGATCCCGTCGGCGACGATGTGGGCACGCCGACGATCCACGTGAACGGCACGGCCTTCTTCGGTCCGGTGCTCTCGCGGATCCCTCGCGGCGAGGACGCCGGTCGGGTGTGGGACGGTGCGCTGGCCCTCTCGTCGTACCCCCACTTCTTCGAACTCAAGCGGACGCGGGACGAGGACCCGGTCTTCGACTGAGCTCCGCAGACGCCGGCTGAGACGGCCGACGGCGTCCGGGCGTCAGTACGTGCCGGTCTGCTCGATCCCGTTCGGGAGGTTCTCGGGCGCGGTCGCTCCCGGGTCCGGCGGCGGTGGAATGGGCGCGACGTGTCCGCTGCCGATGCCGCGGACGAAGGTCCGCGGCCGCAGGAGGATCGAACCGGCGCGCGTCCGGTCGCGGACCGCGGCGCTCCGCCAGGTCAGCACCGGGTGCGACGACAACGCGTTCACGAGGGTCACGAAGAACCCCTTCTCGTGGGTGGCGCGGTCGGCGAGCTGATCGAAGTCGACGGCACCGAGCAGATACTTGCCGCTGGCCAGCAGGCCCATCGCCGAATGCGCGCCGTCGGGCCGCGTGTAATAGCCGTAGTTGTCGGCGGTGTACTCCTGCGACCGCGAGAGGAGCGCCCCGAGGAACGGGACCTGCATGATGATGCTGCTGGCCAACTGCCGCCAGTACGACACGTGACCGGCCGCGATATGCCCCACCTCGTGGCCGATGATGAACTCCAGCGCCTCGGGACTGCGGGCGCGCCCGCCGACCTCGAACAGGTCGGAGTACAGGACCACGTACCGCCGGAACCCGTGACCGGAGGCGAACGCGTTGACGGCGCCGTTGCCGTTCTGGACGTATCCGTGGGGGACGAACTCCATCCCGTACCGCGCCGCGGCGTCCACCAGCATCCGGTGGGCGTCTGGAAACTGGGTCGGGGTGATCTGGACGCTGTTGACGCGGCTCGCGGCGTACATCACGCCTCGCGCGACGAAGACGATCAGCGGCGCCATGAGCGGCAGCAGCAGCCAGTCGGTGACGACTTGGAGGGCCACCAGGGTGATGACGACGGCGTACACGCCGAAGGCCAGCAGAATCCCGAACACGAGGACGGGTATCTCCCACGGGTGCCGTCGCGGCGCACCGGCGTAGAGCGCAGGCGGCCGCCACACCGCGTCGGGGCCGGGCTCGTCCGGAGCCGGGGCGGCGATCAGCGGATCGTCGACGCCGGGTACTGAGGGGATCGGTCCGTGGGTATCCACGTCCTTCAATGTAACGGCAAGCCTCTACAATCTGCCCATGCGGATTTATCTCGGCGCCGACCATGCCGGTTTCGAACTCAAGAACCAGATCGCGGACCATCTCGAGGCCGGCGGCCACGACGTGGTCGACTGCGGAGCACACGAATACGATGCGCTCGACGACTACCCTGCGTTCTGCATCGCAGCGGCGGAGCGGACCGTCGCCGATCCCGGCTCCCTCGGCATCGTGCTGGGCGGCAGCGGGAACGGTGAGCAGATCGCCGCGAACAAGGTGCGTGGTGCGCGGTGTGCGCTCGCGTGGAGCGTCGAGACCGCCCAGCTCGCACGCCAGCACAACAACGCCCAGCTCATCGGCATCGGGGGCCGGATGCACTCGGTCGAGGAGGCGTTGGCGATCGTCGACGCCTTCGTGACGACCGCGTGGTCGGACGAGGCGCGCCACCAGCGGCGGATCGACATCCTCGCCGACTACGAGACGACCGGCGAGGCCCCGGCGCTGCCCGAGCAGCCACGCGGCTAGCGGACGGCCGTGCCCGAGGGCCACGCCCTTCACCGCCTCGCCCGCCGCCACCAGCGACTGCTCGGAGGGCGGCGCGTACGGGTGTCCAGTCCACAGGGACGTTTCGCCCGGGAGGCCGCCCTCCTCGACGGGCTGGTGTTTCGTCGAGCCGAGGCATGGGGCAAACACCTGATCCACCGCTACGACGATGCACCCCGCGGCGGCACTCGCGCGGCCGCGGCGACCGCGCGCCTGGTGCACATCCATCTCGGCATCTACGGGGCCTTCCGCGAGGAACCGCTCCCGATGCCGGAACCGACCGGTCAGGTTCGCCTGCGGTTGATCGGTGAGGACGTCGGAATCGACCTGCGTGGTCCGAACGCCTGCGAGATCTACACGCCCGAGGACTTCGATGCGCTGCTCGCCCGACTCGGGCCCGACCCGCTGCGCGACGACGCCGACCCGGAGGACGCATGGGACGCGATCCGCCGGTCGCGGCGCCCCATCGGGTCCCTGCTGATGGACCAGCGGGTCATCGCCGGGATCGGCAACATCTATCGCGCCGAGATCCTGTTCCGGGCCGGGGTCAACCCTCACCGGGCCGGCACGGCGGTCGCGCGCGGGGAGTTCGACCAGATGTGGGCCGACCTTCTCGTGTTGATGCCGATCGGCGTCCGCCGGGGACACATCCACGTGGTTCGACCCGAGGACGACCACGGGGCGCCCGCGTATGCGCCGGACAGGCCCCGCACGTACGTGTACCGCCGTGCGGGTGAGCCCTGCCGCCTGTGCGCCACCCCGGTGGTCGGTGAGGTGATGGAGGGGCGGAACCTGTTCTGGTGCCCGTCCTGCCAGCCGGACTGACGGCTTTACGCGGTCATCTCAAGAGTCGGTGTTTTTCAGGATCCTCTTCGGATCGTCATGCCCGGCCGCCCAGGTTCGGTCGGCACACTCGAAACCATGACCACCACCGGATCAGATGTTCGTGGCCCCGGCGCCGCCCGGCGACCCTCGCGGCACATCACCGTGCTCGCCGTCGGCGGGACCGGGGAATCGTCGACGACCGACACCCGGACCGAGGTGTCGGGACTCCTGCGAGCGGTCACCGACCGGCTCGACGAGAGGTTCGACGCGCGCTGGGTGCCGTATCCGGCCGCATACGGGCCGGCCGCCGAACGAGGGGGGATGAGTTACACCGACAGTGTGTCGACCGGTGTCGTCGCGCTGCATCGTGCGGTCCGCGCGGTGCACGGTCCGGTGATGCTCGTCGGCTACTCCCAGGGGGCGGCCGTGATCCGGACGTTCTTGGCGCACCCGGTGTTCTCGGCGCTCGTCGACCGGATCGCGGCGGTCGGGCTGGTCGCCGACCCGCATCAGCCGCCCGGCGTCATCGCCGGATGCGACGGTTGGGGAGTGGCCGGACCGGGGGCGGCGATCCCCGACGGTCTGCCGGTGTATTGGATCGGCGCTCCCGGCGACGTGATCTGCAATGCCAGTGACGACTCGCTGATCCGCGACGTCGCCGACCTCACCGACACGTTGTCGCTTCGTCGACTCCGCCGCTGGGCCACCGACGCGGCCGCGAAGGTGATGAGCAGGCGGATGCAGAACGCCGAGGTGACGAGATTCTCACCACGCCAGTGGCGCCGGGACGTCACTCGGCTGCGGACCGCGGCCCGCGAGGTCCGCGGATATCTGCCGGCCGAGATCCTGCTGGGCACGCGGGTCATCCGCAACCGGACCGGCGGACGGCACGACTCGTATGCGTCGGAACCGTACCGGTATGCGCCGCTCACCGATCCGACGACGACCGGATGCGAGACCCTCGCCCACTGGATGCAACTCCAGGCGACGATGCGGATCCTGCACTGAGCAGGAGTCTCCTGCGGAGGGGCCGGACGGACGAGAACCCCGTCGAGCGTGTTGCTCGACGGGGTTCTCGGGGTCTGAGGCGTCCGGGCGGACTAGTCGCCGGCGAACTGGCCGCCGACGGTGCCGCGGACGACGATCGGCGTGTCACGACCGATGTTGTCGTACACCCACTTGCCGTTCTCGGTGCTCAGGTTGATGCAGCCGTGGCTGGCGTTCTCCTTGCCCTGCTGGGCGACCGACCAGGGAGCGGCGTGAATGAAGATGCCGTCCCACGACATGCGCGTGGCGTACTCGACGTAGGTGCGGTAGCCCTCGGGCGAGTCGATCGGCACACCGTACGTGGAGCTGTCCATGTACATGTCACGGTACTTCTCCTTGGTGTGGTACACACCGTTCGGAGTGGGGTGCTTGTCGGTGCCCATCGAGATCGGCATCTGCTTGACGAACTTGTGGTCCTTCCACCAGTAGATCTGGTGGTCGCCGTCGACTGCGAGTGCGACCCAGCCGGTCGACGACTTCACCTTCGGCTCAGCGGGGATGCTGGGCTTCGAGGGAGTCGTGCTCTTCGGCGAGGACTTCTTGGGCGTCGACTTCGGTGCCGGTGCGTCGGGAACGCCCGGGATGTTCGGCAGCTCGGGGACGTCGACGGGGGGCAGGCCCGGAATGACGGTCACCGGCGCTGCGGTGGCGACGGCCGGAACCCCCATGGCCAGTGCCGAGGCGCCGACGGCTACTGCGATGACTCGGGCGGCACGGCTGCGCCGGCGGCCCGAAGACTTCATCGAAAACACGTGGTCTCTACCTTCGTTTCGTGGTCAAGATGGCGCCACCCCCGTGGACGCACTCACGTATCGTTACACAACCGTTGTATCGACGCCAGCCCGAATCGCCGCCGACCCGCGCATCGAGCGTCCGAATTGCCTGGTGGGAGGCGTGTCGTTGCTCACATGCGCCGTCGGTCACTCGTCGGATGCACCGCGGGCCGGAACCCCGCTCATGCGAGATTCCGGCCCGGTGGGGAGCGGGTGACGGGAATCGAACCCGCGTAGCTAGTTTGGAAGACTAGGGCTCTACCATTGAGCTACACCCGCGTGCACCAGCAGTGCGCCCGGAACTCTACCGCAGCGCCGTGCGGATCATCAAAACCGGTGCCGGGTTCGTGCCGAAGCGGTTCCCACCCGTACTATGTGCGTTTGGCCCGCGTCCACGGGCGACGGCCACCGGGATGTGGCGCAGCTTGGTAGCGCATCCGCTTTGGGAGCGGAGGGTCGCAGGTTCAAATCCTGTCATCCCGACGATCACGAGACGTCTGTACGAACTAAGGAGCACCAACGCCGTGAAGAGCACCGTCGAGCAGCTGAGCCCGACCCGAGTCAAGCTGAATGTCGAGGTTCCGTTCGAGGAACTCTCCGGTGACTTCGACCGGGCCTACCAGTCTCTGGCGCAGCAGATCCGCATCCCCGGATTCCGTCCCGGCAAGGCGCCGGCCAAGCTGATCGAAGCCCGCGTCGGACGCCAGGCCATCCTGGAGCAGGTCGTCAACGACGCGCTGCCGAACAAGTACTCGGAGGCCGTCGCCGAGGCCGACATCAAGTCCATCAGCCAGCCCGAGCTGGACGTCGCCGAACTGGTGTACGGCGAGCCCGTCCGGTTCACGGCGGAGGTCGACGTCCGCCCGGAGATCACCCTCCCCGAATACTCCACGATCGCGGTGGAGGTCGACCCGATCGAGGTTGCCGACGCCGACGTCGAGTCCGAGGTCGAGAACCTCCGCGCCCGTTTCGGCACCCTCGTCGGTGTGGAGCGGGGCGTCACCACGGGCGACTTCGTCTCCCTGGACCTGTCGGCCACCGTCGACGGCAAGCCCGTCGAGGACGCGTCCACCGAGGGCCTGTCGCACGAGGTCGGCAGCGACACCCTGATCGAGGGCCTCGACGAGGCCATCGAGGGTGTCAAGGCCGGCGAGAGCACCACCTTCACCTCCAAGCTCGTCGCCGGGGAGAACGCCGGCGCCGACTCCGAGATCACGGTGACCGTCCAGTCGGTCAAGGAGCGCGAACTGCCCGAGCTCGACGACGAGTTCGCGCAGATGGCCTCCGAGTTCGACACCGTCGACGAGCTCCGCGAGGACCTTCGCCGCCAGGTCGGCGACACCAAGAAGTACGAGCAGGCCGGTGCGATCCGCGACGCCGTCCTCGACCAGCTCATCGAGACCGTCGAGTTCCCGCTGCCGGAGGCCGTCGTCGACGCCGAGGTGGAGGCCGTGCAGCATCAGCTGGTGCACGCGCTCGGGCACGACGACGAACAGGTCAACCGTTTCCTCGAGGCGCAGGGCAAGACCCGGGACGAGTGGGACGCCGAGAGCCGCACCGAGGCGGAGAAGTCGGTGCGCACTCAGCTGCTGCTCGACGCGATCGCCGACGAGGCCGACGTCGAGGTCGGCCAGGACGAGCTGACCCAGCAGATCCTCATGCAGGCGCAGCGCTACGGCATGGCTCCGCAGGAGTTCATCCAGCAGCTGCAGAACGCGAACCAGATCGGCGCCCTCTACGCCGATGTGCGTCGCAACAAGGCGCTCGCCGCCCTCATCACCGAGGTGAAGGTCGCCGACACCAACGGCGAGGCGATCGACACCAAGGAGTTCTTCGGCTCCGACGAGCAGGCCGAGGACGAGGACGCGCAGGACGACTGACGCGACCGCATGACCGTGGCTGCGGCCGGGACGAGCTGCTCGTCCCGGCCGCCGTCGTCTGTCCGCCCGACCCCGCCGGCGTATCGACCCGCGAATCGGCGTTCCGCTGTGAGCGAATTAGGGGTGTCGACGGAACAACGGGCGGCCCAAAAGTGATTAACCTCGATGACAGCTTCTCCACACGGCGGCGCACCGCGTCGGCCGCCGGGGTTCGCCCCGGAGCGGGGAGACCCTCACCGTTAGACAGATAGGGACATTCTGTGAGCAATCTGTACACACCCTCGATGACGTCGGGCGTGGCGGGCCTGAACCTGACCGACTCGGTCTTCGAACGTCTGCTGCGTGAGCGCATCATCTTCCTCGGCACGCAGGTGGACGACGACATCGCCAACCGCCTGTGCGCCCAGATCCTGCTGCTCGCCGCGGAGGACCCGGACCGGGACATCAGCCTCTACATCAACTCGCCGGGCGGCAGCGTCACGGCGGGAATGGCGATCTTCGACACCATGCAGCTCGCCCCGTGCGACATCGCCACCTACGCGATGGGCATGGCGGCGTCGATGGGTCAGTTCCTGCTGGCCGCCGGCACCAAGGGCAAGCGCCACGCGCTCCCGCACGCGCGAATCATGATGCACCAGCCGTCGGCGGGCATCGGCGGCACCGCGTCCGACATCGCCATTCAGGCCGAGCAGTTCGCGGCCACCAAGAAGGAGATGAACCGCCTCAACTCCGAGTTCAGCGGTCAGCCGCTGGAGAAGATCGAGGCCGACGCCGACCGCGACAAGTGGTTCACGGCGCAGGAGGCCAAGGATTACGGCCTGGTGGACCACGTCGTGACCACCGTCGCTCGCCCCACGGTCTGACGCTCACCCACTTCACGGTTACGGAGAAACCATGACACATTCGCTTCCCGCCGACGTCCGCGCCGGCATTCCGGATGCAGCGCTGGCGATGAAGGACATCCAGGCGCGCTACATCTTCCCGTCGTTCATCGAGAACACCCCGAACGGCCAGCGGCAGTACGACCCGTACTCCAAGCTGTTCGAGGAGCGCATCGTGTTCGTCGGCACGCCCATCGATCAAGCCGTCTCGAACGACGTGATGGCGCAGCTGCTCGTCCTGGAGAGCCAGGACCCCGACCGCGACATCACCATGTACATCAACTCGCCCGGCGGCAGTGTCCCGGACATGCTGGCGATCTACGACACCATGCAGTACGTGCACTGCGACGTCATGACCGTCTGCCTCGGTGAGGCGGCGTCGGCGGCCGCGATCCTGCTGGCCGGCGGGACCCCGGGCAAGCGTGCGGCGCTTCCGAACGCGACCGTGATGATCCACCAGCCGCGGACCGGCGGCGCCTACCAGGGCCAGGTCTCGGATCTCGAGATCCAGGCCGCCGAGATGGAGCGGATCCGCAAGCGCCTCGACGACATCCTCGCGTCGCACACCGGTCAGGACCCGGAGAAGATCCGCGTCGACACCGACCGTGACAACATCCTCGACGCGGTCCAGGCCAAGGAGTACGGGATCATCGACGAGGTGTTCGAGTACCGGAAGAAGTCGGCGCGCAAGTAGGCGACGACAGCGGAGTGCGCGCCGACACGCCCGGATCGCGAATGCGGGCGTGTCGGACGCGACCTCACTAATCTCCAAGACTGCCGCAGTTCGGCTCGTCGAAGACATCGTGCGCGAGTACCGTCGAGGTAGTTCGCAGACAGGGAAGTAGGTGCGGCCAAATGGCGCGTATGGGAGACGGTGGCGACCTCCTCAAGTGCTCGTTCTGCGGCAAGAGCCAGAAGCAGGTCAAGAAGCTCATCGCCGGACCGGGCGTGTACATCTGCGATGAGTGCATCGACCTGTGCAACGAGATCATCGAAGAGGAACTGGCCGAGTCCAGTGACGTGAAGCTCGACGAGCTGCCCAAGCCCGCCGAGATCCGGGACTTCCTCGACAATTACGTGGTCGGACAGGACACGGCCAAGCGGACCCTCGCCGTCGCCGTCTACAACCATTACAAGCGCATCCAGGCGGGGGAGAAGAAGGCGTCCGACAAGCGGGGCGGCGGCGAGATCGTCGAGCTGGCGAAGTCGAACATCCTCATGCTCGGACCGACGGGCTGCGGTAAGACCTACCTCGCGCAGACGCTGGCCAAGATGCTGAACGTGCCGTTCGCGATCGCCGACGCCACGGCGCTCACCGAGGCCGGATACGTGGGTGAGGACGTCGAGAACATCCTGCTCAAACTGATTCAGGCCGCCGATTACGATGTGAAGCGCGCCGAGAGCGGAATCATCTACATCGACGAGGTCGACAAGATCGCGCGCAAGAGCGAGAATCCGTCGATCACGCGCGACGTGTCGGGCGAGGGCGTTCAGCAGGCGCTGCTCAAGATCCTCGAGGGCACCCAGGCGAGCGTGCCGCCGCAGGGCGGCCGCAAACATCCGCACCAGGAGTTCATCCAGATCGACACCACGAACGTCCTGTTCATCGTCGCGGGCGCATTCGCCGGCCTGGAGAAGGTCGTCGACGAGCGGATCGGCAAACGCGGTATCGGCTTCGGCAACGAGGTGGCGACCAAGGAGAAGGTCGACACCGTCGACCACTTCGCCGAGGTGATGCCCGAGGATCTCATCAAGTTCGGTCTGATCCCGGAGTTCATCGGACGCCTCCCGATGGTCGCGTCGGTGACGAACCTCGACAAGGAGGCGCTCGTCTCGATCCTGTCGGAACCGAAGAACGCGCTGGTCAAGCAGTATGTGAAGCTGTTCGACATGGACGGGGTCGAACTCGAGTTCACCCACGACGCGCTCGAGGCGGTCGCCGATCAGGCGATCCATCGGGGGACCGGTGCCCGCGGTCTGCGCGCCATCATGGAGGAGGTCCTCCTCCCGGTGATGTACGACATCCCGAGCCGTGACGACGTCGCGAAGGTCGTGGTGACCGGCGAGACGGTCAGCGACAACGTGCTGCCGACCATCGTCCCGCGGTCGGAGGACGAGGAGCCCAAGGAGAAGTCGGCCTGACCCAGTGCCGGTCCCGGGACCGGCACGTCGCGGGAGCGTCATGCGCGAACGCAGCGGAACGAATCGAGTGTGCCGGACCCGCAGGTTTGCCAGACTGGAGTGATGACGAGCTCAGCGGAACGCCGACCGGCCGGAATCATCCTCGCGGGCGGGCGATCTCGCCGCATGGGGCAGGACAAGGCGGCCCTCGAATGGGAGGGCGAGCCGATGCTCACCCGGATCGCGTGGGCGATCAGCGCACGCTGCGAGCCCGTTCTCGTCGCCGCTCCGCCCACGTCGCAGGCGTATGTCGACCTGGCCGACGGAACCGACCTGGAGTGGATCACCGGCGAACCCGCGGGCAGCGGTCCCCTCGGCGGACTGGCGGCGGCGCTGCGCGCGGCACGAGAGGCGGGCGCGGCGGCCGCGTTCGTCTGTGCCACGGACATGCCGCTGGTCGACGCGGGCCTGATCGACGAGCTCTGCGCGGGTCTCTCGGACTCCGCCGACGTCGTGGTCGCACATGACGGGGGACGCGACCATCCGATGGCGGCCGTCTACCGGACCTCGCTCGTCGAGCGTCTCGACGAACTGGTCGCCGACGGCGAGCTCCGGATGAGCGCCGTCCTGGATGCGCTGGTCACGCACCGGATCGGGGTGTCCGACGCGCGATGGCTCACCAATGTCGACGCACCCGGGGACCTGCACCGCCTGCGCGTCTCACGGGTTACCTAGAATCGAGTGGTGACCAACGCCGAGCAGACCACTGAGCTTCCGAAGTCCTGGGAACCCGCCGATCACGAATCGGACCTGTACCAGCGATGGGTGGACGCGGGGTATTTCACCGCGGACCCGTCATCCGACAAGCCCGGGTATTCGGTGGTCCTGCCGCCGCCGAACGTCACCGGCTCGCTGCACATGGGGCACGCGCTCGACCACACCCTGATGGACACCCTGACTCGCCGCAAGCGCATGCAGGGCTACGAGGTGCTGTGGCTGCCCGGCATGGACCACGCGGGCATCGCGACGCAGACGATCGTCGAGAAGCAGCTCGCGGCCGAGGGACTGACCAAGACGGATCTCGGGCGCGAGGCCTTCATCGAGCGGGTCTGGCAGTGGAAGGCCGAGTCGGGTGGAACGATCGCCGGTCAGATGCGCCGGATCGGCGACGGCGTCGACTGGAGCCGGGACCGCTTCACGATGGACGAGGGGCTGTCGCGTGCCGTCCAGACGATCTTCAAGCGCCTCTACGACGCGGGGCTCATCTACCGGGCGGAGCGGCTGGTGAACTGGTCGCCGGTCCTGCAGACGGCGATCTCCGACATCGAGGTGAAGTTCGAGGAGGTGGAGGGCGAGCTGGTCTCGCTGCGCTACGGATCCCTCGCGGACGACGAGCCGCACGTCGTCGTGGCCACCACCCGCGTCGAGACGATGCTGGGAGACACCGCGGTCGCGGTGCACCCGGACGACGAGCGCTACCGCGATCTGATCGGCACCACGTTGGAGCATCCGTTCACCGGCAGGCGGATCCCCGTCATCGCCGACGAGTACGTCGACCCCGAGTTCGGGACGGGAGCGGTCAAGATCACGCCCGCTCACGACCCCAACGACTTCGAGATGGGCGTGCGCCACGACCTGCCGATGCCGACGATCATGGACGCGACCGGCGCCATCGCCGGCACCGGCACGCAGTTCGACGGGATGGATCGGTTCGAGGCCCGCGTCAAGGTGCGCGAGGCGCTGGCGGCGCAGGGCCGCGTCGTCGCCGAGAAACGGCCCTACCTGCACAGCGTGGGACATTCGGAGCGGTCCGGAGAGAGCATCGAGCCGCGTCTGTCGATGCAGTGGTGGGTCAAGGTGGACCAGTTGGCGAAGGCCGCCGGGGACGCCGTCCGCAATGGTGACACCGTCATCCATCCCGCCAGTCAGGAGCCGCGCTGGTTCGACTGGGTCGACGGCATGCACGACTGGACCATCTCCCGCCAGCTGTGGTGGGGCCATCGCATCCCGATCTGGTACGGGCCGGACGGCCAGGTGGAGTGTTTCGGTCCCGACGACACGGTCCCGGACGGCTGGGAGCAGGATCCCGACGTCCTGGACACCTGGTTCTCGTCGGGACTGTGGCCGTTCTCGACGATGGGGTGGCCCGACGCCACCGACGACCTCGATCGGTTCTATCCGACGTCGGTGCTGGTCACCGGGTACGACATCCTGTTCTTCTGGGTGGCCCGGATGATGATGTTCGGCACCTTCGTCGGCGAACTCGACCACGGCGGGCTGGCCGGCCGCGACGCGGCCGTGCCGTTCCGCGACGTCTTCCTGCACGGCCTCGTGCGCGACGAGCACGGCAGCAAGATGAGCAAGTCGAAGGGCAACGGCATCGACCCCCTGGACTGGGTGGATCGCTACGGTGCCGACGCCCTGCGCTTCACCCTCGCTCGGGGGGCCAATCCGGGCAGCGACATCTCGGTGGGCGAATCGCATGCGCAGTCGTCGCGGAACTTCGCCACCAAACTCTTCAACGCCACCAAGTTCGCGATGATGAACGGCGCCCGATGCGAGGAGCTCCCGGCACGGGATGCGTTGACCGACGCCGACCGGTGGATCCTGGACCGGCTCGACGAGGTGCTCGTGGCCGTCGACGAGGGATTCGACGCCTACGAGTTCTCGAAGGCCTGCGAGGCGCTGTATCACTTCGCGTGGGACGAGGTCTGTGACTGGTACCTGGAGTTGGCCAAGGTCCAGATCTCGGACGGCGGCGACCGGGCAGCGCACACCCGTGCGGTGCTCGGCGCGGTGCTCGACCCGCTGCTGCGTGCGCTGTCGCCGGTGATGCCGTTCGTCACCGAGACCCTGTGGACGGCGCTGACCGGCGGCGAATCGGTGGTGATCGCGCCGTGGCCGACGGGCGGCGGCGACGTGGCGACCCGCGACGCGGGTGCGGCGACCAGGATCACCGATCTGCAGAAGCTGATCACCGAGGTGCGGCGATTCCGCAGCGACCAGGGGCTCAACCCGGGGCAGCGGGTGGCGGCGACGATCGACGGTCTCGCCGCGGCGGGGCTGGAGGCCCATCGTCCCTACCTGGATGCGTTGGCCCGGTTGGCGGGCGCCGACGCGGATTTCGCCGCGACGGCGACCGTCGAGGTCCGCCTGTCGTCCGGAACGGCCACGGTGGCGATCGACACGTCGGGCACGGTCGACGTCGAGGCGGAGCGCAAGCGGGCGGCCAAGGACCTCGCGGCCGCCGAGAAGGAGCTCGCGACGACCACGGGAAAGCTCGGCAACGAGCAGTTCCTCGCGAAGGCGCCCGAGGCTGTCGTCGCCAAGATCCGAGCACGCCGCGACCTGGCGGAGGCCGAGGTGGATCGGCTTCGGGGCAAGCTGGACTCGTTGAGCGCACGATGACGGGGCGCGTCACGGCAGCAGAGGGCGACGACCCGGCAGGGGAGTTCGCGGAACTGACCGCTCTGGAGGCGGAACTCGACACGCGGTGGCCCGAGACGAAGATCGAGCCGTCGCTGACTCGGATCTCCGCGCTGATGGAACTGCTCGGGAATCCCCAACACGCCTATCCGGCGATTCACGTCGCCGGCACCAACGGCAAGACGTCGGTGACGCGGATGATCGACTCCCTGTTGCGGGCGTTTCATCGGCGGACCGGTCGGATCACCAGCCCTCACCTGCAGCTCGTCACCGAACGGATCGCGGTCGACGGGAAACCGATCACACCGGCGACATACGTCGAGACCTTCCGGGACATCGAGCCGTACGTCACGATGGTCGACGATTCGTCGACCGCCGGGGGCGGCCCCCGGATGAGCAAGTTCGAGGTGCTCACCGCCATCGCGTACGCCGCGTTCGCCGAGGTGCCGGTCGATGTGGCGGTGGTCGAGACCGGGATGGGAGGCCGCTGGGATGCGACCAATGTGATCGACGCGCAGATCGCGGTCATCACGCCCATCGCGATGGACCACGCGGACTATCTCGGCGACACGTTGACGGCGATCGCAGGGGAGAAGGCCGGGATCATCAAACCGGGGCCGACGGATGCGCTCGTCGCCGTCGATCCGGTGACCGTCCTGGCCCCGCAGGACCCCGAGGTGACCGATGTGCTGCTCCGGGCGACCGTCGACGCCGGCAGCATCGTCGCGCGTCAGGACTCGGAGTTTCGGGTGGTGGAGGCGGCGACGGCTGTCGGGGGACAGCTGCTGACCATCCGGGGGCTCGGTGGCACGTACGAGGAGATCTTCCTGCCGTTGCACGGAGCGCACCAGGCGCAGAACGCGGCGCTCGCGTTGGCGGCGGTCGAGGCATTCTTCGGGGCGGGCGCGGATCGCGCCCTCGACGCCGACACGATCCGCGAGGGGTTCGCTGCCGTTGAGAGCCCGGGGAGGCTCGAGCGGGTGCGAAGCGCACCGAGCGTGTTCGTCGACGCCGCCCACAATCCGCACGGTGCTCGAGCCCTGGCGGCGGCCCTGACGTCGGAGTTCGACTTCCGGCGGCTCGTCGGCGTCGTCGGGGTCCTCGGCGACAAGGATGCGCGCGGCGTCCTGGCGGCGCTGGAACCGGCGCTGACGTCGGTGGTCGTGACCAACAACGGATCGCCGCGGGCACTCGACGCCGCTGATCTCGCGGACATCGCCCACGAGATCTTCGGTGAGGATCGGGTGCGGGTGGAGCCGTTCCTGCCCGACGCCGTCGAAGCGGCGATCGCTCTCGCCGAAGAGGACGATGAGGGCACGATGTCGGGAGCCGGCGTCGTCATCACCGGATCGGTGGTCACCGCCGGTGCCGGTCGCACACTGTTCGGTAAGGAGCCGTCATGAGTCCCCGGTACACGCAACCTCCGAGCGACCCGTGGAAGGGGTTCCGCGGTGTCACCGCGGGCACGCTCATCCTCGAGCTGATCGTCGTCGCGCTCGCCTTCCCGATCGTGGCGAATCTCGGCGGCGGGGTCACGGCCGCATCCGGCACCTACCTGGGTGCGCTCGTGGTGGTGATGATCGTGCTGGCCGGACGGCAGGGGATGGCGCGTGCGCTGGAGGCCGATCTGGTGCTGCAGGTGTTCGTCATCGCGGGCGGGGTGTTCCACTGGTCGATCGCCGTCATCGGAGTCATCTTCCTGTGCGTCTGGATCTACATCGCCTACATCAAACGGGATGTGGCCCGCCGGATCGCTGAGGGGCGACTCCCGGGACAGCGTCCGGTGGACGACTCGGCCTGACGCGCCTCCCGTCGTCGCCGTACCGGCTCGTGGTCGACCATGCGTTGTCGACCATGCGTTACAGTGAACGGCAGAAACCGACCTGCACCGCGCAGGACCGTCGGGGACGGGGACTTCGACGCAGTCGTGCCGTCGCGCCGCTGGATATGCGGTAACGGCACGGACGAGATGTTTGGGGAGAGAAATGACATTGGGTGATGGTCCGCTGGGGACCGCTCGGCGATTCCGTGTGCGAGCAGCGACGGCCGCGCGTGCGGGGGCGGTGGTGATCGCCGTGGCGGCGGTCGGCAGCGCGATGGCGGTCGGTCCGTCGGCGGCGGCCCCGTCCTCTCAGGCCCCGTCGTCTTCTCACGAATCGTCTCCGGAAGACGTCGTCGACCAGAGCGCCGAGGCCGGTGTGCCGATGCCCGTCGCTCCCGGCGCGCTCGGCTACCTCGCGACCCGGTCGTCCACGAAGTGGATGAACGACCGCGGCGCGGATCGGATCATCGCGAATCTTCCCGTCCCGCCGAACTACTCGAAGGCGAACCAGGCGATGGCCGATTCGCTGAAACGGGAGATGACCGCGGCCGTCGAGACTCCCGGCGCGTGCCTGCAGATCATCGTCGACGGTCCGCGTCAGCCGGGTGATCTGTTCAACTACGGTTTCTTCGCCGTCGAGAAGCAGTACTGCCCGAACTGACGCGAGTCGCCTCGCCCCGATCCCGTCGACGGACCTCATACGGCGGGATGCGCTGAGCATCGCTACAGTGTGCTGCGTGACTGAACAGACTCTCGTCCTCATCAAGCCCGACGGCGTCCAGCGTGGACTGGTCGGGGAAGTGATCGCCCGCATCGAGCGCAAGGGCCTGACCCTGGCGGCTCTGGAACTGCGGACCGTGTCGGCCGACCTGGCCGGTGAGCATTACGCAGAGCACGCCGAACGGCCCTTCTACGGCTCGCTCATCGATTTCATCACGTCCGGACCGGTCGTCGCGGCGGTCGTCGAGGGCCCGCGGGCCATCGCGGCGTTCCGTCAGCTCGCCGGCGGAACCGATCCGGTCGAGAAGGCGATCCCCGGGACGATCCGTGGCGACTTCGGCCTCGAGACCCAGTTCAACATCGTTCACGGATCGGACTCGCCCGAGTCGTCTGCCCGTGAGATTGCTCTCTGGTTTCCCTCGCTGAACTCCTGATTCCCACCCGCGACGCGGCGCGCGGGGGCCCTGATTCTCCACTCGTGTGCGGGGGACACCCCGTGATGTGGGATACTTGCACAGTCGTCGGCTTCACACTTTGGCGTCGACGACCGACGCGCAGCCACCAGAAGGTGCCGGCACCGTCCGACCCCGAACAGGGGTCCGGCTTCGGCCTCGGAAGCGTCACAGCAAGGCGTCAAGACGACGCGAAGACCACATAACACCCGGTCATCGAGACCGGCACACATCGGAAGGCCCTCGCGTGGCCGCGTTGCCGTTTTTCTCAGTGCGACGCGCCCGGGGGTCTTGAGGAGACCACGTGACCGATAACGGGTCGCAGACTGACGCAACTGCGGATCAGTCAGCGGAAAAGTTTCCCCTTCGACTGCGCGTCCATGCACTGGCGCGGATGCTGGAGATCACCAGCAAGGAGGTGCTCGCGCACCTGCAGGAGATGGGGGTGACTGCGCGCACCGCGCAGTCATCGATCTCGCGCACCGACGCCGAGGCGCTCGAGGCGCGAATCGGCGGCGCCCATGCCGCCGAGGGCCAGACGGCCGAAGGGCCGGCAGACCAGATCCAGGCCGACGGGGCGCCCGAGAAACAGGCGCCCGAGACACAGGCGCCCGGGAAACAGGCGGAGGTTCGATCCGAATCGTCCCTGTTCTCCGCGGTGGAGGCGGCGCAACCGGTCGCCGAGTCGGCGGGGGACACCACCGCACCCCTGTTCCTGCCGCCCAGCCCGGCCACGGATGATCGGGCCGAGAAGAGCGGGTCGAAACCCGCGCAGCAGCCTGCAGCGGACGAGACGGCTCCCGAGGAGTCGGCGCCCCAGAAGTCGGCGACACAGAAGTCGGCGACACAGAAGTCGGCGACCGAGCAGTCGGCGCCCGAGCAGCCGGCGACCGGGCGCCCCGCCGACGAGGAGTCGTCCTCGGACGGTGAGCAGGACTCCCGCGACAAGGCGTCCGACGATTCCGGCGACGACGACTCCGGCGACGGCCGGTCGCGTCGGCGTCGGCGCGGACGGCGCGGTCGGGGACGTGGTCGCGGCGATCAGAACCAGGACGCCGACCATGAGTCGACGCAGACCGCCGACAGCTCCGAGGACGGCGACGCCACCCGGAACGGCGACAAGCAGGGCGGCAACAACCAGGGCGGCAACAACCAGGGCGGGGACAAGCAGCCCGGTCGGAACCGGTCCGGCGGCGACGCCGGCAAGGACACGAAGGGCCGCAACCAGAACACCGACGACGGCGGAACCGACGACACGAACGCATCGAAGGACACCAACGGCGCGAAAGACGCCGACAACGGAGGTAACGGCAACGGAGGCAACGGCAACGGTGGCAACGGCAACGGCGATGACGCCGAGAACGGCGACGAGTCGCGCGTTCCGGCGAGCAAACGCCGACGCCGCCGACGCCGTCGGCGCGGTGGTGCTGATGCCGATGACGCATCGTCGTCCGACGATCCGCCGAACACCGTGGTCCACGAGCGGGAGCCGCGGGCCAAGCGGGCGCGCGACGAGGTGCAGGGAATCTCCGGGTCGACGCGACTCGAGGCGAAGCGTCAACGGCGCCGTGACGGCCGCGATGCGGGCCGCCGGCGGCCGCCGATCCTGACCGAGTCGGAGTTCCTCGCCCGGCGAGAGTCGGTGGAACGGGTCATGGTCGTTCGCGAACGCGCCGCCAACACCGCCATCACCGAGAACGAACCGCACGCCGCACCCACCGAGGACTACACGCAGATCGCGGTGCTCGAAGACGGTGTCCTGGTGGAGCACTTCGTGACCACCGAGACGTCGCAGTCGATGGTCGGCAACATCTACCTCGGTCGCGTCCAGAACGTGCTGCCCGGAATGGAGGCCGCCTTCGTCGACATCGGCCGCGGCCGCAACGGCGTGCTGTACGCCGGCGAGGTCAACTGGGAGGCGGCAGGTCTCGGCGGTGGTTCGCGCAAGATCGAACAGGCCCTCAAACCGGGCGATCACGTCATGGTCCAGGTCAGCAAGGACCCGGTCGGACACAAGGGCGCACGCCTGACCACGCAGATCTCCCTCGCCGGTCGTTACCTGGTGTATGTCCCGGGCGGAACGTCGACCGGCATCAGCCGCAAGCTTCCCGACACCGAGCGGCGCAGGCTCAAGCAGATCCTCGCCAAGCTCGTTCCCGATGAGGCCGGCGTGATCATCCGGACGGCGTCGGAGGGTGTCAGCGCCGAGGAGCTCGGCGCCGACATCGAGCGACTCGAAGCGCAGTGGAAGAGCATCGAGGCGGCCTCCCAGGAGCACACGTCGAAGGGATCGGGCACCACCAAGGCGCTGTACGAGGAGCCCGAACTCCTGGTCCGCGTGGTGCGCGATCTGTTCAACGAGGACTTCCGCAAGCTCGTCATCGAAGGCGATCGGGCGTGGAAGCAGGTCTCGGGTTACGTCGCCGACGTCGCACCGGACCTCACCGAACGTCTCGAGCAGTTCAGCAAGGAGCACGCCGACTCGCCGGACTCGTTCACCGTGCACCGCATCGACGAGCAGCTCGCGAAGGCGCTCGACCGGAAGGTGTGGCTGCCGTCCGGCGGCACCCTCATCATCGAGCGCACCGAGGCGATGACCGTCGTCGACGTCAACACCGGGAAGTTCACCGGATCCGGTGGCAACCTCGAGGAGACCGTCACGCGGAACAACCTCGAGGCCGCCGAGGAGATCGTGCGCCAGATGCGGCTGCGCGACATCGGCGGAATGATCGTCGTCGACTTCATCGACATGGTCCTCGAATCGAACCGCGATCTCGTTCTGCGGAGGCTCACCGAGGCGCTGTCGCGCGACCGCACGCGGCACCAGGTGTCGGAGGTGACGTCGCTGGGGCTGGTGCAGATGACGCGCAAGCGTCTGGGCACCGGGCTCCTGGAAGCCTTCTCCACCACGTGCACCGCGTGCAGCGGCCGGGGCGTCATCGTCCACGCCGACCCCGTCGAGGTGCGGTCGTCGGACGATTCGAACCGGTCGGATTCCGGATCGCGGCGCTCGCGGCGCTCGCGCAAGCGCGGCTCCGGCGGAGACAACGGGGGCGGCTCCTCGGATCAGCAGGGCACCAAACCCGCACACAAGCCGGCAGCCGAGCACCCGCTGTTCCGCGCGATGGCCCACCACGAGGGGGACAGCACGGACGAGGGGCCCAGCGCGGACGAAACGCGCAGCGCAGCCGAGGAGCACAGCGCAGACGAGGGGGGCAAGACCCCCGGCAAGCGCAGCGGTGACACCGGCAAGCGCAGCGGTGATACCGGCAAGCGCAGCGGTGACACCGATTCGCCGAACGGCGAGGGGGGAACCGGCTCCGGGCGCCGCCGTGACAAGGCCAGCCGTGACACGAGCGGCGGGCACAAGAACAGCGGCGACAAGAACAGCGGCGGCCGGGCCGCCGTCGAGCAGCAGCCGGACGCCGACACGGCGTCTGCTCCGCGGACGGCAGCGACCCCCGAAGGCAGAACCCCCGAAGACAGGACCCCCGAAGACAGGACCCCCGAAGCGGAGGCTCCCGCCGCCGAATCCGGCGTCGTCGTGCGTCGTCGTCGACGTGCCGTGCGTCGCGCAGCGTCGCCGACGGGTGCCGGCGCCCCCGCACCCGAGCCGACGACGGTGACGAGCGAACCGGTCACGACGGTCGCTCAGCAGACAGCGCAGCCCGTGGTCGAGGTGACCCGGACCCCGCGTCGTCGCAGCGGCCGTCGGGCAGCGGGTCCGCCGCCACAAGAGTGAGTTTGACCTGGGTGCGGCGTCTGCCGTAACCTTGACAGGTCGCCTTACGCAGGCGCGCTGATTGCTGCGCGCTACGCAGAGGAAGTCGTCGGCAGGGTTTTGCCGCGACTGCAGCACACCAGAGACAAGCCGGTCGGCAGGACACGCCTGTGGATCCGGCCCGATGAGACGAGTTAAGAGGACAGCGGGATGGCAACGTACGCGATCGTCAAGACCGGCGGTAAGCAGTACAAGGTCGCCGAGGGTGACATTGTGAAGGTCGAGAAGATCGACAGTGAGCCCGGTAGCGCGGTGAAGCTGCCGGTGGCGCTGGTCGTCGACGGCGCGAATCTGACCACCGACGCGGATAAGCTGGCCGGCATCTCGGCCACCGCCGAGGTCGTCGAGCACGTCAAGGGCCCGAAGATCCGCATCCACAAGTACAAGAACAAGACCGGCTACCACAAGCGTCAGGGCCACCGTCAGCAGTTGACGGTCCTGAAGGTCACCGGTATCGCCTGACACGGCCGACGAGCTCCTAGGAGGATTAGCAGATGGCAAGCAAGAAGGGTGCATCGAGTACGCGCAACGGTCGCGATTCGAATGCCAAGCGACTCGGCGTCAAGCGTTTCGGCGGACAGGAAGTCCTCGCCGGTGAGATCCTGGTCCGTCAGCGCGGCACCAAGTTCCATCCGGGCACGGGCGTCGGCCGCGGCGGCGACGACACCCTCTTCGCGCTCGAGGCCGGTGCCGTCCAGTTCGGCACCAAGCGCGGTCGCAAGACCGTGAACATCGTCCCGGCTGCGGTCTGACCCGGCGCGAGACGACACGCTCAACTCAGGGCGGGCAGGGTCATATGCACCCTGTCCGCCCTGTTGTCATATCGGGGTGCAGAAGCGTCCCGTCGCCCCAGGGAAGGCCAGAACAATGTCACGCTTCGTCGACCGCGTCCAGATCGACGCCGTCGCCGGCAACGGCGGTCACGGCTGCACATCGGTGCACCGTGAGAAGTTCAAGCCGCTCGGCGGGCCCGACGGCGGGAACGGCGGTCGCGGCGGCGATGTGCTGCTCGTCGTCGATCCGCAGGTCCACACCCTTCTCGACTTCCACTTCCGTCCACACGCCCGCGCGACCAACGGTACGCCCGGAATGGGTGCCAACCGCGCCGGTGCCGCCGGCGAGGACCTGGTGCTGGCCGTCCCCGACGGCACGGTGGTGCTCGACGCCAACGGAGACATCGTCGCCGACCTGATCGGTGAGGGCACCCGGTTCGTCGCGGCCCAGGGCGGCCGGGGCGGACTCGGCAACGCGGCACTCGCCTCGCGGGCCCGTCGCGCGCCGGGATTCGCGCTGCTCGGCGAGCCCGGCGAGGAGCGGTCGCTGGTCCTCGAGCTGAAGTCGGTGGCCGACGTCGGCCTCGTCGGCTTCCCGTCGGCAGGCAAGTCGTCGCTCATCTCGGTGCTCTCGGCGGCCAAACCCAAGATCGCCGACTACCCGTTCACCACCCTGGCGCCGAACCTCGGCGTCGTCACCGCAGGCACCGACGTGTTCACCGTCGCCGACGTGCCGGGCCTCATCCCCGGAGCCTCCGAGGGCAGGGGACTGGGCCTCGACTTCCTGCGGCACCTCGAGCGATGCGCGGTGCTCGCACACGTCGTGGACTGCGCGACCCTCGAACCCGGCCGCGACCCGCTCTCGGACATCGATGCGCTCGAGGCCGAACTGGCGGCCTACAGTCCGGCGCTCGACGCCGACCACTCCCTCGGCGACCTCGCGTCCCGACCGCGCGTGGTGATCCTCAACAAGATCGACGTGCCCGAAGCCGCCGAACTCGCCGAGTTCGTCGAAGCCGACATCGCCGAGCGCGGCTGGCCCGTGTTCCAGATCTCCGCGGTCGCGCATCGCGGCCTCGCGGAGCTGACCTTCGCCCTCGCGGCACTGGTCCGCGAATACCGTCGAGAGCATGCCGCGCCGGTCGCCCGTCGCACCGTGATCCGACCCAAGGCCGTCGACGAGGCCGAGTTCACGGTGGTTCCGGATCCGGACCTCGACGGCGGTTTCATCGTGCGCGGCGCCCGCCCGGAACGCTGGATCCGCCAGACCCAGTTCGACAACGACGAAGCCGTCGGCTATCTCGCCGATCGTCTGAATCGACTCGGTGTGGAGGACGAACTCGTCAAGCAGGGCGCCAAGCCCGGGGCGCCCGTGACGATCGGGGAGATGACCTTCGACTGGGAGCCGATCACCCCGATGGGCGACGACGTCCCGCTGACGGGCCGCGGCACCGATGTGCGCCTCGAACAGAACGACCGTGTCGGGGCGGCCGAGCGGAAGCTCGCGCGTCGACTCCGTCGCGAGGCGACCGACGATGAGTGAGACGACCGCCGGCGTCTCGATGACCGAGGCGCGGCGCGTGATCGCCGACGCCCGGAGCATCGTCGTCAAGATCGGATCGTCAGCGGTCACCGACATGGCCAGCGGCATCGATCACTCTCGGCTCGATGCTCTGGTCGACGCCCTGGAGGCGCGGATGCGCGCGGGGTCGGACGTGATCGTGGTGTCGTCGGGGGCCGTCGGCGCGGGCATCGCACCGCTCGGACTCAAGAAACGGCCGCGCGATCTGGCCACCAAGCAGGCGGCGGCGAGCGTGGGGCAGCTTCGGCTCGCCCACGCCTGGGGGACGTCGTTCGCCCGGTACGACCGGGTGGTCGGCCAGGTGCTGCTCACCGCCGACGACATCTCGAACCGGTCGCATCACGCGAATGCGCAGCGGACCCTCGATCGGCTGCGGCTGCTGCACGCCGTCGCGGTGGTTAACGAGAACGACACGGTCGCCACCAACGAGATCCGGTTCGGCGACAACGACCGGCTGGCGGCGCTCGTGGCGCACCTCGTTCACGCCGACGCCCTCGTCCTGCTCTCCGACGTCGACGGACTGTACGACGGCGATCCCCGCCGCACCGGTCCCGACGGTCGACGGGCGCAGTTCATCGAACAGGTCGACGGACCCGACGACCTCGACGGGGTCGTCGCGGGGACCGGCGGCTCGCTGGGAACCGGCGGAATGGCGTCCAAACTGGCCGCTGCGCGCCTCGCAGCGGATTCCGGTGTCCCGGTGCTGCTGGCTGCGGCCGGGGATGCTGCGCAGGCGCTCGACGGCGCCACGGTGGGCACCGCGTTCGCCGCCCGGCCCACGCGACTGTCGGCGCGCC
Source organism: Gordonia shandongensis DSM 45094 (assembly GCF_000423025.1). Classification (GTDB taxonomy): domain Bacteria; phylum Actinomycetota; class Actinomycetes; order Mycobacteriales; family Mycobacteriaceae; genus Gordonia; species Gordonia shandongensis. Next base: position 131,801 of record NZ_AUHE01000010.1, read on the forward strand.
GATTCTGGGTTCGGCACGCCGCGGAGTCGCACGGCTCGCTGACCCTCGACGACGGTGCCGTCGCCGCGGTGTGCGGGCGTCGGCGGTCACTGCTTCCTGCCGGCGTCACCGCGGTCAGCGGTGACTTCTCCCACGGCGACGTCGTGGAACTCCTCGACCCGGCCGGGACGGTCCGCGGTCGCGGCGTCGTGTCGTACGACGCCGACGTGGTCGCGACGATGATCGGCCGGAGCACCGCCGACCTGCCGGGGGAGCTGCGGCGCCCCATCATCCACGCCGACGATCTCGTGACCGCCTGAGCGGCGACCACCCACCCGACCGACGACCGAGGGCGGCCCCTCCCGTGTGGGAGAGACCGCCCTCGCGATGTCGTCGGCGACCGACTCAGCCGGCGCGGTGGCGTCCCGCGGCACCGTCCTGCTGAGGAACCGGGACCAGCGGGTAGACGCCGTTCTCATCGTGCACCTCGGTGCCGACCACCGGCGGGTTGAACACGCACAGCATGCGCATCTGCTCGTCGACGGTCACCGTGTGGCGCTCGTTGCCGTTGAGCAGGTACATGCTGCCCGGGCCGAGCGGGTACGTCTCGCCGGTCTCCCGGTCGAGCAGCGTACCGCTGCCCTCGACGAGCCAGACCGCCTCGATGTGGTTGGCGTAGTGGAACTCGTTGACCGAACCCGCCTTGATGGTGGTCTCGTGGAACGAGAATCCGACACCGTCGCCGCCGAGCACGATCCGCTTGGAGACCCAGTTGCCCTTGGGGTCTGCCACCTCGCGGTCGGTGCCGGTGATCTCGTCGGTGGTACGGACGATCATGCGTTGGTCTCCTTGATGGCTTCGTCGACGGACTCGCTGAGGATCGCCATCCCCTGGGCGAGCTCTTCACTGGTCAGGGTCAGCGGCGGCAGCAGCTTCACGACCTCGGAGTTCGGGCCGGAGGTCTCGGCGAGGAGGCCCTTGCCGAACGCGATCTCACAGGTGCGGTCGGCGAGCTCGGCCTTCTCGAAGACCAGGCCCTGAGCCATGCCGCGGCCGCGGTGCGAGACGCCCTCGTGGCGCGCGCAGATCGCGTCGAACGCCTGGGCGATCTCCATGCCCTTGGCCTTGACCTGCACCGACAGCTTGTCGTCGGACCAGTACTTCTTGATGGCCTCGGTGGCGGTGACGAACGCCGGGTTGTTGCCGCGGAAGGTGCCGTTGTGCTCGCCGGGCTCCCACACGTCCAGTTCGGGCTTGAACAGGGTCAGCGCCATCGGCAGGCCGTAGCCGCCGATCGACTTCGACAGGGTGACGATGTCCGGGACGATGCCGGCCTCTTCGAACGAGAAGAAGTCGCCGGTGCGTCCGCAGCCCATCTGCACGTCGTCGACGATGAGCAGCAGGTCCTTGCGCTTGCACAGGTCGGCGAGTCCGCGCAGCCACTCGGCGCGCGCGACGTTGACGCCGCCCTCGCCCTGCACGGTCTCCACGATCACGGCCGCCGGGCGGTTGAAGCCCGAGCCGGAGTCGTCGAGCACGCGCTCGAACCAGTTGAAGTCCTCGACGACGCCGTCGAAGTAGTTGTCGAACGGCATCGGGGTCGCGTGGACCAGGGGGATGCCGGCGCCGCTGCGCTTCATCGAGTTGCCGGTCACGGCCAGCGAGCCGAGGGTCATGCCGTGGAAGGCGTTGGTGAAGTTGATGATCGCCTCGCGGCCGGTCACCTTGCGGGCCAGCTTGAGGGCCGCCTCGACGGCGTTGGTGCCGGTGGGGCCGGGGAACTGGATCTTGTAGTCCAGGCCGCGCGGCTCGAGGATCTTCGCGGCGAAGGTCTCGAGGAACTCACCCTTGGCGCGGGTCGACATGTCGAGGCCGTGGGTGATGCCGTCACGGGCGATGTACTCCAGGAGGGCTTCCTTGAGCACCGGGTTGTTGTGGCCGTAGTTCAGCGCGCCTGCGCCGGCGAAGAAGTCGAGGTAGCGATTGCCGTCGACGTCGGTCAGCCAGCTGCCCTGCGCGGTGTCGAACACCGCGGGCCAGTCGCGGCAGTAAGAGCGGACTTCGGATTCGTGTTTGGTGAAAGTTCGGTCGTCCAATGAAGTTTCGATAGTCATTGCTGAAGAGTTTCCTCGTGAGATTGTCGGCGTCACCTTCCGGTGGGCGCCGGCGTCAGCAGATACAGGTCCTCGGGCTCGTGAGCGTCGGGGAACAGTTCTGCGCTGAAGAACGGCTCGCGGTGGAACTGCAGGCCGAGTGTTCGGGCGGCGGCTGCGAACAGCCGCTGGGACGCCTCGTTGTCGGGGCTGATCGTGGTGTTGATCGCGGTCACCCCGTCGGGTGCGCACCGGTTGAACAGTTCACAGAGCATGCGCCCCGCGATCTGCTTTCCCCGCTGCGATGCGTCGACGGCGACCTGCCAGACCATGAGGATCTCGGGGTTCGCCGGGCGACGGTATCCGGTGACGAAACCGACGGGCTCTCCGTCGACTTCGGCGACGATGGACGTCTCGGAAAAATCCTGTGACCAGAGAACATAGGAGTAGGACGAGTTCACGTCCAGCACCTGCGAATCGCGGGCGATCTCCCAAATGCGTTTTCCGTCACGGGCCCGCGGGCGCCGGAAGGCGACCGTGTTTCCGGTGTCTTTCTCCGGTGTGGTTTCAATCGGGTTCATGACGTGACCGAGGTTAACGAGACGGTTCGGGGAAGTCATGGCCGATCCGACATCGGTCGTTGAGAACCTTCGCTTTGTGCAGTTCAACCACCGTCTGTGGCATATCTCACAGGAGGGTGGAATCTCTGGTCACACCGACGCCGCGAACGGCTGGTCCGGGGGTCGCGATCGGGGATGCGCGAGACCTGCGACGAGGGGGAGGACGACCTCGCAGCGGTGGTCCACGGAGAGGGTCGCCGACTCGTCGCCGCGGGTCGCGCCGCGGTTGACGATGACGACGTCGCGGCCCGCGGCCGCGGCCTGCTTGACGAAGCGGAGGCCCGACATGACGGTGAGCGACGAACCGGCCACCAGCAGGACGTCGGCGTCGGCGACGAGCCGTCGAGCGCGGGCGACCACCGCCGGTGCCACGGATTCGCCGAAGTACACGATGTCGGGCTTCAGCGGGCCGTCGCAGAGTTCGCAGCCGACGGCGCGGAAGTCGCCGATGTCGGCGAGTGCGGCGTCGGCGTCGGGCGCCACCTCGATGGCGCCGCGCGAGCGGACCCGGTCCGCGTACCCGGGGTTGGCGGCCTCGAGGCGGTCGGCGAGACGATGACGCGAGGTCCGGGCGCCGCACGACATGCAGGCCACGCGGCCGTAGGAGCCGTGCAGGTCGATCACCGGCGACGAACCGGCCTTGAGGTGCAGCATGTCGACGTTCTGCGTGATGATCCCGGTGACCGAGCCGGCGTCTTGCAGGTCGCGGAGGGCGATGTGGGCGGCGTTGGGGCGCGCTGCGTCCATGTGCCGCCATCCGAGGTGATTGCGCGCCCAGTAGCGGCGCCGGTTCTCCGCGGAGGCGCGGAAGTCGTCGACCGTCATCGGGCGTCGGGTCGGCGAGCCGGGGCTTCGGTAGTCGGGAATGCCCGACGGGGTCGACAGTCCGGCGCCGGTGAGGACGGCGGTCCGGCGACCGGCGAGGAGTGCGGCGATCTGTCGTGCCCGGGCGACCGGATCGGGATCGGGGTCGGTGCGCGGTGCCGGGGTCCACGCCGTCGAGCGGATGCGCATACTGCACGGTACCGGCGCGGCCGTCGATTCCGGGGCGGGGCGAGTGTCGCGCGTCGACGATAGACTCGTCGGGACATGACCAGAATCATCAGCGGCGATTTCCGCGGCCGCCGACTCGCTGTTCCGGCCGACACCACGCGTCCGACCTCGGACCGGGTGCGCGAAGCCGTGTTCTCCATGCTCGGGTCGCGGTTCGATGTCGCCGGGATGCGCGTGCTCGACCTGTACGCGGGCACCGGGGCGCTCGGTCTGGAGGCCGTCTCGCGCGGCGGCGCCTCCGCGGTGCTGGTGGAGGCCGATCGGCGGGCGGCCGCGGTGGTCCGCGACAACATCGCGGTGTGCCGGGCGACGGCTCGCGCCCGCGTGGTCCAGCGCAGTGCGGAGGCCTTTCTCGCGGCTCCCGCGGGTGTCTTCGACCTCGTGTTCCTCGACCCGCCCTACGAGGTGCCGACCGGCGACGTCGACGGCGTCCTGGCGGCGTTGGTCGGGGCGGTCGCCGACGGCGGCTGGGTGGTGCTCGAGCGCGGACGCCGTGACGGTGACGTCCGGTGGCCGGAGGGATTCGACGAGGTCGTCCGCAAACAGTACGGCGACAGCGTGGTTCTCGTGGCCACTCGCGTGGTGCGGGACGACGCGGTGTCCGGGGGCTCGGTCGCGGGGGATCGGCCGTCGGAGCCGATCGCGTAGATTCGGCTGTCATGAGCACTGCAGTCTGCCCGGGGTCGTATGACCCGTTCACCCTCGGCCACCGGTTCGTGGTGGAGCGGGCGGCCGCCCGTTTCGAGCGCGTCGTCGTCGCCGTCGTGGTGAACCCCAACAAGAAGGGAATGTTCGGCATCGAGGAGCGGATCGCGCTCATCGAACGGGACGTCGCCGATCTGCCGAACGTCGATGTCCGCAGTTGGACCGGACTGGTCGTCGATCTGCTCACCGAGGAGGGGGCCGACACCATGGTCAAGGGGCTGCGGTCGGAGACGGACTTCGCCTATGAGATCCCGATGGCGCAGATGAACCGCGAGCTGACCGGTGCCGAGACGTTCTTCATGCTGACCGATCCGCGGTACGCGCACGTGTCGAGTTCGCTCGTGAAAGAGGTGGCGAAGCTCGGCGGCGATGTGACGCCTTATCTGTCCGATCACATTCATTCGGCGCTCATCGAGCGGATCGAGGGTGTGCTGCGGGCCTGATGCGGTCGGTCCTCGGTGTGGTGCGGGGTCGGGAGGACGCTGGACGCGGCGATCGTGCTGACGATGGGCGACACGCCCGGCACGCCTCCGTCGTCACACCGGCAACATTCGGCACAATGGCCTCAGTGATATCAAAGGCCTTCGTGCCGGATAGGGGTAACCGTGTACCGCGTATTTGAAGCGTTGGACGAGCTCGTCGCAATCGTCGAAGAGGCGCGCACCGTGCCGATGACCGCCGGTTGCCTCGTGCCGCGCGGCGACGTGCTCGAGCTGATGGACGAGCTGCGCGACGCGCTGCCGCCCGAACTCGACGACGCGCAGGATGTGCTCGACGAGCGCGACACCCTCGTGTCGAACGCCCGCGACCAGGCCGACCGCCTCGTCACCGGCGCCGAGACCGACTCGGAGGCGATGCTCGCGCACGCTCGCGCCGAAGCCGATCGCATCATGGCCGAGGCCAAGGCCCGCGCCGACAGGATGGTCGACGAGGCCAACGGCAGCGCCCAGGCGATCGTCGGCCAGGCCACCGAGGAGGCCCAGCGGCTGGAGAGCAGCGCCAACCGCGAGTACGAGGCCGTGACGGGCCGTGCACGCGCCGAAGCCTCCCGCGTCGTCGAGGCCGGCAACGCCAGCTACAACAAGTCCGTCGTCGACGGCATCGCCGAGCAGCAGCGACTCGTCTCCGAATCCGAGGTCGTCGCGGCCGCGAAGTCGGAGGCCGAGCGCATCGTCGATGCGGCGCACTCCGAGTCCGACCGGCTGCGCGGCGACTGCGACGTCTACGTCGACGAGAAGCTGGCCGACTTCGAGGACATCCTCACCGGTACGCTCCGCTCGGTGAACCGCGGTCGCCAGCAGCTGCGCACCGGTGCCGGCATGCACGATTACGCGGACTACCCGCACAGTGTGGACGCCGAGCACGGCGGCCCCGCACAGATGGCGGGCTGACACCCGCCCCGCACGCGCGGGCCCCTGAGTACCATCGTTCGGGTGAGTGCTTCTGGATTCGTGATCGACGTGCGCTCGGTTCCGCGCCGCGCCGGCTCGATGACCGAGATGACCTGGACGACGCCGACCCCCGACCGGATCGGTGCCGAGATGATCGGCATCCCGGCGGGGGCCGACGTCGTTTTCGACCTGCGACTCGAATCGGTGACCGAGGGCATCCTCGTCACCGGGACGGTCTCGGCGCCCGTCGAAGGGCAGTGCGGACGGTGCCTGGACTCCCTGTCCGACGAGGTGACCGTGCATCTGACCGAGCTCTTCGCCTATCCGGGCAGCGAGACCGATCGCACCGCGGACGAGGAGGAGGAACTCGGCCGCATCGAGGACGAGCAGATCGACCTCGAGCAGGTGGTGATCGACGGTGTCGCCACCGATCTGCCGTTGACGCCGCTGTGCCGCCCCGACTGTCCGGGACTGTGCCAGGTGTGCGGCGTGCGCCTGGCCGACGCCGAACCCGATCACGGTCACGAGGTGATCGACCCCCGGTGGGCGGGACTCGCCGAACGTTTCGGAAATGTCGGGGAGGACAGCGAGTGAGCAGTCGCCCCGACCGCAGCCTGCTCACCGACGTCCTCGGTGTGACGATCAGCGACGAACTGTTGACGCTCGCGTTGACGCACCGCTCGTACGCGTACGAGCACGGTGGTCTGCCGACCAATGAACGCCTCGAGTTCCTGGGCGACGCCGTCCTCGGGATCGTCGTCACCGAACGGCTGTACCTCGACTACCCGGACCGGCCCGAGGGCGAGCTGGCCAAGATCCGTGCCAGCGTCGTCAACATGCACGCTCTGGCCGATGTGGCCCGCGAACTCGGCGAAGGGGGTCTGGGCGCCCACCTGTACCTGGGGCGCGGCGAGGAGTTGACGGGCGGCCGGGACAAGGAGAGCATCCTGGCCGACGGGCTCGAGTCGATCTTCGGCGCCGTCTTCCTCGATCACGGGATCGAGGTCGCGAAGAAGGTCGTCCTGGCGTTGTTCGAGCCGCTCATCGCACGGTCGGGCCGCCTGGGTGCGGGACTCGACTGGAAGACGTCGCTGCAGGAGCTCACGGCCGAGAAGGGCTTGGGTCCGCCGCAGTACCAGATCACCTCCACCGGCCCGGATCACGACAAGGAGTTCACTGCGGTCGCCGTGGTCGGCGGCGACGATCTGGGCACGGGTGTGGGCCGCACCAAGAAGGAGGCCGAGCAGAAGGCGGCGTCTCTGGCGTGGCACACCCTCAGCGAGGCCAGTCCGTCCGGCGACGCCGCCGTCGCCGATGCCTGAGCTGCCGGAAGTCGAGACGATCCGGCTCGGACTGCAGACGCATCTGGCGCAACGCACCATCGGCCGAGTCGAGGTGTCACACCCGCGGGCGGTCCGCCGCCATGTGCTCGGTGCGACGGACCTCGAGAACCGTCTCCGCGGTAAACGGATCGAAGCCGTCGAACGGCGCGGGAAGTATCTGTGGCTCATCGCCGCCGACAGCGCCGACGACGTCGCGGTGGTGGTCCATCTCGGGATGAGCGGGCAGATGCTGCTCGCCGACGAAGGCGATCCCGATCCGATGCACCTGCGCATTCGCGCGGTCCTCGACGGGGGCCGCGAGCTCCGGTTCGTCGATCAGCGCACGTTCGGCGGCTGGCACCTCGACGAGACGGTGGACGCCGGCGGTCGCACGGTTCCGGAGTCGGTGGCGCACATCGCGCCCGACCCGTTCGAGCCGTCGTACGACCCCGAACGGGTTGTCGACGTGCTGCGCCGTAAGAACACCGAGATCAAACGGGCCGTCCTCGACCAGACCGTCGTGTCGGGGGTCGGCAACATCTACGCCGACGAGGCGCTGTGGCGCTCGAGTCTGCACGGCAGACGTCGCACACGCGGGATCACCCGTGCCGCACTCGGCGGCCTCCTCGACGACGTCGCCGCCGTGATGGGCGATGCCATCCGCGTGGGCGGCACATCGTTCGACGACCTCTACGTCGACGTCAACGGCCAGTCGGGGTACTTCGACAGAAGTTTGAGTTCATACGGCCGAGCCGGACTGCCGTGTCCGCGGTGCGGCACGCTCATCATGCGGGAGCAATTCATGAATCGGGGCTCGCACTTCTGTCCGCAGTGTCAGCCGCCGCCGAGGGCGCGCCGCAAGACCCGTTGACCGGTAGCTGCGCCCGGTGATCCGGTCGGCCCAGCGGGGTAGCCGGCCGCCACCATGACGCCACCAGCGACGAGCTGTGGCAGCTCGCCGAGCTCCGCTCTCCGGAAACCGCCGCGTGGAGGTGTCATCCCAGGAACCGATTAAGGCGGCCCCAAATGGGCTGCACCCGAACAGGACGTGCCCGGCGTCGCATTGCTCACGGCCCCGCCGTACCGCCCGGTAGAACATGTGACCCACGCGGCCGCGATTGCCGGTCTCGGCGTGGCGGTCGGGATACACGGAACTATTTGTATCGGCACCGGCGAGAACTGTTGAACTCACCCGTGCATAGTTGGCGGGTTGGATGCCCACGCGGGGACTGTCGGGTGCAGCATCTCGAGGACCGGTATGGATGCTGCTCGGATCATCGCGGTGAGGCGGCCTTCTGCTGGCGGATGTGTTCTAGCGGGTTGAGTTTGATTGCTACGCCAGCGCCGAGCCGGTAGGAAAGTGCTGCGCGGCTGTGGGGCCGGGCGCGCTTTTCGTGTTTGAGGGCGGCGGTGAACTCGGCGGCGAAGCCAGTGCGGGGATGAACGTCAAGAACAGCGTCGCGCTCGGCAGGGCTGGTGCGTTGCACTCCGATGCCGACGACGTCGAGGTAGGCGGCGTCGTGGAGAAGTTGTGCTTCGTTGCTGGATCGGGTGGGAACGCGGGCGTTGAAGTGTGTGATGATGGCGTCGGTGACACGGTCGATGGTCGCGGTGGGAGCCCCCCACTCGTCGAGCAAGGTCGCGGCCTGCTGCGCTCCGGTGACCGTGAAGCACCCCGGTGTCGATGACGGTGGCAGGTCACCTGCGTTGTGTGCGAGACCTATGTCGTGGAGGAGTGCAGCGCAGTAGAGCGCGTCAGCGTCGAAAGACATGTTGTCGTGATCGGCGATGATGGCCGCCCACAGCCAGCAGCGGTACACGTGGTTGAGCAGGGGTCGACTGTAGGTGGCGGCTGCGAGCTGTTCAGCGTGGCGGCACATGGGGGCGGTGGGTGGGGCGTACGGTGCCAATGATGTCGGCGCCAAATCGCGGTGGCCGGTGATGAGGGCGGCAACGGCGTGCGGTAGTGCCGCGAGTTGGGCTGTGATGATGTGCGCCGCCTCAGCGTATTGCTGGCGTCGGCTGAGCGTGCCGTCGTTGTTGTGCCATGCGGTTGTCGTCTCGTCGTGGTTTCTAGGCATCGGTGTGCGGATTCCTATCGTTGGGGTGCTTGCGGGCGTGTCAGTGTGCCGGTGCCGAAGGGGTCGGCCATAGCTGCCTTGACAGCAGCTCGATCGGGCGTTGAGGACGGCGAAGCCAGCCCAGGTGACCGCCCGCGCCGAGAGAGGTCACTGTGGTGTTGGCGGCGGGAAGTCGTGCGCACAACGCCTCGACCGCGGCCAGTGGTGCGACCTTGTCGTCGTCATAGTGCGCGGCGATGAGAGGCTTGTCGTAGGGGCGGGCCGGCGTTGACGGGTTGTGTGTGATCCCTTCGAGTTTCGTGGAGTCACCGGTGCGTGCAAGGGCTTGCCAGTCGGTGACGAGCGCGGCAGATTCGTCGGCGCCGACGCGCAGTGCCCGTCCGGGCCAGACTCCGACGGTTGATGTGATCATCCGTGCCACGGTGGTGCCTGCGAGTACAGCGAGCCGAGTGGAAGGAGGAATGATCAAGACCTGTGGATCTGGGAGGGCGTGCCTTCCCGCAGAATGATCCCGGTAGTCACTTGATCAAGTCAGCGTTGCAGCGCTGGCGGAAAGGCACGCCTCGTGCTCACGGTAGTCAACGCCCCTGATGGTTCCAACCAGTCCAACGACGATCACCGGTCGATCCTCGATGAGATCGTGCGCGACGGGGCCCGGCAGATGCTCGCCGCAGCCCTGCAGGCCGAGGTCGCTGCCTATGTCGATCAGTTCACCGATCAGGTCGATGAGCACGGTCGCCGGCTGGTGGT
>NZ_AUHE01000011.1 GCF_000423025.1 Gordonia shandongensis DSM 45094
GCGTGGCGGTGCGATCTGGATCATGTCACCGAGTACAACCATGCCGATCCGGGTTCGGGTGGGCCGACGTGTGCATGCAACCTCAATCCCAAGTGTCGCTTCCACCACGGACTGAAAACCCACACCCGCGGCTGGCTCGACGACCAGATCACCGACGCCCACGGCACCATCTGGACCGAGCTCACCACCCCCGAAGGCATCACCATCCGCCGCCAGGCCGCCAACACCTGGCTGCTCCCCGAACTCGGACTCCTACCCTGCGATCACAGCGACCCGACCACGGACGACCCGGACGGCGATCCCGCCAGCGCGACACGCCGAACAACCGGACACGCCGAGAACGCACCAAAACGCACACGGACCCGCCTCGAGGCCAAACACCGATACCGGATGCAGCAACGGGCGATCAACCGCCGCCACCGCGAAACCGAAGAAGTCGAACACGCCCGAGCTGCCCGTGCCGCCGGGGGAGACGGCCGTCCACCGTTCTGACCGGAGGCCAGGACTTCTGTCTGCGGGCCCTCCCGGAGTGATCGACGACAAGAATGTCAGACCCCTCTGCAATGGTGACGTCAATCGATCCGAAGGGGTCGAGAGCACCCATACCGTCAGGAGGTCTGATCATGTTCGTCGATCCACGGGTCGTCCACCGCAGCCGCGATCTCCTCGACCGTGCCGAGGACCTGTTCGAGGACGCCGCGGCGGTGGAGGACGACGGCGCCGAGCGGTTCCGGCTGTTCTATCTGGCGGCGATTCGGGCTGCCGGCGCGATCCTCGAAGTTCACGAGCCGGCCAGGCGCACACGCCGAGGCGCAACCGACGCATGGAGTCGTATCAAGGCGCGCACCCCCGAATACGCGGAACTGGCGGAGTACTTCGGTGGCTTGTCCCGGATGCGCGCTCACGTGGAAGCGGGGCTCGTTCGCTCGGTGGACCCGACCCTGTGCGCCCGCGTGGAGCGTCGGGCCGTCGAATTCCTCGACGCGGCGGATGCGACGCTGTTGGCATACGAGCAGGGCAAGGCAGGTCGCAGCGCGTCCGCGGGTGCCGTCTCGGGTCCGCATGTCGCCTGATCGGCAGATCGCGCGGGCACAATGGTGGTAGTCCGCCGCGCCGACTCGTATCATTGAGGTCAGAAGGCGAGGCATGAGACGACTCGCCCACGAGTCAGTAAGGGAGGGGCGGTGCCGCTTTCAGAGCACGAGCAGCGCATGCTCGATGAGATAGAGAGCGCTCTCTACGCCGAGGACCCCAAGTTCGCATCCAGCGTGACGCGGCATCGTGTCACCCTGCCGAATGCGCGTCGTCGGCTGATCGTTGCGCTCGGGTTCGTCATCGGCCTCGCCCTCTTGGTCGGCGGGTTGATGGTTCAGGTGGAAGTCGGCGGACTCAGGGTCTTCAGTCTCGCCGGCTTCGTCGTCATGTTCGGCGTCGCGGTGTTCGCACTGCTCGGCGGTCACGGCAAGTCCTCTCCGGAGGAGGGGTCCTCGGCGAAGGGAAAGGCCGCTAAGGGCGGCGCCGCCGCCGGACGCAGTTCACTGAGTCAGCGTATGGAAGACCGTTTCAATCGCCGATTCGAACAGGGGGACCGCTGACGGTCTCGGTGGCCTGATCGTCCACACTCCCTGACAGACTCGAGCCTCTAAAACAGGATCTCGCAGAAGCGGGGTCGCATCACTTCCGACAGGAAGGGTGCGGCCCCGCTTCCGTCGTTCCGGGCCCCTCCCGGCTCCCACGATCCCCACTTCACCCCACCCGGACTCCCCACTTCGCCCCACGCCATCATCAAAAGTGAACCCACCAGCATCTTTACTGTCGTTGTGCATCATCAGTTTCAGTTGACATGGCCGCCGTGGCGCGCCGAAACCTGAGAATCTCATCGATGTAATGCCTTTTGACCTGGGCATATAACCAGCAGTGGGTCATAGGTGGGGGTTTGGGGGTGGATTGTGGTGGAAAGTGGGGTACTGTGGGCATCACTGGATGAGAGGGATACCGGAAACCTTGAAATCCAGGAGGGCGAGGAGGTGTCGACGTGGCTCGTTTCGTCGGCACGTACACCCCCAAGCTCGACGACAAGGGGCGGCTCACGTTGCCCGCGAAGTTCCGCGATGCGCTTGCAGGAGGGGTCATGGTCACTCGCAGCCAGGACCGAAGCCTGTCGGTGTATCGGGCCGAGGAGTTCGATGCGATCGCCGACAAGGCGGTCACCGCATCGCGCAACGACCCGGAGGCACGAGCCTTCCTGCGGTACTTCTTCGCGGGAGCCGACGAGCAGCGACCGGACGGTCAGGGACGCGTCAACCTCTCGGCCGAGCATCGCGAGTACGCGGGGCTCACCAAGGAGTGCGTGGTCATCGGGTCCTACGACCACCTGGAGATCTGGGACGCGCAGAAGTGGCGCGATTACCAGGCGGCGCACGAGGAGGCGTTCTCCAACGCCGGCTCGTCCGCCCTCGACGCGATCCTCTGACGGATGGCGCCGCACGAACTGAACATCGGCCACGACGGCGACCGCGGTGCGTCGAGGCCCCGGTCCGATCGACCCTGACGTACTTCCCCAACGCCAGGTGCGCTCGGATCGGGACCCCGCCACACCGCACGAGCCGAACAGAGCCGACAGCGCCGGCAGGCACGCGGACGACAGGGACGACAGGGCGACAGGGACGACAGGGAGGACTCGGGGGTGAATCAGCAGCAGGGCGACCACGGGCACGTTCCAGTCATGGCGGACCGGATGTACGCACTGCTGGAGCCCGCACTCACTCGAGTCGGTCCGGACGGCGAGGCCGCGATCCTCGTCGACGGAACCCTCGGGGCGGGCGGCCACACGGAGTACTTTCTCGACCGACTGCCCGCACTGACCGTCCACGGCATCGATCGCGATGCGTCGGCCATCGCCATCGCCGAGGAGCGACTGTCCCGCTTCGGCGACCGAGTCCGGTTCCATCATCATCGCTATGACGAGATCCGCGAGGTCGTCGCGGACGCGGGGCGGACCACCGTCGACGGCGTGCTCCTCGACCTCGGCGTCTCGTCCATGCAGCTCGATCGGGCCGATCGAGGTTTCGCGTACGCGGTCGACGCACCGTTGGACATGCGGATGAACCCGGAGCAGGGAATCACCGCGGCCGATGTGCTCAACACCTACGATCACGGTTCGCTGGCGCGCGTGCTCAGCGAATACGGCGAAGAGCGATTCGCGGGTCGGATCGCGTCCGCCGTCATCCGCGAACGCGCGAAGGCGCCGTTCACCACCAGCGGGCGTCTCGTGGAACTGCTCTACGCGACGATCCCCGCCGCCACCCGCCGCAGCGGCGGACACCCGGCCAAGCGCACGTTTCAGGCGCTCCGCATCGAGGTGAACCACGAACTCGATTCGCTGAGGGCAGCGGTGCCCGCGGCGTTGGAGGTCCTCGACGTGGGCGGTCGCCTGGCTGTCATGAGCTACCAGTCGCTCGAAGACCGGATAGTGAAGCGCGACTTCGCGCGGGCGGTCGCGAACACGACACCCGCGGGGCTGCCGATGGATCTTCCGGGCACCGCTCCGGAGTTCTCGTTGATCACGCGGGGCGCAGAACAGGCCGACGAGGCCGAACGCGTCGCCAATCCGCGGTCGGCGCCGGTCAGGATCCGCGCGGTGGAGCGCATCGGCCGACGACAGGAACACGCAGACGTACGGGCCGGCGGGGGTCGGTCCGACGGGGGAAGGGGAACGCAGTGACGCTGGTGGACACGCGTGAGGCAGCCGGTCGGAGCCGGTCGGCGCAGGGGAGTGGACGTCGAGTCGCCCGCAGTGTGCCCGCGGACCGCGCGAGCCGCTCGAAGGCCGCGCAGCGGGCCCTCGACCGTCGGTCTCGTCGTGAGCTCGGCGGCACCCGTCTGCGGATGAGCGGTCGGCGGATCGCGGGCGTGCCCGTGGTCGTGCCGATCCTCGCGTTGGTCCTCGGCGCATTGGCGTTGACGCTGTTCCTGACGACCCGATCAGCCCAGGACTCGTATGCGATCGACTCGGTGCGCGAACAGAATCAGGACCTGCAGGCCACCGTCGCCGACCTCAAGGGGAAGGCCGACCTCGGCGACTCCGCTCCCGCTCTCGCCGACGCGGCGGCTCGGCTCGGCATGGTTCCCGCCGACTCGCCGGCGCAACTGATCGTCGGGGCCGACGGAAAGGCGAGGCTTCGCGGCGACCTCTCGCCGGCATCGGGATCCCCGCTGCCCGCTCTCAACCCGGCGCCGGATCCCGTGGAGAAGATCGACAAGTCGAAGGTCGACGATTCACTCGGACTCGGCGGTGACGAGGGCGGTCGCAGTCAGACCACCCCGAGCGCGCCGTCCACGCCGGACGAGTCCGACGCGGTGGACGATCGTGATCCGGCCGGTCCGTCGACGAATGTGCTTCCGACTCAGGATCGGCCGGAGACACGATCCGCCACGCCGCGTCCGAATCCCGCACCCGCGCGCTGACGCGGTGGAGAATCGGTGATCATGACCCGAACCCGTCCACCGCGCAGCACCGCGCCACGCACAGGCGACCGTTCGGGCCGCAGGCCTCCCCCCGGAGAACCACCCGTCGACTCCGGGGGACCCGGTGGCTCCGGACCCCATGCTCGGTTCATCGGTCGTCAGCGGGTCCTCGGCGCGCTGATCTTGATCTGCGCGCTGGCGATCTCGGGCCGCATGATCTACGTCCACATCATCGACTCGGATGAGATCTCGGCGCAGGCGGCGCAACAGCGGTCGGTGACCCAGCTGCTCACCGCGCTTCGCGGCAGCATCGTCGACCGGAACGGCCGGCTCCTGGCGTACACGGAGGAGGCGCGCGCCCTCACGTTCCAACCCAAGATCGTCCGCAAGCAGATCGCCGACGCCCATGAGAAGGATCCGACCGTCCCCGGCGTCGACGCGCGTCTCAAGGAGATCGCGTCTGGCGTCTCGTCGGCGCTGGGCGGCAGCGTCCCCGCCGAAGACATCCTGGCGAAGCTGTACTCCAAGAAGGACTTCGAATACCTCGCGCGTCTCGTCGCACCCGAGGTCGCGAAGCGGATCCAGGACGAGTTCCCGGAGGTCGGCGCGGAAACGCAGAGCAAACGCGAGTACCCCGGTGGATCGCTCGCAGCCAACATCATCGGCGACGTCAACGTCGACGGCAACGGTCTGATCGGCCTCGAGTCATCACTCGACTCGGTACTCGCGGGCACCGATGGGACCCAGACGTTCGACCGCGGCCGTGACGGGGCCGTGATCCCCGGCAGCAAGCGGAACGTCCATCCGGCGGTCGACGGTGACGACATCACCCTGACGATCGACTCCGATCTGCAGTGGTTCGTCCAGAGCCAGGTCAACATGGCCAAGCAGAAGTCGGGTGCCCACAACGTGTCGGCGGTCGTCCAGGACGTCAAGACCGGTCGGGTGCTGGCGATGGCGAACGACAGCACCTTCGATCCGTCCCGACCGATCGACGACCAGGACGGCGTCGAACTCGGCAACCTCGCGGTCACCTCGCCGTTCGAGCCGGGATCGGTGAACAAGATCGTCACCGCCGCAGCCGCCGTCGAATACGGTTTGGCGGCGCCCCAGGACATCTTCCAGGTGCCCGGATCGATCCGGATGTCGGGCATCACGGTCAACGACGCGTGGGTCCACGGCACCGCGCCGTATACGACGACCGGAATCTTCGGGAAGTCGTCGAACGTCGGCACGCTGATGTTGGCGCAGAAGGTCGGCGAGCGTCGGTTCGCCGACATGCTCGCGCGATTCGGGCTCGGCGAACGCACCGGCGTGGGGCTGCCCGGTGAGAGCCCCGGTGCCGTGCCCGCGTTGAGCCAGTGGTCCGGCGGATCGTTCGCCAACCTGCCGATCGGGCAGGGACTCTCCACCACGCTCCTGCAGATGACCTCCATGTATCAGGCGATCGCGAACGACGGAGTTCGGATCCAGCCGCGGATCATCGACCCCGACAGCGCCGACGACGCCGGTGTCACCGAACCGGAGTCGGTGCGGGTCGTGAGTCCCGAGACCGCCCGCACGGTGCGCGACATGTTTCGCGCCGTGATGCAGGAGGATCCGACCGGAGCCCAGTCCGGCACCGGGTTCAGCGGCTCGATTCCCGGCTATCAGACGGCCGGTAAGACCGGTACCGCCCAGCAGGTCGACCCGAAGTGCAACTGCTATTCGCGCAACAGCTACAACATCACGTTCGCGGGCATCGCTCCGGCGGAGGACCCGCGGTTCGTGGTCGGCGTGATGATGGACAACCCGGTCCGCAGCTCCGACGGCAGTGGCGGACAGTCGGCGGCGCCGCTGTTCAAGGCGATCGGATCGTGGCTGCTGCGTGACGAGAAGGTGCCGTTCTCGGCGCACCCCGCGCCGCGACTGCGGCTGGTGGCCTGATCTGCGGGCACGCCGCGGTAGATTCAGAGAGGCTCGCGCAAGGGATGCGCGGAGCGCAGGCGACCCGGAGGGCTGAAGCAAGTGGTGGAGCGCGGTGCCGGAGGCCCGGCGAGCGACGTGGTCCGACCGGCTTCGGTGAAGCCCGTGGCACTGGAGGTGCTCGCCGACCGGTACGACCTGGTCGTCGACGCCCCCGGTGGATCGGCGGCGGTCATCGGTGCGACCTTGCGAGCCCAGGAGGCCGCGGACGGCGACCTCTTCGCGGGGCTCGCGGGGAGCCGCGTGCACGGAGCGAGTTTCGCCGCGCAGGCCGTCGCCGCCGGTGCCGCGGCCGTCCTCACCGATCCGGCGGGATTGGCGCTCATCCGGGCCGATGAGTCGTGCCGCTCCGTCCCGGTGCTCGTCCACGACGATCCGCGGTCGGTGCTCGGCCGGATCGCAGCGCAGATCTACGGCCACCCGTCCCGGAAGATGACGCTCATCGGCATCACCGGGACCTCGGGGAAGACGACGACCGCCTACCTCACCGAGGCGGCGCTCCGTGCGGCCGGCCGCGTCGTCGGGCTGGTCGGAACGGTCGAGATCCGTGTGGACGGGACGGCGATCCGGAGTTCACTGACCACCCCGGAAGCTCCCGACCTGCAACGACTCTTTGCCGTCATGGTCGAACGCGGTGTCGACACGGTGGTGATGGAGGTGTCCAGCCACGCGCTGTCCCTGGGCCGAGTCGACGGGTCGCAGTTCGCGATCGGCGGGTTCACCAATCTGTCGCAGGACCACCTCGACTACCACCGGACGATGGCGGAGTACTTCGCCGCCAAGGCGCGGTTGTTCAGCGCCGGGGAGTCGACTCGCGCTGCGCGGGCGGTGATCTGCATCGACGACGCCTGGGGTGAGGAGATGGCCGAGGTGGCGCGCGGCGGCGGCGGGTCCGTGCACACCGTGGCGACCCGCGGCGACGCCGACTGGTCGGTCATCGAATCGATCGGCGGTACCGCCGGATCGCAGACCGTGCGCATCGCCGGTCCCGCCGTGACCGCGGAGATGACGGTTCCGCTTCCCGGGACCTACAACGTCGCCAACGCTCTGCTGGCCGTCTCGCTGTGTGCGGAGGCCGGCGTGGACCCCGCGGTCGCCATCGAGGGGCTGGGTGCCGTGGCGGTGCCCGGCCGGCTCGAGAAGGTCGATCGAGGTCAACGGTTTCTGGCGGTGGTCGACTACGCGCACAAGCCCGCTGCGGTCGAGGCGGTGCTCGAGACCCTGCGGTCGCGGTTGAGCGGCCGCATCGCCGTGGTGCTCGGTGCCGGTGGTGATCGTGACACAGAGAAGCGTCCCCTGATGGGGGCCGCCGCTGTGCGCGGGGCCGACCTGGTGATCGTGACCGACGACAATCCGCGCAGCGAGGATCCCGATGCGATCCGGGCCGCCGTGCTCGCGGGGGCCCGCGCGGTCGACGCCGCGTCGCGGCGAGCCGTGGACATCCGCGACATCGGCGATCGGCGCGCCGCGATCTCCGCGGCCGTCGACTGGGCCGGAGCCGACGATGTGGTGCTGATCGCGGGTAAGGGCCATGAGACCGGCCAGGAGGTGCGGGGAGTGAAGCACCCGTTCGACGATCGCGAAATCCTGGCCGAGGCGATCGCCGCCCGGAGGTCGGATGTGCGCGAACCGGTGCGGATCCTTCCGGTCGACCCGGCGGCGGGAGTCGCGGCGGCACGGCGACGCGTCCGCGACCTGGTGGCGCTCGCCGCCGATCTCGGCGCGGGCAGTGCCCACCGCGGTGACGGTTCGCGACGCACCTGGGCCATCCTCACCGAGTTCACCGGTCCCGACGGGGTCGACGAGAACCTCCGATGCATCGAGCACGACGGATTGGGGCGGCAGCTCGTCCGACTCGCCGTCGACAAGGTCATCGCCGTCGGCGATCAGACGAGGACGGTGCGGGCCCTGCATCAGGGAGCGGTGATGGAGGGTTCGTGGGGTGACGAGGCGGTCCTGACGGGATCGGCGGCCGCCGCGGTGGATCGTGCGCGTGCGGTGCCGACCGACGGTCCCGGCCCCGGGGACCTCGTGCTGCTGTCGAGCGGCGAGGTGGGCGACGCCTTCCTCGCGTACTGGCGTGACGAGGCGGGTCTCCCCGTGGAAACGGTGTTCCCGCCGGGATCGGACGCAGACTGAGCGGGTACCCTGCCGACCGGAGCACGCCGGCGGCGGCTAGATTAATCAGTTCACACGGACACCGATCGAGTAAGGACATGCAGTGACCCAGATCATGATCGCGGGTGCGATCTCTCTCGCGGTGTCGATCCTGCTGACTCCCGTGCTGATCAACGTCTTCTCCCGCCAGGGGTTCGGCCAGGAGATCCGCGTGGAGGGTCCCCAGAGCCATCAGTCCAAGCGCGGAACGCCGTCGATGGGCGGCGTCGCGATCCTGATCGCCCTCTGGCTGGGATACCTCGGCGCCCACCTGTTCGGTCTGATCCGCGATGGCAGCGGACCGTCGGCGTCGGGTCTGCTCGTGCTCGGCCTGGCGACCGCCCTGGGCGCCGTCGGCTTCCTCGACGACTTCATCAAGATCTACAAGGCGCGGAACCTCGGCCTGAACAAGACGGCCAAGTTCACCGGTCAGATGGTCGCAGCGCTGATCTTCGGCGTCCTGCTGCTGCAGTTCCGCAACGACTCGGGCCTGGCTCCGGCCAGCGAGTATCTGTCGTACACCCGCGACATCAACGTGATCTCGCTGACCGCTGTCGGTTTCGTCCTCTTCTGCTGGCTCATCGTCGCCGCGTGGTCGAACGCGGTGAACTTCACCGACGGGCTCGACGGTCTCGCCGCCGGGTCGGCGGCGATGGTGATGGGTGCCTACGTTCTGATCACGTTCTGGCAGTTCCGGAACGCCTGCTCGACGGTCGGCGTCGACACGGAGAACGCGGGCGCGTGCTACGACGTCCGCGACCCCCTCGATCTGTCGATGGTGGCCGTGGCCGCGGGTGGCGCGTGCCTCGGCTTCCTGTGGTGGAATGCCGCGCCGGCGAAGATCTTCATGGGCGACACCGGTTCGCTCACCCTGGGCGGTCTCGTCGCCGGCCTGTCGATCACGACCCGCACCGAGCTGCTCATGGTCGTCATCGGTGCACTGTTCGTCGCCGAGATGGTGTCGGTGGTCCTGCAGATCCTGTTCTTCCGCACCACCGGCAGACGCGTCTTCCGCATGGCGCCGTTCCATCACCACTTCGAGTTGGGCGGATGGGCTGAAACCACGGTCATCATCCGGTTCTGGCTGCTCACCGCCATCTCGTGCGCGCTGGGACTGACGCTGTTCTACGGCGAGTTCATCTCCCATGCGGGCTGATCGATGACGTTCGATCTCACCGATGCCCGAGTCCTCGTGGCGGGAGGGCGGGCGACCGGTGTCGCCGTGGTCGACCTGCTGCGGGATCTCGGTGCGCGCCCGGAGGTGATGGATAAGGTCTTCGAGGATCCGGCCGCCGGAGCGGGGTTCACCGACAGGGGGATCGAGATCCACACGCCGGCGGAGTTCGACGCCGGAGTGCCCGACGACCTCGACCTCATCGTCGTGTCGCCGGGATTTCGTCCCGACACCCCGCTGCTGACGGCGGCGGCCGCCGCGGGCATCCGGGTGTGGGGCGATGTGGAGTTGGCGTGGCATGCCGACCGGGCGGGTGCGTTCGGTCCGCCGCGGACGTGGCTCGTCATCACCGGGACCAACGGGAAGACGACGACGACGGGCATGGTCGAGTCGATCGTCGATGCCGCCGGGATCAGTGTGGCGGCGTGCGGGAACATCGGTTTGACCGTGGCCGACGCCCTGCGGTCCGACCGGCGCGCCGACGTCCTGTGCGTCGAGATGTCCTCGTTCCAGCTGCATTGGGCGCCGTCGGTGCGTCCGGCGGCGGGGGTCGTGCTGAACGTGGCTGCCGATCACCTGGACTGGCATGGATCGTTCGAGGCGTACGCGCAGGCCAAGGCCCGTGCTCTTCTCGGCGCGGTGGCGGTGGTCGGGGTCGACGACGTCGGTGCCGCGGGACTCGCCGCGGGGGACGGGGCGCGGCGCGTGGGCTTCACGCTCTCCGCGCCGGTGCCCGGCCAGGTGGGTGTCGCCGACGGGGTGCTGGTCGATCGGGCGTTTGCGGAGTCGGCGGCGATCATCGCCGCAGACGAGATCCGTCCCGCCGGACCGTCGGGAGTCGCCGATGCGTTGGCCGCTGCGGCCGTGACGCGTTCGATCGGCATTCCGGTCGACGCCGTCGCCGAGGGATTGCGGGGTTACGCGCCGGCGGCGCATCGAGGTGATCGGGTCGCCGAGATCGAGGGCGTCGCTTTCGTCGACGACTCGAAGGCGACGAATCCGCACGCCGCGCGGGCCGCGATCCTCGCGCACGACCGCGTGGTCCTCATCGCGGGCGGTCTGCTCAAGGGCGCCTCGGTGGACGAGTTGGTGACCGCGACCGCATCGCGACTGGCGGGGGTGGTGGCGATCGGCGCCGATCGGGCCGTCATCGTCGATGCGTTCGCGCGACACGCCCCCCAGATCCCAACAGTCACAGTATTCACAGGGGACGATGGGACTGTGATGACTCAGGGGACAGCGGAAGGGGCGCGGCCGGTCGATCAGGCGACACCGACCGACAGTTCGACGACGAGCGACGCCGTGATGAGTTCGGCCGTGGCGGCCGCCTGGCGGCTGGCCGAATCGGATCGGCAGCCGGTGGACGCCGTGCTGCTGGCGCCCGCAGCCGCCTCGCTGGACATGTTCTCGAGTTACGGACAGCGCGGCGACTCCTTCGCGGCGGCCGCGGCCGCACTGGCGGCGACCCCGTCGACCCGATAGGACCCGCGACGATGAGTGACTCCGAGGGCTCCGAGGACGCCGAGGGCACAGCCGACGAGACCGCGACCCAGCCCGACTCCACCCAGCCCGACTCCACCCGGGCCGACGCCACCCAGACCGACGCTGTCGCGGACGACACCGGGCCGCAGGGAGCGACCGGTGACGGGGATGCGCGCTCCGAACGGCGCCGTTCCCGGCGACGCACCCCGACGTCGGAGCGTGTCGCCGACCGTCCGCGACTGACCGATGTGCGACCCCCGAAGGCGGCCGACGTCAAAGCCGGGGCATCGTTCCTCGTCGGCGGCGTCCGCACCCTCCTGGGGCGCCCGCTGACCTCGTTTCACCTCGTCGTCTCGATCACCGTGATCCTGGTGGCGATCGGCCTGATGATGGTCCTGTCGGCATCCTCGGTGGAGGGGTACGCCAAGGACGGCTCGGCGTACGGCATGTTCACCACCCAGGCGATGTTCGTCGGACTGGGGCTGATCCTCTTCTACCTCGCGATGCGGGTGCCGGTCCGCACCGTCCGCATGGCGTCGATGCCGGTGCTGGTCGTCTCGTTCGTCCTGCTCGTGCTGGTGATGATCCCCGGCGTGGGTGTCGGAGGCGGTGGCGCACAGCGCTGGATCTCCTTCGGGGGACTCACGCTGCAGCCCTCGGAGCTGGCCAAACTCGCGCTCTGCCTGTGGGGTGCGGCGGTCCTCTCGACCCGTGATCCGCGCAGATCGTCGATCGTCGAGATGCTCGTACCCCTGGTCCCCGTCTCCGTGGTGGTGGCGTTCCTGGTCATCATCGAACCCAATCAGTCGACCACGATGATCCTCGGCATGATCGTGGCGACCCTCCTGTGGTTCACCGGACTGTCGGGGAGGGTGTTCGCCGCGTTCATCGCGCTGTTCGTGCTGCTCGGCGTGGTGTTGGCGTTCGGCTGGCAGTACCGTGCGGCCCGCGTGCTGAGCTTCTTCGGTCGGACCGACGATCCGCTCGGCGCCGACTACCAGACGAACCAGGCGATGTTCGCACTGGCGGACGGGGGATTCCTCGGCAAGGGACTGGGTCAGGGCACCGCCAAGTGGAACTACCTGCCCAACGCGCACAACGACTTCATCTTCGCGGTCATCGGTGAGGAGCTCGGGCTGGTCGGCGGGCTGACCATCCTCGGCCTGTACCTCCTCCTCGGGTACGTCGGCATGCGGATCGCCCGGCGATCGGCCGATCCGTTCCTCCGGTTGCTGTCGGGCACCATCACCGTGCTGTTCCTGCTGCAGGCCTTCATCAACATCGGATACGTCGTCGGACTGCTCCCGGTCACCGGCATCCAGCTGCCGATCCTCTCGTACGGCGGCACCTCGGCGCTGACGATGCTGACCATGTTGGGTCTGTTGGCGAACGCGGCCCGACACGAGCCCGCGGCCGTGGCCGCACTCGACGGACCCGCACCGCGGGGGCTCACCCGTCTCCTGCGGCTGCCGAAGCCGGAGAAGTTCCGCGATCGTCGCAGCGGCCCGTCCCGTCGTCCAGCCCCCGTGCGTCGTCCGGCCCCGGTGCGACGTCCGGCACCGGAGTCGGCCGCAGACCGGCGCCGGGCGAGGACCGGAGACCGACGACTGCGACGGTCCGCATCCGACGAGATCCACTATCCTGCTAGGCGGACTCGCCTGGCGGCCGGTCGGTCGGGGAGCGTTCCCGGGCCGCATCCCGGTCGGAATCGCGCAGGACTCCGAGACGACAGGCTCCCCCGAGACGACAGACGGCGGGGGACGGCAAGCAGATGGGAAGACAGACGCCGGTGAGTACGAGTGGAAGCGGTTTGTCCGTGGTCGTCGCCGGGGGCGGCACGGCCGGGCACATCGAGCCGGCGCTGGCCGTCGCCGATGCGGTCCGGGAACTCGCCCCCGAGGCCCGGGTCACCGCGTTGGGGACCGAGCGCGGTCTGGAGACCACCCTGGTTCCGGACCGCGGATACGAATTGCGGCTCATCCCGCCGGTCCCGCTTCCGCGGCGTCCCGGGCTCGAACTGGCGAAGACGCCGTGGCGCGTCCTGCGGTCGGTCGCGGCGACGCGGCGGGTCCTCGCCGACGTCGGCGCCGACGTCGTGATCGGATTCGGGGGATACGTGGCGCTGCCCGCGTACCTGGCGGCACGGTGCCGCCTGCGCCGCAGTCGCCGTCTTCCGGTGGTGCTCCATGAGGCCAACGCCAGCGCGGGGATCGCGAACAAGGTGGGCGCCCGTCTGGCAGACGTGGTGCTCGCGGCCGTCGACGACTGCGGACTCGACGGCGCACGGGTCGTCGGCATCCCGGTCCGCAGCAGCATCACCGACCTCGACCGCGCCGACCTCAAGGGCGCGGCGCGGGAGTACTTCGGTCTCGACCCCGATGCGCCGACACTGCTGGTCTTCGGCGGCTCGCAGGGCGCGGCGCGGCTCAACGAAGCGGTGGCCCCCGCGGCGACGGCGCTCGGCGCGGCCGGCATCGGCGTCCTGCACGCCTACGGCCCCAAGAACTCCATCGAACCCGTGTCGCCACCGGACGCCCCGCCGTACGTCGGCGTCAGCTACCTCAACCGGATGGACCTGGCCTACGCCGCCGCAGATCTGGTGATGTGCCGGTCCGGGGCGATGACCGTCGCGGAGATCTCGGCCGTGGGACTGCCCGCGGTGTATGTCCCGCTGCCGCACGGGAACGGTGAACAGCGGCTCAACGCCCTGCCGGCCGAACGCGCCGGCGCCGCGATCATCGTCGACGACGACGTGGTGACGGACGAATGGGTGGCGCGCGAGATCCCCGAACTGCTCGCCGACGACACCCGACTGCGGACCATGACCCGCGCCGGAGAGACGCTCGGGCACCGCGACGCGGCGACCGAGGTCGCGACCGCGGCGATCGAGGTCGCGACCGCGACCGGTGCGGGCGGCCGTCGATGACGGGCGCTGTGGACGCCGCGGCGCTGCCGGATCGGCTGGCACGCGTCCACCTGGTCGGCATCGGCGGCGCGGGCATGTCGGGTCTGGCCCGCATCCTGCTGTCCCGCGGCGGTGAGGTGTCCGGGTCGGACGCGAAGGACTCGCGCGGTGTCCTGGCGCTGCGGACGCGGGGCGCCAAGATCCGGATCGGCCACGCCCCGGAGTCGCTCGACCAGCTCGACGGCGGCCCGACCGTCGTCGTCACCACGCGGGCTGCCGTACCCGACGACAACCCCGAACTGGTGGAGGCGCGGCGACGCGGCATCCCGGTTCTGTACCGGCCGGAGCTGCTCGCCGACCTGATGGTCGGATATCGGACGCTGCTGGTCTCCGGAACCCACGGAAAGACGTCGACGACCTCGATGTCGGTGGTCGCGCTGCAGCACTGCGGTGTCGATCCCTCCTTCGCGGTCGGCGGCGAGCTGAACGAGTCGGGTACCAATGCGCACCACGGGAGCGGTGCGGTGTTCGTCGCCGAGGCCGATGAGAGCGACGGCTCGCTGCTGCAATACACGCCGGACGTCGTCGTGGTGACCAACATCGAGGTCGATCACCTCGACTTCTTCGGCAGCGAGGCGGCGTATGTCGAGGTCTTCGATCAGTTCGCCGCGCTCATCCGCCCCGGTGGGACCCTGGTGGTGTGTCTCGACGATCCCGGGTCCGCCGCACTCGGCGGACGGGTCGGTGCGAGCTGTGCGGACAGGTCGGTGACAGTCCTCGGGTACGGCGCGGGCACCCACCGCGATCTCGCGCCGGACGTGCCGCTGGTCGCCGAACTCGTGGAGGTCGTGCCGCGGGGGCCGGGAGGCGTCGCGACCGTGACGCTCCGCGCACCGCTGGTGGCGGAGGAGCGGACGCGCCGGCTGGCGGTGACGCTGCCGGGCAGGCACATGGCGCTCAACGCGCTCGGCGCACTGATCGGATGCGCCCGCACCGGATGCGACGTCGACACCGTCGCCGAGGGCATCGAAGGATTCGGCGGTGTGCATCGACGATTCGAGCTGCGCGGCCGCGCGGCCGGGGTCGAGGTCTACGACGACTACGCGCATCATCCGACCGAGGTACGAGCGGTTCTCACCGCGGCTCGCGAGGTCGTCGAGGCGCGTCGGGGCCGAGTGATCGCCGTCTTTCAGCCGCATCTGTACTCGCGGACCGCGGAGTTCGCCGCGGAGTTCGCCGCTGCTCTCAGCCTGGCGGACGAGGTGATCGTCGCCGATGTCTACGGGGCTCGTGAACAGCCGCAACCCGGTGTCACCGGCAGGCTGGTCGCCGATGCGGTGACGGTTCCGGCGGCCTTCGTCGCCGACATCTCGCAGATCGCCGACGCCGTGGCACGAGTGGCCGTTCGCGGTGACCTGGTGCTCACCATCGGGGCCGGCGACATCACCATGCAGGCGCCGTCGATCGTCGAGGCGGTGGCGGCCGGAGCTCCGGGCGAGTCGCCGTGAGTCGGGTCCGAGTCGCTGCCCTCGTCGCCGTCCTGATCGCGGTCGTCGGCGGACTGTCGGCGGTCGCCTACTATTCGCCGTTGATGTCGGTGCGGTCGGTGGACGTCGCCGGAGCGGTGGCCGTCACGCGCGACGATGTGCTCGGGGCCGCTCGGGTGCCGTCGGGGCGGCCGCTGCTGCAGGTCGACACCGCGGAGATCGCCGACCGTGTCGCGGAACTGCCGGCCGTGGAGTCCGTGGACGTCTCACGCTCGTATCCGTCGACGATCGCGATCGAGGTGACCGAGCGGACGCCGGTGGTGACGGTGGAGCGCGACGAGGGGCGCATCGGCGTGATGGATCGGCTCGGCGTGGTGTATGCGACGTTCGACACCGAGAAGTCGCTGCCGAAGGAGTTCCGACGGCTGCCGCGGCTCGAGACCGGCAACCCGTCGCCGCGTGACGCTCCGACTGCGGCGGCACTGTCGGTGGTGCGGGAGCTGCCGGACTGGTTGGCCGCGAATGTGCGGGCCGTCCGAGTCGATTCTCCCGCCGATGTGACACTCGTACTCCGCAGCGGCCGTACGGCGGTGTGGGGCGGCGCGGAACGGTCTGAGGAGAAGGCCGAGGCGCTGCGCCACCTGTTGACGATCAAGGGCAGGGAGTACAACGTCTCCAGTCCCGAGTTCGCATCGGTGAAGTGACCGCCCGCCGTGATCGCTGTCCTGCCGTAATGGCTGGGGCGGGGTGTGATCGGCGATGCGATTTCGCGACACGCCCGCGCGCCTCCTGGCCCCGCGACGCCGGGATCAATACCGTCGTCATCAACAGCAGTACTTGACATAACTATAACCCTTTGGTTGAGCTTTAGGGTTTGTCTCGACGTAGGAAGGCATCATGACGCCACCCCACAATTACCTGGCCGTCATCAAAGTCGTCGGCATCGGCGGCGGCGGCGTCAACGCGGTCAACCGGATGATCGAACAGGGCCTGAAGGGTGTTGAGTTCATCGCCATCAACACCGATGCGCAGGCCTTGCTGATCTCCGACGCCGACGTGAAGCTCGACATTGGTCGGGAATCGACGCGCGGTCTGGGCGCGGGCGCCAACCCCGACGTCGGTCGCATGGCGGCCGAGGATGCCAAGGACGAGATCGAGGAACTGCTCAAGGGCGCCGACATGGTCTTCGTCACGGCCGGCGAGGGCGGCGGAACCGGGACGGGCGGCGCGCCCGTCGTCGCGTCGATCGCCCGCAAGCTCGGTGCGCTGACCGTCGGTGTCGTGACCCGGCCCTTCTCCTTCGAGGGCAATCGCCGCAAGGATCAGGCCGAGGCGGGCATCGCCGCGCTGCGCGAGTCGTGCGACACGCTCATCGTGATTCCGAACGACCGCCTCCTGCATCTCGGCGATGCCCAGGTGACCCTCATGGACGCGTTCCGCAGCGCCGACGAGGTGCTCCTCAACGGCGTGCAGGGCATCACCGACCTCATCACGACGCCCGGACTGATCAACGTCGACTTCGCGGACGTCAAGGGTGTGATGAGCGATGCCGGCAGCGCCCTGATGGGCATCGGCGCCGCACGCGGTGAGGAGCGTGCCCGCAAGGCCGCCGAGTCGGCGATCAACTCGCCGTTGCTCGAGGCGTCGATGGAGGGGGCCCGGGGCGTCCTGATCTCCATCGCGGGTGGCAGTGACCTCGGTCTGTTCGAGATCAACGACGCCGCATCGCAGGTTCAGGAGGAGGCGCACGAGGACGCGAACATCATCTTCGGCACCGTGATCGACGACAACCTCGGCGACGAGGTCCGCGTCACGGTGATCGCGGCGGGATTCGACGGCGGCGCGCCGGCCAAACGGTCGGAGTCGAGCCGTTCGGCGACCGCCGCGACGACCAATGCGGGCGTCGCCAAGGCGGAGGCGGGCGAGGTCTCCCCGGCCGACACCGCCGATCCGCTGTTCGGCACGTCGCGAGAGCGATCGGGGAATCCGTTCGGCGAGCCGACGCCGCCGCGCCGCAACTCCGTCCGGCTCGACGACGATGACGTCGACGTGCCCGACTTCATGAAGTAGGGGCGGTTTCGCGATGACCCCGGGTGCACCGGGATTCACGGTCCGGCGCGCGGTCACCACGCGCGCCGGCGGCGTCTCCACGGCGCCGTACGAATCGTTCAACCTCGCCGATCACGTCGGCGACGATCCCGACGCGGTGGCGGCGAACCGGGCCCGGCTCGCCGGGAACCTCGGCGTCGCGGCCGAGTCGGTCGTGTGGATGGAGCAACTCCACACGCGCACCGTGACGGTCGTGGACGGTCCGGTCGACACACCCGTGCCCGCGACGGACGGTCTGGTCACGGCGCGCGGCGACCTGGTCTTGGCGGTTCTGACCGCCGACTGCGTCCCCGTTCTGCTCAGTGACGACGAGGCGGGTGTCATCGGTGCCGTGCACGCGGGCCGCGTGGGGGCCCGCGCCGGGATCATCCCCGTCGCGATCGAGGCGATGGTGGCCCAGGGGGCGCGTGCGGAGCGGATCGGTGCGTTCCTCGGGCCCGCGGCGAGCGGCGGACGGTACGAGGTGCCCGCTGCGATGCAGGCCGATGTGGAGCGGCATCTGCCCGGGAGTGCGTGCCGGACGACGACGGGTACGCCGGGACTCGATCTGCGTGCGGGCATCCGGCGACAACTCCTGTCGCTGGGGGTCGCGGCCGTGGCCGAGGACCCCCGCTGCACGATCGAGGACACGTCGCTCTTCAGCCATCGACGCGGCGCGCCGACCGGCCGGATCGCCTCGGTGATCTGGATGGACTCCGGCGCCGCTCGTCGCTCCGAGTGACGACCGGCTCGCCGCGATCCGGTCCGCGATCGGCGTCTGCATTCCCGGGCGTGTCGGAACCCCGGATCGACGCTCGGGGCCGATAGTCTTTCCTTTAGTCACACTGGTCACAACAGAATCACTGGACCACCGGTGTTTCACGCGCCGGTCACAGTCCATCCAACACAGACTTCACCCCGAGGAAGGCCCGCAATGACGACGATGCAGAAGTTCAAGGCATATTTCGGCATGGTGCCCCCGAGTGAGTTCGAGGACGACTACCTCGTCGACCCGGAGGAGCCGCGTGGGATGTCCGCACGCGAGCGGGCCTACATGGAGAAGTACCGCAGTCACGCCACGCGTGACGAGATGCTCTACGACGAGCAGCCCTACCGCGGCGAGCCCGACTTCGTCGACGCGCCCTACCGCGAACCGGCCTACGCCTTCGGTCCCGAGGCGTCCTACGGTCCCGACGTCGGCTACCGCGAGCGCGACGTCCGCGCGGGCTTCGTCGAGCCGGGTTTCGGTCCCGAGGCGCGACCGGCCGCGATGCGCGGCGGGCCGGACCGGCCGCGGCGACTGGAGCCGCTGACCCGGTCGGCCAATGCGACGGTCCGCGGCGCCACCGCGGTCGCGATGGACCCGCACGCCGATGTCGACCCGCTGTCGGAGGCCTCCATGACGAAGATCTCGACGCTGCGGCCGAAGGACTACTCCGAGGCCCGCACCATCGGTGAGCGCTTCCGCGGCGGCAGCCCGGTGATCATGGACCTGGCCGATATGAGCAACGACGAGGCCAAGCGCCTCGTGGACTTCGCGGCGGGACTCGTCTTCGCGCTGCGCGGGTCGTTCGACAAGGTGGCGACCAAGGTGTTCCTGCTGTCGCCGTCCGGTGTCGATGTGACCCCCGAGGAGCGTCGGCGCATCGCCGAGAGCAGCTTCCACAACCAGCTCTGACCAGGCTTCGCCCAAGGTGTGACATCGCTTCGACGCCCGCGCCGCCCCGGAAGTCCGGGGCGGCGCGGCGTTCTTCCGAGACATCAGGCACCCTGGTGGGGTGAGCGCATTCCTCTGGATCCTGTACCTCGCCCTGTTCTGCTATCTGATCCTGGTGATCAGCCGGTTCGTGGTGGAGATGGTGCAGTCGTTCGCCCGGGACTGGCGTCCCTCGGGCATCGCCGTGGTGCTGATCGAGCTCGTCTTCATCATCACCGACCCGCCGATCAAATTGCTGCGACGGCTCATCCCGCCGCTCAACCTCGGGCCGGTTCGGCTCGACCTCTCGCTGTTGATCGTGTTGATCGTGTTGTCAATCGGGATGCAGGTCGCCGGGACTTTCGCCGTCAAGCTCGCGTAGAACACCTTTTCGATTACCCGGTGGTCGTCCCAGGTGAGGTCTGTGTGCGCCGTCGGACCCGCTGCGATCGCCGTGTGGTCACCGTGAGTCACCGCATCTGATTTCGGCTGAGATTTGATTGCGAACTGGACGCGGCCGCGCAACACGGGTTGGTCCTGGTGTGACAAGATGGCACGCTAGTTACGTAGTGGTACTGGTATTAATAGAAATGCGATCAATTGCGGGATCGACATGTTCGCGGCAGCGAGCACCGTTCCTCACCTGACTGCAACCGACTACCACGTGTACTGACACAGACACGGACTTTCATCTAGGGGAGAGGCGAACATGCGGCTCACACCAGCTGATGTGCACAACGTCGCGTTCAGCAAACCGCCGATCGGCAAGCGCGGATACAACGAGGACGAGGTCGATCAGTTCCTCGACTTCGTCGAAGCCGAGCTGGCACGCCTGATCGACGAGAACGCGGACCTGCAGCAGCGCGTCGGCGAACTCGAGACCGAGCTGTCGGAAGCGCGCGCGGGCAGTCACACCCAGGCATTCGCCGCGGCGCAGCAGGCACCGCCGGCACCGCCGGAGCCGGAGCCCGCCGCGGCACCGGCCGGCGGCCTCAACGACGAAGAGGCCAGCATGCGTGCGGCCCGCATCCTGGCGATGGCGCAGGACACCGCGGACCGCGTGGCGGGTACGGCGCGGACCGACGCCGAGAACCTGATGCTCGACGCCCGTCAGCGCTCCGACTCGATCGTCGCCGAGGCGCAGTCGACCGCCGACGCCACCCTGGCCGACGCGCATCAGCGCAGCGAGGCGATGCTCGCGGATGCGCAGACGCGAGCCGAGACCCAGGTTCGTCAGGCGCAGGAGCGCGCCGACTTCCTGCAGCGTGATGCGGAGCAGAAGCACACCGAGATCATGACCACCATCAACCAGCAGCGTTCGGTGCTGGAGGGGCGGATCGAGCAGCTCAAGACCTTCGAGCGCGAGTACCGCACCCGGCTCAAGACCTACCTCGAATCGCAGCTCGAGGAGTTGCAGCAGCGCGGCAGTGCCGCGCCGATCGAAGGTGGTCAGGGTGGTGCGTACGCTCCCGAGGGCGGCTACGCTCAGAACTGATCGGGGATCGCAGATGTCCGTGCTGAGCGTCGTCGAGTCGACAGGGGTCCATCCATGCTGAGTATTGCTCTTCTGGCGACCCTTGTGGGCTTCGCCCTCCTGGTCGTCGCGCTCGTGATGTCGAAACTCGCGGTGGCGATCGCCTGCGTGGCGGTCTGTGCGGTGGGCCTGGTGCTGCTCCTCATCGACACGATTCGGGCCAACCGGCGTGGGCATGCGGGAGTGGAGGCCGAACCGCTGTTCACGATTCGAGGTCGGGAGTCCGCGACGCGCGAGGAGCCGCTCGACGAGGGCTCCGACGACGGTGCCGGCGGCGCGTCGACCGGCACGGAGCCCGAGTACGAGAACCGCGAGTACGAGAACCCCGAGTACGGGGATTCGGGGGCGCCGACCGGATTGGGGTCGCTGGTGGCGCCCGAAGCCGACCGGGTGCATGCGGACGGCCTGGAGAAGCCCGACACGCTGTCGGGCGGGTTCGCCGTTCCGGACGAGAACGATCAGCAGCGCGAAGGCGATGCGAACGACTACATCCGCTCGGTGACCGGTTCGTTCCCCGCCCAGACGCCCCCGGCAGCGGGCTCGGGTCCGTTCACGGCACCGGCGTGGTCGGTCCCCGGTGGAGAACCGGTGGAGCCGGCGACGCCGGCGACCGGGTTCGCGGTGTCCGAACCGCAGGCGCACCAGTCTCAGGCGCCTCAGCCCCAGCGGCCGGAACCCCAGAGGCCGGAACCCCAGACGCCCGAGCCGCAGGCGCCCCAGCCCGAGCCGTACGTCGGCCGCCGGCGGCTGGACGACTCCATCGTCGTGCAGGAGTCCGACTCGCAGTTGCCGGCGATGAAGTTCGTCTACGACCATTCCGAATCCGATCGTGCCGACGACAGGGGACACGACCGTCGGGACGGCCCCGATCAGGGCGACCGGGCACCGTGACCGTGCGCCGTGGTCGACGCGGCGTGCAGTAGGATCGAGTCACCTCAAGCGTTGAACCGGCCATCACCGGGGAGCTCCTGGAAGAACGGACGTCGCGGCCGGCCCGCCGTCGTCCCAGTAGAACCGGGCGGGTGCGGCCCGAGACAGCCGCGCAAAGAGTGGCGGTCGCCGTCGTGCGCCCGCAAGCGGGGTGGTACCGCGCAGACGTCGTGACCGTTCACGGCTCCGCGTCCCCGTGCCGTTCAGTGAAGGCGCACCGATCAACACCGGTCGGCGCCGACCAGGCACGAGGAGGCATGCGTGAGCGAGCAGACCCACGATGGTCCGGGCAACGATCAGGCCCGGGTCTATCCGATGGTGGATCTCACCGACGGCACGGGGCGGGGTGCGCCGTCGTTCCCCGACGTGGAGCGCCGGGTCCTGGACTACTGGGACTCCGATGGGACGTTCCGGGCGTCGATCGACCGCCGCGAGGGTGCCGAGGAATTCGTGTTCTACGACGGCCCGCCTTTCGCCAACGGGCTGCCGCACTACGGGCACCTGCTCACCGGATACGTCAAGGACGTCGTCCCGCGGTATCAGACGATGCGCGGCAAGAAGGTCGAACGCCGATTCGGCTGGGACACCCACGGCCTGCCCGCCGAACTCGAAGCCGAACGGCAGCTGGGCATCACCGACAAATCGCAGATCGAGGCGATGGGCGTCGACACCTTCAACGAGTACTGCCGCGACTCGGTGCTGCGCTATACCGGTGAGTGGCGCGCCTATGTGACGCGCCAGGCCCGCTGGGTCGACTTCGACAACGACTACAAGACGCTCGACATCGACTTCATGGAGTCGGTGATGTGGGCGTTCAAGCGTCTGTACGACAAGGGCCTGATCTATCAGGGGTACCGGGTGCTCCCGTACTCGTGGTACGAGCAGACGCCGCTGAGCAATCAGGAGTCCAAACTCGACGACGCCTACCGGATGCGTCAGGATCCCGCGGTCACCGTGCGCATGCCGCTCCGCGCGGCCGCGGACTCGCCGCTGGCCTCACTCGACGGGGTCGACGCACTGATCTGGACCACCACACCGTGGACCCTGCCGTCCAACCTCGCGATCGCCGTGCACCCGGACGTCGAGTACTCGCACGTCCGCGGTGAGGACGGCGCCGAATACCTGCTCGCATCGGCACTCGTCGGCGCATACGCCACCGAGATCGGGGACACCGAGACACTGGCTACGCACCTCGGGGCCGACCTCGCCGGACTGCGCTACACGCCGCCCTTCGACTTCTTCGCCCACGACACCGACGCGATGGTCGCGGACAGTCGGTTCCGTGTCCTGACCGCCGACTACGTCACCACCGACAGCGGTACCGGCGTCGTCCATCTCGCCCCGGCCTTCGGCGAGGAGGACATGGAGGTCGCCGCGGCGAACGGCATCGAGGTGGTCCAGCCGCTCGATCCGGGCGGACGATTCACGGACCTGGTCCCGCCGTACGAGGGGCAGATGGTCTTCGACGCGAACCCCGCGATCATCAAGGATCTCAAGGCCGCCGGCCGGGTCCTGCGGCACGAGACGATCGAGCACTCGTATCCGCACTCGTGGCGGTCTGGGCAGCCGCTCATCTACATGGCCGTGCCGTCCTGGTTCGTCGCCGTCCAGCCGATCAAGGCGCGGATGCTCGAACTGAACGAGGAGATCACCTGGTCGCCGTCGCACATCCGCGACGGACAGTTCGGCAAGTGGCTCGAGGGTGCGAAGGACTGGAACATCAGCCGCAACCGCTACTGGGGCGCACCCATCCCGGTGTGGATCTCCGATGACCCCGCCCATCCCCGCGTGGACGTCTACGGCAGCCTCGACGAGATCGAACGGGACTTCGGAGTGCGACCGGACAACCTGCATCGTCCCGCGATCGACGAGCTGACCAGGCCGAACCCGGACGATCCCACCGGACGGTCGACGATGCATCGCGTACCGGAGGTGCTCGACTGCTGGTTCGAGTCCGGATCCA
The DNA here is from genome assembly GCF_000423025.1 of Gordonia shandongensis DSM 45094. Lineage (GTDB taxonomy): Bacteria > Actinomycetota > Actinomycetes > Mycobacteriales > Mycobacteriaceae > Gordonia > Gordonia shandongensis. The sequence goes on from NZ_AUHE01000011.1 coordinate 23,849, forward strand.
TGCCCTATGCGCAGGTCCACTATCCGTTCGAGAACGTCGAGTGGTTCGACGGGAGCGACGAGGGCGGACCGGGTGCGGGCGCGGCCCACAATCCCGGCGACTTCATCGTCGAGTACAACGGTCAGACGCGCGGCTGGTTCTACAACCTGCACGTTCTCGCGACGGCGCTGTTCGATCGACCCGCGTTCAAGACCGTCGCCGCCCACGGGATCGTGCTCGGCGACGACGGCCAGAAGATGAGCAAGTCGAAGCGCAACTATCCGGACGTCAACGAGGTCTTCGACCGTGACGGCTCGGACGCGATGCGCTGGTTCCTCATGGCGAGCCCCATCCTGCGCGGCGGCAACCTGGTCGTCACCGAGCGCGGCATCCGCGAGGGCGTGCGACAGGCGCTGCTGCCGATGTGGAACGCCTACAGCTTCCTCCAGCTGTACGCCGAGCGTCCGGCGACGTGGCGAACCGACTCGCCGCACATCCTGGACCGGTACATCCTGGCGAAGCTGGCGGTGACGCGCGACGAGATGACCGAGGCGCTCGACGTCTACGACATCGCCGGTGCCTGCGAGTCGTTCCGTGAGTTCTGCGAGTCGCTGACGAATTGGTATGTGCGCCGCTCCCGCGCGCGGTTCTGGGCCGGCCAGGACGCCGACCCCGATGCCTTCGACACCCTCTACACCGTGCTGGAGGTGGCCGGACGGCTGGCGGCACCGCTGCTGCCCCTCGCGACCGAGGCGATGTGGCGGGGACTGACCGGTGGGCGCTCGGTCCATCTGACGGACTGGCCGGAGTCCGGCGACCTGCCGTCGGATCCGGATCTGGTCGACGCGATGGACCAGGTGCAGTCGGTCTGCTCGGTGGCCTCGAGCGTGCGCAAGGCCAACAAGCTCAGGGTGCGGTTGCCGCTGCCGTCGCTGACGGTCGCGTCGCCGACGGCCGAGCAGATGGCGCCCTACACGGATCTGATCGCCGAGGAGATGAACGTCAAGGACGTCCGGCTGTCCAACGACGTCGACGCTGTCGGACGGGTGGAGGTGTCGGTCAATGCCCGCGCGGCCGGCCCCCGCATCGGGAAGGACGTGCAGCGCGTCATCAAGGCGGTCAAGGCGGGAGACTGGGAGTTCGCGGTGGACGCCGAGACCGGCGAGGAGACCGTGATCGCCGACGGAGTGGAGCTCAGGGGCGAGGAGTTCTCCCGCCGACTGGTGGCTGCGGCCCCCGATTCGACCGCCGAGATGCCCGGCGGATCCGGCCTGGTCGTCCTGGACACGAGCGTGACGCCCGAACTCGAAGCCGAGGGCTGGGCCAAGGACCGGATTCGCGAACTGCAGGACGCCCGCCGGAGCCTGGGACTCCAGATCAGCGATCGGATCGCCGTGCGGCTGGTGGTGCCCGAGGACTGCGCGGACCTGGCACGGACCCACGCCGACCTCATCGCCGGTGAGATCCTCGCCACCGAGTTCGAGGTGACGACCGGCGCGCCGGGAGCCGTCGAGCTCAGCCACGGCGTCTCGGCCGACGTCAGGCCGGTGTGACCGAGATCGGGGCGGGGTAGCGCGGCGCGAGACCGTCGCCCTCCCCGCGATCGGCGGCGATGCGTGCACGGGAGGACGGGGTGGTCGATGGCCGGCGGTAGAATCGCGAGCATGACCGGCGATGACCTCGAACGACTCCAGCGGTGGGAGGACAACGGCGCGCACTGGGAGGTCGTGGGTCGCCGTCGCGAGTCGGTGACGATCGCACTCCTGCGCTGCGACGCGGGCGAGGAGGTCGACCGGTTCGTGAGCACCGACCCCCGCGTTCTCGAGTTGTGCCGACGTCGGGACGACCGCTGAGCCGTGCCGTCGTCAGAACGTAGCGCCCGGTGGGTGATGCACATCGACATGGATGCCTTCTTCGCGTCGGTGGAACAGCTCACGCGGCCGACACTGGCCGGACGCCCGGTGCTGGTCGGCGGATCGGGCGGTCGCGGCGTGGTGGCGGGCGCGAGCTACGAGGCGCGGGCGTACGGGGCCCGCTCGGCGATGCCGATGCACCAGGCGCGACGCCTCGTGGGGCCGTCGGCGGTCGTCGTCCCTCCCCGCGGCTCGGTCTACCGGGTCGTCAGTGCCAGGATCTTCGATCTGCTGCGCGCGGAGATCCCCGTCATCGAGACGCTGTCATTCGACGAGGCGTTCGCCGAACCCGCCGACCTGGCCGGCCGGTCCGTCGAGGACGCCCGGGCCTTCGCCCACGACCTGCGCGCGGTGATCCGTCGTGAGACCGGTCTGCCGGCGTCCGTCGGCTTCGGTTCGGGGAAGCAGATCGCGAAGATCGCCTCCGGGCTGGCGAAGCCCGACGGGATCCGGGTCATCGCGCCCTCCGAGGAGGTGTCGTTCCTGCAGGGTCTTCCCGTGCGAAAACTGTGGGGGATCGGTCCGGTGACGGGCGATCGCCTCGGCCGTCTCGGCGTGGACACGATCGGGCAGCTCGCGGCGTTGTCGGAACCCGAGGTGATCTCGGTGCTCGGTGCGGCGGTCGGTCCGGCGTTGCATCGTTTGGCTCGCGGCATCGACGAGCGTCCCGTCGCCGAACGCGCCGAATCCAAGCAGATCAGCGCCGAGTCGACGTTCGCCGTCGACATCGTCGACGGCACGCGCCTGCGGGCCGCGGTCGCGGACGCGGCTGCCGACGCGCACCGGCGGTTGACCGCAGACGGCCGCGGTGCCCGGACCGTGGTCGTCAAACTCCGCAGGACCGACATGTCGATCCTCACGCGGTCGACGACGCTGCCCGCTGCGACCGCCGATCTCGACATGCTGGTGCGGGCCGCGCATCGGGTGACGCTCGACCCGCTCGACGTCGGTCCCATCCGCCTGGTCGGCGTCGGCTACTCGGGTCTCACCGAAGCCCACCAGGAGATGCTGTTCCCGAACCTGGACGATCCGGGCGGGGACGATCCGGACGGGGACGATCCGGACGGGGACGATCCTGTTCAGGAGGGTCCGGCTGAGCACGACGACCCCGACGGTTCGACGGCGGCAGTCGATTGGCGGACCGGAACCGATGTGCACCACCCCGACCACGGTCACGGCTGGGTCCAGGGCGGCGGCCACGGCGTCGTGACCGTCCGGTTCGAGACGCGGGCGACCGGGCCCGGGAGGGCGGTCACCTTTCGCCTGCCCGAACCCGCACTCGTCGTCGCCGACCCCCTCGACTCCCTGGCGTGGACGGTCGGCCCGTGACGGTCGGCGGGTGGCCGGCGGTCGGTTACGCGGGGTTCGAGGCGGCGAAGAACGCCGCGACGGCGTCGCCGTCGGCACCGCACGACAGTAGTGCGATGAGTGCGACGCGAGCCTGCGGAGCTCGAAGCCAGGGGGAGAAGACCGCTCCGGCGCGCGCGAGGTCGACGCCGCCGCCTCCGCCGCCGTAGGTCGGCTCCACCTCGCCGTAGGGCACCCGCGTGGAGACGACCACGCTGACGCCCCGCTGCACGGCGAGGTTCACCTCCGCCGTGATGTCCGGGTGGGTGTTGCCCGACCCGGTCGCCGACAGCACGATTCCCGCCGCCCGCTGGGCCACGGCTGCCGCGATCGTGCCGGTCGAGACGCCCGGATAGAGGGCGAGCAGATCGACGCGGGCCGGATGCCCCTCGGGAAGGGCGTCGGCCACGAGGGGGCGCGGCAGATCCGGGTGCACGGTGTCGAAGCCGACGACATCGGTCGTCGAGACCTTGAACACGCCGCGGGCGCGCAGGACCCGCCCGCCGAGAGCGACGAGCACACCCCGGTCGCGCGACTGCGGATCGGCGGCCAACGCGACGGCCGCGGCGATGTTGGCGGGGCCGTCCGCCGCCGGATGATCGGCCGGGTACTGCGCACCGGTGAAGACCACCGGTCGCGGATCGGCGGCGAAGACGTCGGCGAGATAGGCGGTCTCCTCGAGGGTGTCGGTGCCGTGCGTCACCACGACCCCGTCGACCCCGGGATCCGCGAGGGCGTCGGCGACGGCCGCCACGATCGCGAACTGATCGCGAACGGTCATCGCCGAGGAGTCCTTCGCCATCAGTTCGACCGGGCGGACGGTCACGTCGCCGGTGGTCGACGGGACCAGGTCCGCGGCGTGCAGGACGGGCACCGCTCCGTCGGCGGTGGTCTGGGAGGCGGCGGTGCCGCCCGTGGTGATCATCACGACCTGACGAGTGCTCATGCTCCGATTGTTCCATTGAGCGACGAATAATGTGTGCAGGTCGGTGGGGTGCATGGGGCCCGTGGGAAGGACGTCGATGTCACCGCCGTCGGATCGGCGCCCTGCGCGCCGGTCCCGCTGTTTGGCATAGTGGGTGGAGTTCGGGCGCGCAGGCGTGCTCGACCTGACCTAAGTGAGGACTATCTCTGTGAAGATTCGCAATTTCGCAGTCGGCGTCGTGCTGGCGGGCGTCGTGGTGTCGACGGCCGCCTGCGGTACCGACGATGACAATGCAGACGCCACCCCGGTGCCGTCGAGCACGAGCGTGAGCAGCTCGGCGGTGAGCGGGGTCGATGCCGAACTCACCGACGGCAAGAAGGTGCCGAAGGTGAAGGCGCTCAACGAGATGCTTCAGAAGGCGCTCGACCCGAAGGTCAAGTCGACCGAGAAGGTCGATCTCGTCGAGGGGGCCGAGGCCGATCCATCGCTGTTCGACCAGCTCGTGAAGGCCAAGAAGGAGAACCCGAAGGTCAAGTACGAGATCAAGAACCCGGTTCTCAAGAACGGCCCCAAGAAGGCCAAGTTCAAGGTCGAGGTGGCGCTGCCGAACAACCCGCCGACCACGATCGACGCCTCCATCGTGTTCGACGACGGGCGCTGGAAGCTGTCCAAGCAGACCGTGTGCCCGCTGCTGACTCAGGCGGAGGTCGACTCGCCGCTGTGCGGATCGGCCAAGAAGAACAAGAAGTCGGCCGCCAAGAGCAGCTCGGCTGAGCGCGGGGCGTCGAAGAGCAGCTCGGCGCCGTCGAGCAAGCGAGCGAGCTGAGTCCCCGCACTCTCTCGTTCACCCATCACTCGTTCACCCTCGCCGGGGACGGTCTCAGGACCGCTTCCAGGCGAGGGTGAATTCGTTTCGCTGGATCAACGGCTGGTCGGGGTCGTCGCCGACGAGTTCCCGCGCGCCGCGCAGCGTCAGCCCGCCGCCGACGGGGAACACCCGGTTCAGATCGACCGTGACGGTGCCCGACCCGCTCATCGAGTAGCGATTGATGTGGAGTCGTGACGTCGATCCGGGGATGGTGAAGATCGCGTTGACGGGCACCTCGTCGACGTCGACCCGCAGGTCGAGCACGTCGCCTCGACGGGCGGCCAGGGTCACCGTCATCGTCTGCGTGACGGTCGCCGCCGCCGACACGGTGCGGACGCTGCGCCACGTCGCGCCGGGCCCCACCGGGTCGGTGGGCAGCGGAACCGTGTAGTCCAGCGCGCTGATGAGCGATTGTTCGAGAGCGCTTCGCGCCGGCGACTCGGATTCCTCGCGCGGCTTGAGCCGCAGTCTCGTCGGCGTCATCCGGTCGCTGAACGACAGTCCACCCGTCGATCCGTCGAGCGCGGGGAGCAGTGCCGACAACTCGTCGTCTTTCGACGTCGGTGTGCCGACGGTGAACTCCGTGCTGGACTCGTCGTCGCAGACCGTTCGCGCGGTCAGCGGGGTGACCAACTGCTGCTCGGTGGTCTTGGCCTCCTGCCGACCGTCGCCGGCGGGCACCAGACTGGCCTCGACCGACGAGGTCTCGAGTCGAACGCGCTGGGCCGACTCGATCGACGGCGTGCGGCGCAGCGGCGCCGGATCGCTGCCCGGCGACTGCAGGGTCACCTCGGCGTCGGGGATCCCGATCGACCGCGATCCGTCGTCCTTGCTGGCGGCCGCCGGCGCACACGGGCCGTCGTCGGTCGTCGACTCGTCGGTCGAGCACGCGGTGAGCAACGTCGCCGCCGCGATCGTCGCGGCGGCACCGATCACCGCGGTCCGCCGGGGGAGCGCCGTCGATCGGCGAGGGGGCATCGAGGTGTTCACATCGTCGAGATTAATGGCGTCGCCCGACGCCCGGTCCGGGCGGGCTGTCGACCTCGGCGTCGCACTTGGCAGAATCGAGCCCATGAATGGATCCTCGGCGCACGACGCCGACGTCCCGGTCCGTCGGCGCGGTGTCGCATTGATCCCGATCCTCGCGGGTGTCGCTGCGGCGGCCTACGCGGCGGACGTCGTCTCGAAGGTTCTCGTCGTCGCCGAGATGACCCCGGGGTCGCCGGTGTCGCTCATCGACGGTGTGCTGGAGTTCCGACTGGTCCGCAACAGCGGGGCCGCGTTCTCGATGGCGACCGGGTACACGTGGGTGCTCACGTTCGTGGCCCTCGCCGTGGTCGCCGTGATCGTGCGGTTCGCCCGTCGCCTCGGCTCGCTCGGCTGGGTCGTCGGCCTGGGACTGGTGCTCGGCGGCGCGCTGGGGAACCTCACCGACCGGCTGGTGCGGTCGCCGGGCCCCCTGCGCGGGCACGTGGTGGACTTCATCCAGGTCGGCAGCTGGTGGCCGACGTTCAACCTGGCCGACTCGGCGGTGGTGTGCGGAGCGGTCCTCCTGGTGGTGCTCACCCTGCTCGGATACGACTACGACGGGACGACGACCGGATGGGCGGCCCGCCGCTCCGGGCACCGTCCTACCGACGGGGAGGACGATGGGGATGCGTGACTCGCGATCGATGCCCGTACCCGACGGTCTCGACGGGATGCGCGTCGACGCCGGCGTCTCCCGCCTCCTCGGCCTGTCGCGGACGGTGGCGGCTGGCCTCGCGGACGCCGGCGACATCACGGTCGACGGCGGCGCGGTCGGCAAGTCGGCGAAGCTGGCGGCCGGCTCGTGGCTCGACGTGACCCTGCCGGAGCCGGAACGGCCGCTGACGGTGGAGCCGACACCGGTGGAGGAGCTCGAGGTGATCTACCACGACTCCGACATCATCGTCGTCGACAAGCCGGCGGGGGTCGCCGCCCACCCGTCCCTGGGCTGGTCGGGGCCCACGGTCATCGGGGCGCTGGCGGCCGCTGGATTCCGGATCTCGACCTCCGGCGCCCAGGAGCGGCAGGGCATCGTCCACCGACTCGATGCGGGCACCTCGGGGGTCATGGCGGTGGCGGCGTCCGAACGGGCGTACACGCTCCTCAAACGAGCCTTCAAGCAGCGCACGGTCGACAAGCGGTACCACGCCCTCGTGCAGGGGCGTCTCGACCCGCCGTCGGGGACCATCGACGCGCCGATCGGTCGCCATCCGGGATCGGAGTGGAGGTTCGCGGTGACCGCGGGCGGAAGGGCGTCGTTGACGCACTACGACACGGTGGAGATGTTCGCGGCGGCGTCGCTGCTCGACGTGCACCTGGAGACCGGCCGGACGCATCAGATCCGCGTGCACTTCTCCGCCCTGCATCACCCGTGCTGCGGTGATCCGACCTACGGGGCCGACCCGGTGCTCGCGGAGCGACTCGGTCTGGAACGGCAGTGGCTGCACGCTCGGACGCTGGGATTCGCGCATCCCGCGGACGGTCGACAGGTGGAGTTCACCGCCGACTATCCGGTCGATCTGCAGCATGCCCTCGACGTGTTGCGCGAGCCCTGATCTCACGGAGTCGCAGCTCACCGCGTCGGTCGCGGAAATGTCGCCGGCGCGGCCTACAGTGGAAGCCGTCAGCCGGTCATCGCCATAAGGAGTCGCCGCGTGTCGGGGTCGTTCGTTCATCTTCACAATCACACCGAGTTCTCGATGCTCGACGGCGCTGCGAAGATGTCGCCGTTGTTCGCCGAGGCGGAGCGGTTGGGGATGACGGCGATCGGGATGACCGATCACGGGAACATGTTCGGCGCCAGCGAGTTCTACAACACGGCGAGCAAGCACGGGATCAAGCCGATCATCGGGATCGAGGCGTACGTCGCGCCGGAGTCGCGGTTCACGACCAAGCGGATCCAGTGGGGCACCCGCGATCAGAAGTCCGACGACGTCTCCGGTTCGGGTGCCTACACGCATATGACGATGGTCGCCGAGAATTCGGCCGGTCTGCGGAATCTGTTCAAGCTGTCCTCGCTCGCGTCGATCGAGGGGCAGCTGGGCAAGTGGGCGCGTATGGATGCCGAGATCATCGCCGAGCATGCCGAGGGGATCATCGCGACGACCGGGTGTCCGTCGGGTGAGGTGCAGACCCGCCTGCGGTTGGGGCACGATGCCGAGGCGCTCGAGGCGGCGGGCAAGTGGCAGGAGATCTTCGGTAGGGAGAACTTCTATCTCGAGCTGATGGAGCACGGTCTGGAGATCGAGCAGCGTGTCCGTTCGGGGCTCCTGGACATCGGCAGGAAGCTGGGGATCCCGCCGCTGGTGACCAACGACTGCCACTATGTGACGCGTGATCACGCCGAGGCTCACGAGGCGCTGCTGTGTCTGCAGACCGGCAAGACGCTGTCGGATCCGACGCGGTTCAAGTTCGACGGTGACGGTTACTACCTCAAGTCGGCTGCCGAGATGCGTGAGCTGTGGGACGGTGTGGTGCCCGGCGCGTGCGATGCGACTTTGGAGATCGCCGACCGCGTGCAGTCGTACGAGGAGGTCTTCGCCCACCACGACCGGATGCCGATCTTCCCGGTGCCCGAGGGCTTCACCCAGGAGACCTGGTTGGCGCGCGAGGTCATGGCCGGCCTCGACCGCCGTTTCAACGGGCACCCGCCGGCCGAGTACGTCTCGCGGGCCGAGTACGAGCTGAGCGTCATCAATCAGATGGGCTTCCCGGCGTACTTCCTGGTGGTCGGCGACCTGATCCGCCATGCGCTCGAGGTCGGCATCCGGGTGGGGCCGGGACGCGGCAGCGCCGCCGGGTCACTGGTGGCGTACGCCCTGGGCATCACGAACATCGACCCCCTCCCGCACGGTCTGCTGTTCGAGCGGTTCCTGAATCCGGAGCGCGTGTCGATGCCCGACATCGACATCGACTTCGACGACCGTCGTCGCGGTGAGATGATCACCTACGCGTCGGAGAAGTGGGGGCACGACAAGGTCGCTCAGGTGATCACGTTCGGCACCATCAAGACCAAGGCCGCGATCAAGGACTCGGCGCGCGTCCAGTTCGGTCAGCCGGGCTTCGCGATCGCCGACCGCATCACCAAGGCCCTGCCGCCGCCGATCATGGCCAAGGACATCCCGGTGTGGGGGATCACCGACCCGGAGCATGAGCGGTACTCGGAGGCCACCGAGGTTCGGACGCTCATCGAGACCGACCCGGACGTCAAGCGGATCTACGACACCGCTCTCGGCTTGGAGGGACTGGTCCGCAACGCGGGTGTGCACGCCTGTGCGGTGATCATGTCGTCCGAGCCGTTGACCGACGCGATCCCGGTGTGGAGGCGCGCGCAGGACGGCGCGATCATCACCGGCTGGGACTACCCGTCGTGCGAGGCCATCGGTCTGTTGAAGATGGACTTCCTCGGGCTGCGCAACCTGACCGTCATCGGTGACGCGATCGAGAACATCAAGACCAACCGCGGAATCGACCTCGATCTGGACACACTGCCCCTGGAGGACGAGAAGACCTACGAGCTCCTCGCCCGCGGTGACACGCTCGGCGTGTTCCAGCTCGACGGCGCCGCGATGCGCGAACTGCTCAAGATGATGCAGCCGACGGGATTCGAGGACATCGTCGCGGTGCTGGCGCTGTATCGCCCGGGGCCGATGGGCGTCAACGCGCACACCGACTATGCGAAGCGGAAGAACGGGCTGCAGGACGTCAAGCCGATCCACCCGGAGCTCGAGGAGCCGCTCAAGGAGATCCTCTCCGAGACCTACGGGCTGATCGTGTATCAGGAGCAGATCATGCAGATCGCTCAGAAGGTGGCCGGCTACTCGCTCGGGCAGGCGGATCTGCTGCGTCGCGCCATGGGCAAGAAGAAGAAGGAGATCCTCGACGAGGCGTACGACGGCTTCGCCCAGGGAATGAAGGACAACGGGTTCTCGCAGGCCGCGATCACCGCGCTGTGGGACACCGTCCTCCCGTTCGCCGGGTACGCCTTCAACAAGTCGCACGCCGCCGGTTACGGGCTCGTCTCGTTCTGGACCGCGTACCTCAAGGCGAACTATCCGGCCGAGTACATGGCCGGTCTGCTGACCTCCGTCGGTGACGACAAGGACAAGGCCGCGATCTACCTGGCCGATTGCCGAAAAATGGGAATCACGGTGCTGCCGCCCGATGTCAACGCCTCGCGCGCCGATTTCGCCGCGGTGGGCGACGACATCCGCTTCGGTCTCGCTGCGATCCGCAACGTCGGTTCGGGCGTGGTCTCGTCGATCATCGCCGCGCGTGAGGAGAAGGGGCCGTACTCGAGCTTCTCGGACTACCTCGGCAAGGTCGATGTGCAGGCGTGCAGTAAGAAGGTCACCGAATCGTTGATCAAGGCCGGCGGTTTCGACTCGTTGGACCATCCGCGCAAGGGGCTGTTCCTGGTTCACGCCGACGCGATCGATTCGGTCCTGTCGACGAAGAAGGCCGAAGCGGTGGGCCAATTCGATCTGTTCGGCGGTGCCGGCGGAGAAGACGATTCGTCGGACGTGTTCGCGGTGAAGGTTCCCGACGAGGAGTGGGAGACCAAGCATCAACTCGCCCTCGAGCGCGACATGCTCGGGTTGTACGTGTCGGGTCATCCCCTCGCGGGCCTGGAGCACGCGATCGCCGCGCAGACCGACACCTCGATCACGTCGCTGCTGGAGGGCGAGGTCAAGGACGGGGCTCAGATCACGATCGGCGGCATCATCTCGTCGGTCACGCGGCGGGTGAACAAGAAGGGTGAGCCGTGGGCCGCGGTGACCATCGAGGACATGGTCGGCGGTGCGGAGGTCTATTTCTTCCCGCGCGCCTATCTCGCGTTCTCGATGGACCTGGTGCCCGACAACATCGTGCTCGTGCGGGCGCGGGTCAACAAGCGTGACGATTCGACGATGATCAGTGCGAACGATCTCGCCGTGCCGGATCTCAGTGCGGTCGGCACCACGAAGCCACTGAGTCTGACGCTGTCGGCGCGTGCCTGTACGCCCGACCGTGTCCGGTCGCTCAAACAGGTTCTGACGCGGCATCCCGGGACGTCCGATGTCCACGTGACCCTGGTGAGCGAGAGCCGTCAGACGCAGCTCCGGCTCACCGATGCGTTGCGGGTGAATCCGTCGTCTGCGCTGATGGGGGACCTCAAGGCGCTGCTCGGTCCGGGATGCCTCACCGCCTGAGCCGTCGTCGCCGGAACAGCTGATTTCGGGTCGCCGAATTCGTGGTCGCGGGAGTGCTACACTCTGCGGTATGACAACGCTGACTCTGATTCTTCCGGACACCGCACGATCTCGTGCGGTGCCGGTTGTTTCGATATTCGGCGTACCGTGGCCGGTCCACAAGGCGGCGGCCGTCGTGGCCGGCGTGCTGACGGCCCTGGTGGTCTTCGCGATCAGCGGTTCGGGCGAGTGGGCCATGTGGACCAGCGCGGGAACCGCGGTCGCCGTCTGGTGGGGCGGCTATCGGTCGGCGGGCCACCGGTGGGACGATGGGGTGCGTGACTACACCGCCGACACCCGCGACTGAGACCGACTCCGACCTCTCCCGGCCGGGCATCGAGGCGGCCGCGCGCCGCCTGAACGGCATCGTCCGGCGGACTCCGCTGGAGCCGTGCCCGCGGCTGAGTCTCGACACCGGTGCGCAGATCTCCTTCAAGCGCGAAGACCTGCAGACGGTGCGCTCGTACAAGATCCGTGGCGCATACAACGTGATGGCCCAGCTCAGCGAGCAGGAGCTGGCGGCGGGTGTCGTCGCCGCCAGCGCGGGCAACCACGCCCAGGGCGTCGCCTTCGCCTGCGCGACGATGCGCGTGCCGGGGCGCATCTACGTGCCGGCCACCACACCGAAGCAGAAGCGGGATCGCATCCGCTGGCACGGGCGGGAGTACGTCGAGTTGATCGCGGTCGGCGACACCTACGACGCCGCCGCGTCGGCCGCCCAGAGCGACGTGCTCCGGACCGGCGCCACCTGGATCCACGCCTTCGACGATCCGCGCACCGCGGCCGGCCAGGGGACGATCGGTCTGGAGATCGCCGAGCAGTTGGGCGACGACCTCGACGTCGTCGTCGTCCCGGTCGGCGGCGCCGGCTGCATGGCGGGCATCGTGACCTACCTGCGCGAGGCGCTGCCCGACGTCGCGGTGATCGGTGTGGAGCCCGACGGCGCCGTGTCGCTGTCGGCGGCACTGGTGGTCGGTGAGCCGCACACCCTGCCGACCGTCGACTCGTTCGTCGACGGCGCCGCCGTCAAACGCATCGGCGGCCTCGGCTACGAGGTCATGGCGGCGGCCGGCGCGCGGGTCGTCGACCACCCGGCGCTGCACGGCCTCGTCGATCAACCGCGGGTGCCGATCATCGCGCCGAGCGACATCGACTTCGCTCCCGGAGGCGTCACGGTCACCCACGTCAGCGAGGGGGCCATCTGCTCGACGATGTTGGAGCTCTATCAGAACGAGGGGATCATCGCCGAACCGGCCGGAGCGCTGGCCGTCGCCGCACTCACCGAACTGTCGCTGCCGGCGGGCGCGAACGTGGTCGCGTTGATCTCGGGCGGCAACAACGACGTCTCCCGATACGGGGAGATCGTCGAGCGGTCGCTGGTCCACCGCGGACTGAAGCACTACTTCCTGGTGAACTTTCCACAGGAGCCCGGCGCGCTCCGGCGCTTCCTCGACGAGGTGCTGGGGCCCGACGACGACATCACCCTGTTCGAGTACGTGAAGCGCAACAACCGGGAGACCGGCGCCGCGTTGGTCGGCGTGGAACTCGGTGAGCGCGCAGGTCTGGACGGCCTGCTCGATCGCATGCACCGGTCGCGGCTGAATGTGGAGCGGCTGGAGCCGGACACGCCCGCGTACCGCTACCTGACCTGAATCGGCTGCAGTCGCCTGATCCCGCTGCAGTCGTCTGATCCCGCTGCAGTCGCACGCCCCGGTCGCCCATCGGAATCCCGGTGGGCGACCGTCGTTTCATCGTCTCGCGCGCGTCCGACCTCACACCTTCGGTGAGATTTCCTGCATAGGTGTAGTTATGTGTGAGCCTTCGCACATGGCGAAGAGAATGCTGTGTATATTACGAGCAGCGATCAGCAGATCGTCGGAGACGGGGGCTCGCAGATGTCGGCCGCAACCCGTCGACGAAGGACAGGTCGAGGCGAAGGCAGGGGAGTGAGCACAGAAACGCTTGCAGCGGGCTCGGACGCACCGCGCCGCGGATTCCGGGACACCGGTATCGCCAAGTGGTTCCACGAGCACGTCACCAAGTCCTTCGAGACATTCGGTCGACAGCTCGCCATGTTCGTCGAGGTCTTCAAGGTCCTCGTCGAGGACATCGTCAAGCGACGGTTCCCCTTCGGCGAGTTCATCCGCCAATGCGCCTTCATGTCGTCGACCTCGGTCTTCCCGACGCTCCTCGTCGCGATCCCGATCGGCGTCATCGTGTCGATCCAGGTCTCGAACATCGCCGGACAGATCGGTGCCACATCGTTCTCCGGTGCGGCGACCGGACTGGGCGTCATCCGCCAGGGCGCACCGCTGGTGACGTCCCTGCTGCTGGCCGGCGCCGTCGGCTCGGCCATCGCCGCCGATCTCGGATCGCGGACCATCCGCGAGGAGATCGACGCGATGAAGGTGATGGGCGTCAACCCCGTCCAGCGCCTCATCTCGCCACGTCTGCTGGCCACGATGGTCGTCTCGTTCCTCCTGTGCGGCTTCGTCTGCTTCGTCGGCTTCATCACCGGCTACCTGTTCAACGTCTATTTCCAAGGCGGGACACCGGGCAGCTACACGGGAACCTTCGCGTCGTTCGCCGGGGTCTCCGACCTCGTGTTCGCCTTGGTGAAAGCGGTGATCTTCGGTGCCATCGTCGCCATCGTCGCCTGCGACCGCGGGTTGACCACGAGCGGCGGTCCGGCCGGTGTCGCGAACTCGGTGAACGCCGCGGTCGTCAACTCGGTGATCCTGCTGTTCACCGTCAATGTGGTGCTGACGCAGCTCTTCGCCCTCGTCGTGCCGGCGAAGGTGGTGTGAGATGACCGCGTCACGGTATGTCCCGCCCGCCCTGCGGCCCCTGCAGTGGGGTCGGAAGGCGGTCGAGGCCCCACGCGACGGGCTCGTCGCCATGGGCCACCTGATCACCTTCCTGGTGAAGTCGATCGGTCTGGCGCCCATCACCTTCCGGCACTACCGCAAGGAGGTCTGGCGGCTGCTGTCGGACGTCGCCTGGGGCAACGGGGCGATCGTCGTCGGCGGCGGAACCGTCGGCGTCATGATCATCCTCGGCGTGATGGGCGGAGCCACCGTCGGCATCGAGGGTTACACCGCCCTGCACCTGCTGGGCATGGATCCGGTGACCGGCGGCCTGTCGGCCTTCGCGACCACCCGCGAGATCGCGCCGCTGCTCGCGGCGACGGCGTTCACCGCGCAGTCCGGCTGTCGATTCACCGCACAGCTCGGATCGATGCGGATCAGCGAGGAGATCGACGCGCTCGAATCGATCGCGATCCGGCCGCTGCCGTACCTGGTGACGACGCGCATGTCCGCCGCCGTGCTGTCGATCATCCCCCTGTACGCGATCTCCCTGGCGGCCAACTACATCGCCTCGCAGGTGATGTTCCAGCTGCAGAGCGGTCAGGGAGCCGGCACCTACGAGCACTACTTCGATTCGTTCATCGTCTCGACCGACATGCTCTACTCGTTCCTCAAGGTGATCGTCTTCGTCCTGCTCACCACCTTCATCCAGTGCTACTACGGGTACTTCGCCTCGGGCGGACCGGAGGGCGTCGGGGTGGCCGCCGGACACGCGATCCGACTCTCGATCATCACGATCGTCTTCGCGAACCTGATCCTCACCCTGGTGTTCTGGGGCACCACGGCCGGCATCAAGATTTCGGGGTAGCTGATGAAAATCGATACGGGCGGCCGGGATCCGTCACTGACCACCTACCTGCTGCGGGGGATCGCGTTTCTCGCGGTCGGCGTCGTCGTCTTCGTGCTGCTGTTCATGCGCTACGAAGGCAAGTTCGACAGCACCACCGAGGTCACCGCGGAGCTGACCGACGTCGGCGACGGACTCGTCTCGGGGGCCGACGTCCGCTACAACGGCCTGATCGTCGGCACCGTCGACTCGGTGTCGATGGTCGACGGCGGCACCAATCCGCGCAAAGACGTCCACCTGATCCTCGAGCCGAAGCAGGCCGACGGGATTCCGGCGAACACGACGGCGCGGACCGTCCCGTCGAACCTGTTCGGCGTCAATTCGGTGGAGCTCATCGCCCCCGAGCGGCCGTCGCAGGACCGACTGTCCGACGGAGGGGTCGTTCGCGCCGACACGTCCGCGCCGACCATCCGCCTCCAGGACGCGCAGAACGAACTGCGCTCCCTGCTGCAGAGCGTGCCGCCGGAGGATCTCGGCATGGTCCTCGGGACCATCGCCGACGCACTCGACGGCGGTGGGGCGGCGTTCGCGACGTTCTCCGGCGTCCTGGAGACCTACTGGAAGACGATCAACGAGCAGTTCCCGGCGGGTGCGCCGTCGGGTTTCGACAATTTCAACCGTGCGGTTCGCGGACTGGCGGACTCGACGCCGAAACTGCTCGACGCGCTGGGCAAGTCGGCCGTGCCGGCCATGACGATCGCCGAGAAGTCCGAGCAGCTGACCGGACTGCTGTCGTCGGCGGGCGGTCTGCTCGACCAGGTGCAGGCGCTCTTCGCGAAGAACGCCGACGGCGGCAAGCGGATCGTCCACGACATGAACATCATGCTCGGCGCGACGATGCTCGACCCGGATGCGCTGCCGCAGGCGCTCCACGAGATCTACGTGCTCGCCGGGAAGGTCCTGACGGTCTTCACCGGCACCAACGGGCGCGTCCAGCTGAGCCTCGGCATCAGCTTCGGTGCGTTCCAGCAGTACACCCGGCAGAACTGCCCCGTGTACGACGGCGGTCGGTACGGACAGCTCCGCGGCCCCGGCTGCGTCGGACCGGGCACGGGGACCGGACCCACGATGTCCGGACCGCTCACGGTGTACCCGCAGGGCATGAAGAAGGCGAGTAAGACGACGAAGAGGGCGACCGACCCGGTGGGTGCGGTCACCACGGGCAAGGATGCGGCGACGATCCGCGGGGCACTCGGTCGCACCCCGTCGTCCGCCGACACGCTGATGCTCGGACCACTGGTGTCGGGCGTGACGCCGGAGAAGAAGGGGGCGCGGTGAGCCAGGCCAAGTCGACCATTCGCAAGCCGCTGATCGGCTTCTCGCTGTTCGCGGTCGTCGCGCTGTTCGTGACCTACCTCATCTGGTCGACCCTCGAGCGGTCGATCCCCGGGTCGACGGAGAACTACTCGACGACCTTCGACGACGCATCGGGACTGAACTCCGGAGACGACGTGCGCATGGCCGGTGTCCGCGTCGGGCGGGTGGAGGGCATCGACCTCGACGGCGACAAGGCGCGCGTGACGTTCGAGCTTCAGAACGATCAGAAGATCTACGCGAACACCCGAGCGGCCATCCGCTACCAGAACCTGATCGGTCAGCGGTACCTGGCACTGTCGCTCGACGGCGACACCCCGGGGCCCGAACTGTCGAAGGGATCGCAGCTGCGCCTCCCCGGCGAGGACTCGTTCGACGTCACCAGGCTGCTCTCGGGATTCCAGCCGGTCTTCGACACGATGACCCCGGAAGAGGTCAACGCCCTCTCCGAGGGCCTGATCCAGGCCTTCCAGGGCAACGAGGTCTCCCTGGCCCGCACCATCGAACAGGTCGGCCAGGTGGCCTCGGACATGGCCGATCGCGACCAGGTCCTCGGAGCGATCATCGGCAACATGGGCACCGTGATGCGGGAGCTCGCCTCCCAGGGCAAACAGGTCCAGACGCTGCTCGAGAGCGCGGGCACCCTCGTCGAGGGCCTCAACGGCAACTCGAAGGCGTTCGGACAGACCATCGAGCAGGTCGGCCGCACCACGGCGGGCTTCGCCGACGTGTTCCGGAAGAACCGGAGCAGTCTGAAGTCCGCGGGTACCGCGGCGCGTGAGGCGACCGACCGGCTCATCGGATCCGGCGCCAAGATCGACCAGCTCGCCAAGGATCTGCCGATCTTCCTCGGCCACTTCCCATTGGTGATGATGCAGGGGGCCTACTTGAATCTCTACGCGTGCGATCTGGACATCGCCATCGGCGATGTGCTGTTCCCACCCGGGTTGATCAACAAGATCGGCGGCACCCAGCACTCGGTGGTGTGCCGATGAAGACACGGGTGGCTGCGGCCTTCAACCGCAACAGGCTGCTGTGGATCGGCATCCTCGGCACGGTCGGCATCGTGGTGGTGCTCGTCGCGATCGTCGGCATCAACTCCGCCGGGATCGGCAAACACACCTATACTGCCGACTTCGCCCAGGCGGGCGGCATCCGGTCCGGCGACAAGGTGCGGGTGGCCGGCATCGACGTCGGCGAGGTCAGCGGGACCGAGCTGGCCGGCGACCACGTGGTGATCGACATGAAGGTCGACTCCGCGGTGACGCTCAAGGACGACGCCTCGGCGGTGATCAAGATGTCGACGCTCCTGGGACAGCGGTACATCGACGTCTCGACGGGGACCTCCGAGAAGGAGCTGTCGGGGGACCGGATCAAGCACACCGACGTCCCCTACGACCTGCAGAAGACCCTCGAGAAGGGGACCCCGGTCCTCGACGGGATCGACGCCGACGATCTCACGAACAGCATTCGCACGTTGACCAGGCAGCTGTCGGGGGCACCGGCGATCATGGGGCCGACGCTCGACTCGCTGACGCAGATGTCCGAGGTGATCAACAACCGCCACGATCAGATCAACCAGCTGATCAAGGACACCGATGCGGTGACCGGACAGGTCGAGGACAGTCGGTTCCAGCTCTCCATCGTCGTCGGGCAGGGGGCACAGCTGGCGAACAAGATCGTGGCCCGCGAACGTCTGGTGACGCGGATGCTCGACGGGCTCGCGGCCTTGACCGATCAGGCCTCGGCGGTGGCCGCGGAGAACCGCGACCAGTTCGCACCCGTCATGGCGAACCTCAACACGATCGCCAACGGGTTGGAGAAGAATCGTGACAACCTGCGCAAGCTGTTGGAGATCCTGCCGGTGACGGCGCGGTTGACCACCAACATCACGGGAGACGGACCGTACGCCAACGGCTATCTGTCCTGGGGTCTGTTCCCCGACAACTGGCTGTGCCTGGCCCGGGTGGTGGACGGATGCTGACGATGACCCGCCGCGGCGCGGCGACCGTGGCCCTCTTCGCGATCGGCGCCCTCGTGCTGAGCGGCTGTTCGCTGCTGCCGGCGAGCTGGGGCGCCGCCCTCGGTCAGTCCAAGACGGTGACCGCCTACTTCGACGACGTCTCGGGCATCTTCGAGGAGAACGACGTCGCCGTCCTGGGCATGCCCGTCGGGCGCGTCACCGCGGTGGAACCGCAGGGGACCCGCGTGAAGGTCGAGATGACGGTCGACAACGACATCGACGTTCCCGCCGATGTGACGGCGGCGATCGTCAACACGTCGATCGTCACCACCCGGCACATCGAGTTGTCGCCCGCCTACACCGGTGGGCCGAAGCTCGGCGACGGCGGCGTCATCAAGCACGCCAAAGCGCCCGTCGAGATCGGGACGCTCTTCGACTCGATCGACAAGATCGTGAAGTCGATGTCGGGAGACAAGCCGGGAGAGGGGCCGATCGCGGACTTCGTGGACGTCGTCGACGGTGTCGCCGACGGCAACGGACAGAAGTTGCGCGATGCCCTCAACGCGCTGTCGAAGGCCGGGAAGCTCGGTGCCGACAACGGCGACGCGTTGAAATCGATCGTCACGTCGTTGAACACCCTCACGACCGCACTGACCGACAACTATCCGAAGATGAAGCAGTTCTCCGCGTCGATGACACGGGTCGCCGACATGCTCGGCGACCAGTCGGTGGGCCTGGTGGCATCGCTCGGCGACCTCAACAGGACCCTGCAGAACACCACCGACTTCCTCGCGGCCAACTCGGGGACGATCAGCGCGTCGACCGGCCGCCTGGCGTCGCTGGCGGCCAACCTCTCGGACTTCTCCCGCGAAGTCGTCGAGGCGATCGACGTGGCACCGCTGCTGTTCCAGAACCTGTCGAACTCCGTCTCCGAGGAACAGGGCGCATGGCGAGCGAGTGTCCCCATCGAGAAGTCGCTGTTCGACAACGAGTCGCTGTCGCTGCTGTGCGAGGCGCTCAACATCGACCGGAAGGGGTGTCGCACCGGGCGGCTCAAGGACCTCGGACCCGACCTGGGGATCTACTCGGGACTGCTGGAGTTGGGGAAGAAATGATGGTGAAGCGGAAAGCGGGAATGGCCCTCGTCGCGATCGCGACGACGGTGAGCCTCGCGGGGTGCGGTGCCGTCCCCGGTCTGACGGTGGAGCAGATCCCGCTCCCCGCACCGGGCGGCATCGGTGACGCCATCACCGTCCACACCTCGTTCGCCAACGCCCTCAACCTGCCCGACAAGGCGAAGGTGAAACTGGGCGGCGTGGACGTCGGGGAAGTGGAGTCGATCGTCGCCGACAACTATCGGGCCGAAGTGACGATGACCGTGAGCAAGGACTCTCGGATCCCGGTGGGAACCGGCGCGGAACTGCGCCAGGCCACTCCGCTCGGCGACGTCTTCGTGGCACTGGAGACCCCCGACGACGCGTCTCGCGGGTATGTGGCCGACGGAGGACGCCTCACCGGTCCCACCTCGGCGGCCGCGACGGTCGAGGACCTCCTGGTCTCGATGACGGGCCTGGTGGACTCCGGATCGGTGGGCGCCCTGCAGCGGATCTTCACCGAGTTGAGCACGGCGGTCGGCGGCAACGCGCCGGAGCTGCGCGGCGCCATCAAGGCGTTCACGACGGCGTTCGAGAAGTTCAATGCGAACGCCGGAGCCGTGGACGAGGCGATGGCGACCACGGCTCACTGGTCTCGCGAACTCGCGGACGGACGCGAGCAGATCGCGGCCGCCGTCAACAAGATCCCGCCGGCGATCGACGTCGTCAACGATCAGCTCGAGCTGATCCTGTCGACGCTCGACAAGTCGAACAAGGTCACTGCGGCCACCAACGACTTCCTCAACACCGGGCAGGATGATCTCACCGAGATGCTCGGGCACCTGAACACGACGTTGATCGCTCTGCGGGAGTCGGCGCCGACCTTCGGTCCGCTGGCCGACCGACTGCGCGTCCTGAACCCGAAGTGGGCGAAGGCCACACCGGGTTCGGCGGCCGTCGTCAGCGCGAAGGTGTACTGGCTGACCACCGGCGCCGGGTTCGACTCGGCGAGCCGCCTTCCGGAGATCGCGGACGTCACCAACGGCATGCACAGCATGGAGCAGACGATCGCGCGGATCATCGCGCGGCTGACCGGAACCAAGGGGTGCTGCGAGAAATGATGGCGTGGCTCCGGAAGCATCAGATCCTCCTGGGGAACCTCGGGCTGGTCCTGACCATGGTGTTGGGGCTCGCCTTCCTGGGGTTCAACACCCTCGGGTGGCGGCCCTGGCAGGGCACGTACGACGTGACCGTGCACTTCCCGGTGTCGGGCGGTCTGCAGGACACCAGCAAGGTGATGTTGCGCGGCAGTGAGATCGGCGACGTCGAGGACATTCAGGTCACGCCGACGAGCGTCGACGTGACCCTGCGGCTGCGGGATGACGTCAAGATCAACCGCGACGCCAAGTTCTCCGCACTCGGGCTGTCGGCGGCCGGCGAGCAGTACGTCGACATCACGCCGACCACCGATGACGGGCCGTACCTGTCCGACGGCGACGAGATCCAGGTCCGACAGACGCATGTGACCGCGGGATTCGCGTCCATGCTGCAGTCGTCGCTCGACGTGATCAGCCAGATCGACGCCCCGAAGCTGACGTCGACGCTCAAGGAACTCGAGATCGCGCTCAACGATCGCGGCCCCAACCAGCTGAAATCGATCTTCCAGTCCGGCGGCGTGATCTTCCGCGACCTGTACGAGGTGCTGCCGCAGACCACGCGGCTCATCGAGAACACGGGCACCATCCTCAAGACGACGGCCGACATCCAACCGGATCTGTCGCGTCTCGTCGGCGGCCTCAACGCACTGTTCGACGCCACGAAGTCGGCCGACAAGGAACTGCGGACCCTCCTCGGGACGGGGCCCGAACGGTTCACCAGTCTGGCCGGGTCGATCGGCGACATCACCGACCCGCTCAGCGACGTGCTGACGCAGTTCCTCGACGTCGCCCGGCAGGGCGCAGTGCGCGCCCCCACGCTGGCGACTCTGTTCCCGTCGATCCGCGACGGCTCGATTCAGGGACAGAAGATGTTCCACGACGGTGCGTGGTGGGTGATGGCGTCGCTCTTCCCGCGTCCGATGTGCAACTACGAGCTGAGTCCGACGCCTCCGACCAAGATCCTCGAACTGACGATTCCGAAGAATCTGTACTGTGTCACCGAGGATCCCAACCAGCAGATCCGCGGCTCGGCGAATGCGCCGCGCCCCGAGGGTGACGACACGGCCGGGCCGCCGCCGAACTATGATCCGAACGCGAGGACCGTTCCGCTTGACAAGTGACGAAGGACGTATGAGCTCAGCCGACTCTTCCGATGAGGAAACCACCGCAGGCGAGGACGTGTCAGCCGACGACGTGACAGCCGAGGCCGGCAGCGAACAGTCGACCGCAGCGCAGCGGCGCGCGCAGCGACGGGAGCGCGGCGACCGCCGCGGCGACGAGATGACCATCCCGGTGCGCGCCGTGAAGATCGGGGCGGGCGTCGTGGTCGCCCTCATCGTCGCGGCGGTCATCGCCGTCGGAAGCTGGCAGCTGTGGGAGAAGAACGAGCGGCTCTCGGCGTTCGACGACAGCAAGGCCGCCGCCGGAGAATTCCTCGAGACCTACATGCAGTCGATGATGGCGCCGAAGGCGACGCCGAAGTCGCTTCGGGCGGCTGTCGGTCCGCTCACCACCGGTGATCTCAAAGCGCGGCTGGACAACGATGCGGTCGTCAGCACCGAGTTTATGAAGGAGAACCGGATCGAGAACGCGACCATCGAGGTCACTGCGTCGATGGTCGAGTCCTTCGACGATGATCGGGCGACCGTCGTCGTCGGCGCCGACATCTCCGGTACCAGCGCGGCGAGTCCCGACGGCGGCAAGCAGGCCGTGCTGCTGCAGATCGAACTGGAGAAGTCCGACGGCGACTGGCTGGTGAGCGATATCGGCGCCGGCCCGGGCATCACGGTCGGCGCCCGGCAGGGTGCCCCCGACGCGCCCGCACCGGGCCAGGAACCGGCGCCGAACCCGGAGCCCCAGCCGGGCGGCTGACGGTCAGTCGATCCGTTCCAGGATCGTCACCGGTCCGTCGGCGGTCAGGGCCTCGGCGGCCAGTGTCTCGGCGGCGACCGACTCCACGTGGGTGCGGTCGCGCGCGGCGTCGTGCCACCGTCCCGGCGGGAGGACCACCTGGGTGGTCGCACGGCCTCGCGCATCGGTGACCATCAACGCCAGTCGGACGGCGACCACGACCACGTCGACGCGGCCGTCGGTCCCGCGACCGAAGGCGATCAGGTGCGACGCCGACGGCCCGCGAACGGCGACGTCGACGAAGTCCGAGCCCGGGCCGAAGGCACGCGGATGCCGACGCCGCGCCGTCAACGCATCGCGGATCAACCGAGTCTTCGGATGGTCGGGACTGCGCGAGTAGTCGACCGGGCGCCGGTTGTCGGGGTCGGTGAGGGAGTCGTCCCACCACTGCGTCCCCTGGTAGACGTCCGGGACGCCGGGGCCCAGCAGGCAGATCGCCTTGCGCGAGAGTGACTCGGCGCGACCCGCGGGAGCGATGAGCCGCACGAAGTCGCCGATCAACTCGGCCGCCGGACCGCCCCGGAGCCCGGCCAACCATTGCTGGACCCCGGCCTCGGCGTCGTCGTCGACCGCGGTCCACGACGAGAGGGTGCGCCCCTCGCGCATCGCGGCGCGGGCGTAATCGGCCAACCGCTCACCGACGCTCGGGTCGGGCACGCGGCCGTCGTCCGGCCACACTCCGACGACGTTCTGCAGCAGGAAGTAGCAGAAGCGAGCGTCCGGCGGCGGCGCCAGTCGGAACACCTCGGCAGTCAGGATCCGCCATCGCTGCGGTGTCTGCGCGATCACCGCGATCCGCGCCCGCACGTCTTCGCTGCGCAGCGTGTCGTGCGTGGTGAGGGCCGACAGTCCGCGTGGCCACCGGGCGACCCGGTCGGCGTTGCACTCGTTGAACTGACCGCGATTGACGGCGGGCACCCGCGGGGTGCATCCGCGTTCCTGGCTCGAGACGAGGCGGCCGGTCCGATGGAAGCCGACGCCCTCGATGGCGCGGGCGTACACGGCGACGGCTGCCTCGCCGAGGCGGGCGACGGCCTCCGGCGCGTACTCGGGGTCGGCGAACGCCCGGGCGAGGACGTCGAAGCCGGCGGTCATCGTCGGATTCGCGACGCTCAACGCCGAGATGTGCGCCCGCGTGTGCTCGCGGCGGGCCGGGTAGTCGGGGCGCGCGGAACCGGGGTCGCAGATCAGCCTCGTCACTGCCTGCCCGATGAGGTGGGCGCGGACCTCGGGTGCCCGTGCGGCCAGTATCTCGGTGACCCGCTGGAGGCGGTCGGGGAAGTCGTCGACCAGGACGGCCTGCTGGGCGGCCCGCGCTCGGGCCAACAACTGGTCGCCGTCACCGGAGACCCGGGAGAAGAACTGATACGTCTCGTCGAGTTCGATCGTGCCGGTGGGTGCCGTGAACGAGGCCTCGATCAACCGGAGCTGTTCGTATCCGGTCGTGCCGTCGACGGGCAGCGCCGGGTCGAGGGGTTCGTCGACGCCGAGCCCCTTCTCGACGTAGATCAGCCGGTCGCCGAGATCGGCGCGCAGTCGCCGGAGGTAACCGACGGGGTCGCGGAGTCCGTCGAGGTGGTCCACCCGGACGCCGTCGACGAGGTCGGCGGCCACCAGGTCGCGAAGCCAGGCATGGGTCGCCTCGTACACCTCGGGCAGATCCTGGCGCAGGGCGGCCAGGGTGTTGATGTCCAGGAACCGGCGGTAGCCGATGCGTCGACTGTCGTGTGCGACGAGACGGTAGTGCTGGCGTTCGTGGACCTCGACCGGGTCGTCTCCCGGCGCACACGTGCCCGGCGCCGTCGGCAGGCGGATGTCGCCGAGGACGAGCCGGTTCGCGGAGTCGACCGTCATCGCCCGGATGTCGTCGGCGGCGCCGAGCCACGGCAGAGCGATCACCCCGTCGGGGGAGGGAGCGAGGTCGAAGAAGTGCGCGTACGCAGAGTCCGTCCCGCGGACGAGGACATCGAACCACCAGGGGTTACGGTCCGCGTCGGCGACACCCACGTGATTGGGGACGATGTCGACGATGATGCCGATCCCCAGCGCGCGAGCGTGTTCGCGGAGGAGGAGAAAGCCGTCGTCGCCGCCGAGCGACGGCGCGATCCTCCCGGGCGGGCACCAGTCGTAGCCGTGCGTCGATCCCGGCATCGCCTCGAGGATCGGCGACAGATACAGGTGGCTGATCCCGAGGTCCACCAGATGTTCGAGGATGCCTGCGACTTCTGCGAAAGCGAACTCGGTGGTGAGTTGAACTCGGTACACGGCCACCGGGTCGGTGGGGATCCCGGGCATGGCACTCCTTCGGCGGCGGGGTACGCGGCGCGCTCGGAGTCGAGACTACCGTCCGGTCAGGGAAGGGGCGGTCCCGTCCAGGGGAGTGCGCCCGCGAGGACGCGGGACAGTTCGCGGGTGAGACTGCGAACGTACGCCGCGCTCAGGTGGTGGTAGTCCTTGTAGACGATGATGTTGCCGATCACCGCCGGACAGAAGTCGTCGACGCACAGGCCGTCGGAGAGGTCGAGGCGGTGGAACATGCCGGGGTGCTGATCGGCGTACGTCGTGGCCGGATCGCGAGGATGCAGCGCGTCCGAACGGCGGCTTCCGCAGGACTGTGCCGAACCGCCGGCGGCCAGGCATTCGGGGATGTTGACGGCGGTCGAGCCGTGGTGGGGCCACGGTACGTCACGGATGCCCACCACGGGGATGCCGGCCGCGATGAGCTCGTCGAATGCACCGACGTACCCCGCAGGCACGTGGTCGGCGTCGCCCGACGGGTCGGGGCGGGTGGAGTTCGTCATCACCGCGTCCGGTGCCGTGGCGACCAGATCGGCCATGACCGCCTCATTCCACGTCCGGCACTCCGGATAGGGGGTGCCCTCGAGTCGTTCGGGCTCGGCCTCGGTGGTCAGCGGGCATCCCATCTTGAGATAGGTGACGATGCGGAATCCGTTGGCGCGTCCGATGCGGTCGAGCGCGGAGATCCACATCTCCGCGTGTGAGCCGCCGACGAGCGCGAGCGTCCGTTCGCCGGCCGGATCGCCGTAGACGCCGACGGCGGGCTCCGTCACCTGGAAGTCGCTCATGAATCCGTCGCGCCCGGTCTCCGGGACTTCGCGTTGGACGGCGATCGGTGACGGCTGCGGGTCGAGGGCGGGGACCGCCGCATCCTCGAGCAGGGCGCGGGCACCCGGATAGAGGTGTGGGTCGAGGTGCGAGCTGTCCACGGAGATGCCGGCGACGTGCCGGTCCCACGCCTTGATGGCTCCCGCCGTTCCCGCGGACGCCAGGACCAGGATCACGGTGAGGATCGCCGGGTACGTGATCCGCGGATGCGATGGCCACCGCACCCTGGGCGGGGATGAGCGGGCGCCGCCCCGCAGCGGATCCTCGACGTAGCGTTTGGTGATCCAGGCCAGGACGAGGGAGACCGCCAGAATCACGGTGCCCTCCGGCAGCGAGGCGTGATCGGTGCCGCGCCAGGTGAGGTAGAAGATCAACAGCGGCCAGTGGATGAGATAGAGCGCATAGGCCAGACCGCCGAGCCACACGGCGCGCGGCGCGGCGAGGACGCGGCTCATCGTCGGCTGCGGGGCGTCGTCGGTGACCTGTCCCGACCAGATGACCAGCAGTGTGGCCCCCACCGGCACCCAGGCGAGCGCTGCCGGATAACTCGCGACGCCGTCGATCCACCAGCCGCACGAGATGATGAGGCCGAGTGCGATGACGGTCACGAGGTCGCGGACACGGCGGTGCACGCGCCACGACGGCATCCAGATCGCGAGGAGCCCGCCGACGAGCGGCTCCCACAGGCGTGACCGGGTGTCGTAGTAGTTGAACGGTTGGTCGACGCCGAGTCGAATCTGCGCGTAGACGAACGAGGCGACCGCGACGCCGCCGACCACGAGTCCGAAGACGAGACGGATGCGTGCCGGGGTCACCGTGGAGGTGAATCGGCGGCCGATGAGCTTGAGGACGCCGGCGAGAGCCAGCAGGACCACGAGTGCGCCGACGAAGAACTGGCCCTGCATGGACATCGACCAGATGTGCTGCAGGGGACTGTTGGCGGAGCTCGCGGCGAGGTAGTCCTGGGAGTTCTTCGCCAGGTAGTAGTTCTGGTAGTACAGGGCGCTCGCGAAGATCTCGCGGCCGACGTTCGACCATCGGGTTTGGGAGACGACGGCGACCGCGAGGATCGCGACGCCGATCAGCAGGGTGAACAGCGCCGGGAGCAGTCGGCGCAGGAGCCGGGTGAGACGCGGTCGCGGGTCGATGGTCTCGCCGAAGCCGATGGTGTCGGCCTGGCTGTGGATCGTGTGGCGCAGGAGCGAGCCGACGAAGAAGTAGCCCGACAGCGTCAGGAAGACGTCGACGCCGCCCGAGACTCGGCCGAACCAGACGTGGAAGCACGCGACGAGGAGGATCGCGACGCCGCGTAGCCCGTCGAGGTCGCTCCGGTACGCGGGCACCGGGACGTCGCGGGCGACGGCCCGGTGATTGTCGGTCGTGGCGGCGGGCACTGCGGTGTGTTCTTCTCCTCTGGCGCCGTGTGGCTGATCGGCGCGGGTCGCCCCCGTAATCTACGGGGCGCCGGGTACCGGACGGAAATCGACCCGCGTCAACTCCGGTGGCCGCGAGGTGTCCGGCGAGCGGCCGCGGCGGCGTCGAGGATCACCTCGAGCGCGTCGGAGAACTCGGCTGCGAAGTCGCGGCCCGAGGGCCCGGTGACGCCGAGTCGTTCCATCTGGGTTCTGGTCTGCTCTTCGATGGTCAGACCGATCGTGAGCTGACAGACGGCTGTCGCCAGACCACGGGCGGCTCGCGGGGGGAGGCCCGCGGTGTGCGCGGTGTCGGCGATCATCGTCTCGATGCCGCGACCGGCCAGCCCGGAGGCCCACGACGCGGAGACCACCTCGGCGCTGTCGGGAACGGCCAGCAGGGCGTTGCGGAGGCCTTCGGCCAGGGTGCGCAGTTCGGCGACCGAGTCGGTGCCGCCTGCTTCGGTTCCGGCTGGGGCGGTTCCGGTCGGGTCGGGGCCGGTCGGGTCGGGGCCGGTCGGGTCGGGGCCGGTCGGGTCGGTCAAGTCTGACTGGGCGGGGACGGCCGCGAGGATGTCGTCGGCGAGTGCTGCGAGCATCGTCTGCTTGTTCGGAAAGTGCCAGTACAGGGCGTTCGGTCGAACGCCGAGGTCGGTGGCCAGGCGTCTCATGGTGAGGTCGGCGAGGCTGTGTTCGGCCAGAATCCGGCGTGCCGCGCGGAGGATGTCGGCCCTCGAGTTGCTCACGGCGACAGCCTAGCGGTCGCCGTGCTGCCGATCGGAATCCGTCCTGTACGGTGTCCAGGCATGTCCTGTACGGTGTTCAAGAACGGGGGTGTCGGGCACCCGCGGGTCGGGTAGTCGGGGGTCGGGTTATCGGGGGTCGGGTAACAGGTGAGACGAGGAGAGCGGTGTGGAGCCGACCAGAATCAGCGCGATCGACGCCGGGCACGTGTGGCACCCCTACGGGGGATTCCCGGCGACGACGGCGCCGCGCGTCGTGACCGACTGCAGCGGCGTGCACATCCGCACGGCCGACGGTGCCGAGCTGATCGACGCGATGAGCTCGTGGTGGGCGGCGATCCACGGGTACCGGCATCCCCGCCTCGACGCCGCGCTCACCGACCAGAGTCGACGAATGTCGCACGTCATGTTCGGCGGACTCACCCACGCCCCGGCCGCAGGCCTCGCCGAACGGTTGGTCGCCCTCACCCCGGAGCCGCTGTCCAAGGTGTTCTTCGCCGACTCCGGATCGGTCTCGGTGGAAGTGGCCGTCAAGATGGCGATCCAATACTGGCGCAGCCGCGGCCGTCCCGAACGCACCCGGATGTTGACGTGGCGCGGCGGCTATCACGGTGACACCTTCGCACCGATGAGCGTCTGCGACCCCGAGGGCGGAATGCACGCGATGTGGCGCGGCGTGATCGCCGACCAGGTGTTCGCTCCCGCGCCGCCCGATCACCGCGAACCCGCGAGCGCGGTCGAACAGTATCTCCGAAGCCTCGACGAGACTCTCGCCGAGCACGCCGATCGGCTCGCCGGCGTCATCGTCGAACCGGTGGTGCAAGGCGCAGGCGGGATGCGCTTCCACTCGCCGGACCTGGTCCGCGGACTCCGTGAACTCTGCGACCGACACGACGTGCTGCTGATATGCGACGAGATCGCGACCGGATTCGGTCGGACGGGTCGGATGTTCGCCGTCGACCACGCCGGTGTGAGCCCCGACATCATGTGTGTGGGCAAGGCCCTCACCGGCGGCTACCTGACGCTCGCCGCCACCCTCACAACCGACGAGATCGCCGCCGTCATCAGCGCCGGTGAAGCGGGCGGGCTGGCGCACGGACCCACCTTCATGGCCAATCCGCTCGCCTGCGCGGTCGCCTGCGCGTCGCTCGACCTCCTCGCCGACTCTCCGTGGTTCCGGCGCGTCGACGCGATCGGTGCCCGACTGCGCGGCGGACTGGCCCCACTCGCGCAGACTCCGGGCGTCGTGGACGTACGCACCCTCGGTGCGATCGCCGTGGTGCAACTCGACAGGGAGGTCGACATGGTGGCGGCCACCGACGCGGCCGTCGCCGCCGGCGTGTGGATCCGGCCGTTTCGGAACCTCGTGTACGCGATGCCGCCGTTCATCATCGACGACGAGCAACTCGACACGGTGGCCGCCGGCATGCGCGCGGCCGTCCACGCGTCACTCGGTGCCGTCGCGGACGTCGCGTCATGAGCGCGCCGTGGCTGGCCGAGCGCGCCGCGGCGACCCGTGCCGCCGGACTGCACCGCTCTCCGGTGGCTCGAGACACCGGAGACGATCTGATCGACCTGGCCTCCAACGACTATCTCGGACTGTCGCGGCATCCCGGCGTGCTGGCTGCCGCGCACGCCGCCCTCGACGCCTACGGAGCGGGTGCCACCGGGTCGAGGCTGGTCACCGGGACCACGCGGGCACACATCGACTTCGAGGACGACCTGGCCGACTTCCTCGGCTTCGAGGCGGCACTCGTGTTCTCCTCCGGGTACCTCGCCAACGTCGGTGCCGTGACGGCGCTGGTCGGGCGAGGCGATCTCATCGTGAGCGACCGCGGCACGCACGCCTCCCTGATCGACGGCTGCCGACTCTCGCGCGCTCGGGTGGTGATCGTCGAGCGCGGTGACGTCGCAGCGGTCTCGCGGGCCCTCGCCGAGCGCGAAGAGGCGCGGGCGCTGGTCGTCACCGACACCGTCTACAGCATCGACGGCGCCGCGGCACCCGTCGCCGGCTATTACGCGGCCGCCCGAGCGCATGACGCGGTGCTCCTCGCCGACGAGGCGCATGCGCTCGGGGTTCGCGGACCGGGCGGGCGCGGGATCGTCGCGGAGAGCGGTCTGGCGGGCGCACCCGGACTCGTGGTGACCACCGTCGCATCCAAGTCGCTGGGCGCCCAGGGCGGGATCGTCCTGGGCGGCACACTGCTCCGCGACCATCTGATCGATCATGCGCGGACCTTCATCTTCGACACCGGGCTGACACCCGTCGCCGTCGGCGCGGCCCACGCGGCGCTGCGCCTGTTGAGGTCGGATCCGAGCCTTCCCGACCGTCTCCGGCGCGGTGCCCGACGACTGGCGGCGTCGTGCGGGGCGCCGCCGCCGCACGCGGCAGTCGTCTCGCTCGCAGTCGGAGACCCGGTCGTCGCGGTGCGCGCCGCCGCCTGCGCCCGGCGGCGGGGAGTCCTCGTCGGCTGCTTCCGGCCGCCGTCGGTCCCCGAGGGCACGTCCCGGCTGCGGCTGACCGTGCGAGCCGACCTCGACGACGCGACCCTCGATCATGTCGCGGCCGTCGTCGACGAGTCGCTCCGGGAGGCCGGTGCACCGAGCC
Source organism: Gordonia shandongensis DSM 45094 (assembly GCF_000423025.1). GTDB lineage: Bacteria > Actinomycetota > Actinomycetes > Mycobacteriales > Mycobacteriaceae > Gordonia > Gordonia shandongensis. Next base: position 54,180 of record NZ_AUHE01000011.1, read on the forward strand.
CGGAGGCGGCACGATGACGCCGCGCGTCATCGTCGTGACCGGAACCTCCACCGATGTCGGGAAGACCGTCACGGTGGCCGCACTCGCCGCCGCCTGCGCCGCCGCGGGACTGCGGCCCGCCGTCTGCAAAGCGGCCCAGACCGGTGTCGGACCGACCGATCTCGGCGACGCGGACGAAGTGGTCCGACTGTGCGGCGGCGTCGCGGCGACCGAATGCGCACGATTCCCCGACCCCCTCGCGCCGGAGACCGCGGCGCGCCGTGCGGGACGAGCCCCGGTGACCCTCGACGCGATCGCCGCAGCCGTGCACCGACTCGCGACCGACGCGGACCTCGTCATCGTCGAAGGCGCCGGCGGCGTCCTGGTGAGGTTGGCCCCCGACCTCACGGTCATCGACGTCGCCGCACGGCTCCACGCGGACGTGCTGGTGGTGACCGACCCCGGGCTCGGGACGCTCAACCACACGGAGCTCACGGTCCGCGCGCTGCGGTCCGCCGGGCGGCGTGTGCTGGGCCTGGTCGTCGGCTCCTGGCCGGAGGGCCCCGACCTGGCGATGACCAGCAACCTCGACGACCTGCCGAGGCTGTCCGAGACGCCGATCCTCGGCGCAATCCCCGCGGGAGCCGGTGCACGCGACCCCCGCGACTTCCGGTCGGCCGCCCCCGAGTGGTTCGCCCCCGATCTGATCGCAGACCTGGCCGCGCACCGTGACGAGACGCCGGCCGCTGCCCACCGACCGCAGCCGTTCCCAACCGATGAGCACTCACAACCCACGAGGAGATCTGTATGACCACGACCGCCCACACCGCCGCAGGCGTCGACGAGGGCACCGCGCCCGACATCCTGGCGATCGCTCGCGACCAGGTCGTCGACGGCGGCCGCGGACTCGACCGCGACCAGGTGCTCGAGGTGCTGCGTCTGCCCGACGACCGTCTCACCGAACTGCTGCAGGTCGCCCACGACACCCGGCTGCGCTGGTGCGGTCCCGAAGTGGAGGTGGAAGGCATCATCTCCCTCAAGACCGGCGGATGCCCCGAGGACTGCCACTTCTGCAGCCAGTCCGGACTGTTCGCGTCGCCGGTGCGCAGCGCGTGGATCGACATTCCCTCGCTCGTCGAGGCGGCCAAACAGACGGCGAAGACCGGGGCGACCGAATTCTGCATCGTCGCCGCGGTACGCGGCCCCGACAAGCGGTTGATGAGCCAGGTCGCCGCCGGAATCGAAGCCATCCGCAACGAGGTCGACATCCAGATCGCATGCAGCCTCGGCATGCTCACCGCCGACCAGGTCGACGAACTCGCCGCGATGGGAGTGCACCGGTACAACCACAATCTGGAGACGGCACGGAGTCACTTCCCGAACGTCGTCACCACCCACACCTGGGAGGAGCGTTGGGAGACCCTCCGCATGGTCGGGGAAGCCGGCATGGAGGTGTGCTGCGGCGGCATCCTCGGCATGGGGGAGACGCTCGAACAACGCGCCGAATTCGCCGCCGACCTCGCGGCCCTCGACCCCGACGAGGTCCCGCTGAACTTCCTCAACCCGCGCCCCGGAACACCGTTCGGCGACCTGGACGTCCTACCCGCCGCGGAAGCCCTCAAGGCCGTCGCCGCCTTCCGCCTCGCACTGCCGCGAACGATCCTGCGCTTCGCCGGCGGCCGCGAGATCACCCTCGGAGACCTCGGCGCCGAACAGGGCATCCTCGGTGGAATCAACGCGGTGATCGTCGGCAACTACCTCACCACGCTGGGACGCCCCGCCGAGACCGACCTCGACCTCCTCGACGGACTCCAGATGCCGATCAAGGTCCTCAATGACACGATCTGACGGGACACGATCTGACGGGACACGATCTGACGGGACACGATCGAGTGGCGGTACGCTCGGAGTCTCGGGCGCAGCACGCGCCTCGGCAAGGAGACGGCGATGACGCGAATGTCCGCTCCGCGATCAGCGGCGGGCCCGCTGGACGAGCCGCTGAGCTACGGCGTCTACACCGGTGTCGCATGCGAGCTGGAGTCGTCGGCGACGGTTCCCAGCGCAGCTCGGCTCGGCCTCGAGCCGCCGCGCTACTGCGGCCGGTGCGGCCGACGGATGATCGTGCAGGTGCGTCCCGACGGTTGGCACGCGCGGTGCTCGCGTCACGGCGCGATCGATTCGACGGAGTTGGAGCAGCGATGAACCGGGAGCAGCGATGAACCGGGGCGGGCGATGAACAAGGCGCGGGCGGCGATCGTCGCCGTCGCGCTGATGGCGCTCGCCGTCGCGGTCGGCGGACTGTGGGTGGTGATCGCGCCCTCGCCGACACTCCAGGTGCTGCCGGGCGACGAGGGCGTGTCCTTTCCGCAGCAGGAGGCCGAGAAGCTCTTCTCGAGTGTCGCGGTCTTCGCGTTCCTGGCGATGGGGCTCGGGGCGGTGATCGCATTCGCGACGTGGTTCGGGCTCCGCGATACGCGCGGCCCGGCCGGACTCGCGTTCGTCGTCGTCATGTCGATCGCGACGTCCGGTTTGGCGCTCGACGCCGGAACACGGATCGCCCGGCTCACCCGTGGGACGCTCGACGCCGATTCGCCGGGTCCGTTCCACGGGACCGCTCGTCTGTGGATGAACTCTTCGGTGGGACCGTCGTGGGTGTTGCTCGTCTGTGCGCCCGCGGTCGGCGCGCTGATCTATCTGGTGTGCGTCCTGATGAGTTCCGATGGAGAGCTCGGACGCGGGCCGCGCCCCACGGCGTCTCCCGCCGGGTCCACGCCCGCGGTCGCATACGCCCCCGGTGGGACGACCTCGGAGTCTGTCACAGGGGAGGGCGAAGGGCCGCGAACTCGTCCGTGACGCGAAGGCCGGTGTCGGCGAACGCGTACAGCGCGGGCGGTCGTCCGCCCGCTCGTCCCGTCCGCCCGACGGTCCCGGTCGCGACCACCACGCCGCGGCGGGAGAGGACGCGGAGCAGATTCGTCGAGTCCACCGGGTAGCCGAGGGCGGCGCCGTAAACCTCGGCCAGCTCGGACATCGCGAATTGGCTGGGGGCCAGCGCGAACGCGATGTTCGTGTACGACAGTTTGCCGGCCAGTCGCGCTCGCGCTCGGTCGATGATCTCCCGATGGTCGTGAATCAGCGACTCCGACGGCGTGTCGTCCACCGACCGCCAGTGCGCGTCGCCGAGGAGCGCAGTCGGAATGTCGCTGCGGACGAGTCCGAGGAAGGTCGCCGCCACGGTTCGCTGCTCGGGAACCCGATCCGGTTCGGAGAACACGCGGAGCTGTTCGAGATGGGCCACGCGGGTCACTCCCGCCTGGCTGCTCAACCAGCGTCCGGCGGCCGCTTCGAGCGTCTCGTTCTCCACGATGGGGCCGCCCGGGAGCCCGTATCGACCGCTGTCGGTACGCCGCAGCAGCACGTGCAGCTCTGGTCGATCCGGGGTGGTCTCGCGTACCTGGAATACGGCGGTGAGAGCCTCCACGCGGACGTCGACACGGGTCATGATCCATGGAGTCTAATGACTCGGGCCGAGGTACCGGGAATTACCGGTACCCCGTTCGGTGTTACGATGAGCGCCATGTTTTCGACCGATGGTCGAAAACCCCTCCGGGGCGCAGCCCCGCACCGGAGAACGCCGATGGGAGAGCAGTCGTCATGACCACCGGAAACGTGATCACCCGCACCGAGACCGATCTGGGGATGCCCGATCCGCGCCACGAGATCCCGGCCGCCTACGGAGGCGTGGAGCCGACCGGGGAATGGGCCGATGAGGTTCGTCGCCTGGCGAAGCAGCGCAATGCGGTCATCCTGGCGCACAATTACCAGCTTCCGGCGATCCAGGACATCGCCGACCACGTCGGCGACTCCCTCGCCCTGTCGCGGGTGGCGGCGGAGACCGATGCCGAGGAGATCGTGTTCTGCGGTGTCCACTTCATGGCCGAGACCGCCAAGATCCTCAGCCCGGCCAAGCGGGTGCTGATTCCCGACGAGCGCGCCGGATGCTCGCTCGCCGACTCGATCACCGCCGACGATCTGCGCGAGTGGAAGGCCGACTACCCGGATGCGGTCGTGGTGTCGTACGTCAACACGACCGCCGAGGTGAAGTCGCTCACCGACATCTGCTGCACCTCGTCGAACGCCGTCGACGTGGTCGAGTCGATCGACCCCGACCGTGACGTCCTGTTCCTGCCCGACCAGTTCCTCGGAGCGCACGTCAAGCGCGCCACGGGTCGGGACAACATTCACATCTGGGCCGGTGAGTGCCACGTCCACGCGGGGATCAACGGCGACGAGCTGACCGCACAGACCGAGAACCACCCCGACGCCGATCTGTTCATCCACCCGGAATGCGGATGCGCCACCTCCGCTCTGTACCTCTCGGGCGAGGGGATCGTGCCGGAGGATCGGGTCAAGATCCTCTCGACGGGCGGGATGATCGACGCGGCCCGGGCGAGCAACGCCTCGCAGGTGCTCGTCGCGACCGAGGTCGGCATGCTGCATCAGCTTCGCCGCGCCGCGCCGGAGATCGACTTCCAGGCGGTCAACGAGCGCGCCGCGTGCCCCTACATGAAGATGAACACGCCCGCGGCGCTGTTGCGGTGCCTCACCGAGGGGCGCGATGAAGTGCACGTCGCCCCCGATGTCGCCGAGCGCGCGCGGCGGTCGGTGGAGCGGATGATCGCCATCGGAAACCCGGGAAGCGGGGAATAGGCGGGGTGGACGCGTTCATCGGACAGCGGAACGCCGACGGGGGTCTCGACCTCCAGATCGACGAGGAGATCGTCGCGCTCATCCGCACGGCGCTGCTCGAGGACCTGCGGTACGGCCCGGACATCACGACCCTTGCCACGGTGCCGTCGGGCACAGTCGCCGATGCCCGGATCGTGTCGCGGGCAACCGGCGTGGTGGCCGGCCTCCCGATGGTCCGCGCGGTCTTCGATCAGGTGATCGGGCCCGAGAACTACATCGTCGACACACAACTCGACGACGGTCATCGGGTGGAGCCGGGGACGGTCGCACTCGCGGTCCGGGCGCCGGTCACGTCGCTGCTCACTGCGGAACGAACCGCGTTGAACCTGCTGTGCCATCTTTCGGGTGTCGCGACGGCGACCGCACAGTGGGTGGCCGCTGTGGAGGGGACGGGTGCCCTCATTCGTGATTCTCGCAAGACGATGCCGGGCATGCGTGCACTGCAGAAGTACGCCGTGCGGGCAGGCGGCGGCGTGAATCATCGGATGGGACTCGGCGACGCGGCGCTCATCAAGGACAATCACGTCGTCGCGGCCGGCGGGGTCGCGAAGGCGCTCGCCGCGGTCCGCGAGGCCGCACCCGACATCCCGGTGGAGGTGGAGGTCGACTCCCTCGACCAGCTCGACGAGGTGTTGGGCTTGGCGCCCGAGTTGATCCTTCTGGACAATTTCGAGCCGTGGGAGACGCAGATGGCCGTGCAGCGTCGCGACGCTCGAGCTCCCGATACCCGGTTGGAATCCTCCGGTGGACTCATACTCGATGTCGCGGCCGACTACGCGCGGACCGGCGTCGACTACCTCGCCGTCGGCGCGCTCACCCACTCGGTGACCGTCCTCGACTTCGGCTTGGACATGTAGGTTCAGAACGGTCGCGGTGTCAGAGCGGCGGCGGTGTCAGAACGGCGGCGGTGTCAGAGCGGCGTGTGCTTGTTCTGCTTGGCGGTGGCGGCGGTTGATCGCGCGTTGTTGCATCCGGTATCGGTGTTTGGCCTCGAGGCGGGTGCGTGTGCGTTTGGGTGTGTTCTCGGCGTGTCGGGTTGTTCGGCGTGTCGCGCTGGTTGGGTCGGCGGCCGGGCCACTGGTGGTCGGGTCGCTGTGGTCGCAGGGCAGGAGGCCGAGTTCGGGGAGCAGCCAGATGTTGGCGGCCTGGCGGCGGATGGTGATGCCTTCCGGGGTGGTGAGCTCGGTCCAGACGATGCCGTGGGCATCGATGATCTGGTCGTCGAGCCAGCCGCGGGTGTGGGTTTTCAGGCCGTGGTGGAAGCGGCATTTGGGGTTGAGGTTGCACGCACACGTCGGCCCACCCGAGCCGGGGTCGGCGTGGTTGTATTCGGTGACATGATCCAGATCGCACCGCCACGCGGGCCGATCACACCCGACCCACGAACACGTCCCGAACAGGCCCCGCACCGCCGTGTCGAGGACCGCGGTCGGTCGGTACGGATTACCGCGCTGCGCAGTCCGGTCCAGGAGTTTCCCGAGGTCGAGGTCCCGGGTGACCGCGTCGGGGCGTTGGGCTAGTTCTCGGACGTGGGCCGCCGAGATCGGTCCGTAGCCGTCGAGTACGGCGGGGGTGTCGCTGCTGCCGTCGAGGGTTTCTTTGCGGACCACGACGTGCAGGACGATGCTCGCGCACCGGGCTGCTACATCCGCATCGGAGAGTTCAGCCGTGCAGTCGGGTCGCTTGCACGCGCAGACGAACGGGGTGCCGGTCAGGCGGGCGACGGCCGCATCAGCACGTCGTTCTCCCTTCGTGCGCGGATCGTGGCGGCACACGCCGGCGATGACGGCATCGATGGTGTCTGTGCACAGGGCGGCGTCTTCGGTGGAGGTGGTGATGAGCAGTTCGGAGACCGTATCGGTCACCGGCGCGACGAGCACCTTCTTCTGTGCGCGGGTGTCCTCGCGGGTGGCGGTGACCGCATCCGGGTCGTGTGCGGCCACGACGGCGGCGATGGTGTCCTCCACCCGGCGTGCGGTCAGCCCGCCGATGACTGCGAGGCGGTGGGCGGCTTCGGTGTCGATGAACGCCAGGATGTCGGGGTCGTCGATGAGGGCGGTTTGTTCGATGACGCGGCGGAACCAGAACGGCGTCAGGACCCCGTCGCGTAACAGTCTCCCGATGGCGGGGATGCGGTCGAAGCAGGCGAGGGCCTCATCGACGAAGCGTTCAGCGGTGCACTGCCGCACCCCGGCCACCACCGCGTAGGAGGCGGCGACCTGACACAGCGGATCATAAAGCCGCGTGAACACATCCCCGCCCCCGGCAGCATCGGCGGCGGTGTTGGTGTCGGCGGCAGCATTGGCCTCGGCGATCCGGTCACTGGCCAGGTCGTAGATGGCCCGGTACCGGTGCCAGAGGACCAGACCGTGGAAGGAGTCGGCGCGGGCGGCGAAGAGCATCATCGCCGCATCATCACGCCCAGCATAATCACGCCCAGACCCTTCACCGCCCGCGGTGCTCTCAGCGCCTGCACTGTCCTCGATGTGCCTGCCGTCCGCTGCCCGGCCCGCTGCTCCGGCGGGTCGGGGGAGTCGGATCACCAACTCCTCATCGGTGACCGTCACCGACGGTTCCGCGAGTTCGCCGGGCCCGCGCAACGCCGGACCGGGCCCGGGGGTGCCCGGTCCTGGCGGAAAGATCATCGTCGCGGTCATGGCGTCCTCCCCGAAACCATCTCGAACCCGAACCATCTCGAACTCATGTTCGATGATACTCGCGGGGTCCGACAACACCGGCCAAGCGTTCCGCGGCTCACACTGGGCGGGGCCCGGATCAGAATCGGTTTGCCCAGACCGCATATCCTGGTGGGGCTCCAGATGTCACAGAAAATGGAGTCTTCACGCCAACAGGATTTGGAGACGGACACAACCATGCTCACGCGCACCGATCTGCGGGGCAGCACCCCGACGCTCAGACAACTGCGTCGGGCGCTCCCGCGAGGCGGAACCGACGTCAACGCCGTGCTCGACACGGTCAGCCCCGTCGTCGAAGCGATCGCCGAGCATGGCGCCACCGCGGCGCTCGACTACACCGAGAAGTTCGACCGCGTCCGCCCCTCGTCGGTGCGTGTCCCGGCCACGGTGATCGCGCAGGCACGGCAGGAACTCGACCCCGCAGTGACCGATGCCCTGGAGGAGTCGATTCGCCGCGCCCGGATCGTCCACGCCGCACAGCGTCGCGAGACCACGGTCACCACGGTGGTGCCGGGCGGCACCGTCGCCGAGAAGTGGATCCCGGTCCGCCGCGTCGGCCTCTACGTCCCCGGCGGCAACGCCGTATACCCGTCGAGCGTCATCATGAACGTCGTCCCCGCGCAGGAGGCCGGCGTCGACACGCTGGTGGTCGCGTCGCCCGCCCAGGCCGACTTCGGCGGATGGCCGCACCCGACGATCCTCGCCGCCTGTGCGCTTCTCGGCGTCGACGAGGTGTGGGCGGTCGGCGGCGCACAGGGCGTTGCTCTCCTCGCCCACGGCGGTCAGGACACGGATGGAACGGCACTCGACCCGGTCGACCTGATCACGGGACCGGGCAACATCTACGTGACGGCGGCCAAACGGCTGGTGCGCGGCGTGGTCGGCATCGACTCGGAGGCGGGGCCCACCGAGATCGCGATCCTCGCCGACGACTCCGCAGACCCCGCGGTGGTCGCCGCCGACCTCATCAGTCAGGCCGAACACGATGTATTGGCGGCGTCCGTGCTGGTCACCGACAGCGTCGCTCTCGCCGACGCCGTCGACGAGGCGCTCATCGGCGCCGTATCGGCCACCAAGCACTCCGAACGCGTCCGGACCGCACTGTCCGGCACGCAGTCGGGCATCGTCCTGGTCGACGACATCGACGCCGGTCTGGCCGTGGTCGACGCCTACGCCGCCGAACACCTCGAGATCCAGACACGCGACGCCCGAGGCGTCGCCGACCGCGTCACCAGCGCCGGCGCGATCTTCGTCGGCACCCACTCGCCGGTGAGCCTGGGCGACTACAGCGCCGGATCGAACCACGTCCTGCCCACCTCGGGTTCGGCGAAGTACGCGTCGGGACTGTCGGTCCAGACGTTCCTTCGCGGCGTCCACATCATCGACTACGACCGCGACGCACTCGCCGAGATCGCCGACCGCGTCGTCACGCTCGCCGACGCAGAAGACCTGCCGGCGCACGGTGAAGCGGTGCGGGCACGATTCGGGGAGACCGCGAAATGACCGGTCCGGGCGCGCGGGTACGCCTCGAGGATCTGCCGATCCGCGACAACCTGCGCGGCGCGTCGCCGTACGGCGCCCCGCAGCTGAAGGTGCCGGTGGTCCTCAACACCAATGAGAATCCGCACCCGCCGAGCGACGCATTGATCGACGACGTCGCCAAGGCGGTCGCCGCGGCGGCCGACGAATTGCACCGCTATCCGGACCGCGACGCCGTGGGACTGCGCGGCGACCTCGCCGACTACCTCAGCGGCGCCACCGGAGTGCCGTTGACCATCGACAACATGTGGGCCGCCAACGGGTCGAATGAGATCCTGCAGCAGATCCTGCAGGCGTTCGGCGGGCCCGGACGCTCGGCCATGGGCTTCGTGCCGTCGTACTCCATGCACCCGATCATCTCCGACGGCACGCAGACCCGATGGATCCCGGCGGCGCGGGCCGAGGACTTCTCGTTGGACGCGTCCGCGGCGGTCGCAGCGATCACCGAACACCGTCCCGACGTGGTCTTCGTGACGTCGCCGAACAATCCGACGGGCGGCAGCGTGCCGCTCGACGACCTTCGCGCCATCATCGACGCGGCACCGGGCATCGTGATCGTCGACGAGGCCTACGGCGAGTTCTCGTCGCAGCCGAGTGCCGTGCACCTGATCGAGGAGTACGGCACCTCCGTGATCGTCACGCGCACGATGAGCAAGGCGTTCGCCTTCGCGGGAGGACGCCTCGGCTATCTGGCCGCCGCGCCGGCGATGATCGAGGCGCTCCTGCTGGTCCGGCTCCCGTATCACCTGTCGGTGATCACTCAGGCGGCGGCGCGGGCGGCCCTCCGACACGCGTCCGAGACACTCGGCGGCGTCGCCGCCATCGCCGCCGAACGCGACCGCGTGGTCGCAGCGCTCGCCGCGATGGGGTACGCGGTCACCCCGTCGGACGCCAACTTCATCCTGTTCGGGGAGTTCGACGACGCACCCGCCACCTGGCAGCGCTACCTCGACCGCGGGGTCCTGATCAGGGATGTCGGCATTCCGGGCCGTCTCCGTGCGACCATTGGACTGCCCGCAGAGAACGACGCCTTCCTCGCGGTCAGCGCCGAGCTGTCCGCCACCGACCGAAAGCAGCAGTAGCAGCAGTGACCACAGCCCAGCCCACATCCGCCGGACGCCGCGTCGCCCGGGTGGAACGGACCACCCGCGAATCGTCGATCACCGTCGAGATCGACCTCGACGGCACCGGGACGACCGACATCGACACGTCGGTGCCGTTCTTCGACCACATGTTGACCGCCTTCGGCGCCCACGGCAGCTTCGACCTCACGGTGCACGCCCGCGGCGACATCGACATCGAAGCGCATCACACGGTCGAAGACACCGCCATCGTCCTCGGTCAGGCGATCGGGGAGGCCCTCGGCGACAAGGCGGGGATCCGCCGGTTCGGCGACGCCTGGATCCCCATGGACGAGACCCTCGCTCAGGCCGTCGTCGACGTGTCGGGGCGACCGTACTGCGTGCACACCGGCGAACCCGACCACATGTTGACCGCGGTCATCGGTGGGTACTCCGGCGGCGACAAGCCCGTCGTCTCGTACGGCACCGTGCTCAACCGGCACGTGTTCGAGTCGATCGCCCTCAACGCGCGGATCGCCCTGCACGTCCGGGTCCTCTACGGCCGCGACCAGCACCACATCACTGAAGCGGAGTTCAAAGCCGTCGCGCGAGCCCTGCGGCAGGCCGTGGAATCCGATCCGCGGACGACCGGCGTCCCGTCGACGAAGGGCGCCCTTTGAGCGGCAGTCGCGTGGCGCTGCTCGACTACGGTTCGGGCAACCTCCGTTCGGCTCAGCGGGCGCTCGAACGCGCCGGTGCCGACGTGGAGATCACGGCGGACTTCCACACCGCGATCGAGGCGGACGGTCTCGTCGTACCCGGTGTGGGGGCGTTCGCCGCATGCATGGCCGGACTGCGCGGCGTTCGCGGCGACCGGATAATCGGGCGACGCCTCGCGGGCGGCCGACCGGTGCTCGGGATCTGCGTGGGCATGCAGATCCTGTTCGACCGCGGCGTGGAAGGCGGCGTCGACACCCCGGGCTGCGGGGAATGGCCCGGTTCGGTGACGCGGCTGGCGGCACCGGTCCTCCCGCACATGGGGTGGAACACCGTCGACGTCGCCGCCGGTTCGCGGCTGTTCGCCGGAATCGACGCGGGCACCCGCTTCTACTTCGTGCACTCCTACGGGGTGCAGACCTGGGAGATGGATTCGGAGGGCTCTCCGCTCGCCGCACCCCGCCCGTCGTGGTCGGATCACGGCGGCCCGTTCCTCGCGGCCGTCGAGAACGGGCCGCTGAGCGCCACCCAGTTCCACCCCGAGAAGTCGGGGGACGCCGGCGCCGAACTCCTCGCCAACTGGATCGGAGGACTGTGATGAATTCCGACAGCACCCCGAACGGTCGCCGGAGCTCCGACACGGGTTTCTCCTTCCTCCGCCTGGTGATGTACGCGCTCGGCGGGGGCGTGGCCGTCCTCATCGTCGCGGTGCCCGTCGTGATGGTGCTGGGCCGGAACCACCCGACGGCGGCGCTCATCGTGGCGCTGGGCGCCGTGGTCCTGATGATCGCGGTGATCGCACTCGTCTCACGCCGGATGACAGCCGGCGTCCAGCGGGAGATCGACGCCCGCCGTGCCGAACTGGCAGCCAAGAACGACCACCCGAGAAAGTAGATGCCGAAACCGATGGGCCAGATCCTCGAACTCCTCCCCGCCGTCGACGTTGTCGACGGGCAGGCCGTCCGACTCGTGCAGGGGGAGGCCGGGTCGGAGACCTCGTACGGCTCTCCGCGCGACGCGGCCCTCGCCTGGCAGCGCGACGGTGCCCGGTGGCTGCACCTCGTCGACCTCGACGCGGCATTCGGGCGGGGCGACAACCGCGAGTTGCTGGCCGCCGTCACCGCCGAGGTCGATGTCGACGTGGAGCTCTCCGGCGGCATCCGGGACGATGCGACGCTGGCCGCTGCGCTCGCCACCGGATGCCGACGGGTCAATCTGGGCACCGCTGCGATCGAGGATCCCCGATGGTGTGCCCGCGCGATCGCCGAGTACGGCGACCGCATCGCCGTCGGCCTCGACGTCACCCGTGACGGCGACTCGTATCGGGTGCGCGGCCGGGGTTGGGTGAGCGAGGGGGGCGACCTGTGGGAGACGCTCGACCGCCTCAACCGCGACGGCTGCGCCCGATACGTGGTGACCGACGTCAGCAGGGACGGGACGTTGACGGGCCCGAACCTGGAGCTGCTGGAGCAGGTTGCGCGCGCCACCGATTCGCCGGTCGTCGCCTCGGGAGGCATCTCGGCGATCGATGACCTGCTGGCGATAGCCGAACTGACGTCCGTGGGCGTCGAGGGCGCGATCATCGGCAAGGCGCTCTACGCGGGCCGATTCACGCTCGGAGAGGCACTGGACGCCGTGGCCGCAGCAGGGAGCCGGTGACCGTTCGATGACGGACTCGGCCGACCTGGATCTGCCCGGCCTGCTCGACGCCGCGGGGGCGGTGCTCGACGAGGTGACCGGGCAGTTCATCGACGGCCTCGGATCCCCGGGAACCCACATCAAGGGGCGGGGCGACTTCGCGACCGACGTCGATCTGGCGCTCGAGGAACGCATCGGCCGACTGCTCGAGCAACGGACCGGCATCGAGGTGCACGGTGAGGAGTTCGGCGGCCCGGCGCCCGAGACGGGAGCCATGTGGATCCTCGATCCGATCGACGGCACGTTCAACTATTCGGTCGGCATGCCGCTGGCGGCGATGCTCCTCGCGTTGACGGTCGACGGTCACCCGGTCCTCGGACTGACCCGGCTTCCGCTGATCGGTCAGAGTTTCGCCGGACACGCCGACGGTCCGCTCCTGGTGGACGGTCACGCCGTCGGACCCGTGGCCGACAGCCCCCTGGAATCCGCGGTGATCGGGTACGGAGCGTTCAATGCGAAGGCCGGTGGCCGGTATCCGGGCGCGGCGCGCGCCGATCTGCAGCGTGTGCTGAGCTACCGGGCCGGTCGGCTCCGCATGACCGGGTCGAACGGCACGGACGTGGCGTACGTCGCGGCGGGCGTGTTCGGGGGAGCGGTCTCCTTCAGCGCGAAACCGTGGGACAACGCCGCGGGTGCGGCCCTGGTGCTCGCGGCCGGAGGCATGGCGACCGACGTCGACGGTGAACCGTGGACGGTGCAGTCGGCGTCGCTCGTGACCGGCAACCGCCGACTGCACGGTGAACTGCTCGAGATCATCTCCGGCACGCTGGTGACCGACAAACGAAGGAGAGTTGAGAAGTGACGGTGGCGGTGCGCGTGATCCCGTGCCTGGACGTCGATGGCGGTCGGGTGGTGAAGGGGGTCAATTTCGAGAATCTGCGCGATGCGGGAGACCCGGTGGAACTGGCGGCGCGGTACGACGCCGAGGGCGCCGACGAACTGACCTTCCTCGACGTCACGGCGTCGAGTTCGGGGCGGGGAACCATGATCGACGTCGTCCGGCGCACCGCCGATGCGGTGTTCATCCCGTTGACCGTCGGCGGCGGGATCCGCACGGTCGACGATGTGGACGCGATGCTCCGCGCGGGCGCCGACAAGGTCAGCGTCAACACGGCGGCGATCGCCCGCCCGGAGGTGCTCGCCGAGATGAGCGAGCGGTTCGGCTCCCAGTGCATCGTGCTGTCGGTGGACGCCCGCACCACCGTCGACCCGGAGGTGAGCACCCCGTCCGGGTGGGAGGTCACCACGCACGGCGGACGGCGCGGGACCGGGATCGACGCCGTCGAGTGGGCGCGCCGCGGTGAGGAACTGGGTGTCGGCGAGATCCTGCTCAACTCGATGGACGGGGACGGCACCAAGTCGGGCTTCGACCTGCCGATGATCCGCGCGCTCCGGGCGGCGGTCTCCGTTCCGGTGATCGCCAGCGGCGGGGCCGGCGCGGTGGAGCATTTCGCGCCCGCGGTCGCGGCCGGCGCCGACGCGGTGCTCGCCGCATCGGTGTTTCACTTCGGGGAGATGACGATCGGACAGGTCAAGGACGCGATGCGCCGAGACGGCGTCACCGTCCGCTGACCCGATAGGAGGATCATGGCACTGCCACCGGACCTGGCGGCCGCGCTCAAACGGACGCCCGACGGGCTGGTCGCGGCGATCGCGCAGGAGCGGTCGACGGGCATCGTCCTGATGATGGCGTGGATGGACGACGAGGCGTTGGAACGGACGCTGGCGACGCGGCGCGCCACCTACTACTCGCGGTCGCGCCGCGAGTACTGGGTCAAGGGCGAGACGAGCGGTCACACCCAGTATGTGCACGACATCCGGCTCGACTGCGACGGTGACACCCTGCTGCTCGTCGTCGACCAGGTCGGCGCCGCATGCCACACCGGCAATCACAGCTGTTTCGACACCGAATCGCTGCCGTTCGGCGTGCCGAACGATCACATCGACCCCCGAACCACGTGAGGACATGAGATGCCGTTGATTCAGATCTCCCAGACGCCGGGACTGTCGGATCGGGTGAAACGCGAGACCATCGCTGCGGTCACCGACGCGTACGCCCGCGCAACCGGAAAGAATCCGGACTCCGTGTGGGTGACGATCACCGAGGTCCCGCGCCAGCAGTGGGGTGTGGGCGGGGAGTCGCTCGGATGAGTGCGCAGACGACGAGCACCGGTCCGATGAGCACGACCACCCTGGAGACGTTCCTCGATCTGGCGGTCGATCACCGGGTCGTCCCGGTGACGCGCAAGGTGCTCGCGGACTCCGAGACGCCCCTGTCGGCGTACACCAAGCTCGCCGCCACCGGGGCTGCGGGGCCGGCGGACTCGCGAGCGCCCGGCGGCTCGCTGCGCGAGGGCACGTTCCTGCTCGAGTCCGCGCCCAACGGACAGTCGTGGTCGCGGTGGTCGTTCATCGGTGCGGGAACCCGCTCGGCGCTCACGGTGCGCGACGGGCAGGCCCACTGGTGGGGGGATGTGCCCGCCGGCGCGCCGACCGGCGGCGACCCGCTCGACGCGTTGGCCGAGTCGCTGCGGCTTCTGCACACCGACCCGCTCGCCGGAATGCCGCCGCTCACCGGCGGATTCGTCGGTTTCATGGCGTACGACCTGGTGCGTCGTCTGGAACGACTCCCCGAGAACACCGTCGACGACCTGGGGCTGCCCGACATGTTCTGGCTGCTCGTGGCGGATCTGGCGGCATTCGATCATCACGAGGGCACCATCACCCTCATCGCGAACGCCGTGAACTGGAACGGTGCGCAGGACGGTGCGGCCGACGCCTACCGCGACGCGGTGGCACGGTTGGACGCCATGACCGAGTCGCTGGCGGCGCCGGCACCCTCGACGGTGTCGACGTTCTCGCGGCCCGATCCGGAGCACACCTCGCAACGAACCCTCGACGACTATCGGGAGATCGTCACCGGGCTGGTCGACGAGATCGAGGCCGGTGAGGCGTTCCAGGTGGTCCCGTCGATGCGCTTCGAGATGGACTCCGAGGCCGATCCCCTCGACGTGTACCGGGTGCTGCGGGCGTCGAACCCGAGTCCGTACATGTATCTGCTGCACATGCCGGGGATCGACCGTGATCCGTTCACGATCGTCGGTTCGTCGCCGGAGGCGTTGGTGACGGTGGCCGACCGGGTCGCGACGACGCACCCGATCGCGGGCACCCGGTGGCGCGGGGCCACCGAGGGCGAAGACCAGTTGCTGGCCAAGGGGCTGCTGGAGGATGAGAAGGAGAACTCCGAACATCTGATGCTGGTCGATCTGGGACGCAACGATCTCGGGCGGGTGTGTCGCCCCGGAACGGTCCGGGTCACCGACTACCGACGGGTGGAACGCTACAGCCACGTGATGCACCTGGTCTCGACCGTGTCGGGGACGCTGCGCGACGACAAACACGCGCTCGACGCGGTGACGGCGTGTTTCCCGGCGGGGACGTTGACCGGCGCGCCGAAGGTGCGGGCGATGGAGTTGATCGAGAACATCGAGATCACGCGGCGCGGCCTGTACGGCGGTGTCGTCGGGTACCTCGACTTCGCGGGTGACGCCGATACGGCCATCGCAATCCGTACCGCGCTGATGTCGGGCGGCACCGCCTACGTGCAGGCCGGTGGCGGGGTCGTCGCCGACAGCGATCCGGAATACGAGTACAACGAGGCCAGGAACAAGGCCACCGCGGTCCTGCGGGCGATCGCCGCCGCCGGGACCATGTCGCCGGTGGCGGGACAGGAGAAGACATGACTTCGGCAGATCCGACGACGCCGGACGTCCCGGAACCCGGTGCGCGTCCCGCCGCTGCCACCGCGAACCGTCGGTGGCAGCTGGTGGCGCTGGTGCTGCTGCTGCTCGCCGCGGCCGGCCTGTGGGGGGCGTCCCAGCTCACGTGGGCGCAGGTGCTGACCGCCGACCGGCTCGGACCGCCTCGGGAATGGACGGTCACCGGCGCCACGTGGAGCCCGCTTCTGCTGGTGGTCCCGGGTGTGATCGTCGCGGCGGCCCTGGTCCAGTTCGCACTCCGCGGCTGGGCGCTGCGGGCCGTCGCGATCCTGGTCGCGATCTTGGCGGTCCTGGCGGCGATCCCGGCGATCTCGCTGCTCACCGACGGCGAGGACAACATGTACGTCGCCAAGATGGTCGACCTGCCGAGTCGGGCGCAGGTGACGGGTATACCGACGAACTCCGGGCCGGGATTCCTCGTGATCGCGGCCGTCGTCGCAGCGGTCGTGGGCGCCGTCGCGATGGCCCGGACCGCACGAGACCCGGGCATGTCGTCGAAGTACTCGTCGCCGGCGGCGCGTCGTGCGGAGCTCGAACGGCGGGTCTTCGCCGACAGGGAACGTGCCGAGGCCCAGGCCGCCGCGGGGCAGACGCCGACACGGGGTGAGACCGAGTCGAACGAACGACTGCTGTGGGACTCGCTCGACGAGGGCATCGATCCCACCGACGACGAGCACTGACCGAGGTAGGGCACCCCGGGGGGTCGACGGCCGTCGGGCTTGCCTACTCTTGAGGGCAAGCGTGGAAAGGGGCCGATAGCCGTGACCAATCCGTCAGTGCTCGATTCGATCATCGAGGGAGTCAAGGCTGACGTCGCTGCGCGTGAAGCGGTTCTCGACCTCGCCGCCGTCAAGCGGGCCGCGGAGACCGCGCCGCCGCCGCGTGACGCGATGGCGGCGCTGAGTCAGTCGGACATCGCCGTGATCGCCGAGGTCAAGCGGGCCAGTCCGTCCAAGGGGCAGCTCGCGAACATCCCGGACCCCGCGGATCTGGCGAAGGCGTACGAGGACGGCGGTGCGCGCATCGTGAGCGTCCTGACCGAGGAGCGCCGGTTCGGCGGATCGTTGGCCGACCTCGACGCCGTCCGTGCGACGATCGACATCCCGATCCTCCGCAAGGACTTCATCGTCGGGCCGTACCAGATCCACGAGGCCCGCGCTCACGGTGCCGACGTCATCCTGCTCATCGTGGCGGCGCTCGAGCAGAACGTGTTGGCGTCGCTGCTCGACCGGACCGAGTCTCTGGGGATGACGGCACTGGTGGAGGTGCACACCGAGGAGGAGGCCGACCGTGCGCTGGAGGCAGGTGCCTCGGTGGTCGGCGTCAACGCCCGGAACCTCAAGACCCTCGACGTCGACCGGGACTCCTTTGCGCGCATCGCGCCGGGGCTCCCGTCGAACGTCATCAAGGTGGCCGAGTCCGGAGTTCGGGGACCCGCCGACCTGCTCGCCTACGCCGGAGCGGGGGCCGATGCGATCCTCGTCGGCGAGGGCGTGGTGACCAGCGGTGATCCGCGCCTGGCCGTCGCGGATCTGGTGACTGCGGGGTCGCACCCGTCGTGCCCCAAACCCTCCCGCTGACGCCGACGGTAATCCGGTTGCCGCCGACTTCGATCGATGAGGATACTGAGAGACGTGACTGAACTCCCCGAGGCCGGACACCCCGAGACCGGCGATCCGGCTGCCCTCCCGCAGGCCAGCGCCGGTGTCGCCGACGTCCACCCGATCGGGCCGGACGAGCGGGGCCACTGGGGTGCGTTCGGCGGTCGCCACGTGCCGGAGGCGCTGATGGCGGTGATCGAAGAGGTGACGGCCACCTACGAGAAGGTGCGGACCGACTCGACGTTCCTCGACGAGTTGGACCGGCTGCAGCGTGACTACACGGGCCGGCCCTCGCCGCTGTACGAGGCGCAGCGCCTGCGCGAGGACGCGGGCGGCGCCCGGCTGTTCCTCAAACGGGAGGACCTCAACCACACCGGTTCGCACAAGATCAACAACGTGCTCGGTCAGGCGCTCCTGGCGACACGGATGGGCAAGACCCGACTCATCGCGGAGACCGGTGCCGGCCAACACGGCGTCGCCACCGCGACCGCCGCCGCGCTCCTGGGCCTGGAATGCCTCATCTACATGGGGCGTGTCGACACCGAGCGTCAGGCACTCAACGTGGCGCGGATGCGTCTGCTCGGCGCGACCGTCGTCGCCGTCGAGACGGGATCGGCGACGCTCAAGGACGCGATCAACGAGGCGATGCGCGACTGGGTGACGAACGCCGAGAACACGTACTACGCCTTCGGCACGGCAGCCGGCCCGCACCCCTTCCCGATGATCGTCCGCGACCTGCAGCGCGTCATCGGCATGGAGGCTCGAGTGCAGATCAAAGAGAAGGTCGGGAGGCTGCCCGATGCGGTGACGGCCTGCGTCGGCGGCGGGTCCAACGCCATCGGCATCTTCCATCCGTTCCTCGAGGACGCCGGGGTCCGGCTCGTCGGCTTCGAAGCCGCCGGCGACGGTGTCGAGACCGGCAGGCATGCGGCCACGTTCGCCGGCGGATCGCCGGGGGCGTTCCAGGGCGCGTACTCCTACCTCTTGCAGGACGACGACGGCCAGACCGTCGAGTCGCATTCGATCTCGGCGGGCCTCGACTATCCGGGCGTGGGGCCCGAGCACGCGCACCTGTTGGAGACGGGTCGTGCCGAATACCGGCCGGTCACGGACTCCGAAGCGATGGACGCACTGGCGCTGCTGTCGCGCAAGGAGGGCATCATCCCGGCGATCGAGTCGGCGCACGCGGTGGCCGGCGCGCTGACGCTGGGCCGCGAACTCGGCCCCGACGCCGTCATCGTCGTCAACCTCTCCGGTCGCGGCGACAAGGACGTCGACACGGCGGCGGAATGGTTCGACCTGTTCGACAAACCGCCGTCGGAGACCGAGTACGCAGCACGCCTCGCCGGGGAGTCCGGACGCGGCGCCGATGCAGGGGAGAGCAACCAGTGAGCGTCCACACCGCACCCGCGTCACGGTTGGGCGAGACGTTCGCCGCCTGCCGAGCCGAGGACCGCGCCGCCCTGATCGGCTACTTCCCGGTGGGATACCCCGATCTCGCGACGTCGCTGGACACGGTCCGAACCATGGTGGCGGTCGGCTGCGACATCGTCGAGATCGGCGTGCCCTACTCCGATCCCGTGATGGACGGGCCGACGATCGCGCGGGCCGCCGAGACCGCCCTGTCGGCGGGGACCCGCGTCCGGGACGTGTTCACCGCCGCCGAGGCCATCGCGGACGCGGGGGCTAAGCCGGTGGTGATGAGCTACTGGAATCTCGTCCTCAAATACGGTGTCGACGCGTTCGCCCGTGATCTCGCCGCCGCGGGCGGGACCGGCATCATCACGCCGAATCTCATCCCGGAGGAGGGCGACGACTGGTTCGCCGCGTCCGAGGCGCACGACCTGGACCGCATCTATCTCGTCGCGCCGTCGTCGACGGCCGAACGGATCGCGCTCACCGTCGACAACTGCCGGGGATTCGTGTACGCCGCGTCGACGATGGGCGTCACCGGTGCCCGCGACGCCGTGTCGAATGCCGCACCGGATCTGTGCGCGCGAGTCCGCGAGTACTCGGACATCCCGATCGGCGTCGGACTCGGCGTCCGCGACGGCGACCAGGCAGCGCAGATCGGCGCGTATGCCGACGGTGTGATCGTCGGCTCGGCGATCGTCGCGGCCGCAGACTCCGGGCAGGACGCCGTCGCGGACCTCATCGCCGATCTGGCGGACGGTGTGCGGCGCGCCCGCCGCTGACCGTTCGGGTCTGCGCACGATACTGTGGCACGTGTGACTGACCCAAGCGTCCTCGCCTACATTCCGAGTCCGTCCCAGGGTGTGTGGCACCTCGGTCCGGTTCCGATCCGCGCCTACGCCCTGTGCATCATCGTCGGCATCATCATCGCCTGCTGGTGGGGCAGCCGTCGCTGGCAAGCCAGGGGCGGACAGCCGGGCGAGGTCATCGACGTGGCCCTCTGGGCCGTGCCGTTCGGGCTCGTCGGCGGACGCATCTATCACGTCCTGACCGACTGGAGCACGTATTTCGGTGCCGGCGGCCGAGGTCTCGGCGCGGTCTTCCGCATCTGGGACGGTGGACTCGGGATCTGGGGGGCCGTCGCCTTCGGCGCCCTCGGCGCATGGCTCGGTGCGCGGACGATGGGCATCAAACTGCCCGCCTTCGGCGACGCGATCGCCCCCGCGATCCTGCTGGCGCAGGCGGTCGGTCGCCTGGGCAACTACTTCAATCAGGAGCTCTTCGGCCGGGAGACCACGGTGCCGTGGGGGCTGGAGATCTTCGAACGCCGCGAGGCGTCGGGAGGCCCGACCGGGTACAACGTGATCGACGGCGTCTCCACGGGAGTCGTCGACCGGGTGGTCCACCCGACGTTCCTGTACGAACTGGTCTGGAATGTGATCGTCGTGATCGCCCTCGTTCTCCTCGACCGGCGTTTCTCGATCGGTCACGGGCGTCTGTTCGCCCTCTACGTGGCCGGTTACTGCGTCGGTCGATTCGGTGTGGAACTTCTGCGGGATGATTACGCGACGGAGCTCTTCGGCATCCGGATCAACGTCTTCACCTCGGCGATCGTGTTCATCTGTGCGGCGCTGTATGTCGTGATGGCACGCAAGGGGCGTGAGCAGGGTCTGTCGATGTACTGGCCGGACCGCGCCGACGAGCTCGCCGCCGAGGGCGCGGTGGGCTATGTGCCCCCGAGCCTCGACGACTGGGATGACGAGGAGAGCTGGGATGACGAGGAGAGCTGGGACGACGAGGAGAGCTGGGACGGCGAGGAGAGCTGGGACGGCGAGGACACCTGGGACGGCGAGGAGAGCTGGGACGACGCGGAGACGGCGGGTGACGCGCCCGACTTCGTCGTGACCGAGGAATCCCTCGACGTCGCGGCGCCGAGCGACGGCTCCGTCGACGATGATCTGCTGCAGGCTCCCGACTCCGACGGCGGCGAGTTCGTCGAGACCCAGGTCGACCTCTCCTCGCCCGACGTCCCCTCACCCGACGTCCCCTCTCCCGACGTCCCCTCGCCCGACGGTGGGGCCGACCGGTCAGATCTGGACACGGACGACGAGGAGCCTGCGGAGCCCACCGATACCGAGGGGCCCGCCGACACCGAGGGGACCACCGACACCGAGGATTCGCCGGCGTCGACGCCTGCGGTCGAGTCGGCGGAGACCACCGGATACACGGTCACTCCGGTCGACGACCAGTTCGAGGGCATCACGATCATCGAGCAGAACCCCGGAGGCTCGGCCGGCGCGATCGAGATCCGGCGGGCCGCCGACACGGACGGTGATTCGAGTCCCAGGGATTCGAGTGCCAGTGATGCGAGTGCCGGCGACGAGTCCGATGACGACGCTGAGCGCGACACCTCGGGCGAGGCCGACTAGCCTGGTGGACGTGACTCGTCGAACAAAGATCGTCTGCACCCTGGGCCCGGCCACCGACTCTCCGGCGAGCATCACCGAGCTCGTCGAGTGCGGAATGGACGTCGCCCGACTGAATTTCAGCCACGGCACCCACGACGACCACCGACGCGTGTACGACGCCGTCCGCGAGGCGTCGGCCGCGACCGGCAAGGGAGTCGGCATCCTCGCCGACCTCCAGGGGCCCAAGATCCGCCTCGGGAGGTTCGAGGACAACGGCCGCCCCAACGG
Organism: Gordonia shandongensis DSM 45094; assembly: GCF_000423025.1. Classification (GTDB taxonomy): domain Bacteria; phylum Actinomycetota; class Actinomycetes; order Mycobacteriales; family Mycobacteriaceae; genus Gordonia; species Gordonia shandongensis. Next base: position 76,108 of record NZ_AUHE01000011.1, read on the forward strand.
GGCCGTCGACTGGCGGACCGGTGACGAGATCCGGATCACCGTCGAGGACGTTCTCGGCGATCAGGGACGGGTCTCCACCACGTACAAGCAGCTCGCCCAGGACGCCGTGGCCGGTGATCGGCTGCTGGTGGACGACGGCAAGGTCGGACTCACCGTGCTCCGTGTGGAGGGACCGGACGTCGTCTGCCTCGTCACCGAGGGCGGAACCGTCAGCAACAACAAGGGCCTGTCGATGCCGGGGATGAAGATCTCGGTGCCCGCACTCTCAGACAAGGACATCGCGGACCTCGAGTTCGCGATCGCGCTCGGGGTCGACCTGGTCGCCCTGTCGTTCGTGCGGAGTCCGTCGGACATCGAGCTGGTGCACGAGGTCATGGACCGCGTCGGCCGACGGGTTCCGGTGGTCGCGAAGTTGGAGAAGCCCGAAGCCATCGAAAACCTCGAAGCCGTGGTGCTCGCGTTCGACGCCATCATGGTCGCTCGCGGCGACCTGGGTGTCGAGATGCCGCTCGAACAGGTGCCGCTGGTGCAGAAGCGGGCGATTCAGATGGCTCGGGAGAACGCCAAGCCGGTGATCGTCGCGACGCAGATGCTCGACTCGATGATCGAGAACTCACGTCCCACACGCGCCGAGGCCTCGGACGTCGCGAACGCCGTCCTCGACGGCGCCGACGCCGTGATGCTCTCGGGTGAGACCTCGGTCGGCCGATACCCGCACGACACCGTGCGAACCATGGGGCGGATCGTCACCGCGGCCGAAGGCGGGAACCGTGACGTGCCGCCGCTGACCCATGTGCCGCGCACTCGACGCGGAGTGGTGACCTATGCGGCGCGAGACATCGCCGAACGACTGGGGGCGGCCGCGATGATCGCGTTCACCGAATCCGGCGACACCGTTCGACGGGTGGCCCGACTCCATTCGCGCGTCCCGCTCATCGGGATGACGGCCACCGAGGCGACCCATCGGCAGATGGCGGTCAGCTGGGGCGTCGAGTCCGTCCTCGTGGCCCGCATGCAGCACACCGACGACATGATCGATCAGGTCGACGACGTCCTCATCGCGAACGGCAGGCTCAAACGCGGTGACACCGTCGTCATCATCGCCGGCGCACCGGCCTCGGTGGTCGGGTCGACGAACTTCGTGCACGTGCACCGCATCGGCGAACAGGACCACTGAGCGGGTCGTCGGCGCGCCCTGGCATAGGCTGGAGGGATGACTGACGCCGACGCCACCGCAGCCGCCGCGACGACCGACCTGGAGACCCTCGTTCGACTGCTCGACGTCCAGCGGGTCGACGACGACCTGTTCGTCGGTCAGCATCCCGACCAGTTGACGGCTCGAACGTTCGGCGGGCAACTCCTCGGGCAGGGGGTCGTCGCAGCCGGGCGGACCATCGTGAAGGGTGCGCCGCCGGTGCACGCGCTGCACGCGCACTTCGTGCGCGGCGGCGATGTGAGCAAGCCGCTGGAGTACCACGTCGACCGGTATCGCGACGGCCGGGCGTTCGCCAACCGTCAGGTCACCGCGAAACAGGACGGCGAAGTGATCTTCACGATGCTGGTGTCCTTCCAGGACAACTCCGCCGGTCTCGAGCACGCCGTCGAGATTCCGGAGGTGCCGTACCCGGAGGAACTGCCGACGATCGACGAGCACTTCAAGGGATACGAGGAGCAGATCGAGGCGTTCGTCAACGCGCTGCACCCGATCGACATCCGGTTCGCCAACGATCCGACGTGGAAGATGAAGGCGACGGGGGAGCGGTTGAACCACAATCGGGCGTGGATGAAGGCCGACGGCGTGCTGCCGGACGATCCGCTCATGCACGTCGGCGCGATGGCCTACTCGTCGGACACGACGGTGCTCGACTCGATCATCACGACGCACGGACTGTCCTGGGGGATCGACCGCCTGTTCGCGGCGACCGTCAACCATTCGATGTGGTTCCATCGCGAGTTCCGTTTCGACGAGTGGATGCTCTACGCGACCGAATCGCCGGTGGCCGCGGGCTCGCGCGGCCTCGGGTCGGGGCGATTCTTCACCCGCGAGGGGGCGTTGGCGACGTCGGTCGTCCAAGAGGCGCTCATCAAGTATTTTCCACCACGCAATTGAGACATCGGGGGACAGATGGTCGATGGCACGCAGGGGACCGGCGCACCGGAGATGCGGTTCTTCCTTCCGCAGGGGCCGGCGTTGCCGCCGAAACGGTGGCAGCGTCGCTGGAAGCCGGGCATCCGGATCGGCAGCATCATCGTCGGCACGGTACTGCTCATCGCCGCTCTCGCCGCCATCGTGACGGGGGTCGTCGGGAGTCTGTCGTTCACGGCGAGGGGCGTGGTCCAGGTCGACTGCACCACCCGGACCAAGCCTTTCGCCCGGGGGGTCGGTGCGCTGGCTCCCGTCCGCATCGTCGACGCCGACACCGGTGAGGTCTACGGGCGCGGTCGACTCGACGAGACGGCGACCCTGTCGAGCGGTGTCTGTCTGCTCGGGTTCGAGATCGACGATGTGCGCCGGACCGATCTCTACACGCTGCAGATCGGCGAGGACTACCGCGTCCTGGTCTCCTACCAGTCGCTCGCGTCGGGCGCGCTCATCGACTGATTCGGTCGGCGTCGAACGATCTCGTCGGCGTCCGCCGCCGCATCAGCGCAGCGGCCGCGACAGCGGCACATTCACCCAACTCGGGTTCTTCGGGTCGATGTGGATGTACTGCGGGCGCAGTTGAGACGACCAGAGACCGGGGCCCAGGGGCAGCGCCTTCGAGAAGTTGAACGAATAGATGTCCACGCGAAGTCGGTCACCGGGCTTCAGTGCGGCCTGCGTCGCCGACATCGGGATGTCGACGTTGAGGATCTGACCCGGTTTGACCGGCCGGTAGTGGTCGAGTGAGAGGTACAGGTACGGATCGGTGAGGTCGCCGTTGGGTGCATATCCGCTCTTGGTCTTGTCGACGTCACGCAGTGAGACCATCAGCTGCCCCATCGAGACGACCTGGGAGCGGCCGTCCGGCGACACGACGTTGACCGTGGCGTGCCAGTAGCCGTCGGAGGCTTGAACTCGCTGGCGCAGATGGACCACGGGCGTCCCGCTGATCCGGGTCAGTTTCGCGGCGGGTTTGCCGGTGAACGTCTGCGCGGCCACCTCGGTGATCCGCGAGTCCTTTCCGCAGAAGTCGAAGAACGCGGTGATGCCGATTGTCGATTGTGCGTTGTCGCGGCCGCACAGCGTCGAGAGACCCGGTTTGACCTCGCGGACCGCCTTCCGAGCAGGGGCGGATCGGCCCAGGGAGCCGTCGCCGCCGACGGGAGTGTGGACGGTGCCCGACGGCGTACCCGACAGATACTGCCGCTGGTAGGTGTACCCGGGCAGCGGGAAGGTGTCGCCCTGCAGGAAGTTGCCGGTGGGTTCGGACGCCAGGGTGGCCGGTGCGTACTTCTCGATGCCGTTGTCGATGCCCTTGAGCCACTTGTCGTACCAGGCGCGAGCGAGGACGTCGATGCGCGGGGGGTGCCCGGGACTGCCGAAGTTCGAACTCGACGTGATGTGGTAACCGTCATCCATGATCAGCTTCTTCTTCGCGTCGGGCAGCGAGGTGAGCTTCGAGAGCATGCGTGCCTCGGAGAAGGTGAACAGGTCGTTCCAACCGCCGATGGTGAACGTCGGCGTGGTCACCTTCGACAGATCGGTGTACATCGACTGCCGTCGCCGGGAGCTGTCGATCAGCATCTGACGGGTGGTTCCGTGGACGTCCTTGACGTCGCGCGTGGTGATCGCCTGGATCAGCACGTCGAAGTAGGTCAGCGGATCCTTCACCCTGTCGGCCAACCACCGCCAGTCGAAGGTGCCGTTCAACATCGACGCGAGGTTGGGGATCAGCTTGAGACTGTTGACGGCGGCGAGCCAGGGAGCGAGGAACCCGAAGCCGAGACCGCCGCCGGGGGCGATGACGTCGCGCACCAAGTCGGCGCCCGGAACCACCGGGAAGGTGGCGCCGAGTGCACCCGGTGCGTCGGAGGACGCCTGCAACTGGTTGATCGCCGAGTACGACACGCCGGCCATGCCGACCTTGCCGTTCGACCAGCGCTGTTTGGCAGCCCAGTCGACCACCTCGACGGTGTCCTTGCGTTCGCGGTCGCCGAAGACCTGCCAGGTCCCCTGCGAGAAGCCGGTGCCGCGGACGTCGACGACGAGCATGTTGTATCCGCTCTTCACCAACTGCGGATCGTAGGCGAACGTCTGGACGAGCCCGCCCTTCAGAGCGCCGACGAGTTCGTTGTAGCCGGAGATGACGGTGCCGCGGACGTTGATTCCGTTGAGCAGGTCGATCAGCTGTGGCACCAGGACCGGATAGTTGACCACTTCGGCGGCCAACGCCGACACCATCTTGGTGTACGGCGTCATGTTGACGATCACCGGCAGCTTCTTGGAGGTCGGCTTGCCGGACTTCCCGGTCGGCCGGATGAGGTTGCCCTTGAGGACGGTCCCGTCGCTCATGCGGATCGGCACGTCGGGGGTCACCGAGTAGCCGGAGTACTTCTGCGGCCCGTCGTGAGTGCGGGTCCATTTGGCGCCCAGGGCACCGGAGAGGGCGGCGTCGGACGTGCCGGGTCCCGGTGCGACGAGCAGCGGTACCGCGGTGAGCGCGGCGACGACGACGGCGAGCAGAATACGAGAGACCGATCGCTGTGAGCGCACTGGACTTCCTCCCCGATGGACGTTCATGACGACGCGGTCGAGAGGAGCTGTCTCCGGTGACGACACACGGTTCATGTGACTTCTGTGATGTGACTCTCAGGTAACAATAAGGGTCGGGGGCCGGGAACGAAAGGGTCACAAAATTTGGCACCGTGGCCATATTTGCTGAACACAGCGTTTCTCAGGGTGCGATTCGGGGCCGAGTCGTCGGCACCGGCGGCGCGCCCGTACACTTGTCTCTCGCACCACCACCGGCCCCGGTGGCGAAACAGGCAGACGCGCCGCACTCAAAATGCGGTCTCCTAGGAGGTGCCGGTTCGAGTCCGGCCCGGGGCACCCACCCGACAGGGGAACCCATACGCCGGGAACCCATACGCCGGCAGAGCGGGGGAGCGACAGCGATGACCGATCGCACCGAGACGACGAGCGGCCCCATGCGCGTCGTCGTGGCGGAGGACGACTCCCTCATCCGGCTCGACCTCGTCGAGATGCTCCGCGAGGAGGGCTATGACGTCATCGGCGAGGCCGGAGACGGGCAGGTGGCCGTCGAGCTCACCGAGCGGCTCCGCCCCGACCTCGTCGTCATGGACGTCAAGATGCCGGTGCGCGACGGGATCGACGCCGCCGGCGAGATCGCCCGCCGTCGGCTGGCCGCCGTCGTGATGCTGACCGCGTTCAGCCAGCGCGAGTTCGTCGAACGGGCACGCGACGCCGGCGCCATGGCCTACCTGGTGAAACCCTTCACCCAGGCCGACCTGGTGCCGACGATCGAACTCGCCCTCAGTCGCTACCGCGAGTTGACGGCGCTCGAAGCCGAGATCGACGACCTCGCCGACCGCCTCGACGCGCGAAAGCTGATCGACCGCGCCAAGGGACTCCTGATGGACTCGCGAGGCCTCAGCGAACCCGAAGCGTTCCGATGGATCCAACGGAACGCGATGGACAGACGGGTGACGATGCGGGCCGTCGCAGAGATCGTGGTCGAGACCCTCGGCGGTTGACTCGCCCGTCTGCGCCTGATCCCGTCTGCGCCTGATCCCGTCTGCGCCTGATCCCGTCTGCGTCTGACCCCGTCTGCGTCTGACCCCGTCGGTGTCGGTCACTAGACTCGTGCACGTGAGCGCAGCGAAGACCACCCGGGCATCCACGACCCAGGCATCCACGACCCAGCCCACCCTGATGCTCCTCGACGGGCATTCGCTGGCCTATCGGGCCTTCTTCGCGCTGCCCGCGGAGAACTTCACGACCAACACGGGGCAGACCACCAACGCGGTGTACGGCTTCACGTCGATGCTCATCAACCTGCTCCGCGACGAGGACCCGACCCACGTCGCCGCAGCCTTCGACGTCTCGCGCGTGACCTTCCGATCCGAGATGTACCCGGAGTACAAGGCGCAGCGCAGCAAGTCGCCCGACGAGTTCCGCGGTCAGGTCGACCTCACCAAGGACGTCCTCGACGCGATGGGAATCCCGGTCATGGCGGTCGAGGGATTCGAGGCCGACGACATCATCGCGACGCTGGCGACGGCCGCCGATCAGCAGGGATACCGCGTCTACATCGTGACCGGCGACCGCGACGCCCTGCAACTGGTCAACGAGAACATCACGGTCCTGTACCCGAAGCGGGGCGTGTCGGAGATGACCCGCTTCACCCCCGACGAGGTGGAGCGGAAGTACGGCCTGACCCCGCAGCAGTATCCCGACTATGCGGCGCTGCGCGGGGATCCCAGCGACAACCTCCCCGGCATCCCCGGCGTGGGGGAGAAGACGGCGGCGAAATGGATCCGCGAGTACGGGTCGCTCGCCGAACTCGTCCACCACGCCGACGAGGTGCGCGGCAAGGTCGGCGACGCACTGCGCGCCAATCTGGCGAACGTCCAGATGAACCGCAGGCTCACCGAGATGGTCCGCGACATGGACCTGCCGTCCGGACCCGATGAGCTGGCGCTGCACGCGTGGGACCGCGACCGGATCCACCGGCTGTTCGACGACCTCGAATTCAAGGTGCTGCGCGATCGACTGTTCTCCACCCTGACCTCGGTGGAACCCGAGGCCGACGCCGGCTTCGAGATCTCCGGGACGCGCCTTCGCGCCGGGGAGGTCGGACCGTGGCTCGCCGACCACGTCGGGGAGGGGCGCAGCGGGCTCGCGATCGCCGCGCCGCACCGGGTCGTCGGCAGCGACGTGGAGGCGATCGCGATCGCGGCGGCCGACGGCGAGGCGGCGCACATCGACCCCACCGTGTTGACCGCGGCCGACGACGCCGCCCTCGGCGCATGGCTGGCGGACGCATCGCGTCCGAAGGCCCTCCACGAGGTCAAATGGGCGCTGCATGCGCTGCGTGGACGCGGGTGGTCCCTGTCGGGGGTCACGTCCGACACGGCTCTCGCGGCGTATCTGGTCCGACCCGGGCAGCGGACATTCCAACTCGACGACCTCACCCTGCGGTACCTGAGGCGCGAGCTCGCCGCCCAGGATGCGGGCGACGACGACGGGCAGCTGTCCCTCCTCGACGCCGACGCCGACGCTCACCGTGCCGCCGACGAGTTGATGCTGTCCGCGGCTGCCGTCGCGGAACTGGCCGACACCCTCGACACCGAACTCGATCGGATCGACAGCGTCTCCCTGCTGCGCGACATGGAACTGCCGCTCGCGTTCGTCCTGGCCGACCTCGAAGCCGCCGGCATCGCCGTCGACACCGACCATCTCGACGATCTCGAGCGGGAGTTCGCCCAGCGGGTGCGGGACGCCGCCGAATCGGCGTACGAGGTTATCGGCGAGCAGGTCAACCTCGGGTCGCCGAAACAGCTGCAGTCGGTGCTCTTCGACAAGCTCGACATGCCGAAGACCAAGAAGACCAAGACCGGGTACACGACCGACGCCGACGCCCTCACCTCGCTGTACGAGAAGACCGAGCATCCCTTCCTCAAATTCCTGCTCGAGCATCGTGACGCCACCCGCCTGCGGGTGACCGTGGAGGGATTGCAGAAGACCGTCGCCGTCGATCAACGCATCCACACCACGTTCAACCAGACGGTCGCGGCCACCGGGCGCCTGTCGTCGACCGAGCCCAACCTGCAGAACATCCCGGTCCGGACCGAGGCCGGCCGACAGATCCGGCACGCGTTCATCGTGGCTCCGCGGGGCGAGTCGGTGGAGTTCGAGAGTCTGATGACCGCCGACTATTCGCAGATCGAAATGCGGATCATGGCCCACCTCTCGGAGGATGCGGGCCTGATCGAGGCCTTCCGGACCGGCGAGGACCTGCACAATTTCGTGGGCTCACGTGCTTTCGGCGTCCCGGTCGACCAGGTCGACGCCCAGATGCGGTCACGGGTCAAGGCGATGTCGTACGGCCTCGCGTACGGGCTGTCGGCCTACGGTCTGGCCGCTCAACTGGGGATCAGTCGGGAGGAGGCCAAGGAGCAGATGGAGCGGTACTTCGACCGGTTCGGCGGAGTGCGCGACTACCTCCACCACGTCGTGCAGGAGGCGCGGACCAACGGTTACACCGCGACGCTCCTCGGCCGCAGGCGGTACCTGCCGGATTTGAACTCCGACAACTTCCAGCGCCGCCAGTCCGCGGAACGCATGGCCCTCAACGCTCCGATCCAGGGCACTGCCGCCGACATCATCAAGGTCGCGATGATCAACGTCCAGCGGCGTCTCGGGGAGTCCGGTCTCGGCTCTCGAATGCTCCTGCAGGTGCATGACGAACTGGTCATCGAGGTCGCCGCCGGTGAGCGTGACGCGGTCGAGGCGCTGGTCCGCGACGAGATGAGCGGCGCCATCGAACTGTCGGTGCCGCTGGAGGTCTCGGTCGGATACGGCCGCAGCTGGGACGACGCGGCACACTGACGCCCATGACTGCTGACGATCACCTGCCGCTGGCCGTGCTCGCCGGGGACGGCATCGGACCGGAAGTCGTCCCGGTCGCCGTCGAGGTCGCGGCCGCGGCCCTCGAACCGCACGGGATCGTCGTGGACCGGGTCGACCTGCCCTTCGGCGGCCACGCGATCGCATCCCACGGTGCACCGGTACCGCAGACGACCCTGGACGGCCTCGCCGAGACTCCCCTGTGGGTGGTCGGCCCGCACGACAGCGCCTCCTATCCCGATCAGCTGCGAACGCCACCGCCCGGAGCACTGCTTCGCACCCGGTTCGATCTGTTCGCGAACCTGCGTCCGGCGCGCGCACTGCCCGGTGTTCCGGCCACGACACCGTCGATGGACGTGCTGGTGGTGCGGGAGAACAGCGAGGGTCTGTACGCCGACCGGAACATGGCGGTCGGCGCCGGCGAGTTCATGCCGACGCCCGACGTGGCGATGTCGATCGGCGTCGTCACCCGGGCGGCCACCGAACGCATCGCCGTCGAGGCGTTCGAAGCCGCACGCCGACGGCGCGGGCACGTGACCATCGTCCACAAGGCCAACGTCCTGCGGTTGACGACGGGACTGTTCCGTGACGTCTGTCTCGACGTCGCCCGGCGGTACCCGGATGTGCGGGTGAGCCAACAGCACGTCGATGCGATGGCCGCGTTGCTGGTGCGCAGCCCCGACGCCATCGATGTGATCGTCGCCGAGAACCTGTTCGGCGACATCCTCTCCGACCTGGCCGGCGAGCTGTCCGGATCGCTGGGATCGGCACCGTCGCTCAACGCCTCGTCGGCGCGGGCGATGGCGCAGGCCGTCCACGGTGCGGCGCCCGACATCGCCGGCCGCGGCATCGCGAATCCCGTCGGGATGATCGGTTCGGTGGCGATGCTGTTGCGGTGGCACGGCGACCGCACGGGTGAGCATCGCGTGACAGCCGCGGCCGACGCGATCGACGCTGCGGTGGCGCATGCGTCGGCGAACGGTGCGCGCACCGCCGATCTCGGCGGTGCCGCGACGACCGCGGACGTCGGGGCGGCCGTTCGCGCCGCACTCAGCGAAGTCGGCTGACGCAGAACTCGTCGACCGCCCCGCGCGCAGGCGGGGAGATCCGAATCGGTCATACTCGATGATCTGAACTCATACGCTGGGCGGGCCACGACGGACCGCGGTCGAACGACGACGGCGGTCAAACGACGACGGAGGTGAGCCGATGCGGAAGGCCACATTCCGCATGCGCGCCGGGATGCTCGCGGCGGCCGCGGCACTCGGCGGATCACTGCTGACCGGCTGCGTCGTCGACGAGTCCGCATTCGACACCCGACCGCTGACGCTGACGGTCGACGAACAGCCCGAGATCGCGGCGTTGCTGCCCGCCGGGGTGCGGTCCTCCGGGCGGCTGCGCGTGGGAACGAACCCGCCGTATCAGCCGAACGAGTTCAAGAACCGCGACGGCGAGATCATCGGTTTCGACGTCGACCTGATGAACGCAGTCACCCAGGTCCTCGGGGTGCGGCCGGTCTACGTCGAGTCCGACTTCGCCAAGATCATCCCGGCGCTGCAGAGCGGCAGTTTCGATGTCGGAATGTCGTCGTTCACCGACTCGGTGGAACGCCAGCGGCAGGTCGACTTCGTCGATTACTTCAGTGCGGGCATCCGGTGGGCGCAGAAGGCCGGTCGCGACATCGACCCCGATGACGCCTGCGGCCTGCGGGTCGGTGTGCAGCGGACCACCGTCGAGGACATCGAAGAACTGCCGGCGAAGAGCGCCGCGTGTGTGCGGGCGGGCGAGGACGCCATCAAGATCGTCAAGTTCGACTCCCAGGATCAGGCGGTCAACGCCGTCCTGCTGGGACAGGTCGACGCGTTCTCCGCGGATTCGCCGGTGACGGCGTACGCGGTGAAGAAGACCGAGGGACAGATCGAGGAGGTCGGCCCGCTGTACGACGCATCACCCTACGGCTGGCCGGTCGTCAAGGGGTCGTCGCTCGGTCCCGCCCTTCGCGACGCATTGCAATACCTCATCGACAACGGCCAGTACGAGGCGATCGCCACGCACTGGGGAGTGGAAGCCGGAATGATTCAGCGATCGGTGATCAACGGGGCGGAGGACTGATCCGATGACGACAGCAGATCCAGATCGCTCCCGCGGGGACGACACGGAGTCGGACGGGCCGGCACCCATCAAGGCGGTACCGCTGAAGCACCCCGGGCAGTGGGTCGCCGCAGTGATCGTCCTGGTGCTGGCCGGATTGTTCGTCTACGGTGCCGCGACCAACTCCGCCTACCACTGGGACACGTTCGGCAAGTATCTGTTCGAGCGGCGCATCCTGTCCGGTGTCGGCTACACCCTCGCGCTCACCGTGCTGTCGATGGTCATCGGTGTCGTTCTCGGTGTCCTGCTGTCCGTGATGCGGATGTCGTCCAACAGGGTGTTGAGCTGGACCGCATGGGTGTACCTCTGGATCTTCCGGGGAACCCCGGTCTTCGTGCAGCTGACCCTGTGGGGACTGGTCGGATCGCTGTATCAGACGGTCGACGTCGGCGTCCCGTTCGGCCCGACCGCGATCACGATCGACATTCAGGAGCTGAGCCTCAAATACGTCTTCTTCCTCGCGGTGATCGGTTTGGCGCTCAACGAGGCCGCCTACATGGCCGAGATCGTGCGCGCGGGGATCTCGTCGGTGGGAGAGGGCCAGATGGAGGCATCGGTCGCCCTCGGCATGTCGTGGTGGCAGACCATGCGGCGCACCGTGCTGCCGCAGGCGATGCGGGTGATCATCCCGCCGACGGGCAACGAGGTCATCAGCATGTTGAAGACCACGTCGCTGGTGACGGCCGTGCCGTTCAGCCTGGAGCTGTTCGGTCGGCAGGGCGACATCTCGGGAGTCAACTTCCAGCCGATCCCGATGCTGCTCGTGGCCTCGACGTGGTATCTGGTGGTCACGTCGATCCTGATGGTCGGACAGCATTACATCGAGAAGCACTATGAGCGGGGCTCGTCGCGAGAACTGTCCGACAGTCAGTTGAAGGCCCTCGCCGCAGCGAACAGGACCGTCGTCGAGGAGGGCAAGTGACAGAGGCGAATTCGACGGCCGGTGACCGGACGCCGATGGTCTCGGCGGACCGCGTGTGCAAGAACTTCGGGGCACTGCAGGTGTTGACCGGTGTCTCGCTCGACGTTCAGCGCGGCGAGGTCGCCTGCCTGATCGGGCCGTCGGGGTCGGGCAAGTCGACCTTCCTGCGCTGTGTGAACCATTTGGAGAAGGTCAACGCGGGACGGTTGCTGGTGGACGGCGACCTCATCGGTTATCGCGAACGCGACGGAAAGCTGTACGAGATGAGCCCGCGCGATGCGGCCCGTCAGCGGCGTGACATCGGCATGGTGTTTCAGCATTTCAACCTCTTTCCGCACCGGACCGCCGTGGAGAACATCATCGAGGCGCCGATCCTCGTCGGCGGGAAGTCGAAGGACGAGGCCACCGAGCGGGCCCTCGACCTGTTGAGTCAGGTGGGTCTGCGCGCGAAGGCCGACGCGTACCCGACTCAACTGTCCGGTGGGCAGCAGCAGCGTGTCGCGATCGCCCGCGCCCTTGCGATGGACCCGAAGCTGATGCTCTTCGACGAGCCGACATCGGCCCTCGACCCGGAGCTGGTCGGCGACGTGCTCGCGGTGATGCGGACGCTGGCGTCCGAGGGGATGACGATGCTCGTCGTCACCCATGAGATGGGCTTCGCTCGCGAGGTGGCCGATCAACTCGTCTTCATGGACGGCGGTGTCGTGGTGGAGAAGGGCGACCCGCGCGACCTGTTGTCGAATCCGACGCAGGAGCGGACTCGCGAGTTCCTCTCCAAACTGCTGTGACCGGGGCCGAGGACCGCAATCGGACGCTCGTCGTCCGGCTCGGTCGTGAAGAGATCATCATTCGGCGCCGCTACGAGGCGTTGAGCATCGCCAACGATGTCCTGATCGGAGTCTGGTTCCTGATCGGGAGCTTCCTCTTCTTCTCCGACGACACCGTGTTCGCGGGGACGTGGCTGTTCGTCATCGGGAGTGTCGAGATGCTGATCAGGCCGGTGATCCGGCTGGTACGGCATGTTCATCTGCAACGCTTGGCGCCCGAGCCGGCCGTGGAGTCCGACGGTGACTTCTAGGCGCGGGGTCTGCGGCAGCAGAAGATCGCCGTCCCGGGGAAGTAACCGCCGCGCAGCGGCGACCACTGGCCCCACTCCGCGTCCAGGTCGTCGGGCCACTCGGGTTCGACGATGTCCTCGAGAATCAGGCCTGCCGTGACGATCTCGCGGACGCGGTCGCCGATCGTGCGGTGGTGCTCCACGTAGGTCACCGATCCGTCGCTGTCGGTCTCGGAGTACGGCGTGCGCGAGAAGTACGACATCTGGACGACCAGCCCGTCCGGACCGGGATCGTCGAGGAACATCCACCGCATCGGATGGTTGGTGGAGAACACCCAGCGGCCGCCGGGGCGAAGGACGCGAGCCGCCTCCGCCATCAGGCGCGCGGAGTCGGCGACGAACGGGACGGCGCCGAACGACGAGCACACGATGTCGAACGATTCGTCGGCGAACGGGAGGTGTTCGGCACCGGCCCGGACGAGGGGGACCGGTTCGGGGTCCTGCGCCATCGCCGTCACCGCGTGGCTGAGCATCCCGATCGACACGTCGAGGCCGATCGCGCGGGCGCCCTGCGATGTGAGCCACCGCGAACACGGGGCCGAACCGCATCCGATCTCCAGCACGTCACGGTCGGCGACGTCGCCGAGGAGTCGGGCGTCGTCCTCACGAAACCGTTCGGGACCCCACACGAACTCGCCGCCGGGGGTGGTGTTGCCGATGAATGAACCGTGTTCCTCGTGGTACTCGTCGGCTTCGGTGTCCCACCAGTGGCGGCTCGCGTTCTCACTGGTGGCCGAGTCGATCGCACCGAGGAGGCGCGGGGATCGCGGGTCGGAGGTCACCGGAGGTCCTTTCCATCCATGGTCACCGTGTCACGCGACACGCCTGTCACCGTGTCATGCGACACGCCTGTCACCGTGTCACGCGCGTGGAACACGATGTCGGTCTTCGCGTCGCCGTCCCATCGTCGCAGCGCCATCGCGCGGCCGTCGCGATTCGCGGAGCTCTCGTCCGGTGGGGCGCCGAGCCGCTCGAGTGCCGCCGGAACCCCTGTCGGAGACAGGCGTCGAATCTCTGTCGGAGACAGACGCCGAAGGAGCGTGACGTGGGGAGTCCACCGGTCGGGCGCACAGTGCGGTGACGCGTCGGTCACGCCGTCGACGTAGGCGTCGTGGACGGCGTGGTGCAGGGCGATGAGCGCTCGGGAGGGGAGCACCGAACGGGTGAGGGTGACGCGTCGGCCGCCGCCGAGGATCACCGGCGGGCCCAGTCGCAGCGGGATCGGCAGCATCGTTGTGGCGATCCTTCCGGTCAGACGGTCCAGCCGGGGCGTGATCGCCGATCCGGCGACCAGCGTGCAGTGGGGTCGATGGGCGGCCGGCCGGGAGGGTCGTCCGACGAGGTCGTCGAGGACCGTCCACTCGGCGCGCACCGCGGCTTCGGTGTCCGGATCCATCAGGATCTCGATCGAGTGCGCCATCGCATCGTCACCTCGTCGTGGTCGGCGCGCGGACCGCGTGTGGGTCGCGTTTGTGCAGGCCAACCCAGGGTAGTACGCTTGGTCACGTGTGTGCGCGACGCGTCCGCACAGCGCCGCCGGGGGCCTGATCACCGTCGGTGCGCCTGATGCAAGAAACCGGGCACAGCCAGCGACGATTCGAATACCGATTCCGCATCCGAGCGCTCTGCCTGGACCCTGTACCTACTAGATGCCTGTCCGGAGCTACTCAACACATGTCGTCCCCCACCATCACCTCGCCGCAAGTCGCCGTTAACGACATCGGCACGGCCGAGGATTTTCTCGCCGCCGTCGACTCGACGATCAAGTACTTCAACGATGGCGACATCGTCGAAGGCACCATCGTCAAGGTCGACCGCGATGAGGTCCTGCTCGACATCGGTTACAAGACCGAGGGAGTCATCCCGTCTCGTGAACTGTCGATCAAGCATGACGTCGACCCCAACGAAGTCGTCACCGTCGGCGACGAGGTCGAGGCCCTGGTTCTCACCAAGGAGGACAAGGAAGGCCGCCTGATCCTGTCGAAGAAGCGTGCTCAGTACGAGCGCGCCTGGGGCACGATCGAGGAGCTCAAGGAGAAGGACGAGGCCGTCAAGGGCACCGTCATCGAGGTCGTCAAGGGCGGCCTGATCCTCGACATCGGCCTGCGTGGCTTCCTCCCCGCCTCGCTGGTCGAGATGCGCCGCGTCCGCGACCTGCAGCCGTACATCGGCAAGGAGGTCGAGGCCAAGATCATCGAGCTCGACAAGAACCGCAACAACGTCGTTCTGTCGCGTCGCGCATGGCTCGAGCAGACGCAGTCGGAGGTCCGCAGCGAGTTCCTCAACCAGCTGCAGAAGGGCCAGGTCCGCAAGGGCGTCGTCTCGTCGATCGTCAACTTCGGTGCGTTCGTCGATCTCGGCGGCGTCGACGGCCTGGTGCACGTCTCGGAGCTCTCCTGGAAGCACATCGACCACCCGTCCGAGGTCGTCACCGTCGGCGACGAGGTCACGGTCGAGGTCCTGGACGTCGACATGGATCGTGAGCGCGTCTCGCTGTCGCTGAAGGCCACTCAG
Organism: Gordonia shandongensis DSM 45094; assembly: GCF_000423025.1. Lineage (GTDB taxonomy): Bacteria > Actinomycetota > Actinomycetes > Mycobacteriales > Mycobacteriaceae > Gordonia > Gordonia shandongensis. Next base: position 91,384 of record NZ_AUHE01000011.1, read on the forward strand.
GAAGATCCGTGGCGTCAGTTCGCCCGCACCCACGCGATCGGTCAGATCGTGCCGGGCAAGGTCACCAAGCTGGTGCCGTTCGGTGCGTTCGTCCGCGTCGAGGAGGGCATCGAGGGTCTGGTGCACATCTCGGAGCTGGCCGAGCGCCACGTCGAGGTTCCCGATCAGGTCGTCTCGGTCGGCGACGACGCGATGGTCAAGGTCATCGACATCGACCTGGATCGCCGTCGCATCTCGCTGTCGCTGAAGCAGGCCAACGAGGACTACACCGAGGAGTTCGACCCCTCGAAGTACGGTATGGCCGACAGCTACGACGACCAGGGGAACTACATCTTCCCCGAGGGCTTCGACGCCGAGACCAACGAGTGGCTCGAGGGCTACGAGCAGCAGCAGCAGGAGTGGGAGGCCCGCTACGCCGAGGCCGAGCGTCGCCACAAGCTGCACACCGCTCAGATCGAGAAGTTCGCTGCGGCTGCAGCCGAGGCGGAGAACGCTCCGAGCGACTACTCGTCGAGCACGGGGGCGGCGCAGGCTGCACCCGCGACCAGCAGCGGCCCCGCTCAGTCGGGCGGCTCGCTGGCCAGCGACGAGCAGCTCGCCGCGCTGCGCGAGAAGCTGTCGGGCAACGCCTGATCCGCTTCTAGCCCGCTAGACCACGGTGCCCCGGAACTTCGGTTCCGGGGCACCGCTGTCTGGTTCGCCCGCTCAGCGGAGGAGGGCGCGGCGTTGCAGGGTGGCGGCGATTCCGCCGGCGGCGGCACGGACGGCGTCGGCGTGGGCCTCGGGCCGGTAGCGGTTCAGCGGCCCGGTCATGCTGATGGCGGCGACGGCGTCGTCGGTCCCGACGTCGAGGACGGGGGCGGCGACACACGCGATCCCGAGCGCCGACTCCTCGTATTCGAAGGCGACGCCGTTCTCGCGGACGGCGTCGAGCTGCCTGCTCAGCATGCCCGGAGCGACGATGGTCCGCGGAGTTCGTCGGATCAGGTCGCCGGACAGGACGTCGCGTCGAAGGTCGAAGGTGGAATGGGCGAGGAGGGCCTTGCCGATTCCAGTGCAGTGCAGGGGCATTCGGCCGCCTGTACGCGACGGCGCGGTGGCCGAGCGGTGGCCGCCGATCTTGGCGACGTAGACGACCTCGTGGCCGTCGAGGACGCCGAGGTGCACGGTCTCGCGTGTGCGGGTGTAGAGGTCCTGCATGAACGGCATCGCGATCTCCAGCAGGCTGCGTTCCACCGAGGCGAGCATGCCGAGTTCGAAGAGACCGCCGGAGAGTCGGTACCCGGCATCGGTGCGGTCCAGGAGGCGGACGTCGGCGAGTTCGCGGGCGAGTCGGTGCACGGTGGCCTTGTGGAGGCCCGTTCGGCGAACCAACTCGGCCAGGGGGAGTTCGGAGTCGTCGACCGTGAAGGCGCGCAGGATCAGCACCACCTTGCCGATCACGGTGTCGGGAGTGCCCGCCTCACTGGTCATGCATCCACACTACGCGGAGCGTATCGCTGAGTGAGACGATGTTCTTTCGTCTTTCCTCGACGCCGGTGACCATGGTCACCATGACTTCCACCACCGACCGCGACGTCGCCGAGGAGCAGGCGGCCCAGCGGCTGTTGACCGCGCTCCGCACCCGTCAGGCCTGCGCACCGGTGCGCGACCTGATCGGAGCCGTCGATCTGCCGGCGGCCTACCGAGTCCAGGAACGGCTCACGGCGGGCCGCGTGGCCGGTGGCGCCACGATCGTGGGCCGAAAGATCGGCCTCACCTCCGACGCCGTCCAACAGCAGATGGGTGTCGATCAGCCCGACTTCGGGGTCCTCTTCGACGACATGGCGTACGACGACGGCGCATTGGTCCCCACCGACACGCTGCTCCAGCCGAAAGCGGAGGCGGAGATCGGCTTCGTCCTGAGTGAGGACCTGGCGGACGGCGACCTCGGTCTCGCACAGATCCGGGGCGCCGTCGCCTACGGGGTTCCGGCCATCGAGATCTGCGACAGCCGGATCGACGGATGGGACATCGCCTTCGCCGACACCGTGGCCGACAACGCTTCCTCCGGGGTCTACGTCCTGGGAACGGTCCGCAAGACCCTCGACGAATTCGATCCCGTCGACACCACGATGTCGATGGTGATCAACGGCGAGGAGGTCTCGACCGGCACCGGCGCCGCATGCCTCGGTGATCCGCTCAACGCGGTCGCCTGGCTGGCGAAGGCGGCCCGTGACTTCGGTGAACCGCTGCGTGCCGGACAGGTCATCCTGTCCGGAGCCCTCGGTCCGATGCGGCCGCTGGCGTCCGGCGACGAGGTGACCGTCGAGATCGGCGGCCTCGGATCGGTCGGTGCGCGGTTCTCGTGACCGCCGCACCGCACGGGCGTCCCCACACCAGGCAGGAAGAGTCAGATGAAGGAAGAACAGCGATGAGCAGCAAGACGAAGGTCGCCATCATCGGATCGGGCAACATCGGCACCGATCTGATGATCAAGGTGATCCGCACGGCGAAGCATCTCGAGATGGGCGCGATGGTCGGTATCGACCCGGACTCCGACGGTTTGGCGCGCGCCGAGCGTCTCGGCGTGCCGACGACCCACGAAGGCGTCGAGGGGCTCCTCGCACTGCCGAACTTCGATGAGATCGAGATCGTCTTCGACGCGACGTCGGCCAAGGCCCACGAGCACAACGCGTCGATCCTGCAGCCGTTGGGTAAACGGCTGATCGATCTCACGCCGGCCGCGATCGGCCCGTTCGTGGTGCCCGCGGTCAACATCGACGACCACCTCGACGCGCAGAACGTCAACATGGTGACGTGCGGCGGTCAGGCCACGATCCCGATCGTGGCGGCCGTCTCCCGGGTCGCGCCGGTCGCATACGCCGAGATCGTCGCATCGATCTCCTCGAAATCGGCGGGCCCCGGCACCCGCGCCAACATCGACGAGTTCACCGAGACCACCTCGGGCGCCATCCGTGACGTCGGCGGTGCGCGGAACGGCAAGGCGATCATCATCCTGAACCCGGCCGAGCCGCCGCTGATCATGCGCGACACCGTGTACGCGCTCGTCGACGCCCCCGACCTGGACACGCAGGAACGCATCCGCAACTCGGTGGAGAAGATGGTCGCCGACGTCTCGGCCTACGTGCCCGGCTACCGGCTCAAGCAGAAGGTGCAGATCACCGAGATCGGCGAGGGCGCGACGGTGCACACCCTGATGAAACAGGATCCGGAATCGGAGCCGACCCACCAGGTCTCGGTGTTCCTCGAAGTCGAGGGCGCCGCACACTACCTGCCCGCCTACGCGGGCAATCTCGACATCATGACGTCCGCCGGTCTGCAGTACGCGGAGCGGATCGCGGCGCTCAAAGAGCAGGAGGCCACCGCATGACTTCGACGGGAACGCCCATTTTCGTTCAGGACGTCACACTCCGCGACGGCATGCACGCCATCCGGCACCAGATCAGCACCGATGACGTCCAGCGCATCGTCAAGGCCCTCGACGAGGCGGGCGTCGACGCCATCGAGGTGGCGCACGGCGACGGTCTCGCCGGCGGGTCGGTGAACTACGGCCCGGGATCGAACACCGACTGGGAGTGGATCGAGGCGGCCGCCGACGTCCTGGAGAACGCGCGTCTCACGACGCTCCTGCTGCCGGGCGTCGGCACGGTCGAGGAACTCGAACACGCCTGGAATCTCGGTGTGCGCTCGGTCCGCATCGCCACGCACTGCACTGAGGCCGACGTCGCCGCCCAGCACATCGCCGCGGCCCGCGAGATCGGCATGGACGTCTCGGGGTTCCTGATGCTGTCCCACATGTCGGAACCGGCCGCACTGGCCGAGCAGGCCAAGCTGATGGAGTCGTACGGCGCTCACTGCGTCTACATCACCGACTCGGGCGGCCGACTCACGATGCGCGACGTCGAAGCCCGAGTGAAGGCGTACCGCGATGTGCTCGACCCGGGCACGCAGATCGGCATCCACGCCCATGAGAACCTGTCTCTCTCGGTGGCGAACTCCGTCGTCGCCGTCGAGAACGGGGTGTACCGGGTGGACGCCTCGCTGGCCGGCCACGGCGCGGGCGCCGGCAACTGCCCGATCGAACCGTTCATCGCCGTCGCGAACCTCTCGGGATTCGAGCATCGCTGCGACCTCAATCGTCTCGAGGACGCGGCCGACGACATCGTGCGCCCGCTGCAGGACCGTCCCGTCCGAGTCGATCGGGAGACCCTGACGCTCGGCTACGCGGGCGTCTACTCATCCTTCCTACGGCACGCCGAAGCCGCTGCGGAGCGCTACGACCTCGACGTCCGCGACATCCTCACGGTCTGCGGCGAACGTCGCCTCGTCGGCGGCCAGGAGGACATGATCGTCGACATCGCGTTGACCCTCGTCGCCGAGCGCGACGGCGAGGACGTCGCCTGACGCGCCTGCTCAGACGCCGACCGCCCGGAGTCGAACTCGAACCGGGCGGTCGGCGTCTGCGCTGATGTGGAGACGGCCGGGACCCGACGACTCCGCACGCGGGAAACCGCCCGCGGTGAGGGAGTCCGCGACGGAGTCGGCCACGCCCAGATCGGCGACCGTCGCCTCGACGTCGATGACCGGCGCGGCGCGGCCACCGACCACGGATGTCGGGCCGACGTGCTCGACCGCGGAGGCGTTCGCGCCGAGCAGCGCCCACACCCTCGCGACGACCCGCCGGCCGAGAACCGCCCAGTCGGGGTCGTAGTCGCGGACCTGCGTCGGCAGGGCGGCAGGGACCCCCGCGGCGACGTTGTCGCGCAACGGGATCAGGCGTTCCTCCCATACCGTGCGCGCCTGCGTCGCGAGCTCCTCCGGGGTGCCGGAGTTGTCGAGCCAGATGTCGGCGACCTCGCGACGCTGCTCGTCGGTGGCCTGCGCCGTGATCCGTGCTCGCGCGTCCTCGGCGTCCATCCCGCGCAGATCGACGAGACGGCGAAGGCGGACGTCGGCGTCCGTGTGCACCACGGCGACCAGGTGGTAGAAGGGCGCCATGTGGCCCTCCACGAGCAGCGGCACATCGTGCAGGATGATCGCATCGGCCGGTGCGGCATCCGTGAGCTCCTGGGTTCGGGCCCCGATCAACGGATGGGTGATCGAGTTGAGGAGTGCCCGACTCTCGTCGTCGACGAACGCCCGCGCGGCCAGCGCGGGCCGATCGAGCGCGCCGTCAGGCCCCAGGATCTCGGAACCGAAGGCGTCGACGAGGCGGTCGAGACCCGGGGTGCCCGGTTCGACGACCTCGCGCGCGATCCGGTCGGCGTCGACGTGATAGGCACCCCGATCGATGAAGGTCGTCGCCACGGTCGATTTCCCGGCACCGATGCCGCCGGTGAGCCCCACTCTGATCACGTGTCCAGTGTGTCAGACCCGAGGTCGATCACTGCCAGGTGTAGTCGCCGAGGGTCTCCGCGCAGAACCCGATCTGACGCTGCGGATCGGTTGCGATGGTGAAGGTCAGCGGCTTCTGCGTGGCCTCGTCGGAACAGTTCGGCACATCGGTGCTCTCGACGCGCTCGGTGACCTTGAAGTGGGCTGAGGCGATGCCGGACGGCTTGGAGCAGTCGACCGTGGTGAGTTCGACCTTCAACGAGAACGAGGACTCCTTGTAGCAGGTTCCCTGCCGGTAGTTCGGGATCAGGCACGACACGTCGTCGCTGGCGTCGCTGCCGTATTCGGACACGTAGTAGCTGTATCCGGCCGACTCGCACAGGTACTTCGTCGGGAGTGCGGCGCCGACGATGAACGACGGCGTGGAGTCCGCGCAGTCGACGGCCTCCGTCTCGACGTCCATCGACGACCCGCTCACCGTGATGCACGATCCGACGGGGCTGGAGTCGACCGAGGTTCCGCTGTCGTCATCGCGGTTCATGGTGTAGACGATGACGCCGCCGATCGCGACGACGAGGACCAGGGCCACGCCGATGACGACGGTCAGCAGGTTCTTCTGCGGATTCCTTCCGTTCTGCGGTCCCCGGGGAGCCGGCGGCACGGGGCCGCCGGGGAACTGCCCCTGCGGCGGCACCGGCCCGCCCGGGAACTGGCCGCCCGGGAACTGGCCGCCCGGGAACTGGCCGCCCGGGAACTGGCCGCCGGGGAACTGCCCCTGCGGCGGCACCGGCCCGCCCGGGAACTGGCCGCCCGGGAACTGGCCGCCCGGCTGGTTCGGCGGTTGCTGCGGCGGGGGAGTGGTCATCGTGATGGCACCTTCTACGGAGAGCGACGGATCAGACGAAGTGTGACACGTCGGCCGGCCGAGCGCTCCGTCAGGTGCGGTCCAACCAGTGCAGACGCTCGCCGATCTGCTCGTCGAGCCAGGACTGGACGTCGCCGGCCCGTTCGGCCCCGCCGAGGGCGACGGTCGCGATCCGTACGGCCTGTTCGGCATCGACCGTCGACAGGAGCGAAGCGGCGTGCGCCTCGAAGAGTTCGTCGACGTCGACCAGCTGCAACGGCCGACCGGGACGGTCGACGAGGTCGAGGTACCAGTCGACGGCGTGCCAGCGGCCGTCTTCGTCGGGACCGGAGAACCGACCGACGTCGAGGTAGAGGCGCTGGTCGGAGCGATGTCCCGGCGTGAAGTGGAAGATGTTGGCCCGCAACCCGAGTGTGGGGAGCAGCCAGCTCTCGAGGTGATGGAACCGCCGATGATCGGCCGTCCGGGACATGTAGAGGCCGTAGTCGGTGCTCCGGAACTCCTCGACGGCGCGGACGATGCCCTTGTTGTCGGTGTTCGTCATCGCCGGCGGGTCGAAGACCTCCCGCTTCGGGGGATGCAGATCGGCGGCCATGTCCTCAGCGTGGCATGTCGGGGCGGACGACGGTCGCGTTCGAGGGATGTGCAAAGCGGTCAGGTCTGACCGGGCCTCGTCTTCGTCGGGCAGGCGTCACGCCGGACCCCGTGTTCCGTCAGATCGCTGTCCCGTCTGGCCGCTGTCCCGTCAGACCGAGATCACGGTGCCGTCGGAGGCGACTGCGAACCCGGGGTTGTGGACGAAGTCCCAGCGGAACCCGTCCGGATCGGCGACGCACGCGCTCACCCCACCCCAACTCTGCCGACTCGGCGGATTCACCACCGTGGCTCCGGCCGCGACCGCCGCGTCGAACAGCGCGTGGACGAGGTCGGGGTGATCGACGTTGTGCCCCAACGAGACCGGTGGCCCCGACCGGCCGTGGGCGACGTCCCCGTACTCCTGCGGCATCGATCGGATGTTCCAGAGGGCGAGCAGCAGTCCGTGCCCGGCCTGGACGAACGAGATCTCGTCGGGAACCGAGCTGATCGGCCGGAAGCCGAGGCCGTCGACGTAGAACTCGGTCGATCGAGCGACGTCGCGGACGCCGAGGGTGACGGCGGAGATCACGGGCGGCCGTCGATCGCCGGACGTGCCGTGCGGCGGATGCATCTGGATCTCCTGTCTGCCGGTGGATGCGACAGTACGCGCGTTCGCCGCCGGGCACGGCCCGGCCGAGCAGATCGGGGCGAGCGGATCTGTCGGTACCCGCGTCTACTGTGGAGGTATGGCATTTCCTGCGGAGAAACCGGTCATCGCGCAGTCCGAGTTCCGCCCGATCGGCGAGATCCAGCGCACCGACAAACCCTTCGAGGTGGTCAGCGAATACGAGCCGGCGGGCGACCAGCCCACGGCGATCGCCGAGTTGGAGCGACGCCTGGTCGCGGGCGAACGCGATGTGGTGCTCCTGGGGGCGACCGGCACGGGTAAATCGGCGACCACCGCCTGGCTCATCGAACGCGTCCAGCGTCCGACACTGGTCATGGCGCCGAACAAGACCCTCGCAGCGCAGTTGGCGAACGAGCTGCGGGAGATGCTGCCGAACAACGCCGTCGAATACTTCGTCTCGTATTACGACTACTACCAACCTGAGGCGTACATCGCGCAGACGGACACGTACATCGAGAAGGACAGCTCCATCAACGACGACGTGGAGCGGCTGCGGCACGCCGCGACGTCGAACCTGCTCTCCCGACGGGACGTGGTGGTGGTGGCGTCCGTGTCGTGCATCTACGGCCTGGGCACCCCGCAGTCGTACCTCGACCGGTCGGTGGAGATGTCGGTCGGGGACACGATCGACCGCGACGCGCTGCTCCGCCTCCTCGTCGACGTCCAGTACACCCGCAACGACACCGCATTCACCCGCGGCAGCTTCCGTGTGCGCGGTGACACCGTCGAGATCATCCCCTCCTACGAGGAACTGGCGGTTCGGATCGAGTTCTTCGGCGACGAGGTGGAGGCGCTCTACTACCTGCATCCGCTCACCGGCGACGTCGTCCGGCAGGTCGAGAACCTGCGGATCTTCCCGGCGACCCACTACGTGGCGGGGCCCGAACGCATGGCCGCGGCGATGGAGGGCATCGAAGCCGAACTCGCCGAACGCCTCACCGACCTGGAGGCGAAGGGGAAACTGCTCGAAGCCCAGCGGTTGCGCATGCGAACCACATACGACCTCGAGATGATGCGACAGGTCGGCTTCTGCTCCGGCATCGAGAACTATTCGCGGCACATCGACGGGCGGGGACCGGGGTCGGCGCCCGCAACGCTGCTCGACTACTTCCCGGACGACTTCCTGCTGGTGATCGACGAGTCGCACGTGACGGTCCCGCAGATCGGGGCGATGTACGAGGGCGACATGTCGCGCAAACGCAATCTCGTCGACTACGGGTTCCGCCTCCCGTCCGCCGTCGACAACCGCCCCCTCACGTGGGACGAGTTCGAGGGCCGCGTCGGACAGACCGTCTACCTGTCGGCGACGCCGGGAGACTACGAGCTCGGGCAGGCCGGGGGCGAGGTGGTCGAACAGGTCATCCGGCCGACCGGACTCCTCGATCCGAAGGTCGTCGTCAAGCCGACCAAGGGACAGATCGACGATCTGGTGCACGAGATCAGGGAACGCACCGAGAAGGACGAGCGGGTCCTGGTGACGACGCTGACCAAGAAGATGGCAGAGGACCTCACCGACTATCTGCTGGAACTCGGCATCCGGGTCCGCTATCTGCACTCGGAGGTCGACACGCTGCGACGAGTCGAACTGCTGCGGCAGCTCCGGACGGGCGACTACGACGTCCTGGTCGGCATCAACCTTCTCCGCGAGGGACTCGACCTCCCCGAAGTGTCGCTGGTGGCGATCCTCGACGCCGACAAAGAGGGATTCCTCCGCAGCACGCGGTCACTGATCCAGACGATCGGGCGTGCGGCGCGCAACGTCGACGGCGAAGTCCACATGTACGCCGACAAGATCACCGAGGCGATGGAGAGCGCCATCGACGAGACCGATCGTCGGCGGGCCAAACAGATCGAGTACAACGCCCGAATGGGCGTCGACCCGCAGCCCCTGCGTAAGAAGATCGCCGACATTCTCGACCAGGTGTACGCCGAAGCCGAAGACGCCGTCGACGTCGGCGGATCCGGACGCAACGCGAGCCGCGGCCGACGCGCACAGGGTGAGGTCTCGACCGCCGCATCGGCGGGCGTCATCGAGAAGCGGGACACATCGTCGATGCCGAGGGCCGAACTGGCGGATCTGGTGCAGCAGCTCACCGATCAGATGATGAATGCGGCCCGGGACCTGCAGTTCGAATTGGCCGGCCGACTGCGCGACGAGATCGCCGACCTGAAGAAGGAACTGCGTGGAATGGACGCCGCTGGGATCAAGTGACCCAGAGCAGGAGACATTCGGGGTATCTTCATGACGAGGAATCGCGCTCCCGGGAGTCGGGTGCGCTGCTCACTTCACGTTTGGAGGGACCTAGAAGCATGAGCGCTTACACCACGGTCGTGGTCGGTACAGACGGCTCGGAGTCGTCGATGAAGGCCGTCGAACGCGCCGGCGCCATCGCGGGCGATGCGACGCTCGTGATCGCCTGCGCCTACTTCCCGAATGACGGCAAGGCGGCCAGCGCGGCCACCGATACGCTCCGCGACGAGGCCTACCAGGTCATGGGGTCGTCTCCCACGGAGGAGATCCTCCGGACCGCGAAAGAGCGGGCCGTCGGTGCCGGCGCTGCGAAGGTCGTCCAGCGAGCGGTGCAGGGCGCGCCGGTCGACGCGCTCCTCCAGCTGGTCGTCGACACCCAGGCCGACCTCCTCGTGGTCGGCAACAAGGGACTCAACTCGATCGCCGGGCGCCTGCTCGGATCGGTGCCGGCAGACGTCGCGCGCAAGGCCGCATGTGACGTGCTGATCGTCCACACCACCTAGAAACGCGGAGTCCCACCGCCGGTCCTCCCGCCAGTCGGTTGCGAGGGCCGGCGGTCAGCCGTGCGCGGGCATGTCGGCGAGATCCGGTGGCAACGCCCGGCCGTGGACGACGATGAGCCGCTGGGTGGCACGCGTGAGCGCGACGTACAGGTCGTTGTACCCCCGCGGTGACTCGGCGATGAGATCGGCCGGCTCCAGCAGGATCACCGTGTCGAACTCCAGCCCCTTGGCCGCGGTGATCGCGTGAACGCTCACATCGACAGCCGACGCCGACGCCGCCCGCAGCGCCGCGGCAGCCCCCTCGTCGGACCCGATGATCGTCGTCAACCCGGGTTCGCGGATCTGCGTCGCGATGCGGACCGCCGTCGACGCGGCATCACCGTCGTCGGCGACCGGAACCGCGTACGGCTCGATCCCGTTCGACCGCAGCGACTCCGGAGGCGTCTGTCCCGGGTCGATCCAATCGAGCACACGGTTCGCGTACCGGGTGATCTCCGACGGGGTCCGATAGTTGACCGTCAACTCGTGCAACCGCCACCGGTCGGCCACATACGGGGAGAAGACCGCCTCCCACGAATCCGTTCCGGCGGCGTCCCCGGTCTGCGCGGTATCACCGATCACGGTCATCCACCGGTTCGGAATCCGCCGCATCACCATGCGCCACGCCATCGGCGACAGCTCCTGGGCCTCGTCGACGATCACGTGACCGAAAGTCCACGTCCGATCCCCGTAGGCGCGTTCGGACGTGGTTCGGCGGTCCACGTGCTCCTGACGTTCGGCGAGCTGCTCGGCATCGATGAGGTCGTACGCCATGAGGATCTCCGGATCCAGATCGTCCTCGAGGTCCTGCGGCGCCGAGCCGGTGAGGATGTCGAGCGCATCCTGGGCGTCGGCGAGCCGCTGCCGCCACCGGCTGCGCGTCAGCCGGTCGGCCTCGTCGGTGCGGTAACCGATCAGTTCGGCGAGCTCGTCGAGCAGCGGAACATCTGCGGGGGAGACGTCGGCGTCGTCGGCCAGCGGACGCGCTTCGCGGAACAGCGCCGCCCGCTCGTCATCGGTCCATCCGCGGGTCGCCCTGCGGAGGAATGCGGGGTCCGCGAACAGATCGCGCAGCAGTCCCTGCGGCGTGAGCTGTGGCCAGAACCGTCCGAGCACCTCGGTGACACCGGGATCGGCCTCCAGCTCGACGCGGATGTCCTCGAGATCGGCGGGCGTCAACAGTTGACCGCCGTCGAGCGGGTCCGCCCCGACCCGGTGAGCGTGAACCGCGGCGAGCTCGTCGAGCGCCGCACGGAGAAATGCGCGGCGAGCGAGGTTGTGGGCCCGCCGCGTCGACCGGGCATGCGCGCGGGCGGTCTTCACGATCTCGGGGGCGATGGGCAGGTCGTAGCCGTCGAACGTGATCGACAACCCGCGTGGGGGCAGCGATTGACGCGCCCGGACCGCGGCACGCAGAACGGACTGCATCCTCGGGTCCCCCTTGAGGGCCACGGCGGCGCGCGAATCCCGACCGCGAGCGCGGACATCGGGGAACAGGTCGCCGATCGTCGAGAGCAGCACCCCCGTCTCACCCAGCGACGGAAGCACCTGGCCGATGTAGTTCAGGAAGTCGGTGTTGGGACCGATGATGAGGACTCCACTGCGGGCGAGCAGGTCACGGTACGTGTAGAGGAGATACGCCGCGCGGTGCAGGGCGACAGCGGTCTTCCCGGTCCCCGGTCCGCCCTGCACCACGGTGACCCCGCGGTGCGGGGATCGGATGATCTGGTCCTGTTCGCGCTGGATGGTGTCGACGATGTCGGTCATCTCGCCGGTCCGGGCGGCGTTGAGGGCGTCGACCAACGCCGATTCGTTCACCACATTCGCCGTCGTGTCGTCGGCATCGTCGATGCGGCCGGAGCGGAGATACTCATCCGACACTCCGCGAACACGCCGGGACCGAGTGCGGACATGCCGACGGCGCTCGACGCCCTCGGGGGAGGCCGGCGTCGCGAGATAGAACGGGCGTGCCAGCGGTGCACGCCAGTCGAGCAGCAGTGTCGTGTCGGCGGCGTCGTCGTCGAGAATGCCGATTCGCCCGATGCGGCGGGGCTCGTCCTCACCGTCGATGTCGAGGCGGCCGAAGTACAGATTGTGTTCGGCCGCATCGATCTTCACGAGTTCCTCGCTGTACAGCCGTTCGTACGACTCTCGCTCGGAGAGGGCCTGAGGTGTCCCGGCCGATTCGCGCAGGGTCTCGTCGAGTCGGCGACGGGTGGTGGCCCGCATGCGGTCGAGTCGCCCGTAGACGGTGTCGAGGTGTGTCTGCTCCTCACCGGTCCGCGGATCGGTACCGGGGGAGTCGTCGCTCTTCGGCGTTGGCGCTGTCACAGTCGCTCCATGGTACCGGCGTTCAATCCCCGGGGCTCGTCACAAGACCGGGGTCCGCGCCGTGATCGGCGCAGACCCCGGTGTGACGTTCCGAGCCGGAAGTCGTCCGGCCCCGTGAATGTCAGCTCAGCGATCGGCGAGGGCTCGTCGCCAGCGGCGGGTCCGCACAGCGGTCTCCTCACCGGCGCGTTCGGCCAGATCCCGCGCGCGATCGGCGACCTCCGGAGCCCGGTCGACCACCTGGTCGGCGAATGTGCCGGCACGGTCGCGCACGGTGTCGATGACCTCCGGCGCGCGGTCGGCGACCTGGTCGGCGACGTCCTGGGCCCGATCCGCTGCCGTACCGGCCCACTGTGAGGTTCGCTCGGCCACGTCGTCCCACGCGGACTGGCGCTGTGCACCGGACGGGAGGGCGTCGACCACCGAGGTACGCGCGCTCTCGAGTCGGCGACGGCCACGCCAACCGAGGGAGGGGCGGCCCTCGGTGTCGGCCGAGGCGATCAGCGCACCACCGAGCAGTCCGAGGTTCTTGACGAACTCCGACCGCTTCGCGCTCTTGAGCGCGGGATCGGTCTCGTTCCAGAAGTCACTTGCGAACACCGTGGTCGGAACCAGAGTGCCGGCGAGGACGGCTGACGAGAGTCGAGGAGCCTTGCCCGCGGCCAGGGCGACGCCGGCCGCCACCTGGACGGCGCCGGCGGCACGGATGACGGTCTCGGACTCCGCCGGGACGGAATCGAGCAGGGGCTCCGCCACCCGGGCGGGGCCTGCGGGCGCACGGAGGGCGTCGACCCCGGACGCGACGAACGCGGTCCCCAGGAGCGGACGGGCGATGGTGCGGAGCAGCATGGATTTCGGCCTTTCATCTCGGAGAACGAAAGACGAGGCGCTCACCCCCGAGAGCATCGCGAACCGCTGACCGCGGGAGCGAACACGCCGTCACGATCCACGCTACCGGCAACGTCCGGCGGGGACGCCGAATGTCACCAGCCCCTCTTCCGCCACTCGTCGAGATGAGGTCGTTCGACACCGATCCGGGTGTCCTTGCCGTGCCCGGGATAGACGATGGTCTCGTCGCCGTACCGGTCGAAGAGTTTGCCGGTCACTCCGTCGAGCAGGGTCTCGAAGTCACCGGGCTGCCATGTCTTGCCGACTCCGCCGGGGAACAGGGTGTCGCCGGTGAACAGGTGGGTCCGTCCGGACTCCTCGGTGAGGACGAGGGTGATCGATCCCGGAGTGTGACCGGGGATCCCGATGACGTCGAGCGTCAGATCGCCGACGTCGACGGTGTCGCCGTCGGTCAGGACGCGGTCGGGGTCGAGCGGGAGCTCATCGGCGTCGGCCTCGCCGACGGCCGTCGGCACTCGCAGGACGCGGTGCACCTCCTCAAGAGCCTGCCAGTGGTCGAAGTGGCCGTGCGTGGTGACGATCTGGCGGACGTTCCCGGGGAGGATGTCGAGCAGCGCCAGGATGGTCTGCGGATCGTTGGCCGCATCGATCAGGAGAGCATCACCCGTCGCAGTGTCGGTGATCACGTACACGTTGTTGTCCATCGGGCCGACCGAGATCTTGACGATGGTCGCGTTGTCGAGGACTCGACGCTGGGCGCGCGCTCCGTGATGGTCTGGATCGGGGGTGACGTCGCCGGTGTAATCGTCTGTGAGGGTGACCTGTGTACTCATGCCTTCAGGCTAGCCACGTCGAGGAGACGGCTCGCCGGCATTGATGTAAGCGGATCCTGGACGGCAGGGGGTCTGGGACGGCAGGGGGTCTTTGACAGCAGGGGGTCTTGGACAGCAGGGGGTCTTGGATGGCAGCGGGGCCGTTTTGTCGGAGGCTCTTGTTAGTGTCGTGTCACAGCTTCAATAGCAGCGATGAGCTGCAGGAACACGCTAGGGGGTGAGGGTCGTGACGACGATCATCGCCACGCCGACCTCACCCGACCTGGACGCCCTGCTGCCCGATGATCCGATCGCCCTGGCCGCCGTCGCGAATGCGGTCGCCGTGAAACTCGCCGCACTACCGCTGGCCGCATCCACCGAGGGCGAGCTACTGACGGCCGCCGAGTCGTTGGAGCAGGCGCGACGCCGGTTCGACGCCGCCGACGCGGCCGTGCTGGTGGAGATCTCCGACCGAGGCGCCTACCGCACAGCCGGCTACCTGTCGTTGCACTCCTATCTGTCCGGTGGTCTGCGGGTCGGTGACGGCGCGGCGAGGCGTCGCCGGGTCGCCGCCGCGGCGATCGGACGATTCACCAGCATGCAAGGTCAAACCCTGTCTCCGCGGTGCCCCGCGACGGCCGATGCGGTTGCTGACGGGGCGATCGGGGTCGATCACGTCCTGGAAATCGATGCCGTCTTGACCCGCATCCCGGCCGCGGTCGACGAGACCACCCGCGAGGGTGCCGAAGCCCAGCTGGCGGCCGTGGCCCGCACGTTGACTCCCGCCGGGGTCCGCACCGCCGGTGTGCGTCTGCTGGCGCATTTGGATCCTGATGGGCAGCTCACCGACGACCGCGACCGCCGCCGCCTGCGCGGTCTGGCGTTGATGCCCCAAGACCGACAGCTGATGAGCACCCTGCGCACCCGGCTCACCCCGGGGTTGCGGGCCGACCTCGAGATCATGCTCCAGTCCTGGGCCGCCCCGGGTATGAACAACCCCGATGATCCCGCCTCCCCGACCGGAGCCGTCGAATCGGCCGACCCGGCCGTGGTGGCTGCGGCGGCCGAGCGCGATGACCGCACCCCGATGCAACGCAACCACGACGCCCTGCACGCCCTCCTGATCCTCGCCCGCTCCCACAGTGCCGCCCCGGCGTCGGGGTCGTTGCGCTCCGAACTCGTCGTCACCATCACCGACGCGGAACTGGCCGCCCACGCCGGCATCGCGTTGACCGCCACCGGAACACGAGTACCGATCAGCGAACTGGTGCGCCTGGCCGCCGAAGCGACCCCACACCTGGCGGTCTTCGCCCACACCACCGGCGAACCCCTCTACCTCGGACGCGGGCGCCGCCTGGCCTCCCGCGCCCAACGGTTGATGCTCTTCGCGCGGGACCGCGGCTGCACCGCCCCCCGGCTGCCCGGCACCCTTCGCCCGCACCGAAGCCCACCATTTTCCGGACTGGCAAGACGGCGGCCCCACCGACATCGACCACCTCGGGGCGGCCTGCGGCAGCCACAACCGCACCGTCGGCACCGCACCCGGCCAATGGGAAACCCGCATCGCGGCCACCGGCCCCCACACCGGACGCGTCCACTGGCGACCGGCAACCGGGAGCCCCCACCGGTGGCAGCTCAACACCATCCACCACGCAGAACTGCTCCCGGTGCCGAATGCCCACCCACCGCCGAGATCATGATTGTCGGAGGTCCCGCGTACTGTTGCAGCCGGGTAAATCTGTGATGAGAACGTGAGGAAATTCCTGTGGTAGATCGCCTGATCGTCCGCGGTGCGCGCGAGCACAATCTGCGTGGAGTCGACGTGGACCTGCCCCGCGATTCGCTGATCGTGTTCACGGGATTGTCGGGGTCGGGGAAGTCATCGCTCGCTTTCGACACGATCTTCGCCGAAGGGCAGCGACGATACGTGGAGTCCCTGTCGGCGTACGCTCGTCAGTTCCTCGGACAGATGGACAAACCCGACGTCGACTTCATCGAAGGTCTGTCGCCCGCGGTGTCGATCGACCAGAAGTCGACCAACCGGAACCCTCGATCGACCGTCGGCACCATCACGGAGGTCTACGACTACCTACGGCTGCTGTACGCGCGAGCCGGCACCGCCCACTGTCCGGTGTGCGGCGAACGGATCGCGCGGCAGACCCCGCAGCAGATCGTCGACCAGGTGCTCGCGATGGACGAAGGCGTGCGGTTCCAAGTGCTGGCGCCCGTCGTCCGCAGCCGGAAGGGCGAGTTCGTCGACCTGTTCGCGGATCTTCAGACGCAGGGATTCGCGCGCGCCATGGTCGACGGCCGCATTCACCAGCTGTCCGACCCGCCGAAGCTCAAGAAGCAGGAGAAGCACGACATCGATGTGGTCATCGACCGCCTCGTCGTGAAGCCCTCCGCGAAACAGAGGCTGACCGACTCGGTGGAGACCGCGCTGCGCCTGGCCGACGGGATCGTGGTCCTCGATTTCGTCGACGTCCCGGAGGACGATCCCGACCGCCAGCGCAGGTACTCCGAGCGGATGGCGTGTCCCAACTCGCATCCGATCGCGATCGACGATCTGGAACCCCGGGCCTTCTCGTTCAACTCGCCGTTCGGCGCATGCCCCGACTGCGACGGACTCGGTGTCCGCAAGGAGATCGACGAGACCCTGGTCGTGCCCGATCCAGAGGTGACGCTGCGCGACGGCGCGATCGCCCCCTGGTCGACGGGTCACAACGCCGACTACTTCCTGCGGCTGATCGAAGGGCTCGGCGATCAGATGGGATTCGACGTCGACACCCCGTGGAGCGACCTTCCGCGAGCGGCGAGAACAGCCCTGCTCAACGGGTCCGACCATCAGGTCCACGTTCGATTCCGCAACCGGTACGGACGAACGCGCTCGTACTACACGGAGTTCGAGGGAGTCATGGCGTTCCTCAGCCGGCGCGCCGAGACCACGGAGTCCGAGCAGATGAAGGACCGGTACGAGGGGTACATGCGCGACGTCCCGTGTCCGGCGTGCAGCGGCGCACGCCTGCGGCCTGAGATCCTCGCCGTCACCCTCGATCACCCGGTTCACGGTCCCAAGTCGATCGCCGATGTGACATCGCTGTCGGTCGCCGAGTGCGCCGAGTACCTCGACGGGCTGGAGCTGGGAGAGCGCGAGGCGGCCATCGCCGGACGGGTTCTCAAAGAGGTTCAGGCGAGGATCCGATTCCTGTTGGACGTCGGCCTGGAATATCTGTCGCTCGCCCGTGCCGCAGGCTCCCTCTCCGGCGGTGAAGCCCAGCGGATCCGGCTCGCGACCCAGATCGGCGCGGGACTGGCGGGCGTCCTGTACGTGCTGGACGAGCCGTCGATCGGCCTGCACCAACGCGACAACCGTCGACTCATCGACACCCTCGTCCGGCTCCGCGACCTGGGGAACACCCTGATCGTCGTGGAGCACGACGAGGACACGATCCGCTCGGCCGACTGGATCGTCGACATCGGTCCGCGCGCCGGCGAACAGGGCGGCCGCGTCGTCCACAGCGGCAGCTACACGGACCTGCTCCGTAACAAGGAGTCCATCACCGGCGCGTACCTGGCGGGTCGCGAGGTCCTCCCCGTCCCCGAACAGCGGCGCACGGTCGACCGGAAGCGAAGCGTCACGGTGGTAGGCGCGCGTGAGAACAACCTCCGCGGCATCGACGTGACCTTCCCGCTCGGCGTGTTGACGGCGGTGACCGGCGTGTCCGGTTCGGGTAAGTCGACGCTCGTCAACGACATCCTCGCGACCGTCTTGGCGAACAAGCTCAACGGGGCGCGTCAGGTGCCGGGCCACCACACCCGGATCAGAGGTCTGGAGCACCTCGACAAGCTCGTGCAGGTCGACCAGTCGCCGATCGGGCGGACTCCGCGCTCCAACCCGGCGACGTACACCGGGGTGTTCGACAAGATCCGCACCCTGTTCGCCGCGACCACCGAGGCCAAAGTGCGCGGATACCAGCCCGGTCGATTCTCGTTCAACGTCAAGGGCGGCCGGTGCGAAGCATGCATGGGCGAAGGCACCATCAAGATCGAGATGAACTTCCTGCCCGATGTGTACGTACCGTGCGAGGTCTGCCACGGCGCCCGCTACAACCGCGAGACGCTCGAGGTCCGCTACAAGGGGAAGACGATCGCCGAGGTCCTCGACATGCCGATCGACGAGGCGGCCGAGTTCTTCGAACCGGTGACCTCGATCCATCGCTACCTGCGAACCCTCGTCGACGTGGGGCTCGGATACGTTCGGCTCGGACAACCCGCACCGACCCTGTCGGGCGGTGAGGCCCAACGCGTCAAACTCTCGGCCGAACTGCAGAAGCGATCGACCGGGCGGACCGTGTACATCCTCGACGAGCCGACCACCGGACTGCACTTCGAGGACATCCGGAAACTGCTCATGGTGATCGGCGGTCTCGTCGACAAGGGCAACACGGTCATCGTGATCGAACACAACCTCGACGTCATCAAGACCGCCGACTGGATCATCGACATGGGTCCGGAAGGCGGCAGTGGCGGCGGCACCGTCGTCGCCGAAGGCACCCCCGAGGACGTCGCCACGGTCACGGGCAGCCACACCGGGGCGTTCATCGCGGAGATGCTTCCGAAGTGACGTCGGCGGCGGACGCCCGCCTCCTCGGCCGACTGCGCCGAGCGGGCTGCGTCTTCGCCGAGGACGAATTGGCCGAACTGCGGCGGTGGGCGTCCGACGCCGCGGAGTTGACCGCGTGGGTGGATCGCCGCGTCCGCGGCGAACCGGTGGAACATCTCGTCGGTCACGTGCGGTTCGGGGATCTCGATCTCGCCGTGGGAGCGCAGACGTTCGTACCGCGACAGCGATCCCTGCTCCTGGCGAAGACCGTGTCGCGGCTCATCGGCCACCGGCGGCGCCCGGTGGTCGTCGAACCGTTCTGCGGTGTGGGCCCGATCGCGGCGCACGTCGCCGCGACCCATCGGGAATCGACGGTGTTCGCCACCGACGTCGATCCCGAAGCGGTGCGCCTGGCGTCGAGGAACGTGGGAATCGGCCGGGTGCGGTGCGGTCCCGGGCTGTCATGCCTCCCGGCGGAGCTCCGCGGGAGGATCGATGTGATCGCCGCGGTACCGCCGTACGTTCCCGAGTCCGCAGCCGACCTGCTGCCGCACGAGGCGCGGGATCACGAACCGGCGGCCGCGCTCTTCGGTGGCGGGGCGGACGGTCTCGACCACGTCCGGTCACTGCTCGCCGAAGCCCCCGACTGGTTGACCGACGGCGGGACCGTCGCCGTGGAGCTGAACATCGGGCAGTTGGCCGCCGCCCGGACCGCCGCTCGCGCCGAGGGGCTGTCGCCCGTCTGTGTCGTCGACGAGGTCAGTGTCGTCGATGAGGTCGGGGACGTGGTCACCGATGGTGACGGCCAGACGGCGCTGCTCGTCGCCGAACTCTCCCAGCGGACACCGGTGTGACGAGCGCAGGCGTCAGGGAACGGGTGCCTCGAGGATGTTCGGCATCGCCCCAGATCAGCCGGTGACCGGGCCGGTGGACTTCTCTCCGGGGCCGGCGCCCGGCTCGTCGGGGAACGCCGACGCCTCGCGGAACGCGAGCTGCAGGGCCTTGAGCCCGTCGAGGATCGGCTTGCGGTGCAGACCGAGGTCGGGTGAGGCCGCCATCACGAGACCGGCGAGCGCATTGATCAGCGACCGAGCCTCCGCGAGATCGCGGTACTCCTCGTCGCCGCCGGCCTCCGGGCCGATCTTCTCCGCGGCCGCGCTCATGAGCATGACGATCGAGCGGGTGACCACCTCGACGGCCGGGATCGTGGCGAGTTCTCGGACGTCGTCGCCTCCCGACGATGCGACGTGGACGTTCTCATCGGACGGGGCGCCGGTCGGCGAATAGGAGTTATCGTTCACGCCTGTTAGACTTTCACATCGATGACCGCCTCGGCACACGCCGGGGTAGCAAGAGGAACTTCGAGTCCCACCGTACGACACCGCCTCCGGCGCGTGGTTGTCCGGTTCCGGTCACACCGTCGCGAGTCGGCGGGGCGCCGGCGAGAGATCGCCGAGAGTGTGCCCGCACGCGACGGTTGTTCGGTCTCGATCCTCCTCGCGCTGCCAGCACAGCTGGCCGGCCATTCGGAACACATTGATCGAGGAGGCCACATCAGCACTGAAACCCGCATCAACGAGCGCATCCGCGTCCCCGAAGTCCGGCTCGTCGGGCCCGGTGGAGAGCAGGTGGGCATTGTGCGTGTTGAAGATGCGCTTCGCCTGGCTTACGAAGCCGACTTGGACCTGGTGGAGGTGGCGCCTGACGCCCGTCCGCCGGTGTGCAAGATCATGGACTACGGCAAGTTCAAGTACGAGGCGGCGCAGAAGAAGCGCGAGTCCCGCCGTAACCAGCAGATGACCGTCATCAAGGAGCAGAAGCTCCGCCCGAAGATCGACGACCACGATTACGAGACCAAGAAGGGTCACGTCGTCCGGTTCCTCGAGGCGGGTTCGAAGGTGAAGGTCACGATCATGTTCCGCGGTCGTGAGCAGTCCCGCCCCGAGCTGGGATTCCGTCTGCTGCAGCGCCTGGGGGACGACGTCGCCGAGTACGGCTTCGTCGAGACCTCGGCCAAGCAGGACGGCCGCAACATGACGATGGTCCTCGCTCCGCACAAGGGAGCCAAGACCAGGGCCAAGGCCCAGCAGCCCTCGCAGGGCTCCTGAACCGACCCCCGTTAGCAGCAGTGGACGGTGACACCGCCCGGATCGGATCCGGGTGGGGTCGCTGTTCGCCAGAACGAAGGAAAATCATGCCGAAGAGCAAGACCCACAAGGGCACCGCGAAGCGTTTCAAGGTGACCGGCAGCGGGAAGATCCTCCGCCAGAAGGCCAACCGCCGCCACCTGATGGAGCACAAGTCGTCGCGCCGCACGCGTCGCCTCGACGGTGTGACCGTCGTGAGCGAGAACGACGCTCCGCGCATCAAGCGCCTGCTGAACCGCTGATCTCCCGCACCGATTTCGAGAAGGACTAAGACTCATGGCACGTGTGAAAAGGGCTGTCAACGCCCAGAAGAAGCGCCGCTCCATCCTGGAGGCTTCGAAGGGCTACCGCGGGCAGCGTTCGCGCCTCTACCGCAAGGCCAAGGAGCAGCAGCTCCACTCGATGACCTACTCCTACCGGGACCGTCGCGCACGCAAGGGCGACTTCCGGAAGCTGTGGATCACCCGCATCAACGCCGCGGCGCGTGCGAACGACATCACGTACAACCGCTTCATCCAGGGCCTCAAGCTCGCGGGTGTGGAGGTCGATCGCAAGGTGCTCGCCGATCTCGCGGTGACCGATCCGGCCGCGTTCACCGGCCTGGTCGAGGTCGCTCGGAAGGCGCTGCCGACGGACGTCAACGCTCCGGCGGCCTGACCTGCGCGATCGGGTAACAGTGACTGACTCACGACCCGCGACGGACGTTCTCACAGAACGGTCGTCGCGGGTCGTTGCTGTGGCGAAGCTGCACCGTGCCGCGGTTCGTCGCGACGAGAAGCAGTTCCTCGCCGAAGGCGCCAACGCCGTCGATGCGGCGCTGGCCACCGGTCGTGCCCGCAGGCTGCTGGTTCGGGACGGCGACTCCGATCGCCACGGAGCTCTGCTCGGGCGCGCCGAGGAGGCTGGGATCCCGGTCCTCCGCGTGACGGCGCGGGCGGCCGACAAACTGTCCGAGACGACGACGCCGCCGGGAGTCTTCGCGGTGTGCGACCTGCTGACGGTCCGACTCGCCGATGTGCTGGCGGCGCGGCCGCGACTGCTCGTCGTCGCGGTGGAGCCGCGCGAACCTGGGAATGTGGGAACCCTGATCCGGTGTGCCGACGCGATGGGGGCCGACGCGGTGATCCTGCTCGGCGACTCGGTGGATCCGCACAACGGCAAGGCGGTACGGGCGAGCGCCGGCAGCGTCTTTCACATCCCCGTGGTCCGGTCGGCGGAGGTCGCCTCCGGCCTCGACCTGATCGGCGAGGCGGGGATCTCGACACTGGCGACGACGATGGACGGTGAGGTCGGCCTCGACGATGCGGACGACGTGCTCGGTGAGCCGCATGCCTGGCTGTTCGGCAATGAGGCGCACGGGCTGCCCGGCGACGTGGTGCGCGACGCCGTGCGGCGGATCCGCATCCCCCTGCGGGGGCGGGCGGAGAGCTTGAATCTCGCTGCGGCCAGTGCCATCTGCCTGTATGCGAGCGCCCGGGTACAGGCGACACGGGACGGGCGGCCGGGGTGAGCGCCCATCTGCTGTTCAGTTACGGCACCCTGCGGGACCCGGCGGTACAGCGGGGCGTCTTCGGTCGCAGCGTGCCGACCGTCGCCGATTCGCTTCCCGGGTTCCGAGTCGATGAGCTGACGATCACCGATCCGGCGGTGATCGCGTTGAGCGGGACCGACACCCATCTGGTGCTCCGGCCGGATCCGCGTGCCGATCCGGTGCCGGGGGTGCGCCTCGAGGTCGACGACGCGGGATTGTCGGCCGCTGACGATTACGAGGTGGACGATTATCGACGGGTCCGCGTCACGTTGACGTCGGGACTGCGGGCGTGGGTGTATCTCGCAGCCGAACCCACCGACTAGGCCAGGCATGGCTTACCTTACTTAGGGGTTATCATTCTTTCGGCGGTGCCGCAGCGGCCCCCGGGAGGTGAGGAGACCCCGTGACGACGATCCACCGAGCAGTGCATCCCGCACGGCTGCGTGCGGCCGACCTGACGGTGGGATACGACGGGTTCACCGTGCTCGACGGGCTCGACCTGGACGTGCTGACGGGGCGGGTGACCACCATCGTCGGTCCCAACGGGTGCGGCAAGTCGACGTTGCTGAAAGCGCTCGCCCGACTGCTTCGTCCGACCGGCGGGACCGTGCTGCTCGACGGTGCGGACATCGCATCGCGCAAACCCAAGGACGTGGCACGGACGCTCGGGCTGCTGCCGCAGGCGCCGACGGCTCCCGACGGTCTCACCGTGGCCGACCTCGTCGCCCGCGGACGTCATCCGCATCAGAGCTGGTATCGGCAGTTCTCGGGCGCCGACGACGAGGCGGTGAGGTCGGCGATGGACCTGACCGCGACCCGCGATCTGGCCGATCGGCCCGTCGACTCGCTCTCCGGCGGTCAACGGCAGCGGGTCTGGATCGCGATGACCCTCGCCCAGGAGACCGACCTGATCCTGCTCGACGAGCCGACGACCTATCTCGATCTGGCGCACGCGGTCGACGTGCTCGACCTCGTCGACGACCTGAGCCGCGAGCACGGGAAGACCGTGGTCATGGTCCTCCACGATCTCAACCTCGCCGCACGCTACAGCGATTCGATGGTCGTCATGGCCGCCGGCGGGATCGTCGCCGAAGGGGCGCCGGCCGACATCATGACGCCCGACCTGCTGAGCGAGGCGTTCGGACTGTCGGCGACGGTGGTCGACGATCCCGTCGGAGGCGCCCCGATGGTGGTGCCGATCGGTCGGTGCCGCCGGCGGTGACCGTCAGATCTTCACCTTCAACGGCGTCGTCTGCTTCGTTTCGTCGGCGGCGGGATTGCCGATCTCGCCTTGGCTCGACGAGCCCCAGCAGTAGATCTCCTGATCGTCGCCGACCTGGGCGCAGGTGGTGCTCGACCCCGTGGTCACAACGCGAACGTCGGAGAGGTCGGACACCCGGGTCGGGTCCTTCACCGCGTCGTCCGAAGTGGTGCCGTTCCCGATCTGCCCGAACCGATTATTGCCCCAGCAGGAGAGCTCGCCGTCGCTGATCGCGCAGGTGGTGCCGACGTTGATCGCGACGAGGTCGGCATTCGTGACGCCGGAGACCGCGACCGGAACGGTCCGTGAGCTCTGGCTGTTGCCGGGCTCGGCGCCCCAGCAGTACACGGTGCCGTCGGCCGTCGCACAGGCGCTCACGTACAGGGTGTCGGAGGAGAGCACGAGTCCCAGGGACACCGATGTCACCGACGACAGGTTCTTGACCTTGGTGGGCTTGTTGCGCTGGGCCTTCGTGCCGTCTCCGATCTGACCGGACCCGTTCGATCCCCAGCAGAACAGTTCGCCGTCGCCGGTGATCGCGCAGAAGTTGGCGCCGCCCGATTCGAGGGTGCGGACGTCCTGGAGGTCGAGCTTCGCCGGCGACGTGACCTGCCTCTCGGTGGTTCCGGTGCCGATCTGCCCGTTGCCGCCCGAACCCCAGCAGTAGACCTCCCGGTCGACGGTGAGTGCACAGGTCGACGCGTTGTCGGTGGCGATCCCGGTGACCTTCGGCAGTCCCGGCACCTTGATCGGCTTCGGCTGCGTCGAGGTGGTGCCGTCGCCGATCTGCCCGTAGTGATTGGCGCCCCAGCAGTAGGCGTCGCCGTCGGCGACGGCGCAGGTTGTGCTCTGGTAGTTCCGTTCGGTGTCGCGGTAGCCGCCGACCGACACCGCCGTGACGTCGTTGAGCCCCGGCACGGTCATCGGAGTGTTCCGCGATTCGGTGGTCCCGTCGCCGAGCTGACTGCTCTGGTTGGCGCCCCAGCAATGCAGGGTGCCGTCGTTGACGGCGCACGTGGTGCTGAACGCTGTGGCCACCTGCATGTTGGGGTGGGTGTCGAGGACGGGTTCGGCATCACCGCGCGGCCACCACAGCGGCGACGTCCCGGCGACCGCCACGATGGCGACGACGGCGGCGGCCAGCGCGATCCACAGGCCCTTCCGGCTCTTCTTCGCCGGCGGCGGACCACCCGGTGCGCCCCACGCCGTCTGCGGCGGGCCGAATCCGGGAGGCGGCGGCGTGCCGAATCCCGGCTGGCTCGTGAAACCCGGCTGGCTCGTGAAACCCGGCTGGCTCGTGAATCCGGGTTGGCTCGTGGAGCCCGGGGCAGGGGTGCCGGTCGGCGGGCCGAATCCCGGCGCCGGCGTCGGTGCGGGTGTGTGGCCGGCCATCATCGGCGGAGGGGTCGGCGCCACAGCGGTCGCGGTGCCGGCCTGGGTCGAGGAGAATGCGCGGCGCAGCTCCTCGGCGAACGTCGTGCAGTCGGGGAATCGCTCCGCCGGATTCTTGGCCATCGCGCGTGCCAGTACCGGACCGAGAGGCGCCAGGTCGGGCCGGACCTGGCCGAGGACGGGCGGCGGTGCCTGGATGTGCGCCATCATCAGGGCGGTGGTCGACGGCGCCTGGAAGGGTGCCGTCCCGGCGAACAGCTGGTAGGCGGTGCATGCCAGTGAGTACTGATCCGAAGCCGGCGAGGCCGTCTGTCCGTTGATGATCTCCGGGGCCGTGTACGCGGCCGTTCCGACGACCGAGTTGACGGCGGTGAGCTGGGGTGAGTCCGCCAGCTTCGCGATGCCGAAGTCGAGCATGACGGCCCGGTCGAAATCGCCCCTGTCGTTCCGAGTGGCGACGATGTTCGCGGGTTTGATGTCGCGGTGCACCACGCCGCGGGCGTGGGCGTAGTCGAGGCCGGAGGCCACCTGGGCGATGGCGGCGACCGCATCCCCCGGTGTCAGCGTCGTCGACGACAGGTCGGGGCCCTGGACGTACGACATCGTGAACCAGGGGAGTTCGCCGTCGACTCCGTAGCCGTGCACGGTGATGATGCTTGGGTGGTCGAGCGATGCCGCCGTGCGGGCCTCGTTGGCGAAGCGCTGATGGAAGTCGTCGTTGGAGGCGCCCCCGACGGAGATGACCTTCATGGCCTCGCGTCGTTGAAGCTGCTCGTTCTCGACGACGTACACGTCGCCCATCCCGCCGGAGCCGAGCACCGACACGACGCGGTAACCGGCGATCCGACTTCCAGGTTCAACTGGCATGGCGTGAAACTCCTCCCGAGGCCGGCGGACGGATTGCGGCCGACTGTCGCGGGGATGACGTTATCGCAGGGAATGCGCATTTCGTGGGATCGGGGTCGGCTCCGCGAACGACCCCGGGCATCGGACGAACCGGTCGATCGGGCCTGACCGAGGCGCATGCCCACTGGTCGATTAACCTGGACAGCGTTGTTGCACACCCCCGACTCATGAGGAGACGCGAGCCCGGTGGCCGACGAGAAGACCGTCAACGAGTTCCCCACCAGCGCGCAGCTGGACGACGCCGTGGCCGCCGCGGTGTCCGCCTTCGACGCGGCCGCGGACCTGGAGGGTCTCGCCGCCGCCAAGACGGCGCACATCGGCGACCGCTCCGTCATCGCGCTGGCGCGCCGCGCGCTCGGCAGTCTGCCGGGGCCGGATCGGGCCGCCGCCGGAAAGGCCGTCAACGAGGTCCGCGGTCGGGTGCAGGCCGCGTTCGACGCCCGCTCCGAGACGCTGACGGCCGAACGCGACGCCGCAGTGCTGGTGGCCGAGGCGATCGACGTGACCCTTCCGTCCGCTCGGCGGAGTCGCGGTGCCCGGCATCCGATCACCGTGATCGCCGACGAGGTCGCCGACGTCTTCGTCGGGATGGGGTGGGAGATCGCCGAGGGTCCCGAGGTCGAGACCGAGCACCACAACTTCGACGCGCTGAACTTCCTCCCGGACCATCCGGCCCGATCGATGCAGGACACCTTCTATGTGGCGCCCCCGGAGTCCCGGCTGGTCCTGCGGACCCACACGTCGCCGGTCCAGGTCCGCTCGATGCTCGATCGCGAGGTGCCGATCTACGTCGCGTGCCCGGGACGGACGTTCCGGACCGACGAACTCGATGCGACCCACACTCCGGTGTTCCATCAGATCGAAGGCCTCGCGGTCGACCGCGGCCTGACGCTCGCCAACCTCCGCGGCACCCTCGAGGTGTTCGCGAAGGCGCTCTTCGGCCCCGACACGACCACGCGGATGCGGCCGAGCTACTTCCCGTTCACCGAGCCGTCCGCCGAAGTGGACGTCTGGTTCCCGGGCAAGAAGGGCGGTCCCGGCTGGGTCGAATGGGGCGGGTGCGGCATGGTCGACCCGAACGTCCTCCGGTCGAGCGGCATCGACCCCGACGTCTACACGGGCTTCGCGTTCGGGATGGGGCTCGAACGGACGCTGCAGTTCCGCAACGACCTGCCCGACATGCGCGACATGGTCGAGGGCGACGTGCGGTTCACCCTCCCGTTCGGTCCGGGCCTGTAGCCGCCGCCCGACGACCACGCTCGAAGAATCCCGCCTCACGAAAGTAGTTGGTGAACAAGTGCGCCTCCCACAGTCCTGGTTGACCGAAGTCCTGCGTGCCGGAACCCCGGAGTGGACGGCGTCGACCGCGGAGATCGACGCGGGCTTCGTCCGTGTCGGATTCGAGATCGAAGACGTCGAGCCCTTTCCGGAGACGACGGGCCCGCTGGTGATCGGTCGCGTCGACGAGATCGAGGAACTGACCGAGTTCAAGAAGCCGATCCGGTTCTGTCGGGTGGCGGTGGGCGAGGATCAGCCGCGCGGGATCGTGTGCGGTGCGCGGAACTTCGTCGAGGGCGATCTCGTGGTCGTCGCGCTGCCCGGAACGGTGCTGCCCGGCGACTTCGAGATCGCGGCACGCACGACATACGGGCGCACGTCCGACGGGATGATCTGCTCGGTCACCGAACTCGGGATCGGTTCGGACCACTCCGGGATCCTGGTGCTCGCACCGGGTACCGCCGAGCCCGGCGCCGACGCCCGCGACGTCCTCGGACTGGCCGACACGGCGATCGAGGTCAACGTGACCCCCGACCGCGGCTATGCGTTCTCGATGCGCGGTCTGGGGCGTGAACTGGCCAGCGCCTTCGCCGTGCCCTTCGTCGACCCCGTCGAGGAGGCCGAGCCCCTCGCGGCGGACGTCGACGGCGATCCGTGGCCGGTCGCGGTCGACGCCGACAGCGACGGCACCCGGTACACCGCGCGGGTCATCGGCGGGGTCGACGCGACGGCGAGATCGCCGTGGTGGATGGCCAAGCGGCTGATGGTCGCGGGCATCCGTCCGATCTCGGCGATCGTCGACGTCACCAACTACGTGATGATCGAACTCGGACAGCCCCTGCACGCCTTCGACGCCGCCACCGTGACGGGCACGGTCCACGTGCGCGAGGCCCGGCCGGGCGAGACGCTGGAGACCCTCGACGGTGTGGTGCGGACCCTCGACCCCCAGGACGTGGTGATCGCCGACGACTCCGGTCCCATCGCACTCGCCGGCGTGATGGGCGGCGCCGCCACCGAGGTCACCGACCAGACCACGGAGGTCCTCCTCGAAGCGGCGACCTTCGACCCGGTGCGGGTGTTCCGGACGGGTAAGAGGCACAAGCTGAGCTCCGAGGCCGCCAAACGGTTCGAACGGGTCGTCGACCCGGAGATCACCGCCGTGGCCTCGGATCGTGCCGCCGCGCTGATCGCACAGATCACCGGCGGTGCGGTCGCCGGACCGCTGTCGGAGGCCCGCGTGGCCGTTCCCGGTCCCGCGACCATCGAGATCGACGCCGGGCTCCCGGACGCGACGGCCGGTGTGACATACCCGGCGGGGACCACCGCCGCCCGGCTCCGCGAGGTCGGCGCCACGGTCGAGGACGGGACGCCGCTGCGCGTCACGCCGCCGTCCTGGCGGCCGGATCTGCGGCAGCGCGCAGACCTCGTGGAGGAGGTCCTCCGGCTCGAAGGTCTGGAGGACATTCCCGCGGTCGTGCCCCGTGCTCCCGGTGGGGCCGGGTTGACCGGCGTGCAGCGTCGGCGCCGGGCGATCGGAGTCACGCTGGCGACCGACGGCTACGTCGAGGTCCTTCCGTATCCGTTCCTTCCCGCAGGTGTCTTCGACGTCTGGGGTCTGCCGGACGACGACCCGCGCCGGCGGACGGTGTCGGTCGTCAACCCGCTCGAATCGGACCGACCGGAGCTCAACACCACCCTGCTGCCGGGGCTGATGGAGATGGCCTCGCGCAACATCGCCCGTGGTCGCCGCGACCTCGCGCTCTACGCGATCGGCCAGGTGGTTCTGGGCGGCACCCAGGGTGCGGCGGTCGAGGCGATCGACGTGACCCGGCGGCCGACGCCGGAGGAGCAGTCCGCCCTGGACGCGTCGCTGCCGGATCAGCCGGTCCACGTCGGGGTGCTCCTGAGCGGTCTGCGAGAGCCGGCCGGACCGTGGGGCGGCGGCCGGGCCGCCGACGCCGTCGACGCCTTCGAGGCGGCGCGTCAGATCGGCAGGACGTCGGGGGTCGAACTGGAACTGGTCGCCGACGACCGTCTGCCGTGGCATCCCGGGCGGTGTGCACGGCTCGTCTGCACGGACGACGCCGGTGCGGAGACGGTGGTCGGCCATGCCGGTGAACTGCACCCCGCGATCCTCGAGCGCGCGGGGCTGCCGCCGCGGATCTGCGCGGTCGAGATCGACCTCGACGCCCTTCCGGTTCGTCGGAACCTGCCGTCGCCGCGTGTCTCGCCGTTTCCGGCCGTCCTTCAGGACGTGAACGTGGTGGTCGGCGCCGAGGTGCCCGCGGAGGATGTCCGCCGGGCACTCGAGGAGGGCGCCGGCGATCTGTTGGAGTCGATCGCCCTGTTCGACGTGTTCGCCGGTGAGCAGGTCGGGGACGGGCACAAGTCGTTGACGTTCGCCCTCACGTTCCGTGCGCCGGACCGCACCCTCACCGAAGAGGAGGCCAACGCGGTCAAGATGACGGCGGTGGCGCACGCGGGTGATGTGGTGGGGGCTCGACTGCGGTGATTCGCCTCCTGCTGACGGGGCTGCTCGCGCTGCTCGTCACCGTCTGGCTGTATCGACGGCTGGTTCGGCTGCCCGGGGTCCGCGGTCGCTGGGCCGTCGCCGCGGGAACGGTTCTCGCTCTCCTCGGTGTGAGCACCGTGGGAGCGTTCCTCGTCGGCGGTCCGCTCGACCCGGCGTGGGCCCGGCCGATCGGGTTCGTGGGATTCACGTGGGCTGCGGTCGTCTACTACCTGCTTCTGGGCACGGTCGTCATCGCGATCGGCAGGGGAGCGGTCCGCGGGATCGCGCGTCTGCGTCGCCGTTCACCGGTGGGGCCCGCGTGTGCGCGGGCCACGACGATCGCGACGGCGGCGGTGGTTCTCGCCTCCCTGGCGACGGCGGGGTACGGCCTGGTGGAGGCGGCGCACCCGCGGATCGTCGAGGAATCCGTCGCGATCGGCAATCTGCCGCCCGAATTCGACGGCGCCCGGATCGCGCTGGTGACCGATGTGCACGCCGGCCCGGCGCGCGGGGAGTCGTTCGTCGCGTCCGTGGTCGACGAGGTGAACGCCCAGCGACCCGATGCGGTGGTGCTCGGCGGGGACCTCACCGACGGGTCCGTGGCTCATGTCGGTGACGACCTGCGGCCGATGGCGGAGCTGTCGGCGCCACTCGGCGTGTTCGCGGTCAGCGGCAACCACGAGTACTACGTCGACGACGGCGGGTCGTGGCTCGACTTCTGGGAGACCCTCGGCGTGCGGTCGTTGCGCAACGAGCGGGTCGAGCTGCGCCGGGGCGACGGGGTGATCGATCTGGCCGGCGTGCACGATCGGACCGCGCCGGAGCCCTATCGGCCCGACTACGCGCGTGCGCTGGCGGGACGGGATCGTGACAGGCCGGTGATCTTGGCCGCGCATCAGCCGAAGCAGGCCGAGGACGCCGCCGAGTACGGCGTGGATCTGCAACTGTCGGGCCATACGCATGACGGGCAGATGTGGCCGAACACCTACCTGGTGGCGCTGCAGCAGCCGGTGCGGGCGGGGTGGGGTCGGGTCGACGATGTCGCGGTCTATGTGACGCGGGGCGCCGGGGCCTGGGGCCCGCCGGTGCGGGTGTTGGCGCCGCCGGAGATCACCGTCATCACTCTGCGGTCGGATCGGGCGCACCCCTCGAATTGATTTGCACGATAGTGCATAATGATGACATGGCAATAAAGGTGGCGGTCGCTGGAGCCAGCGGCTATGCGGGAGGCGAGATCCTCCGACTCCTCTGCGGGCATCCCCGATTGGCGTCGGGCGACATCGAGATCGGGGCGTTGACGGCGGGCGGCAATGCGGGCAGTCGACTCGGTGAGCATCACCGGAATCTGTTCCCACTGGCGGACCGGGTGCTGCAGGAGACGTCGCCCGAGGTGCTCGCCGGGCACGACGTCGTGTTCCTGGGGCTCCCGCACGGTCAGTCGGCAGCGATCGCCGACGCCCTGCCGCCGAGCACCCTGATCATCGACTGCGGAGCAGACTTCCGTCTGCAGGACCCCGGTGAGTGGACGTCGTACTACGGCGGCGAACACGCAGGCACCTGGCCGTACGGAATGCCCGAACTCTTCGGCAACCGGGAGGCGCTCGCCGGAGCGACGCGCATCGCGGTGCCCGGATGCTATCCGACCGTCTCCATCCTCACGCTGTTGCCCGCGGTGGCCGCCGGTCTCGTGGAGACCGCCGTGACGATCGTGGCGATGTCGGGGGCCTCCGGTGCGGGACGCTCGCCGAAGGCGAACCTGCTGGCCGCCGAGGTGATGGGCTCGACCCGCGCCTACGGCGTCGGGGGGACCCATCGGCACACCCCGGAGATCATCCAAGCGCTCTCGGGCGCCGCCGCCGCACCCGTCTCGGTCTCCTTCACCCCGGTGCTGGTCCCGATGCCGCGAGGCATCCTCGCCACCTGCACCGCACGGACCAGCGCATCCGTCGAACGCCTCCGCGAGGTCTACGAGGAGGCCTACCGCGACGAGACGTTCGTCCAGCTGCTGCCGCGGGGCGAGTTCCCCGAGACCAGTTCGGTCGTGGGCAGCAACACCGTGGCGATCGGTCTGACGGTGGATGAACGGGCGGGGACGCTCGTCGCCGTGGGCGCCGTCGACAACCTGACCAAGGGGACCGGAGGCGCCGCCGTGCAGTCGATGAACCTGGCGCTCGGCTGGGGTGAGGCCGAAGGCCTTCCGATCGTGGGGACCGCCCCGTGACCGGCGACGCCGCAGCGATGCGGGAGATCGACCTGCTGGTCGGCTCGCGGATGACCCGTCGGCAGGGCGTCACCGCGCCCCTGGGGTTCCGGGCCGCGGGAATCGCCGCCGGAATCAAGGACGGCGATCGGCCCGACCTCGCGCTGGTCCTCAACGAGGGCCCCTCGCTCACCGCGGCAGGCGTCGTGACCCGCAACCAGGTCAAGGCGGCGCCCGTCCTGTGGACGCAGAAGGTCCTCGAGAACGGGTCGCTGCGCGCGGTGATCCTGAACTCCGGCGGCGCGAACGCCTGCACCGGGCCCGACGGATTCGCCGACACCCACGCGACGGCCGAGGCGGTCGCCTCGACGCTGTCGAACTGGGGCACGGACACCGGGGCCGTCGAGGTCGCGGTCTGCTCCACCGGACTGATCGGCGAACGGCTCCCGATGGGGAACCTGATTCCCGGCGTCACCGAGATCGTCCACGAGATGGGCGGCGGCATCGAGGGCGGCACCGACGCCGCCTACGCGATCATGACCACCGACACCGTGCCCAAACAGGTCGCGCTGCACCACACGGGCGGATGGAACGTCGGCGGCATGGCGAAGGGTGCCGGGATGCTGGCCCCGTCGCTGGCGACGATGCTGGTGGTCCTGACGACCGACGCCCTCGTGAGCGCCCAGGCCCTGGACGTCGCGCTGCGGCGCGCCACCGCGCGCACGTTCGACCGACTCGACGTCGACGGATCGATCTCCACGAACGACACGGTGCTGCTGCTCTCGTCGGGGGCAAGTCAGATCGAGGTCGGTCAGGACGAGCTGGACGCCGCCGTCTTCGCGGTGTGCGACGACCTCGCCGGACAGCTGCAGAACGACGCCGAGGGCGTCACGAAGCGAATCGCGGTCACCGTGACCGGGGCTCGCACCGAGGACGACGCCGTGACCGTCGCGCGCTGCGTGGCCCGAGACTCCCTGGTGAAAACGGCGCTCTTCGGTTCCGACCCGAACTGGGGGCGCGTGCTGGCGGCCGTCGGCGCCGCGCCGGTGACGATCGACCCGGAGCGGATCACCGTGTCGTTCAACGGCACGCCGATCTGCCGCAACGGTGTGGGGGTCGCCGGAGCCCGGGAGGTCGACCTCACCGGTGACCGGATCGACGTGGTCGCGGACCTCGCCCTCGGCGACGCCGAGGCCACGATCCGGACGACCGACCTCTCGCACGCGTACGTCGAAGAGAACTCGGCGTACTCGTCATGACGACCACTCCCGGTGGAACCACCCCGCCCGCGCGGCTCGATCCGCTGCAGAAGGCCGAGATCCTCGCCGAGTCGCTGCCCGCACTGCAGGCCCTGCACGGTCGGCGCGTCGTGGTGAAGTACGGCGGCAACGCGATGGTCGCCGACGACCTCAAACGCGCCTTCGCCGCCGACATGGTCCTCCTGCGCGCCTGCGGCATCCATCCCGTCGTGGTGCACGGCGGCGGACCGCAGATCTCGTCGATGCTCGGCCGGCTCGGCCTGGACGGCGAGTTCCGCGGCGGATTCCGCGTCACCACGCCCGAGGTCATGGACGTGGTCCGGATGGTGCTCTTCGGTCAGGTCGGTCGCGAGCTGGTCGGACTCATCAACGAACACGGCCCCTATGCCGTCGGCATCACCGGCGAGGACGCCCACATGTTCACGGCCACCCGCCGGACCGTCCTGGTGGACGGTGAGCCGACCGACATCGGTCTGGTCGGCGACATCACCTCGGTCACCACATCGACGATCGACGACCTCATCGACGCCGGGCGCGTTCCGGTCGTCTCGACGATCGCGCCCGACGCGGCGGGCCAGGTGCACAACATCAACGCCGACACCGCGGCCGGTGCCGTCGCATCGGCCCTCGGCGCCGACCGCCTGGTGATGCTGACCGACGTGGAGGGGCTCTACACGGACTGGCCGGACCGCACATCGCTGGTCTCGGAGATCTCGGCCGACGAGGTCGAGGCCCTGCTGCCGAGCCTCGACGCGGGGATGGTCCCCAAGATGGA
This sequence comes from Gordonia shandongensis DSM 45094, assembly GCF_000423025.1. GTDB lineage: Bacteria > Actinomycetota > Actinomycetes > Mycobacteriales > Mycobacteriaceae > Gordonia > Gordonia shandongensis. Next base: position 125,499 of record NZ_AUHE01000011.1, read on the forward strand.
GGCCTGCATGCGCGCCGTCCGCGACGGCGTCGGCACCGCCCACGTCATCGACGGCCGAAGCCCGCACTCGGTGCTCGCCGCGCTGCTCACATCGTCGACCTCGGGAACCACGATCGTCCCCGGTGGTCCGTCGACCGAATCGAACGGAGACCGGACATGACCGCGCCGCTGCAGGAACGCTGGGCCGCCGCACTGATGAACAACTACGGCACCCCGGGGGTCGCGTTGGTCCGCGGTGAGGGTGCGACGGTCTACGACGCGGACGGACGCGCCTACCTCGACCTGCTCGGCGGGATCGCAGTGAACGCACTCGGGCACGCGCACCCCGCCGTCGTCGAGGCCGTGACCACGCAGATCGCCACCCTCGGGCACGTCTCGAACATCTACATCGCACCGCCCGTCGTGGAGCTGGCCGAACGGCTGGCCGCCGCGGTCGCCGACGATGCCCGCGTCTTCCTGTGCAACTCCGGCACCGAGGCCAACGAGGCGGCGTTCAAGATCGCCCGGTTGACCGGTCGACCGCGGATCATCGCGGCCGAGGGCGGATTTCACGGCCGGACGATGGGCGCCCTCGCCCTGACCGGGCAGCCCGGCAAACGGGCGCCCTTCGAGCCGATGCCGGCGGGGGTGGAGTACGTGCCGTACGGCGATGCGGCCGCACTGGCCGCCGCCGTCGACGAACAGACCGCGGCGGTCGTCCTCGAACCGATCCAGGGAGAGAACGGCGTCGTGGTCCCGCCCTCGGACTACCTGTCCGAGGCTCGGCGCATCACCTCGGCTCACGGAGCACTCCTGATCCTCGACGAGGTCCAGACCGGCGTGGGGCGGACGGGTCGGATGTTCGCGCACCAGCGAGCGGGGATCGTGCCCGACGTCATGACGCTCGCCAAAGGTCTCGGCGGCGGAATGCCGATCGGTGCGTGCGTGGCCACCGGCGAGGCGGCGACCCTGTTGCAGCCGGGGCAGCACGGGACCACGTTCGGCGGGAACCCCGTGTGCGCCGCGGCCGCGCTCGCCGTGCTCCGCTACATCGACGACAACGATCTGACGGCGCACGTCGAACGCGTCGGCAAGACGATCGCGACGAGCATCGAGGCACTCGACCACCCGCGGATCACGAGCGTCCGCGGCGCCGGACTGCTGCTGGGCGTCGTCCTCGACTCGAACATCTCGGCGGCGGCCGAACGTGCGGCGCGGGCGGCCGGATACCTGCTCAACGCGCCCGCACCGAACGTACTGCGGCTCGCCCCGCCGCTCATCATCACCGAACATCAGGCCGCGGCATTCGTCGCCGACCTGCCCGCGATCCTCGACGCGGCCGCCGACGAACAGACCGGAGAGGGCTGAACCGATGACCATCTCGCATCCCAGCGTCCGACACTTCCTTCGCGACGACGACCTCAGCCCCGACGAGCAGGCCGAGGTGCTCGCGCTCGCAGCCCGGATGAAGCAGGACCGATACGGGTTCCGACCCCTCGAGGGGCCCCGCGCCGTCGGTGTCATCTTCGACAAGAACTCGACGCGGACCCGGTTCTCCTTCGAGGCCGGCATCAGCCAGCTCGGCGGTCACGCCGTGGTCGTCGACGGCGCCACCACGCAGATGGGGCGCGACGAGACACTCGCCGACACCGGGCGCGTGCTCTCACGTTTCGTCGACGCCATCGTCTGGCGGACCTTCGGGCAGGATCGCCTGGAGGAGATCTCGGAGCACGCGACGGTCCCCGTGATCAACGCGCTGTCGGACGCATTCCACCCCTGCCAGGTGCTCGCCGATCTACAGACGGTGATCGAGCGCAAGGGAGCGGTCGCCGGACTGACCCTGACCTATCTCGGTGACTGCGCGAACAACATGGCCCACTCGTTGATGCTCGGCGGCGCGACGGCCGGTATGCACGTCCGCGTGAGCGGGCCGGAGGGATTCGCGCCGGATCCGACGGTCGTCGCCGACGCGCGCACCCGCGCCGAGCAGACCGGCGGCAGCGTCTCGGTGATCGGCGACCCCGTCGCGGCGGCGTCCGGTGCCGACGTCCTGGTGACCGACACCTGGGTGTCGATGGGGCAGGAGGACGACGGGCTCGACCGCACGGCACCGTTCGAGCCCTACCAGATCAACACCCAACTGCTCGGACATGCCGCGCCCGACGCGATCGTTCTGCACTGTCTGCCGGCCCACCGGGGCGAGGAGATCACCGACGAGGTGATCGACGGGCCCGCGAGCGTGGTGTTCGACGAAGCCGAGAACCGGCTGCACGCACAGAAGGCCCTCCTGGCCTGGTTGACGGGGCGGCCGTGAGCGACACCGCGGCGGAGTCGGGGCGACTCGCGGCGACCCGGGCCGGCAGGCACGCCCGGATCGCCGAGATCCTCGCCGCCCACCAGGTGCGGAGCCAGGCCGAACTGCAGGCACGCCTGGCACGGATCGGGGTCGAGGCGACCCAGGCGACGCTGTCCCGTGACCTCGACGAACTCGGGGCGGTCAAACTCCGCGCGGCCGACGGAGGCGCCGGCGTCTACGTGATTCCGGAGGACGGGTCGCCGGTCCGGGGCGTCTCCGGCGGCACCGACCGGGTGGCTCGCCTGGTCGCGGAACTGCTGGTCTCCACCGACGCGTCGGGCGATATGGCCGTGCTGCGGACTCCGCCCGGCGCGGCGGGGTACCTCGCGAGTGCGCTCGACCGTGCCCGGCTACCGGGCGTCGTCGGGACGATCGCCGGCGACGACACCGTGTTCGTCCTGGCGCGGCGGCCACTGACCGGCGCCGAGCTGGCCGACCGCATCGAAGGCCTCATCTGACACCCGTGCACTCGCCGACCGCCTCGCGAGCTGCACAATGACAACAATCCGACCGACTTCACGAGGAGCCGCACCACCATGGCGAGTGCCGATGACAAGACCAGCCACGAGGGGACGAACGAGGGGGCCCTGTGGGGAGGTCGGTTCGCCGACGGACCCGCCGCGGCGATGGCTGCGTTGAGCAAGTCGACGCACTTCGACTGGGCATTGGCCCCGTACGACATCCGCGCCTCGAAAGCCCACGCCCGGGTGCTGGCGGGCGCCGGGCTCCTGAGCGACGAGGACGCGGCGGCGATGCAGGCGGGCCTCGATCGGCTCGCCGACGACGTCGCAGCGGGGGCGTTCGTTCCCGCGGAGTCCGATGAGGACGTCCACGGCGCTCTCGAACGAGGGCTGATCGAACGCGTCGGCCCCGAGATCGGCGGACGGCTGCGCGCGGGCCGCTCCCGCAACGACCAGGTCGCGACCCTGTTTCGCATGTGGCTGCGCGACGCGATGCGGCGGGTCGGACTCGGCGTCCTCGAACTCGTGAGTGCACTCGTCGATCAGGCTGCCGCGAATCCGGGAGTCGTGATGCCGGGCAAGACCCACCTGCAGGCCGCACAGCCGGTGCTCCTGGGGCACACCCTCCTGGCACATGCGCAACCACTGCTGCGTGACGTGGCCCGGATCGTCGATGCGGACCGCCGCGTCGCGGTCTCGCCGTACGGGTCCGGAGCCCTCGCCGGATCCTCCCTGGGACTCGATCCGGCCGCCATCGCCGCGGACCTCGGCTTCGACTCCGCGGCCGAGAACTCGATCGACGCGACGTCCTCGCGAGACTTCGCGGCGGAGGCGGCCTTCGTGTTCGCGATGATCGGCGTCGACATGTCGCGGCTGGGTGAGGACGTGATCCTGTGGAGCACACCCGAGTTCGGGTACGTGACTCTCGCCGACGCGTGGTCGACCGGCAGCTCGATCATGCCGCAGAAGAAGAACCCGGACGTCGCGGAGCTGGCGCGCGGCAAAGCCGGACGCATGCTGGGGAACCTCACCGGGCTGCTCGCGACGCTGAAGGCGCAGCCGCTCGCCTACAACCGTGATCTGCAGGAGGACAAGGAACCGGTCTTCGACTCGGTCGCCCAGCTCGATCTGCTCCTGCCCGCGATGGCCGGACTCGTCGGCACCCTGACCTTCCACCCCGAACGCATGGCCGAGCTCGCGCCGGCCGGCTTCACCCTGGCGACGGACATCGCCGAATGGCTCGTGCGGCAGGGCGTCCCGTTCCGCGTCGCCCACGAGGTGGCGGGAGCGTGCGTCCGCGAAGCGGAGGAGCGGGGCGTCGGCCTCGACGAGCTGGACGACGAGACGATGACGCGCATCCACCCGGCGCTGACCGCCCACGTTCGCGAGGTGTTGACGGTGACCGGGTCCATCGAGTCGCGCAATGCGCTCGGCGGCACGGCCTCCCCGCAGGTCGACAGGCAGATCGACGCGGCAACGGCCCGGATCGCCGAACTGCGCCGCGCGTTGTCCTGAGGCGGACCCGGCGAAGAGTCGCGTCCAGCGACAATCGTCCAGAAAGAAGAACCGTGACGAGTACACTGCACGTGCTTGCACCGGTCGGCGCCGTCGGCCTTCGACGGGCGAGCCGAGCGGCGAGGGGAGTGACCGAGTGAAGGGCCTGCCAGATGTGAGCGGAGCCGTCGGACGGATCGTCGCGACGGCCCAGAACGGTCTCGAGGTCATCCGGATGGGCGGCCTGGACACCGGCTCGGAACCGACACCGTACAAGGTGGTCGAGACCGAGCGGATGTACCGGTTGCGCCGCTACTTCCCGGACGATCCGGGCGACGGATACGCGCACATCATTCTGATCCCGCCGATGATGGTGTCGGCGAACGTCTACGACGTCACCCAGCAGAACGGCGCCGTCTCGGTGCTGTACCGCCACGGCGTCATCCCGTGGGTGGTCGACTTCGGATCACCGGATCACGAAGAGGGCGGCATGGAACGCACCCTGACCGATCACGTGGTCGCGATCAGCCGCGTCATCGACCTGGTGCGCGGCGTGGTCGGCCGCGACGTCCACCTGGGCGGGTACTCGCAGGGCGGGATGTTCGCCTACCAGACGGCCGCCTACCGTCGCTCGGCCGGACTCGCGAGCCTGGTGACCTTCGGCAGTCCCGTCGACGTCCTCGCCGCACTCCCGCTCGGACTCCCGGCGAACCTCGTGGTGCCGGGCGCCGAATTCGTCGCCGACAACGTCTTCAATCGTCTGTGGATCCCGAGTTGGCTCGCCCGCACGGGCTTCCAACTCGCCGACCCGGTGAAGACCGCGCGCAGCCGCATCGACTTCCTGCGCAAACTCCATGACCGCGACGTGCTGCTCCCGCGCGAGGATCAGCGACGGTTCATCGAACAGGAGGGGTGGGTCGCGTGGTCGGGGCCGGCCGTCGCCGAACTCCTACGCCAGTTCGTCGTCCACAACCGGATGATGTCGGGCGGATTCGTCATCGACGGCGACGTGGTGTCGATGACCGAGATCACCTGTCCGGTCCTGGCGTTCGTCGGGGAGACCGACGACATCGGTCAGCCCCTGGCCGTCCGCGGCATCCGACGCGCGGCACCCGACGCCGACGTCTTCGAGGCGTCGCTCCCGGTCGGGCACTTCGGTCTGGTCGTCGGGTCGACGGCCGGCCGTGAGACGTGGCCGACGGTCGGCGAGTGGATCACGTGGCGCGAGGGCCGCGGCGAACGTCCGGAGTCCGTGGAACCGATGACGGTCGACGCGGGCGGCCGCGGCACCGGCATCAGCTGGAGCAACCGGCTCTCCTACGGCGTCGGACAGGTCGCCGGAGCGGGCACGGCCGTCTCCCGGGAGCTGCTCGACGCCGTCGGCTCGCTGCAGCGCACGACGCTCGCGGTGGCCACCGAATCGGTCAGGACCGTCCCGCGGCTGTTCCGCTTGGGACAGATCCAGCCGTCGACCCGCGTGTCGCTCGGCAAGCTGATGAGCGAGAACGCCAAACGCACACCGCACGATGAGCTGTTCCTGTTCGAGGACCGCGTGCTGACCCACACCCAGGTGAACACCCGCATCGACAACGTCGTGCGCGGACTGATCGAGTGCGGCATCCGGCCCGGAATGCACGTGGGCCTGATGATGGATCCGCGGCCGTCGGCGCTCGTGACGATCGCGGCGCTCTCGCGACTCGGCGCGGTGGCCGTGCTGCTGCAGGCCGGTGACGATCTGCCCGAGATGTTGAATCTGGCCGAGGCCAAGGTGATCGTCACCGACCCCGTTCACCTGGACCGCGCGGCCGCCGCGAGCGACAGGGTGCTCGTTCTCGGCGGCGGCAGCGGAGACGCGCGTGTCATCGAACGCGCCGACGGCGAACACGTCGTCGACATGGAGCAGATCGACCCCTCGCGCGTCCGCCTGCCCGGGTGGTACCGACCGGACCCCGGTTTGGCGGGCGATCTGGCGTTCATCCTCTTCACCAAGACGCAGGGCCGGTTGAACCGCTGGTCGGTGACCAATCACCGGTTCGCGATGTCGGCATTCGGCGCGGCGGCCGCCGCCAACCTGTCCAACCGCGACACGGTGTACTGCCTTCCCCCGCTGCACCACGCCTCGGGTCTGCTGACGACGCTGGGAGCCACGGCGGCGGGTCGTTCCCGCATCGCCCTGTCCACCGGCGTGAGCCCGGAGCAGTTCACGCGCGAGGTTCGGCGCTACGGCGTCACCGTCGTCTCCTACACGTGGACGATGCTCGCCGGAGTGGTGCACGATCCGGAGTTCGACCCGGAGCAGCTCGGCAGTGTCCGACTCTTCATGGGGTCGGGTCTCCCGTCCGGACTGTGGAGCGAACTGCGCGACGCCCTGCCGAGTGCCCGCGTCCTGGAGTTCTTCGCCACCGCGGACGGGTCGGCGATCCTCGCCAACGTCGACGACAGCAAGGTCGGCTCGATGGGCCGCCCCCTGCCGGAGACCAACCCGGTCCGCATCGCCGCCTACGATCCGATCACCGAACGCATGGAGATCGACCGGGACACCGGTTTCATCCGAGAGGCCGGCCCGCGCGAGGTCGGAATGCTGGTCGCGCATGCGGGCCAACGTTTCGAGGCCAGCGGACTCGTCCTGCGCGACGTGTTCCGTCCCCATGATCGATGGGAGGTCGGCGGCAGTCTCTTCCGTGCCGACACCGACGGCGACCTGTGGTACATGGGCTCGGCGCAGGGAGTCATTCGCAGTGCGGCCGGAGCGATGTACCCGATCCCGATGCAGCAGGCACTGACCCTGGTTCACGGCGTCGACCTGGTCGGGGTGTACGCGGTCGGTGAGCCGGGCGAGCAGGTCGCGGTCGCAGCCGTCACCCTGCGGGACGGCGCGGGTTCGCTCACGCCGACCCAGATCCGAGTGGGTCTGGGGGAGTTGCCCGCGGATCAACGACCGCACCTGGTGATGGTCGTCGACTCGATACCGGTCTCCGAGTCGTTCCGGCCGATGACCGGAGCGCTGGCGGCACGTGGAATGCCGCGGCCGGGGTCGAAGATCTGGTATCGCGACTCCTCCGGACGGTATCGCCGGTACACGGCGAGCGCCGCCGCCGCGATCGACTGGACCGCCGCCCCCACGGACGAGAACACCGCGGCGCGGGGGTCGAGCGGGCCCCGGTAACCTGGACTGCTGATGGGAACGGGATCCCGCACGGGCCCTGTTCGACACACGACGAGGTGGGAGCTGATGGCGACACGCGCCGAGAGCATCGATCCGGTGGTCCGCGACCGATTGGTCTGCCCGCAGGATCTGGGCGACCTGATCGACGCCGGAGACGAACTGTACAACCCGCGTCTCCGCGTCGCATACGCCATCGACGACTACGGAATTCCGAACATGCTGATCGACGATGCACGACCGGTCAGCGATGACGAGCACGCGCGGTTCACCGCGAGAGAGGCGTGAGAAGCCCGGTGGAGCAGAACATCCTGGACGATCTGGAGTGGCGCGGACTCGTCGGGCAGACGACCGACCGGGACGCGTTGCGGGCGGCTCTCGACACCCCGATCACCCTGTACGCCGGTTTCGATCCGACTGCCGCGAGCCTGCACGCCGGGCACCTGGTGCCCTTGTTGACCCTGCGCAGATTCCAGCTCGCGGGGCATCGGCCACTCGTCCTGGCGGGTGGGGCCACCGGCCTGATCGGAGATCCGCGGGACGTCGGCGAGCGAACCATGAACACGGTCGACACCGTCGCCGATTGGGCCGGCCGGATCGTCGGTCAACTCGAGCGATTCGTCTCGTTCGACGATTCGCCCACCGGCGGAGTGCTGGTCAACAACATGGATTGGACCGGTCCGCTCACGACGATCGAGTTCCTGCGCGACGTCGGCAAACACTTCTCGGTCAATGTCATGCTGGCGCGCGACACCGTCAAGCGACGGCTGGACGCGGACGGCATCAGCTACACGGAGTTCAGCTACCTGCTGCTGCAGGCGAACGACTACCTCCAGTTGCATCGCGAGTACGGCGCCGTGCTGCAGATCGGCGGTTCCGACCAGTGGGGCAACATCGTCGGCGGGGCGGAACTGATCCGCAAGGTCGACGGTGCGTCCGCACACGCATTGACGGTCCCGCTGGTCACCTCTGCGGACGGCAAGAAGTTCGGGAAGTCGACCGGTGGCGGCAGCGTGTGGCTGGATCCCGAGCTCACGAGCCCGTACGCCTGGTACCAGTACTTCGTGAACACGGCCGACGCCGACGTCGTCCGGTTCCTGAAGTGGTTCACCTTCCTGGAGCGCGCGGAGATCGAGGAACTCGACCGCGCCACACAGGAGACGCCGCACCTGCGGCTCGCTCAGAAACGCCTGGCGGCCGAGCTCACGACGCTGATCCACGGGCCGGAGCAGACGGAAGCGGCCGAACTCGCCAGTCGTGCACTCTTCGGACGTGCGGAGCTCGAGGGTTTGGACGAGGCGACGCTCGCCGCCGCCCTGGCGGAGACGGGTACGGCGACCTTCCCCTCCGGTGCGACGCCGACGATCGTCGAGCTGTTCGTCGAGTCCGGCCTCGCGGCGGGGAACAAGGCCGCGCGGCGGTCGATCGACGAGGGCGGCGCGTACGTCAACAACCAGAAGGTCACCGATGTCGAGTGGACGCCGACCGAGGAGGACCTGCTGTTCGGCCGGTGGTTGGTGCTCCGCCGCGGGAAGAAGACCTTCGCCGGCGCCCGAATCGGAGACTGACCTGCACAAACCGGCGACGACGGTCGACGATTTGTCTCCGGCGCCCGTTCTGTGTACCTTGATTATCGAATCAGCGCGACAAACGCTGATTCGCGAAATCCCTGCCGGACACACCGGACTTGCGCCGAAAGATGCAGGCGGGGTAGAGTAGCGGTCCTGCACATCGCAGAGTCTCACGAAGTTCGTTCGAGAACCTCGATGACCTGCGTTTGTGTGAACCTCCTCAGCCTGGTAGGCTGGGAAGGTCGCCTCGGGGACGGGGTGGTGCTTGCTGGTGGTTGGCTCCTGTTGTGGGGGTTGGTGCTGGTGGGTGTGTGTTTTTTGAGAACTCGATAGTGTGTTTTGGATTTCTTGTGCCACATTTTTGTTTTGTGGCGTGGGGATTTTGGACAGATTGTGCTTGCCGGCTGCCGTGTGGTGGTTGGTGAGTGTTTTTGGATGATTTTTACCATGTCAGTTTTTTGGATTGGTCAGGTTCTTTTTCTGGCTTTGTGTTGAAACGTTTGTTTCTGCATTTTTGTTGGAGAGTTTGATCCTGGCTCAGGACGAACGCTGGCGGCGTG
>NZ_AUHE01000012.1 GCF_000423025.1 Gordonia shandongensis DSM 45094
CCGACGTGCGCGTGCAACCTCAACCCCAAATGCCGCTTCCACCACGGCCTGAAAACCCACACCCGCGGCTGGCTCGACGACCAGATCACCGACGCCCACGGCACCATCTGGACCGAGCTCACCACACCCGAAGGCATCACCATCCGCCGCCAAGCCGCCAACACCTGGCTGCTCCCCGAACTCGGCATGCTCCCCTGCGACCACAACACCCCAACCGGCGCGACACGCCGAACAACCCGACACGCCGAGAACGCACCTAAACGCACACGGACCCGCCTGGAGGCCAAGCACCGATACCGGATGCAGCAACGGGCGATCAACCGCCGCCACCGCGAAACCGACCAAGCACTCGCCGCACTCAACTCCACCGACGACGACCTGCCGCCCTTCTGAGCCCCGCCCTCCTGAGCCCAACCGCCCTTCCGAGCCCGGTCACCCGCACCACTGACCGCACAATCCCGACACGCCGAACATCACGACACGCCGGGATTGCACGAGAACTGATGAGGACCGACCGGAAACGAGTAGGGCCCGATCCGGGTCAGAGACGTTCGATGATCGTCGCGTTCGCCATTCCGCCGCCCTCACACATGGTCTGCAGTCCGTACCGACTTCCCGTCCGTTCCAGACTGTTGAGCATCGTGGTCATCAGCCGGACACCCGAGGCACCGAGCGCATGCCCCAGTGAGATGGCGCCACCGGCCGGGTTCAACCGCTCCGGGTCGGTGCCGAATTCGCGATGCCATGCCATCGGCACCGGAGCGAAGGCCTCGTTGACCTCGTGGTGCTCGATCTCGTCGAGCGTCATCCCACTGCGCTTGAGAACTTTCTCGGTGGCCGGAATGACACCTGTCAGCATGTAGAGCGGGTCGCTCCCCGCCACGGCGAAGGAGGCGAACCGCGCCCGCGGCGTCAACCCGAGCTGCTCTGCCCGCTCCGCCGACATGATCAGCATGGCCGAGCCGGCATCGGTCAACGGTGAGGAGTTGCCCGCGGTGATCGACCAGTCGATCTGCGGGAACCGCTGCCCCAGCGCATCATCGCGGAACGACGGCGACAACCCCGCCAGCCCCTCAGCCGTCGTGGTCGGACGCACGGTCTCATCACTGCGGTGCACCGACCCGTCGGGCAGCGTGACCGGAACGATCTCGCGGTCGTAGTGACCGGCCTCGAACAGCTCGTGCGCGATGCGGTGCGACCGCGCCGAATACTCGTCGATCGTCGCGCGGTCGAGTCCCCACTTGGCTGCCACCAGCTCGGCTGAGACCCCCTGGTGGACGAGCCCCTCCGGATAGCGGTCGGCCAACGGAACCCCGTTGGGGTCGCCGCCCTGCGAACTCGTTCCGATCGGCACCCGGCTCATCGACTCCACACCGCAGGCCACGACCACGTCGTACGCCCCGGCGAGAACGCCCTGCGCCGCGAAGTGCACCGCCTGCTGGCTGCTCCCGCACTGGCGGTCCACCGTGGTCGCGGGCACCGATTCGGGAAGACCCGCGCGCAGTGCCGCATTGCGGGTGATGTTCAAAGCCTGGTCGCCGACCTGCGAGACGCATCCGCCGACGATGTCGTCGATCAATGCGGGATCGATGTCGTTGCGCGCCAGGAGTGCCTGGAGGGTCTGCGAGAGCAGGTCGACCGGGTGGACCCCGGACAGCGCGCCTCCGGGTTTACCGCGCCCCGAACCGGTGCGGACTGCGTCGACGATGACGGCTTCTGTTGCCACGAGTGATCTCCTCAACTGAGCTGAATGGTGAATCCGTCATCCACCGTCACACCACCCGGGCCGGGCAGGACGTCGCAATTCGCGACGCCGGACGTTGCGATGCGAGTCAGCGACCGCCGCCGAACCGGCGCTTCAACGCCGGCCGGTCGATCTTGTTGTTCCCGGTGCGGGGCAGGGCGTCGACGAACTCGATGCGGCGAGGACGTGCCGGGCCCCGCAGGTCGGGGTGCGCGGCACTGTAGTCGCGGACCGACTCCACCGTCACCGCATCTGTCCGCGGAACGACGATCGCCGTCACCTGCTGCATCCACCGTTCGTGCGGGGTCCCGATCACCGCGACCTCCGCGATGTCCGGGCAGGAGGCCAGCGCGTTCTCCACCATCTGCGGGTACACGTTCTCGCCGCCCGTCACGATCAACTCGTCGATGCGCTCCACGTAGTCGAGTTCGTCGCCGACCCGCTGCAGCAGATCGCCCGTGCGGAACCAGCCGTCGACGAACCGCTCGGCGTCCACCTCCGGAAGCCGCCAGTAGCCGGGAGTCACGGCGTCGCCCGCCACCTGCAGTTCACCGATCCGCCCCGGGAGATCGGTCACCTCGCGCCCCGTCTCCGGCTCCACCAGGCGCCACCGGACGATGTCCAGGGGCCGACCCAGCGACGTCGGCAGATCTTGTTCGCCGGGTCGCTCGCACACGGCGAGCCCCGACTGTTCGGTCTGCCCGTAGATGTTGACCGCGGACCGCACCCCCGTCGCGGCGACGAACCGCCGGACCGGGTCCGTCGGCAGCACCGACCCGCCGATCGCACAGACGCGGACGCACGACAGATCCACCGGAGCGTCGCCGAACTCGTTGACCACGTCGACGACCATCGTCGGCACCAGCGCGGTGTACGTCGCCGCCCACCGGGCGACGGCGCGGCGCCACCCGCCCGCGCTCCAGGCGCCCAGCACGTAGATCGACCCTCCGCACAGGAGCATCGGCAGGGCCACCAGCTGCAGTCCGCCGACATGGAAGAACGGGGTGCAGACGACGGCGCGGTCCTCATCGCCAAGCGACCAGACCGCGATCGTCGCATCGACGGCCGCCTCGACATTGCGGTGCGTCTGCCGCACGCCCTTCGGCGTGCCGGTCGAACCGCTCGTATACATCAGGATCGCATCGTCGGAGCCCGCGCGCGGGACGATCTCGTCGCACGGCGCGGTGGCCTCGACGTCCGCGAACGACCACGCCGCACCGGCGCGGACATCGACCGAATCGGCGCCGCCGACCAACACCGTGCGACGGACCATCGGCTGATCGGGACAGTGCTGTGCCAGCCGAGCCGCCCCCACCTCGTCGACGAAGGCGATGAGGGCCCCGGAGTCGGCGACGGCGTGCCGCAACGCGCCCCCGGAGACGGCGACGTTGAACGGCACCGCCACCGCGCCCGCCCGCCACACCCCGACCAGGATCGCCAGGAAGTCGGCGCTGTTCCCCAAGTGGATGCCGACCCGGTCACCGCCGGTCACATCGTGGTCCCGCAGAAACGCGGCCACCCGGGCCGCGCGCTCGGTGAACTCGGCGTGCGTCAGCTCGCCGCCGGTGTCGGCCACCGCGAGCGCCGCACCGCGCCGCGCGGAAGTCCCCTCGAGCCGAACCGCGACCGTCACCGGCCCGCCCCGTCGGATCCGGCCTCCACGACGGCCCGCAGATCGCGTTTGAGGATCTTGCCCGCCGGGTTCCGCGGCAGATCGTCCATGACGTGCACGGTCTTCGGCCGCATGTACCCGGCGATCCGGGGCCGCATCCACTCGATCAGCTCCGGCCCGTCGACGTCGCCGCCGGGCCGCAGCACCACGGCCGCCGTGACCGCCTCACCCCAGACGGCGTCGCTCACCCCGAACACCGCGAGGTCGGCGACGTCCGGGTGTTCGGCGAGCACCCGCTCGACCTCCGACGGATAGACGTTCTCCCCACCGGTGATCACCATGTCCTTGATCCTGTCCGTGACGAACAGGTACCCCTCGGCCGTCACGCTTCCCGCATCCCCGGTCCGCAGCCAGCCGTCGGCGCCGATGAGGTCGGCCGTCGCTTCGGGGTTGCGCCAGTAGCCGCGCGAGCACTGCGGTGACCGCACCCAGATCTCCCCGGTCTCGGCGACGTCCACCGGGTTCCCCTCCGGGTCGGCAATGGTGACCTCCACCCACGGATAGGGGCGCCCCACCGAGGTCAGCAGCTCGCCGCGGTGATCGTCGTCGTCGAGCTGGACGATGCCCCCGCACGTCTCGGTGAGCCCGTACAGCTGCAGCAGCGGCACCGCGAACACCTCCCGGATCCGTGCCAGCAGGGCCGGTGTGATCGGTGCCGACCCGTACGCGATCGACGTCAACGACGACAGGTCCCTGGCCTCCACCGACGGGGCGTCCAGAAGCATCTGGAGCATCGTCGGCGCCAGCAGCGCATTGGTCACCCGCTCCGTCTCGACGACCGCCAGGTACGCCTCCGGATCGAAGTCGTCGATCACCCGGCAGGTCCCGCCGAGGAGGATCGTGACCAGTCCCCACGCCGACCCGCCCATGTGGAAGAACGGCATCGCCGCCGCGGCCACCCGGTCCGGCCCCAGCTGCCACCGTTCCCCGGCACGCACCAGATAGGCGAGGTTGTCGTGGGAGATCTCGACGCCCTTCGGCCGTCCCGTGGTTCCCGACGTGTAGAACTGCAAGACCACCGCATCGCTGTCGTCGGCGGCGGCGCCACCGTCTCCCCGATCGTCTCGCCGGTCGGCACCGGCGCTGCGCCAGGAGTCGTAGCCGGCACCGAACTCGACGCGGTCGACCCCGGCCGGGACGGCGCCGGCGAACGCGGACTCGACGAACGCCACCCGGGCGCCGCTGTCGGCGATCAGCTCCCGCAGATCGGCCTCGGTGAGCCGCCAGTTCATCGCGGTGAACACCGCGCCGATGCGTGCGCACCCGAACAGCACCTCGAAGAGTTCGACCCGGTTGCGGGCGAGCATCACGACCCGGTCGCCGGCCCGGACGCCGGCGCCGGCGAGACCCGAGGCGACCGCGTCCGCGCGCTCCCGCAGATCCGAGAAGCCGACGGACTGCGTGCCGTCCGTGACCGCCGGCGACTCGCCGCGGTCCGTCGCGAGCGCGGCGAGCCGTCTGGTCAGGGTGGGTGCTGCGGTCACGACCACTCCCCGACGATCTCGGACGAACCGGCGGGCACGGCGAAGCGGTCGCCGTACCGCGAGCGGAGTTCGTCGGCGCGGGCCAGGAAGCCGTCGACGCCGCCGGGATGGTCGGACACCAGTCGCGCGGTGCCGCCGATGGCGACGGGGAACCCGATGCCCAGCACCGAACCCACGTTGGCTTCCGCGGGACTGCGCAGGACGCCCTCGGCGAAACAGCGGAGGGTGTCGACGGCCTCGCTGAACAGGAGACGATCGCGGACGTCGTCGTCGGCCATCGACGAATCGGCCCCGAAGTGCTCGGCGATCCCCGACCACACGCCGACGCGGCGACCCGCATCGTCGTAGTCGTAGAAGCCGCCGCGGGCGGCCCGGCCGGGTCTCGAGAACTCGGCGACCATGCGGTCGAGCACGTCGTCGGATCCGTAGCGGGTCCAGGCGTCGCCCGCTGCCGCTCGGTTCTCGTCGCGAACCGTCCGGGCCAGCGCGATGCTCGTCTCGTCGACCAGTTGCAGGGGTCCGACGGGGTAGCCGACGGCGAGGGCGGCGCGTTCGACGCGTTCCACGCCGACGCCCTCGGCGACCATCGCCATCGCCTCGTCGAGGTACTTGGTGATGACCCGGCTCGTGAAGAAGCCCCGTGCGTCGTTGACGACGATCGGCGTCTTGCCGAGCGCCGCACCGAGGTCGAACGCCTTCGCCGTCGCGTGATCGCTCGACTCGGCGCCGACGACGATCTCCAGCAGTTCCATCCGGTCGACCGGGGAGAAGAAGTGCATCCCGATGAATGTCGCCGGGTCGGCGGTCGCCGCGGCCAGGTCGCTGATCGGCAGCGTCGAGGTGTTGGACGCGAGGAAGGCGTCGGGGGCCGCGGTCTGGATGCGGCCGAAGACGTCGGCCTTGAGCGTCGGGTCCTCGAAGACCGCTTCGATGACGCCGTCGCAGCCGCTCAGCTCGGCGTAATCGCCGCTCGCCCGGATCCGGTCGAGGATCGTCGCGGCCTCCTGCCGGGTCACCGCACCGCGGTCGACCCGCCGTCCGAGGACCTTCTCGGAGTATCGCCTGCCGTCGGCCGCCCGCTCGGCGGTGGTGTCGACGAGGACGACGTCGATGCCGTGTGCGGCGGCCGCGTAGGCGATGCCGGCGCCCATCATTCCGGCCCCGACGACGCCGAGCCGCCGCGGGACGTATTCGGGGGCGGCCGGTCGGGCTGCGCCGCTGCGGACTTCGGCGAGGTCGGCGGCGAACTGTGGATGCGGTGTCGCGGTGCTCATGGACGAGATGGTCGTCCGCCTCCGTCGCGGACGGTTGTGCCAGTTCGCTACAGCCCGGCCCGCCGGCGACCCCCTCGTACCGACAGGATGTCAGTAACCTCTTGACACCCTGTCAGTAGCGCTTCAGGATGAGTGCATCACCGAGGAGGCGATCCGTGACGGAACAGATGATCGACCGACAGTCCCCCACCGCGGCCGGACGCGACGACGATGCGCGCAGCACCGCCCTCGATCGAGCCTGGGCCCGGTGTCGCACCGACCGCATGGACCGCGCGACCGCCCGCCCACTCCCCGGCGAACGGCAGCCCGGCGACGGCCACCTCCTCGACACCGTGTCCGCGACGATGGCCGGGCGCGCGGCCGACATCGACCGCAGCGGCGGCGCCGTCGTCCTGACCAACGCCGCCGGCACCGTGCTGGGCCGCTGGGGCGTCGACGACGTCCTGCACACCCTCGACGAGATCGACTGCCGCGTCGGCATGTCCATGGCCGAGACCGCCGTGGGCGCGTCCAGCTTCTCCACCCTCGTGACCGGCGAACCCGTCACCGCATGCGGACCCGAGCACTTCGCGACCCGCCTCATCTCCTTGGCGTCGACCGGCACCGCGATCCGGCAGGCGCCCCGCAGGCGGATCGCGGGCAGCCTGCATCTGCTCACACACGTCGTCGACGACAATCCGATCGCACTGTCCTGGATCGAAGAGCTCGTCCGAGGGATCGAGGCCGACCTCGCCGACCCGGCCTGCCGCGGCGAGCGGATGCTGATGGACCGCTACCTCGCCGAGAACCGCGACAGCAGACACGCGGTGGTCGCCATCAGCGAGCAGACCATCATCACCAACGCCGCCGCGGCCCGTCTGGTCGGCATCGAGGAGCAGTCGATCCTCTGGGAGCGCGCGCGACAGCTCACCCGGTCGCAGACCGTCGATGAACGACAGGTCGACGTGGGCGACGGCCACGACATGCAGGTCCGCTTCATCCCCGTCCTCGACGGCGAGACCACCGTCGGAATGATCCTCCGGCTGCGCCGGACCGCGCCGGCCGCCCCGACACCCGCCGAATCGCTCCCCGGCCTCGTCGGCTCCAGCGGCCGGTGGCAGGACCTGTGCCGCACCGTCTCCGGACTGGCGGGGGCGTCGCTGCTCCTGGTCGGCGAGAGCGGCACCGGGAAGACCGCGATCGCCGCCGCCATCAGCGACGGCGCCGAGTCGATCAACGCGATGGACGGCATCCGGATCGGCTGGGCCGAATGGTTGGAGCGGCTGCGGGCGATCCTCGCCGAGAGCCCGCCGCGACTGGTCGTCACCCACCTCGACCGGCTCCCGTCGGCGATCTCGATCGAGGTGACCCGACTCCTCGGGGACGCGATGGCCACCACGCGGGTCGTGGCGACGGCTCGACCGCAGGACGGTCGCATCGACCCCACCGACGTGCTCGGACTGTTCGGGTCGGTCGTCACCGTGCCGCCCCTGCGGGACCGCATCGAGGATCTTCCCGCCCTCGTGCGGGAACTGACCCGCCGCTACACCGCCGCGTACCCCGAACGCGGCCGCGTGCAGTGGATGACCGACGCCCTGCAGGCCCTCTCGCGGACCGACCACCCCCACAACGTCGCGTCGTTGCAGCACCGCGTCTTCAGCGTCCTGCAGGCCACCACCGCCGCCTACATCGGCGTGCACGACCTGCCTGCCGCAGCGGTCGTCGACGGCAGCCGCCGCCGACTGGCCGGACTCGACCGGGTCGAGGCGGCCGCCCTCGTCCAGGCGCTGCGGGATGCGCGCGGGAACAAGAGGAAGGCCGCCGACTCGCTCGGCATCGCCCGGTCGACCCTGTATCGCAAGATGCGGGCACTCGGCATCGACCTCGAGGCGTCGACATCGTGAGCAGGGCCGCCCCCGCGCGCCGACGGGTCCGACTGGAGTCCGACGACCGCCAGGAACAGATCATCGCGGCCGCCCGCACCCTGTTCGGGGAGCGATCCTACGAGGAGGTCTCGACCTCCGACATCGCCCATGCCGCCGGTACCACGCGCACGAACGTCCTGTACCACTTCGCCTCGAAACGCCAGCTCTTCCTCGTCGCACTCGGCCGCTTCGCGACGGTCCCGCCGCAGATCGGATACATCCGCGGCGACACGGTCGCCGAGCGGGTCGACTCCCTGTTCGAGCACTGGCTGGGCAGCATCGAACGCAACCGCGAGGCGTACGTGGCGATGCTCCGAGCACGGACGAGCAGCGACGCCGAGGTGGCCGGGCTGCTGGCCGGGAGCATGCGCGCCTGGGAGCGCCAACTGACGACCGCGGTCGGTCTGAACCCCGACGATCCGGTCCACCTGGTCACCGTGCAGTGCTACCAGGCCCTCATCACGGCCGCCACCGAGGCGTGGCTCGAACGCGGCTTCATCACCCGCGAGCACGTGCACGCGATGCTCACCGACGCCTTCGCCGCCCTCGGCGAGTCCGCGACATCCGGGCCGCGTCGCATCTTGAGACAACCGACGGCCGACGACGGCCGCGACAGTTGAACACGACACATCTCTGAACACGACACATCCCTGAGCACGACACATCCCTGAACACGACACATCCGACCAGCGCGGCCTACCGCCGCAGAACAGCGAGTGAGGACCCATGGGCGTCAAGACAGTGATCGGTGAGGGCGCGGCCGCCCTGACTGTGGAGCCGACCGACGAGGAGCAGGCGATGCGCGCCACGCTCGCCCGGATCGTCGGCAAGTACGGCCACGACTACTACGCCCGGCGATCGGCGGCCAACGAGCCGATGAGCGAGATGTGGGACGATCTCGCGGCCGGCGGCTTCCTCGGCCTCAACGTCCCCGAGGAGTACGGCGGATCCGGCCAGGGCGTCATGGAGTTGGCGATCGTGCTCGAGGAGATGTCCGCGGGCGGATGCCCCGAGCTGTACTTGGTCCTCACGCAGGGGATCGTCGCGAACATCCTCGTGCGACACGGGACTCCGGAGCAGAAGAGCGAGCACCTCCCGTCGATCGCGGACGGCAGCAGGCGGATCGCGTTCGCGCTCACCGAGCCCGACGCCGGGTCGAACTCCCACATGCTCTCGACGTCGGCGCGGCTCGAGGGCGACGAGTGGATCATCAACGGCACCAAGACCTTCATCTCGGGGATCGAGCACTCCGACTACTTCCTCCTCGCCGCGCGGACCTCGGTCGACGAGCGGTCGGGGCGGGGACGGTTGTCGCTGTTCCTGGTCGACTCCGACGTCGCCGGGATGGAGCGGACGCTCGTCCCGACCGCGGTGACCGCCCCGGAGCGGCAGTGGACTCTCTTCTTCGACGACATCCGGCTCCCCGCCGATCGTCTCGTCGGCGAGGTCAACGGCGGCCTGCGCGCACTCTTCGACGGGTTGAACCCGGAGCGGGTGATGAGCGCGGTGATCTGCACCGGGATCGGCCGCTACGCGTTGGCCAAGGCTCAGCGGTACGTCAACGAACGGCAGGTCTGGGGCGTGCCGATCGGCACCCATCAGGCGGTGGCGCATCCGCTGGCCTCGGCGCACGTGAATCTGGAGGCGGCGCGCTCCCTGGTGTGGCAGGCGGCCGCCCGATACGACGAGGGACTCGACGCGGGCGAAGAGACCAACATGGCCAAGTACGCCGCGTCGAAGGCCGGGCTGGCGGCGCTCGACACGGCGATCCAGGTGCACGGCGGCAACGGCATGACGATCGAGTACGGTCTCGCCGACCTGTGGGGAATCACCCGGCTGCAGCAGATCGCGCCGGTGTCGACCGAGATGGTGCTCAACCACATCGCGCAGCACACCCTGTCGCTCCCGCGCTCGTACTGATCGCCTACGACCACCCACCGCCCACGACCAACCACCGCCCACGACCAACCACCGGGGAGGGGTCCCGCCACAGGCGGGGCCCCTCCCTTTTCACCCCGTCTTGTCTTCACCCCGTCTTCTCTTCATCTCGTCTTCTCTTCAGCTCGTCTTCTCTTCATCTCGTGTCTCGATGTGCGACACCGATCACACCCCGGCGTGATACGGTGTTACAAAGTTGTTGGGACGTAACACTGTCACATAGTTAGGAGCATCCCATGCAGACGGTGATCCACCCTCAGAGCTCGCAATCGAAGCCCGCGACGCTGGCGCGCGGCGCCGAGCGCCGCGCCACCCTCGACGAGCTGAAGAACATCATCACCACGACCGAGTACCGGGATCAGCTGGCCGCGGCGCGCGCCCGGATCGACGACCCCGCCTTCGGCTACTTCGGTCCGGACTCCACGATGTGGAAGATCTCCAAGGCCTTCCCCGTGCTGCCGCTGATGGTCTGGTACGCGGGCATCCTCGAGGTCTTCGAACCCCGGATCACCGCGGGCTTCTCCGGTGCACGCACCCCCGTCGGCAGCGAGGCGACGTCCAAGATCCGGCAGGACACCGACCCCCTGCCCCGGTACTCGCGCACATACGAGGCGTTCATGGACTGGTTCGTCGGCGACGACGAGCTCGCGACCCGCACCAGCAACCGGATCTTCGGCTACCACAGCCGCATCGTGATGCGGATGCCCGAGGACTCCACCAGCAAGCGGTACGGACCGGGAACACCGTTCGCCGCCCTCGAACCCGAGCTGATGGTGTTCACCGTCCTCACCCAGATGGTCCCGTACCGCCAGCTGTACGAGCGGTTCTTCGGCCCGCTGACGTTCACCGAGTCGTTGAAGTACAACGAGGAAGTCCTCCAGTTCGCCGCCATGCTCGGCTGCGACCCCGACCTGGTCCCCAAGACCTGGGATGAGATGCAGCAGTGGCTCGACGACTACTACAAGGATCCCGACACCGTTCGCGTCGACGAGGAGTTCCTCGAGGCCATCCTGCAGATCTTCGCATCCCGCACCGTGGCGACGATCGTGATGAACTGGACGGCACTGTCGGCGCCGCCGGCACTGGCCGAACGCCTGTGGCAGCTCCCGCAGCTGCAGAAGCACCGCCGCACCGCGAAGATGGTCGACCCCGTCCTGCGGTTCCTGTTCCGGATCGCGCCCGACGCCATCATGATCAGCACCCGCTGGCGTGACGCGCAGGAACGCATCGGACGCAAGGGCTGGACGCCGGCCGCTCGGCTCGCGACCAAGATCCTGCCGCGCCCCTTCGGCACCGGACGCGGCAATCTGTCCGACTACGCCGAATCGGCGTCGCCGCGGATGAAGGCCGTTCAGGAGGCCGGCAAGTTCCTCGACGAGTCGGACGACATCCTCGCCCAGGCCGAGGCGGCCGGATGCCCGATGTCGTCGGCGATCGCCCGCGGCGGCGCTGACACCGCCGCCCGCTGACATCGGCGTCCGCTGATACCGTTCGACACGATCAATACACGAGAACGACAGGTAGACCGTTGGCCGACGCGGAACATGCTCGCAGGCTCCTATCGCTGCTGAGCGCGGGTGAGGAACCGGACCCCGAACGGGACCGGATCCTCGCCGTCGCCCGCGATCAGATCATCGCCCACGGCTACGAGCGCTTCAGCACCGACCGTCTGGCGCGGGACGCGAACGTCTCGCGCCAGACGGTCTACCGTCGTTGCGGACGCAAGGTCGACGTCTTCGACGCGTTGATCCGCGCCGAAGTCCGTGCCAGTGCCCAACGCCTCCTGCCCGCCCTGGAGATCGAGGACGAGGCGGACCGGTTCGTCCGCCTCTGGGTGGAGGGCATGGTGTTCCTGCAGGAGAGCACGCTCATCGCCAGCCTCATCGCCCACGACCCCGAGTTCGTCTCGCAGATGTGGGCGTCGCTGAACGGCTCCACCGTCGATGTGATCCGAGCCGTCATGGCGTCGACGATGTCGACGCCCGACGCATTGGTGATCACCGAGATCGTGGTGCGCATCGTGATCTCGTTCTTCACCCAGCCGACCGATCTGCTGCCCCTCGCGGGACGCGAGCAGATCGAAGACTTCGTGCGCAGCTACCTGCTGCCGCTCCACGCGGCGTCGGCGCGGCTCTCACCGCTTCACTGACGCCCGTCCCCCTGACGCCGGCCCGGTCAGTCGACGGGTGTGAAGTGGGCGATGTCGAGGATCCGCCCCGTCCGCTCCTGCGCCCAGACCGCTCGCACGCGCCGTCCCACCAGGTCGGCGATCGCCGCATCGTCGGACAGGTCGATCCCCGCGAGCCAGTGCATCAGCAGGGTGTCGGCGCCGTCGAGCCGGATCCCGGCGATCACATACGGCGGGGTCGGTCCCCCGGTGAATCCCAGCTGCGCCACCGTGAACGCCTCGACGACCCCCTCGGTCGCCAACTCCACCCACCGGTCCACCGGCTCGAAGCACGACTCGCAGAAGGCCTGCGGCGGCACGGACGTCCGCCCGCAGGCCGAGCACGTCGTCCCGTAGATCACCCGGTCGATGAGACCGGCCATGAACCGGCTCCACGTCGCACCCAGATGGATGTCGAACGTCAGGTCCCAGCGGACCTCCTCGGTGCTCGGTGCGGGGGTTGATGACTGCAGACTCATCGGTCTCGCCTTTCGTCGATCGCTTCGAAGATCGCTAGGTTCTCGAATTGGAAGAAGGTGCCGCCGGTGCCCTGGGCGAGGGACCGCCGGGCGCCGGAGACCTGCATGGACTCGGGTGCATCGCCCATCACCTGCAGGGCCGCGTACGCGAACGGCGCGAGTTCGCCCGAGATGCCGGCGTTGGTGCATTTCGGGCCGCCGGAGAGGTTCACCGGGAGGCGGCCGCCGCGCTCGGTGGCGCCCGACCTGATCAGGTCGATCGCCCGACCGGGCGCCGCGAATCCCAAAGCCTCGAGCTGCATGAGCTGCATGTGGACGTACGGCGCGAACACCTCGACGACGTCGATGTCGTCGGCCGGGTTCCGGATGTCGCACGCCGCGTACACCCGTTCGGCGAGGGTCGCCAGGTTCTGCAGCTCCGAGAAGTCGCCCTTCCCGCCGCCCAGATAGGGGTCGCTGGACATGCCGACCCCGCGCACGCGCGCCGGCCGCGTCGTCACATCGTCGAGCTCGTCGTCGCGACCGACGATCAAGGCGACCGCGGCCGTCGACACCGGGCACACCATCGACTGCGTCAGCGGCGTCGACAACGGTCGATCGGCCAGCACCTCGTCCTCGGTCATCTCGTAGCGCAGGTGTGCGAACGGGTTCTGCGCGGCCTTCGCGTGGTCGGCGACGGCGACGGCCGCGTAGTCGCGTGCGGTGACGCCGAAGCGCCGCGCATAGGCGGTCGCCGCGAAGGCCCCCATGTGGTAGGCCCCCATGCCCAACGGCTGTTCGATGATCATCGGCGAGTTGGTGTTGATCGCCGCCTGCAGGTCCCGCGCCCCGAAGAAGGTGGGACCGCCGAGGCACAGGACGCGTCGATGCGTTCCGCTGCGCACCATCCGGACGGCCACCTGCAGGAGGTTTCCGCCCGTGGTGCCGCCCGTGTTCACGGTGGTCACCGGCAGTCTGTCGCCGAGGCCCAGCAGGCGGGAGATGTATCGGGAGCCGAGCACCGTCCCCTCGAAACCGTCGATGCATCCGGTGACGACGGCGTCGAGTCCGGTCGGCTCGATGCCACTGTGCGACAGCGCGTCCCGGGCCGCGTCCGCACTCAACTCCACCGCGGAGCGCGTCTGCTTGCGCGGCGACGTCGCCGGCGTCACGCCCACCCCGATGACGGCCGCTCGATGCCGCGTGTGCTCGTTGGTCATCACAGCCCCTCCACCACCAGTACCGATGCGTTCTGCGCCACGAGCCCGCTGACCGTGTCGACGGAGTGCGACACCCCCGTCTCACCGGTCCCGAGCACGTCGACGAGTTCGATGAGCCGCAGGCCGCCGTTGGCGACCCCCGGATACGCGCTGAGGACGCCGCCACCCGGGTTCACGCGGCGCGGACTGCCGCAGCCCAGGGCCGCGCTCACCGGACCGTCGAGGGCCGCGGTCACCGCCGAGTACTCCACGACCCCGACCCGGTCGGCGGGCCTGTCGATCCCGGCCTGCGCGTAGGCGAGCCCCGCGGCACGGCGCGTCGTCTCCGCGGGATCGGTCAACCATCCGTCGTCCCACAGGTAGCCGCCGGTGGCGCCGCCGAACCCGGTCAGTCGGGCGTCGCGACCGAGGCATCGGCCCGCCCGCGCCGGCGACGCCAGCACCACAGCCACGGCCCCGGCGCACATCGCGGGCAGCATCAGTTCGTGCAGCGGGGTGCACACGCGCGGTGACGCGAGGACGTCGGCGACACCGACCGGTGCGCGTCGCATCGCACGGACGCCGCCGGCCCCCGCCGTGATCTGCTCGGCGGCCGCGGCGGCGAGATCGTCGACGGTGAGCGTGCCGTCCGCGGTGACCGTCGATGCATGCAGCCCGTAGGTGACCTCCGCGGTGAGACCGACGGGACGACCGAAGTGCGGGTCGAACGAGAGATTCGAGATCTGCTCGATGAATCCGTGCCGGGTCGCCGCCCGGTTCTCGGGATTGTGGACGCCGACGGCGACCGCGACGCTCACATCGCCCGCCGAGACGGCCTGTGCGGCCGCGATGATCGCGGCACCCATGTCGTCCTCCACCCGGAACGCATCCGACAGGTATCCGCCGGTGGCCGACG
Organism: Gordonia shandongensis DSM 45094; assembly: GCF_000423025.1. Taxonomy (GTDB): domain Bacteria; phylum Actinomycetota; class Actinomycetes; order Mycobacteriales; family Mycobacteriaceae; genus Gordonia; species Gordonia shandongensis. Next base: position 14,757 of record NZ_AUHE01000012.1, read on the forward strand.
AGGTGAGACCGGACGAGATGGACCGGCCGTCGTAGACGTCCAGCGAGGCCAGCACCGACAGCCCGATGTCGGGTTTGCGCAGGCCGCACTCGCGCAGGGCGCGGTGCACGACGTCGAACACCAGCTCGTCGAGCATCGCCTCGTGCTCCGCGACGAACTCGGTGGCCGCGGCACCCACGACGTGCACGGGGTGGACTCGGGACTGTTTCACCATGACCGGGACGCTATGGCGCGCCCCCGCGGCGCGGGTGTCGCGGAACACGACACTCGCCCGGCCATCGCGATCCCGGGCCATCACGATCCTGTGTCATTTTGCGCCACCCCGCGGCACGGAAGCCGTCATACCTTCGTCGTGATCCGCATCACCTGACCGTTCCATCACCCGACCGTTTCGCACACCCGACCGAGAGGATGGCCATGCACCGACGTCGCACACCGGCCCACCCCGCAGAGGGCGCCCTGCGATGACCTCGACGTCGTTCGGCGCGTACGAGGCCCCGCCGGTGCGGTCCGCACCGCGCCTGGCCTTCGTCGACCGGTGCGCGGACTACGTCGTCGAGGCCCCGCGACAGACGGCCGCGACGGTCGGCCGGGCCGCGCTGCTGTGCGCCGACGTGGTGCGGTACTTCGTGCTGGGCGTCGCCCGACTGCGGATTCCCGTCGACGAGACCGTCGGCCAGATGTGGCTGCTGCTCAAAGTCACGTCGCTGCCCGCGCTGCTCATGGCGATCCCCATCGGCGCCGAGGTCTCCGTCCAGGTGGGCGGTCTCATGAACCAGGTGGGCGCCAGTTCCCTCGCCGGGGCCGCATCCGGTCTGGGCGTGGTCAGTCAGGGCGCCCCCATGGCCGCCGGACTCCTGATGAGCGGTGCCGCGGCCTCCGCCATCGCCTCCGACCTCGGTTCGCGGGCCATCCGCGAGGAGATCGACGCGATGAAGGTCATGGGCATCGACCCCCTCGAACGCCTCGTGATGCCGCGGTTCGTCGCCATGCTCGTCATCGCGCCGATCCTGTGCATCATCATCGTCGCCGCCGGTGTGGCGGCGGGCCTCCTCATCGCCGTCAACGTCAACGACGTGGTCCCCGGCGCCTTCTGGCAGTCGTTCGGCGCCTTCGCCACCCCGACCGACGTGTGGTTCGCGATCGGGAAGACCGTGGTCTTCGCCGGCATCGTGGTCGTCATCGCCAGTCTGCGCGGCCTCGAGGCCAAGGGCGGCCCGCGCGGTGTGGCCGACGCCGTCAACGCCTCCGTGGTCCTCAGCGTGGTGACGATCTTCATCGCCAACCTCGTGATGAGCCAGTTCCAGGCCATGTTCTTCCAGAACCAGATCGGGTGACGCCATGACGGTCGCGCGCTATCAGCCCTTCCCGCGGGTCTCCGGCCCGCTGTCCCGCGTCGGCACGGCGGTCGGCGATGCGGTGTCCACCGTCGGCCGGGCGACGCTCTTCGTCGTCCAGACGCTCGTCCTGCTCCCGGTCACGATCCGCCAGTACCGGCGCGAGACGTTCAAGACCATGAACGCGATGGCGTGGGGCCGCGGCTCCCTCGTCGTCGACGGCGGCGTGGTCAGTCTGCTCGCCATCCTCGGCGTCGCCGTCGGCGCCGTCATCGCGATCGAGGCCTACAACGCGCTCAACCTCCTCGGGTTCGGCGCACTGACCGGAATCATCGGCTCGTTCGCCAACATCCGCGAGATCGCCCCCATCCTCACCGGCATCGGCTTCGCCGCCCAGGCCGGATGTCGGATGACCGCGGAGGTCGGCTCCATGCGGATCTCCGAGGAGATCGACGCCACCGAGGCACTCGGCATGCGCGCCATCCCGTTCGTCGTCGGCACCCGGCTCATCGGCGGCATGCTCGCCGTCCTGCCGAGCTACCTGCTGTGCCTGGCGATCAGCTTCGGCACCGGCGCCTTGATCGTGAAGGTGTTCCACGGCGAGGCGCCCGGCACCTACGACCACTACTTCGGGCAGTTCCTCACCGTGTCGGAGATCGGCGCTTCGGTGCTCAAATCGGTGGTCTTCTGCGGGATCGTGACCCTCATCCACTGCTACTACGGCTACTTCGCCTCGGGCGGTCCCGAGGGGGTCGGCATCGCCTCCGGCCGGGCCATCCGCGCCAGCCTGGTGGTCATCGTGGTGGCGAACTTCGCTCTGTCCGTGTCCATCTGGGGGCTGTCCCCGACCCTCGTCTTCACCGGATAGGCGGGCCCATGCATCAGGACTTTCTCCGCGGCTCCCCCGCAGCTCAGCGTCGAACGACGATGCTGACGGCGGCGGCGCTCGTGGTCCTCGTCGCCGTGGCCGCCGCCTGCTGGTACGGCGTGACCCGATTCAGCGGCGACGACGACTCCGTCTCCGTGCGCATCTACAGCTCCACCGTCGCACCCGGCGTCAAACCGGGGACCGACGTGATCCTCCGCGGCGCCGAGGTCGGGACCATCGACGACGTGAGCCGCGCCCCGGACGGTTCGCTGGCCCTGGACGTGACCCTCACCCGCAGTCGCATCACGGGCGTCACCGACACGTTCGACATCGACTTCCGGCCGGCGAACTACTTCGGCGTCACCGCGCTGAACCTCACGCCGCGTGCCGGCGGGTCGGCGCTCGGCGACGGCCTCTCCCTGCGCCGGGATCCCCTGGGCGACTTCACGATGTCGCGGATGATCGAGCGCGGTTCCATCATCGCGTCCGGCACGCTGTCCGACGAGATGCTCGACACGCTCGACACCGTCCTGCGGTACACGAACGCGCTCACCCCGCTGTTGGAGAGCGGACTGGCGTTCGCCGACATGATCGCCAAGACGCAGAAGGCGCTCCCCTCCGAGCAGCTGCGGGACGCGAACGCCGTCCTCGCGTCGATGCCCCGATTCATTCAGCAGACCGCTGACGGCGCCTACCAGATCTTCCAGGGCGTCTACAACCGCCGGCCGGACGGCTCGCTGGGCATGAACTACCACGACCTGGACAACTCCGATGCCGGCCTGGCGATCGCCGGCGGCGCCCTGTTCTCGGCGGCGGGCAACCTGTTGAAGTCCCACGACACCGAGTTGACGCCCGCGGTCTCCATCGTCACCGCGTTCTCCGACGCCGTCCCGGGGATGCTCGGCTCCGGGACCACCGGCCCCAAGCTCCGGCTCGTCATCGACCGGCTCACCGCCGCGTTCGGCGGCACCGCGGGGCGCCCCAGCCTGCGTCTGCGGCTGGTCATGAACGATCTGCCCGGTCTGGCAGCCCCGCTGGCACAGGCCGGCCTGCGAGGTGGGAGCCGATGAGGATCACCCGGACGTCCCTGTGGGCGCTGCTCAAGATCGCGATCGCCGCGGCGATCGCCGCGATCCTGATGATCATCGTCCTGAACGCGTCCACCCGGCCGGTCCGCTCGACCACGCACACGTACACCGCCGACTTCTCCGACGTGTCGGGTCTGCGGGTCAACGGCGACGTCCGGCTGCGCGGCGTGCAGGTCGGCAAGGTGTCCGAGATCGAGCTGCGGCGGTCGTCCGCACCGGGAACGCCGACCGTCGCGCACGTCACCTTCACCCTCGACGAGGAGTACGGGATCACCGACGCCACCCGGCTCGCCGTGAAATACCAGAACCTGACCGGGCTCCGGTACATCGACGTGACCGGGATCGGCGAGGGCCGCACCGTCTCGCACGTCGGGTTGTCGCACACCACACCGTCGTTCGACATCACCGAGCTGTTCAACGGTCTCCAACCGGTCCTCAACACGCTCAGCACCGAGGAGATCAACGAGGTGAGCCAGAACGCCATCACCCTGCTGCAGGGCGACGGCGGCGGCCTCACGCCGCTCCTCGACAGCATCGAGCGGCTCGGTGACTACGCCTCGAATCGCGAACAGGTGATCAGCGTCCTCGTCGAGAACCTCGCCCGCATCTCCGACACGCTGGGCGGGCGCGCCGACAGCATCGTCGCGATCCTGCACTCGGTGGAGATCCCCGTCGACTCGGCGATCTCGGTGATCGACGAGTTCACCAAGACCTCCATCCTCGGCCCCGCGTTCATGGGGCCGGTGGCGGAGATCGTCCGCGGTCTCGGACTGAGCGGCGACATGGACATCGACAAGATGATCTCGTCGGCGTTCGGGTCGATCGACCGGTTCGCGGCGTCCGTGCGATTGATGCCGGTGGCCTTCGACGCGATGCAGTCCCAGCAAGTCCGCGTGGGACCACGCGCCTGCTCCAAGGGCGCCGCGCCGCTGCCCGACGACGTGAAGCTGTTCCTCGACCAACGGCTGGTGACGATATGCCGCAAGTGACGAAGTCCGCCCGGTCGCGCCTGCGACGCCTCCTGGGCAGCGACCTGCGGGTCGGCGTCGCGGTGATCATCGTGGCGGCGCTGGTGGCGTCGGTGATCACCTACATCTACCTTCGGCCGCCCAACCAGCAGACCGTCGCCTTCGAGACCACCGATGCCGCCGCCATCTCGACCGGTGACGATGTCCGCGTGGCCGGCGTCTCGGTCGGGTCGGTGACCGAGACGGCGTTGGAGGCCGACCGCGTGCGGGTGACCGCCGAGATCGACGACCACGTGTTCGTCGGCGACGACAGTCGCGTGGAGATCCGGATGCTGACCGCTGTCGGCGGCTACTTCGTCACCGTGATCCCCGACGGCGACGACGCGCTCGGCGACGCGGTGATCCCCTCGAAGCGGGTGACGACCCCGTACAGCATCGCCGACGTCCTGCAGGAGGCGCCGCGGATCACCGGCGACGTCGACCCGAAGACCATCGACGCCGACCTGCGGCAGTTGGCCACCGGGCTCACCGACAACACCACCTCCTTCGGCGCCATGGTCAAGGGCCTCACGAGCATCTCGTCGGTGATGGACCGTCAGCGCGACCAGGTCCTGCAGACGCTCGACCTCGCCCGCGAGTACACGGAGCGCTTCGAGGCCGACCGCGAGTTCGTGTTCCGCCTGGTGGCGAAGATCGAACGGGTCCTGACCCGCTACAACGCCACCTGGGAGGGGTTCAACGAGACCTACACCCTCCTCGGTGAGGTCCTCGAGCGGATCAGCCCGCTGTCCTGGTATTACCACAACAACAAGGGGCGCCTGAAAGAGCTCATCACGACCATCCGGACGGGGGTCGGGACGATGCACCGCCAGATGTCACCGGTCATCGACACCCTCGGCGCATTGGCCGACCGCCTCCGCGGGTTCGTCGGCGCCGACGGCATGAAGGAGCTCGGCGCGAACGTGGTGCTCGCCTCCGACATCTGCGTCCCCGTCCCGGGAAAGGCCTGCTGATGCGTCCCCGTCGTCTGATTCTCCTGGCCGTCGCCGTCGCGGCCGTCGTCGCCGCCGCGGTCGTCGGGGTGAGCGTCGGCACGTCGTCGACCCGTGCCGGGTTCTGCGCGTATCTGCCCGACAGCATCGGCCTCTACCCCGGCAACCAGGTCACCCAGATGGGTTACCCGGTGGGGTCGATCACGCGGGTCGCGCCGGCCGGCGACCACGTCCGGGTGACCTTCGATCTCACCGCCGACCGCCGCTTTCCGGCGACCGTCACGGCGGTCACCCGGTCGAAGTCCCTGCTGGCCGATCGCAGTCTCGAACTCGTCGGGAACTACCGGACGGGCGAGGAGCTCACACCGGGTTCGTGCATCGCTCTGGACAAGGGGGTCACCCCGAAGAGCCTCTCGGAGATCACCGGCTCGGCCGCCGACTTCCTCGACGCCCTCTCCCCCGCGACGACACGCTCGGTCGCCGATTCGATCATCGGTCTGGACGAGTCGCTGCGCGGCGAGGGGGCCAACGTCGACCGTCTGATCCGGACGTCGGAGCGCGCCATGACCAATCCCGACCCGCTGGTCTCCGGGGTCGGCGCGATCATCGACGCGATGGCGCCGCTCACCGACAGCGCACTGAGTCGGTGGGGCAGCATCCGGCAGGCGCTCGGCGTCCTGCCCGAGGATCTCGCCGTCGCCGCCGACAGCCTGTGGCCGGGCGTCACCATCTTCATCGGCTCGCTCGGCCCGTTGATCGCCGACCTCTACGACGTGCAGACCAACTACGGAGAGGACATCGACTCGATGCTCGAGGACGCTTCGGCCGGCCTGCGCTTGGCCGCATCCCGCTCCGGTGACGTCTCCGAACTGCTCGCCGCCGTCCCCGCCGTCTCCACGGTCACGCGGGCGATCGGCGGGCGCACGACGACCGGGCTCGCGTCGCCGCAGGTGGAACTCCGGTCGCCGGGTGCGCGCGAGCTGTGCGCGACGATCAATCGGGTCCGCCCCGGTTCGTGCACCGCCGACGGCGACGCGGTGCGACTCTCGAGTCTGAGCGTTCTCGACGCGGTGCTGACGGGATCGGGCCGATGAGGGCCCGGCATCGGCTCCTGTCGGCGGTCGTCGCGCTCGCGACGACGACCGCGCTGCTCGCCGGCTGTTCCCTCGGGCCCGACGACCTGCCGTCGCCCACGGGCGGCGTCGAGGACGGGTTCCCGGTCGATCTCGAGTTCACCAGTGCGCTCAACCTGCCGAACGGCGCCAACGTGACCTTCGACGGACTGGACGTCGGCAGGGTGACCGACGTGCGGGCGTCGGGGCAGACCGTGAACGTCACCGCGACCATCCGCGCCGACTCGGAGATCCCGTCCGACGCGGAGGCGACGATCCGCCAGGACACGGTCCTCGGCGACACCTACGTCGCGATCGACCGGTCGCCCGGGTCGACGGTCACCTCGACGCTGCGCTCCGGCGCCACGATCCCGGTGTCGCGGACCACGTCGCCGCCTCAGCTCGAGGACACGCTGGCCGTGCTGGCGAACTTCGTCAACGGCGGCAACATCCAGAAGATCGAGGACACGATCCGGCGGATCAACCGTGCGGTCCCCGTTCCCGAAGATCTCGTCGGCCTGTCGAAGACCGTCGCGATCGATCTGCGGGACCTGTCGAAGAACCTCGGCCGGATCGACGGTCTCCTGGCGGGCCTGGACCGGACGGCGACGGCCGTCGAGTCGCGCCACGACAAGATCTCCGCGGTCATCTCCGATCACGGTGTGGAGTATTGGGATCAGATGGCCAAGAAGATGATCCAGCATCTGGGCACGATCCTCCCGTCGGTCGGCAGCATCTTCGCCGGCGGCGGCTGGCTCGTCCCGATGCTCAAGTCGCTGGCGACGACGATCAACACCGTCAAGGGCGCCGGCGTCGACTTCGCCGACGACTCCGCTCGCATCGACGCCTTCCTGACATCGGTCATCGTGCCGTTCAGTCAACGGCCGTCGGTGGATCTGGTCTCGGTGACGACCCCCGACGGCCGACAGCTCGCGGACATGCGGCGAGTCCTGCGCATGCTGGGGGCCGTCCGATGACCCGCAAGACAGTCGTCTCGATCGTCGCGATGCTCATCGTCTCGCTGGCGTCGCTGGCCTACATGCGCTCGGTGGGACTCCCGGTCGCGCACTTCGACTCGGAACGGTCGGCGTCGATGCGCATCGACGACACCAACGGGCTGGTCGTCGGTTCGCGCGTCCTCATGCGCGGGGTCGACATCGGCCGCGTCACCTCGGTGGAGTCGTCGGCCGACGCGATCACCGTCGACCTGACGTACCGCGAGGATCACCTGATTCCCACGTCGAGCACGTTCCGCGTCGACAACCTCTCGGCGCTCGGCGAGACGTACATCGCGGTGCTTCCGGACACGCAGGACGGCCCCTATCTGCCCGACGGCGCGGAGATCGACACCGATCGGGTCACGGTGCCGACCACGATCAAGGCGCTCTCGGAACGGTTCACCCGCCTCCTGGATCAGATCGACCCGGAGCAGTTGCAGGAGATCTTCGCCGAACTGCGGTCGGCGCTGCCCGACGATGCGGCGGTGCTCTCGACGATCACGCGCGCCGGCGTGGCGACCGCGGCCATGCTCGACGAGACGCGGTCGCCGTTCACGACGCTGCTGACGAACCTGCAGAAGATGCTGGCGGACTCCTCGTTCATCCCGCCGGGTCTCAGCGGCACCGCCGATCACATTCTGGCGTTCGGCAAGGGATTCGACGGCGCGATGACCGCAGCGCAGTTCTTCACGGTGTTCGCCCCGCTGCCCGATTCGATCTCCGACGGCGCCGGACCGCTGATCGACAATCTGCAGAAGTTCCTGGACCGATCGGCCGGCGACATCCAGGTGCTGACGGTGGACGTCCTGCCGTCGGCGATGGCGGCGGCGAAGTCGATGCGAACCATGAACATCGGCGCGGTCCTCGACCGGGCGCTCGCCGCGACCGCCTCCGGCGACGCCCTCACCCTCGACATCAGTTCTCCCCGCCCCCGATAGGAAGGATCCGCCATGACCTCCACCGTGCTCAACCCAGGGAAGTCCGAACCAGGGAAGTCCGAGCCAGGGAACCCCGACCCCGAGAAGCCTGACGCTGAGAAGCCTGACGCCGGGAAGTCTGACACTGAGAATTCTGACGCTGAGAATTCTGACACCGGGAATTCTGACACCGGGAATTCTGACGCCGGGAATTCTGACACCGGGTCTCCTTCGCGCCGCGAGCGGCGCCGCGAGTCGTCGGCCCGGCGGATCGCGGGACGCGACCGGCAGGTGAGCCTGCATTCGCTGCTGGTCGGTCTCACCGTGGGGCTGATCATCGTCGCCCTGGCGGTCGCCCTGACCATCAGCATGTGGCTGCTCGTGGGCAAGTCCGACGAGCTGAACGCGGCGGCCGCCGCCCGCGACGCCGACGCGAAGGCCGAGCAGGTGGCCCTCGACTACGCCGTCGGTGCGGCCCAGATGGATTTCAGCAAACCCGCCGAATGGCGCGGCCGCCTCACGAAGGGGACGTCGAAGGAGCTCACGAACCGGCTGACGCAGGCCGCGACGTCGATGGAGCAGATCATCGCCCCGCTGCAGTGGACGTCGTCCGCCACCCCCATCACGGCGGTCGTCCGGTCCGATGACGACGGCACCTACGTCGTCGACTGCTTCGTCAACGTCGTCACCAAGAACACGCAGGCGCCCGAGGGCGTCCAGTCGACGGCGACCTACAGCGTGACCATCGACAGCGACAAGGACTGGACGATCACCGACGTCGGCGGCATCGACGCGATGCTCGGGGAGAAGTAGCCGTAGGCACTCCCCGCCCGCGGCGTCAGCGCCGCAGGAACGCGGTGAGCGCGGCGGCGTACATCGCGACGTCGTCGACGCCCATCAGCTCCCGGCAACTGTGCATCGCCAGCTGCGGGGCTCCGACGTCGACCGTCAACAGCCCCGTGCGGGTGGCCGTCAGGGGGCCGATGGTCGACCCGCACGGCAGGTCCGCACGGTGGATGTACCGCTGCAGCGGCACCCCCGCCTCCCGGCAGGCCAGCGCGAACTCGGCCTCGCCGATCGCGTCGGACGCGTACCGGAGGTTCTGGTTCACTTTGAGGACGGGGCCGCCGTTGACCGCGATGGTGTGGGTCGGCTCGTGTCGTTCGGGATAGTTCGGGTGCGTCGCGTGGGCCATGTCGCCGGACACGCAGACGCTCGCCGCCATCGCCCGGAGGAACTCGGCACGCGCTCCCCCCGCGGCGCCGACGATCCGTTCGCACACGGTCACCAGCAGATCCGACGATGCGCCCCGCTCCGAACCCGATCCGACCTCCTCGTGGTCGAACAGCGCGAGCATCGAGATCGCGCCGTCGGGTTCGGCGTCCAGCAGCGCGCGCAGGCCCGCATAGCAGGTGCCCTGATTGTCGAGGCGCGGGGCGCTCAGCAGGTCGCCGGCCGCACCGATGATCCGCGACGGCGTCACGTCGTGGGTCATCAGCTCCCAGCCGAGGACCGCGTTCGGATCGACGCCGGCCCGGTCGGCCACGACCGCCAGCAGCGGTTCGGCGTCCCCCACCCCGCGGACGGCGTCGACGTGCCGCTGCGGGTCGAGGGTGACGCCCTTGCGGTCGTCGGACAGGTGGATCGCGAGCTGCGGCACCCGCAGCATCGGGTCGTCGATCCGCACGAGCGTCGACGCCACCGCGCCGTCGCCGTCGTCGTAGGCGAGCCTGCCGGAGAGTCCGAGGTCGCGGTCGAGCCACGAGTTGAGCCACGCCCCGCCGTACGGCTCGAGCGCGACGGTCGCCAGCCCCGCCGAACTCCGGTCGGGGTGCTGCTTCACCCGCAGGTTCGGGCTGTCGGTGTGACCGCCGATGATCCGGAAGCGCGGGTCGCCGCTCGCGCCGCCCGCGTTCCAGGCGATGATCGAACCACCGCGGACCACGTAGGCGCGGGGCTCGTCACCGGTCCAATCGCCGGTCTCGTCGAGGCGGACGTATCCGGCGGCGTCGAGCTGCGCCGCGACGGTCGCGCAGACGTGGAACGGCGACGGTGAGGCGTCGATGAACTCCGCGAGGCCGGCGGCGTCCGCCGAGGTGGACGGCGGGAGCGTTCCGGACATCGTCAGACCGCCGCGAGTACCGCGTCCAGCGCCGAGTAGAAGATGCCGAGCCCGTCGTCGCTGGGCCCGGTCAGCGCCTCCACGGCGTGCTCCGGGTGCGGCATGAGCCCCATGACGCGCCCGTCGGCACTCGAGATGCCCGCGATGTCGAGCGCCGAGCCGTTCGGGTTGTCGCCGGCGTAGGTGAACACGATGCGACCGTCGCCGCCGAGTTCGGCGAGCGTCTCCTCGGAGGCCACGTACCGGCCCTCCCCCGACTTGAGCGGGATGAGGATCTCGGCACCCGGCTCGTAACGGGTGGTCCACGCCGTCGTCGTCGACTCCACGCGCAACCACTGATCGCGGCACACGAAGTGCAGACCCTCGTTGCGGGTGAGCGCCCCCGGGAGGAGTCCGGCCTCGCACAGGATCTGGAAGCCGTTGCAGATGCCGAGCACCGGCATGCCCTTGTCGGCCGCTGCGATCACCTCGTCCATGACGGGTGCGAATTTGGCGATGGCGCCGCAGCGCAGGTAGTCGCCGTATGAGAAGCCGCCGGGGACGATGACGGCGTCGACGCCCTTGAGGTCGGCGTCACCGTGCCACAGGCTCACGGCCTCACCGCCGGCGACGGTGACGGCGCGAGCGGCGTCGACGTCGTCGAGGGTGCCGGGGAACGTGATCACTCCGATGCGCGCGGTCATCTGATCACTCCGAGACGCGGGAGACGGAGAAGTTCTCGATGACCGTGTTGGTCAGGAGTTCCTCGGCGATCCGCTCCAGAGCGGCGTCGTCGACGGTGTCGTCGACTTCCAGCTCGAACCGCTTGCCCTGCCGCACATCCGAGACGCCGGCGAACCCCAGACGACCCAGGGCGCCGACGATGGCCTGGCCCTGCGGGTCCAGGATCTCGGCCTTCGGCATCACATCGACCACTACACGCGCCATTCGCCGCACTGCTCCTCACACAGATGATCCAGGCGTCCGGCCTGGTCGGACCGGACGCGTACGCGTCAACTGTACCGGCTCGCGCGCAGCCGTCGGCGTCAGGACGCCAGGGCGGCCTCGAGCGCTGCGATCACCTCGGGGGCGTCGGGAACGGTCTGCGGGCGGAAGCGCGCGGTCACCGCACCGTCGGCGTCGACGACGAACTTCTCGAAGTTCCATGTCACGTCCCCGGCCTCACCGTCGGCGTCGGCCGTCTCGGTGAGCGCCGCGTACAGCGGATGGCGGTCGGGACCGTTCACATCGGTCTTCTCCAACAGCGGGAACGTGACCCCGTAGGTGGTCGAGCAGAATTCGGCGATCTCGTCGGCGGTTCCCGGCTCCTGCCCCATGAACTGGTTGCACGGGACGCCGACGACCGTGAGCCCACGCGGTCCGTAGTCCTTCTGCAGCTGTTCGAGTTGGGTGTACTGCGGCGTCAGACCGCAGCGCGACGCGACGTTGACGATCAGCAGCGGCCCGGACAGATCGGACAGCGAGAAGTCGCCGCCGTCGAGGGCGCGGACGGGGATGTCTTTGATGCTCGAGTGACCCATGACGCACATGCTACCGACCGGTGAGGAAGCTCACCGATATTTGCGTTGCAGCAATAGTTGCGTGGCCGTAACTTATTTTTCGTGTCCCGTTCCGAGCCCTCCATCGACGCCTGCACCTCCCTGCTGGCCTCGTTCCTGGAGGCGATCGCCGATCGCGTGTGCCACAGCACCGCCGACCGCGTGGCGTCGACCGAACTGACGCTCTCGCATCTGCGCATGCTGCTGACGCTGTCCCGCAGCGACCACGATCTCTCGGTCAACGAACTGGCCGACGCCGTCGACCTCTCGGTGGCCGCGGCCGGACGGGGCGCGGACCGCCTGGTCGCTCTCGACCTCGTCGTACGACGCGAGGACGAGACCGACCGCCGGGTGAAGCGTCTGCGCCTCTCCTCCCGGGGACGCGAGTTGATCCGTTCGCAGTTCGCCATCCGCGAGGGGGAGCTGACCGATCTCGTCGCCGAGATCCCGGCGGACCGCCGCACGGACTTCCACTCCGGTCTCTCGACAGCCATGAGCTGCATCGAGCCGGCCACCGACCATCGATTCGAGAAAGAGACCTCATGACAAGCTCCACCACGGCGGGTCAGCCCGACAAGCTGACCCGCGATGTGTTCATCGTGGCGGGCGTCGTCGTCCTGGGCGCGATCATGTCGATCCTCGACGTCACCGTCGTCGCGGTCGCCCAGCAGACCTTCGTCCAGACCTTCGACACCTCGTCGGCCGGCGCCGCCTGGTCGATGACCGGCTACACCCTGGCGCTGGCCGCGGTGATCCCCACCGCCAGCTGGGCCGCGTCACGGTTCGGCACCAAGCGGGTCTACATGGCCTCCCTGGTGCTGTTCCTGCTCGGCTCCATCCTCTGCGCCCTCGCGTGGAACATCGGCTCGCTGGTCGCTTTCCGCGTCATCCAGGGCGCCGGCGGCGGCCTGCTCATGCCGATCGGCATGATGATCATGACCCGCGCGGCCGGTCCGGAGCGCGTCGGCTCGGTGATGGCGGTCCTCGGCATCCCGATGCTGCTCGGCCCCATCGCCGGCCCCATCCTGGGCGGCTGGCTCATCGAGATCGCGTCCTGGCACTGGGTGTTCCTCATCAACATCCCCATCGGAATCATCGCACTGGTCTACGCGTGGTTCGCCCTGCCCGGCGGCGGCGAACAACCCGGCATGCGCATCGACGTGCCCGGCCTGCTGATGCTGTCACCCGGTTTGGCGCTGTTCCTGTTCGGCGTCTCGTCGAGCGCCGACAAGCAGACCTTCGGCCATCCGCAGGTCTACATCCCGATGATCGTCGGCGCCGCCCTCATCGCCCTGTTCGTCCGGCACGCGTTCCGCACGTCGAATCCACTGCTCGACATCCGCCTGTTCCGCAACAAGACGCTCGCCGTCTCGGTCATCACGATGTCGCTGTTCGCGATCGCGTTCTTCGGCGGCTCGCTGCTGTACCCGCAGTACTTCCAGTTCGTCCGCGGCGAAGGCACCCTGACGGCGGGGCTCCTGCTGGCCCCGCAGGGCATCGGCGCCATGCTCACGATGCCGATCGCCGGCCGTCTCACCGACAAGATGGGACCCGGCAAGTTCGTGATGGGCGGTCTGCTCCTCATCGCGGTGGGCATCGCGGTCTTCACCACCATCGACACCGAGACGTCGTACTGGCTGCTGTGCAGTGCCCTGTTCGTCCAGGGGCTGGGCATGGGCATGACGATGATGCCGATCATGTCGGCGGCCCTGGCCACACTGCGCGGACCGGAGATCGCCGACGGTTCGACGATGATGAACGCCGTCCAGCAGACGTCGTCGTCGATCGGCACCGCCGTCATGACCGTCATCTTCACCTCGATGCTCGCCCCCGTCACCCGGGCGCTCATGCAGGCCGGCGACGATCCGACCCGGCAGCAGAAGGCGCTCCTGGACAACGGCGTCTCTCCGGCCGACGCCCCGTCCACGCTGGCGGGCATCCCCGCCGACATGGCGTCGAGCTTCGGCACCACCTACATCGTCACGACGGCGCTGGTGGTTCTGACGCTGATCCCGGCCTACTTCCTGCCGCGACGCAAGCTGGTCCAGGTGGCCGAGGAGGAGCACGTCACCGCCGCGACGCACTGAGTCGGCGACGATGCACTGAGCCGGCGACGATGCACGGCGACGCGCTGACTAGAATCACGACTCGTGCTGTGGCGTAACGACGCGGCGCCCCGGCGTGAGGCGGTACCTCGCCGACAGTGGGGCCGCCGAGAGTGGTCGACGGTGGTGCTCATCGTCGTCGGGTTCATCCTCGTCATGCAGGCGGCCGCGTCGGTCTACGACCTTCGGGGCCCCGTCCTGCTGATCGGCGACGATCTCGTCGGCGTCGCCGGCGGCACCGAGGTGAAGATCGCAGGCATGGCGCTGGCCCTCATGTGCATGCCGGCGCGTCTGCGGCTCCCGTTCATCGGGGTCGTGGTCGCCGTCGAGTCGGTGTTCAACGCCCAGCGCCTCATCGTCGGCAACACCCTGCACCTCGGCAACGGCGTGATGTGGGGGTTGATCGCCCTGGCCGTCTACGCCCTCGCGGTGTCGACGGGCGCCGAACGCGAGAAGGCGCTCAAAGCCGTCGGCATCGCCGCGATCCTGATCGTCACCAGCCGGGTCGCCGGGGTGTGGCTCGGGCTCACCGAGGAGACGCTGCCGGAGGTCGCCGACCACTTCGTCGAGGTCGCCGACCGCGCGTTGGGCAGCCCGTCGTGGGTGATGGGTCGGTTCGTGGAGGACACCCCGTGGTTCCGGTCGCTCATCAGCCAGGTCTACAACTATCTGTCGGTCGGTGCCGCGATCGTCGCGTTCTTCCAGCTGCGACGCAGTTCGGTCGACGGCTTCCCGCGCCATCACATCGTGCGGTCGTTCATCGTGATCGGCGCGCTGGGCCCACTGGTGTACTTCCTGTTCCCGGTGGTGGGCCCGGTGTTCGCGTTCGGGGACGAGCTTCCCGGTGCCGGCTGGCTGGACGTCTGGCCGCACACGGTGCCGACGTCGCTCGAGCCGGTGTCGGCGTTCTTCAGCCAGGATGCGCCGCGCAACTGCATGCCCAGTCTGCACACCGCGTGGGCGACCGCGATCCTCGTCCACGCTCTGCGCGGTCCGCGGCTGCTCAAGGTGTACGGCGTGTTCTGGTTCGTGTGCACGCTGTCGGCGACCCTCGGACTCGGCTACCACTACGGCGTCGACCTCATCGCCGGCCTGGTGTTCGCCCTGACCGTCGAGTGCGCCCTGGCGCGCCCGCAGGACGGGTGGCACCGTCTCCGGGTGGCGGCGGTCGCCGGCGGCGCGGCGGCCTTCGCCGTGTTGCTCGCTGCGTTCCGCTACCTCAGCGTCCCGATGGCGCAGAACGCGGTCGTCTCGACGATCCTCATGCTGGGTTCCGTCGCCGCGATGACCTACTGCTACGTCCGCATCTCCCGCACCCCCGTCGACGTCCCCGCGACCCCCGTCGAGGAGGGCGCGAGCACTCCGTGACCGCTCGGCTGCCGCAAGCGGCGGGGTCAGGAGCGGCGGGGGTCAGGAGCGGCGGGGGTCAGGAACGGCGGGGGTCAGGAACGGCGGGGGCACTGCCATACTCGTCCCGACGTCGCGCACACGCCGCGATAGGACGACGACGGCCGCTCCGCGAAGCCGATGGCGGCGTTCACCAACGAGCAGGCGGCCACGTCGTGGGCCTCGATCCCGCCGTCGCGCCGTTCCAGCCGCACCCTGCCCGTGGCGCACCGGTGATCGAACGGATTGGTGTCCAGAACGATCGTCACCAGCAGCGGCCGGATCGTCGGTGCCAGGTACAGGACTCCCCCGTCCATCAGCGTCCCGTCGGATCCGAGCATCGTGTAGTGCGGAAAAGCGCCGCCGCCCCAGTCGATGTTCAGGGTCAGATTCGGCTCGGGCGGACCGGTTGCGCGCGCCGGACCGCCGCCCACCGCCGTCAGACCGACCATCGCGGCCGGAACGACCACCGCCGACACCACCGCACCGATCACGCGTGAACTCCTCATACGAGGAGTATCGCCACGACCATCACCGCCGACTGTGACGATTCTGGACGGATCAGCCGAGTCGGATCAGCCGAGACGGATCAGACTAGTCGGATCAGACTAGTCGGATCAGCCGAGCGCGCCGGTCTGCTGCAGGATCCACGCCAGTTCGAAAGCGGTCTCCTCCCACTGCTTGTACCGACCGCTGACACCGCCGTGCCCGGCGGACATCTCGGTCTTCAGCATGATCGGATTGCCGGACGTCGAGACCTCCTGCAGCCGGGCCACCCACTTCGCCGCCTCGGT
This sequence comes from Gordonia shandongensis DSM 45094, assembly GCF_000423025.1. Classification (GTDB taxonomy): domain Bacteria; phylum Actinomycetota; class Actinomycetes; order Mycobacteriales; family Mycobacteriaceae; genus Gordonia; species Gordonia shandongensis. The sequence goes on from NZ_AUHE01000012.1 coordinate 30,982, forward strand.
GAACAGCACGCGGGTGTCGTTCAACGACGTCTCGGCGAGAATCGCCGGATAGTCACGCGGCTCCACATTCTCGTACGGCGTGTACGACTTCATGTACCGGTACACCTCGGGATCGTGAAGCGGGTCGCCCCACTCGTCCCACTCGATCACCGTCAGCGGCAGCGACGGATCGAGGATCGAGTTCAACGCATCCACGAACGGCACCGCCGCCAGCACACCGTTGAACAGTTCGGGCGCCAGATTGAGCACCGCCCCCATCAGCAGACCGCCGGCGCTGCCGCCCTCGGCCACCATCTGCTGCGGCGACGTCCACCCACGGTCGAGGAGATGCCGCGCGACGTCGACGAAATCGGTGAAGGTGTTCTTCTTGGTGAGTGTCTTGCCGTGCTCGTACCACAGCCGGCCCATCTCGCCGCCGCCGCGGACATGCGCGAAAGCCATGACCACACCGCGATCGAGCAGCGACAGCCGTGACACGGAGAACCCCGGGTCCAGACAGGTCTCATACGATCCGTACCCGTACAGCAGCAACGGTGCGGGCCGCGAACGATCCAGGTCACGGCGGTACACCAACGACACCGGCACCCGCGTCCCATCGGCGGCCACCGCCCATTCGCGGACCGCCGTGTAGGCGTCCTTGTCGTAGCCGCCGAGGACCGGCTGCCTGCGCAGCAACGTCCGCTCGCCGGTCGCGACATCGAGGTCGATCACCTCGATCGGGTCGACGAAGCTCGTGTAACCGATCCGCAGGATCGGCGCCGACCACTCCGCATTGGCCCCCAGCCCCGCCGACGCCAACTCCTGGTCGAACCGGACCTCCACGAAATCGTCGATCGACGGGAAACCGTCGATCCGACGCAGGTCCGCGATCGCCACCCGCGGCACCGCGCCCTCCCGGTAACTGAGAACCAGATAGTCGCGGAAACAGTCGACGTCCTCGATCCGGCGAGCCGGATCGTGCCCGATCATCTCCCGCCGCGCCGACGGATCGTCGACCGGAACGACGTCGACCGCGAAGTCGACGGCCTTGACCCCGTCGCGCTCCTCGTTGTGCACGACGACGAAGTAGTCGCGGCCGTCGATCTTCGCATGCTCCAGCGAGTACTCGACGCCCTCCACGCGCCCGGTGATGCTGACGAACTCCCCCGTCGGGTCGTCCGCACGCAGCACCAACACCTCCGCGGTGATCTTCGACCCCACCCCGATCACCAGGTACTCGTCGCTGAGCGTGGTCCCCATGCCGACCCAGTACCGTTCATCGGGTTCGTGATAGACGCGGACGTCGGGCACGTCGGCGCCCACCTCGTGCCGCCACACCGTGTCGGGACGCCAGGCGTCGTCGACCGTGAGATAGAAGACGTAACGCGCGTCGAGCGACCAGATCGCACCGCCGGCCGTCTCCGGGATCACATCCGGCAGCACCTCGCCGGTCTCCAGGTTCTTGATCCGCAGCGTGTACCGCTCGTCGCCGACGACATCGGTGCTGTACGCGAGCCAGCGGCCGTCGTGGCTCACCGACAGGGCGCCCAGGCTGAAGAAGTCGTGCCCCTTCGCCTCGGCGTTGGAGTCCAGGAGGATCTCCTCCCCCGGGAGACGCTCGTCGATCGTCACCTCCGGCGGCGTCCAGTCGTCGTCGCCCGCGATCGGGGCACGACAGCGCGTCGCATAGTCGAGCCCCTCGGTGGTGCGGGTGAAATACCAGTAGCGGCCGCTACGTGTCGGCACGCTCATGTCGGTTTCCTGTGTCCGACTGCGGATCTCGGCGACGATGTCCGACCGCAGATCGGCCAACGACGCCGTCTGCGCCTCCGTGTACGCGTTCTGGGCGCGCAGGTACTCGATGACCTCCGGATCGTCCTTGTCGCGCAACCACTCGTACTCGTCGACGACGGTGTCACCGTGATGGGTCCGCGGTGCCGGCACCTTCTTCGCGACCGGCGGAGTCGACTCAGACATGGGCACGGTCCGGCCAGTCGTCGAAGCTGAGCTGCGAGATCCGCTCGTACGCCTCGATGTAGCGGGCGCGCGTCCGCATCACCACATCGTCGGGCAGGGCGGGCGGCGGGGCCTCCCCGGCCCGATCCCAACCGGAGTCGGGACCGGTGAGCCAGTTGCGGACGATCTGCTTGTCGAAACTCGGCTGCACCTCCCCGGGCCGGTAGACGGTGGCGTCCCAGTACCGCGACGAATCGGGCGTCAGCACCTCGTCGGCGAGGACCAGCGATCCGTCCGCCGCCTGCCCGAACTCGAACTTCGTGTCGGCCAAGATGATCCCCCGTTCGGCGGCGAGATCGGCGGCCCGCCGGTAGACGTCGAGGGTCGTCGCCCGCAGATCTGCCGCGAGGTCGGCGCCGACCGTCTCCGCGACATGCTCGAAGCTCACGTTCTCGTCGTGATCACCCACAGCGGCCTTCGTCGCCGGGGTGAAGATCGGTTCGGGCAGCCTGTCGGCCTCCCCCAGTCCGGCGGGCAGCGTCACCCCGCACACGGCCCCCGTCGCCGTGTAATCCGCCAGCCCCGACCCGGTGAGATAGCCGCGGGCCACACACTCCACCGGAACCATCGGCAGCGCGTGCACCACCATCGAACGCCCCACCAGGTCGGCCGGGATCCGCTCGTCGGCGGGGCCGCCCGCGAGATGATCGGGCACCCCTAGGTAGTCGAACCAGAAGAAGCTGGCGGCCGTGAGGATACGGCCCTTGTCGGGGATCGGGGTCTGAAGAACGAAGTCGTACGCGGAGATCCGGTCGGACGTCACGAGCAGCAGGGTGCCCTCGTCGATCCGGTAGATGTCGCGCACCTTGCCGGACGCGATATGCGTGTACTCGGCGAGATCAGGTCGCATGATGGTCACTCCCGGTGCGTCAGAGGATGGGGGCCGGGCTGTAGGCCGCGGCGTCGGGACGGGCGTCGATCCAGGCCGCCGCATCGGCGATCACCTGCGCGACCTGCGCTTCGGCGGCACCGACGAACGCCGTCTTGTCGGCGATCAGCTCATCGAGCCGGGCACGGTCGAGCGGGATCCGGTCGTCGGCGGCGAGCCGGTCGAGGAGATCCGGCTCACGCCCCTCCTCCCGCATCGCGAGCGCGACGGCGACGGCGTTCTCCTTGATCGCCTCGTGCGCCGTCTCACGGCCGACACCGGCCCGCACCGACGCCATGAGAACCTTGGTGGTCGCCAGGAACGGCAGATAGCGGTCGAGTTCGTTCGCGATGACCTCGGGATACGCACCGAACTCCGCGAGGACGGTGAGAAACGTCTCGGTGAGACCGTCGATCGCGAAGAATGCGTCGGGCAGCGCGACACGGCGGACGACCGAGCAGAACACGTCGCCCTCGTTCCACTGCGCACCGGCCAGTTCGCCGGTCATCGACGCGTAGCCGCGCAGGATCACCGCGAGTCCGGTGACCCGTTCGCAGCTGCGGGTGTTCATCTTGTGCGGCATCGCCGAACTGCCGACCTGGCCCGGCTGGAATCCCTCGGTGACCAGTTCGTGCCCGGCCATGAGCCGGATCGTGGTCGCCAGCGACGACGGTCCGGCCGCCAACTGGACCAGCGCGGAGACCACGTCGTAGTCGAGCGACCGCGGATACACCTGCCCCACCGACGTCAACGAATGCGCGAAGCCGAGATGCGCGGCGATCGCCTCCTCGAGACGGTCGAGTCTGGCGGCGTCACCGTCGAGCAGGTCGAGCATGTCCTGACTGGTCCCCATCGGCCCCTTGATCCCGCGGAGCGGGTAGCGGGCGATGAGTTCGTCGAGCCGGGTGAGGGCCGCCATCAGCTCGTCGGCCGCCGAGGCGAACCGTTTGCCGAGGGTCGTCGCCTGCGCGGCCACGTTGTGACTGCGGCCGGCCATCACCGTGGTCGAGTACGCGGCGGCACGCTCGGTGATCCGCGCGAGCATGGCGATCGCATGGTCCCGCACATGGTGCAGTGACAGCAGGATCTGCAACTGCTCCACGTTCTCGGTGAGGTCGCGGCTCGTCATGCCCTTGTGGATGTGTTCGTGCCCGGCGAGATCGTTGAACTCCTCGATCCGAGCCTTGACGTCGTGCCGGGTGACCCGCTCGCGGGCGGCGATCGAGTCGAGATCGACATCGTCGACCACCCGCTCGTATGCGGTGACGGCGTCGGCGGGCACATCGATACCCAACTCGCGCTGCGCCTTCATCACGGCGATCCAGAGTCGCCGCTCCAGGATGATCTTGTTGCTCGGCGACCAGATCTCTGCGAGGTCTGCGGAGGCGTAGCGGCCGGCGAGGACGTTGCTGATAGCAGGTTTACCCACGCTTAGGCAGTGTAGTGCCGCTCGCACGGCCCAGCGAAAACGCTGCACCCGGTCTGTGGCCGCATCCTGGCACGAATTATACCCCCAGGGGTATAGTCGGGGAAGTACCGGAAGACGAGCGAAAGGGCACTCCGGTGACAACGGACCCGGCACGCACGGCGATCGTGAACAGACTGCGCCGCGCCCACGGCCAGCTGGCGGGAGTCATCGCGATGATCGAAGACGAACGCGACTGCCACGAGGTGGTCACGCAACTGGCCGCCGTGTCGAAGGCGCTCGATCGCGCGGGATTCAAGATCATCGCGACCAACCTGCGCTCCTGCCTCACCGACCCCGACGGCGACGGCCCCGACGCGGAGTCGCTGGAGAAGCTCTTCCTCTCCCTCGCCTGAACCACCTCGCACCACCGCCCCACACCACCCACCCGAAAGGAGACGAGGCCGTGAACCTCGCCATCGCCACCACCATCGACGCCCCGCTCCCCGAAGCCGTCGCACGCACCAGAGAAGCCCTGGCGGACCAGGGGTTCGGCGTCTTGACCGAGATCGACATGGCCTCGACACTGCGGACGAAGATCGGCGCCGAGATCGAGGACTACGTGATCCTCGGCGCCTGCAACCCGACCCTGGCCCACCGAGCCGTGACCGCCGACCGCCAGATCGGCCTGCTGCTGCCGTGTAACGTCGTCGTCCGCACCGACGTCGAGCGACCAGAACGGAGCATCGTCGAAGCCATGAATCCGGCCCTGATGGTGACCGTCACCGACGACCCGGCGCTGGCCCCCGTCGCCGACGAAGCCACCACCCTGCTCACCGCCGCCATCGAGTCGCTGCACGCGTGAGCGACCGCGACCACGACCGCGACCACGAAGGAGAACCTCGGCATGTGTTTCCCCGTCACCTGCTCCGCCTGCGGAAAGACCACCTGGGACGGCTGCGGTGAGCACGTCGACCAGGTCATGGACCAGGTTCCGGCCGACCAGCGGTGCACCTGTCCCGACACGCGACTCGCCGACGCCTGACGGTGCACACGCGGCGCGAATCGGCCTCCGCGGGTGGGGCGCGGTAAAGTCCGTTATCGGAATGCCTACCGACGACACCTCTCCGTTCGCCGATCGTTCGGCCACCACCCGAAGCCCGGTCTCCCGCCGGTCCCTGCTTGCGGGTGTCGTCGGCCTGTCGGCGCTCGGCGGCGTCGCCGCCTGCACGAGCGAGGAACCCCTGGTGCCGAGCCAGGCCGCGGACGTCGGCGGCGACGACGAGCTACCGACCCCGACCACCCCGCAGGAGATCCCCGACGAACCGGACCTCATCACCGGCAGTTTCGTCTCCCAGAAGATGGCCGGACGGCCCACCCGATGGGCCGCCGTCCGCCCGAAGGGTGTGACGGGCGAACTTCCGGTGGTCATCGTGGCGCACGCGCTCAACACCAACGAGCGCAGCATCTTCACCAAGGGCCTCAACATCCAGGGCGTGGTGCAGCAGTACGTGGACGCCGGGAACCCGCCGTTCGCCGTCGCCAGCGTCGACGTGGGCCGCAACTACTTCCACGCTCGCACCGACGGCGCGGACGGCGCCGCGATGATCATCGACGAGTTCATCCCGCTGCTCGACGAGAATCCGGAACTCAACGTCCGCACCGATCGGATCGGCCTCTACGGCTGGTCGATGGGCGGTTACGGAGCCCTGCGCATCGGCGCCCTGGTCGGGGCCCCGCGGATCGCGGCGATCGCGGTGAGCTCACCGGCCATGTGGGCCGACCCCAACAATTTTCCGCCCCGCGCGTTCGACTCCTACGCCGACTACGCGGCCAATTCACTGTTCGGTCAACAGCACGCGTTCAGCAAGATTCCGCTGATGATCTCGATCGGCATGGCCGACCAGTTCTACACGTATGCGCGCCAGTGGGCGGCCGACCTGCATCCACCGGCCGCGTTCGGGACGTCCGCGGGCGGCCACACCAACCGGTTCTGGCGGTCGGTGCTCCCCGAACAGGTCGAGTTCCTCGGCCGCAATCTCGCACGCTGATCTGTCGTCGCGCCTGTTCGACGTGTCCGACCCCGCGAGTATCATCGAACACGAGTTCGAGATACGGCGAACGTGATCGGGAGTTTCGGGGAGGATGCCATGACCGCGACGATGATCTTGCCGCCCGGACCGGGCAACCCCGGGCCGGGTCCGGTGTTGCGTGGGCCCGGTGAGTTGGCGGAGCTGTCGGTGACGGTGACCGATGAGGAGTTGGTGATCCGACTCCCGCGGCCCGCTGGAGCGGCCGGGCGGGCAGCGGGTGGTGATGATGCTGGGTGTGATGATGCTGGGTGTGATGATGCTGGGCGTGATGATGCTGGGCGTGATGATGCGGCGATGATGCTCTTCGCCGCCCGCGCCGACTCCTTCCACGGACTGGTCCTCTGGCACCGATATCGGGCCATCTACGACCTGGCCAGCGACCGGATCGCCGAGGCGAATGCTGCCGCCGACGCCAACACCACCGCCGATGCTGCCGGGAACACCGATGTGTTCACGCGGCTTTATGATCCGCTGTGTCAGATCGCCGCCTCCTACGCCGTCGTAGCGGGGGTGCGGCAGTGCACCGCCGAACGCTTCGTCGATGAGGCCCTCGCCTGCTTCGACCGCATCCCGGCCATCGGCCGCCTCCTGCGCGACGGGGTCCTGACGCCGTTCTGGTTCCGCCGCGCCATCGAACAAACCGCACTCATCGAGGACCCCGACATCCTGGCGTTCATCGACACCGAAGCCGCCCACCGTCTCACGGTCATCGGTGGGCTGACCGCACGCCGGGTGGAGAACACCATCGCCCACGTCGTGGCCACGCACGACCCGGATGCGGTCACTGCCACCCGCGAGGACACCCGCGCCCAGAAGAAGGTGCTTATCGCACCGGTGACCGACACCGTCTCCGAACTGCTCATCACCACCTCCACCGAAGACGCGGTGCTGTGCAAGGACACCATCGATGCGGTCATCGCCGGAGTGTGCCGCCACGATCCGCGCACCAAAGGAGAACGACGTGCTGATGCGGCCGTCGCCCGCCTGACCGGCACCCCGTTCGTCTGTGCGTGCCAACGCGCCGATTGTGCCGCTGAGCTCTCCGATCACGATGTGGCCGCCCGGTGTGCGAGCATCGTCCTGCACGTCGTGGTCCGGAAAGAAACCCTCGACGGCACCGCCGACACCCCCGCCGTACTGGACGGCTACGGACCGATCTCCGCCGCCCACGTCCGAGAACTAGCAAAACGCCCCGACGCGACGACTCGAGACCTGGACCTCGGGCAACTCCTGGACCGGACCGCCCAGCGAGGCAATCCATATCGGCCCACCGCCGTCCTCGACACGGCGGTGCGCGGGTTGTTCGGCACGTGCTCCTGGATCGGCTGTGATCGACCCGCGTGGCGGTGCGATCTGGATCATGTCACCGAATACAACCACGCCGATCCGGGTTCGGGTGGGCCGACGTGCGCGTGCAACCTCAACCCCAAATGCCGCTTCCACCACGGCCTGAAAACCCACACCCGCGGCTGGCTCGACGACCAGATCACCGACGCCCACGGCACCATCTGGACCGAGCTCACCACCCCCGAAGGCATCACCATCCGCCGGCAGGCCGCCAACACCTGGCTCCTCCCCGAACTCGGACTCCTGCCCTGCGACCACAACACCCCAACCGGCACGACACGCCGAACAACCGGACACGCCGAGAACGCACCAAAACGCACACGGACCCGCCTGGAGGCCAAACACCGATACCGAATGCAGCAACGCGCCATCAACCGCCGCCACCGCGAAACCGACCAAGCACTCGCCGCACTCAACTCCACCGACGACGGCCTGCCGCCCTTCTGAGCCCCGCCGCCCTTCTGAGCCCGACCGTCGGCATACCGGCCACTCGGAGTCAGATGCTGATGAGCCCGTCCTCGGCGGCCTTCCCGATGTCCGTGCGGTGATGGGCGCCCACCAACGTCACACCGGCGAGCCGTTCATAAGCCTGCGCGCGTGCTCCTGCCAGATCGTCACCGCGACCCACCACCGACAGGACGCGACCGCCAGCGGAGACCACGGTCCCGTCGGCGTCGCGCGCCGTGCCGGCATGCAGGATCCCCTCGCCGTCGGCGCCGCGGATCGGGTCACCCGTCCGCGGACGACCCGGATAGTTCTCGGCCGCAAGGACCACGACCACCGCGGCGCCGTCGTGCCAACGCAACGGCGGAAGGTCGGCGAGCGTTCCGCGCGCCGTCGCCGCGAGCGCCTCACCGAGCGGAGACTCCATCAGTTCGAGAACCGCCTGAGTCTCCGGATCACCGAAACGACAGTTGAACTCGACAACGGCCGGCCCCTCTGCGTCGATCGCCAGGCCCGCGTACAGCAGTCCGTTGAACGGCATCCCCCGAGCCGAGAGCTCGGCGGCCACCGGCGCGACCACCTCGTCGACGATGCGTTGCGTCATCTCGTCGGGCAACCACGGCAGCGGCGCATACGCCCCCATGCCGCCGGTGTTGGGTCCGGCGTCTCCGTCACCGACTCGCTTGTGGTCCTGCGCCGGCAACAACGGGACCACGGTCTCGCCGTCCACGAGGCAGAACAGCGACACCTCGGGCCCGTCGAGGAAACTCTCCAAGAGCACGGGGTGACCGTTCTCCAGGCAGTCGGCGGCGTGAGCGCGGGCCGCCGAACGATCCGTCGTCACCACGACACCCTTGCCCGCCGCCAGGCCGTCGTCCTTGACCACCCAGGTCGGACCGAAACGGTCGAGAGCCGCGTCGAGGTCGGCGGGATTGTCGACGGTCTCGGCGCGCGCCGTGCGCACACCGGCAGCCGCCATCACATCCTTCGCGAACGCCTTCGACCCCTCGATCCGTGCAGCCTGCGCCCCCGGGCCGAACGTGTCGACGCCCGCGGCACGCAACGCGTCGGCCACACCCAGAACCAACGGAACCTCCGGACCGATCACCACCAGATCGGCGCCGATCTCGGTGGCCAGGGCCACGACCGCCTCCGCCGACGCGACATCGACCGCATGATTGGTCGCCACCGACGCCGTTCCCGCGTTACCGGGCGCAACGTGCAGTTCCGAAACCGACGGGTCACGGTCGAGTCCGAGGAGCAGGGCATGTTCGCGGCCGCCCGAGCCGATCACGAGTACGCGCACGGTCATCAGGATAGTGGGTGCCCCGCGGTCGATCACCCCGCGGTCGATCGGTCGATCACCCCGCCGGCGTACCCCGCACCCGGTGCGAGACCTCCACGAGCAGCACCGGCAGCACCGGAGTGAGGCAGGCGACCACCACGCACACGAGCAGGCCGACGCCGACCTCCGTCATCACCAGTCCCGCGACGAGGGGGACGGCGGCCAGCGCGACCATCGACGGCATCCGCGCATCGGGTCCCTCCAGGTAGTAGTACATGCCGATGGTGCCCAGGCAGAACACGGCCAACGGGATCGCGACCGCGGCGTACACCGCGTGCTCGGAGATCACGACCTCCCCGTCCTCCCACAGGCCGACCACGTGCAGGCCGGCCCCCACCGCGGCGCAGCCGATGACGATCGGCATGCTGCCGTACCCCCACGGGAAACACTTGGCCGGATGATCGGCCAACGGCTTGCCGACCTCCAACCGGAAGTACAGCCACCACATCGCGAACGTGACGCCCATCGCGGACAGCCCGAGGACGGCCGTCGGGAAGCTCCACCCCACCCGTTCGATCGTCGACTGCAACACCGCGACCGTCCCGACGACACCCTCGCCGAGGGTGATCACCACCAGCGTCGAATAACGCTCCACGATGTGCCGGGGATGCCACGGCGTGCAGGTGAACCGCGTCTCGGCGATCACCGGCCCCAGCAACTCCACCACCATGCACACCGCGATCGCGACGAGGGTGGGCACCAGAGTCATCGAGATCACCGCGACCAGCACCCAGCCGACCTGCGCGACCATCGTCATCACGGCGTACGTGAGCGCCGTCGCACGGAAGCCGGGAGCCTGGATCGCCGCACGGAGCCACTGGGCGATCATTCCGAGCCGCATCACGATGTAACCGATCACCACGACGGCGAGGTCGACGTGCTCGTTGGCGTCGATGGACGCGAACACCGGCGGCAGACCGATCGCGATGACCGCCACGCCGACCATCTGGACCAGAGTCAGCAGCCGGTACACCCAGTCGTCGGTGTCGAAAGCCGACGCGAACCACGCGAAGTTGATCCACGCCCACGCCGCAGCGAACGTCGCGATGCAGTAGCCGACCACCGCCGCACGGTAGTGGCCGACGGCGAGATACTCGGCGAGCTGGGTGCCGGCGACGGAGAACGCCACGACGAAGACGAGGTCGTAGAAGACCTCCAGGTCGCTGGCACCGCGGTCGTTCTCGGCGGGGTCGCGTCCGGTCATCCGACGCAGGGCGGTGGAGATCGTCACCAGGGAAGGGTACTGCCGCCCGCGCCGATACTGTGGCGGCATGACGAGTTCCGAGCCGCCCCAGGACGCACCGCTGACGCCCGATCAGCGGGCCGTCGCCGACCGCGTCATCACCTCACTGGCCGGTCCCGACGCCCGATTGCGCGACGACCAGGAACGCGCCGTCGGAGCGCTCGCGACACCGGGCGCCCGCGTCCTGGTCGTCCAAGCCACCGGCTGGGGCAAGTCGGCCGTCTACTGGGCGGCCACAGCGGTCATCCGTGCCGCGGGCGGCGGCCCCACCCTGATCGTCTCGCCGCTGCTGTCGCTGATGCGCGACCAGGTGGCCGCCGCCACGCGCGGCGGACTGCGCGCCGCGACCGTGCATTCGGCGAACATCGACGACTGGTCGGCCGTGGAGGCCGCCCTCCTGGACGGTTCACTCGACGTCCTGCTCGTCTCACCCGAACGTCTCGCGAACCCCGGCTTCGGTCGGCGGGTCCTCGACGCGCTGGCCGGTCGCCTCGGCCTGGTCGTGATCGACGAAGCGCACGCGATCTCCGACTGGGGCCACGACTTCCGGCCCGACTACCGGCGGGTGTCCGATGTACTGCAGACCCTCAACCCGCAGACGTCCGTACTCGCGACGACCGCCACCGCGAACGCCCGCGTCACCGACGACGTCGCCGATCAACTCGGCGAGGCCACACTGGTCCTGCGCGGCCCCCTGGCCCGCCGCTCGCTGCACCTGAACGTGATCGACGACCTCGCCCCACTGGAGCGGTACGCCTGGGTGGCCCAAGAACTGCCGATGCTCCCCGGGTCGGGGATCGTCTACGTGCTGACGGTGGCCGACGCCGACCGCCTCGTCACGGCGATCCGGACGGTCCACGGCGACGAGCTGCCCGTGGCGTCCTACACGGGCGGACTCGACGCCGACGAACGGGCCCGCCGCGAAGACGATCTGCTCGCGGGCCGAGTGAAGGCGCTCGTCGCGACCTCCGCCCTCGGCATGGGTTTCGACAAGCCCGACCTCGGCTTCGTCGTCCACGTCGGCTCGCCGCCGTCCCCCGTCTCCTACTACCAGCAGGTCGGTCGTGCCGGGCGTGCCCTCGACGAGGCGATCGTCATGCTGCTGGCCTCACGCGTCGACGACGCCGTCTGGGAGCACTTCGCGACCGCGACCATTCCCGACCCCGACCGGATGAACCGGCTCCTGACCACCCTCGCCGAGGCGGCCGGCCCCATGACCGTGCCCGCCATCGAAGCGGAGACCGGCATCCGACGGGGCCGCGTGGAACTCATGTGCAAACAGTTGGCCGTCGACGGCGCGGTCGAACGGTCCAGCGACGGGTGGTCGACCACCGGCCGTCCGTGGACCTACGACGCCGAACACTACGCGGGCGTCCTCGCGGTCCGTCGCCGCGAAGCGGACATCATGCGCGCCTTCATCCGCGGTGAGAAGTGCTTGATGCGCCTGCTCACCGAGTCGCTCGACGATCCGGCGGCGCAGGAGTGCGGACAGTGCTCGGTGTGTCGCGGCGAGGTGACGCCGGGGTTGGCGCTGCGGCCCGATCCCGAAACCCTCGCCGCGATCGGCGCCGTCCTGCGGCGTGACGCCCAGATCCTCGCACCGCGGAAGATGTGGCCGGGCGGCGAGTTCGGGACGCGCGGCCGGATCCCGGCGGAGTCGACGGCCGAGGCGGGACGCGTCCTGGCCTTCGCCGACGCACCCCAGTGGCGGGACGTCCTCGACGCGGCCAAGTCCGGCGATGGGCAGGCGCGGGCCGCGCTCGCCGACACCGCCGTGTCCGTCGTCGCCGACTGGACGCGCGCGGCGGGCATCAGACCCGATCTCATCGTGTCACTCGACCTCACCGGCGGTGACCTCGCCGAAGCGCTGGCGACCCGGCTCCGCGAGGTCGGGCGGCGGTCCGGGGGACCGCTCGGCGTCCGCGCCGGCACTCGACCGGGCCGCGAGGCGACAGGCGCCACCGAAGCCGTCTACTGGCGGGATCACCTCGAGCCGGTCCCGCCCGTCACCGGCGCCGTGCTGCTGGTGGTCGACGAGACGGGCAGCGGCTGGCCGGTCACGCTCGCCGCCGCAGCACTGCGCGACGCCGGGGCCGACGCCGTGCTCCCGCTGGTGATCCACCAGACGGCGTGAGTCGAGTCGGGCGGGCCGACCGTCACTCGTCGGGGACGTTCTCCGCGTACCCCGACGACACCAGGGACGCCCGGATCCGCCGTGCCGCATCGTCGAGCGACTCCGGCGACGGATCCTGCTCGGCCTTGGTGAGGTCGAACGATTCGAGCGTGTACGCGGGGAACACGTGGACGTGCAGGTGCGGCACCTCCAGGCCCGCGACGAGCAGACCCATCCGCGGGGCGTCATAGGCGTCCTTGACCGCTCGGCCGATCTTCTGCGCCACCTCGGTGACGTGCGTGAAGGTCGGGGTGTCGATCTGCTCCCAGTGGTCGATCTCCTTGCGCGGCACCACCAGGACGTGGCCGGGGGTGACCGGCGCGATCGTGAGGAAGGCGACGGCCGTGCCGTCCTTCCACACGAAGCGGCCCGGAAGATCGCCGTTGATGATGTGTGTGAAAACCGAAGGCATGACCCCAGTGTATGAGTCGAGACAGTGTAGGAGTCGAGACCGTGTAGGAGTCGGGACCGTGTATGAGTCGAGATCCCGGGGCCGGGCGTCCGGTGGTGAGTCAGGGAGTCGATGCGACGGCCGAGCGGGGCAGCACGAACCAGAACGCGGCCCCCCGCCCCGGCGCGGTGTCGACACCGGCTCGGCCGCCGTGGGCGTCGACCAGGGCCGCCACGATCGACAGCCCCAGTCCGCTGCCGGAGCCGCCGCTGCTGCGGTGCCGAGACGCGTCACCGCGGTAGAAGCGTTCGAAGACGTGGGCCGCGTCGTCGGCCGCCATCCCGGGTCCGTCGTCGGCGACCACCACCGTCACCTCGTCGCGTGTCGCGAGCACCCGGACGACGACACTCGCGGCGGGTCCCGCGTGGACCAGGGCGTTGCCGACGAGATTCCGCACCACCTGGGTCAAACGCGGCGGGTCGCCGCTCACCAGCGGATCGCCGACGTCGTCACCGACCTCGATCTCGATGGTGCGGCCGGGCGCGGCGGCGCGCGCCGCCTCCACGGCATCGGCGACCAGGGGCACCACCGCCACGTCTGCGCGACTCAGGGGGCGCTGCGCATCGAGCCGCGCCAGCATCAGCAGATCCTCCACCAGCAGACTCATCCGGTCGGCTTCCGAACCGATGCGCGCGACGGCGTCGTCCGTGTCGGCGGCGCCCATGGCCATCAGTTCGGCGAACCCCTTGATGGACGTCAGCGGAGTCCGGAGCTCGTGGGAGGCGTCGGCGACGAAACGACGCATCTTCTCCTCCGACCGCCGCGCCTGCTGTTCGGAGCGCGCGGTTGCGGCGAATGCGTGCTGGATCTGTCCGAGCATCCCGTTGATCGACCTGCCGAGGCTGCCGACCTCCGTGTTCTCCGGTGCGGTCGGCACCCGCCGGTGCAGATCGCCGCCGGCGATCGCGTGCGCGGTCTCCTCCACCCGGCGCAGCGGGCGCAGACTCGAGCGGACCAGAAGCGAACTCAGGACGCCGATCACCAGGACCACCACGGCGCCGATGCCGACCTGCAACCAGATGAGGCGGCTCATCGTCTCGTCGACGTCGGTGAGCGGGACCGCGACCACGGTGACCCCGATTCCGGAGGTCCGTTTGACCACACGCCACCGCGGCCCGTGGCCGACCGACGCGACGGTCGTCGGCCCGGCGTCCCCGTCGGGGAGCGACTCCAGGTCGGGGCGGGTGGAGAAGTCGCTCAGGGTCACGGTGACGCCACCGGGCATCGTCGTCGACACCAGATACTGCGACGGCGGCCGCTGCGGTCCCGGCGGCTGCACGTGGTCGGTTCCGATGTTGCCCGGTCGCGCCCACCCGTTGATCGCGTCCCGCAGTCCCTCGTCGGTCCTCGACACGAGGTTGCCGCGCATCGCGGACGTGACCGCGAACCCCGATGCGACGAGGCCGAGGACCACCAGGAGTGCCGTCAGCGCCACCAGCGACACGCGCAGCGGCACACCGCGCCGCGCGGCGGGCGGCGATGCGTTCACGTGCGCGGCTCGCGCATCACGTATCCGACGCCGCGGAGCGTGTGGATGAGGCGCGTCGGCCCGGTGTCGATCTTGCGACGCAGATACGAGACATACGATTCGACGACGTTCACATCGCCCCCGAAGTCGTAGCTCCACACGTGGTCGAGGATCCGCGGTTTCGAGAGCACCGTGCCCGCATTGACCATGAAGTAGCGCAGGAGGGTGAACTCCGTCGGCGACAGGGGCACCAGGTCACCGGCTTTGAACACCTCGTGCGTCTCCTCGTCGAGTTCGATGTCGGCGAACACGATGCGCGTGGTCGCGTCGCGTCCCTCGCCGAACCCGCTGCGCCGCAGCAGCACGGCGAGTCGCGCCACCACCTCCTCGAGACTGAACGGCTTCGTCACGTAGTCGTCACCGCCGATGGTCAGACCGTTGACCTTGTCCTCCACCGAGTCGCGGGCCGACAGGAACAGCGCGGGCGCGTCGACGCCGTCGGCGCGCAGCCGCCGCAGCAGCCCGAAGCCGTCCATCCCCGGCATCATCACGTCGAGGACCACCACGTCGGGTCGGAAGCCGCGGACCACGTCGATCGCGCGCGGCCCGTCGGCGGCCGTCACCACCTCGTAGCCCTGGAATTTGAGCGACACCGACAGCAGTTCGCGGATGTTCTCCTCATCGTCGACGACGAGGACTCGGGCCGGTGCGTCCGCAGAAGTCATGCCTCCAGCGTGCACAGCGCACCGCTGCCCCGACTGGCAGACTGCTGGGAACTTCCTGTGAACCGGACGGGAGTTAGCATCGTCGGAACGGGCGCACCTGCGACCCGCGACGAGAGGATCCGACATGGCCGTGCCGTACGCGAACCCTGCGCCACACGTGAATCCGCCGCGCTCGAAGACCGGCCCCATCGTCATGATCGTCCTCGGCGTGCTCCTGCTGCTGGGCGGCCCGCTCGGCGGTCTGATCGGCGGCGCCGTGCACACCGCGAGCCAGGCGGTCCGGTACAGCGACGACATCACCCCCATCGAGACGGCCGACCTCCGGCTCGACGACGGCGACACCGCGATCCTGTTCGCGGAGGCCGATCAGATCTCCAAGGTCGGCATCGAGTTCTGCCACGCACGCACCCTCACCGGCGACGCCGCTCAGATCACCCCCGTCGCCGACTCGTTCATGAGCATCTCGGCGCACGGACACGACTACCGGTCGTTCGCGCGGATCACCGCCACGGGAGACGGTGTCCAGCACATCGAGTGCGCCACCGATGCGAACGTGTACGTGGCGCCGCCCGCACCCTTCGAGGGATTCCTGCGCGCCTTCGGCTGGTGGATCGCCGGCGGGCTCGTCGTGGCGCTCGTCGGTCTCGGCCTGCTCATCACCGGCATCGTCGGACTCTCCCGGCGGTCGCGGCGGGCGTGACCGGGCGGCGGCTCACCGGAAGCTGAGCACTTCGTCGCCCCACGCCCGCAGCAGGTGGTCGTCGATCCCCTCGGCCGCGTAGTCGGTCGGACCGTCGATGAGCAGTGAACTGTGCCGTTCGGGCACGTACGGGTCCCAGCGGACGTCGTCGGGGTCGCCGGTGTCGGGCACACCGTCGGCCGCGAACCCGAGCCACCGGTACTGCATGCGGCGGCGCACCCGTTCGCCGATCGCTCGGCCGCCGAGCGCGTACATCGGGTCGCGTCGGCTCGACGCCGGATTCCCCCACACGTAGGGCACCTCGGTGGCGTGTGCCGCCCCGTACCCGAGCAGGCGGAGCAGCGGTGTGGCCCAGTCGAAGCGATACAGGTGGACCGGCGCCACCTGGGCGTGCGATTCGGTGATCCACAGTGCGGGCATCCGGAATCCGATGTCGCGGGAGATCGCCATGCTGCGCGCCCCGCTCGGCACATGCCCGTAGGAGGCGCCGAGCTCGTCACGCGCGGGGATCGACAACGCGGGCCGCTCGTGCCCGATGAGCGTGAACATCGCGTCGACCCCGTGATCGCGAACCGGCATGAGCGGTGTCGACATGAACCGAAACAGCGACGTCTCGTGACGGTTCGTGCCGATCAGCAGCGGCACCCGGTGTGCATCGCCGGTCACCACGGCGTCGAGGGGATCACGCGGCACCAGGTCGCCGTCGACGACGGGCGCGTACGCGATGGTGCCGGGGAATCTGTTCGGGACCGACGAGAAGACGGTCGACGACGCAGCGACCAGGTCGTACGCCGGGGTTCCCCGGAGCCGAGCCGCACTCACGTGGTCGGGGTCGAGGGCGGCCAGCAGCATGTTCGCGTACCGCTCGCCGCGTTCGGCGTCGTACACGGTCGTCGCCGGCGAGCTCTGTGCGATCGCCCGGTGGAACAGTCCGCGCGCGGCGGGCGACGCCAGCAGGGTCGTGACGACGCCGGCGCCGGCCGACTCCCCGAAGATCGTGACGTTTCCGGGGTCGCCGCCGAACGCGGCGATGTTGTCCCGCACCCAGGCCAGCGCCGCGATCACGTCCGACAGACCGCAGTTCGCGTCGAACTGTTCGCCGCCCGCCGACATCGACCGCAGGTCGGTGAACCCGAACGCCCCCATCCGATAGTTCACCGTCACGATGATCGTCGGCGTTCCACGAGCGACCGACGACTGGACCAGCGACCCCGGGTCGTAGAGCGGCTGCGATCCCGACCCGCACAGGTAGGCGCCGCCGTGGATCCAGACCATGACCGGCATCGAGCGCCCCGACCCGGCGGCACCGCGGGGTGTGCCGACGTTGAGGTACAGGCAGTCCTCGTTGGCGACGGCCGCGGCCCCCAGATCGATCACCGGCATCACCGGCTGCGGGCACACCGGTCCGTGATTGCGGGCGTCGGTGATCTCTCTGCGCACTCGCGGCGGCCGGGCGTGGCGCCACCGCAGCGGGCCGACCGGCGGCTGCGCATACGGGACGCCGAGCCAGAGGTCGGCGGTGGCGGTGCCGGTGCCGCGAAGCGGTCCGTATCCGGTGTCGACGACGAGGTCGGGCGCGATCACGACATCATTGTGCACGACCTCGGCGTTCACGGCCCGTGTGCACGGCGCGCACCCGCGCGGTCCGGCCGTACGATTGCCGCATGACGAGTTCTGCATCCCTGGTCCTGCGCGAGGACCCGTACTTCGAGGCCACCGAGATCCAGCTGCCGTCGGGCGTGCCCACCGTGACCGTGGAGTTCTTCGACGAGACCCTCTCGGGGCTGCCGGAGATCTTCGACTCGGCGTTCGGCGCTCTCGCCGAGGCCGGCCCGGTGGGGCCCGGTTTCGCCGTGTACGTCGGCGACGTCACCGACACCTTCGACCTGACGGTCGGGTTCCCGGTCGCCGAGCCGGTCGACGTCACCGACCTCGACGGTGTCGCGAACGCCGAGTTCCCCGCCGGCCGGGCACTGGTGATGAGCCATCTGGGCGGTTTCGACGGACTCGGCAGCGCGTGGGAGACGCTGCTGGAGACGCACCGCGTGACCCGCGGGTCCGCACCGCGCGCCCTCATCGAGATCTATGTGACCGACCCGTCGGCGATCGCCCACGACGACCTGCGGACCGACCTGCTCGTCGTCCTGTGAGGCGCCGACCATGACGACTGACGACGACCTCCCGCGCGTCGATCCCGACGGCACTGCTGACCACGACCGGCGACCGCAGTGGGGCCGTCCGGCCCGGACGGCGGAGGAGATCGTCGACGCCGCCGACTGCGGCCGGGTGTGGGCGATGGCCGATCGGGTCTTCCCGCTGTACGCCGACTACCGCACGAGGGCGGCGGCGACGGGGAGGACGATCCCGTTGGTGCGGATCCGTTGACGAGGACCGCCGACCCGAACGGGAGTCCCCCGAGTGGAGCCCCCTGTCAGGATTGAACTGACGACCTACGCTTTACAAGAGCGTTGCTCTACCACTGAGCTAAGGAGGCCTGCCGCGGAAGTATATAGGGTCACACTCCAGACCCGTAACGGAGCGGCCGACCGACGACGACTGACACGTGGAGCCCTCGCACACCCCCGCGATCCGGCTCCGCTCATGACCGTCACCGCCGCAGCCGTCCCCACCCGGATGCGTCTGCGAATCACCACCTGTGAGGAGGACTGAGGGGTGCGACTGCTGACCACGCTCCGTCGCGGATTCGACAAGCTGTTGGGCGAGGAACAGGCCACGATCGACACGATCGAGCCCGGCAGCATCCTCGTCGCTCCCCGCAAGCCGATCCCGATGGACGACGAGGCGGCCATCACCGAGGTCCTCGACCTCGCCGCCCGCATCGGCGCGGTCCTCCTCGACTCCGGCACGGGCGCCGTCGACACCCGCGATCAGATCATCTTCGTCGCCGGCATCTACGGCCTGGACAACGTCGAGGTCGACGTCACCTTCAACACCATCCTCGTCAGCGCGCGCCGCGGTCCCACGCTGCCGCCGGTGACGGCGGTCCGCACCGTCCACTACCGGTCGCTGGACTTCACCCGCCTCGCGCACGTCGACCGTCTCGTGCGGCGGGTGCGGCAGCTCGCGATCACTCCCGGCACCGCCCATCGCATCGTGGACGGCATCACCACCGCCGGTCACCCCTACCCGTACTGGGTCGCCACCCTGGGGTGGGGCGCGATGGCCCTCGGAATCTCGATTCTGCTGGGCGGCAATCCGCTCATCGCGACGACGACGATGGTCACCACGATCATCATCGTCTCGACGAATCGGCTGCTCGCACGCTTCGGCACCCCGGTGTTCTTTCAGCAGATGGTGGGCGGTTTCATCGCCGTGTTACCCGCCGCGACGCTCTACAACTGGCGCGAGGCGCTCAATGTGACGTTCATGCCCTCGCAGATCATCGCCGCGGGCATCGTCGTGCTCCTGTCGGGATTGTCGCTGGTCGGTTCGGTGCAGGACGCGATCACCGGAGCGCCGATCACCGCGACCGCCCGGTTCTCGGAGGTCGTCCTGATGACGGTCGGCATCCTCGGCGGGGTCGGTGCGGCGATCAAGGTGACCGAGTCGCTGGGCATCATGCTGCCGTCGATCTCCACGGCGTCGCCGTTCCGGCCGACCGATCTGCCGACGACCATCGCCGGCGGTGCGATCGCGGCCGGCGCCTTCGCGTTGGCGAGTTACGCCGAGAGACGGGCGATCCCCGTCGCGTTCGGCGCCGGGGTCGTGGCCTCCGGCGTCACCGGCGGACTCACGCTGCTCACCGCGGGCCCGCTCGTCGCCTCGTTCGGGGCGGCCGTGGTGGTGGGCCTCGTCGGTGGTCTCGCCGCCCGCCGCGCGTTGACGCCGCCGCTGGTCATCGCCGTCGCAGGCATCACCCCGATGCTGCCCGGTTCGGCCGTCTACCGGGGGTTGTACGGCTTGATGAGCGAGCAGTCGGTGGCCGGGATGCGGCAGCTGGCCACGGCGATCAGCATCGCCGGCGCACTGGCCGCGGGGGTGACGCTCGGTGAGTTCATCGCCCGTACGCTCAAACGCCCGCAGTTGCCTGCGGCCTTTCACCGCCAGCGGCGTGCCGTGAAGTTCCCCCGCATGGCCGCGATGCCCTTCCTCCCCCACCGGGACCCCGGTGCGACCGGTCCCGCGCGGGGCTTGACCCTCCCCCGACGTCAGTCTCCACGATCGAAGACATGACGGTGAACGACGAGAGCACGACGCCCGGCGGCACCACCTGGACGGTGGGTCGCCTCGCGGAGTCGACCGGTGTGACGGTGCGCACCCTGCACCACTACGACCGGATCGGACTGCTCTCGCCGCGCATGCGCTCGGGTGCCGGATACCGCCTCTACACAGACGCGGACGTCCGTCGCCTTCAGCGCATCGTCCTGTTCCGACGACTCGAGATGCCGTTGGACGAGATCGCCTCACTGCTCGACGGTGACGACGATCCGGCCGACAGTCTCCGTCGCCGCCGGGACGCCGTCGTGTCCAGGCGCGATGAGCTCACCGAGCTCATCGACGCCATCGATCGAACACTGGAGGCAGAGATGACACAGCGACCCGTGACCGACGCGGAGATGCGCGAGATCTTCGGCGACGGATTCAGCGACGAGTACCAGGCCGAGGCGCAACAGCGGTGGGGCGACACCGATGCCTGGCGGCAGTCGGCCGAACGGACCCGGCGGTACACGAAGGACGACTGGGCGCAGATCAAGGCGGAGACCGACGCTATCAACGCCGCGTTCGTCGCGGCCAAACGCGCCGGTCTCCCCGCCGACGGCGACGCCGCCACCGATGCGGCCGAGGCTGCTCGCACACACATCGACCGGCGGTTCTACGACTGCAGCCATCAGTTCCACACGTGTCTCGGCGAGATGTACGTCAGCGACCCGAGATTCACCGCCACCTACGAGGATCTCGAACCCGGGCTGGCCGCCTATGTGCGTGATGCGATCGTCGCGAACGCCGCCCGGAACACCTGACCGGCTCGGGTAGAATCGCGGCCATGGCAGCGAAGACGACGACCGACGAGATCGCCGAGGACGAGTTGACGCCGGTGGCTGACGAGACAGCGCATTCGGCACGACGGGTGGTGGCCGCCTACGCCACCGACGCCGACGAATGCCGCATGCTGCTCGCCATGCTGGGCATCGCACCGGGCGAGACCGCCTGAGCAGAAGACCCCGACTCGATGACTCAGCCCGGTGGGCACCCGGCGACGGGTGCGGATTTCGTCGTCGTCGCGAACCGACTGCCCGTCGACAAACGTGTCCGACCGGACGGCTCCGCCGTGTGGAAGCGGGCCCCCGGCGGTCTCGTCACCGCACTGACCCCCACCCTCGCCGCCCGGTCGGGCGCGTGGGTGGGATGGTCCGGCGTCCCCGAGTCGCCGGGCACCGATTCGCCGGGCACCGATTCGCCGGCCACCGATTCCGGCGAGCGACCGGTGGTCGACGGCATCGACATCCGTCCGGTCCCCCTGAGCGCCACCGAGGTCGAGGACTACTACGAGGGCTTCTCGAACTCCGCCCTGTGGCCGCTCTATCACGACGTCCTCGTCCCGCCCGTCTACCGGCGCGACTGGTGGGAGACCTACGTGACCGTGAACCGGCGGTTCGCGGAGGCCGCCGCCGAGTCCGCGGCGCCCGGGGCGCTCGTGTGGGTGCAGGACTACCAACTGCAGCTCGTCCCGGCGATGCTCCGCGACCTGCGCCCGGACCTGCGCATCGGGTTCTTCCTGCACATTCCGTTCCCGCCGGTGGAGCTGTTCAGCCAGCTGCCGTGGCGCGAGGACATCGTCCGCGGACTCCTCGGCGCCGACCTCATCGGCTTCCACCTCCCGGGCGGAGCCGAGAACTTCCTGGCCCTCGCCAGACGGGTCCTGGGGGCCGATGCGTCCACCGGTCCGGTGGGGGTTCGCGAGGACTTCGGCACCGTCGTCCACGACGGCCGGACGGTGCGCGTCGGATCGTTCCCGATCTCCATCGACTCCGCGGAGGTCCGCGACCGGGCCGCCGAGACCGCCGACCGGGCGGCCCGCATCCGCGCCGAGCTCGGTGACCCGCGCACGGTGATGCTCGGCGTCGACCGGCTCGACTACACCAAGGGCATCGACGTCCGACTCGAGTCGCTCGAGCGTCTGTTCGCCGACGGTCGCCTCGACCCCGCCGAGACCGTCCTCATCCAGCTCGCCAGCCCGAGCCGCGAGCGGGTCGACAGCTACATCGAGATCCGCAATCGGATCGAGCGGACGGTCGGCCACATCAACGGCACCTACGGCACCGTCGGGAGTCCCCCCGTCCGGTATCTCCTGCAGCCGGTGCCGCGAGCGGAGTTGCTCGCCTACTTCCGTGCCGCCGACGTGATGCTCGTGACGCCGCTGCGCGACGGCATGAACCTCGTCGCGAAGGAGTACCTCGCGGCCCGCGACGACCTCGGCGGCGCCCTCGTCCTCAGCGAGTTCACCGGTGCCGCCGCCGAACTCACCGACGCCTACCTGATGAATCCGTACGACGCCGACGGCGTCGACGACGCCATCGCGGCCGCCGTCACCGATCCCGCCGAGGTGCGTCGCGGCCGCATGGCCGCACTGCACCGACAGGTGATGGACAACGACGTCGACCAGTGGGCGCGCAGCTTCCTCGACACCCTCGCCCAGGTGCGGCGATGATCGACGATTCGCTGACCGCCGCCCTCGCCGAGGTCGCCGCCCACGAGCGCGTCCTGGTGGCGTCCGACTACGACGGCTGCGTGGCGCCGATCGTGTCGCGTCCGGAGGACGCCGTCGCCGATCCCCGGTCGATCGCGGCACTCGAACGCGCGGCGCAGGCACCGGGAACGGTCGCCGCGCTCATCTCGGGGCGAGCGCGCGCCGACCTCGCCGCCCTGTCCGGCGCCGACAAGTCCATCACGCTGGTCGGCAGTCACGGCGCCGAGTTCGAGTCGGGATTCGACGACGCGGTGACCGACCGGCACCGGGATCTGCTGGCGCGGATCGTCGCCGACCTCGGCGACATCAGCGGTCACTTCCCCGGCGCCACCATCGAGACGAAGCCGGTGAGCGCCGCCCTCCACGTCCGCAACGTGGACGACGACGCCGCCGCCGAGGCGATAGCCCTCGCCGAGGCGGGTCCCGGCGCCTGGGAGGGTGTCGAGGTCACACACGGCAAGGCGGTCATCGAGCTGGCCGTCATCAAGACGAGCAAGGGTGTCGCGCTCGACCGACTCCGGTCGGCCTTCGAGGTCGACGCCGTGCTCTACCTGGGTGACGACGTCACCGACGAGAAGGCGTTCGCGCACCTGGGTCCCGGTGATGTCGGCGTCAAGGTCGGTGCGGGCGCGACGGCCGCGGCGTTCTGCGTCGAGGGTCCCGACGACGTCGCCGAGGTGCTCGCCCGGATCGCCGACCTCCGCATTCGCTGACTCCGGGGATGCTGACTCCGGGGGATGGGCGTCAGTCCCCCGCGACGCCGAGCGGGTCGCCGTAGACCGCCGACAGCGCCACGGCGACCGCCGACGCCTCGGGCGCCGCGATCCCGAAGCAGGTGGGGACGATCTCCAGGGCTCCGGGCAGCAGGCTGGCGGCGTCGAAGGCCGCCTGCACCGGTGCCAGACCGTGCGGGTGGGCGGAGAACGCCTCACCGGCGACGATCACCTGGTCGGGGTTGAGCACGTCGCGCATCGTCGCGACGGCCTCCCCCAGCACCCGTGCCCGATCGTCGGCGATCACCCCCGCGGTGTGATCGACGCCGAGTCGGGCGGCCGCGGCCTTGACCGCGGCGGTCCCGATCACCGGTTGCAGGGGCGCGATCGGTTCGACGTCGAGCACGCCGGGAGCCACGCGGAGTCCGGCGACGGTTCCCGCGCCGCCGGCCGGTTGATGCACCTCCCCGCCGATGATCAGCGACATGCCGACCGTCTCGCGGGCATAGAAGAACAGGGTGGAGCCGTCGTCGTCGATCGACGACGAGAGGAGCAGTTCTGCGGCCGCCATCGCCTGAACGTGCTCGGCGACCGACACCGGGACCCCGAGCGCCGCGGTGAGCCGCTCACCGAGCGGCTGGTCCTCCCAGCCGAGGATCGGGTGCGAGACGACACCGGTCTCCGAATCGACCACGCCGCCGAGAGCCGCACCGCCCCACAGCACCCGGCGCCCCGAGAAGCGGGCGGCGAGTTCGGCGAGCAGATCGCACAGCCGCGCGACCGCCTCGGCGGGCTCCGCGCCGGCCAGTTCACGCGTGCGGATCGCGTGACTGTAGAGCGTCCGGCCGGCGACGTCGGCGATGACCAGCGCGGTCCGGCGGGCGCCGACATGCATTCCGGCCACGCAGAACCGATCCGCGTCGAGGGTCAGCGGCAGTTTGGGGCGTCCCACACCGGCGTGGCCGAGGAGGTCGGCGCGCTCCACGAGGAGACCTGCGTCCAGGAGCGCGTTGACCTGACGGTTGATCGTCGCCGCCGACAGCCCCGTCTCGTCGACGATCCTGTCGCGGGTGAGGGGCGCGCCGGCCCGCACGGCGCCGAGAACCGCTGCGGCGGGACCGGACCCGACGCGCAGGTGCGCGACGACGACGCCGCTGATGTTCATGGGGTCGAAAGTATCAGTATGCAGCGCTCCGGGATGCGGGTACCGGCCGTCGTCACCGCCGGATGTCACCGGTCCGCAGCGAATACACTCGGAGGCATGAGCGCTTCGGACAACAGCAACGGCAGGGTCGCAGTCGTGACGGGGGCGAGTTCCGGCATCGGCGCCGCCACCGCGCGACGGCTGGCACAGGACGGCTTCCAGGTGGTGCTCGGGGCCCGCCGAGTCGATCGGATCAGTGAGCTGGCCGACGAGATCGGCGGCCGAGCCAGCTACCTCGACGTCACCGACGCCGCCTCGGTGGAACGGTTCATCGCGGCCCTCGATCGTGTCGACGTCCTGGTCAACAATGCCGGCGGCGCCAAGGGCCTCGCCCCCGTGGCCGACGCCGACCTCGACGACTGGCGCTGGATGTGGGAGACCAACGTGATCGGCACCCTGCGGATCACCAAGGGACTGCTCCCGAAACTCGCCGACTCCGGTGACGGCCTCATCATCACCGTCACCTCCACCGCCGCCCTGGAGGCCTACGACAACGGCGCCGGATACACCTCCGCCAAGCACGCCCAGGGAGTTCTGCACCGCACCCTGCGACTGGAGCTGATCGGCACGCCGATCCGGCTCACCGAGATCTGCCCCGGCATGGTCGAGACGGAGTTCTCGCTGGTCCGCTTCGACGGCGACACCGCAAAGGCCGACGCCGTCTACGAGGGGCTCGAGCCTCTCGTCGCCGACGACATCGCCGACATCATCTCGTTCACCGCATCGCGGCCCTCACGCGTCGACATCGACCAGATCGTCGTCCGCCCCCGCGACCAGGCGACCTCCCGCCGAAACATCAAGACCGGCTGACCCCGTATCTGGAACACCCCGTCACTGGAACACCCCGTCACTGGAATACGACGGTCTTGCGGTCGTGCACGAGAACGCGGTGCTCCAGATGCCAGCGCACGCCGCGCGCCAACACCAGGGTCTCGATGTCGCGGCCCTGACGGACCATGTCCGCCGCCGAGTACTCGTGGGTGATCCGGCTGACGTCCTGCTCGATGATCGGGCCGGCGTCCAGATCGGCGGTCACGTAATGGCAGGTGGCGCCGATCAACTTCACGCCGCGCTGGAACGCCTGATGGTACGGGCGGGCGCCGATGAAGCTCGGCAGGAAGCTGTGGTGGATGTTGATGGCGCGCCCCGCCCACGCCTCGCACAGCTCCGCGGGCAGGATCTGCATGAACCGGGCCAACACGATCGCGTCGGGACGATACCCGTCGACGATCCGCCGCACCTGCGCGAACGCCTCCTCCTTGCCGTCGGCCGGGAACGGGACGTGATGGAACGGGACCCCGAACCGGGTGGTGATCTCCTCCAGATCGCGATGGTTGCCGACCACCGCGCTGATCGCTGCGGGGAAGTCGCCCCGCTCGGCCCGTGCCAACAGATCCGTCAGACAGTGACTGTCCCTGCTGACCAGCAGGACCGCCGACTTCGGTGCACCCGAATCGCTCACCTGCCACTCCACCTCGGGACCGAACATCGCCGCCACATCGGCGAAGCGGGTGCGGAAATCGTCGATCGTCATCCCCACCGAATCCGCGCGGACCGCCTGACGGGTGAAGAACCAGCCCGTCACCTCGTCGGAGTGGTAGGCGGCCTCGGTGATCCAGCCGCCGACGCCGGTCAGGAATCCGGAGAGGGCCGCCACGATGCCCGTGCGGTCGGGGCAGCCGAGGGTCAACACGAAACGACGGTCGTCACCGGCCGACACCTGCCGGTCGGGGGTCTGCCGGTCGGGGGTCTGCCGGTCAGGGGTCTGCCGGTCAGGGGTCTGGGAGTTGCTCACCCGACCAAGTGTGCCAAGCTCGAATCCGTGACGAACACCAACCTGACCCGAGCGACCGTCGCGGCGATGGTCGACCACACCCTCCTCAAGCCCGAAGCCACCCGCGCCGACGCCGAGGCCGCGGTGTCCGAGGGGCTCGACCTGGGTGTCCACGCGATCTGCCTGTCCCCGTCGATGCTGCCCGTCGACACCGGCTCGGCGGCCACCTGCGTGGTCGCCGGATTCCCGTCGGGCAAGCACCATTCGCTGGTCAAGGCCGCCGAAGCGCGGTTCGCCGTCGACTCGGGCGCCGACGAGATCGACATGGTGATCGATGTGGGGGCGGCCGTGGCCGGCCACTACGACGAGGTGTTCGCCGACGTCCTGACCGTGCGGGAGGCCGTCGGCCGGGAGGTCGTGCTCAAGGTGATCGTGGAGGCGGCGGTGCTGCTCGACACGATCGGCGACGACGGCCTGGCGAACGTGTCCCGCCGCGCAGCGGAGGCCGGTGCCGACTTCGTGAAGACCTCCACCGGATTTCACCCGTCCGGCGGCGCGAGCGTCCGAGCCGTCGAGGTGATGCGCGCGGCAGTGCCCGCGAGCGTCCGCGTCAAGGCCAGCGGCGGCATCCGGACCGCCGAGTTCGCGGCCGAGCTGATCGCGGCGGGCGCCGATCGGCTCGGCCTGTCGGGCACCCGCGCCGTCCTCGATAGTCTCCCCGACTGACCTCGGCCCGCCGACCAGATCGAGCAGCGGTCAGATCGAGCAGGTGGAGGACATGTCACCCGTCGATTGGGCGGCCTCCTTCAGGTTGACGTCCGATCCGTCGAAGGCGAACGTGATGCCTTTCTGATCGATGTCGAACTTCGACACCTTGACCTGCTTGAACATCGGACCCAACGTCCCGGCCGTCACATCCTCGACGATCGGTTGGACGAAGTCGTTCGGCACCTTCACGGACCCGAGGACCGCCGCGTCGGTCACGTCGAACGAGACCGACCCGTCCTTTCCGAGCGTCGGCTTCAGGGTGACGGTCGCCGGGACCGACAGGAGGAACACCCGGACCTCCGTGTCGACGGTGATCGTCTTCGCCGACGGATTGCCCGTCACCTTCTGAATCTCCGGCCCGTCGGACTCCTGCTCCGTGGAGAGCGAGGCGATCCGATCGAACGGCAGGTACCCGTTGCCCTCGATGTGGTCGGCGCTGCCGCCGTCGGTGCTGATCCCCTCGGCCCGCGCGTGCAGCCGCATGGTGGCGGCATCGTCGTCACCGGTGGTGTCGACCTGCACCCACGGCACATCCGAACCGAACATCGTCAGCAGCATCGGACGACGCGACACGGAGACCGACGTGTCGGTGCCCGTCAGATTGTCGAACGAGCTCTGCAGGCAGTCCTCCACCTTGTTGCGGAGATACAGGTCGGTCCCGACACCCGCGATCACCAGGACCAGCACGATCGCCGTCACGATCAGCGCGATGGTCCGGCCCCGGTGCTTGGGACCGGAGCGTGCGGAGTCGCCGCCGCGTC
Source organism: Gordonia shandongensis DSM 45094 (assembly GCF_000423025.1). Taxonomy (GTDB): domain Bacteria; phylum Actinomycetota; class Actinomycetes; order Mycobacteriales; family Mycobacteriaceae; genus Gordonia; species Gordonia shandongensis. The sequence continues at coordinate 59,168 of NZ_AUHE01000012.1, forward strand.
TCATCGGCGCGTCGCGCGTCACCGGCGGGGGCGGCGGGACACCGGGCTCGTCGATCGGTGTGAACTCCGCGTCGAGGTCGAGTCGGCGCGTCGACGGCTTCTCGCCCGTCGGCGCCTGCGACCGCGCGATGCGTTCCGGGTCGATCGGCCCGGTCACCACCTCGCCGGTCGGCGCATCCCCGTCGGACCGGGCCTCACCATCGGACCGGGCTTCACCATCGGACCGGGCTTCACCATCGGCCTGGGCCTCCGCCGGACGTGCGTCGTCCCGATCGTCGTCGGTCGGCTCCGAGGGTCGCGTGGAGTCGTCGGTCATGAGTGTCGTGTCCGATCCAGGCGGCGGAACTCCCGCTCGTTGGCGAGGACCGCCAACGCCGAGCGCGCCTTGTCTGTCAGTGCCGGGTCGATGTCGTGGACGTCGGTCCGGGCCGCGGAGTCGTAGTCGGCGATCACGCTACCGAACGGATCTGAGAGGCGACTGTGCCCTATCCCCGTCGGCGCCGAGGATCCCCTGATCCCCGGATCGTCCGGCAACGCCTGTCCCACCGCGGCGACGAAACACGTCGAGTCCAGCGCGCGGGCCGTCGCGAGGGTCTGCCACTGATCGATCTTCCCGGGCCCCGCCCCCCATGAGGTCGGCACCGCGATCACCTGCGCGCCGCGGTGCGCGAGTTCGGTGAACAGCGCGGGGAAACGGATGTCGTAGCAGGTCGCCACGCCCACCGAGTGCCCGGCGATCTCGGTCACGAACGGTTCGCCGCCGGGGGCGATCGTCGCGGACTCCCGGAAGCCGAAAGCGTCGAAGAGATGGATCTTGTCGTAACCCTCCGGCGCCCGACCGGGACGCGCGACGAGAACGGTGTTGGCGATGCGGCCGTCGGGGGCGGGCGTGAACATGCCGGCGATCACCGCGATCTGCTCCTCGTCGGCCAACGCCGCGACCCGGGAGGCCCACGGCCCGTCGAGGGGTTGCGCGACCTCGCCGAGCGGGACCCCGAAACGGCACATCGTCGCCTCGGGGAAGACGACCAGGTCGGCGCCCCGGGCCGCGGCGAACCGGGTCCGGTCGACCACCGTCGCCAGGTTCTCCTCGGGGTCCGCGGTGGAACTGATCTGCGCCATCGCCAGCCGCATGGGTCCCTCCTGCTCTCGCGTCTCTCGTCACCACCGGGTGCGCCCACGACTGTAGGCGCCCACGACTGTATAGCGTCACTTGTAGACGGTGGACCCGTCCGCCGAGCGCGAGGTGCTGATCAATTTGGCGAAGCAGTGGTCCGCGTCGAGCCCGTTGCTGCGGCACCAGGCGATGGCGCTCTGCGGCGTCGGGAACCGCTGAGCGCTGACCGACACCAGCCATCCCGACTCGGAGAACACCGGCCACTGAGAACTGTCGAGCATCTTGACCTGCGGATATCGGGATCGGAAGTCGACGAACTCGGCCCAGATCGACCGGTTGTCCCAGCGTCGACCCTCGGCCTCGAGCCCCGGCCGCTTGGCACTGAGCTGCGCGGCCCACGTGTTGTTCAGATCGCCGCGCAACGCGACCGAGTCCTGGCCGATCTGCTGGGCGATCCGAGCGGCGGCCGCGTCCTCCGTGTCGGTCGGCGGCGTCGACACCGACGCCTCGGCCGCGCCTGGCGCCTCGCTCGCCCCGTCCTCGGGTTGATTCGTCCCGGGTCGGTCGGCGACCGTCGCGTCGTCGTCGGAGGACGCGAGCTTGATCGCGATCACCACGGCTGCGGCGGCGAGCGCCACGATGCAGCCGAGCGCGAGACCGATCAGGACGGCCCGCCCGGCCCCTCCACCGGACGGCGGCGGGGGCGGGGCCATCGGGGGTGGGGTCATCGGGGGTGGGGGATACGCGCCGTAGGGATACCCCGCCGGCGCCGCGGCACCGTGGTCGACGGCGTGATCGGCGGCATAGACGGCGTGCGGATCGGTGAACTGCGCGGTCCCGTTCGGGAGCTGCCGCGCAGTCGTCTCCGCGAACTGATCGACGGGTTCGCCGGACTCGGCGGATGACCCGGCGGACGACCCGGTCGACGGCCCTGTGGATGACATGGACATCAGCTTATCGGCGGCCGACGACAATCGAGCCGCTGTGGCCGAGGCGATGCGCCGATCACATCCGAACGGACGACACGCCGCCGGACCGACCCGCGTCAGCTGATGTTGTCCTCGACCCAGGTGGAGGTGAACTCTGCCTCGCCGCGAAACAGGTCGACGAGGTTGACGAGCATCAGCTGCTCCAGCTTCCCGTTGATGAAGGGCAGATACACCTTCACCTCGGTGGTCTTGCGGATGGTGCAGCCCGTCTCGGTGGGGAACAGTTCCTGCTCACCGGTCAACGATCCGGGTCCGGCGGGGATCGACGCGGTGTACGTGCCGCCGGTCGAGGTCGGATCGAAGCGGTCGTAGGTCTCGATGCGCGTGATCATCATGTCCTTGACCATCACGGTCTGCGCGATGGGCGGAAGCATGTCGCGGGTGATCGTCTGCGACAGGACCACGCGGACGCCGTCGGGGCCGGACTCGAACTCCTCGACCGAGGAGATCGGCGTCAGCTCGCGGAAACCCTCCATGAGATCCTCCCAGTACTTCCGCTGCGAGAGCGCCTGGTAGATCGTCTCCGGCGGATGGGGATACCGGGCGGAATAGCTGAGCCGTCGTGCCATGTGGAACAGCGTAACTGCAGATTCAGTCCTGTTGAAATTCGACGGTCGCGTCCCGTTCGGCGTCCAGCAGATGGCCCACCTGCTCGATCACGGCGCGCTCGATCTTGCCGCCGACGAACGGGATCGACACGTCGGCCGTCCCCGTGTAGACGGCCGCGGCCGGCTCCCCGCTGATCACGATGTCGCCGCGGATCGTGGCCGGCGCACCGGTCACCGAGGCCTCCATGGTTCCGGTGATCGCGTCGCCGGCGAGGCGGAAGACACTGGTGCGCGGGATCTGCAGATCACCCGGCCGGACGGCGGTGACCGCCGACGGCAGGTTCTCGGCGGCCACGCCCTGCACGGTGACGACCGTGACCTCACCGGCGTCGAGGGAGAACGACTCCAACGAGCCGTGGCCGGCGTTGGTCGCCTGCAGCAGATCCCGCCAGTACTGCTCGGTGCTGATGAGGTTCCAGAGCGCCGCGGCGGAGAACGGGTAGCTGACCGAATGCTCGAAGGTGCTCGACATGGCAGTCAGGTTACCGTTACTGACGTGACGGGCACACAGCACAGTTCAGGAGCATCGGGTTCCGACCGCGGTTTGGCGCGGCTGACGACACTGCGTCTCGGCGGACCGGCGCGCGCGGTGGTCGAGTGCCGCACCACCGACGACCTCCTCGGCGCCGTCGCCGACCTCGATGCACGCGGCGAACCGGTGCTGGTGATCGCCGGCGGATCCAACCTGGTGATCGGCGACGCCGGCTTCGACGGGACCGCCGTGGTGATCGCGACGACCGGCGTCGAGTACGGCGAGCAGGACGGGCGCCCGTACGTCACGGCGCTCGCCGGGACCGACTGGGACGCACTCGTCGCCGAGACCGTCGACGCCGGCTTCGGCGGCCTCGAATGCCTATCGGGGATCCCCGGCGCCGCAGGCACCACACCGGTGCAGAACGTGGGCGCCTACGGCGTCGAGGTGGCCGACATGCTGCGGTCGGTGCGCCTCGTCGACCGCCACACCGGCGAGGTCTCGTGGGTGACGCCCGACTCCCTCGCCCTCGGCTACCGGACCAGCGTCCTCAAGGGACACGACCGCCACCTGGTGGTCGCCGTGTCCTTCTGGCTCCGCCCCGACGGGACGTCGGCCCCGATCCGCTACCGCGAACTGGCTCGCGCACTGCGCACCCACGAGGGCGGCACCGCGCGGGCCGACGAGGTCCGCGATCACGTGTTGGCGTTACGCGCGGGCAAGGGCATGGTGCTCGACGCCGCCGATCACGACACGTGGAGCGCCGGATCGTTCTTCACCAACCCGATCATCGCGGAGGACGACGCCGACGCCGTCCTGGCCCGCATCGCCGACCGCGTCGGCGGCGACGTGACGATCCCCCGCTACCCGGCGACCGGCGGCGTGAAGCTCTCCGCTGGATGGCTCATCGAGCGCGCGGGATTCACCCGGGGCTTCCCCGGCGACGAAGCTCCGGCGAGGCTGTCGACCAAACACACCCTCGCCCTCACGAACCGGGGGACGGCGACCACGGCCGATCTGCTCGCTCTCGCGGGACGGGTCCGCGACGGGGTACGGGACGCATTCGGCGTGCACCTGGTGCCCGAACCCGTCCTCGTCAACTGCCGGTTGCCTCGCTGACGTCGGCGAGGACCTCGTCGAGCAGGGCGTTGAGTTCGGCTCCCCGCTCGAACGGCACCATGTGCCCGGCGCCCTCGTACCGCGTGTACGAGTGCAGGAAGCCGCGACTGCTCAGCGCACGCGCCATCTCGTCGGCGTGATCGGGCGCCGTCAGCAGATCCGCCGTCCCGACGACGACCGCGGTGGGGACGGTCACCTTGTCGAGCCCGGACAGCACGTCGAGGTGGTACATCGCCGCACCCCAGGCCGCGCGGGCCTTCGGCGAGCACGCCGAGATCATCTCGTCGCAGAAGTCGACGTGCGCCTTGCGCGCCACGGGACCGACGGCGACGTAGTGCGACAGCCGCGAGGTCAGCTCATTGCTCGGCAACGGCGTGGGCGCCGAGGTGAAGAGCCGGGCGACGAGCGGTTTGACCGGTTCGGTGATCGCCGGCAGCGACGACGGGGTCAGCTGCTGACGCTGGATCACGTCCCGCGCCGCCGTCGAGACGAGCACGATCCCGGACACTCGGTCCTCCATGCCCGCGCCGTACTGCTGCGCCCACGACATGATCGTCATGCCGCCCATGCTGTGGCCCACCAGGACCGCACGTTTACCCTCGGGCACCATCGCCTCGAGCACCGCCTGCAGATCCTGTCCCAGCATCTCGACCGTCGGCCTGGTGCGACCGAGCTCCGACAGACCGTGGCCGCGATGGTCGTAGGCCACCACGGGTCGACGACCCGCCCAGTGGTTGAGCTGGGCGTTCCAGAACGACGTGTTGCAGGTCCACCCGTGGATGAGGACGACGACCTCGTCGGAGTCGTCGAGGTCGCCGGAGGCCGTCACGTGCAGCAGCGTCCCGTCGGGCGTGCCGACCACCGAGGACCGCATCGTGTGCGAGGGCGGGGCGAGCAGCGGGTCGGGGCCGTCGTCGATCGGCTCCGGGAACTTCAGCGCGGCGCGGAGCAGCCCGCCGCCGATCAAGGCGAGTTCGGCGCCGACGACGCCGGCGACGCCCAGCGCGCCGACCGTCGTCCACCGTGCGAGGCGCTTCCACGTGCGGTGATCCCGCTGGGTGCTTCCGGTCATTCATCGGCCTCTCGTGTCGGATCGCCACCGGCGGGCTCGTCGTCCCCGGCGGTCGGATGTGCAGGGTCGGTCGGATGTGCAGGGTCGGTCGGATGTGCGGCGTCGTCGAAGTAGGCGCTCGCATCGCCGATGGCCCGGGAGATCTCGGCGTCGAGGGCGCTGCTGAACGTGGTCTCGACGATCTCGTGCGCCATCGGCCGGACCGTCTGGATCAGCTCGGCGATCTTCGCGAGCTTCGCCTCCCCCAGATTGGGCAGGTTCTCATCGAAATAGGCGTCCGTGATGATCGAGACGAAGCTGCGGGCGACGTCGGCGAGGTCGGACTCGACGCGGACCCAGCGGTCGAGGAGGACGTCGATGTCGATGCCGCCCTTCACGAGGGCCTCCGCCCCCTCGAGCACCTCCGGGTTCCGGATCGCGTAGTGCGTCCCGTCCTTGGTGAGCAGACCCAGCTTCTGGCTGAGCGTGATCGACCGCTCACTCGCCCCGAGCGTCTTCTTGAGCTCCGTGAACGTGATGGTCGCCGCCCGCTTGAAGGTCCGAAAACGGCTCCCCTTCGGGGCCCCCCGAAGGACGTGCTCCACCTTCATGCCGTAATGCGCGGCCTGCAGGAGCTCGCTGATCGTCGCGAAGGTGTACCCGCGTTCGAGCATCCGGGAGATCAGGTTGAGCCGGACGAGGTGCTCCTCGGAGTACCAGCCGGTGCGCCCGCGGATCGTCGGCGGCGGCAGCAGTCCGCGATCCTGGTAGACGCGGATGTTGCGGACACTGACTCCGGAGACCTGCGCGAGGTCGTTGATGCGATATTCGCTCACAGGATCGCGTCCCCCGCCTACCGGGTCTTCCGGAACCAGGAGCGGCCGAGGATCTCGTCGACCCGTCTCCGCACGTCGACCACGTAGACGAGCATGGCCACGACACCGATCAGGAACAGGAACCAGACGCTGAGGGCCGCGGCACCGAACAGCCAGATGAGCAGCGTCGAACCGCCCAGGAGCGCCACCCAGAACGTCTTGGACTGCGCGTCGACCGCCGTGAACGCGTCCGGCCGGGTGACGGCAGCGTGGACGAAGGCGACGAGCGAGGTCACCCCGCACGCATAGGTGATCACCAGCAGGATGGTCTGCTGCACGGTCAAGACGATGGTCTGTACGGTCACGGGTTCACCTTAGTCGCGCGGTACGGGCGCGCCGCCGCCCCCGACGGCGCCGGTCGACGCATCGCTCTCGGATGACGCGTTCTCTCGACGGAACGAGTCGTAGATCTCCAGCAGCATCTGCTTCTGCCGTTCGCTGATCTCCTCGTCGGCCAGGAGCGCGTCACGCACCGGACTCGCGGGACGCGCCTCGAGGATCCCCGCCCGCACGTACAGCACCTCCGCCGACACCCGCAGGCCCTTCGCGATCTGCGAGAGCACATCGGCCGACGGTTTCCGCAGGCCGCGCTCGATCTGCGAGAGGTACGGGTTGCTCACGCCCGCACGTTCGGCGAGCTGCCGCAGCGACACCTTGGCCGCCATCCGCTGGGAACGGATGAACTCACCGATGTCCTGCGCCGCGTTGGCCATCGCCTCGACGGTCCCGCTGTCCTGCTGGCCGTCGCGATCATGTTCGTCAGATGTCACTGATCTCTGCCCTCCCGCGGCCCAGTATTCGACACCCGCGCTAACAGGTGCAAGCGCTGCAGGTCGGACGGCCGGTTCCGGAAGGTCATCCGAAGAGAAGTTCCGAGACCGTGTAGATCGTCAGCCCCGCCAACGAGCCGACCACGGTGCCGTTGATCCGAATGAACTGCAGGTCGCGGCCCACCTGGAGTTCGATCTTCCGGCTGGTCTCCTCCGCGTCCCATCCGCGCACGGTCTCGGTGATGACCGACAGGATCTCGGCCGAGTAGTTGTCGGCGACGTGACGGGCCGCACGCACCGTCCAACCGTTCATCTTCGACTGCAACGACTGATCGTCGCGGATCCGCTCGGCGAGCTGCACGACGGCGTCGGCCAATGATGTGCGGAGGGTCGAGGACGGGTCCTCGAGCATCTGCTCGATCACGGCCCGGCCCGCCTGCCAGGCGGTCGATGCGGCGCCGGCGACCTCGTCGCGCCCGAGGAAGTCGTCCTTGAGGTTCTCGACCTTCGCGATCGTCGCGTCGTCGTGCTGCAGTTCCCACGCGAAGTCGGCGATCACGTCGTGCAGGGCGCGCCGCAGATCGTGCTGCGGATCCTCGCGGACCTTGTACGTGAACTCGGTGAGTTCCCGGTAGATCTTGTCGCCGACCAGGTGGTTGACGAACTTCGGGGTCCACGCCGGCCCGTCACGATCGACCACGCGGTCGACCAGCGGCTGGCTCTCGAGCGCCCATTCGTGCGCCCGCTCGCACAGCACCTGGATCACCGGTTCGAGTCGGTCCTCGTCGACGAGCTGCTCGAGGATCCGCCCCATCGGTGGCCCCCACACGGGTTCGGCGGCCCACCGCATGACGGCCTGGATGAACTTCTCGACGTCCTCGTCGCGCAGCATCTCGGCCCAGAGGGTGAACGCCCGCGACACCTCGTCGTTGACGCGCGAGGCGTTGGCGGGATCGGCGAGCCACGTCGAGACGCGCCGCGGCAGCGCCAGCGACCCCACGCGCTCCTCGACGACCACCGGGGTCATGAAGTTCTCCTGGACGAAGCCGCCGAGCTGATCGCCAATCTGGTCCTTCTTGCGCGGGATCAACGCGGTGTGCGGGATCGGGAGCCCGAGCGGCTGCCGGAAGAGCGCGGTCACCGCGAACCAGTCCGCGAGAGCACCGACCATCCCGGCCTCCGCCGCCGCGCGGACGTAACCGACCCAGGCCGCCACCTGCGCGCCGTCGCGGTTCTCCATCCACCGCATCGTGAAGTAGACCAGTGCCGCGGCGACCAGCAGCCCGGTCGCCACCGCCTTCATCCGCCGCAGGTCGCGGGCCCGACGCGCATCGGTGATCGGCGCCGGGGAATCCACTGAGGTTGACGACACCCGTCCAGTCTTCCCGAAGAGCTACTAGTGTTTCCAGGTGATGCCGAACCCACCGAAACCGCCGAGCGCCACGCGCGCCGCCGTCAACGCCGCCGCGACGCTCACCCGCGAGCTGGAGCAGCGGGTCCTGACACCCGCCGTGGAGGCCGTGGCCTCCGACGGCCGCAAACAGCGCTGGGAGAAGCACAAGCAGGCCCGCCGCGAAGAACTGACGAGCGGCACCGTCGACGCCGTGCGCGCACTCGGCGCCGACGCCGGCATGGACGACATCGCCGGCCACATCGGCGTCTCGAAGACGGTCCTCTACCGCTACTTCACCGACAAGAACGATCTCGCGGCGGCCGTCACGTTCTGGTACGTGGAGTCGACCGTGATGCCGCGCCTCACCGAGGCCCTGACCGCCGAGATGGACGATTTCGAGCTGGTTCGCACGGTGATCGGCGTGTACGTGCGGACGGTGTCCTCCGACCCCAACGTGTACCGCTTCACGATGGCGCGTCCCGGCGCGAGCCTGCCGGTGACCGCGGACGCCGAGAAGCTGTTCGGCGCCGCGCTCGAATCGACGTTGCGCGAACGCCTGGCGGCGCGCGGCACCTCCCCCGACGGTGCGCGGACGTGGTCGCTGGCGATGATCGGGGCGATCACGCGGGCGGTCGACGACTGGATCACCCATCCGGTGCGGCCCGCCGACGACATGGCCGAGGAGCTGACCATGCTCGTGTGGGGCGGCGTCGTCGGCGTCGTCCGCGCCGACGGCGACCCGGCGACGTTCGTCGCCGATCCGCCCCGGATCCCACCGGTCGAGTCGCCGTGACCGCGGCGGACCCGGCCCGCCGGGTGGCTCTGGTGACCGGCGGCAGCCGCGGCGTCGGTCACGGTGTGGCGGCCGCCCTGCGCGACGCCGGATGGCTCGTGTACGTCACGTCGCGGCGCGGCACCGGACCCGACGGGACGGTCGCGGTCGCGTGCGATCACACCGACGACGACGCGATCGCCGCGGTGCTGACCCGGATCCACGAGGAGACCGGTCGGCTCGATCTGCTGGTCAACAACGTCTGGGCGGCGCCCAGGGGCTTCGCCGGCTTCACCGAGAAGTTCTACGAACGGCCGGTCTCCGATTGGGACACGCTCATCACCGTCGGGCTCCGCGCCCACTACGTCGCCTCGACGCTCGCCGCGCGGATCATGGTGCCGCAGGGCTCTGGACTGATCACCTCGATCTCGTCGTTCGGGTCGCGGGGCCCGCTGCACTCGGTGCTCTACGGGATGAGCAAGACCGCGATCGACAAGATGATGTACGACATGGCGGCCGAACTCCGCGGCACCGGCGTCGCGGCGGTGTCGCTGTGGCTCGGCCTGATCCGCACCGAGCGCCTGTTGGCGAGCGGGCTGACCGAGTTCGCGGGCTTTCCGCTCGATGTGGCCGAGGACCCCGAATACGTCGGACGGGTCATCGACGCCCTCGCTCGCGACGAGGCGCTCGCCGCGTACAGCGGGCACACGCTCGTGACCGCCGAGGCCGGCGCCCGATACGGGCTGGTCAACAATGACGGTGCGACCGCACCGATCTCGCACCGCGACGCGTTCGGCGGCGGCCCGCTCTTCCCCCCGCACTGAGGCCTCTCCCCCTGAGCAGGCACCCCAGAGCAGGAACACCGAAGGAGAATCGATGGGCACGTCGCCCGAGAAGCTGTGGACACATCCGCCCGCCGAGCGGCTGCGCGCCCGTGACGCGGGGCCCGTCGCCCGGGTCGACGCCTCCGCGACTCCCGGATTCACGGGACGCAAGTCCGACGGCAAGGCACTCCTCTCCCGCTACGGCGATGAGCTGTCGCGCCTGCAGGAGATGCTGTACGCCCGGGGCCGGTCGGGCGACCGGCGATCGGTCCTGCTCGTGCTGCAGGGGATGGACACCGCGGGCAAGGGCGGCATCGTCCGGCACGTCGGCGGTCTCATGGATCCGCAGGGCGTCGCCGTCACCGGCTTCGGCCGTCCCACCGAGGAGGAGTTGGACCACGACTTCCTGTGGCGGATCCGGCGGGCCCTGCCCGCGGCCGGCCGCATCGGGATGTTCGACCGGTCCCACTATGAGGACGTTCTGCCGGTCCGAGTGCACGAGTTGGTGCCGGAGTCGGTGTGGCGGGCGCGGTACGCGCAGATCACCGATTTCGAGTCGGAGCTGGTCGCCGAGGGCACCACGATCGTCAAGGTGATGTTGGCGGTGTCGAGATCCGAGCAGCGCGATCGGCTCGCCGCTCGTCTCGAGCGGCCCGACAAGCACTGGAAGTTCGACCCGAGCGACGTCGACGAGCGCGCGTACTGGGACTCCTACATGGAGGCCTACCAGGAGGTCTTCGACCGCACCGACACCGATGCGGCGCCGTGGTTCGTGGTGCCGGCCGACCGCAAGTGGTTCGCCCGGTTGGCGGTGGCGCGTCTGCTCCTCGACACCCTCGAGGCGCTGGACCTCACCTGGCCGAAGGCCTCGTTCGACGTCGACGAGCAGCGGCGCCGGGTCGCCGAGATGCCCTGATGAGCCAGATGCCACTCGGCCCGGCACGCGATGCGTGCCGGGCCGAGTGCGCGTCGGGCGTCGGCTACTTGGCCGAGCTCTTCGCAGCAGTGCTCTTCGCAGTGGTGCTCTTCGCAGTGGTGCTCTTCGCAGCGGCCTTCTTGGCCGGGGCGGCCTTCTTGGCGGCGGGCTTGCGCGACTGAGCGGTCTTCTTCAGCTCCGCGGCGTCGGCCGAGACCTTGTCGGCGGCGGCGTCGGCGTCGGCCTTCGCCTTGGTGCCGGCCTGCTCGACGGCGACGGCGGTGTCCTCGACGCGCTCGGCGGTGCGACCGGCCAGCGCGGCGGCGCGCTCGCCGACGGCGCGGGTCTGCGTCGAGACGGCGCCCAGGGCGTCCTCGGTGAGGTCGACGGCCTCGCTGTAGACCTTCTCCACGCGAGCCAGGCTCTCCTCGACGGCCGGGGTGGAGCGCAGACGCTCGACGGCCGTCTCGCCGCGCTCGGCGAGCGAGGAGTACAGACCGGTCGCGGCCTCGATGTACGGGCCGGCGAACTTCGTCAGCTCGTCCTGCGTCAGCTTGCTGCGGAGCTCATCGATGCTGGGCAGCTCGGTGGGCAGCTCGCCGAACCAGGTGCGGGTCTCCTCGGCACGGGCCTCGGCGCGCTCACGCGAGGTCTCGACGCGGGTGCGCAGCTCGGCGAACGCGTCCTTGACTTCCTGGACGGCGACGTCGCCGGCGCCGACGACGGCGTAGACGGGGGTGGGGAAAGTACGTTCTGCGGTGCTCATGGCGTCTCCTCGGGGTGGTGTCAGATCGTTCGAGGTCATCTGCTAACACCAACGAGTATCCCGAAAAGTGCTAACAAATGCTAGCGCTACTGCAGGCATAGTGGCCGATGTCACCACCAATCGAATGGTTGCAGAAACAACGAATCCGGTGTTCACCGCGCTATTTCTCGCGATGCCCACCGGATTCGTCGTCGTCAGCCACCGAGACTTCCGCTAGCAGAAGGTTATCGTCAGCGGCCCGTCTCGTCACCGTCGGCACGATCGGCGGCCAACCGCCTCCGCTGCCGTCGAGCGGCGGCGACCATGTTGCGCAACGCAGGCTCCAGCTGCCAGTAGTGCCGCGTCTTGAGACCGCCGTCCGGGTTGGCCCACAACCGATCCGGGGCGACCGCCCTGGTCGCCAGGGTCAGCCGCTCGTCGATCGTGTCGATGTCGGGAATCACCGCACTGCGACTCTCGTAGACACCCGGTCCCACCTCGCGCTCGAGCGCGGTCCCGCGCTCCACCAACTCGGTGAGCACCCAGTCGATCGACCGCGTCGCCACGATCGACGTCACATCGGCGTCCATCTTGTTGAAGGCGTCGACGACCTTGCCGATCGACGAGTACCCGAGGTGCGTGTGAATCTGCGTCTCGGGCTTCGCCCCGCCGACGGCCAGCTTGAACGCCGAGACGGCCCAGTCCAGGTATCCCTCGCGCCCCCGCTCGCGCAGCGGCAGCAGCTCCCGGATCGACGGCTCGTCGACCTGGATGATCTTGATGCCGGCCCGCTCGAGATCGGCGACCTCGTCCCGGATCGCCAACGCGAGCTGCTCGGCCGTCTCGTACAGGGGTTGATCCTGCCGCACGAACGACCGTGCGAGCATCGTCACCGGTCCGGTCAGAATGCCCTTGACGGGCTTGTCTGTGAGCGATTGGGCATAGGTGATCCACTCGACCGTCATCGGATGGCGACGCTTGATGTCGCTGTAGAGGATCGGCGGACGCACGCAGCGTGAGCCGTACACCTGCACCCACCCCTGGTGGGTGAAGGCGTACCCGTCCATGAGCTCGGCGAAGTACTGCACCATGTCGTTGCGCTCGGCCTCACCGTGCACCAGGACGTCCAGGCCGATGTCCTCCTGGAGCTCGATGACCCGTTTGATCTCCTCGCGGAGCCGATCGGCGTACTCGTCCCACGTGAGGCGACCCTGCCCGTAGTAGTACCGGGCGCGGCGCACCTCATCGGTCTGCGGGAACGAGCCGAGCGTGCACGTCGGCACCGGAGGCAGTCCGAGAGCCGCCTGCTGCGCCACGCGCCGCTGCGCATAGGGGACCCGCTCCCGCTGGTCGGGTCGGATGTTCGCGACGCGCTGGCGAACGTCGTGCTTGAGCTTGAAGTGGACCGTCGCCGGCCGGGTGTACCAGTGTTCGGGCGCCCCCTCGGAGACGGCCTTGGCCAGGGCGACGACCTCGCCGACCTTCTGCTTGGCGAACGACAGCCGGTCGGCCACCTCGCCGGGCAGATCCGGCTCGATCAGCTTGTCGATCGGAACGTGCATCAGGGTGCACGACGTGCACACCACGATGTCCGGGATCACCTTCTTGATCTCGAGCAGGTAGTCGAGTTTGCCGCCCTTCGCGGCCTTCCACACGTTGCGGCCGTCGATGACGCCCGCATACAGGCGCTTGCGCCGCAGTCCGGCGATCTCCGAGAGCTGGCTGGCCGTCATCCGCGCCGTCACCAGATCGAGCGCGATGGCCTCCACCTTGCTCTCGGCGAGGATCGGGAGCGCCGGACCCAGATCGCCGTATTCTCCGGTCACCAGAATGCGGGGCCGGAGTCCCGCGCCACCGAGCCGCTCGTAGGCGTGCTCGAGCGCCTCGAGTTCGGCCTCGCTCCGGTCGGAGGTGAAGGCGGGCTCGTCGAGCTGAACGCACTTGGTGTTCTGCTTGGCGAGCTTCTCGAAGAGCTCGATGTAGACGTCGATCAGATCGTCGAGCCGGTCGAGCGGAGAGAATCCCTCGGGCGCATCGGGGCCGGCCTTGCTCATCAACAGCAGGCTCACCGGCCCGAGCATGATCGGGCGGAGCTCGATCCCGGCGGCCTTGGCCCGGCGATGCTCGTCGAGCAGGTCCTCGCTGAGCCACGGCACGCGATCCAGGGAGAACTCCATGTCCGGCTCGATCACCGGCTGGCGGTAGTAGTAGTTCGTGTCGAAGTACTTGATGAGCTCCAGCGGCGGGAACTCCGGCTTTCCGCGCGCCACGGCGAAGTAGAAGTCGAGCGGATCGAGCTCCTCGGCCAGCGGGGCGAACCGGCTCGGGACCGCGCCGAACATGAGCGCGTTGTCCAGAACGTGGTCGTAGTACGAGAAGGTGTTGCCCGGCACCTGCTCCAGACCGGTCGCCGCCAGTTCACGCCACGTCGACTCGGCCAGCTCTCGACCCGTGGAGACCAGCTCGTCGCGGTCGATCGCACCGTGCCAGTAGTTCTCCAGCGCGAATTTCAGTTCCCGCCTGGCCCCGATCCGGGGGTACCCCAGGATCGACGATCCATACTCGATTCCATCAGCACGTGCCATAGCTAGACCCTATCCACGATAGAAACCCGACGCGCGTCGGCTGCACCGATCGGTGCAGCCGACGACGCTCTGTCGATTGTGCGGCGAGAACTCGTCGCTGCGCGCCCGTCAGTTCGCGGCGTCGCCGTACTGGTAGAAGCCGCGGCCGGCCTTCTTGCCGAGACGACCGGCCTCCACCATGCGCAGCAGCAGCGGCGGCGGCGAGTACAGGGGCTCCTTGAACTCCTCGTACATCTTGTCGGCGATCGCCTTGACGGTGTCGAGGCCGACGAGGTCGGTCAGCTTCAGCGGACCCATCGGGTGCGCGCAGCCCAGCACCATCGCCTTGTCGATGTCCTCGACGGTCGCGAAGCCGCTCTCCACCATCCGGACCGCCGACAGCAGGTACGGGACCAGCAGTGCGTTCACCACGAAGCCGGAGCGGTCCGACGACCGGACCACCTGCTTGCCGAGGACGTCGTGGGCGAAGTTCTCGGCACGCTGCGAGACCTCGCTGCTGGTCATCAGCGTGGTGACCAGCTCCACGAGCGGCAGGACCGGCACCGGGTTGAAGAAGTGCATGCCGATCACCCGGCTCGCGTTCTCCGTCGCCATCCCCAGCTTCATGATCGGGATCGACGAGGTGTTCGACGCGAGGACCGCATTCGGGTCGGTGACGACCTTGTCGAGCTCCCGGAACACCCCGGTCTTGACCTCTTCGTCCTCGATGATCGCCTCGACCACCAGCTGGCGGTCGGCGAAGTCGCCGAGGTCGGAGGTGAATCGCAGACGCCACGACGCCTGCTCGCGCTCACGCTCGGTGAGCTTTCCGCTGCTCACACCGCGGTCGAGGGACCGCAGGATGCGCGCGCGACCCGCCGCCGCCAGTTCGCGGGTGGTCTCGTAGACGAGCACGTCGGTGTTCGCCCGGGCGCACACCTCGGCGATGCCGGCACCCATCTGACCGGCGCCGATGATGCCGACGCGCGAAATCTTCTCGCTTGCCATGTTCAAGCTCCTGAAATGTTGTGTGACTCATCGCGCCGGTGGACGGCGGAGTACTTCCTGTTTAGCAATGATCCCGGGGCAGGCGGGAGTTATCCACTGCTTGCCCCGGGATCATCACGTTGTCGTCAACCTCTCGTCGAGAAGTCGATCAGCTCCTAGTGGAACTGGCCCTCCTCGGTGGAGCCCTTCAGGGCCGCGGTCGAGGTGTTCGGGTCGACGGTGGTGGCGACCTGGTCGAAGTAGCCGGCACCGACCTCGCGCTGGTGCTTGATCGCGGTGAAGCCGCGCTCCTCGGCAGCCTTGAACTCGCGCTCCTGCAGGTCGACGAAGGCGGTCATGCCGTTGCGGGCGTAGCCGTGAGCCAGGTCGAACATGCCGTAGTTGAGCGAGTGGAAGCCGGCCAGGGTGATGAACTGGAACTTGAAGCCCATCGCGCCGAGCTCCTTCTGGAACTTGGCGATGGTGTCGTCGTCCAGGTGGGCCTTCCAGTTGAAGGACGGGCTGCAGTTGTAGGCCAGCAGCTGGTCCGGGAACTCGGCCTTGACCGACTCGGCGAACTTCTTGGCGACCTCGAGGTCCGGGACACCGGTCTCCATCCAGATGAGGTCGGCGTACGGCGCGTAGGCCTTGGCGCGAGCGATGCAGGGCTCGATGCCGTTCTTGACGCCGTAGAAGCCCTCGGAGGTGCGGGTGCCGTCGAGGAACTCGCGGTCACGCTCGTCGACGTCGGAGGTCAGCAGCGTGGCGGCCTCGGCGTCGGTGCGGGCGATGACGACGGTCGGGGTGTTGGCGACGTCGGCGGCCAGGCGGGCCGAGGTCAGGGTGCGGATGTGCTGCTGGGTCGGGATCAGCACCTTGCCACCGAGGTGGCCGCACTTCTTCTCCGACGCGAGCTGGTCCTCCCAGTGCGAGCCGGCGACGCCCGCGGCGATCATGGCCTTCTGCAGCTCGTAGACGTTGAGGGCGCCGCCGAAGCCGGCCTCACCGTCGGCGACGATCGGCACGACCCAGTTGTCGACCGAGGTGTCGTTCTCGACGCGAGCGATCTCGTCGGCGCGCAGCATCGCGTTGTTGATGCGGCGGACGACCTGCGGGACCGAGTTGGCCGGGTACAGCGACTGGTCCGGGTAGGTGTGGCCCGAGAGGTTCGCATCGCCGGCGACCTGCCAGCCCGAGAGGTAGATGGCCTTGAGGCCGGCGCGGACCTGCTGCACGGCCTGGTTGCCGGTGAGGGCGCCCAGCGCGTTGATGTAGCTGTCGTCGCCCTTGGAGACGGCGTCCCACAGGATCTCGGCGCCACGGCGGGCGAGGGTCTGCTCCTCGACGACGTTGCCCTGGAGCTCGGCGACCTGCTCTGCGGTGTACTCGCGCTTGATGCCCTTCCAGCGGGGGTTGGTGTCCCAGTCCTGCTGGATTTCCGCGGCGGTGCGCGGCTGTCCGACGTTGCTCATAGCCTTCGCTTTCGTTAGAACTGCGTGATCGCAGTGCTTTGAGGTTGTGAGGGTCAGCGCGGTTTGCGAACCGGTTGACACCCCCAGGCGATGCCTGCAGCTAGAGTGCCACAGAACAAATACGCAGGTCCAGCCCTTACTGGATGCAAATAGCGGCCAGCCGATGCCGCCATTTTGCAAATCTTGTAAAGATACCGGGAAGGCCCACTCCACCGTCGCCATAAAAAAGTACGTGCGTACTGGGAAAACCCGTCGGGAACCGCGCGCCGGAATCCGACACGCTCACGCGACCCGCACGCGGACCGGATCGCACGACGTTGTGCGAGACTTCACAGCCCGCGGTCAGCGGGACGCCCGCGCAACGGCCTCGCGGACCAGATCGGAGAACTCGTCGTCCGACACCGGGGCGGGCGGCGCACCCGCCCCCTCATCGATGGCGCTGCTGTCACCGGACACGATGAGCTGCACCGTGATCGGGTCCCGATCCGGACGCTGCACCAGGAGGGTCGCCTTGAGCATGGTGCGTCCGCGACGCCCGCCGTCGACGAACGTCGTGATCGACTGCGTCCGAACGAGGAACGACTGCGTCACCGCGTCGTCGCGGACGGCGGGCAGCTCGCGCGCAGTGGTGACGATCCTCGACCCGTCGACGATCCCGCCGCCCTTCGCGACCGCGGTGACGGTGGCGCACGGCCCCAGCGAGGCCCGCCGGTCCGCGTCGACGTCGTAGGGCACCGTCGAGATCAGTTCGCTGACCCGCCCGTCGTCGGACCGTCCCACCACGAGTGCCGAATTGTCCTCGGTGACATGCGGGTTGAACTCGGCGTCCGCGGTCGGCGCACACTGGCGCGGCGAGAACTCGAGCGACCGCGCGCCCTCCAGCGCACGACGGTTGGCCCCGACCAGGTCGCCGATCATCATCGGCGCCGGCGTGAACTGCGCCGGCAGCATGTCGGAGGTGAGCAGCAGATCGGGCAGGCTGCGCTCGTCGGGCTCACTCGACCCGCACGACGACACACCGAGAGCCAGCACCGCGATCAGCGCCCCGACCCCCGTTCGGGACAGAATGGGAGCAGACAGGATCGATCGAGGTGGTCGGATACCGTGCACGCCGGTCACGCTACCCGGCCCGCGCCCCCGAGGGAGACGACATGCGACGAGGCGACATGCGACGAGGCCAGCGGCCGTGAGCACACCGCCCATCGGACCCAAGATGTACGTCGGCGGCCGGATCCGCAGTCTGCGCGGTGAACGCGGACTGTCCCAGCAGGCCCTCGCCGCCGTCCTGGGCATCTCGGCGTCATACCTCAACCAGATCGAACACGACAACCGTCCGCTCACCGGTCCGGTGCTGGCGAAGATCACCGAGGCGTTCGGCCTCGACATCGACTTCTTCGACCCGCAGGACGACGTGCGTCTGGTGGCCGAACTGCGCGAGGCGCTGCTCGACGAGGACCTCGACATCGCGCCGGTGGCACGAGACACCGCCGGCGTCGCCTCGTTCGTCGCGACGCATCGGCCGATCGCCGAGGCGATGGCGGCCATGCACCGCCACTACCGGGTGGCGACCGAACAGTTGGCCGCGGTGACGTCCGGGCGCGATGACACGGACGGGCGCGGCGCGATCAGCGCCCCGCACGAGGAGGTGCGGAACTTCTTCTACCAGCGCCGCAATTACATCCACGAACTCGATGAGGCCGCCGAAGACCTCACGACCCGCATGCGCATGCACTCGGCCGACCTGCGCGCCGGTCTGGCCGCACGACTCGAGGACCGGCACGGGGTCCGGATCGTCCGCCGCGTCGATCTCGGCGACAACGTGCTGCACCGTTTCGACCCCGACGAGAAGCTCATCGAGTTCTCGGCGTCGCTGTCGCCCGGGCAGCGGGCGATGAAGATCGCCGCCGAACTCGGCCTCCTGGAGCACGGCGACCTCATCGAAGAACTGGTCGACGCCGCGAACTACACCACCCCCGACGCCGCCACGCTCGCCCGTCTCGGACTGGCGAACTACTTCGCGGCCGCCGCGGTGCTGCCCTACAGCCAGTTCCACGGGCTCGCCGAGGACTTCCGCTACGACATCGAACGCCTCTCGGCCTTCTACGCCCTCTCGTACGAGACCATCTGCCATCGCCTCTCGACGCTGCAGCGGCCGAGCATGCGCGGGGTGCCGTGGACGTTCGTCCGCGTCGATCGTGCGGGCAACATGTCCAAACGGCAGTCGGCGACGGGCTTCCACTTCTCGTCGTCCGGTGGGACGTGCCCGCTGTGGAACGTCTACGAGACGTTCGGGTCGCCGGGAAAGATCCTCACCCAGATCACCGAGATGCCCGACGGGCGCGAGTACTTCTGGGTGTCGCGGACGGTGGAACGGCGGGCGACCCGGTACGGCCAACCCGGAAAGACGTTCGCGATCGGGATGGGATGCGAACTGCGCCATGCCGACCGCCTGATCTACTCGGACGGCCTGGAGCTGGGGACCAACGCGCGAGCCACGCCCATCGGCGCCGGCTGCCGGGTCTGCGAGCGACAGAACTGCCCGCAGCGCGCCTTCCCGCCCCTCGGCGTGATGCTGCACCTCGACGAGCACCGCAGCACCATCTCCCCCTACACCACGTCCTGAGCCCCTCCACCACGCCTCCGGTCTCGACCACGGGGCCTTCTGCACCACACGGCGTCTTCTGCACCACACGGGGTTCTTCTGCACCACACGGGCCGCCGGGTGCACTACGTTGACGTCATGGACACTCCGCACCCGACCGAGCCCCGCGTGCAGCCGGGCACCTTCGGCGACCTGGGTCCGGTCAACTGGCTGGTGGTGCAGGCACTGTCGGCCGCGTCGGGCACCAGGAACGCGCACATCTTCGCGACACTCGGTCGATCCAAGGGGCTGTTCCGCGGATGGCTGCACTTCTCGTCGCGGATGATGCCGTTCGGCGAGCTGTCGCGCCGGGAGACCGAGATGATCATCATCCGGGTCGCGCACCGGCGAGACTGCGACTACGAACTCGACCACCACCGGCGCCTCGGCGCCCGTGCCGGGATCGACGAGGAGATGTTCGCGCGGATCCTCGACGGCCCGGACGCCGCGTGGGGCGACCGGGAGCGAACGCTCCTGCTGGCCGCCGACGAGCTGATCGATCGGCACGATCTGTCCGACGAGGTCTGGAGCGCGTTGCGTCGACATCTGAGCGAGCGCAAGGCCGTCGCGTTCACCCTCCTGGTCGGCCAGTACGACATGCTGGCCACCACCATCACGGCGCTGCGGATCCAGCGCGACGACTTCTGACCGGGGGCACGTGGTCGTGGCCACCATCGCGCAGCGCCTGATGGGCAACCCCGTCTTCTCGCAGGTCTACGAGCGGGCCTGGCGCCCGTTGTTCACGCGCGGTTTCAGTCTCGGCGGGACGCAGACGGTCGACTACGACCGGGCGTTGCGCTCCTATCTGGCGCGCGACGGGGACCGCTTCGTCCTCGACGTGGCGTGCGGTCCCGGGAACTACAGTGACGACGCCGCTCGGGGACTGCGCGGCGATGGACGGTACATCGGCGTCGACTTCTCGTCGGCGATGCTTGCCCAGGCACGTCGGGACCATCGCGGCGACCGGATCTCCTATGTGCGCGGCGACGCGCACGCGCTGCCGTTCGCAGACGATTCGTTCCACACCGTCCTGTGTCTGGCCGCGCTGTATCTCATCCCCGATCCGCTGCCCGTCCTCGACGAGATGGCGCGCGTGACGGCGCCGGGCGGCGAGGTGATCGTGTTCACCACCGTCCGTGCGTCGATCGCGGCCGTGCCCGGGGCCGATCTGCTCGCCGGCGTCTCGGGCCTGCGGGTCTTCGGTCGGCGCGAGATCCTCGATCGGCTCGACGCCGCGGGGATGACGCACGTGGAGCAGACGGTCACCGGGATCGGCCAGTACGTTCATGCCCGCAAGCCGGATTCACGTCCGTAAGGCCCTGGCCTAACATCCGAAGGCAGGCTAGCCTAATTAACGGAGATCGACTCCGTTCTTTGGCTCCAGGAGGCATCATGGCCGATTCCGCCGTTTCCCACGGCTCCCTCCCCCTCGCCGGACGCAGGGACGACGACATGCCCGGACACTGGCTGCTCGCGCGAATGGGCAAACGCGTGCTGCGCCCCGGCGGCCTCGAGCTGACCGAGAACCTCCTGCGCGACGCCGATCTGCACGACGCGGACGTCGTCGAGTTGGCGCCCGGGCTCGGCAAGACCGCCCGTGCGATCCTGGATCACCGGCCGCGCAGCTACATCGGTGTCGAGGCCGACGAACAGGCCGTGGACCTCACCCGCCAGGCGATCGCCGAGGCCGGCAGCGTCCGACATGCCGACGCCGACAGCACCGGCCTTCACGACGCCAGCGCCGACGCCGTCGTCGGCGAGGCCATGCTCACCATGCAGACCGACCGCGGGAAGTCCGAGATCATCGACGAGGCGTTCCGCGTGCTGCGACCCGGCGGCCGCTACGCGATCCACGAGCTCTCCCTGCACCCGGACACGCTCTCGGACGAGCAGAAGACCGAGATCCGCCACGCCCTGGCCCGATCGATCAAGGTCAACGCCCGCCCGCTGACCGAGACCGAGTGGCGCGCCCTCCTGGAGAAGTCCGGGTTCGAGGTCGAGCGCGTCCGCTTCGCCCCGATGGCGCTGTTGGAAGTGAAGCGCAACATCGCCGACGAGGGCGTCCTCGGGACCCTGCGGATCACACTGAACATCCTGAGGAACCGGGCGGCCCGTGCGCGGATCCTCCAGATGCGCCGCGTGTTCACCACCTACCGCGACGAGATCGCCGCCATCGAACTGATTGCGAGGAAGCCCGCATGAGCACACCGTCCACCGCTCCGGACGACACCACCCACACCTTCATCACCGGCCTCGACCTGCCCGCCATCGGCTGGGACGGGCCGAAACCACAGGTCAAGCGGTTACATCGGAGCGATTCGGAGACCATCGTCAGGATTGCGTTCGCCGAGGGCCAGGTGATGCCCGAGCACATGGCGGCCCACCCGATCGTGGTCCTCGGCCAGACCGGCGAGATCGACTTCGAGGTCGGCGGCGAGACGTTCCGGCTCGAGCCGGGCAGCGCGATCCGCGTCGCGGCGCGCGTCCCGCACACCCTCACCGCGGCGACGGCGGGAACGGTGACGCTGATCGTCGTCCACGGGCGGGCATGACCGTCCGACCCCGCGACCGGGTGCGGGAACTGCTGGCGCAGCACCCCGACGGACTCGATGCGCACGACGTCGCCGGGACGCTCGGCGTCCACGTGACGACGGCCCGGTTCCACCTCAACAATCTGGTGGGTGAGGGCGCGGCCGTCACCGAGTCGTCTGCGCCGGACGGCGTGGGACGTCCGCGGGTGATCTATCGGGTGATGCCCTCACCTCCGAGCGATGAGCTCCTGCGTCTCCTGCTGGCCGAACTCGGCACCGACGAGACCGTCAGGGAGGCCGCCGGAGCCCGGGCCGGCCGACTGTGGGCACGCGCCCACCTGCCGCCCCGATCGGTTCCGCCGCCGGACGTCCCCGACGCCGTGGTGAGTGTGGAGACCATCCTCACGCGACTCGGTTTCCGCATCACCGCGGTGACATCCGCATTCGGCGACCACACGATCACCGTGTGCTCGTGCCCGCTGCGCGCGTTCGCCGCCTCGAACCCGGCGGTCGTGCGCGGGGTCCTCCGGGGTGCGGTGGAGCAGGCGCTGACCAGTTCCTCCGCCGCCCTGGCCGACGCCTACCGGGTGCACGCGAAGCCCGACGCCGACGGCGACTGCGAGCTTCAGCTCACCCTGACCGCCGTCGGAGCGCCGCGACTCACAAATTGATCATGTGGCCGAGCGCGCCGTGGAAGGTCTCCTGCATCGCCTCGCTCATCGTCGGATGCGTGTGGACGTTTCTGGCCAGTTCGCGCGCCGTCAGATCCCACTTCTGCGCCAACGTCAGCTCGGGCAGCATCTCGGAGACGTTGTCGCCCACCAGATGCCCGCCGAGGAGTTCCTCGGACTGCGCATCGGTGATCAGCTTGACGAAACCGGCCGGGGCGCCCAGGCCCTGCGCCTTGCCGTTGGCCGTGAAGGGGAACTTCGTGACCGTGATCTCGTAGCCCTCGTCGGCCGCCTGCTGCTCGGTGAGACCGAAGGAGGCGACCTGCGGCTGGCAGAACGTGGCGCGCGGCATCATCCGGTAGTCGCCGAGCGTCATCGTCTCGGCACCGGCCATGGTCTCGGCGGCCACCACGCCCTGCGCCTCGGCGACGTGCGCCAGCTGCAGTTTGGCGGTGACGTCGCCGATCGCGTAGATGCTCGGGACATTGGTCCGCATGCGGTCGTCGACGGCGATGGCACCGCGGTCGGTCAACTCGACTCCGGTGTTCTCCAGCCCGAAGCCCTCCACGCGCGGCGCGAAGCCCACCGACATGAGCACCTTGTCGACGGTCAGGCTGCCGTCCTCACCCTTGGCGTCCTTGTAGGTGACGGTGACGTCGTCGCCGTTGTCGTCGACGCTCTGCACACCGGTGCCGGTGAGGATGGTGACCCCGAGCTTCTTGTAGGCCTTCGCGATCTCCTTGGAGACGTCGGCGTCCTCGTTCGGCAGCACTCGCGGCATGAACTCGATGATGGTGACGTCCACCCCGTAGTTGGCCAGAACGTACCCGAACTCCATGCCGATGGCGCCTGCGCCGACGATGACGATCGACTTCGGGAGCTCACGGGTGAGGATCTGCGTCTCGTAGGTGACGACGTTGTCGCTCAACTCCACGCCCGGCAGCAGCTTGACCGTGGATCCGGTGTCGATGATGACGTTGTCGTACGTGATCTCGCGGTCGCCGACGACGATGGTCTTCGCATCGCGGAACACGCCGTATCCGTCGATCTCGGTGATGCCGTTCTTCTTCATGAGGAAGTGAACGCCCTTGACGATCCCGTCGGAGACCTTCCGGCTCCGGTCGAATGCGGCACCGAAGTCGAAGCTCACCTCACCGCTGATGCCGAAGGTCTTCGCCTCGTGATTGAAGACGTGGGCGAGCTCGGCGTTGCGCAGCAACGCCTTCGACGGGATGCATCCGACGTTGAGACACACACCGCCCCACCACTTCTCTTCGATGACGGCGGTCTTCATGCCCAGCTGGGCGGACCGGATCGCGGCCACGTACCCGCCGGGACCGGCTCCCAGGACAACTGTTTGAAAATGTTCAGCCACGCGCTCCAGCCTACTTCTCCGCCGGAAGCGTCGCAGGCGTCCGGTCCGCTCCGAATTCAATCACTGATTGAATCGGCGATGGGTTCCGTGTTCGAATGGGTCGGTGAGCACCGACACCCGCGACGCCCTCCTCGACGCGGCGGCCGAACTGCTGACCTCGGCACCGTACGACGAGGTCTCCGTGCGGGCCGTCCGCGCGGCCGCCGGCGCCAACCCGGCCGCCGTCCACTACCACTTCGGTTCGAAGGAGAAACTGGTCGCCGCGCTGCTCGAGGACCGATTCGCGGCCACCTGGACCGCGTCGTTGGACGGGCTCGCCGCAACGCCGACCGGGGTCGCCGAGATCGTCGACGCGATCCTCGACCCGATCGTGGCCCTGCAGGCCGACGCCTCGTCGGCCCCCGGACTGCGACTGCTCGCCCAGTTCGCCGCGGCCCATCCGGCGACCGCCTGGACCCGGCCGTGGTTCCGATTCGACAACTGGGTGGATCTGCTGACCGCGACGGTCCCCGGACTCGACCCGGCCACCGCCCGCCGACGCTGGCGCTTCGCATTCACCGTCCTCATCGCCGAACTCGCCGCACCCCGCCCGGTGTCGGCCGCAGCCATCGCGGCCCTGCGCGAGTTCCTCACCGCGGGCCTGGCCGGACCCGCCGCACCGAACGGGAGCCCGACCCCATGACACCCCCGCCGCCGACCACCCCGCCGACCTCCCCGCCGATCGACCCCTTCGCGCCGGCCCGCCTGGGACCGCTGACGCTGCGCAACCGGATCATCAAATGCGCCACGTTCGAGGGCGCCACCCCCGAAGCGCTCGTCACCGACGACCTCGTCGACTTCCACCGCGAGGTCGCCGCCGGCGGTGCGGCGATCTCCACCGTCGCCTACTGCGCGGTGTCGCCCGGCGGTCGCACCGACCGCCACCAGATCTGGCTGCGCCCCGAGGCCGGTGACGGGCTGATCCGACTCACCGGGGCGATTCACGACGAGGGGGCGCTCGCCGCCGCCCAGCTCGGACACGCCGGCCCGGTCGCCAACGCACCGTCGAACCGCGCACCCGCGATCGGCCCGGGCGCAATCCCCGCCCCGATGGGCATGGGACTGACCGACCGGCTCGACACCGACGACATCCCCGCCCTCGTCCGGCAGTTCGCGGACGGCGCCCGGCTCGCGGTCGACTCCGGTTTCGACGCCATCGAGGTGCACTGCGGCCACAACTACCTGCTCAGCTCCTTCCTCTCACCGCTGCTCAACCATCGCCGCGACCGATACGGCGGCGGGGTCGACGGCCGCTCCCGCCTGGCTCGCGAAGTCCTCGAAGCGGTCCGCGGCGCGGTCGGCGACGACGTCGCGGTGTGGGCGAAACTCAGCATGTTCGACGGCGTCGGCACCCCCGGCCGCGGCCGCGGACACCGACGGTGGAGCGGATTCAACGTCGACGACGCCTGCGCGACCGCGCAGCTCTTCGAGAGCGACGGCTTCATCGACGCGCTGGAACCGACGGCCGGAAGCTCGTTGCTCAATCCGATGTATCTGTTCCACGGGACCCCGCCGCGCGCCGAGTTCGCCGCCGCGTTCTCCGGCGTCATGCGCACGGGACTGCGGCTGGCCGGGCCGGTGTTCCTCAAGCACTACCCGTACACGGACGCCTACCTCCTCCCCCTGGCCCGCGAACTGCGGTCGGCGGTCGACCTTCCGCTGATCCTCCTCGGCGGGATCACCGACCGCGAGTCGATCCAGACGGCGTTGGACGAGGGGTTCGACTTCGTCGCGATGGGCCGCGCACTCCTGCGCGAACCCGATCTCCCCGCGCGCCTGCACGCCGATCCCGCGACGCGGTCGCGGTGCGTCCACTGCAATCTCTGCATGCCGACGATCTACTCGCGCACCCGCTGCCCGATTCGGACCGGCGAGGTCCCCGACCCCCTCGCGTCGCCGTCGGACTGACCCGACCGCTCCTCGCACATCCGTTCGACACGAACGTCCGATATCCCGTCGGGCGAGCACGGCCGATCCCGTGACCTGCGATGATGTCGGCGCCGCGACGCCGGCGGAGGCCCGATTAGCTCGCATCGCACACATGAACGTGATAGGCAGGATGAATCCGCATCGGAGGACGGCCCTCCGAGGAGTCGATGAGCCGACAGGGCTTTGGGGGAAGTGATAGTCGCGAGTGCAGCACTGCGCTCACCGTTCAGATCACCATCACACGACCCGAGAATTCGACCCGAGAATTCGACCATCGACATCCGGAGGTCTGATGACTGACACCGGCTCCACCGCCACCGAGGCCGTTCCCACTCCCGTCATTCGGAAGGCGATCGCCGCGTCCGCGATCGGCAACGCCACCGAGTGGTACGACTACGGCGTCTACGCCGCCACGGTCTCGTATCTGACGCACGCATTCTTCCCCGGCGAACTGGGGACCATCGGCACCATGCTCGGCTTCGCCGTCTCCTTCGTGCTGCGCCCCCTCGGCGGGTTCATCTGGGGACCGATCGGCGACCGACTCGGCCGCAAACACGTGCTGGCCCTGACGATCCTCCTGATCTCACTGGCCACCGCGCTCATCGGCGTCCTTCCGACACACGCCGTCGCCGGCGTGTGGGCCCCCGTCCTGCTGATCGCGCTGCGCGTCGTCCAGGGCTTCTCCACCGGCGGCGAGTACGGCGGTGCGGCGACGTTCATGGCCGAGTACGCCCCCGCGAGCAAGCGCGGACGCTTCGGCAGTTTCCTCGAGTTCGGCACCATGGCCGGTTTCGCCTCGGGCACGGCGATCGTGCTGCTGCTCGACCTCGGGCTGTCCGACGACCAGATGCAGACGTGGGGCTGGCGCATCCCGTTCCTCATCGCGCTGCCGCTGGGTCTGGCCGGCCTCTACCTGCGGTCGCAGCTCGACGATCCGCCGATGTTCACCGACATCGAGGACGACATCCCCGAGAAGCAGAGCCTGCTCGGCCAACTCCGCGAGACGATCGTCGGATACTGGCGTCCGATCCTCATCATGTTCGGCATGGTGGTCGCGCTCAACGTCGCCAACTACACGCTGCTGGCGTACCAGCCCGGCTACCTCAAGGAGACCATCGGCCTCGGCGAGACGGCGGGATCGGTCGTCGTCCTCATCGGGCAGGTCGTGATGATGTGCCTGATCCCGCTGTTCGGCATGTGGTCGGACTCCACCGGACGCAAGCCGATGTGGGCCGTCTCCCTGGCGGGTCTGTTCATCTTCGCGGTGCCGATGTACTGGCTCATGGGCCAGGGCGTCGTATGGGCGATCATCGGCTTCGTGGTGCTCGGCGCGCTGTACATTCCGCAGCTCGCGACCATCTCGGCCACGTTCCCGGCGATGTTCCCCACCCAGGTCCGCTACGCGGGCTTCGCGATCGCGTACAACCTGTCGACTGCGGCCTTCGGCGGCACCGCGCCGCTGGTGAACGACGCCGTCGTGGGAGGTACGGGATGGAACCTGTTCCCCGCCGTCTACCTGATGATCGCCTGTGTCATCGGCGGCGCCGCCCTGCTGTTCCTCAAGGAGACGGCGGGCGTCTCGATCGCCGGCACGGAGATCCCCGGCGAGGACGTCGACGACGAGGAGTCCGACCCGGTCACCGCCTCGTAGTACCCGGTCACTGCGTAGTTCCCGGTCACCGCGTAGTTCCCGGCCCCGACGTATCGCGTGAGCGGCGCGTCGGGGCCGTCCGCCCGTCGGTACGGTTGACACCGTGATGAACGACGATCCGCATCTCTGGCTCGAGGACGTCACGGGCGACGACGCGCTCGCCTGGGTCCGGGAACGCAATGAGCCGACACTCGCCGCCCTGTCCGCCTCCGACCGGTTCGCCGAGCTGCAGGCGGCGGCGCGGGAGATCCTCGACACCGACGACCGCATCGCCTACGTCCGACGACGCGGCGAGTACCTCTACAACTTCTGGCGCGACGCCGAGCACCCGAAGGGACTGTGGCGGCGCACCACCCTGGACGAGTATCGGCGCGACCGCCCCGCGTGGGACGTCCTGATCGACGTCGACGCCCTGGCCGCCGACGAGGACGAGAACTGGGTGTGGGCGGGGGCGTCGGTGAACTACCCCGACTACGACAGGGCCCTCATCAGCCTGTCGCGCGGCGGGGCCGACGCCACCGTGGTCCGCGAATTCGACCTCACCGCGCGATCCTGGGTGATCGACGGTTTCGCGTTGCCCGAACAGAAGTCGTCGGTCGGCTGGATCGACCGCGACACCGTCTACGTGGGCGCCGACTTCGGCGACCAACCGGACGGGCACGGATCGTTCACATCGTCGGGCTACCCGCGGACCGTCCGGCGGTGGGCGCGCGGCACGGACCTCGCGGCGGCGCCGACGGTGTTCACCGGCGAGGTCTCCGACGTCGCCGTCCACGCGATGTGCGACCCCACGCCCGGTTACGAGCGTCACTTCGTGTCCCGCTCCGTCGACTTCTACAACTCGGTGATCTACGAGGTGCGCGACGGCGAGCTGACGGCGATCGACATCCCGTCCGACGCCGGTTTCGGCGTCCGTCACGACCGGATGACGATCCATCTGCGGTCGGAGTGGACCGTCGACGGCACGACGCACCCCGCGGGCACTCTGCTGGCGTTCGACTACCCGTCCTACCTCGCCGGCGACCGCACGCACCGCGTGCTCTTCGCCCCCGATGCGCACACCAGCCTTCAGGGCTTCACCTACACGCGCTCGCACCTGGTCTTGGAGACACTGCGCGATGTTGCGACCCGCCTGGTGTTCCTGGACATCGACACCGATGAACCGGTCAGGGTCGACGGGCTTCCCGAATTGGCGACCATCGGCGTCCTGGACACCGATCCCGATCACAGCGACGAGATCTGGCTGTCGTCGAGCAGCTTCACCGATCCGCCGAATCTGCTGCACGGCACCACCGTCGACGGCGTCGCGGTCATCAAGTCGTCTCCCGCGCACTACGACGCCTCGCAGGTCAGTGCGAGTCAGCATTTCGCGGTCTCCGCCGACGGGACACGGGTCCCCTATTTCGTGGTCCGGCGGGTCGGCAGTTCCGACGGCCCCGACGGCCCCGAAGGCACCGAAGGCACCGACTCCGGAGGTCCGCGCCCGACGCTGCTGTACGGGTACGGCGGTTTCGAGAACTCCCTGACGCCCGGTTACCTGGGGATCGCCGGTCGCAACTGGATCGCTCGCGGCGGCGTCTACGTGATCGCGAACATCCGCGGCGGCGGAGAGTACGGACCGCGGTGGCACACGCAGGCGCAGCGGGAGGGCAGACACCTGGTCCACGAGGACTTCGCGGCCGTCGCCCGCGACCTCGTCGACCGGGCGGTGACGACACCCGACAGGCTCGCCGCACAGGGCGGATCGAACGGGGGTCTCCTCATGGGGGTGATGGCCACCGGCTACCCCGAGCTGTTCGGCGCGCTCGTCTGCCAGGTCCCGCTGCTCGACATGCGTCGCTACCATCTCCTGCTGGCCGGCGCGTCATGGATGGCCGAGTACGGCGACCCCGACGACCCCGAACAGTGGGCGTTCATCTCGGAGTACTCCCCCTACCAGCGCCTCACCGCCGAGGTGCAGCCGCCCGCGATGCTGGTCACCACCTCCACCCGCGACGACCGCGTCCATCCCGGACATGCGCGCAAGTTCGTCGCGCGCATGACGGAGCTGGGCCACCCCGTCCACTACTACGAGAACATCGAGGGCGGGCACGGCGGTGCCGCCGACAACGCGCAGGCCGCGTTCAAGTCGGCGTTGGCGTACGAATTCCTCTGGCAGACGGTGGGCGCCGGAACCGCGTGAGCCGAGGGCGGGCCCCGTCCGCCGTTCGCGGGTTTTTCGGCGGGAATCGCTGTGCGACGCCCGGCGGTACGGCAGAGTTCACCCGTGGCGACATCACGGACACTCCCCTCGCCGGGCTCGGCGGCGATCCGGCTGGGCGGCGCCCTCGCGGCGGTCGTCGCACTGGCCGCGTGCTCGGCTCCGAAGCCTCCGGACGCCGGCTCGCGCAGCGCCTCCCCCGCGGCGCGCACCGCCGCCGCACCGGTCGATCCGTGCTCCACCGCCTCGGGATCGTGCATGCACGTCCTCGACGTCGATGTGACCGGCGACGGCCGATCCGACCCCGTCGGCGTCGAGTCGGCGGCCGGGACCGAGTCGGCGGCCGAGATCGTCACCGTGCACGTCGGCGTCGACGGCGGCGTGCGGTCCGTGAAGCTCCCCGCGACCCGGTCGGCGAACGCCTACACCGAGCCGTCGGACATCTTCCGCGGCGCGTTCTCCCTGAGCCGACCGCAGGGCGCCGACATCGTGGTGCACCTGGTGCCGGGCGCGGGCGACGCCGACCAGTTCGCCGTCATCGGCTGGGAGGACGACCGCCCGACGGTCCTCGGGCAGCCCGACCGGGGACGACCCGCGGCCGGGACCCCCGGCGTCTGGTATCTGCAGTCGTCCCACGGCGTGCAGGAGTCGGTCGCGTGCCGCACCCCGGGAGAGATCGCCGTCGTCGCACGGACCCCGGCCCCCGGCGGCGGCACGCGCACCCCCGGCGGCGGCACGCGCACCCCCGGCGGCGGCACGCGCACCCCCGGCGGCGGCACGCGCACCGAGGTCACCTTCCGGTACTCGGGAGACGCCTGGCAGCAGATCACGACCACCACCGTCGCCGATTCCGGCTTTCACGACACCTGGTCGGCACACGAGCAGGCCTTCGACTGCACCCCGCTCGGTTCGGTACCGCGGAGTTGACACTGCAGCGATGACACTGCAGCGATGACACTGCGGGGAGGGGCGACGCCCCGGAATCACATGCGCCCGCGGCTCGCGATGCGTGCCACCACCCCGACGAGTGCGACGGCGACCCCACCGATGCCGACGAACGTCGAGATCGTGACCAGATTGTCGAGGATGCCGCTCGTCACCACCTCGATCGCGGTGCGCGCCGAGTCCTCGCTGCTCGCCAGGTGCTCGTTCACCCGCCCCTTCGCGAACACCGCCAGGGCGGCGCTCACGACACCGGCGACGATGCCGCCGATCCCCAGCCAGACCACCACGGTGGTGCGTCGACGCGCGGCGACCAGCGCGATGATCGCCGACACGACCGCCCCGATCGCGGTGCCCCAGGCGAGATAGTCGACGAGTGTGCCCGCGTCCTCCATCGAACCGGCGGCCACACTGTTCTGGTCGATCGACACCGTGACCGGCCGGTCGACCCGGACCGGAACGGGCAGGGGCGCCGTCCGGACGACACGATTGATCATCGGCGTGATGTCGAGGTCCATGATGTGCAGATCGGCGTCGGCGGGCGGCTCGGTGAACAGCCAGTCGTGCTGCTGTCGGGCCACCTCGGCGAAGTCCTCGACGAAGCCGTCGCTGCGCGTGTAGTTCCGGGCCGTCGGCTCCACCAGCGTCGCCGGCACCGCCGAACCGGCCCGATCCTGTACCGACGCCGCGATCTTCTCGGCGAAGAAGTCCTGAACCGCCGAAGTCCGCGCCGCATCGGAGGCCGACGCGACGAAACCGTCCGTCGAGACCACCCGCATCGAGAACCAGAGGCTGGGCACCGCCACGATCATGCACAGGATCGCGACGGCGGTGAACAGACCGGAGACAACGCTTCGCACCGTATCGAGGTTACCGGCTCGCCCCAGAGTCTCTCGTCACAGAACCTCTCGTCACTCGCCGACGACGTCGCGGGCCCGGCCGACGACCAGCGGATCGGGCCGTCCCACCAGATTCTCGTCCTTGCCGTCGTAGTCGTGCAGGCTCAACACGTACCGCATCGCGTTGATGCGGGCGCGTTTCTTGTCGTTGCTCTTCACCACGGTCCACGGCGCGTGATCGGTGTCGGTCTCGGCGAACATCGTCTCCTTGGCATCGGTGTAGGCGTCCCACCGATCGAGGGACGCCAGATCCATCGGAGAGAGCTTCCACTGCCGCACCGGGTCGATCTGTCGGATCGCGAACCGGGTCCGCTGCTCGAGCGGCGTCACCGAGAACCAGAACTTCACGAGGTGGACGCCGTCGTCGACGAGCATCTTCTCGAACTCCGGCGCCTGCCGCATGAACTGCTCGTACTGGGCGGGGGTGCAGAAGTCCATGACCCGCTCCACACCGGCCCGATTGTACCAGGAGCGGTCGAAGAACACCATCTCGCCCGCCGCGGGCAGATGCTGCACGTACCGCTGGAAGTACCACTCGGTGGCCTCCCTCTCGGTCGGCTTCTCCAGGGCGACCGTACGCGCTCCGCGCGGGTTGAGGTGTTCGTTGAACCGCTTGATGGTGCCGCCCTTGCCTGCGGCGTCGCGGCCCTCGAACACCAGCAGGTGCCGCTGCCCGGTCTGCTTGGTCCACCGCTGCAGCTTGAGCAGTTCGATCTGCAGTCTGCGTTTGGTGACCTCGTATTCGCGGCGACTCATCCGTTCGGTGTACGGATAGTCCTCACGCCACGTGTCGACCACATTGCGGTCGGGCAGCGTCAGCAGGATCGGGTCGTCGTCATCGTCGTCGACGACCGTCAGGTCCTTCGTGTCGGTGAGGTCGACGATCCGCGCCAGCGCCTCACGTCCCGAGATCAGGCTGAGGTCGGGCCCGACGGGGCCGGTGTCGTCGCCGGTGAAGTGGTCCACGGCGTGAAGGGTATCGCGATGCCGCGCATCCGGCAGGGCCGGAAGGCCCCGGCGGCGGGCGGCCTTCGTCACACGAAGGGCGGACGCTGCGGGCACAGGCAGAACGGGTGACCGGCCGGGTCGATGAGGACGCGGCACCTCTCCGGGGCGTACTGGACCGGAGCGAGCCGGGCGCCGAGTGCGACCATCTCGGCGACCCCGGCGTCGAGGTCGTCGACCACGAGGTCCAGGTGCATCTGTGTCGGAACATCGCCGTCGGGCCACCGGGTCGTCGCAGTCGATCGTGATCGATCCGATCCGTGCGGCCGCCATCGGTCAGCGCAGGTCGACGGCGCCCCACTTCAGGCATCCCTGCCCGGAGGTGGAGTCGAAGGCGACGGCCATGCTGCCGAGGCAGGCGACGCCGTCGGTGGTCGCGAAGGCCCCGCCCGCGGGTCCGGCCACCGCCACGGCGGTGCCGCCGTTGCGGCCCTGCGCCACCGAGGTGCCGTGGGCGCCCGCCGTGTAGGAGTACCCGTTGCCGCGGTGGACACCGCTCGCGAGGGCCGCGGAGTAGGGGCCGTTGTTCTGGGCGACGGCGTTGCCGCCGGTCGTCGACACCGCAAGGGCGGCGCCGCTGTTCGAGGTGTCCTCGGCGGTGGCGCGACTGCCGGGGCCGGCGTTCGCGACACAGTGGCTGCCGGCGCGGACGTGCTCGACGCGCTGATTGTTCTGCGCCGAGCACGATGTGGACGCGGCGGCGTCACCACCGCCGAACAGGACGATCAGGCCGAGTGCCGCGGCACCCGTGACCGCGACGAACAGAAGTCGAACACCCCACGAACCGATACGCATGAATCCCTCTCACGAAGACCTGTTTGTCCGAAGACCCTGCTTGTCCGAAGACGCTGCGTGTCCGAAGACGCTGCTTGTCTCAAGACGCTGTTTGTCACCAGATTCGAGCGATCCCCCCGGGGCCGCGCGATGGCTGACGCCAGCCTACCGCCGCGTATCGGGGGCGGCGACGGGTCGAAACCGATCGTGACCGTACTGAATCCTGGCGCGGCTTCCCGACTCGACTTTCCGACTCGACGCAGCCGACTCAGCTGCGCCGCTTGACCTCGTCGGTGAGTCCCTTTCGCGCGGTGTCGACGGCGGTCTTCTGGGCTCGCTTGATCAGCAGTCCGGGCATCTTGATCTTGAGATCGACGGTCAGATCGAACTTCACGTGGGTCGTGTCGCCGTTGTCGGTGAGCGTGTACACGCCGTGCTGCTCGCTGAGCTGACCGCTCTCGACGAGATCCCACGTGCATGTGGTGTCCGTCCACGTGTAGTCGAGGGTCTGCTCATCGGTGATGCCGACGGCGCTGACGGCCACCTTGACGCGGCCGGGACGCCCCTCGGAGTCCTCGGAGAGGATCTCCGCGGACTTGTGCGGCCCCGACCAGTCGGGCAGTGACTCGACGTCCAGCAGGACTTCCATCACCAGCGACAGCGGAGCGTTGAGATCGAATTCGGTCGATGCGGAGACAGCCATGCGCACAACTTACCCGAGCGGCGGACGCGCGGCGTCCGCACCGCGCAAATCCGCGGGACCCTCCTCGGCCGCCCCGTTCGACCGCGATGCGAACCGCGCACCGAGCCGCCGGGCGACGCGATCGAAGGGGACGGCGTCGCACCGCGATCGGCTCACGACCACGGCCCCCTCGATCGCCGTGAGGATCTCGTCGGCACCGTCGGCGGCCGCATCGTCGTCGGCCCCCTCCTCGCGGAGCCGCGCCGCCAGGAGACGCGTCCACTGCAGGAGGATCTCGTCGGCGACGTCGGCGACGTCGGGATCGGTGGCCCGCGCCTGCACGCCCGCCGCGACCGGGCACCCCCGGGTGTATCCCGACTCGACCACGCGTCGCCGCCACACGTCCACCAGCGCGGGCATCGCCTCGGGGAGCGGCAGCCGGCGCGCGGCGTTGAAGTCGACGCCGATCGCCTCGCCGCCGAAGCGCAGCCCCTCCGTCATCAGCTCGCTCCGACCGCCGGGAAAGTAGTAGTACACCGAGCCGCGCGACGCACCGGTCGCGGCCAAGACGTCGCCGATCGTCGTACCGGCCACCCCGTCGCGGGCGATGAGGTCGGCCGCGGCGCGGATCATCTCCGCGCGGGGCGACGTCCGGTCACGTGGGCGCGAATCGCGGGAGCGGGCGGGCACCGCGGCCTACCTCGTGAGGAACAGCTCGCGCAGGCGATCCTGCGCGGCGGCGTCCACACCCAGACCGTCGGCGAAGTACGCCGCGACGTCACCGTGCACCCGCTCCATCTCGTCGAACGCCGCGTCGAGGTACGCGGGCTGCACGCCGAGCACGCGGGTCAGCTGCGCGGGGTCGCCGCCGGCCTCGGCGAAGGCGTCGAGCACCGACGCGAAGGTCGGGAGCAGTCGGTCGTTGGTCAGCAGGTACTCGTCGTACACGTCGTCGCGCGACACGCCGAGGAGCACGAGCAGTGCCGCCGCCGCCCACCCCGTGCGGTCCTTGCCCGCGGTGCAGTGGAACAGGAAGCCACCGGAGTCGGCGCCGAGCAGCCCCCGCACGAATCGGGTGTACCCGCGGCGTGCGCTCGGCAGGGTCACCAGCCCGCGGTACGTCGCCGTCATCGCATCCACCGCGGAACCGTCGGCCAGCGCATCCCGCAGCGCGGCCATCGGATCGTCGCCGCCGCCCAGCTCACGCATGCCGGTGACCGCCGACCCCGAGTCGTCGGCGAGCACGTCGAGGTGCACCGCGGCGACCCCCGGCCACTCGGGATCGGGCGCCGCCGCACGCTCCTGGTCGGATCGCAGGTCGTAGACGGTGCCGATGCCGAGCACGTCGGCCACCCCGAGGACCTCGGGCGACAACCCGTCGTCGTGACCGAAACCGCGCAGCCCCTGGGACCGGAACAGCACGCCGCGGCGCACCGCGCGCCCGTCGACGGTCGGCCATCCCCCCAGATCGCGGAGGTTGGGCAGACTGGGCACGGGACTGGCCGCACCCGGCACCGATCGCTGCGCACTCATGTCCGCCATTATGCGCACCCGACGCCTCGCACACCGGCACCGGTGCGGCCACCGGTCGTTACGATGGACGTCGTGAGCACGCCGGACACCTCGCCCCGCCCCCTTTCCGCCGAGCTGATCGCCGACGTCGATCGGATCGTCGACGCCGGCGCCGAGCGGCTCATCGAGACCTTCAAGGACATCCATCGCAATCCGGAGCTCGCTTTCGGTGAGGTCCGCACGGCCCGGCTGATCGAACTCGGTCTGCAGAACCTCGGATTCGGCATCACGACGGGCATCGGTCGGACCGGGGTCGCCGCCGTCTTCCACAACGGGCCGGGGCCGGTCGTGATGTACCGCGCCGACATGGACGCCAACGCCGTCGAAGAGGAGACGGGCCTCGACTACGCCAGCACCGTGCGCGTGGCCCTCGACGACGGCTCCGAGGTGCCCGTCGCCCACATGTGCGGCCACGACGCCCACGTCACGTGGATGCTCGGCATGGCCGACGTCCTGGTCTCCCTGAAGGATCGGTGGTCGGGCACGCTCGTGCTCATCGGGCAGCCCGCCGAGGAGCCCATCACGGGCGCCAAGGCGATGGTCGACGACGGTCTGTACAACTTCATCCCGAAACCCGACGTGTTCATCGGCATGCACACCGCCCCCGGGCCCGTCGGGACCGTCGTCTCCTCCCCCGGACCGCGGATGGCGGGGACCGACCAGATCGACATCGTCTTCCACGGCGTGGGCGGTCACGGATCGATGCCGCAGAAGACCAGGGATCCGGTGCTGATGGCCGCGATGGCCGTCGTCCAGTTCCAGACCATCGTCTCGCGGCTCGTCGACCCCGAGCAGACCGCGGTGCTCACTGTCGGCGCAGTGCACGCAGGCACCGACAACAACGTGATCCCCGCGCACGCCGTCGTCAAGGCGAACCTCCGCTGGTACACCCCCGAGGTCCGCGAGACCATGCTCGAGGCCGTGCGGTCGGTGTCCGAGGGCGTCGCCCGCACGTACGGGATGCCCGACGACCGGATGCCCGAGATCATCATGAAGGGCGGATCCAGCCCGCTGGTGAACGATCCCGAGCTGGCCGCCCGGATGGCGGCCTCGATCGGCGCGGTGATCGGCGCGGACCGGATGCTCACCGACCTGCCGCCCGCCACCGCGTCCGAGGACGTCCAGCTCCTCAAGGGCCCGCACCCCGACATGCCGTTCAACTATCTCCTGGTCGGCATCGCCGACGAGCAGGTGTACGCGGCGGCCCGGGCACGCGGCGAGGACGCCCCGTTCACACCGCACAACCCGAACTACGTCGTCGATCTCGCCGCCATCCCGTACGGCGCGAAGGTCGCGTCGTACGCGATGCTCGGCCTCCTCGACCGCCGCGAGCGCTGACACGCCGAAGGCCGGCCACCCGTTCGGGTGACCGGCCTCCGGTCGATGCTGCGATGTCGCAGGGGTTCTATCCGCGGACGCGGATCAGAAGCCCATGCCGCCCATCTCGTCCGCGCCCGGCATGGCCGGTGCGTTCTTCTCGGGCTGGTCGGCGACGACGGCCTCGGTGGTGAGGAACAGCGCCGCGATCGACGCCGCGTTCTGCAGCGCCGAGCGGGTGACCTTCACCGGGTCGTTGATGCCCGCGGCCATCAGGTCCTCGTACCCGCCGGTCGCGGCGTTGAGGCCGGTGCCCAGCGGTGCGTTGCGGACCTTGTCGGCGACCACACCGGGCTCGAGCCCCGCGTTGACCGCGATCTGCTTGACCGGCGCTTCGAGGGCGACGCGAACGATGCTCGCACCGGTGGCCTCGTCGTCGCTCAGCGACAGACCGTCGATGGCCGACTCCGACTGCACGAGAGCCACGCCGCCACCGGCGACGATGCCCTCCTCGACGGCGGCCTTCGCGTTGCGGACGGCGTCCTCGATGCGGTGCTTGCGCTCCTTGAGCTCCACCTCGGTGGCGGCGCCGGCCTTGATGACGGCGACGCCGCCGGCCAGCTTGGCCAGACGCTCCTGCAGCTTCTCGCGGTCGTAGTCGCTGTCGCTGTTCTCGATCTCGCCGCGGATCTGTGCCACGCGGCCCGAGATCGCCTCGGCGTCGCCGGCACCGTCGACGATGGTGGTCTCGTCCTTGGTGACGACGACCTTGCGGGCGGTGCCCAGCAGCTCGAGGTCAGCGCTCTCCAGCGACAGGCCGACCTCTTCGCTGATGACCTCGCCACCGGTGAGGATGGCGATGTCGGCGAGCATGGCCTTGCGGCGGTCGCCGAAGCCCGGCGCCTTGACGGCGACGGACTTGAAGGTGCCCTTGAGCTTGTTGACGATGAGGGTCGAGAGGGCCTCGCCCTCGACGTCCTCGGCGACGATGACCAGCGGCTTGCCCGACTGGATGACCTTCTCCAGCAGCGGCAGGAGGTCCTTGATGGTCGAGATCTTGCCCGAGACGAGCAGGATGTACGGATCCTCGAGGACCGCCTCCTGGCGGTCGGCGTCGGTGACGAAGTAGCCCGAGATGTAGCCCTTGTCGAACCGCATGCCCTCGGTGAGCTCCAGGCTCAGCCCGAAGGTCTGCGCCTCCTCGACCGTGATGACGCCCTCGTTGCCGACCTTGTCCATGGCCTCGGCGATCAGGTCGCCGATGGTCTGGTCACCGGCCGAGATGCCCGCGGTGGCAGCGATCTGCTCCTTGGTCTCGATCTCGGTGGCGCTCTTGAGGAGCGACTCGGTGACGGCCGCGACGGCCTGCTCGATGCCGCGCTTCAGGCCGAGCGGGTTCGCGCCCGCGGCGACGTTGCGGAGGCCCTCGCGGACCAGCGCCTGCGCCAGGACGGTGGCGGTGGTGGTGCCGTCGCCCGCGATGTCGTCGGTCTTCTTGGCGACCTCCTTGACGAGCTCGGCACCGATCTTCTCGTACGGGTCCTCGAGCTCGATCTCCTTGGCGATGGAGACGCCGTCGTTGGTGATGGTGGGTGCGCCCCACTTCTTCTCCAGGACGACGTTGCGGCCCTTCGGTCCCAGGGTGACCTTGACGGTGTCAGCGAGGCTGTTGAGGCCGCGCTCGAGGCCGCGACGGGCCTCTTCGTCGAAAGCAATCTGCTTTGCCATTGGTAAGTGATCCTCCGGTAGGGGGTGACACTAAGTCTTCGGGCCGGACTCGATGCCCGCGACGGACGACCGGGGTGTCTGTTGGACCGATCTCACCGTTCCGACCTGGCACTCGCACGCCGCGAGTGCCAACTTCCATTTTTAGCACTCGCTCACCGAGAGTGCAAGGTCGGATCACGCGGGATCCCGATCCGCACTTCTCCGGCGAACAAGCAGGTCACCGCTACTTCTTCTCGCGGTCGAGCCCGAGCTGATCGGTGATGTAGAAGAACGGATCCGTCTGATCGGTCAGTCCGACGACGTTCGCCGCCCCCGGACCGTACGCGGCGATCCGCACCTGACCGCCGGTGTGCTGCTCCTCGCCGGGCTCCAGCGACGTCCCGTAGCTGACGGCGATCGGCTCACCGTCGCGTCCCATGAGGACCTTCGTGAGCCCCGGCACGTCCACCTCCGGATCGTTCGCGATCACCTGGCTGGTGTGCGCGTGGTCGCCGGTGACGATCACCAGCGTGTCCTTCTCCTTCTTGGCGAACTCGAGGGCCTCGGACACCGCGTCCGAGAGCTGCACCGTCTCGCCGATCTGACCGCACGGATCGGCCTCGTGGTTGGCCTTGTCCACCGACCCCGACTCCACCTGGAGGAAGAACCCGTCGTCACCCTTGAGAAGGTCGATGGCCTTGCGCGTCATATCGCCCAGCTTCGGGGTCGACGACGTGAACTCCGGGTTCGGCGCGCAGCGGGTCGCCGGGCGGCGCATCCCGTCGCGGACCGCGACCGCCTCATCCCAGATGCGGGGCATGTTGCCGTCGGCGAACACGCCCAGCAGCGGCTCGTCCTGATCGGCCGAGGTGACCTTCGTCAGTTCGTCGGCCGAGCGCACGATCCGGTAGCCACGCTCCTTGGCCTGCGCCTCGAGCGTCTTCCCGCGGTAATCGCCCGCGGCCGCCACCTGGGAGAACGTCTCCCATCCGCCGCCGAGCGTCACATCCGCGCGGGCCGCGAGGAGCTGCTCGGTGATCGACCCGGCGCCGCCGTTCTCCACCGCGTTCTCCGGGCACTTCTCACTCGTCTCCTGCGGGCCGTAACACTTGCGCTCGGTCACGTGCGCCACCTGCACCGCGGGCGTCGCGTCCTGCAGCTCGGTCGTCGTCACATTGCCGGTCCGCAGCCCGTTGGCCCGCGCGATCTCCAGGATCGACCGCTGCGGCGTGCCGTCCACGTCGACGCCGACGGCACCGTTGTAGGTCTTCGTGCCGGTCGACCACGCGGTGCCCGACGCCGCCGAATCGGTGACGAACTCGGGCTTGCGGGTCTTCTTGTTCAGCGAGTACGTCGTGTAGTCCCCGGTGAGCGGAAGCTGATCGATGCCGGGAATCTGTCCGGCGGCGCCCCACTGGTAGTTGCGGGCCAGCGTGAGCTCCTGGTTGGCGGTGCCGTCGCCGATCACCAGGATCACGTTCTTGGCCCCCGACTTCTGGATCGAGTCGGCGATCATCTGCGTCTGGTCCTCGGCGAGCCTGCGGGCGCCGCCGGGCTTCGTGAGGTCCCCGTCGGCCGCGCGGGAGATGTCCACCTTCGCGGCGTCGTCACCGGAGACGCCGGCATCCGAATCGTCGGAGCCGCACGCCGTCAGACCACCGGTCACCGCCACCGCGGCCGCCGCCGCGAGAGCGCCGACCGCGCGCATCCTCGTCTTGCCCTGTCGTTTCATCGTCATGGTGACAGATGCCACCACCCCCAGGTGAACCGTCGCGATCGAGACGGCGAACGACGGGCGTCGACATGCCGACCCCCGGTGACGATCCGCGGTCGCCGCGGCGGCCCGCAGATGAACTCCCAGCGCACGACTGCACCCCCAGCGCACGAGTGATCCCCCAGCGCACGACTGAACCCCGCCGAATCCCCCGAGTGCGCCGCCCGACCTTGCTAGATTCCATCCGTGATGCACCGTGTCCGGTGAACTGCTCGCGATCACCGTCCTGGCCGTGGCGCTGGCGACGGTGCTCATCGTCGTCGCACTCCGCACACGTCGCGTGGTGAGCACCCCGCATGAGCGCGCCGTCCACGACACCCTCCACACCGCCGCACAGGCCGCGACCCCGCTGCGCGGCGGCCTCACCGCGAAATCGGCCGCCGAGGCGGTCCGACCGCTGCGCACCCTCACCGGAGTCGACGGACTGGCCCTCTACGACGCCGACGGACGGCTCCTGGCGCACGACGGCAGCGCCGACCTCTGGACGCCACCGGTCCGCGACGCCGCGGCGACCTGCGCCGCCGACGCCCTCGCCGATCGGCGCCATTTCGCCGATCACGTCGCGCCCGGAACGGGACCGTCGTGCCATCTGATCGCCGCACCGCTGCTCACCGACGACATCAGCGCCGGCGTCCTGGTGGCTGCGTCGTTCGACGCCCCGGGGCCGGGTCGGGTCGGCGCCATCACGGAGGTCGCTCGATACGCGGCCGGCCAGCTTCAGCTCGCCGAGCTCGACGCCTCCCGCGCCCGCCTCGACCGCGCCGAGGTGCTCGCGCTCCGAGCGCAGATCAGCCCCCACTTCATCTACAACGCGTTGGGCACCATCGCCTCGTTCGTCCGGACCGATCCCGACCGCGCCCGCGAACTGATCCTCGACTTCGCCGACTTCACCCGCTACTCGTTCCGCGCTGCCGGCGAGTACACGGTTCTGGCCGACGAACTGCGGAACATCGAGCGCTACCTCACCCTCGAACGCGCCCGCTTCGGCCCCGGCCTCCAGGTGCGACTGCAGGTGGCGCCGGAGGTGCTCGGAGTGGTCCTGCCGTTCCTGTCGCTGCAGCCCCTCGTGGAGAACGCGGTGCGCCACGGACTGGCCGGCCGCCGCGACGGGACCATCGCCATCGTCGCCCGCAACCACGGTCCGGACTGCCTGCTCAGCGTCGAGGACGACGGCGTCGGCATGGACCCCGAACTCCTGCGGACCGGCGCCATCGACGCCCTCACCCCCGCCGGCCCGGCCGAATCCGACGGCGCCCACGTGGGCCTGACCAATGTGGATCAACGTCTGCGATCGGCGTTCGGCAACGACTACGGTCTGGTTGTCGAGACCGCGATCGGCGCGGGCACCAAGGTGAGCATGCGGATCCCCAAGTTCGCCGCGGGCGTCCACGCCGCGACCGCACCGCGAGAGGGAGCGCAGCGATGACGGGACTGACCGTCCTGGCCGTGGACGACGAGTTCCCGGCGCTCGACGAGCTGTCGTTCCTCCTGGATCGCAATCCCACGGTCGCAGCGGTCCATCGTGCCTCCGACGCCACCGAGGCGCTGCGCGTACTCGCCGACCACGACGTCGACGCCGTCTTCCTCGACATCTCGATGCCCGGTCTGTCGGGCATGGAGCTGGCCGGGGTGCTCGCCAAATACACGACGCCGCCGATCATCGTGTTCGTCACCGCGCACGACGACCGCGCCGTCGAGGCGTTCGACGTCGGCGCCGTCGACTATCTGCTCAAACCGCTCCGCGCGGACCGTCTCGACCAGGCCGTCGGTCGGATCGTCGCCGCGGCGGCGACCGCCGGGTCGGGCGGCGACGAACCCGGTCGAGACGATCCCGCCGAGGTCGGCGGCCGGGGCGACGACGTCATACCGGTGGAGCTCGGCGGCGTCACGTCCCTGGTGCACCGCGACTCGATCTCGTGGGTCGAGGCGGTCGGCGACTACGCCCGCCTCCACAACGACACCGGTGCCCACCTCGTCCGCGTGACCCTCGCAACACTCGAGAACCGCTGGGGCAGTGCCGGTTTCGCACGCGTGCATCGCTCCTACCTGGTCGCCCTGCCGATGGTCGTCGGCCTGCGATCGACCGGGGCGTCGACGATGGTCCGGGTCCGCGCCAACGGCGACTCACCCGCCGTCGAACTGCCCGTCAGCCGCCGACAGGTCCGCGACCTGAAGGACCGGTTGGTCCGCGACCCGCTGCGCACCTTCCGCACCGCACGCCCCGACGGAGACGAGTGAACCGTGCCCGGTGACGACTCCCTCGCGGGCCGCGAACGGGCCCCGCAGCGCGAACGCGTGGTCCTCTCGCAACGCCGCGGGGCGCGAATGGTCCGCACCCGCGTGGAGGTCGCCGAACAGACCGGCATCGGCGAACACCTGGTACGCGGTCTGGTCCGCGCCCAGCTCGCCCTGTCGCTGCGGCTGGGTGCCGCCGTGCTCGCCGTCTTCGTGGCCGTGCCGATCATCGGCGCCACCGTCGACCCCTTCACCACCGCCGAGATCGCGGGGCTTCCGCTTAACTGGGTGATCCTGGGACTTGCGCCGCTCCCGCTGCTGTACCTGGCCGGTCGCCTCTACATCCGGCTCGCCGAACAGGCCGAGAACGACTTCATCCGACTCGTCGACAGCGACACCCCTGACACCACAGACGGGGACACCACAGACAGGGACACCACAGACGGGGACACCACAGACGGCAGCGCCCGATGAGCCCGTTCACCGCCACCCTCACAGCGGTGCTGCTGGCGGCGTTCGGCACCGTCGCCGTCGGCGCCTACGGCGGCCGCGGTTCGCGCTCCACCTCCGACTTCCTCGTCGCCTCCCGCAGCATCGGTGCCGGCTGGAACGCCGCCGCGATCGCCGGCGAGTACCTGTCGGCGGCCAGCTTCCTCGGCGTGGCCGGACTGGTCGCGAAGTACGGTGCCGACGCCCTCTGGTATCCGATCGGGTTCACCGCCGGCTACCTGTCGCTGCTGCTGTTCGTCGCCGCACCCCTGCGCCGCTCCGGCGCCTACACGGTGCCCGACTTCGCCGAGTTCCGACTCTCCTCCCGGCGGGCCCGACAGGCCGCGATGCTCGTGGTCATCGTCATCTGCGTGCTGTACCTCGTCCCCCAGCTCCAGGGCGCGGGCCTGACCCTCCGAATCCTCCTGCACATTCCGCCGTGGGTCGGTGTCACCGCCACCGGCCTCCTCGTCATCGGATCCGTCGTCGGCGCCGGAATGCGGTCGGTGACCTTCGCCCAAGCCGTCCAATACTGGCTCAAACTCACCGCCGTCGCGATCCCCGCCCTGGTGCTGACCGCGGTGTTCATCAACAACCCGCAGAACCTCGGCGACCCCCTGCCGCCGCGCGTCACCACCGAGACGACGGTGCGCATCGACACCCCCGTCGACGTCGTCGTCACCGACCCCGCCGGGGTCCGCGCCACCGGAACACTCGACGGGACCGACGTCGACGACGTCCCGCTGGCCGTCGGGACGCACCGCCTCGACCGCGGCGCGCAGATCGATCTCGCGGCGGGCGCCGCGACCCCGGTGGTCGCCAACGCACCGCAGACCGGCGAGGCCTGGATGGCGTCCGGCGGCGGCCTCGGCGGCGGCCACCCGCTGTTCCAGGTGCTCTCCCTCATCATCGCGACCTTCCTCGGCGCGATGGGACTGCCCCACGTCCTGGTGCGCTTCTACACCAACCCCGACGGGCGGGCCGCGCGACGCACCGCCCTCAACGTGATCGCGGCTCTGGCCGTCTTCTACCTGTTCCCCACGATCCTCGGGGCGCTGGCCCGCGCCTGGGCACCGCAGGTCCTCGCCACCGGGACCGCCGACGCCGCCGTCCTGCTGCTGCCCGCCGCCGGCACCTCGGGCGCCCTCGCCGTGGCCCTGTCCGCGCTGGTCGCCGCCGGGGCGATGGCAGCCTTCCTCGCGACCTCGTCCGGCCTGCTGGTCAGCATCGCCGGCGTCATGTCCACCGACCTCATGCCGGCCGGCGTCCGCAGCTTCCGCATCTGCGCCGTCATCGGCGGCCTCATCCCGGTCGGCATCGCCCTCGGTGCGGGCTCCCTCGAACTCTCCAAATCGGTCGGCCTGGTGTTCGCGGTGTCGGCCTCGACACTGTGTCCGCTGCTCGTCCTCGGCATCTGGTGGCGTGGACTCACCGCCGCCGGAGCGGTCGCCGGGCTCGCCGTCGGCGCCGCCGGATCGGCGGTCGCGGTCGGGTGCTCGGTGAGCGGTCTGATCCCCGAGGACGCCGCCGGCGGCTGGCCGTCGGTTCTGACCGGATACCCCGCCGCGGTGACCGTCCCGCTGACGTTCGCGACCATGATCCTGGTCAGCCTCGCCACGCGATCGCAGACACCGCCCGGCATCGCCGCGATCTTCGCGCGGATGCACGTGCCCGAACGGCTCGGTCTCGGCGTCGAAC
This sequence comes from Gordonia shandongensis DSM 45094, assembly GCF_000423025.1. Classification (GTDB taxonomy): domain Bacteria; phylum Actinomycetota; class Actinomycetes; order Mycobacteriales; family Mycobacteriaceae; genus Gordonia; species Gordonia shandongensis. The sequence goes on from NZ_AUHE01000012.1 coordinate 103,973, forward strand.
GGACCCCGTAGGACGCCCCGGCGCCCACCGTTCGTCCACCGTCACCGACCGCTCGTCGCACACGCCGCGGACTTCGTCGCTCACCTCACACTTGCACTTCACTGTGATCTGCATCTCGACCATGCTCGAGACGTCCCCTCCCATCCCCGATTCCCCCGTCTGCGCCGACTCACCCGTCTGCCCCGACACCCCCAGCCGCCCCACACCGAGGAGTGATCGTGACTCTCGAAGCCCCGGCACCGGACGCGTCCGGCCCCGCCGCCCCGACACCCGACGAATTCGTCGCCGCCCAGGCGAGCCCCGAATACGCGAACCTCCGCCGCACACTGCGCCGGTTCGTGTTCCCGATGACCGCGTTCTTCCTCATCTGGTACGCCGTCTACGTCCTGCTCGGAGCGTTCGCGCACGACTTCATGGGGACCCCGGTCTGGGGCAACATCAACATCGGCCTGATCCTCGGCCTCGCCCAGTTCGTGACGACCTTCGGCATCACGTTCGCCTACGTCCGGTTCGCGAATCGCGACCTCGATCCGCAGGCCCAGCAGATCCGCGACAACTTCACCGCCGGCGTCTACCGCTCCGGACAGGAGGTCGCCCGATGAACCGCGTCCTGGCCGACGCCTCGACCGTCGGCAGCCCCCTGGTCAACATCGGCATCTTCGTCGCCTTCGTCGGCGTGACACTCTTCGTCGTCATCCGCGCGAGCCGACGCAATGCCTCCGCATCCGAATTCTTCACCGCGGGCGGCGGATTCTCCGGCCCGCAGAACGGCATCGCCATCGCCGGCGACTACCTGTCGGCGGCGAGCTTCCTCGGCATCGCCGGCGCGATCGCCGTCTACGGCTACGACGGCTTCCTGTACTCCATCGGATTCCTCGTCGCCTGGCTCGTCGCACTCCTGCTCGTCGCCGAACTGCTGCGCAACACCGGGAAGTTCACGATGGCCGACGTCCTGAGCTTCCGCCTCAAGGAGCGGCCCGTCCGCATGGCGGCCGCCCTCTCGACGCTCGTCGTCTCCCTGTTCTATCTGCTCGCGCAGATGGCCGGCGCGGGCGGCCTGGTCGCACTCCTGCTCGACATCGAGGACCGCACCGGCCAGTCGATCGTGATCGCCGTCGTCGGCGTCCTGATGATCGTCTACGTCCTCATCGGCGGAATGAAGGGCACCACCTGGGTGCAGATCATCAAGGCAGTGCTGCTCATCGCGGGCGCCGCGATCATGACCGTCATGGTCTTGGCGAAGTTCGGCCTCAACGTCTCGTCGATCCTCGGCGACGCACAGAGCATGATCTCCGGCTCGGAGACCGGCGCCGGACGCGATGTCCTCAAACCCGGCGCACAGTACGGCGGGTCGTTCCAGTCTCAGCTCAACTTCCTGTCACTGGGTCTGGCGCTGGTGCTGGGCACCGCGGGTCTGCCGCACGTGCTGATGCGTTTCTACACCGTTCCCACCGCCAAGGAGGCACGCCGGTCGGTGGTCTGGGCCATCGCCCTCATCGGCGGCTTCTACCTGATCACGCTGATCCTGGGCTACGGCGCGGCCGCACTGGTCGGCCCCGACCGCGTCATGAGCGCCGCCGGCAAGGAGAACGCCGCCGCACCGCTGCTCGCCTTCGAGCTCGGCGGCACGGTGATGCTCGGCATCGTCTCGGCGGTCGCGTTCGCGACGATCCTCGCGGTCGTCGCCGGTCTGGCGATCACCGCATCGGCGTCGTTCGCGCACGACATCTACGCCAGCGTCATCAAGCGCGGCCGATGCTCCGAGTCCGACCAGGTCCGAGTCTCCCGCATCACCGTGGTCGTGCTCGGCGTGGTGAGCATCGTGCTCGGCATCCTCGCCAACGGTCAGAACATCGCCTTCCTGGTGGCGCTGGCCTTCGCGGTCGCCGCCTCGGCCAACCTGCCGACCATCGTGTACTCGCTGTACTGGCGGCGGTTCAACACCCGCGGCGCACTGTGGAGCATGTACGGCGGCCTCACCTCGACCATCGTGCTCATCGTCTTCTCGCCCGCCGTCTCCGGTTCGCCGACCTCGATGATCCCCGGTTCCGACTTCTCCTGGTTCCCGCTGTCGAACCCCGGCATCATCTCGATTCCGCTGGGGTTCGTCCTCGGCATCATCGGAACGCTCACCTCGCGTGACCCCGGCAATGCGCCGAAGAACGCCGAGATGGAGGTCCGGTCGCTCACCGGGGTGGGCGCAGAGAAGGCCGTCGCCCACTGATTCACCCCAGCGGTCGAGGACCTGCTCGACGGGAAACGTCCCCCTCAGCGGTCACCGCGGACACCATGTCCTCGGCTGACCCTGAGGGGGACGTTCGTCATGCCTGGTTCGTCATGCCTGGATCCGCGCGAACGGGGCGGCGGCCTCCAGTTCGAAGGCCAGCTCCAGCAGGGTCCGCTCGTCTCCGAGGTCGGTGGAGAAGTGGATGCCCAGCGGCAGACCGTTCTCGCTGCGACCCAGCGGCAGGGTGATCGCCGGACCGCCCGCCGTGTTGTTGGCCGGGGTGAACGCCACATAGTCCACCAGCCGGTGCAGCACCTCGCGGAAGTCCCCGTCGGGGGCCAGGTAGCCGATCTCCGGCACCGCGTGACCGAGTGTCGGCGACAGCACCGCGTCGTACCGGTCGAACACCGCGCGGAACGAGGCGGTCGCCCGACGCAGTCCCCGGATCGACCACGGCACCCGCCACGCGTGTTTGAGGAACGACGACGACAGCCCCTTGGTGAAGGGATCCAGTCGCGAGGAGTCGAAGCCCTTCCCCACCGTCCGCGACCCGAAGTGGTCGAGACCGAAGGCGAGCAGTGCCCAGTAGTCGGTGAACTGGTCGATGTAATTGCGTTCGATGGGGATCGGGATCGTGCTCACCCGGTGCCCCAGCGACTCGAGCAGCTCGACCGCGGCCATGAGTTCGCGCTGGGTGTCGTCGTCGAGCAGCCGTCCGGTGACAGTCGTGTTGATCAGCGCGATGTGCAGACGCCGATCGCTCGGCCCCTCCACGAGACCGATCGGCGGCAGGTCGGCCACATCGCGCTGCCGTTCCAGGTCCGCGAAGTACACCGCGGTGTCGCGAACCGACCGGCTCACCACGCCGTTGCTGATGAGGTCGATGGGCAGCCCCTTCATCTGCGGAGACTTCGCCACCCGTCCGCGCGTCGGTTTGAGTCCGACGAGTCCGCACGCCGCCGCCGGGATGCGGATCGACCCGCCGCCGTCGTTCGCGTGGGCGATCGGCAACGCCCCGGCGGCCACGAGCGCCGCGGACCCGCCCGACGACGCCCCGCACGAGTAGTCGGTGTTCCACGGATTGCGGGTCGGCGGTCGATCCACGAACTCGGTGGTGGCGGTGAGCCCGAACGGCGGCATCGACGACGCCCCCATCACATTGACTCCCGTGCCGACGAACTCCACGGCCACCGGGTCGTTCGCCGAGGCGGGCAGGTCGGGGGCCGCCGCCGAACCGTGGCGAGTCGGGATGCCGGCGAAGTCGGTGTTGTTCTTGATGATCGACGGCACCCCGGCGAGGGCGCCGACGAAGTCGCCCGCCTCCGCGCGGGCCACGGCCCGCTCCCGGTCGTCGTAGGCCACGGCCGCCAGCCGGGGTTCCACCGCGTCGATCCGGTCGAGCGCCGCGGCCATCGCCTCGGCCGCCGAGATGTCGCCCGACGCGATGGCGTCGGCGACCCCCACCGCGTCGAGGTCGCCGAGCAGATCATCGCCGAATGCGTGTACGCGTTCCATTCGGCCAGCGTAACCGACATCACCAGACGTCGAATCCGGCGCTCGCATCACGCCGCACGCGTCGAACGGGTAAGACTACGGGTATGCAGCTGCGATTCACCGAGGATGAGGAAGCGTTCCGTCGGGAGCTCCGCACGTACTTCACCACCGAGGTCCCCGCCGATGTCCGCGAACGCGCCGAGGCCGGGGCCCTGCGCTACCCCGACGACATCGTCACGACCACGCGGGCCCTGAACCGCGGCGGATACGCCGTCCCGCACTGGCCGACCGAGCACGGCGGTCGCGACTGGACGCCCATCCAGCATCACATCTGGCGCGAGGAGATGTCGCTCAACTTCGTGCCCGACCTGCTGCCGTTCAACGCGGGCATGGTGGGACCGGTGATCGCCGCCTTCGGGACGCCCGAGCAGCAGGAGCGGTTCCTGCCCGCCACGGCGAACCTCGACATCTGGTGGTGTCAGGGGTTCTCGGAGCCGGAGGCCGGCTCGGATCTCGCCTCGCTCAAGACACGCGCCGTCCGCGACGGCGATCACTGGATCGTCAACGGACAGAAGACCTGGACGACCCTCGGCCAGTACGCGGACTGGATCTTCGCCCTGGTGCGCACCGATCCGGACGTGAAGAAGCAGGCCGGCATCAGCTTCCTGCTGTTCCCGATGGACACCCCCGGCGTCGAGATCCGACCGATCCAGCTCATCGACGGCGGCTACGAGGTCAACGAGGTGTTCTTCTCCGACGTCCGCGTCCCCGCCGAGAACATGGTCGGCGAGGAGAACATCGGTTGGACGATCGCCAAGTTCCTGTTGGGCAACGAGCGGTCGGGCATCGCCCGGGTCGGCTGGACCAAGACCCGGGTGGCCCGCGCCAAACGGCTGGCGCGCGAGACGCCGACGGCCGACGGGACCCTGCTCGACGACCCGCTGTTCGCGGCACGGTTGGCGCAGCTCGAGAACGATCTGCTGGCGCTGGAGGTCACCCAGCTGTCGGTGGTGGCGGCGTCGGCCGACGGCCGCCCCAACCCGGCGTCGTCGCTGCTCAAGCTCCGCGGATCGGAGTTGCAGCAGCAGGCCACCGAACTGCTGGCCGACATCGCCGGCGCCGACTCGCTGCCCGTCGCGCCGTCGGCGGGCGGCGACAACGGGACCGCGGACGTCCCGAGCCCGCAGTGGGCGCAGCTCACCGTGCCCGAGTACCTCAACTACCGCAAGGTCACGATCTACGGCGGCTCGTCGGAAGTGCAGCGTCAGATCATCGACAAGGCCGTGCTCGGGCTGTAGCGCCGACGACACCCGACCAGTCCCCCTGAGAACAGCCCCCTGAGACCAGCCCCTCTGCGAACAGGAACCACCATGGATCTCACCCTCTCCGACGAGCAGGTCATGCTGCGCGACACCGTGCGCGACCTGCTGAGCAAGACCTACGACATCGAGACTCTCCGCGCGGTGACCGACACCGAGCGCGGGTGGAGCACCGACGTCTGGCGGTCACTGGCCGAGATCGGGGTGACCGGCCTGGTGTTCGACGAGGCCGACGGCGGGACCGGTGCGGGCCCCGAGGAGCTGGCCGCGGTGATGGGCGAGGTCGGCGCGACGCTGGCCCCCGAACCGCTCCTCGACTCGGCGATCGTCCCCGGTCTGCTGGTGAGTCGTGCCGCGGACGCGGACGTGCGCGCCGAACTCGTCGGCGCGCTCGCCGCCGGTGAGCGCCTGGCGGCGTTCGCCCACCACGAGCACGGCGACCGCTGGCCGTCGCACGCCGTGGCCACCGTCGCCGACGGCACTCTCACCGGGACCAAGTCGCTCGTCGGCCACGGGGACTGCGCCGACACTCTGATCGTCTCGGCTCGTGACACCGCGGGCACGGTCGGCCTGTATCTGGTGGACGCGGCGGCCGACGGCGTCACACGGACCGGCTACCGCACCCACGACCGGCGGCGCGGTGCGACGATCGTGTTCGAGGGCGCCCCCGCCGAGCGCCTCGGATCCGGCGACGCCCGCGACGTGATCGCGGAGGTGGAGGTCATCTGGCAGGCCGCCCTGTGCGCCGAGGCGGTCGGCGCGATGCGGGCCGCGCTCTCCCTCACCACCGGCTATCTCACCACCCGCAGGCAGTTCGGCGTCACGCTGTCGACGTTCCAGGCGCTCACGCACCGGGCCGCCGACATGTACGTGTCGGCCGAACTCGCGTCGAGCATGAGCCTGTACCTCACCGCGGCGCTGGCCGAGGGGCGCGTCGACCCGCTGCAGGCGTCACGCACGGCGCTGCAGATCTGCCGCTCGGGCAGGCACATCGGACAGGAGGCGGTGCAGATGCACGGCGGGATCGGCATGACCGCCGAGTACCCGGTCGGCCACTATCTGAGTCGGCTGACGGCCATCACCCACCTGCTCGGCGGCGCGGACGCGCACCTGCGGCGACTCGCGGACGTCGTCGGCGACCACGACATGCTGACGGTCGGCTGATCGCATGAATCCCCTCGAGACGTTCCGTGACGGCCTGGCCGACATCACCTCGTACGGCCTGCTGTCCGTGGCGGTGCTGATCGCGGGTTTCGCCGCCCTCGACGCGATCACGCCGGGCAGTCTGCGGACCAAGGCGTGGGTGGAGCACAACCGGTCGGCGGTGATCCTCGCGGTGGCCCAGGCGTCGGGACTGACCGTCGCCCTCGCGGCCGCGATCGGCGCGTCGACGGCGTTCGATCTGTGGCGCGGAGTGCTGTTCACCGCCGGTTACGGCGTGGTCACCATCGCCCTTCAGGTGTTCTCGTTCGTCCTCATCGACTGGCTGACCCCGGGCCGTCTCGGCGCGATCCTGCTCGACGCCGAAACCGACCACTCGCGGGCCGCGTGGCTCAACGCCGTGGTCTTCGTCGCCATCGGTCTGTTCACCGCCGCGGCCCTCGGCGGCGCCGCGGGCGTGTACTAGGGTGACCGGCAACACGCGCCGCACCCCGGCGGCCGGCGAGCGAACGGAGCAGGCATGGCCGAACCCCTGATCGAAGACTCCATCGAGATCGATGCCACACCCGAGAAGGTGTGGGCGATCGTCAGCGATCTGCGCCGCATGGGCGAGTGGAGCCCGCAGTGCAAGAAGATGATCGTGTTCGGCGGCGACGTGAAGCTCGGGACCAGCACTCTCAACATCAACCGGCGCGGACCGCTGGTGTGGCCGACGCGGTCGAAGGTCGTCTCCTTCGAACCCGACCGCGAGATCGCCTTCCGCATCGCCGAGAACCGCACCGTGTGGTCGTTCCGGATCGAGCCGACCGCCACCGGCGTCCGACTCACCGAGAGCCGCACGGCCGCAGGCGGCGCCACCACCAAGGTGTCCTCGACGCTCGTCGACAAGTTCATGGGCGGCGAGAAGAACTTCGAGGACGAACTGGCCGTCGGCATCCGCGAGACCCTCGGCAAGATCAAGCAGGCCGCGCAGGGCTCCTGAGCCCTGCCCGTCATCACCGTGCACGTCGGGCGTTTAAGCTGTAGTCATTCGACAGCTTCGTCCGGGCTCCGCGCGCGCGGACGAGCGTGATCTAGGAGTGCAGAACCGGTGGCTCGACGTCCCGCCCGCCCCGACGACCGTGCCGGTCTCGGCCACGTCATCGATCTGATCCGCGAGACGGTGCCCCCGCTGCATCCGGCGGGGGTCCCGTTCGTCGCGGCGCCCGCCGCCGCCGCACTGCTCGGCAGGCGCCACCCGTGGATCGCCCGCCCCGCGTGGGCGCTCGCCGGCGCATCGGCGCTGTTCTTCCGGCACCCCTCCCGCGTCCCGCCGACCGACGACGGCGTCGTCGTCGCGCCGGCAGACGGCACCATCGCCCTCGTCGACGAGGCCGTCCCGCTGCCCGAGCTCGGTCTCGGCGATGAGCCGATGCAGCGGATCGCCACCTTCCTGTCGGTCTTCGACGTCCATGTTCAGCGTGTGCCGATCACCGGCCGCGTCGAGTCGGTGACCCACACTCCCGGCGCCTTCCTGTCGGCCGATCTGCCCGCGGCGAGCAGCGAGAACGAGCGGACGGCGATGACGCTGGCCACCGGTGCCGACGGAGCCGGTCCGCGCATCGGCGTGGTCCAGATCGCGGGCCTGCTGGCCCGGCGCATCGTGACCGACCCGGTCGTCGGCGACCGGTTGTCGCTCGGGGACACCTACGGCCTGATCCGCTTCGGGTCCCGCGTGGACCTCTACCTGCCTGCGGGCAGCGATGTGCGCGTGACCCTCGGCCAGCGCGCCGTCGGTGCCGAGACGGTGTTGGCGAGGCTCCCCTGATGGCGCGCAACCGGCCGCACCGCAATCCGACCACGCGGTCGTTGCGGCGGCTGGCGCCCCCGGCTCCGCGCCGCCGCCCCGACAGCGCCGCGCGACGCTCGGCGCGGGCGGGACGGATGATCGTCCCGTCGACGCTGACGATCCTGGCGATCTGCGCAGGCCTCACCGCGGTCCGGTCGGCCGACGCCGGGCAGATCGACATGGCGATGGGGCTGCTGGTCCTCGCCGCGGTCTTCGACGGTCTCGACGGGCGCGTGGCGCGCATGATGGACGCGACCACCAGGATCGGTGCGGAGATCGACTCCCTGGCCGACGCCGTCAACTTCGGCGTCGCTCCCGCGCTGATCCTCTACTGGAGTCTCATCCGGGGCACGGCGAGCGATTCCGCGCAGGACTTCGGCTGGGTCCTCGTCCTGGTCTACTGCACCGCGATCATCATCCGCCTGGCCCGATTCAACACCCTGCTCGACGACGATTCGGCACCGCAGTACACCAAGGACTACTTCGTCGGCGTGCCGGCGCCGACGGCCGCGGTGATCGCGCTGCTGCCGGTGGGTCTGCACCAGCATTTCGGCGACGGCTGGTGGGTGTCGGTGTGGGCCATCGGCAGCTGGCTGCTGTTCGCGGCATTCCTCGCGGTCTGCCGCATCCCGACGCTGTCGATGAAGTCGGCCACGATCCGCCCGAGTGCGCTGGCCGGTCTGCTGTTCGTCGTCGCGGTGGCGGCGGCGCTCCTGTTCACCGTCCCGTACCTGTTGATGATCCTGCTCGTGGCCGCGTACCTGATCCACATCCCGTTCGCATGGCGCACACAGCGCTGGGCCGCCGCGCATCCCGAGCACTGGGACGCTCCCGCCCGCGACCGTCGGCTGCAGCGCCGCGAGGACCGCAGACAGGCCGTCGCCGCAGGTCATCGTCGACGGGTGATCCCCGCGGGGTCCAGCGCCCGGCTCGGTCTGCGTCGGCCGCCCCGTCCCGGTCAGGACGCGTGACCGATCGTGTGACGGCTCAGTCGGTGCGGCTGACCAGGTAGATCACGGTCGACCGGCTCGCGGCGGCATCGGCCGACAGTCCGACGTTCACCCAGAGGTGACCGTCGTCGACCTTCTTGGAGACCAGGACGGTCCGGGCCGCCGATCCGTCGAAGCGCGACGACTCGTCGAAACCGTCGTCCGTCAACGCCGCGATGGCGTTCTCCAGCGCGTTCCCGTCGGCTGCCGGAGCCTGCACGACGATCTTCCATTTCGGTGATTCACCGGTCGCACTCTGCACCGTTCCGTCGAGCAGCGGGACGTCGTCGGACGGGAAATCCGATGGCAACGAGACGCCGTCCTGCGACGGTTCGTCATCACCGCCGCAGGCCACCAGAACGGTGCCCGCACACAGGGCGATCAGCACCGCGGACAGGATGCGCAGGAGAAGCTTCATACCGGAAACGGTAAGGTAAAGATCGACAGCACGTCACCACGACACCCCGCCCACCCTTCACGACACAGTCGGAGTGCCCTTTTGATCCTGGTATTGAGCGCCCTGTTCATCAGTGCGCTCATTGCACCGCCGATCATCAGGACGGTGGGGTCGCGCGGCTTCTATCTGCTGGCCCTGGCCCCGGCGGGGGGTCTGGTGTGGGTCCTGACGCACTGGCCGGACCCCGACGGACCGCGCGTCGAGGAGATCACCTGGATCCCCAGCCTCGACATGGACATCACGCTGCGTTTCGACACCCTCGCAGCCATCATGTCGGTCCTGATCCTCGGCATCGGCGCCCTGGTCCTGGTCTACTGCGCCAACTACTTCGACGAGATGCGTCGCCGCGTCGCCGTGTTCGGCGGCGAGATGGTCGCCTTCGCCGGGTCCATGTTCGGCCTCGTCGTCAGCGACAACACGCTGGTCCTCTACGTCTTCTGGGAGGCCACGACCGTCCTGTCGTTCATGCTCGTCGGTTTCAACGCGGTCCGCGCCACCTCTCGACGGGCCGCCACCCAGGCACTCCTGGTCACCACGTTCGGCGGTCTGGCGATGCTCGTCGGCATCGTCATGCTCGGCGAACGCACCGGCACGTATCTGCTCTCGGAACTGGTGGCGTCCCCGCCGTCGGGCGGCGTGTACGTCGACGTCGCGGTGATACTCGTCCTCGTCGGGGCCCTGTCGAAGTCGGCCATCGTCCCGTTCCACTTCTGGCTCCCCGGCGCCATGGCGGCGCCGACGCCGGTGAGCGCCTACCTGCATGCCGCGGCGATGGTCAAAGCCGGCGTGTACCTGGTCGCACGACTCGCCCCGGCGTTCGCACCGCTGGTGAGCTGGCAGGTGATGGTGATCGTGCTCGGCGCGGGAACCATGATCCTCGGTGGATGGCGCTCCCTGCGCGAACTCGACCTCAAGCTGATCCTCGCCTTCGGCACCGTCTCCCAGCTCGGATTCATCACCGTCCTGGTGGGGGTCGGCGACGCGGCCGTCGCGATGGCCGGGCTGGCGATGGTCGTCGCGCACGCCATGTTCAAGGCGTGCCTGTTCATGGTCGTCGGCATCATCGACCACTCCACCGGCACGCGCGACGTCCGCAAGCTCGCCCGACTGGGGCACCGGCTGCCCGGTCTCGCGCTGATCGCCGCGGTGGCCGGTGCCAGCATGGCCGGGCTGCCGTTCACCTTCGGTTTCGTCGGCAAGGAGACCGCGTTCGGCGGGCTCTGGGAGACGAGCGTCCTGTCGCCGGCGGCGGCCCGCACGGTCGACCTGGTCCTGCTCGTCGGATCGATCCTCACGTTCGCCTACACCACGCGCTTCCTGTGGGGCGCCTTCGGACGGAAGGTCCGCCGACTGCCGACCCGCGCGGTGGCGCAGCTCCAGGCGCCGTCGGTCGCGTTCCTCGCGCCGCCCGCCGTCCTGGCCGCCGCAGGCGTCCTCGCCGCGTTCACCGCCGGGTGGGTCGGGGACCGCTTCACGCCGTATATCTCCTCGCTGCCGCCGGCCGACGCCGATGTGGAGCCGCTGGCGCAATGGCACGGTTTCGGGCTGCCGGTGGTGTTCTCGATCATCGTGGTCGTCGCCGGATCGATCCTGTTCCTCGTGCTCCGGGCCGTGCGCGCCCACATCTTCGTCCACCCGCCGAAACTGAACGCCGACCGGATCTACGACGCCTCGCTGCGGTCGGCCGACCGACTGTCGCTGTGGGTCACCCGGAACACGCAGCGCGGCTCGCTGCCGATCACCCAGGGCGTCATCCTCGCCGTGGCGGTCACGCTGCCGGTGGTCGCCCTCGCGCTCGGCAACCGACAGAGCCTGCGTCTGGCCGGCTTCGACACCGCCGAGGAACTGGTGATCGGCACGGTGATGGTCGCCGCGGCACTCGCGACCGGCATCCTGCGCAACCGTCTCGCCGGCCTCCTCACGCTCGGCGTCACCGGCTACGGCTGCGGTGCGCTGTTCGCGATGTACGGCGCCCCCGACCTGGCCCTCACCCAGTTCCTCGTCGAGAGCCTCACCCTCGTCGTCTTCGTGCTGGTGCTGCGCAAACTCCCCTCGGAGCCGACCGCCAAACAGAAGACCGGTCACCGGCCGCTGCGAATCCTCGTCGCCGTCGCCTTCGGCGTGATGATGGTCGTCGTCGGCCTGTTCGCGGCCGCTGCCCGGTCCACCGAGCCGCTGCACGTGTATCTCGGCGACGCCGCGTTCGAGTTCGGTGCCGGACAGAACGCCGTCAACGTCCTGCTCGTCGACATCCGCGCCTGGGACACCCTCGGCGAGGTGTCGGTGTTGATCGTGGCCGCCACCGGCGTGGCCTCGCTGCTGTTCCGCAACCGTCGGTTCGGGTTGGTCCCCCGCGTCACCGAACGCGCGCTGGCCGAACGGGAGCGCAACGGCGACCCGATCGCACTGGGTCGCACCACGTGGCTGCGCGGCAGCGAACTGCGCGATCCGTCGCAACGGTCGCTCGTCTTGGAGGCGACGACGCGGCTGGTCTTCCCGACGCTGGTCGTCCTCTCGGCGTACTTCTTCTTCGCCGGCCACAACGCTCCCGGCGGCGGTTTCGCCGGGGGCCTGGTCATGGGGCTCGCCCTGGTCCTGCGATATCTCGCCGGCGGCCGATACGAACTCGGCGAGGCGATGCCCATCGAGGCCGGCACCGTCCTGGGCACCGGGCTGCTCGTCTCGGCGGGCACCGCCACCACCTCGCTCGCCCTGGGCGCGCCCGCCCTCTCGTCGGCCGTGATCGACGTGACACTGCCCGTCTTCGGCGACATCCACATCGTCACGGCCCTGTTCTTCGACCTGGGGATCTACCTCATCGTCGTCGGTCTCGTCCTGGACATCCTGCGGAGTCTGGGCGCCCGCCTCGACGTCGACGAACGCGAACCGGACGAGAAGAAGATCGACGTCGTCTCCGCGCAGGCCGGCCGGCAGGAGGTGTCCGGATGACGGTGAACCTCGGCCTGCTGATCGTGTGCGGCGCGATGGCCGCCGTGGGCGTCTATCTGCTCACCGAGCGGAGCCTGATCCGGATGCTGTTCGGGCTGCTGTTGGCGGGCAACGCCGTCAACCTGTTGATCGTGACGCTCTCGGGTCCCGCCGGGAATCCGCCGATCCGGGGGCGGGACTCCGGCGACCACGGCTTCGACACCGATCCCCTGGCTCAGGGGATGGTGCTCACGGCGATCGTCATCACGCTGGGCATCGCCGCGTTCATCCTGGCGTTGACGTACCGCCTGTTCAAGATCAACCAGGCCGCCGAGGAGGAGAAGGCGATGCTGCCGCCGGGCGTCGAGATCGCCACGGACGACGAGCTCGGCGACGACGAGGAGGACATCAAGATCCTCACCGGCTCGCTGGAGTCGATGCCCGACCGCGACCGGAGCGACGACCCGGAGACGTTCGCCGACACGGTGGTGGGCGACCTGTTCGACTCCCACGGCAATCCGTTGACTCCCGAGGAGTTCGCGGCCGCGCACGCCGCGGCTATCGAGCCCGACCTGATGCCCGAGGACGCTCACGTCATCGACCATCTCGCCGACGACGGCGACGAGATGCCGGTCGACGACGAGATGCCCGACGAGGAGGCGCCCGACGAGGACGCATCCGACGGGGGCGCATCCGACGGGGACGCATCCGGCACCGGAGCAACCGGGCAGGCGGGACCGACCGGGGGAGGACCGAGCCGATGACCTTCGAGAACCTGAGCCCGCAGCCGTCGTGGATCGCGGTGCTGATCGTGCTGCCGACGCTGGCGCCGCTGCTCGGTGCCGCGATCACCCTGCTCCGGGCCCGCAGTTCGCGCCTCCAACGCAACGTCACGGTGTTCGCCATCGGCATCGCGCTGGCCGCGTCGTCGACGATGCTCTACCTCACCGACCACTACGGCACCATGGCCGTCCACATCGGCGGCTGGGACGGTCGCGGGATCGCGAACACCCCGCTGGGCATCACCCTCGTGGTCGATCGACTCTCGGCCCTCATGCTGGTCATCTCGACGATCGTGCTGCTGTGCGTCGTCGTGTACGCCATCGGCCAGGGCATCCGCGACGGCAGCACCGAGCAGCCCGTGTCGATCTTCCTGCCGAGCTACCTCATCCTGACGGCGGGCGTGTGCAACTCGTTCCTCGCCGGCGACCTGTTCAACCTCTACGTCTCCTTCGAGGTGCTGCTGGCCGCCAGCTTCGTGCTGCTCACCCTCGGCGCCAGCGGCGAACGCGTACGCGCCGGTGCGTCGTACGTGATGGTCTCGATGGTCTCCTCGCTGCTCTTCCTGATCGGCATCGCATTCGCCTACTCGACCACCGGAACCCTCAACCTCGCCGAGATGGCCGTCCGGCTCGACGACGTCCCCGACGGGACACGCAACGCCCTGTACGCGGTGCTGCTCGTCGCCTTCGGCATCAAGGCCGCCGTCTTCCCGCTGTCGACGTGGCTGCCCGACTCCTATCCGACGGCGCCGGCGCCGGTGACCGCGGTGTTCGCCGGCCTGCTCACGAAGGTCGGCGTGTACGCGCTCATCCGGACCCACTCGCTGCTGTTCCCCGGCGGGTCGATGGACGTCGTGCTGATGATCGCGGGGCTCGCCACGATGCTCGTCGGCATCTTCGGCGCCATCGCCCAGTCCGACATCAAACGTCTGCTGTCGTTCACGCTCGTCAGTCACATCGGTTACATGATCTTCGGAATCGCGGTCGGTTCGGAACTGTCGACGTCGGCGGCGATCTACTACGTGGCCCACCACATCCTCGTGCAGACCACCCTGTTCCTCGTCGTCGGCCTCATCGAACGGCAGGCCGGCTCGTCGTCCCTCCGGCGGCTCGGCGGCCTCATCGCCAGCCCCCTGCTCGCCGGGCTCTTCCTCATTCCGGCCCTCAACCTGGGCGGCATCCCGCCGTTCTCCGGTTTCATCGGGAAGGTCGCACTGCTGGAGGCCGGCGCACAGGACGGCTCGGTTCTGGCGTGGGTGCTCGTCGGCGGCTCCGTCGTCACGAGCCTGCTGACCCTGTACGTGATGGCCCGCGTCTGGACCAAGGCGTTCTGGCGTGCCCGCGCCGACGCCCCCGAGGGCGGCATGGCCTCGAGCACCCCGTCGGCGCTCATCGAGGAGGGCACCGACGTCCTGCTCGCCGAGCGCGAGGACGTCGGCCGGATGCCGATCACGATGGTGGTCCCCACGATGGCGATGGTCGCCGCCGGACTGGCCCTCACCGTGTGGGGCGGACAGATCTTCACGTTCACAGACGACGCCGCCGACACCGTGCTCGACCGCAGCCACTACATCTCGGCCGTCCTCCACGACGACGAGGCGGCCATCCGATGAGCGGGCAGCAGCGCGGGACGAAACCGTTCCCGCACACACCGCACGCCACCCCCGTCGGCAAGCGGCCCCTCGCCGCATTCTTCGGCAACCTGTGGCGGGTGACGCTCGTGCACGTGGCGTGGCCGCTGGTGACCGCGTGGGTGTGGGTCAACGACCGGTTGAAGATGCCGTCGTGGCTCGGCGGATCGCTCCGCGAGGCGGGCCTGCGCATCTGGGGTTTCCTCTGGTTGACGTTCGTCTGGGTCCTCCTGTGGGGCGAGATCACGTGGGCCAACATCGTCGCCGGCGGCGGCGTCGCCTTCCTCGTCATGGCGCTGGCCCCCCTGCCCCGCGTACCCGTCGAGGGACGCTTCCATCCGCTGACCGCCCTGAAGCTCGTCGCGACGATGATCTGGAACTTCTTCGTCTCCAGCGCCCAGGTCGCGTGGGCGGCGATCACGCCGGGACCGCCGCCGCTGGGCGTCGTGATCCGCGTCCACATGGCGATCAAGTCCGACCTGGTGCTGACGCTGGCCATCGACTACATCAACCTGGTGCCCGGCACCATGGTCGTCGAGATCGACCAGCCCACCCGGATGCTCTACATCCACGTCTTCGACATCCACAAGCGCCGCCAGCTCGAGCATTTCCTCGAGCAGATG
Source organism: Gordonia shandongensis DSM 45094 (assembly GCF_000423025.1). GTDB lineage: Bacteria > Actinomycetota > Actinomycetes > Mycobacteriales > Mycobacteriaceae > Gordonia > Gordonia shandongensis. The sequence continues at coordinate 119,412 of NZ_AUHE01000012.1, forward strand.
GAGTTCGTGGAGCGGGAGTTCATCCGCGCGTTCGAACGCGACGCCGAATGGCGGCCGAGCCCCTTCCACGGGATCGACGACGACTACCACCACGTCGCCTACGCCGATCGGCAGCGGGTGGCCGACGCGGCCGACCGAGGGGAGAAGCCGTGACCGCAGTCTGGGTGTCGTGCACCGTGATGCTGTTGGCCGCCGTGGTGCTGACCGGCTACCGCACCCTCCGCGGCCCCACCACGCTCGACCGGCTCGTCGGGGTCGACGCCCTGGTCGCGATCGCGATCTGCGGTCTGTCGGTGTGGGTGGCCTGGACCGCCGACACCACGGTGGTCCCCGGTATCGTCGCGCTCAGCCTGGTGGGCTTCCTCGGCTCCATCGCGGTCGCCCGTTTCCGAGTGAGGGACGACGAATGAGCGCCATCGACGTCATCGCGGCGGTACTCATCGTCGTCGGCTCGCTGCTGGCGTTCACCTCCGCCATCGGCATCGCCCGATTCCCCGACACGCTCAGCCGGATGCACGCGGCCACCAAACCGCAGACCTTCGGCATGATCCTGGTGTTGGCGGGGACGTACATCAAACTCGACGGTCACCCGGACGGCGGCATGCTCGTGCTGACCGGACTGTTCGCGTTGATCACGGCGCCGGTCGTCGCCCAGCGCGTGGGACGCCTCGTCTATCGGGAGCAGGCGCTCGACGGCGAGGTCGTCGACGCCGACCAGCTCGACGACCCAGAGCTCGACGACCCAGAACTCGACGACGCCGAAATCGACGGTCCAGGGCCCGGCAGCGCAGACACGGGGGCGCCGATCAGGCGAGTTCGGCCACCACGGAATCGACCACCGCGGTGAGGTCGCCGGTCTCGGCGAACACCCGCTGCTGACGCTGATAACTGGCCCCGTGGGCGATGATGTCGGCCACCGAGGCCAGTTCGTCGGCGCACCCCAGCGACTCGGCGACCGGCGCCAGCCGCACCAGCAGCTCGGCCAGGTCTTCGGTGACGAGCCGCTCGGAGCAGTCCCCGTCCTGGATCACGATGGCGTCCAGTCCGTAGCGGGCCGCCCGCCATTTGTTCTCCTGCACCAGCCACGGCGCCATGTGCGGCAGGTCCTCCCCCGCGGTCAGCCTGCGGTCGAGATCGACGATCAGGGCGTGGGTCAGCGCCGCCAGGCCCGCCAGCTCGCGGCGGTTCGACACACCGTCGCACACCCGGACCTCGATGGTGCCCAGTTGCGGGACGGGGCGGATGTCCCAGCGGATCTCGTTGAGGTGATCGATGATGCCGGTGGTCCGCTGATCGGCGACGAACCGCTCGAACTCGTTCCAGTGATCGAACTGGAAGGGCAGGCCCGCGGTCGGCAACTGCTGGAACATCATCGCCCGGTTGCTCGCGTATCCGGTGGACTGTCCGGACCACATGGGCGACGACGCCGACAGCGCCAGCAGGTGCGGGTAGTAGCGCAGGAAGGCCGACAGGATCGGCAGCACCCGGTCGCGTTCGCTGATCCCGACGTGCACGTGGACACCCCAGATCAGCATCTGCCGTCCCCACCACTGGGTGCGTTCGATCAGCTCCGCGTACCGCGGGCCGGGCGTCAACTGCTGCGCCGACCAGCCGGCGAACGGATGGGTTCCCGCACCGAACAGGTCGACGCCGATCTCGTCGGCCAGTCCGCGGACCACGTCGAGCGACCGCCCGAGGTCGTCCATCGCCTCACCGACGGTGGTGCACACGCCGGTGACCAGCTCGACGGTGTTGCGGAGCAGTTCGCGGTGGATCTGCGCGGCGTGCTCGGGGGCCCGCTGCGCCACGAGGTCGAAGAGGTCGTCGGCGGCGTTCGCCAGATCGCGGGTCGAGCGGTCGACGAAGGCGAGCTCCCACTCCACGCCGACAGTCGGGTTCGCCGATCGCCGAAAGGCGATCGGCTCGGGGGCGGTCACCTCCGCCCGCGGAGTCGACGCATGCTACTTCGCGGCGGTGATGATGCCGCAGGCGTAGCGCGGGGCGTCGGCCTCGTCGGACTCGTGCAGGATGAGTGCGCGGCCGGCGACGTCGGTGAGCTTGAACGCCTCGGTGGTGTAGCTCGCGGTGGCGGTACCGTTCTTCAGCACATCGAGGTCGATGAGGTCGCCGGACTCGGGCTTCCCGGTGTGTCCGGGCGCCTGGTAGTGGCCGCCCGCGCTCTCGAACGAGGAGGCGGGTTCGCAGACGGTGCCGGTGTGGATGTGCAGACCGTGCTTACCGGGGGTCGCGTTGTCGGCGCGCACCGACACCTTGACCGTGGAGGGGTCCTCCTGGCTGAAGGTCACGAAGCCGACGCGGGTGCCGTCCTTGGAGACCAGCGTGGCCGACGCGGTCTCGACGCCGCCCGGGATCCCGTCGGCGTTCACCACGTCTCCGGGGGCCACCTGGTCGCCCGTGACGACCGACGGGGTGGTGTACGGCGCGTCGGAGGACTCCTCGTGCGGGGTGCACGCCGCCAGTGCGAGGGTGGCACCGCCCGCGACGGCCAGGGCCGCAACGACCCGAACGGTCGAGGTGCGATTCGTGCTACGGACGGTCATGTGTGCTCCTTATGTCTTCTCGCGAGGCGGTCGAGCCCGCGTATCGATTATGACGGGTCGCTTCTGCGAACCGCGCTACCGGCTCATCACGGTGAGCGCCAGATCGCCCGGGCACCGCGTGAAGGCGTCGGGCCGCTCGGCCAACGACGCCCCGCCGGGGATGTCCTTCTGCAGTTTCTCCGCCGCAGCCCGCTGGTCGCCGGTGAAGAAGATGGTGTTCTCGTCCACCGACTGCGTCTGCAGGTTGCCGACGTCGCCGACCTGATATCCCTTGGCCTTCAGCTCGTCGGCGACCTCGGCCGCGAGACCCGAGATGTTGCCGATGTTGAGGACGCACACCTGCGGCATGTCGGCGACGTCGGAGGGCGTCGACGACGGGGCCGCCGAGGAGCTCTCCTCACCGGCCTCCTGCGAGGCGGACGAACTCGCTGCCGCCTTGGCGCTCTGCGCGGCCTTCTCCAACGGGTCGCCCTCGTCGCTCTTCGTCAGCTGCAGCGTGCCGAGAAGGAGGCAGACCACCGCGATCGCGAACAGCACCATGGCTCCCGCGCGCAACGGCAGACGGTTGGTTTCTCGATCAGCTTTCATCACCGCAACTCTAACCCACCGCACGTCCGACCCGGCGCGTCGTCGGCGCCCTCCGGTCACCGAGGCGGTGTCTGCGGTGACGGCGTCCAGTCAGCTGATTCTCGGTCAGCTGGTCTTCAGGGGTTCTCGAAGCCGAGGCGGCGGGCGGCGCGGGCCTTCTGCCGCGAGGCCCGCAGTCGCCGGAGCCGCTTGACCAGCATCGGGTCGGCGGCGAGCGCTTCGGGACGGTCCACCAGGGCTCCGAGGATCTGGTAGTAGCGGGTGGCGGACAGGCTGAAGAGCTCCTTGATCGCGTCTTCCTTGGAGCCCGCGTACTTCCACCACTGTCGCTCGAAGTTCAGGATGTCGCGCTCTCGCCGGGTGAGGCCGTCGGCCCCGACCTCGTGCGGATCGAGGTTCGTCTGATCAGCGGCACCGGCGAGCGACGCGGGATCGTCGCCGGTCGGGTCCTGCGCTGTTGCGCCGTTCATCTCGCTCCCTCACACAGCCGAACAATCGTGTCCACCCCGGCCACCGCATCGTCGCGGGCCCGCAGCAGTCTCCCGGCGAGCTGAATGACATCGGTGTGGTTCCGGACAACATCTAACCACGATCCGAGGCGACATCGGTGCCGACGCACCGCGTCGACACTCGATCCGCACGGGGCGGTCGACCATCGACTCGGGACCGTTAAACTGTCGTGACATGACAGTCCTCCCGATCCGCATCGTCGGCGACCCGGTCCTCCACCACCCGACGAGCCCGGTGGAGCTCGACGCAGAGTCGAAGCCGTCGGCGCAGATCATCGCCCTGCTCGATGACATGTACGAGACGATGGACGCCGCCAACGGCGTCGGTCTCGCCGCCACCCAGATCGGCGAGAGCCTTCGCATGTTCGTCTACGACTGTCCCGACGGCGGGGTCCGTCGGCGCGGTGAGGTCATCAACCCGGTCCTCGAGACCTCCGAGATCCCCGAGACGATGCCCGACCCGGACTCGAACGACGAGGGCTGCCTGTCGGTACCGGGCGAGGGTTTCCCCACCGGGCGCGCCGACTGGGCGAAGGTCACCGGGACCGACCGCCACGGCGAACGCGTCGAGATCGAGGGCACCGGCTTCTTCGCGCGCATGCTGCAACACGAGACCGGGCATCTCGACGGACACCTCTACGTCGACGTCCTGGTCGGCCGGAACGCACGCGCTGCCAAGAAGGCCATCAAGCGCAACGGCTGGGGCGTCCCCGGCCTCACCTGGCTTCCGGGCGCGGGCCCCGATCCCTTCGGCCACGACGACTGAGGGATAGCGGTGAGCGCGCCCCGTCCTCCGGCATCCTCCCCCCGACCCGCGGTCGGCGACCGGGTGGTGGTCCGCTATCGGCTCGGCGAGGGCGCGCCCGCCGACTGGCGGTCGGCGCCGAATCCTCCCCTCGCCGGGTCGCCCACCATGTCGGACATCACCGGCGTGCTGCGCGAGGTCTCCGACTCGGGCCTCGTCGTGGAGCGCGACGGACTGCACCGGATCGCCCGCGAGGCCGTCGTCACGGTCCGGCTGCTGTCGCGGCGGGTGGTCCGCAATTCCGAGATCCGCGAGGTGGAGAGGGCCCTGATGGCCGCCGCACCCGCCGCCGACCGGGATGTCGTGGACGGGTGGATGGTCAACGGCGCCGGTGCGGCGTTGCGGTCCGCGGTCTGCTCGCCGATCGAGTTCGGGTCGACCGCGGCGGGCCTGCCCGCCGCACTGGCCCGGCTCCGGGACCTCGGCGTCCCCGGACGGGTCTGGGTCGCCGACCGTCTGCTGCGTCCGTCGTCGCTCGGAATCGGCGGCACCGTCGACACCTTCGAGGTCCTCGTGGGGCCGGCCCCCGACTCCCACGCACCAGTCACGGATGAGACGGATCTGCGGGCGACCGTCATCGCCGAGGGGGTCGCTGCCGTGACCGTCCCGATCACCGCCGACACCGCGGGCGGCACCGATGAGGCCCGTCTCGCCTGGCGCGCCGCCGGTTTCGAACTTCATCACACCGGCAGCCTCCTGACCCCGTAGCCGCGCCCCGCACACACGCCCCGCGGCCACACGGCGGGCGACTGCCTTACGGTGTATGTCGATGTCCACTCCCCAGCCCGATCAGCAACTCACCCGCCGGCGCGTCACCGCGTCGGTCCTCGGCATCCTCGCGCTCGTCGCCGTTCTCGCCCTGACCTGGTGGATCGATGACCGCGGCGGCCCCGACGACTCGGCGGCGCCGGTCTCGTCCGGCCCGTCGGTCACCGCCGGCGACTCGCTCGGCCCGCCGCCGACCCCGCCGTCGGGCTCACAGTCCCGGCCGACCCGGACCCCGGCGACGGATGTGCCGGAGCGGGTCGCGGACACCCTCGCGCTGATCGATGCGGGACGGTGGCCGGAGGCCGCGAACGCACCGGGAACCAAGGGCGGAGTCACGTTCCGCAACAACGAGCGCCGCCTGCCGCAACGCGGTGCGGACGGTTCCCGCATGCGGTACAAGGAGTGGGACGTGAACCCGAAGAAGCGCGGCCGCGGTCGCGATGCCGAACGCATCGTGACGGCCGCCGACGGCTCGGCCTGGTACACGCTCGATCACTATCAGACGTTCACCAAGATCAGGGGGCCGTCCTCGTGAGCGCGTCCGAGATCGCATCGGTCGGCGCACTGTTGGCGAGCGACGGCGGCGTCGCGATCACCGACGGCGACGTGAGCACGTTCGGCACCGGTGCGGTGGCCCGCAGGCTGCCCGGCGCGCGGATGCGGACCATCGACGGGCTCTTCACGGCTTTCGCAGACGCGTGGGGCTTCCCGGCGCACTTCGGTCGCAACAAGGATGCGTTCGACGATGCGATGGGCGATCTGCCGGTCGGCGCCGCGACCGCGACCGGCTCGCGCGCGTCCGCGTATCTCATCGTCGTCGACGACGCCGAGGACCTGTTGGTCGACGCCGGCGACGATCTCGTCTGGTTCGCCGATTCGATCGGCTTCTGGCGCGAGGTCAATCGTGAGCGCGACGTCGACCTGGCCGTCGTGCTGCGCACGTCACGCGCCGCGGTCGATGCCGTCGCCGATCGGTGGCGGGCCGCCGGAGCGCCGCCGGCGCGTCTCCGGCAGAATTGAGCCATGCGCCTCGCGACGTGGAACGTGAACTCGATCCGCGCCCGATCCGAGCAGGTCGTGGCGTGGATGAACCGGCACGCCATCGATGTGTTGGCGATGCAGGAGACCAAGTGCCCCGATGACGCCTTTCCCGCGATGAGCTTCCTGGCGCACGGTTACGACGTCGCCTTCCACGGCACCGGGGGATACAACGGGGTGGCCATCGCCTCGCGCGTCGGCGTCCACGACGTCCACATCGGCTTCGACGGTCAGCCATCGTACGAGGGCGAGCATGAGGCCCGCGCGATCTCGGCGACCTGCGCCGGCGTCCGCGTGTGGAGTCTGTACGTCCCCAACGGGCGGGAGCCGGATCACCCCCACTACGGGTACAAGCTCGACTGGCTCTCGGCGTTGGCGGACATCACGTCACTGCAGTTGTCGCATGATCCCGCGGCGCAGGTGGCGCTCGCCGGCGACTGGAACGTCGCGCCCACCGACGAGGACGTGTGGGATGTCGACCATTTCGACGGTCGGACCCATCTCACGGCGCCCGAGCGCGCCGCGTTCACCCGTTTCCTCGACGGCGGCTTCATCGACAGTGCGGGTCCCTTCACACCGGGGCCCGACGTCTACACGTTCTGGGATTATCAGTCGGGACGGTTCGCCCGCAACGAGGGGATGCGGATCGATTTCGCGCTCTGCTCGCCCGCGTTGGACGATCGCATCCACGATGCGTTCATCGATCGTGACGCCCGCGCCGCCGACGGCGCCAGCGATCACGCCCCGGTGGTCTTCGACCTCAGCTGACGGTGGTCCGCGCATCACGCGGGGGCCATCGCCACCATGCCGGGATGGGCGTTGAGGAAGTGTCGGGTGAACGTGCACAACGGTCGGACCCGCAGCCCGTTCTCACGCATGTACGCCATGGCGCCGCCGGTGAGGCGCGTGGCGAGACCGTGCCCGCTGAACTCGTCGTAGAGGACGGTGTGCAGGATGGTGACGATCTGTCCGGAGTCGGTGTCGTCGATGCGGTAGCCCAGGACGCCGACCAGATCGCCGGCCACCCAGAGTTCGAATCGTTCGCGCTCCGCGTTGTGGACCACCTGGGAGATCTGATGGAGCAGCGACCGAGCCGAGCGCTGCGGACCCGCGTGTGGATGCCGAACCTTGCGAATCATCTGCCCTCCTAGCGATCGCAGCCCACCCTCCGGTGTGATCATCATCACAAGGTTACGATCCGCGGGCGAGTAACGCAAGTCACATGAGCATCATCAGCATCATGCGCCCCGTCGGGTCTCGTCATCGGCCACCACTCGACGCCCGGCGCAACTTCTCGGCCTGCACGCTCACCACGGCACGCAGACCCGCCGGCACCCGCGGCGCATCCAGGGTCACACCGATCCGACTGCCGCCGACCACGCAGACGAGCATCGACTGCAACACCTCGCCCCCACCGCCGCCGTCCGCACCCATCACCGACGTCGTCGCCTCATCACACCCGGGGATGTCGAGATCGACCGTGCGGTCGAGCGCCACGGTGAGCCCCAGCGCCGGGAACTCCACCGTCTCGCAGCCGCGCGGCACCCGCGTCGAGGCGCCCGCATCGCCGCCGGTCGGCGACACCGTCATCGTGGCCTCGGGCAGCCCGCGGACCGCGGCCCGGGCATCGGACACCGCACCGGGCACCACATCGGGCACCGCACCGGGCGCGGCATCGGGAACGAGGGACAGTCGCGCGGCGACGGTCGACGGCGGCCCCTCGACGGCGGCGCGGCACGACTCGGGCCGCACCGACACGACCTCCGCGCGAACGGACTCGACCGACTCCCCCGGCAGCGTGACCATCCCGACCCGATACGGCACACGGGCCCGCGCGAGATCACCGTCGGTCACCAGCGACGCCCGACTGATCGGAGCGGCGTCGCCGGGGCCCCCGCTCCCGGCGACGCCGCATGCGGCAGACGACACCGCCGCACAGACCGCCAGCGCGATCGCCGCCGGCCGAGCCGCCCCGGTCGAGAAACCCGGTGTCACGACATCACCCCGCTCCCGTCGCACCATCGTGGCAGTCAGACCCGATCAACCGTGCAGACCGAGATCGGAATGAAAACTATATATCACCGTTTCAGAAGTACCCGCAGCGGTTCGGCGAGGCCGTCCCGACCGGGACGAGGCCCTTTCGCCGACGATGTATCGTGGCGGACGCACCAACTTCATACGCGGGGGCTCCCACGAAACCGGGGGCTGAGATGGCGACAGGCGGTCGTCGACCGCCTGAACCTGTCCGGATAATGCCGGCGTAGGGAGGAATCATCATGGGCACTCGTGCGCCCGAATTCAGCGGCATCCCAGCCGATCACATCACGCGGGGCCCCATCGAGGGCAGCACCAAGGAGTACCTCGACGTCGACGGGATGCGCGTCCCGATGCGTCGCGTCCATCTCACCGACGGCGAGCACCTCGACCTCTACGACACCTCCGGTCCGTACACGGACCCGCGCGCCGACATCGACCTCGGCGCCGGGCTCCCGTCCACGCGCGATCGATGGCAGCGCCCCTCACCGATCGACGGAGTCGCCACCCAGCTCGCGTGGGCGCGCGCCGGTCTGATCACCCCCGAGATGCGGTTCGTCGCCGCCCGCGAAGGGGTCGACGTCGAGTTGGTCCGCACCGAGGTCGCCGCCGGCCGGGCCGTGATCCCGGCCAACCACAAGCACCCCGAGTCGGAGCCGATGATCATCGGCAGGGCCTTCGCCGTGAAGGTGAACGCGAACATCGGGAACTCGGCGGTCACCTCGTCGATCGCCGAGGAGGTCGAGAAGATGGTGTGGGCGACCAGATGGGGCGCCGACACCGTCATGGACCTGTCCACCGGCACCGACATCCACACCACCCGCGAGTGGATCCTGCGGAACTCGCCGGTCCCGATCGGGACCGTGCCGATCTACCAGGCGTTGGAGAAGGTCAACGGCGATCCGACCGCGCTGACCTGGGAGATCTACCGCGACACCGTCATCGAGCAGGCGGAGCAGGGCGTCGACTACATGACCGTCCACGCGGGCGTCCTGCTGCGCTACGTCCCGCTCGCCGCCGACCGGGTGACGGGAATCGTCTCCCGAGGCGGGTCGATCATGGCCGCCTGGTGTCTGGCCCATCGGACCGAGTCGTTCCTCTACACCCGGTTCGACGAGCTCTGCGAGATCTTCGCCCGCTACGACATCACCTTCTCCCTGGGCGACGGTCTGCGTCCGGGCTGCATCGCCGACGCCAACGACGAGGCGCAGTTCGCCGAGCTCCGCACGCTCGGCGAACTGACCCGCATCGCCACCGACCGCGGAGTCCAGGTGATGGTCGAGGGCCCCGGCCACGTGCCGATGCACAAGATCGCCGAGAACGTCCGACTCCAGGAGCAGTGGTGCCGGGACGCCCCGTTCTACACGCTCGGCCCCCTGGCGACCGACATCGCGCCTGCCTACGACCACATCACCTCGGCGATCGGCGCCGCGATGATCGCGCAGGAGGGCACCGCCATGCTCTGCTACGTCACCCCGAAGGAGCACCTCGGCCTGCCGAACCGCGACGACGTGAAGGTCGGCGTCATCACCTACAAGATCGCCGCACACGCCGCGGATCTCGCGAAGGGGCATCCGCGGGCCCAGCAGCGCGACGACGCCCTCAGCAGGGCGCGCTTCGAGTTCCGTTGGCGCGACCAGTTCGCCCTGTCCCTGGATCCGGACACCGCGCGCGACTACCACGATGAGACGCTGCCCGCCGAACCGGCGAAGACCGCGCACTTCTGCTCCATGTGCGGCCCCAAGTTCTGCTCGATGCGGATCTCGGCCGACGTCCGCGCATACGCCGAGGAGCACGGCCTGGTCACTCGCGAGGACATCGACGAGGCGTTGCGGTGACCGCTGGGCTCCCGCCGCCCGCGCCCGGATGCACACCGGCGCGGGTGCTGACCGTCGCGGGATCGGATTCGGGCGGCGGGGCCGGCATCCAGGCCGACATGCGGACGTTCGCGCTGCTCGGGGTGCACGCGTGCGTCGCGGTCACCGCCGTCACCGTGCAGAACACGACCGGGGTCAGCGGCTTCCACGAGGTCCCGCCGGAGGTCGTGGCCGCGCAGATGGAGTCGGTGGTCCCCGACATCGGCGTGTCGGCGGTCAAGACCGGGATGCTGGCGTCGGCGCCGATCATCGAGTCGATCGCGGCGGCCGCGACGCGCCTCGGCATCGGCACGGGACGGGGTGTGCCGCTGGTCGTCGATCCGGTGTGCGCGTCGATGCACGGCGACCCGCTGTTGGCCGCCGAGGCGCTCGGTGCGCTGCGGGAGGTGCTGTTCCCGCTGGCGACCCTCGTCACCCCGAACCTCGACGAGGTCCGGCTCCTGACCGGCGTCGAGGTCGTCGACGACGCCTCCGCGCGGGCGGCCGCCGCCGCTCTGCACGATCTCGGGCCGCGGTGGGCGCTGGTCAAGGGCGGTCATCTGCGCGGCAGCGATCAGAGCCCGGACCTGCTGTACGACGGCACCGACTTCATCGAGCTGCCCGCGGTGCGAATCGACACCCGGGACGATCACGGCGCAGGCGACACGCTCGCCGCCGCGACCGTCGCGGCGCTCGCGCACGGCCGCGATGTGCCCGCCGCGGTGGCCTTCGCGAAGGACTGGGTGACCCGGAGTCTGGCCGCGGCGTACCCGCTGGGTGCGGGCCACGGACCGGTCAATCCGCTGTGGCGCCTGTCCCGGCCCGCCGGTTAGCGCCCCAGGCGCTGCCGGTATTCGACGGGTCCGATGCCGAAACGCGCTTTGAAGCGATTGCGGAAGGTGGCGACCGTCGGGAAGCCGGAGGCCGCGGCGACGGCGCTCACCGACATCGCGGGGTGCCCGACCAGTGTTTCGACCGCCGTGTCGAGGCGCCGGTCGGCGATGCGGCCGGCCAGGGACTTCTCACTGCTCTCGAAGTAGCGGTAGAGCTGGCGTCGGGAGAGGTGCATGTGTTCGGCGATGCTGTCCGGCGAGAAGCTCGCGTTGCGGTGGTGCCGTTCGATGAGGTCGGCTGCCAGCTCGCGGATGAACAGGGTGTTGTCCTCCATCGCCACCGGGCTCCCGTCGAGTTCGGCGAGGGCCGCGAGCACCAGGTCGACGGCGGCCTGCTCGGCGGACGACGGCGGCGTGGTCGACGTCGACAAGACCGACGTCTCGGCCGCGAATCGGCGCACGAAGGCGGCGGCGGCTCGCGACAGGGGGGTGTTCGCCGCGATGGGCCGCTGCATCCGCTCGACCGTCTGTCGATGCCTGCCGAGTCGCGACATCGGGATCAGCAGGCCGGACGGGTCGGCGACCGCGCTCGACAGGAGGGTGTAGGGGACGCAGTTGTTGACGAAGACCAGTTCGCCGGGACCGTAGGTGTACTCGTGTCCGGCCTGACGGATGATCGAGTTGCCGCGCATGCCGCTGACGGTGACGACCAGCGCTTCCATCGGCTCGGTCCGCACGGCCTCGGGGGTCCGTTCCATCGCCAGTGCGGGCTGCAGGGCGCAGAAGGTCGCCATCGACGACAGTTCACGCGAGAATCGCATGGCCTGGAACGTCTCGGCGGATTCAAGCGGTGGGCGCAAGAAGCTCTGCGAGCTTCTCTGATGGTGTCAGATAGCCCAGAGTCTTGCGCGGTCGGCTGTTGAGGCTGTCCTGGATCGCGTCCAACTCCTCGCGGGTGACGGCGCTCAGGTCAGTGCCCTTGGGCAGGTACTGACGCAACAGGCCGTTGGTGTTCTCGTTGCTCCCGCGCTGCCAGGGCGAGTGGGGATCGCAGAAGTAGATCGGGATACCCGTGGCAGTGGTGAACGCCGCGTGCTGCGACATCTCCGCGCCCTGGTCCCAGGTGATCGTTCTGGCCAACGAGGACGGTAGTTT
>NZ_AUHE01000013.1 GCF_000423025.1 Gordonia shandongensis DSM 45094
CTCTCCAACAAAAATGCAGAAACAAACGTTTCAACACAAAGCCAGAAAAAGAACCTGACCAATCCAAAAAACTGACATGGTAAAAATCATCCAAAAACACTCACCAACCACCACACGGCAGCCGGCAAGCACAATCTGTCCAAAATCCCCACGCCACAAAACAAAAATGTGGCACAAGAAATCCAAAACACACTATCGAGTTCTCAAAAAACACACACCCACCAGCACCAACCCCCACAACAGGAGCCAACCACCAGCAAGCACCACCCCGTCCCCGAGGCGACCTTCCCAGCCTAACACCACAAACTCACACCCAGCAAATTGCGCTCTCCGTGAAGAGAGTCACTCTCTGCGGTCGTGATTCCGCTGAATGCAGACCCAGCAGAACACGTCACGATTTCTCGTGATTGTTCTCTGCAGGGGGATGTCTTCGCGGCCGTGCCGCTCTGACTCGCAATAAGTTACGCACACCCGACGCGGAGGTCAAATCGGCTGGTCAGGGTCCCGACACTCGCTCGATCGTTCCCCCGAGAGCCGTCAGGTGCTCCTCGAAGTGCGGGTATCCGCGGTCGATGTGCTCCACATCGTGCACCTCGGTCATACCGTCCGCGACCAGTCCCGCCAACACCAGGCCGACCCCGGCGCGGATGTCCGACGACCAGACCGGAGCACTGGACAGGCGCTGCACCCCGCGGATCACGGCGTGGTGGCCGTCGGTACGTGCATCGGCGCCGAGCCGGACGAGCTCTTCGACGAAGCGAAACCGCGCCTCGAAGACGTTCTCGGTGATCATCGACATCCCCTCCGAGACGGTCGCCAAACCGATGGCCATCGGCTGCAGGTCGGTCGGATACCCGGGATACGGAAGGGTCGCCGTGTTCACCGCGACCGGTCGGTCGTCCTGGACCACCCGGAAGCCGTCGTCGAGACGAGACACCTGTGCACCCGCATCCTCCAGTTTCTTGAGGACCAGACGGAGATGATCGGGGTCCACGCCCCGCACGCGGATGTCGCCGCGGGTCATGGCGGCGGCCACGCCCCACGTGCCGGCGACGATGCGGTCCCCGACCACGTGGTGCGTCGTCGGCTCCAATTCGGCCACGCCGGTGACCGTCAGTGTCGGAGATCCCACCCCGTCGATCCGAGCGCCCATCTCGATGAGCATGCGGCACAGGTCGACGATCTCCGGTTCGCGGGCCACATTGTCGATCGTCGTGACGCCGTCGGCGAGGACGGCCGCCATCAGGATGTTCTCGGTGGCTCCCACCGACGGGAACTCGAGCGCCACCGCGGCACCGGTGAGCGCGTCCGCCTCGGCGACCACGCAGCCGTGCTCGATGGTGCTGCGCGCACCCAGCGCCCGCAGCCCCGCCTGGTGCATGTCGAGCGGGCGCGAGCCGATCGCATCTCCACCGGGAAGCGCCACCACCGCCCGGTGCCGACGGGCCATCAGCGGCCCCAACACGCACACCGACGCCCGGAACTGCTTCACCGCGTCGAAATCGGCGTGGTACTCCGGTTCGGCCGGGACGTCGATGGTCACGACGTCGCCGTCGATGTCGACCCGGGCGCCCAGCCCCCGCAGGACGTCGGCCATGAGGGGGACGTCCGCGATCTCCGGTGCGTTCGTCAGCACGGTCCGCCCCTCGGCCAGCAGCGCCGCCGCCATGAGCTTCAAAACGCTGTTCTTGGCTCCTCCGACGGTCACCTCTCCCGACAGTCGGGCCCCACCGGTCACCACGTAGCGATCACTCACGCACCCACTGTAACGGGGGCGAGTAGATTAGTCGGATATGGCAGTCCATCTCACACGCATCTACACCCGGACGGGTGACGACGGCACCACCGGGCTCTCGGACTTCTCCCGAGTGCCCAAGACCGACGCCCGCGTTCGCGCCTACGCCGACTGCGAGGAGGCGAACGCGGCGATCGGCGTCGCCCTGACTCTCGGCGGCGAGATCCCCGACGACATCGTCGCGGTGTTGACGACCGTCCAGAACGATCTGTTCGACGCGGGCGCCGACCTGTCGACGCCCGTCGTCGAGGATCCCGAGTATCCGCCGCTGCGCGTCCTCCCGGCGTATGTCGACGCGCTGGAGCAGTGGTGCGATGCGTTCGTCGAGGAGGTCGAACCGCTGAACTCCTTCATCCTCCCCGGCGGCACCCCGTTCGCCGCGCTGCTGCACCAGGCGCGCACGACGGTGCGCCGGGCGGAACGCTCCGCGTGGGCGGCCGTCGACGCCAATCCCGACGACACCGAGGTCCTCCCGGCGAAGTATCTGAATCGGCTCTCGGACCTGCTGTTCATCCTCGGTCGGGTCGCGAACGTGCGGGCCGGCCAGGACGACGTCAAGTGGGTGCCGGGCGGCGACCGAAAACGGTGACCCCGTGTCGCCGCCCCGGCGGCGGACCTCAGGCCGCCGGGCGTCGACGCACGCGCCGCAGCGAGCGGGCCTCGATCCACGACAGGAATGCCGTCGACACTTCGGGGCTCATCCCGAGTTCGTAGTGCGCCGACCGCTCCGATCGGCCGACCGCCACCTCGATCACGGTGAAGTCGCCGTCCATGATCTCCAGTTCGGTGTCGACCGGTGTCCGACGTCCGACGATCTCGATGCGCCGCCGCGACAGGGTCACCGACGGTCCCGGACGCAGCGACCGCAGTCGGTAGTAGTTGAGGGCGTCGTCGCCGTAGTGCACCGAACCGTGCCGCCACCCCTCGTCGGTGTCTGCGGGCACGGCCCGAAGCAGCATCGGCGTCCCGGCCCGGCGGATCTCCGAGAGTCGATAGACGACGCCCGCCGTGATGACGAGTGCCGCGACGACGATCGCGACGATGAATACGGCCCACATCGGCACTTTCCGCTACCTCCTCATGTGCAGGTATACCACTGTGCGACGGCCGCGTGCGGAGGGCACCGCCACCGAGCGGGGACAGACCGACGAAAAACCGACAGCCGCCCTGCATCGGCAGGGCGGCTGTCGGTTCGTCATGACGATCGCAGCGCGGTCTCAGCTCACCGCTTCGACGGCGCGCACGCGAGATTTCGCACGAAGGTACTCGTCGCTGCCTTCGGCTGCCGACGAGAGCACCTCTCGTTCGGCGGCGACGTCGATGTCCGAGACGAACTGAGCGTGCTCGGCGAGAACTGTGATCGACTCTGCGCTCACGGACAGGAAACCGCCCTGAACCGCGAACGCCGTTCGATCACCGCCGGCCTCGGTCAGCACGACGCACCCGCCGGGGGCGAGCTCGGCGAGCATCGGCGCGTGATTCGCGAGGATGCCCAGCTCCCCCACCGTCGTCTGCGCGACGAGGAACGACGCGTCACCGGTGTACAGCTCCGTGTCGGGTGAGACGACCTGGAGTCGGAAAGTCTTGTCAGCCATGGCGGGCGACTACTTTCCGGCGATCTTCTTGGCGGCCGCCTCGACATCGTCGAGTCCACCGCAGCTGTTGAACGCCTGCTCCGGCAGGTGGTCGAACTCGCCCTTGCAGACGCGGTCGAACGCCTCGATGGTGTCGGCGAGGGGCACGACGGAACCCTTCTGGCCGGTGAACTTCTCGGCGACGATGAAGTTCTGACCGAGGAACTTCTGCAGGCGACGGGCACGGGCGACCGTGACCTTGTCCTCCTCCGAGAGCTCGTCCATACCGAGGATGGCGATGATGTCCTGCAGCTCCTTGTACTTCTGCAGGATGCGCTTGACCTCGTTGGCGACGCGGAAGTGCTCGTCGCCGACGATCGAGGCCTCGAGGATTCGCGACGTGGAGGTCAGCGGATCCACGGCCGGGTAGATGCCCAGCTGCGAGATCGGCCGCGAGAGCTCGGTCGTCGCGTCGAGGTGCGCGAAGGTCGTCGCGGGAGCCGGGTCGGTGTAGTCGTCGGCGGGGACGTAGATCGCCTGCAGCGAGGTGATCGAGCGACCCTTGGTCGACGTGATCCGCTCCTGCAGCTCACCCATCTCGTCGGCCAGCGTCGGCTGGTAACCGACGGCCGACGGCATACGACCCAGCAGGGTCGAGACCTCGGAGCCGGCCTGGGTGAACCGGAAGATGTTGTCGATGAACAGCAGCACGTCCTGGTGCTGGACGTCGCGGAAGTACTCGGCCATCGTCAGGGCCGACAGGGCGACGCGCATACGAGTGCCCGGCGGCTCGTCCATCTGACCGAACACCAGGGCGGTGTCCTGAAGAACGCCCATCTCCTCCATCTCGAGGTGGAGGTCCGTGCCCTCACGGGTGCGCTCGCCGACGCCGGCGAACACCGAGGTACCGGAGAACTCGCGGGCGATACGGGTGATCATCTCCTGGATCAGGACGGTCTTGCCGACACCGGCACCACCGAACAGACCGATCTTGCCGCCCTTGACGTACGGGGTCAGCAGGTCGATGACCTTGATGCCGGTCTCGAGGATCTCGGTCTTGCCCTCGAGCTGGTCGAAGGCCGGCGGCTTGCGGTGGATGCCCCACTGCTCGCCGTCACGGCCGGTGCCCGGAGCGTCCAGGCAGTCGCCGAGAGCATTGAACACGTGGCCCTTGACGACGTCGCCGACCGGCACCGAGATCGGCTTGCCGGTGTCGACGACGTCCGCGCCGCGGACCAGGCCGTCGGTCGGCTGCATCGACACGGTGCGCACGACGTTGTCACCGAGGTGCTGAGCGACCTCGAGGGTGAGCGTCTTGGCGACCGCCGGCAGGGTGATCTCGGCGTGCAGTGCATTGAACAGGGCGGGGACGGCGCCGCGCGGGAACTCGACGTCGACGACGGGGCCGATCACCCGGGCGACGCGACCGGCGGTCGCCGAGGAGGCACCCGCCGTCGTGTCGGTGACTGCTGCAGTCATGATTACTTCACTTTCCTTACAGGTGTTGTCGTGTCGCGATCAGTTCGCCAGCGCCTCGACGCCGCCGACGATCTCGCTGATTTCCTGGGTGATCTGCGCCTGACGGGCCGCGTTGGCCTGACGGGACAGGGTCCGTTCGAGCTCGGTCGCGTTGTCGGTGGCCGCCTTCATGGCGGTCCGCCGCGCCGCGTTCTCCGATGCGGCCGCCTCGAGAAGCGCCGCGAAGATGCGTGATGCCACGTACTTCGGCAGCAGCGAGTCGAGCAGTTCCTTCGCCTCGGGTTCGAACTCGACCTCCGCGGAGACCTCGACGTGCTCGGCGTCCTGGAGGATGTCCTCCCCCATCTCCAGCTGCTCGACCTCGAACTCGACGTCGATCGGCGCCATGCGGCGCACGACCGGCTTCTGCGTCAGCATCGACACGAACCGCGTGTAGACGATGTGCAGTTCGTCGACGCCCTCGACCTCGCCGTGGTGCGGCGCCGGCAGCGGCACCGTCTCGCCCGACCCGGCCAGGAAGGAGTCCACGAGGTGGTGGACCGCGGCCGAGCTGTCGGCGAAGACGGGCTGCTGGGAGAAGCCCGACCAGCTGGCGGCGATCGGCCGATCGCGGAAGGTGTAGTACCCGATGCCCTTGCGGCCCATGACGTACACCACGGGGTCCTTACCCTCGCTGCGGAGCAGCGACAGCAGTTCCTCGGTCTCCTTGAGCACGTTCGAGTTGTAGCCGCCGCACTGGCCGCTGTCACTGGTCACGACCAGCACCGCGGCGCGGCGCGGGCTCTCGCGTTCAGTGAGCAGTGGACTGTCCAGCGACGTCGACGCGTTCGCGAGCGTCGTGACGACCCGCGTGATCTCCTGGGCGTAGGGGCGAGCGGCAGCCACTCGCGCCTGCGCCTTGGTGATCCGCGATGTCGCGATCAGCTCCTGCGCCTTCGTGATCTTCTTGGTCGATTGAATCGACCTGATCCGTCCGCGCAGCTCCCGGATGGTTGCCATGCTACTTCTGCTTCTTCGTCACTCGGATCGTCTCGGGCTCGACGTCCTCAGCCGACATCGGGTCGGCCTCGACCTCGACGACACGGCTGCCGTCGGCGGCGATGAAACCGGCCTTGAAGTTGTCGGTGGCCGTGCCCAGAGCGGACTTGTCTTCGTCGGTGAGCTTCTTGCCGCCGGCGATGTTGCCGTACACGCCGGAGGCGGTGTGCCGCAGGTCGCCGATCAGCTCGGCCTCGAAGCGCCGGATGTCGGCGACCGGGACCGAGTCGAAGTATCCCGCACCGCACAGGTAGAGCGAGACGATCTGGTCCTCGACGGCCACCGGGCTGTACTGGTCCTGCTTGAGCAGCTCCACCCAGCGGGCACCGCGCTCGAGCTGAGCCTTCGACGCGGCGTCCAGGTCGGAGGCGAAGGCCGAGAAGGCCTCGAGCTCGCGGAACTGCGCCAGCTCCAGGCGCAGCGATCCGGACACGTCCTTGAGGCCCTTGGTCTGAGCGGCGCCACCGACGCGCGAGACCGAGATGCCGACGTTGATGGCGGGGCGGACACCCTTGTTGAAGAGGTCCGACTCGAGGAACACCTGACCGTCGGTGATCGAGATGACGTTGGTCGGAATGAACGCCGAGACGTCGTTGGCCTTGGTCTCGATGATCGGCAGACCCGTCATCGAACCGCCGCCGAGCTCGTCGGACAGCTTCGCGCAACGCTCCAGCAGACGCGAGTGCAGGTAGAACACGTCGCCGGGGTAGGCCTCGCGGCCCGGCGGGCGGCGCAGCAGCAGGGAGATGGCGCGGTACGCCTCGGCCTGCTTGGACAGGTCGTCGAACACGATCAGGACGTGCTTGCCCTGGTACATCCAGTGCTGGCCGAGAGCCGAGCCGGTGTAGGGGGCGAGCCACTTGAAGCCGGCCGAGTCGGAGGCGGGGGCCGCGACGATGGTGGTGTACTCCATCGCGCCGGCCTCCTCGAGCGCGCTCTTGACGCCGGCGATGGTCGAGCCCTTCTGGCCGACGGCGACGTAGATGCAGCGGACCTGCTGCTCCGGGTCTCCGGTCTCCCAGTTGGCCTTCTGGTTGAGGATCGCGTCGATGCAGAGGGCCGTCTTGCCGGTCTTGCGGTCGCCGATCACCAGCTGGCGCTGGCCGCGGCCGATCGCGGTCATCGCGTCGACGGCCTTGATGCCGGTCGCGAGGGACTCCTCGACGGGCTGACGCTCGAGCACCGAGGCCGCCTGCAGTTCGAGGACACGATCGGCGTCCGCCTCGATGGCGCCGAGGCCGTCGATCGGAGAGCCCAGCGGGTCGATGACGCGGCCGAGGAACTTGTCGCCGACCGGCACCGACAGCACGTTGCCGGTGCGCTTGACCTCCTGGCCCTCCTCGATGTTCTCCGAGTCGCCGAGGATGACGGCGCCGACCTCGTCGAGGTCGAGGTTGAGTGCGACGCCGCGGATGCCGCCGGGGAATTCCAGCAGCTCGTTGGCCATCGCGCCGGGGAGGCCCGACACGTGGGCGATGCCGTCACCCGTGTCGGAGACGGTGCCGACCTCTTCACGAGAGGCCTGGCTGCCCACGTCTTCGGTGTAACTTGCGATCGCGCTCCGAATTTCATCGGAGGAGATGGTCAACTCCGCCATGTTCCTGCTCTTCCTGGCTTTCTGTTCTTGGTCTGGGAATCGTGTGTTGTCGGGTGTCGGCTACCGCAGGCCGCGACGCAGTGTCGCGATCTTGCCGGCGATGCTGCCGTCGATGCGCTCGTCGCCGACGCGAACGACCACACCGCCGAGAAGCGTGGGGTCGATCTCGACGTGCAGTGTGACGGGCGACGAGTAGATCTCGGTCAGCTTCGCGACCAGATCGGTGCGCTGTGCACTGGACAGCTCACCGGCGCTGGTCACGTATGCGACCTTGCGACCGTTGGTCGCGGCGGCCAGCTGGGAGAGCGCGTCGATGGCGTCACCCGGCAGTTCGTCGCTTCCGGCGATCGCATCGGATGCGAGCCGTTCCGTGGTCTTCTCCACCTTGCCGTCGATCAGCGTGCGCAGGAGGGCGGTCCGGTCCGCGGCGCTGCGGCTGCGATCGGACAGCGCCTGCTCGAGGGCGTTGTCGCCCTTGATCACGCGCGACAGGCGGAAGAGTTCATCCTCCACCGTGTCGGCCGTGCCGGCGTCCTTCGCTGCGAGCAGGAGTGCCTCCTGCCCGAGCTGGCGCAGACCTGCGGCGAGGTCGGCATCGGACGACCAGGTCCGTGCCACCGTGGACGCGACGAGCGCGCGGGTGGCGTCGGAGACCTTGCCGGACAGAACCTTCTCGGCGACCGCAGCACGATCGTCGGGGGCGGCCGCAGAGTCGGCCAACGCGATGCGCAGCGAGCGGTTGTCGCTCACCGTGTCGGCCACGGCCAGGAGTTCCTCGCCCACGCCCACCGCGTCGGTGCCCGATGCGGCCCCGCGAAGGGTGGTTTCCAGCTCGACGCGGGCCCCGTCGAGGGCTTCACGGCTTGACGCTGCGTACATCTAACCTAATTTCCTGTCTCGAGGAGCACGGCGCTCCTGTGCGGTTGCCCCGTTATCGACTGTTCTGCCTCGGATGCGGCGGAGCGAGGGACGGGATGCGTTCCCGTCCGCTCGCCGACCCGCTTCACCCGAACCTTACTTGGCTGACTGCTCGGCGCCGTCGAGCTCGGTCAGGAACCGGTCGATGGTTCCCGCCTGCTTGACGTCGTCCGAGAGCGACGCCCCGACCAGCTTCTCGGCCAGGTCGACCGAGATCTTGCCGAGATCACCGCGCAGCTCGGAGACGACCTGCTGACGCTGCGCGTCGAGCTGGGAGTTTCCGTTGGCGATGATCCGATCGCTTTCCGCAGTGGCCTGGGCCTTCATGTCGGTGACGATCTGTGCGCCCTGCGACCGTGCCTCGTCGCGGATCGCGGCGGCCTCTTCGCGGGCCCCCGCGAGCTGCTCGCGGTAACTCGCCAGCGCTGCGGCGGCCTCGGCCTGCGCGGCCTCGGCCCGCTCGATGCCGCCTTCGATCGTGTCGCGACGCTCCGCGAGCACCTGCTGGTACTTGGGAATCACGAACTTCCAGAAGACGATCAGGACGACGGCGAACGCGACCAGCGACCAGGTGATGTCGAACCACATCGGGAGCAGCGGATTAGGCGCCTCACTGCTTTCCTCTGCGAGGAGAATGGTGTCGTTGATCATGTGTCAGCCCGAATCAGAGGATGAAGCCGGCGACGATGCCGATCAGCGCCAGGGCCTCGGAGAGTGCGATACCGAGGAACATGGTGGTGCGGATCTGGCCGGCCAGCTCGGGCTGACGGGCGATGCCCTCGATGGCCTTGCCGGCGACGATGCCGACGCCGATGCCGGGGCCGATGGCTGCGAGGCCGTAACCGATGGCACCGAAGCCGGAGCCGTCGATGGTGTTATCGGCAGCGAGGGTCTGGGCGATGAAGCTCATCTTGCGATTCCCTTTCTTGGTGGCTCCCCACCCGGTCGAGTGAGCGAGTCAGTGTGTGCGAGTTCCGGCGGTCTGCACCGGCGCTCGGGACGGTCGGTCGGGTCAGTGCGAGTCCGCGTGGATCGACTGATCGATGTACACGGCGGTCAGCAGGGCGAAGATGTACGCCTGCAGACCGATCACCAGCAGCTCGAAGAACGTGAAGCCGACGGCAGCGAGGATGCCGCCGATGCCGGCGAAGGTCCACAGGCCGCTCTGGTCGATGATGAAGTACTGGGTGGCTGCGAAGAACAGCGCGAGCATGATGTGGCCCGACAGCATGTTGGCCATGAGTCGGACGGTCAGCGTGAACGGCCGAAGGATGAAGGTCGAGACGAACTCGATCGGCACCAGCAGGAAGTGGATCGGCAGCGGGACGCCCGGCAGGACGATCGACGACTTGATGAAACCGAAGAACCCGTACTTCGCGATGCCGACCCAGCAGTAGGTCACGTACGCCACACCCGCCATGACCATCGGCATGCCGATGCGGGCGTTCGAGGAGATGTTGAGGAACGGGATGATCGAGGTGAGGTTCAGGAAGATCGTCACGAAGAAGATCGTCGCGATGATCGTGAGGAACTTGCGGCCGTTCTCCTTGCCGAGGATCTCTTCGGCGATGTTGATCCGCACCCAGTCGAGGGCGTTCTCGGCGACGTTCTGCGCACCGCCCGGCACGATCTTCGGACGGCGCATCGCGAAGTAGAACGCCGCGGCGACGAGCACCGCGACCACCACGCGGATCAGCATGAGCCGGTCCATCGCCCACCAGGCGGGGTCGTCGGTGGTCCCACCGAAGAGCAACTCCGGGAAGAAGTCCTTCAACGTCGGCGTGTGGAACTCGGCGGCGATCAGGGTGGCGCTCAGCGGTCTCTCCCGTTCTCGGGCCCGTATGTCCGTGACGTACGGGGTCCATCGGTCAGTGTGCGAGGTGTCCGGCACGTCGCAGCGGCGCGTGCCAGTCAATCAACCCGCGTGCAGCAGACTAGCAAGTGTGCAGGCCGACCACCGAATCCGGGGGCGTTTCGGACGGTTCGGACGGCCGCCCCGGAGACCTACTATTCCGTGTAGTAGCAGGTCACGGCTCGATATGTGACGATCATCACTTCGGTGATGTCTCGGTGACGTCCGGATCCACGTAGAGGGTCCGCGTGCTCAACACGCCCCAGATCTCGCTGCCGAGGACCGCGACGATCGTGCCCACCAGCATGCTGACCAACGCACCCTTGTCGTAGAAGTCCATGTCGCGGATCACGGCGACCACGGCGAGGACGATCACCACCTTGACCACGTACGACCCCATCAACGCGCCCATGACGACGCTCGGCGACGCCTTGGACGTGGCCAGGATCGTCGCCACCGTGATGAGGATGAAGCCGCCCCCGATGCCCGCACCCACCAGGACTCCCCAGAGCCCCGGCGTCCCCTTGTACGGCCACCACACGAGGAGTCCGAGGACCAACAGAGCGCCCAATCCGATGAGCCCGTAGCGGAGGCCGGTCCGCAGCGGGGCCGTCGATGTCGGAGCCAGCGGAGCGCCCTCCCCTCCGGCCGCAGACTCTGGACTCGGGGTCGAGGTGTCTGCCTCGGGGTCGTCGGGGCGCTGGTTCTCGTCATTGGTCGACACGGATCATCAGGCTACAGGCCCGAGCCGCGGCTGCCGATCCGTGCCCGGCGGGGAGCGGCACGCGAGATCAGAGTGCGCGGCGGCGGAGCATCCGCCCCACCCGGGGTGCGAATGTCGCGAACAGCGCCACGAGCAGTCCCGCCACGAAGATCGGGAGGACGACCTCCCAACTGAACAGGGTGCCCGCCGCGACCGAGAACGCCAACACCCCCACCCACAGGTAGATGAGCAGGGCCACTCGGCGCTGAGTGTGGCCGAGCTGCAGCAGCCGGTGATGCAGATGCATCTTGTCGGGTGTGTAGAAGCCGACGCCCGCGCGCGTCCGCCGGATCACCGCCATCACCATGTCGAGCATCGGGATGAACATGATCGCCGCCACCAGGATCAACGGCGAGAGCAGCGTGAACATGTCGGCGGGACCGTACGCGCTCCGCGCCACACGACCCGACGCGCTCGTGGCCGCCGCGGCCAGCATGAGCCCGATCAGCATGGCGCCGGAGTCGCCCATGAAGATCCGCGCCGGCGAGAAGTTGTGCGGCAGGAAGCCCAGGCACGCGCCGGCGAGCGCCGTGGTGATGAGCGCCGGCGGGTAGTAGCTGACGTCGCCGCCCTGATCGTGCAGCAGCCCCAGCGAGAACAGACAGATCGCGACCGCGGCGATCAGCCCGAGGCCGGCCGCCAGACCGTCGAGTCCGTCGACGAAGTTGATCGCGTTGATCGTCGTGACGGTGATCGCGACCGTCAGCAGTCCGGCCTGCAGCGGGTCGAGGACCACGGTCCCGATGTCCGCGAACGGCACGTAGAGCAGATACCAGCTGACGCCCATGATCACCAGGACGCCCGCAGCCGTGAGCTGTCCGACGAACTTCGTCAACGCGTCCAGACCCCAGCGGTCGTCGACGATGCCGACGAGCACGATCACCCCGCCGGCGGTCACCACGGCCAACGTGTCGTTGGTGTACGAGAACCCGCGGTTGAGCGCCGGGAGCTGCGCGGCCAGACCGATTGCGCACAGCACGCCGAAGTACATTCCGACGCCGCCCAACCGCGGTGTCGGAATGACGTGCACGTCACGCTGACGCGGAACCGCGACCGCGCCGACCCGGACCGCGAGAATCCGGACGAGCGAGGTCAGGAAGTACGTGACGGCGGCCGCGGCCAGGCCGACGATCGCCAGCTCACGCAGTGGGACGCCCGCACCGCTGGACGACTCCAGCGCGTAGGTCGACACCGGGGTCGAGGCGGACGCCAGGACGAGGACGGGACCGGTCACGGTGAACAGGTTACTTCGCTCCCGTCTCGTCGAGTCCCACCACGGAGCCGTGCAGCTCGGCGACGGCCGCCGAGATCCGCGACCGCGCGGCGTCGTCGGCCGGGTCGGTCCGCATCGCCTCGAGCATGAGGTCGGCGATGTCGGGTGCGTGATCGGCGGTGATGCCGTCGGCCGCGAGGACCGCGCTGCCGAAGCGGATCGCCGACCCGTCGTGCACCGGCGCGCCGTCGTACGGTGTCACCGCCTTGTCGACGACCAGCCCGCACGCCGCGAGCCTGCGCGCCGCCTCGCGCCCGGTGATTCCCAGGTCCGCGACCTCCGCGACCGCCAGATGCGTGTCGGTGCCGCCGGACACGATCCGCAGACCGCGCTCGGCGAGCCCGTCGGCGATCCCCGCCGCGACGTCCGCGACCCGGCGAGCGTAGGCCGGGTACGCCGGCGACCCGCACTCGGCGAACGCCACGGCCTTCGCCGCGATCGCGTGCATCGCCGGCGCGCCCTGAATGAACGGGTACACCGCCCGGGACAGCACGTCCGCGTGCCGCGCTCGAGCCAGGAGCAGTCCGCCCCGAGGTCCGCGCATCACCTTGTTGGTCGCAACGGTCACGACGTCCGCGTAGGGCACCGGCGATTCGAGCACTCCCCCGACGGCGAGACCGGCGAGGTGCGCCGCGTCGACCCACAGAACGCATCCGGCCTCGTCGGCGATGGTCCGCATCGCCGCATAATCCCAGCCCCGCGAATACGAGGTGCCGCCGGCGATCAGGATCCGCGGCCGGTGCAGCAGGGCCAGCTCGCGCACCTGGTCGTAGTCGACCCGCTCATCGGTGCGCCGGACACCGTAGTTCACCACCGAGAACCAGCGTCCCGACAGGTTGGCCCGCGACCCGTGCGATTGGTGTCCGCCGTGCTTGAGACTCAGGGACAGCACCTGATCGCCCGGCTGGGCGAAGGCCGCGTACACCGCGAAGTTCGCCAGCGCCCACGACAGGGGCTGCACATTGACGTACTCCGCGCCGAACAGCGCGTGGGCCCGGCTGATCGCGAGCTCCTCCACCTCGTCGACCACCTCGGCCCCGCCGTGGTACCGGTGGCCCGGGTATCCCTCCGCGTACTTGTCGGCCAGGATCGACCCCATCGCATCGCGGACCGCCGGGCTGGCGATCGACTCGGCCGCCACCATCTGCAGCCCGGAGCGGCGGCGGGCCGCCTCCCGCTCGATGAGCCCCGAGACCTCGGTGTCGGGCGCCGACGGCCACCCGCTCACACGGCACCCCGCAGCTCGTCCGCCTCGATGTCGAGGACCTCGGCGAGATCGTCGGCCGAGATGGCGCCCTCCCGCAGGATCCGCGGGGTCGCCCCGGTCAGGTCGACGATCGTCGAGGCCACCGCGTGGTCGGCCGGCCCGCCGTCCAGGTACACCGAGACCGCGTCGCCCAGCTGGTCGAGCGCGGCCTGCGCCGTCGCCGCCGGCGGGTGACCCGATCTGTTCGCACTTGACACCGCCATCGGGCCGACCTCGCGCAGGAGCTCGATCGCCACCGGGTGCAGCGGCATGCGGATCATGACGCTGCCGGACGTGTCGCCGAGATCCCACGCGAGCGACGGGGCCTGCTCGACCACGAGACTCAGACCGCCGGGCCAGAAGGCCTGGACGAGCTCCCTGGCCTCCGGGGAGACCGACCGCACGAGCCCGTCGACCGTGTGCCACGAACCGACGAGGACGGGCACCGGCATGTCCCGGCCGCGTCCCTTCGCCGCCAGCAGCGAGGCGACCGCCTCGCTGTCGAACGCATCGCACCCGATCCCGTACAGGGTGTCGGTCGGCATCACGACCAGCCGTCCGGCGCGCGCCGCGCCGACGGCGGCATCGATGCCCGCCGTTCGTTCGTCGGGATCACTGCACTCGAACACCGCACTCACGGCTCCATCCTTCCACGCCGGGTGGCGGTCACATATCGCGGACGCCCCGCGAGGTCCTCGTGTCCGGTGACGTCGCTGAACGCACCCGTCGCCGCGAACGCCTCGCGCACGGCCGGCCCGGTCGTGTCGTCGTGTTCGATCGCGACGAGGGCGCCGTCGTCCAGCGCTGCGGCCAGGGTCGGCACCAACGCCGCGATCAGTGTCATTCCGTCCGATCCGGAGAAGACCGCCTCGGCCGGGTCGTGAGCGACCTCCGGGGAGATGTGCGAGGCGGTCGGCACGTACGGCGGGTTGCAGACGACCACCGATCGTC
This sequence comes from Gordonia shandongensis DSM 45094, assembly GCF_000423025.1. Taxonomy (GTDB): domain Bacteria; phylum Actinomycetota; class Actinomycetes; order Mycobacteriales; family Mycobacteriaceae; genus Gordonia; species Gordonia shandongensis. Next base: position 14,487 of record NZ_AUHE01000013.1, read on the forward strand.
CCCGCAGGTGCGGCAGTACCGCGTCGACGTCGGTGACGTCGGCGTCGACGACCTCCACGCGATTGTCGACTCCGGTGGTCGCGACGTTGTCGAGCAGATAGCCTCGGGCCGCTGCGGACTTCTCGACGGCGGTCACCGTCGCGCGGCTCACCCGAGTCGCGATGGCGATCGCCAGGGCTCCGCTGCCCGAACACAGGTCCGTGACCCGCACCGGATCGGCGTCGTTTCCGGTCGCGCCGAGCCGATCGACGGCCCATTGCGCGAGGAGTTCGGTCTCGGGGCGCGGCACGAAGACCCCGGGCCCCACCGCGAGGTCGAGGCCGGCGAAGTGTGCCCGCCCCGTCAGATGCTGCAGCGGAATCCGGTCGGCGCGGCGACCGACCATCGTCTCGACCTGCTCCCGATCGGCCGACGACACCTCGTCGATCAGGATGAGGCGTCCCGGATCGGTCCCCAGGACGAAGGCGACGAGTTCGGCGGCGTCGACGGCCGCCGACTCCACCCCCGCCGCGGCGAGACGCGCTGAGGCCCGACGACGCAGGGCGTCGGCCGTCGACGGCTCCGTCCGGTTCACCGCGTCACGCTCACTGCTGGAGCCGCGCCTGCTTGTCGGCCTCCACGAGCGCGTCGAGCAGTGCGTCCATGTCTCCGGACAGCACGGTGTCGAGGTTGTTGGCCTTGTAACCGATCCGGTGGTCGGTGATCCGGTTCTCGGGGAAGTTGTAGGTGCGGATGCGCTCCGAACGGTCGACCGTGCGGATCTGCGCGTGCCGTCCGGCCGCTGCCTGCGCCTCCGCCTCCTCGTCGGCGGCGGCCTTGAGCCGTGCCGCGAGGACCTGCATGGCGCGCGCCTTGTTCTGCAACTGGGACCGCTCGTTCTGGCACGTCACGACGACACCCGTGGGCAGATGCGTGATCCGGACCGCCGAATCGGTGGTGTTGACGCCCTGACCGCCCTTGCCGGAGCTGCGGAACACGTCGACGCGCAGGTCGGACTCGTCGATGTGGATCTCCTCCACCTCGTCGGGTTCGGGATAGATCAGCACGCCCGCGGCCGATGTGTGAATGCGTCCCTGCGATTCGGTGACCGGCACCCGCTGGACGCGATGCACGCCGCCCTCGAACTTCAACCGCGACCACACGCCGTCACGCACCGACTCGCGCGCCTTGATCGACAGGGTCGCCTCCTTGTACCCGCCGAGGTCCGAATCGGTGACGCCGAGCACCGTGGCCTTCCAGCCGTGGCGTTCGCAGTATTTGAGGTACATGCGCACCAGGTCGGCGGCGAACAGCGCCGACTCCTCACCACCGGCCCCCGACTTCACCTCGAGCACCACGTCGTCGCCGTCGTTCGGGTCGCGCGGCGCCAGCAGGTCGGTGAGCGTCGCATCGAGGTCGGCGACGGACGCCTCCAGCGTCGCGATCTCATCGGCGAACTCCGGATCGGCCTCGGCCAGTTCACGGGCCGCCTCCAGATCGTCCCGCGCGGCCGTGAGCCTGGTGTACGTGGTCATGATCGGCGCCAGCTCGGCGAACCGCTTCCCGACTCGACGCGCATTCGCCGGATCGTCGTGCAGCGCGGGATCGGACAGCTGCTGCTGCAGGCCCGCGTGCTCGGCGAGGATGTCGTCGATGGCGGACGGTTCGGGCGTAGTCACCTTGGGGTGCCTCTCTGGTAACGGGCTGCTCGGCTGCTCTCGGGGCGCGATCGATCGGGCGGTGCAACGACAGACGCCCGACTCGAGATCGTCGGGCGATCTCCAGCCGGGCGTCGTCTGCGAGCTACTTGACGCGCTTGCCGTAACGCTTCTCGAAGCGTGCCACGCGGCCGCCGGTGTCGAGGATCTTCTGCTTGCCGGTGTAGAACGGGTGGCACTGCGAGCAGACTTCCACGGTGATGTGGCCGCCCTTGGCGGTGCTGCGGGTGGTGAACTCGTTGCCGCAACCGCAGTTGACGGTGGTCACCTCGTAATCGGGATGGATTCCCTGCTTCATTTCTGTCCCTTCTCGTTGGTCGCCGGGTCACCGCCGAGAACTCTGACTCGGGGTGTGAACCGGAACCGGACTGACCGGCCGATTATTCCACAGTTTCGGGTCCTGTGCCCAATCGCCCCCACGCCTCCGGAGCGATCCTCGCGGTGCGGCACCGGCCGGTGAAGTGAAGTGAGTCTCGATCGATGTTAGGCATGCCTGCATTCGGCGTGGTCGGGCTTATCCTCGATGGCACAGTCACCGCATCGAGATCACAGGAATCGACACCCGGGAGCAGCAGACGATCATGACCGCAGCGAATCCGACCCGTGAACGCACCACCGCCCGTGCTGCGAAACGGCCTCGCTGGTCACGTCGGAACCCCTTCCCCGCCACCGTCCTGGAGAACACGCTGCTCACCGCCCCCGACAGCGAGCGCGAGGTCCGGCACCTGGTGCTCGACATCGACGGCTCGGGTCTGGAGTACGAGCCGGGCGACGCGGTCAACGTCACCCCGGCCAACGAGCCGGCGCTCGTCGCGGCCATCGTCGACCGGCTCGGCGTTCCGGGCGACACCGTCATCGCCGACCGCAAGGGCGAACGGACGCTCACCAACGCCCTCATCCACGGTTTCGAGATCACGTCGGTCTCGCCGTACCTTCTCGACCATCTGGCGACGGCGCGCGGCGTCCGGGAGGTCGCCGAGCTGCTGGCCGGCGACAAGGCGGATCTCGAGCAGTGGTCGCGCGGACGCGATGTCCTCGACCTGCTGAACCTCGACGCGACCTGGCATCCGACGCCCGAGGCGTTCCTCTCCGAGCTCCGGCCGCTCACCGCGCGGACGTATTCGATCTCGTCGTCTCCGAGTGTCCACCGCGGCACACTGCACCTCACGCCGGCCACCGTGCGGCATCGTGCGCGGGACGACTGGGGCGACGGCCGCGACCGCGGCGGCGCCGCATCGACGTATCTGGCCGACCGGGTGGAGGCCGGTGACACCGTCGGCATCTATCTGACGCCCAACAAGTCGTTCCACCTCCCCGAACCCGACACCGACATCATCATGGTGGGTCCCGGAACGGGGATCGCGCCGTTCCGCGCGTTCGTTCACGAACGCGCTCAGGACGACGGCAACGGCCGGAACTGGCTCTTCCACGGCGCCCGGCGCCGCGATCTGGACTTCCTCTACAGCGATGAGATGACGGTTCTGCACGCCGACGGCGCGATCGATCGACTCGATGTCGCGTTCTCCCGCGAGCAGGAGGAGAAGGTGTACGTCTCGGACCTGTTGGGATCGCACGCCGAGGAGATCTACAGCTGGCTCCGCGACGGTGCCGTCCTGTACGTCTGCGGCAACGCCGATCGGATGGCCCGCGACGTCGACGAGGCGTTGACCACCATCATCAAGGACCAGGCCGGACTCGACGACGAGTCGGCGCGTGCCGAGATGGAGCGGCTGCGCGCCGCCGGACAGTACCGTCGCGACGTCTACTGACGCCGCGACGGCACAGCTCGGACCGTCAGCCCTCGTCGAGACCGCCGGGTGCCGACTTGGAGACCTGCATCAGGAACTCGACGTTGTTGCGTGTCTTCTTGAGCTGAGTGATGAGGAGATCGATCGCCTGCTGGGAGTCGAGACCGGACATCAGTCGACGCAGCTTGTGGACGATCGCGAACTCCTCCGGGGCCAGTAGCAGCTCGTCCTTGCGCGTGCTCGACGGATTCACGTCGACGGCCGGGAACACCCGACGCTCCGCGATCTTCCGGTCGAGCTTCAGCTCGGCGTTGCCGGTGCCCTTGAACTCCTCGAAGATCACGGTGTCGCCGGTCGACCCGGTCTCGACCATGGCCGTCGCGATGATCGTCAGCGAACCGCCGTCCTCGATGTTGCGCGCCGCGCCGAGGAACCGCTTGGGCGGGTACAGCGCGGTGGAGTCCACACCACCGGACAGGATCCGGCCCGAGGCGGGCGACGAGTTGTTGTAGGCGCGACCGAGGCGGGTGATCGAGTCGAGCAGGACCACGACGTCCTTGCCGTTCTCCACGAGCCGCTTGGCGCGTTCGATCCCCAATTCCGCGACCGCCGTGTGATCCGACGGCGGACGGTCGAAGGTCGAGGCGATGACCTCGCCCTTCACGGACCGCTGCATGTCCGTGACCTCTTCGGGGCGTTCGTCGACCAGCACCACCATGAGATGGCACTCGGGGTTGTTGGTCGTGATCGCGTTCGCGATGTGCTGCATGATGGTCGTCTTACCGGCCTTCGGCGGCGAGACGATCAGTGCGCGCTGCCCCTTGCCGATCGGCATGATCAGGTCGATCACGCGGGTCGACAGCCGTTCGGGCGTCGTCTCCAGGCGGAGACGCTCGTTCGGGTACAGCGGGGTCAGCTTGTTGAACTCGGGCCGCTTGCGCGCGGACTCCACGTCCCCGCCGTTGACGGTGTCCAGACGCACCAGCGGATTGAACTTCTGCCGCTGCTGCTGATTGTTGTTGTTCTCGGCCTCGCGCGGCACCTTCACCGCGCCGGTGATCGCGTCGCCGCGACGCAGTCCGTTGCGCCGGACCATGTTCATCGAGACGTAGACGTCGTTGGGTCCGGCGAGGTATCCCGAAGTCCGGACGAATGCGTAGTTGTCGAGGACGTCAAGGATCCCCGCCACCGGTGCGACGACGTCGCCCTCGTTGACCTGCGGCTCGCCGCCGCCCCCGTCACGGTCGCGGCCGCGGCGGCGCTCGCGGAACCGCCGTCCGCGCCGACGACCACCGCCCTCGCCGTCATCGTCCCGGTTCTGATTGTCCCGGTTCTGGCCGCCCTGATTCTGGCCGCCCTGGCCGCCACCCTGCTTCTGGCCGCCCTGGTTCTGGCCGCCCTGTTTGTGGTCGCCCTGCTTCTGGCCGCCCTGCTTCTGGTCACTCGCGTCACCGTCACCGGCATTGTCGCCGCGGTTCCGATTGCGGTTCCGGTTGCGGTTCCGCCCCGACCCGTCGCCATCGGACTGGCCCTGATCGTTCTTCTGACCCTGGTCGATCTTCGGACCCTGATCGTTCTTCGGACCCTGGTCGTTCTTCTGACCCTGGTCGTTCTTCGGGGCCTGGTCGTTCTGCTGGACCCGACCGTCTCCCGTGGGGCCCTGACCGGCGGTGCGCCCCTGGTCGGCCGTCTGGACAGCGTCGTTCTTCGGGCCGCCGTCGTTCTTCGGGCCGCCGTCGTTCTTCGACACAGTCGGCTGCTTGTGCGCCTCCCCCTGCTCCTTGGCGCCGCCGCCCTGCTCCTTGGCGCCGCCGCCCTGCTGCTTGGCGCCGCCCTGCTGTTTGGCGCCGCCGCCCTGCTGGTGGGACCTGATGACGTCGATCAGATCGCCCTTGCGCATCCCCGACGTGCCCTTGATGCCCAGCTCGCCGGCGAGGGCGCGGAGTTCTGGCAGCAGCATGGCGGAGAGACCCGTGCGGGCCCGCTTAGGTGCCTGTACATCCGTTTCGGTCACGGAATTCCTTTCATTCCCGGCGTCAGATGCCGGGGGCTCCGCTCGATGACGAGCGAAGGAACAAAAATTTATAGTTCATGCCGAGGTCCGGGTGGAGAATTCGTTCCGGGTGGAGAATTCGCAACACACCCTGTGTGAATACCGGCGGAACACGATCATGGTACCACCGGCACGAACAGGGATCAGACTGGGACGCCCACTCAGACGAGGACTTCCACGCCGTCGGCCACGGCGACGGGAATCATCTCGAAACCCAACCCCGAGGCCAATGCGGCATCGTCGCTTCCGAGCGGCTGAGTCCCGAGAACCAACGCCGACGGCCCGGCACCCGACACGCTAGCGGCATGCCCCCGCTCACGCAACGCCGACACCAACCGCGTCGTGTCCGCGAGAGCGTCCGCGCGGTACGGCTGGTGCAGCCGGTCGTCGCTCGCATCCATCAGGCAGTCCGGGTCGGTGGTCAGGGCCACCACCCCCAACGCCGCCCTGCTGACGTTGAAGACCGCGTCGGCGTGCGGCACCGCGTCGGGCAGCAGACCGCGCGTGGCCTCGGTGGACGACTCCACCTGGGGTACGAACACCGTCACCACGATCGACGAGTGCAGGTCGAGCCGGCGAGCGAAGAACTCGCCGCGGCCGCGTGACCATGTCACCACGGCCGACCCCAGCACCGAGGCCGCGGCATTGTCCGGGTGTCCTTCGAATTCACTTGAGAGCTGCACCAATTCAGCGTCCGTCAGGCCGGGTCGGCCGTCGGCGACGAGCAGGGCCGATGCCGCGGCCAGCCCGCCGACGACGGCGGCCGCCGAGGAGCCGAGACCCCGCGAATGCGGGATCACGTTGCGGCAGTCGAGGTGCAGACCGGCCGCCGACGCTCCCGCGAACTCCAGTCCGCGCGCCACCGCGCGCGCCACGAGATGCCTCCCGTCGCGCGGAACCTGGTCGGCAGCCTGTCCGGACACGTCCACGGAGACCCCCGCGTCGGCGACCGTCACCGCGACCTCGTCGTAGAGGGCCAGGGCCAGACCGAGGCAGTCGAACCCCGGGCCCAGGTTGGCGCTCGATGCGGGCACCCGGACGCGCGCCGACAGTCCCGCGGGCAGGACACCGGTCGCCGTACTTCTCGTCATCGCCGCTTCCACAGTCGTCAGCCGACGCCCAGTGCCGTCGCCACCGCGACCGGATCCACACCGATCGCGTCGACCTCCGGCATGCCGAGCAGCGCCGTGTCCGGATCCTTGAGACCGTTGCCGGTCACGGTGCAGACGACCGTCTCACCAGCCTGGACCCAACCCTCCTCGCGGGCTGCGAGCAGTCCCGCCACGCTGGCCGCCGATGCCGGTTCCACGAAGACGCCCTCGCGTCCGGCGACGAGCTTGTAGGCCTCGAGGATCTTCTCGTCGGTGGCCGCACGGAACATGCCGTTCGAGTCGTCCTTGGCCGCGACCGCCTGGTTCCAGCTGGCCGGCGAGCCGATCCGGATCGCCGTCGCAACCGTCTCGGGTTCCTTGACCGGGGCGCCGTTCACCAACGGTGCCGCGCCGGCGGCCTGAACGCCGAGCATCCGCGGCAGCGAGTCGATCACGCCGTCGGCGTGGTATTCGCGATACCCCTTCCAGTAGGCCGTGATGTTGCCCGCGTTGCCGACGGGCAGCGCGTGCACGTCCGGAGCACGCCCGAGGACGTCGACGATCTCGAACGAGGCCGTCTTCTGTCCTTCGATGCGCGCCGGGTTCACCGAGTTGACCAGCTCGATCTCCGGGTAGTCCGCGGTCACCTTGCGCGCCAGTTCGAGGCAGTCGTCGAAGTTCCCCCGGACCTGGATCACCGTGGCGCCGTGCATCACGGCCTGCGCCAGCTTGCCCATCGCGATCTTGCCTTCGGGGATCAGCACCGCACAGGTGATGCCGGCCCGGGTCGCGTAGGCGGCCGCCGAAGCCGACGTGTTGCCCGTCGACGCGCACAGGACGGCCTTCTTGCCGTGGTTGACGGCCGTGGTGACGGCCATCGTCATACCGCGATCCTTGAACGAGCCCGTCGGGTTGAGGCCCTCGACCTTGAGGTACACCTCGCAGCCGGTGAGCTCCGAGAGGACCGGGGCCGCGACGAGCGGCGTCCCGCCCTCGAGCAGCGTGACGACCTTCCAGTCGTCCTCGACCGGCATGCGGTCGCGGTAGGCCTCGATGAGTCCCGGCCACGCACGGTGGACGGGGCGGTAGCCGGTGTCAGTCATCAGTTCCCTCCAGACGGAGCACGCTGGACACCTTGATCACGGAGTCCATTTCTTCCAGTGCGGCAACGGTTTCCGACTGTGCGCGGTCGGAGGCGCGATGGGTGACGACGATCAGTCGGGCGCCCGCGCCCGCACCCTCCTGCCGGACCGCGGCGATGCTCACGTTCCGCTTGGAGAACTCACCGGCGACCTGCTGCAGCACACCGGCGCGATCGGCGACCTTCATCGACACGTAGTAGCGGGTCGGGACGTCGTCGATGGGCGCCACGGGAAGTGACGCATAGGTCGACTCGAGCGGTCCGCGACCGTGGAAGACACGGTTGCGGGCGGCCATCACCAGATCGCCGAGCACCGCCGACGCGGTCGGCGCACCACCGGCGCCCTGCCCGTAGAACATCAGCCGGCCGGCGTTCTCCGCCTCGACGACCACGGCGTTGAAGGCGCCGTTCACGGTCGCGAGCGGGTGCTCGAGCGGGATCAGCGCCGGGTACACCCGCGCCGAGATCCGCTCCCCGTCGTCGGTGCGGATGCGTTCGCAGATCGACAGGAGCTTGACGGTGCAGTCGAACTTCTTGGCGTCCTCGAGATCGTCGGAGGTGATCCGGCTGATGCCCTCGCGGTACACGTCCGACGCGGTGACGCGCGAATGGAATGCGATGGACGCCAGGATCGCCGCCTTCGACGCCGCATCGTATCCCTCGACGTCGGCGGTCGGGTCGGCCTCGGCGTATCCGAGTCGCCCGGCTTCGGCCAGCACGTCGTCGTAGTCGGCGCCGGTCTCGTCCATGGCCGACAGGATGTAGTTCGTGGTGCCGTTGACGATGCCCGCGACGCGCTGCACCGTGTCGCCGGCGAGCGACTGCGTGAGCGGTCGCACCACCGGGATCGCACCGGCGACCGCGGCCTCGTAGTACAGGTCGACGCCGTTCTCGGCCGCGGCCGTCGACAGTTCACCGGTGTAGACGGCGATCAGCGCCTTGTTGGCGGTCACGACCGACTTCCCGGACTTCAACGCCGTTCCGATGAGATCACGGGCCGGATAGATGCCGCCCATCAACTCGACGACGAGGTCGACGTCGTCGCGGGCGACGAGCTCCGCGGCGTCCTCGGTCAACAGGCCGGGATCGATCGGCCGCGGTCTGCTCGCATCGCGGACGGCCACGCCGCGCAGTTCCAGGGGCGCACCGACCCGCGACTGCAGGTCGGCGGAGTTCTCGAGGAGAATGCGGACGACCTCGGTGCCGACATTCCCCATCCCCAACACGGCGACGCCGATCGGACGGGATCGCATCATTCCGAGTCCACCTCCAAGCTCAAGAAGTCCTCGACCGTCTCCCGCCTCACCATGAGCCGGGACCGGCCGCCATTCACCGTCACCACCGCTGGTCGCGGCACCATGTTGTAGCGGCTCGACATCGAGTAGCAGTACGCACCCGTCGCGCCGACCACCAACAGATCACCCGGCGCCAGATCCTGCGGCAACCAGCAGTCGCGGATAACGATATCGCCGCTCTCGCAGTGCTTGCCCACCACCCGGCACACCACCGCCTGGGCGCTCGACGTGCCCGACGCGACGCGGACGTCGTATTCGGCGTCGTAGAGCACCGTGCGGATGTTGTCGCTCATGCCTCCGTCGACCGAGACGTACCGGCGAACCGTGTTCCCGTCGAGCGCCACGTCCTTGACGGTGCCCACACGGTACAGGGTCACACCCGCGGGACCGGCGATGGCGCGACCGGGTTCGACGGCGATCGCCGGCATCGGCAGGTCGAGGGCCTCGCACTCCCGTCGGACGATCGCGACCAGCGCCTCGGCCAGCACCTTCACCGGCGGCGGGTCGTCGCTCTCCAGGTACGAGATCCCGAGGCCGCCGCCGAGGTCGAGCACCTCGATCTGGCGGGTCTTGGCGACCCCGAACTCGTCGACGATGGCGGCGAGCAGACCGAGCACGCGGCGCGCGGCCAACTCGAAACCGTCGATCTCGAAGATCTGCGAGCCGATGTGGCTGTGCAGGCCGACCAGCCGCAGGTTGTCGCTGGCGAAGACCTCGCGGACCGCGGCCATCGCGACGCTGTCACGGTACGCGCCGGACGGTGATCCGAGGGCGAAGCCGAACTTCTGGTCCTCGTGCGCCGTCGAGATGAACTCGTGCGTGTGTGCCTCCACGCCGGGGGTGACGCGCACCAGGACGTCGGCGACGACGCCGTGTTCTCCCGCGATCCGGTTGAGGCGCTCGATCTCGATCATCGAGTCGAGGATCACGTGCCCGACGCCGGCGGTGACCGCGGCGGCGAGTTCCGCCTCGGACTTGTTGTTGCCGTGCAGGGCGATCCGCTCGGCGGGGAACCCGGCGTGCATGGCGACCGCGAGTTCTCCGCCCGAGCAGACGTCGAGGGAGAGCCCCTCGGACTGCACCCACTTCGCGACCTGCGTCGTCAGGAACGCCTTGGACGCGTAGTGGACCCGACCGTGCGGGCCGAACGCCGACTGCATGTCGGCGCACCGCGACCGGAAATCGGCCTCGTCGTACACGAACAGCGGGGAGCCGTACTCCTCGACGAGCGCGTCGACCCGGACACCGCCGACGGTCATGACCCCGTCCGCGTCGCGCCCAGTACCGCGCGGGTACACGTTCTCGGGCAGCCGAGACAGTTCGTCGGGACCGTTGGGCCGCTCGGCCAGATGCGGGGCGGCCAGGATCTCCGCGTGCCGCGGTCCTGCGGGGTGTGCCATCACATACGCTCCTGCATCACATCCGGGTCGGCGCCGAGACGCCGACCAGTTCCAGACCGTTGGCCAGCACCTGACGGGTCGCGTCGCACAGGGCCAACCGTGCACGGTGCACGTCGCCGGGCTCCTCGTCGCCCTGCGGCAGCACCCGGCACCGCGCGTAGAAGCGGTGGTAGGCGCCGGCGAGCGACTCCAGGTAGCGGCTCACCCGATGCGGCTCGCGCAGCTCGGCCGCCGTCGAGACGACCTCGCCGAAGTCGCCGATCGTACGGATCAGATCGCCTTCGGACTCATCGTCGAGCAGGTCGAGATGGTCGGTGCTCGCCGACAGTCCGAGGTCGGCGGCCGAACGCGCCAGTGCCGACAGCCGGGCGTGCGCGTACTGGACGTAGTACACGGGGTTGTCGGACGACTGCTTCCGCAGCAGGTCGAGGTCGATGTCGATGTTGACGTCGATCGACGAGCGGATGAGCGCGTAGCGTGCGGCGTCCACGCCGACCGCCTCCACCAGATCGTCGAGGGTGATCACGGTGCCGGCGCGCTTCGACATCCGGACGGGGCTGCCGTCCTTCACCAGATTGACCATCTGACCGATGAGGACCTCCACCGCGTCGGCGTCGTACCCCAGTGCGGCGGCGGCCGCCTTGAGCCGCACCACGTACCCGTGGTGGTCGGCGCCGAGCATGTAGATGAGGTGGTTCGCACCGCGCTGATGCTTGTCCCGGAGATAGGCGATGTCACCGGCGATGTAGGCGTGGTTCCCGTCGCTCTTGATCACCACGCGATCCTTGTCGTCGCCGTAGGCCGTCGAGCGCAGCCACCATGCGCCGTCGGCCTCGTACAGGTTGCCGGACTCGGTGAGTTCGGCGATCACCTCGTCGACGAGACCGCGGTCGAACATCGAGTTCTCGTGGGTGTAGACGTCGAAGTCGGTGCCGAACTCGTGCAACGTCTGTTTGATGTGGGCGAACATCAACTCCACGCCCTCGGCCCGGAACACCTCGCGGGCCTCCTCGCCGGGGAGGTCGAGGACGCCCGGCGCCGCGGCGACGACGTTCGCGGCGATCTCGTCGATGTACGCGCCCGCGTACCCGTTGTCGGGTGTCGGGTCGCCGGTCGCCGCCGCGATCAACGAGTCGGCGAACCGGTTGATCTGCTCACCGTGGTCGTTGAAGTAATACTCCCTGGTCACCGTGGCGCCGCGCGCCGACAGCACGCGGCCGAGAGCGTCGCCGACAGCGGCCCAGCGGGTTCCGCCCAGATGAATCGGTCCGGTGGGGTTCGCCGAGACGAACTCCAGGTTCACGTGCATCGCCGACAGTTCGTCGCCGGTCCCGTACGTCTCACGCTGATCGAGGACGGTCGCGACGGTCTGATTCTGGGCCGCAGCCGCCAGCCGCAGATTCACGAACCCCGGCCCCGCGACCTCCGCGGAGTCGATTCCCGCGTCGGCCGCGAACTCCCGGGCCAGCCACGTCGCCAGCTCACGCGGATTGACTCCCGCCCGTTTGCCGAGCTGGAGAGCGACGTTGGTCGCATAGTCGCCGTGCTCGGGGCTGCGCGGACGCTCCACGACGATGCTCTCGGGAATCACGGAGGCGTCCAGGTCGTGGGCCGCGAAGACCTTCTGCGTCGCAGCGCGGAGCAGGGCAGCGAGTTCGGTGGGAGTCACGGGTCCCCATCCTATTGGCCCGCCCGCCGATCGCGACAATCGGATCTGCGTGCCGGGCGGCGTCGGTCGGTCAGCAGTCGAGCAGCGTCGCCAACTCGTCGATGCCGCGAACGAAGAAGGCGTCGTCGGGGTCGGGTTCCTCCACCTTCGGTTCCGGGCCCCACTCGCGCGGCCGGGCGACATACGCGGTCTTCAGCCCGTGACTGCGTGCCGCCGCGAGATCGGCGGCATGCGTGGCGACCATCATCACCTCGTGCGGAGCGACGCCCGTGAGCCGGGCGATCCCGAGATAGACCTCCGCGGAAGGCTTGTAGTGCCCCCACAGGTCGGCGCCGCCGATGACGTCCCACGGGAGGTCGGCGGACTCGGCCATCGCCGTGAGGAGCGAGACGTGCCCGTTGCTCAGGGCTGCGATGGTGTACTTCGATTTGAGTCGATGAAGTCCCGCCGACGAGTCCGGCCACCCGGGAAGCACGTGCCAGGCGCGGACCGCCTCGTCGAGCTGGTTCGCGGTCGCCACGACCCCGTACTCCGAACGCAGGAGCCCATCGAGCGTGATGCGGTGGAGATCGTCGAGCACGGTGAACGGTCGCTCCCCCGACTCCACCTCGGCCAACGCCGGCCCGTAACACCGTCGCCAGTCTCGGGCGAGCCGCGACGCGTCCAGCGCCGGAAACACCTGCGCCAGCGTCGAGCTCACACCGGTATGCCAGTCGGCGACCGTGCCGAACGTGTCGAAGGCGAGCACCTTCACATCCGCGACCCCGATCTCCGCATTTCCGGCCGCCGTCACGATCGGGCCGCCGTATCGCTCGACCGCGAGTACTCCGATGCCGCTCGAATCTGCTCCGGCGTCGGAGTCACCCCCGTGTACAGGGCGAACTGCGCGGCCGCCTGACCCGCGATCACGGCGTCGCCGCTGATCACCTCGCACCCTCGCGCACGCAGTACCCGCACCATCGGAGTGTCCGGCGGCATCGCGACCACGTCGAGACAACCCGAGGCCGCGGCGACGACCTCGGGAGCGAACGGCATCTCGCTCTCGTCCTCGCCGCCGGTCATGCCGACGGGTGTCGCATTGAGCAGGGTGACCGGGCGCGCGTCGCCGAGGTCGGCGAGATGCCGGAATCCGTACCGCTCGGCCAACGCCGACCCCGTCTCACCGTTGCGGGCGACGATCGTCACGTCCGTGAAGCCGGTGTCGCGCAGCGCTGCCACGACTGCTTTGGCCATGCCGCCGCTGCCCGCGATCGCGGCCGGTGCGGCCCGGTCGAACGACGACGCCGCGAGCAGGTCGGCCACCGCCTGATAGTCGGTGTTGTAGGCGTGCAGCACCCCCTGGTCGTTGACGACGGTGTTCACCGAGTCGATCGCCGACGCCGACGGCTCCATGACGTCGACCAGGTCGATCACCGCCTCCTTGTACGGCATCGACACCGCGGCCCCGCGGATCGGGAGTCCCCGGATCCCCGCGACCGCATCGGCGAGATCGGTGGGCGCGAACGCCTTGTAGACGTAGTTCAGGCCGAGCTGGTTGTACAGGTGATTGTGGAAGCGCGTGCCGATGTTCGACGGCCGTGCGGCCAGCGAGACGCACAGCACGGTGTCTCGATCGATCGTGCGTGAATGCGGCGCGGAGACGGGCTCGGAAGTCATGCAGCCAAGGGTAGTCGGCCGCCCGCGCCCGCGCGGTTCTCGACGCCGACCGGCCGGAACAGGTCAGTATACACCGGTGAAATATCGACCATTCCGGCATTTGACACTCGCGCGGAGATACTCGATCGTTGGTGCGGATCAGCGGCACGCACGGGCTCGACTCGCAGCGTCACGCCGACCGAAATCCACACTGATTTCACCGCGACATCCCGCAGAGAGATCCGTGGGTTGGAAAGGTAGAAGATGTCGAACAAACTGAATAAGAGGGTCGCGATCATCGGCGCCGGGCCGAGCGGAATGGCCGCCTTGCGCGCATTCACGTCGGCCCAGCGCACAGGGACGGACATTCCCGAGATCGTCTGCTACGAGAAGCAGGACGATTGGGGTGGCCAGTGGAACTTCACCTGGCGCACCGGCACCGATCATTACGGTGAGCCCGTCCATTCGAGCATGTATCGAAATCTCTGGTCGAACGGCCCGAAGGAAGCTCTCGAATTCGCCGAGTACACATTCGATGAGCATTTCGGCCGGCCGATCTCGTCGTATCCCCCGCGTGAAGTCCTGTGGGATTACATCGATGGTCGTGCCGCCGGATCGGGCGTGAAAGATCTGGTGCGTTTCGCCCACGTGGTCCGTTGGGTCGAGTACGACGAGAGCACCGAGTCGTTCACCCTGACCGTCGACGACGTCAAGAACAAGCTGACGTCCACCGAGGTCTTCGACCAGGTGATCGTGGCGACGGGGCACTTCTCGTTCCCGAATGTCCCCGATCTGCCCGGTATCGAGACCTTCCCCGGCGAGGTCATCCACGCGCACGAGTTCCGGGGCGCCGAGCGTTTCGCGGGCCAGCGGCTGCTGCTCATCGGCGGCTCGTACTCCGCCGAAGACATCGGCATCCAGTCGCACAAGATGGGCGCCCGTCAGGTGACGATGAGCTACCGCTCCGGCCCCCAGGGCTTCGGCTGGCCGAACGGGGTCGACGAGAAGCCTCAGGTCGACCACATCGACGGCGATGTCGCGACATTCGTCGATGGGACGTCTCGCGAGTTCGACGCCGTCATCTTGTGCACCGGCTACCTGCACCACTATCCGTTCCTCCCCCAGGAGATGCGGATCGTCTCACCGAACAACCTGTACCCGACGGGCCTGTACCGCGGTGTGACGTGGCAGGGCAATCCGCGCCTGCACTACCTGGGTGCCCAGGACCAGTGGTTCACGTTCAACATGTTCGACGCGCAGGCGTGGTTCGTCCGGGACGTGATCCTCGGTCGCGTGGATCTGCCGTCGGAAGCCGAGCGTGCGGCGAGCATCACCGAATGGCTCGACCGTTACAGCGCGGTCGAGGACGACGATGCCGCCGTCCGATTCCAGGCCGATTACATCCGCGATCTGATCGAGCAGACGGACTATCCGATGTTCGACCTCGACGAGGTGGTCGAGGTGTTCCTGGCGTGGAAGCGTGACAAGAAGGACGACATCCTCACGTACCGCGACAAGGCGTACCGCTCGGTGATGACCGGCACGGTCTCGACCGTGCATCACACGCCGTGGCTCGACGAGCTCGACGATTCGCGGGAACGGTATCTCGCGCCGCTGCCGGCGGCCTCGGGCGCCGCCCCGTCGACGCACGAGGGCCAGCCGGTCCGCTGACGCCGGACCTGCACCGCACGGGAGCTCATGGGGCGATAATCGCCCCATGAGCTCCCGTCCTTCTTCCGGCGTTCCCCGTCCCCCGGTCGTCGACGATCGTTTCGAGTTCTTCGACGACCGCACCAGACTCGACATGCCGACGATCATCGCGTTCCTGTCCGAGCACGCGTACTGGGGTCGGTGGCGCAGCGTCACCGACATCCGCGACGCGATCGCCGGCTCCTGGCGGGTCGTGGGGGCGGTCGACACCGCGACCGGCGAGTTCGTCGCCTTCGCCCGGGCGATCTCCGACGGCGTCACCGTCGCCTACCTGTCGGACGTCTTCGTGGTCCCTTCGGCACGCGGCCACGGCATCGGCAAGAGGCTGGTCGACGAGATGATCGAGCGTGGCCCGGGCGCCCACTTCCGCTGGCTGCTGCACACCGACGACGCCCACGGTCTGTATCGCCGCTTCGGCTTCACGACCCCCGACGAGACCGTTCTCGAACGCCGCCGGATCCGGCCGATCCCACCGCGACCCTGATGACGCAGGCGAACGTGACGGAGACGAACATGACGTAGGCGAACACAGAGAAACCCCCTGACCTGAGCTGAACGCTCGATCAGGGGGAATGCTGTGCCCCCCGCAGGATTCGAACCTGCGACCTTCTGCTCCGGAGGCAGACGCTCTATCCCCTGAGCTAGGGGGGCTCGTTGGGCGAGAGCAACATTAGCGCACACGCCCCCGCGCGCCCAACACCGGGGGTCACGGCGCCGTCACACGGCGATCAGTCTCGCGCCCTCGACATCCCGGTAGCGGTCGGGCGTGCACGTCAAGATGATGATCTGCGCCTGTGCCCCGGAATCTCCGAGCACACGCGCCATCGATGCGAGACGCTGCGGATCGGTGTACCCCAGCGCATCGTCGAGAATCACCGGAGCACCGTCCGCGGCGTCGACGAGGGTCGCGCAGGCCAGCCGGGCCAGCAGTCCCAGTTGCTCACGAGCACCACCCGACAGCGCCTCGACATCGACGGTGACGCCGTCGAGGGTCCGGGTCGCGATGGTGAAGTCATCGGCCACCCGAAACCGGACACCGGTGCCGAACACCGGTGCCGCCAGCTCTTCGAGACGCCGGGCGAACGGACCGACATGCTGCGCACGGCTCTCATTGCGCTTCCGCTGCAGCGTCTCGTGGAGCAGCCGCGCGCCGGCAGCCCGCTCCGAGACACGCCGCAGCTGAGCCTGGGCCGCGTCGTCGGCCGCGACGGCGTCCGAGAGCTCGTCGAGTCGGCCGTCGGTGCGGCAGATCTCCAACCGCGTCGCCAATTCAGTGCGCTCGGTCTTCGCTGCCGCCAACTGGTCGCGCACCCGCTGCTGCGCGGCCTCGCACTGATCCACATCGGCCCGGAGCCGAGCGGGATCGATCCCCTGCAGCCGCGCCCGCACAGTCGTCAACGTCTCCTGCGCGGCCGCCAGCGCCGCATCGCACCGATCGACCCGTGCCACCAATGCCTCGTCGGTCGTCACCGCCGTCTCCTCGACCAGATCGGCTTCGAGGTTCGCGGCCTCCTCGGCCGTCCGGTGTCCGGCCGCCTCCAGCGTGCCGGCCCGGGCCGTCTGCTCCCGTGCGGCAGCCAACTGCGCCTCCCGGTCGCGTTCGACACGCGTCACGGCGTCGGCCGCCTCCCGCTCCGCCGCCCGCATCGCAGCCAGGTCGACGGCCGGCGCCGCGGCTTGATCCTTCGCGGCACCGCCCTCGGGCAGTCGTGCCGCGATCTCGTCACGACGTGCCGCCACGTCCGCACGCGTGGCCCCGGCCAGCTCGCGAGCGATCGCCCGATCGAGATCCGCAGCCCGCGTCGCCGCCTCCGCGCGTCGTTGCGCCACCGCGGCGATCTCGTCGATGCTCTCGACCCCGCAGCGGTCCGCCAACGCCTCGGCCCGTCCGCGCAGTGCGGCGAGCCGGTCCGCCAGATCGGCGGAGTCACCGCCCGGTGCGACCTCGACCCGGACGGCGCCCGGCACCTCGACGACCGTCCGCTGCGACGCGGCCACCTCGGCCGAGTCGACGACCGATTCGCCGTCGACCACGACCTCGCCGTCACCGAGCCGCGTCACCGACACGATGGCGGCCGCCGCCTCCACTCGCGCGGACGCCGTGGTGATCGACTTGGACAGGTCGGCGGCCGCTCGAACGTCCTGATCGTCGACGCGACTCCGCTCGACGACCTCCCGCGCCGTCGCCCTCTCGGCACCGAGACGGTCGACCTCGGTGAGGACTCCCTCGAGGCGTGCGCACTGCTCGCGATCGGCGGCGACCGCCGCCTCGGCCTCGGCCGCCGCCACCTCCGCGCGCATCGCGTCCCACCGGGTCCGCGCCTCCGCGAGACGGGAGTCCAGTTCGGCGGCGGCTGCGGTCGCACGTTCGGCCGCGGACGTCGCCTCCCGGATCTGGTCGGCGTTCTCGGCGACCTCGGCGCGGAGCCGGTCCAGACGCTCACGGCGACGACCGCGCGCCGCGACGGCCTCCCGGGCCGCCGATGCGGCCAACTGTTTGGATTCCACGACGGCGGCCGCGGCGGTCGCCTGTTCGCCGATGCTCTCGGCCTCGGCGAGGGCCGCGCCGGCCGTGGCGAGCTCGACCTGCCCGGTGCGTTCGGTGTCGATGAGCTGCCGCACGGTCTCGACGACGCGGGGCAACCGGTCGGCGGCGTCGGCCACCGTGTCGAGGATCGCCTGCCGCTCGGCGACCGCCTCCCGCGTCTGGCGGGCGGCGGCGATGGCCTGTGCGAGTTCTCGAGCCGGCTTCCCGTGCGCCCGTGTGAAATACCTGTCGTACTCCGCGGCGACCGCCGCGACCAGATTCTGGGTCTCCGGGGTCTCCCCGCCGTCGGATTCGGTTTCGCCCGCCACCCGGTCGAGGGCACGCGAGAGTGCCGCACTGTCGGTCAGGTCTCCGAGCACGGGATCGCCGGACTGCAGCAGGCGCAGGGCGGTGAACAGCGTCCGGTCGAGCGACTGCGCCAGGATCGCCTCCACGCGCTCGTGCGCCGCGCGCCCGGTCAACTGCTCGGCGACCGGTTCGGTGATCGTGAGCGTGGTCTCCGGACTCCTGTTGAAGCATTTGCCGTATTCGAAACGCCAGGGACCGCAGGAGATCTCCGCCCACACCCGGGTCCCGACGTCGCGGCCCGCCGGCTGCACCGCGCGGACCTGCTTGGCCTTGCTGTCGGCCCGCACCGAGAGCAGCAGGTCGAAGGCCTCCACCATCGACGACTTACCCGCTTCGTTCTCTCCCTCGATGACCGTGACACCGCGGTCGGCGAACTCGACCTCGCGGTCGGTGATTCCGCGGAAGTCGCGGACCCCCAGTCGGTGCAGTCTCATCGGCCGGCCCCCGCCAGCCGGTGCAGCAGGGCCAGTGCCGACCGCGCCGCCGCCGCCTCCTCGGGATCGGCGGACGCGGCACGCTCGACGAGGTCGCCGGCGGTGTCGGCGGCATAGCCCTGCAGGTCCAAGACGTCGACGTCCGCAGGGTCGGCCACCACGGTCAGATCGTGGTGGCGTTCCCACACCGTGAGCGCGGCGAAGCGGTCGCCGAACTCGTCGATCACGTCACCGAGCGCCACGTGCTCGGCGACCGTCACGGTCCCCGTCAGGCCCAGCTGCACGACGGTGCGCGGCTTGTCGTCGATCCGCCCGAGCAGGGTCGCCAGGCGCTCGACGTCGGCGGCCGAGTCGACGTCCTCTCGGATCGTCCGGAACGCCCACTGCCCCACCCGGTGCCGGGTCACGTCGACGGAGGACTGCGCACCGCGGGTGAGCGTCACCTCCAGGACGTGTCCGGGATCGGTCTCGACGTGGTCGAACGCGGTGACCTCGGGGGCGCCGGAATACCAGACGCGGCCCGACCCGCCGACGGAGGTGACCGAGTGCCGATCGCCGAGGGCGACGTAGTCGACGAGTTGATCGGCGACCGCCGCGTCGATCGCGGCCGTCGACAGGATCGACGGGTCGTCGTCGGGCGTCAGCGAGTCCAGACCGCCGTGTCCGACGACGACGCGGATGTCGTCGCTCGGCGCCAACGCCCGGATCTGCTCGGTCACCAGATCGTGCAGGGGACGCTTGGTGGTCCACGGCGCCGCGATCAGCGTCACGCCGTCGCGGACCCGGACCGCACCCGCAGTGTCGAGGACCACCACATTGTCCGGGCAGGCGCGGGTGAACTCCGCGGAGGAGTACACGCTCGTCGCATCGAGCGGATCGTGGTTGCCGGGCAGCAGATACACGGGAACCGGATAGTCGCCGAGCGCGTCGAGCGTCCGGCGGATGGTCCGCGTCGACACCCGTGGATCGTCGAACACGTCACCGCACACGACGACGAACTCGGCGCCCGTCGACGCCGCGACCCGTCCGATGCGGGACACCGCGTCCTCGCGGGCGGCCGCGTAGGTGTGCTGAGCCTCGCCGCTCAGGAAGTGTCGCGTCATGCCGAGCTGCCAGTCGGCAGTGTGCAGGAAGGTGACCGTCCGGTCGGCGGCCGGGTCAGCGGGCGGTGTCGACTCGATCGGAAACAGCGACAAGGGCTCGGCGGCCGCGTCGTCGACGGCGACGTGGCCGACGTCGCCGACAGCGCCCTCGGTCTGCGCCTGCGCCTCGCCTGTCATCGGGACTCCTCGCCTCGACTCTCACTTCGTCGGCACCGTCCGCCGACTGTCGATCACGATCGTACGAGCCCCCTCCGACATCCCGGCGCAGGCGCCCGAACCGGTGGTTCGTCGGAGTCTGCGCCTACTGTGGACGCATCGCGTCGAGGTAGGAGGACACCAGATGAGTTCGCCGCACGAGTCGGACGTCGCACGCACCGGCGAGACCGCAGGCACATCGACCCCGGTCGTCCTCGGGGCACTGCTCGACCGCGCGCAGCGTCTGCAGCGCCCGGCCGTCGCCAGGTATATCGCCCGACTGCGCGCCAAGCATCCCGGCGAGGCCCCCGAACAGATCATCCGCAGGCTCGAACGCCAGTACCTGACGTCGGTGACCGCGTCGGGAGCCGCGGTGGGCGCCGCGGCCGCCGTCCCCGGCGTCGGCACGGTCACCGCCCTGGGCGCGTTGACCGCGGAGTCGGCGGTCTTCATCGAGGCGTCCGCGTTGCTCGCCCTCGCCGTCGCGGAGGTCCACGGCATCTCACCGCACGACACCGAACGACGGAAGGCCCTCGTCATGGCCGTCGCCCTCGGCGAGGAGGGCACCCTCATCATCGGCAAGGCCATCGGCTCGCGGTCCGGTGACGCGCTGGCGTCCCTCGGGGTGCCCGGACTCAACGTCGCCACGATCAACCGCACGCTCGGCAACCGGTTCGTGAAGAAGTTCGCACTCCGCAAGGCGCCGGTGGTGGCCGGCAAGTTGATTCCCGGCGGGATCGGC
Organism: Gordonia shandongensis DSM 45094; assembly: GCF_000423025.1. Classification (GTDB taxonomy): domain Bacteria; phylum Actinomycetota; class Actinomycetes; order Mycobacteriales; family Mycobacteriaceae; genus Gordonia; species Gordonia shandongensis. The sequence continues at coordinate 35,296 of NZ_AUHE01000013.1, forward strand.
GCCGTCATCGGCGGCGGAGGCAACCGGGTGCTGGGCACGGCCGTCCTGCGGAACGCCCGGCGCGCGTTCGGTCCGCCGCCCCGTTTCTGGGACGTCGACGGCGAGGTGATCTCCGACGCCCGCGGCGTGACCGAATGAGCCGACCCGTCACCGACGGCTGGGTGCGGCGCCTGGTCGCCGAGTGTCTCCGACGACGACGCCTGGCGATCACGATGATCGTCGTCACGCTCGGAGCCGTGGCCGTCGACCTCGTCGCACCCCTGCTGACCAAGGCGGCCGTCGACACCGCGACCGGTCACGGAGTCGGGTGGCCCCTGGGCGCGGTGATCGCCGCCCTGCTGGTCGGCGCGGTGATCCGCTACGGGTGCCAATACGGAAGGCGGATGACGGCGGGCCGCATGTCGATCACGGTTCAGGACGGCCTGCGCAGGCAACTGCTCGACACCCTGCATCACGTCGACGGTCCCTCCCGCGACATCATCCGCACCGGGCAGGTCGTCTCGCGGTCGATCTCCGACCTCCAGGTGGTCCAGGGGCTGCTGGCCATGGCTCCGCTGTCGCTGGGCGGCGGCGTGCAGGTGGCGCTGTCACTGGTCCTCATGGCCTGGCTGTCGCCGATGCTGACGGTCGTCGCGATTCTGGTGGTCCCGGTGATCGTCGGCATCGTCTACCGGTCGCGCAGGCGGATGTTCGCAGCGACGTGGTCGGCTCAGCAGTCGGCGGCGGAGGTCGCCGGTCACGTCGAGGAGTCGGTCACCGGGGTCCGCGTGGTGAAGGGCTTCGGCCAGGAGCGCCGCGCCACCGATGAGCTCGTCGACCTGGGGGCCACCCTGTACCGTCACAAGCTGCGCGCAGCGCGGATCAACGCTCGGTTCATGCCGCTGATCTCGCAGGCGCCGCAGCTCGCGATGGTCGCCGTCATCGGCCTCGGCGGTTACCTGGTGTACCGCGGATCGATCACCCCGGGCACCTTCCTGGCCTTCTCGACCTACCTGGCGACGATGACGGGTCTGGCACGGATCCTCACGAACCTCATCGTGAACGCACAGCTCGCCGCGTCGGCGGTGACGCGCGTGTACGACGTCATCGATCACCCGCGCGATGCCGCCTTCGACGCCGTCGGCACGGTGCCGGACGGTCCGCTCGGACTCGCGTTCACGGGCGTCGGCGTCGCTCACGACGGTCGCGCCGTGCTCGACGGTCTCGATCTCAGCGTGGCCCCCGGGGAGTGCGTCGCCGTGGTGGGCGGCCCCGGATCGGGGAAGTCGACTCTCGCCGAACTCGTCGGCGGCGCCTATCGGCCCGACTCCGGAAGCGTCGCCCTCACCTCGGCCGATGGCGGCCGGACCGAGGTCACCGCCGTGCACCCGGACCGGCTGAGCGCCGCGGTGGCGATCGCCTTCGACGAACCCTTCCTCTACTCGGACACCATCGCGGCGAACATCGGCCTCGGTCCCCGACCGCCGTCGGGTGTGGTCGACGAGCACCTGCGCGACGCCGCCCGCGCCGCCGCCGCCGATTTCGCCGCCGATCTGCCCGACGGCTATCTCAGCGCGGTCGGCGAACGCGGGCTGACCCTGTCCGGCGGTCAGCGCCAGCGCGTCGCACTCGCCCGCGCGCTGCATCAGCGTCCCCGCGTCCTGGTCCTCGACGACGCCACCTCCGCGGTCGATGCGGCGACCGAACACCGCATCCTGGGCGGCCTGCGGTCGCTGGGGACCACCATGCTGGTGCTCGCGCACCGGAGTTCCACACTCGCCATCGCCGATCGCGTCGCGGTGCTCGACGGCGGACGCATCGTCGACGTCGGCACCGTCGACGAGCTGTCCGCCCGCAGTCCCCGTTTCCGGGAGCTGATGTCTCCCGCCGACACCGTCGAACAGCGGGATGCCGCCGCGGCCGGTGAACTCGCCCAGCAGGGCATCACCGTGGCCGCCCTGTGGCCGGGCGGCGTCGACGCCCCGGAGCCCCGGGCGCGGCGCACGACGAGCGCCCCGCCCCGTCCGGGACCGGGCGGGGGTCGGGCGGGCAGCGCGCTCGGCTCGATGCCCGCGACCGCCGAGATCCGGGCCGCGGTGGACGCGCTGCCGCCCGCCGACGAGGAGCCGCGCGTCGACGTCGCGGCCGCGCGCCGCGAGGAACGGGCGTTCAGCCTCGCCCGGACCCTCGCTCCGGTCCGCGGCCTGCTCGCCCTGGTGATCGCGACCATCGCCGTCGACACCCTGATCGGTCTCGCCTTCCCGACGCTGGCTCGGATGGTCCTCGACGCGGGGACGCGGCACGACCCCGGCGTGATCGGGACCGCGACGCTCACCGGCCTCGCCCTCGTGGTCCTGGCCGGTCTGGCCGGCGCACTCAACGTCGTCACCGCCGCGCGGGCGGGTGAACGGGTGCTGTACGCGTTGCGGATCCGCAGTTTCGCGCACCTGCAACGTCTCGGTCTCGACTATTACGAGCGCGAGTTGTCGGGCCGGATCATGACCCGCATGACCACGGACGTCGACGCCCTGTCCGGGTTCGTCCAGAACAGCCTCTCGGTGGCGGTCATCGCGGTGCTGACGCTCGGCGGGGTGTCGGTGGCCCTGCTGGTCACCGACTGGGAGCTCGGGCTGCTGATCGCCCCCGTCCTCCCGATCGTCGTCGCCGCGACCGTCGTGTTCCGCCGCATCAGTTCGCGCGCCTACACCCGCACGCGCGAACTCGTGTCGGCCGTCAACGCCGACTTTCAGGAGAACGTCACCGGCTTGGCGACCACCCGCGCCTACGGCCACATCGGGGTGGCCCGTGACGAATTCGGCGCCCGCAGCGACGCGTGGGTCTCCGCGCGAATGGACTCGCAGCGCGCGATCAGCGTGTACTTCCCGTTCATCACCTTCTGCTCGGAGGTCGCGACCGCGGTCGTCCTCGGCGTGGGCGCCGCCCGCGTCGCCGACGGCGCGCTCTCGCCGGGAACCCTGATCGCCTTCGTCCTCTACCTCGCCATGCTGTTCGGTCCGGTCCAGCAGTTGACGTCCGTCTTCGACGCCTACCAGCAGGCCGCCGTCGGCCTGCGGCGCATCCGCGATCTCCTCGCCACCCCGAGTTCTCTCGTCGAGAGCGCCTCGGGCGCGCTGCGGCCGACCGGATTCGACGGTCGGGTAACGCTCGACGGCGTCGACTTCCGCTATGCGGGCGCCGCGATCGACGCCCTCAGCGGCGTCGATCTCGAGATTCCGGCGGGCGGGTCGCTGGCCCTGGTCGGCACCACGGGCGCCGGGAAGTCGACGATCGTCAAGCTGCTGGCGCGCTTCTACGATCCGACGGCCGGAGCGGTCCGCATGGACGACACGGATCTGCGGGAGATCGATCTGCAGCATTACCGGCGGCGGCTCGGCGTGGTGCCGCAGGAGCCGCACCTGTTCGCCGGGACGGTCGCGTCGAACATCGCCTACGGGCGGCCGCGGGCCGGCCGCGACGAGATCGCCGCCGCGGCGCGACGGGTCGGCGCCGCCGGAGTCATCGCCGGGTTGCCCGGGGGGATGGAGTTCCCCGTCGCCGAACGCGGCCGCGGGCTGTCGTCCGGTCAACGCCAGCTCATCGCCCTCGCGCGCGCCGAACTCGTCGAACCGGACCTCATCCTTCTGGACGAGGCCACCGCGACCCTCGATCAAGCCACCGAGGCGCAGGTGCTGGCGGCCGGTGACGCGGTCGCGGTCCGCCGAACCAGCGTGATCGTCGCCCATCGACTCGCGACGGCCGCCCGCGCCGATGTGATCGCCGTCGTCGACGGCGGCCGGATCGTCGAGATCGGCACCCATGCGGAGCTTCTCGCCGCCGACGGCCACTACCGTCGCCTGTGGGACGCCGGGGTGTCGCCCGACGATCACGATCCCGCCGCCGCTGCGGCTCGCTGAAGCGGCGGCTCCGAGCCGGCCGTCCGCGTGATGTTGACCACTTATCCCGCCGCGTCAGGCGCCTTGTGTCGCGAATCGCACACAGCGTCGGCACGCCGCGTACCATCGACGGATGGCAGGTGGTCGGGTCCACAAGACCCCGGCCCGCCCGCCGACACGATCGAAGACAGACCTGGGTGAATTGAGGCGAGACAACGCTGTGAGCAGTTCGATTTCCGAATCCGATTTCGGACAGAACGAATGGCTGGTCGAGGAGATGTACCAGCGGTTCCAGACCAACCCCGAATCAGTCGATCCGAGCTGGCACGAGCTTCTCAAGAACTATCGCCCAGCCGACACCGGAGCCGCGGCGACGACCGGGACGCCGGGTGCCGGCGGCGGAGCGTCGAACGGGTCCGCGCCCACCGGAGCAACCCCGCCCGCAGCCACCCCGCCTGCAGCCACAGCTTCCGCGCCCGCCAAGCCCAAGCAGGCCGTCACCCTCGACACCGAGCCGACCCGCACGTCGACGGCGGCCACGCATCCGCCGGCGCCCGCACGCGAGGCCGCGGCGACCAAGGCGGCCTCCGGCACCAGCCTCACGGCGTCGACGGCGAAGTCCTCCGACACCCCGTCCGCCGATGAGAACACGGTGCTCCGCGGCGCGTCGGCGGCGATCGTCAAGAACATGGCCGCCTCCCTGGAGGTGCCGACCGCCACGAGCGTGCGCGCGATCCCGGCCAAGCTGATGATCGACAACCGCGTGGTCATCAACAATCACCTCGCCCGCACGCGCGGCGGCAAGGTGAGCTTCACCCACCTGCTCGGCTACGCCATCGTTCAGGCCGTCAAGGCGTTCCCGACCATGAACCGGCACTTCGCCGTCATCGACGGCAAGCCGAACGTCGTGACGCCCGCCCACACGAATCTCGGTCTCGCGATCGACCTGCAGGGCAAGAAGGGCGAGCGCACGCTCGTCGTCGCCGCCATCAAGGGCTGCGAGACGATGAACTTCGGCGAGTTCGTCGCCGCCTACGAGGACGTCGTCCGCCGCGCCCGGGACGGAAAGCTCGGCGCCGAGGACTTCTCGGGCGTCACCATCTCGCTGACCAACCCGGGAACCATCGGCACCGTGCACTCGGTGCCCCGCCTCATGAAGGGGCAGGGCGCGATCATCGGCGCCGGCGCGATGGAGTATCCGGCCGAGTTCCAGGGCGCCAGCGACGAGCAGATCGCCGAGATGGGCGTCGGCAAGCTGATGACGCTGACCTCCACCTACGATCACCGGATCATCCAGGGTGCCGAGTCGGGCGACTTCCTGCGCCGCATCCACAATCTGCTTCTCGAGGACGACTTCTGGGACGAGCTCTTCGTCTCGCTGCAGATCCCGTACGAGCCGGTCCGTTGGCGCCGTGACATCCCCGCCGGCGGCATCGACAAGACCACTCGCGTCCTGGAGCTGATCGCCGCGTACCGCAGCCGCGGCCACCTGATGGCCGACACCGATCCGCTGATGATGGACTCCGCGGCGCGTGTGGCCCACCCGGATCTCGACGTCCTCACCTACGGCCTGACGCTGTGGGATCTCGATCGGACGTTCAAGGTCGGCGGTTTCCACGGCAAGACCGAGATGAAGCTCCGCGACGTGCTCGCGGTGCTCCGCGACGCCTACTGCCGCCACGTCGGCGTGGAGTACACCCACATCCTCGATCCGGAACAGCAGCGTTGGCTCCAGGATCGCGTCGAGATCAAGCACGTCAAACCGTCGGTGGCCGAGCAGAAGTACATCCTGAGCAAGCTCAACGCCGCCGAGGCCTTCGAGACCTTCCTGGCGACCAAGTACGTCGGTCAGAAGCGTTTCTCCCTGGAGGGCGCCGAGGCCGTGATCCCGATGATGGACGCGGTCCTCGACCAGGGCGCCGAGCACGCCCTCGACGAGGTCGTCATCGGCATGCCGCACCGCGGCCGCCTCAACGTGCTGGCGAACATCGTCGGCAAGCCGTACTCGAAGATCTTCACCGAGTTCGAGGGCAACCTGGGCTCCGCGGAGTCGCACGGCTCCGGCGACGTCAAGTACCACCTCGGTGCCGAGGGCAAGTACTACCAGATGTTCGGCGACAACGAGATCACGGTCTCGCTGACCGCCAACCCGAGCCATCTCGAGGCCGTCGACCCCGTGCTCGAGGGCATCGTCCGCGCCAAGCAGGACAACTTCTCCGAGGACCAGCAGTTCGCCGTCCTCCCGCTCATGCTGCACGGCGACGCCGCGTTCGCCGGGCAGGGCGTGGTCGCCGAGACGCTCAACATGTCGATGCTGAACGGATACCGGACGGGCGGCACCGTGCACATCGTGGTGAACAACCAGGTCGGTTTCACCACGGCACCCGAGTACTCGCGCTCCACGCAGTACTGCACCGACATCGCCAAGATGATCGGCGCGCCGATCTTCCATGTGAACGGCGACGACCCCGAGGCGTGCGTCTGGGCCGCGAAGTTGGCCGTCGACTACCGCCAGGCGTTCAACCGCGACGTCGTCATCGACCTCGTCTGCTACCGGCGCCTGGGCCACAACGAGGGCGACGATCCGTCGATGACCCAACCGGCGATGTACGACGTCATCAACAACATCCGCAGCGTCCGCAAGAGCTACACCGAGGCCCTGATCGGGCGCGGCGACATCTCCACCAAGGAGGCCGAGGACGCGCTGCGCGACTACCAGGGCCAGCTGGAGCGGGTGTTCGTCGAGGTCAAGGAGCTCGACCGCTTCACGCCGGAGGCGTCGCCGTCGGTGGAGGGCGACCAGAAGCTCAAGACCAAGCTGGTCACCGCGGTGCCGCAGGAGAAGCTCATCGAGATCGGCGAGGCGTTCAACGCGCTCCCGGAGGGCTTCACCCCGCACCCGCGTGTGAAGCCGGTCCTCAAGCGTCGCCGCGAGATGCCGGTCGACGGCCATGTCGACTGGGCGTTCGCCGAGCTCATGGCGTTCGGCACGCTCGTGCAGGAGGGTCGCACGGTCCGGCTGTCGGGCCAGGACTCGCGTCGCGGCACGTTCACCCAGCGCCACTCGGTGCTCATCGACCGTGAGAACGGTTCGGAGTTCACCCCGCTGAATCACCTGCCGGACGCCACCGGCCGTTTCCTCGTCTACGACTCGCCGTTGAGCGAGTTCGGCGTCCTGGGCTTCGAGTACGGCTACGCCGTCGCGAATCCCGACGCGCTGGTGATGTGGGAGGCGCAGTTCGGCGACTTCGTCAACGGTGCGCAGTCGATCATCGACGAGTTCATCAGTTCCGGCGAGGCCAAGTGGGGGCAGCGGTCCGACGTCGTCCTGCTGCTGCCGCACGGCCACGAGGGTCAAGGCCCCGACCACACGTCGGGCCGCATCGAGCGTTTCCTCCAGCTGTGCGCGGAGGGTTCGATGACGGTGGCACTGCCGTCGACGCCCGCGAGCTACTTCCATCTGCTGCGTCGTCACGTCCACGACGGCATCAGCCGTCCGCTGGTCGTGTTCACACCCAAGTCGATGCTGCGCAACAAGGCCGCCGTCTCCCCGGTGGAGGAGTTCACCGACGGCAAGTTCCTGTCGGTGATCGACGATCCGTCGTTCACCCACGACAGCGGCGACCGCGGTGCGGTGAAGCGTGTGCTGCTCGTCAGCGGCAAGCTCTACTACGAGCTGGCGGCCCGCCGCGAGAAGGACGGGCGCGACGACATCGCCCTGGTCCGCGTGGAGCAGCTCTACCCGGTCCCCTACCGTCGGCTGGCCCGGACGCTCGAGCAGTACTCGAACGCCACCGACTTCGTGTGGGTCCAGGAGGAGCCGGCGAACCAGGGGCCGTGGCCGTTCCTCGGCCTGTGGCTGCCCGAGATGCTCCCCGATCTGCTCGGCGGGCTGCGGCGCATCTCGCGGCGCGCCATGTCGGCGCCGTCGTCGGGGTCGAGCAAGGTTCATGCCGTGGAGCAGGCCGAGATCATCGATCAGGCATTCGGCTGACGGCTGCGGCCCGACCGGCCGACCGCTATGCGTCGGCGTCGGGTCCCGTGATCGCATCTGCCATGCCGGCGAGGGCGGGAAGCGCCGTCACCAGCATCGACAAGAGTTCGTCGCGACTGATCACCGGCTCGTACAGCCAGCGGAGCATGGTCTCCTCCACGAACGCGATCCACCCCGCGACGGCCACCTCCACCGCGGGCGAGGCGGTGAGCCCCAGATCGGGGCCGTAGGCCATGATCCGGTCGATGAGGACCGCGCGGGTGCCGTCCGCCACTTCGCGGATCTCCGGGTCGTTGCTGCGCGAGCCGCGGAGCAGTCCGAGGTATCCGTCACGGTTGCCGGACACGTAGTCGATGTACGCGGCCATCGATTCGGTGAGCACGGCGATCGGGTCGTCGAGGTCCTCGCGGGGCGCGGTGCGTTCCACGAGGCGATCGGCGAGTTTCCGCACCACCGCGAGGTGGAAGTCCCCCTTGGACTCGAAGTAGTGGAAGATCAGACCGCGAGAGACGCCGGCGGCGTCGGCGACGGCCTCCATCGTGATCGTCTCCAGCGCCTGGCCTTGCGCCATCTGGAATCCCAGTTCGAGCAGCTGTTCTCGACGCGCCTCGCGACTCATCCTGATCCGCGGCGTCGGACGGGCGTTGACGGTGGACATGACCACACGCTAGCACTATTGAATCGGGCTCAATTGCCTATTGACTCAGGTTCAGTAACCGCACTACGGTGTCACTATGACAACGCACGATGTAGAGATCGCGATCATCGGAGCCGGGTTCTCCGGCCTCGGCGCAGCCATCAAGCTGATCCAGGAGGGTGTCGACGATTTCGTGGTCCTCGACCGCGGCCGGGACTTCGGCGGCACGTGGCGCGACAACGTGTACCCCGGCGCCGCATGCGACGTGCCCTCGCACCTGTACTCGTACTCGTTCGCGCTGAATCCGCAGTGGTCTCGCTCGTACTCGCACCAGCCCGAGATCCATCGCTACATCAACGCCGTGGCCGACGAGCACGGCGTCGCCGGCCACACCCTGTTCGGCACCGAGGTGACCCACGCGGAGTGGGACGAGGACACCCACCGGTGGAACCTGCGGTACACCCGCGACGGCGAGCAGCACACGATGACGGCCCGCAACCTCGTCGGCGCGGTCGGCCCCCTGTGCGAGCCGAACCTGCCCGACATCGACGGGATCGACGAGTTCGGCGGCACCATCGTCCACTCCGCCCGCTGGGACACCGACTACGACTTCGCCGGCAAACGGGTCGCCGTCATCGGCACGGGAGCCTCCGCCATCCAGATCGTCCCCCAACTCGGCCGGGTCGTCGGGCACATGGACGTCTACCAGCGCACCGCACCGTGGATCATTCCCCGCAACGAGCGCCCCTATCTCGGCGTCGAGAACTGGGCGTTCAAGCACGTCCCCGGACTCCAGGCTGCCATCCGCGGCGGCATCTACACCTTCAACGAGGCCGTCGCCGCGGGCATGACCTACGCACCGAAGGCCCTCAAACCCGTCGAGGCCCTGTGCCGCGCCAACATCTTCCGCGGGATCCGCGACCCCGAACTCCGGAAGGCCGTGACCCCCGCCTTCGCGGTCGGCTGCAAGCGCATCCTCAAGTCGAACGACTGGTACCCGACCCTCGACCGGGACAACGTCGACCTGGTGACGAGCGGTATCGATCGCATCACCCCGACCGGCATCGTCACGGCCGACGGCACCGTCCGCGACGTCGACGTGATCGTCGTCGCGACGGGTTTCCACGTCACCGACTCCCCCGTCTTCGACACCATCGTCGGCGCCGCGGGCGAGAGCCTGGCCCAGGTGTGGGACCGCGAGGGCATGGCGGCCTACAAGGGGGCGTTCGTGCACGGATTCCCCAACATGATGCTGCTCATCGGCCCGTCGACGGGCCTCGGCCACACCTCGATGGTCTACATGATCGAATCGCAGCTCAACTACCTCGTCGACTACATCCGGACCGTCCGCGATCGCGGGCTCGCGCGGGTCGACGTCTCGAAGTCGGCGCAGGACGCCTTCAACACCGACGTTCAGCACTCCCTGCGCCGTAGCGTGTGGGTGACCGGCGGCTGCGCCTCGTGGTACCAGGATCACAACGGGAACATCACCGTCCTGTGGCCCGGATTCACGTTCGTGTTCCGAAACCAGACCCGTCGTTTCGACATCGCCGCCTACGACGTCGCCGTCGCCGACGAGAGCGACACCACCGAATCCGTCACCGGGAAGCCGGTCGGCATCGACGCCTGAGGTTCAGGCAGACCAGGAGATACACATGAAGGACTTCAAGAACAAGGTCGTCGTCATCACCGGCGCCGGCTCCGGCATGGGCCGGGATCTCGCGGTGAAGCTCGGCCGTCGCGGCGCCAAGATCGCCGTCTCCGATGTCAACCCCGACGGCCTCGCCGAGACCGAGCGGCTGGTCGCCGCCACGGGCGCGCAGGTGCACGCGCAACTGCTCAACGTCGCCGAGCGCGAGGCCGTCCTCGCCTACGCAGACACCGTCGCCGCACATTTCGGCACCGTGAACGTCGTCTTCAACAACGCGGGCATCGCCCACCACGGCGAGGTCGAGACGATGGAGTTCAAGGACATCGAGCGCGTGATGGACATCGACTACTGGGGCGTCGTCAACGGCACCAAGGCGTTCCTGCCCTACATCATCGCGTCCGGTGACGGCCACATCGTGAACACGTCCTCACTGTTCGGCCTCCTGTCCGAGCCCGGCCAGGCCGCCTACAACTCGGCGAAGTTCGCGGTCCGCGGCTTCACCGAAGCCCTCAACCAGGAGATGATCATCGCCAAGCACCCGGTGAAGGTGACCTGTGTGCACCCCGGCGGCATCAAGACCGCCATCGCGCGCAACTCCACCACCTCCGGCGAGCACGATCAGAAGAAGACCGCCGAGTTCTTCGACAAGTACCTCGCGCGCACCAGCTCCGAGAAGGCCGCGGACATCATCATCAAGGCCGTGGAACGTGAACGCGCCCGCGTCCTGGTCGGCGCCGACGCCAAGATCCTCGACCTCGGGGTCCGCCTCGTCGCCTCGGGATACCAGGGCATCAGCGCCCGGGTGACCAAGTGGGGACTCTCCCGGGTCTGACCCGCCACCGAACGCGGAGTCCTCGACCCGCGGCGTCGACCCCGGTCAGACGCCGCGGGTCGATCTCCATTCGTCGGCGACCGCCCGCGGGTCGGCGCCGCGGTCGACCCGCGCGACGAGTTCCATGAGGTCGGCCGTGGTCAGCTCCCCGGCGACCCTGCTGAGCGCCTTGGTCTGCGACTTCCCGATGCGGGCCGACCGATACACCGGAACCAGGTCCTGGGCGATCGGTCCGTCGCCGTCCGCCCGCAGCACGACGACGTCGCTCCGTTCGGAGACATCGGCCGCCGCCTCGAAACCGGTGAGGACGCCGAGCGCCTCCCCGGTGGCCGCACGTCGTACGACCTCGGCGGCGGCGACGCGCTCGACGACGGCTCCGAATCGGCATCCGCCGAATGCGTGCCGCAGTTCGGGCGTCAGCACGCCGGTCGTCACCACGGGCAACCCGGCGGGCAATGACCCGCAATCGGCGAGCGCCGAGACGTCGTGGGCCTCGAGCAGCGACTGGGCCGCGATCATCCGCGGTCGATCGCTGACCGCGGCGGGATCACCGATCGTCACGTCCTGCGGGAGAGCGCGATTGACCGCGACCTCGACGTCGGCGGACGCCGTCTCGGTCGGTCGTGGGACCAGGGTGGAGAGCAGGGTGCCCGACAGCGCGGGGAACAGATCGACCTCACCGCGGGCCGTCGCATCGACCAGCTCTCGCATTCTCGCCGGATCGCCCCCCGGACGATCACCGCCTGCCGGGTCGTCGACGTCGACCGGCACGCCCGTGCGGGCCAGTGCCCCGGCGTACACGGCGGCGGCCACGCGCATCGGCGTACTCCCGTCGCTGCGGATCCGCAGCGGTTCCGCATCATCGGATCCGCACCCCGTCAGGGCGATGAGCGCGACCACCAGAGCCGCCATCAGTGCTGCCGCGCGGGTGGGCACCGGTCGGGGTCGGGTCGCGGGCGCCTGCGTCGACGCGGACCTCGGCATCGACTCAGGCGTCGACTCAGGCATCGGGTTCGGCTCAGTCATCGATGTCGACTGTAGTCGGGCATCGCGGCTGCGCATCAGGCCGTCGCCGCGAAACCGATCACCGACGTGGCGATCAGCTGGACGGCGATGGCCGCCAGCAGCAGACCCGCGATCTTGGCGAGCAGCGTGATCCCACCGACCTTGAGCACCCGGATCAGGGTCGTCGAATAGTAGAGGGCGACGGCGACCACGATGTGCGCGGTGAGGATCGCCGCGGCGATCGCCAGGTAGGCGCCGACGTCGCCGTGGCCCTCGCTGACGGCCACGATGACCGCCGCGATGGCGCCCGGGCCGGCGAGCAGCGGTGTTCCCAACGGGACGAGGGCCACGTTCACGTCGTCGGAGGCGTGGTCGACGGGACTGTCCCCCATTCCCGTCAAGAGTTGCAGGGCCACCAGGAGCAGCAGCAGACCGCCCGCACCCTGCAGGGCCGGGATCCCGATGTGCAGATATCCCAGAATCGCCCGACCGCCGACCGCGAAGATGCTGATGACCAGCAGGGAAACGAGCGGCGCCTGCCAGGCGGCCTTCGTGCGGTACTCCGGGGACCGACGGCCGACGAGCGACAGGAACACCGGAACCTGGCCGGGCGGATCCATGATGACGATCAACGTGATCGCCGTCGCCGTATACACCGAGAGGTCGAATGCCACCGGACGAGTGTATGCGACACATTAGAGTCGGGGCGTGCCGTCAATTCCGAGAAGGCCGTCAGGACCCCGCCCGGATCGACGCGGGACCTCCGACCGGCCCGCCGCCGCACCGCAGCCCGTCGACCACGCCGTCATCGACTACGCGATCTACGTGGACGGCCGCCGGGAGCCGGCGCCGCCCGACTTCCACGACGCCCTCGCCCGTGTCCGCACGACCGGCGAGGGCTTCGTCTGGCTCGGCCTGCATGAACCCGACGAACGGCAGATGAACGAGGTCGCCGCCGCGTTCGACCTGCATCCGCTGATGGTCGAGGACGCCGTCCACGCCCATCAGCGTCCCAAGTTGGAGCTCTACGACGACACCGTCTTCCTCGTGTTGCGGACCGTGAAGTATCTCGCCCACGAGTCGTTCGACCGCGCCAACGACATCGTCGAGACCGGCGAGATCATGGTGATCGCCGGGCGGGACTTCGTGCTCACCGTGCGGCACGGGGAGCACACGCACCTCGCGGGAGTCCGATCCCGCCTGGAGCGGTCCCCCGAGCATCTGGCGCTCGGACCGGCGACGGTGGTGCACGCCGTCGCCGACCGGGTGGTCGACTCGTACGTCGACGTGGTCAACGAGATGGAGGACGACGTCGACGAACTCGAGGAGCGGACCTTCGCCGCATCGTCGCGTGACATCGACATCGACGTGGTCTACCTGTTCAAACGCGAGGTGCTGCAGTTGCGTCGCGCCGTCGCGCCCCTGGCGTCCCCGCTGTCGCTGCTGGCCGGGAACAAGACGGCGCCGGTGGCCCGTGCGATGACTCCGAACGGCAAGGAGATCCGCAAGCACTTCCGCGACGTCGCCGACCATCTGACCGCGGTCGACGACATGGTCGCCGAGTACGACGATCGCCTCACCACACTCCTGAACGCGGCGGCGACCAAGGTCAACATCCAGATGAACAACGACATGCGGAAGATCTCGGCGTGGGCCGCGATCGCCGCCATTCCGACCGCGGTCGCGGGCATCTACGGCATGAACTTCGACGTCATGCCCGAGTTGCACCTGGAGTACTCGTACCCGATCCTGCTGGTCGTCCTGCTGGCGGCGTGCTTCACCCTGTGGCGGGTCTTCCACCGGTACCACTGGCTGTGAGGCCGGTCAGAGACTCACGGGCCCTCAGAGACTCACGGGGCCCTCAGAGACTCACGGGGGCCCGCAGCGGATCGGTGACATCGGTACCGGCCTCGGCCCACGCCTCGCGGAGGGCCTCGGCGCCCTTCAGACGCACCCAGGCGGCCTCGTTCGCGGTGATCGGCAGTGCGCGCAGGAAGGTCACCGGATCGGCGGGCGCGTCGAGCGGCAACGGCTCGACATCGGTGTCGGGTTCCAGCAGGAACGCCGAACAGGTCGCACCCGCCCACAGGGGTTCCTGCAGGTCGACCAGCGAATCGGGGCCGAGCACCAGCCCCTCCACCGCGGGAGCCGCCGCGAGCATCGCCAGTGACCGGTGCAGTCCCTGCAGCGGCACCGAGGCGCGCAGACGCATCGTCACCTCGGCGCGCGGTCCCCGCACCGGATCGGGCGCGAGGTCGGACGGGTCGTGCATCGGATGCCGTGCGCAGCCGACCGACGCGAACACCGCATCGTCACCGTCGACGAATCGCAGGACGTCGAGCGCCTGCACCCCGACGAAGGTCACCGATGCCCGTTGCGGGTCGGAGCCGATCGTCGCGGACACGTGCGCGACCACCCGGTCGGAGACCGAACTCGTAGACGAACTCACCCCTCCAGTTAAACACCGTCGCCGACGGTCACCGCAATGCGGCGCCCGACGCGGTGTCGAAGACGTGGAGGTTCGCCGGATCCAGGCCGAGCCGAACCTGTCCGCCGCGCGCCGCGTTCGACGCCGGGGACAGTCGGGCGACCTTCTGGCCGCCCTGGGTGGTGGAACCGAGGTCTTCGGCGAGTTCATCGAGGACGCCCGCCGCCCGGTCGGGGGCCTCGAGCCGGAAGTACACGTACTTGTCCGATCCCATCGACTCGACGACGTCGACCGAGACGTCGAACACCGTGGACGCCGACGGATGTCCCGCGGGCAGGAGTGCGACGTCCTCCAGGTGTTCCGGCCGGATGCCGAGCAGCACCTCACCGGTCCCGCCGGCCTGCCGCGACCGGGCGAGCACTCGGTCGTGATCGGGCAGCGAGATCGGCCCCACCACGGAGTCGACGCCGCGGTCGGTGAGGGTGCCGGGGATGAAATTCATCGACGGCGACCCGATGAATCCGGCGACGAAGAGGTTCGCCGGGCGGTCGTAGAGCTCCTGCGGCGCGCCCACCTGCTGGACGTGGCCCGACCGCATCACGACGACTCGGTCGCCGAGCGTCATCGCCTCGGTCTGGTCGTGCGTCACGTACACCGTCGTCGTCCCGAGCCGCTGCTGCAGTGACGCGATCTCGGTGCGCATCTGCACGCGCAGCTTGGCGTCGAGGTTCGACAGCGGCTCGTCCATGAGGAATGCGTTCGGGGTGCGGACGATCGCCCGGCCCATCGCCACACGTTGACGCTGACCGCCGGACAGATTGGCGGGCTTCCGGTCGAGGAAGTCGGTGAGGTCGAGCATCTCGGCGGCCGCCGTCACCCGGTCGGCGATCTCCGCCTTGCCCATCTTGGCCAGGCTGAGCGGGAACGCGATGTTCTCGCGGACCGTCATGTGCGGGTAGAGCGCGTAGCTCTGGAAGACCATCGCGATGTCGCGGCTCTTCGGCGCGACCTCGTTCATCCGCTGCCCGCCGACGCGCAGCTCGCCCTCGGTGATGTCTTCCAGACCCGCGATCATGTTGAGGGTCGTCGACTTCCCACACCCGGACGGACCGACGAGGATGACGAACTCACCGTCGGCGATCTCGAGGTTCACCCCGTGCACGGCCACCGAGCCGTCGGGGTACTGCTTGGAGACGTTCTCCAGAACGATGTCGGCCATGGGTTATCCCTTCACCGCGCCGGAGGTCAGTCCGGACACGATACGACGTTGGAAGACGATGACGAAGATGATGATCGGGATCGTGATGACCACCGCTGCGGCAGCGATCGGCCCCGTGGGTTCCTCGAACTGACTGCTACCGGTGAACTGGGAGATCGCCACCGGGGCGGTGATCGCGTTCTCCGTCGAAGTGAGCGACAGTGCGAGCAGCAGATCGTTCCAGGCGAAGATGAACACGAGGATCGACGCGGTCACCACGCCGGGCGCGGCCAACGGCACGATCACCCTGCGGAACGCCTGACTGGGCGTCGCTCCGTCCATCATCGCGGCCTTCTCCAGCTCCCACGGGATCTCCCGGAAGAACGCCGACAGCGTGTAGATCGCCAGCGGCAGCGCGAACGCGATGTAGGGCAGGATCAGGCCCAGCCACGTGTCGAACAGACCGATGTTCCGCTCGATGTTGAACAGCGGCGTCACGAGCGAGATCTGCGGGAACATCGCGATGAGCAGGGCGGCCCCGATCAACAGCTTCTTCCCCCGGAACTCCAGGCGCGCGATGGCGTACGCGGCCATGGTGCCCAGGATCACCGCGATCACGGTGGTGAGCAGGCCGATGCCGATGGAGTTGATCAACGCCGAGGTGAACTCGCCGGTGGAGAAGATGCCGCGGTAGTTCTCCAGCGTCCATTCGCGGGGGATGAAGTTGCCGTCGAGCACGCTGCCGGTCGGTTTGAACGACAGGCTGATGATCCACCAGAGCGGCACGACGGCGTACAGGATCACGAGCACGTTCGCGACCGTCCAACCGACCCTCTTACGGGTGTTCGTCGACACGGCGGCCTACCTTCCCTCGTCGTCGGAGCCCGGGGCGGCGGTCCCGAATCCCTTGATGAACACGAAGGCGATGAGTGCGACCGCCAGGAAGATCAGGATGCTGATCGCCGACCCCACACCCAGGTTGAACGCCTTGAACAGGTTGTCGTAGCCCAACATCGACACCGATGCCGTTCCGTTGGATCCCGCGGTCAACACGTAGATGTTGTCGAAGATCCGGAAAGCGTCGAGGGTGCGGAACAGCAGGGCGACGAGAATCGCCGGCTTCATCATCGGGATGATGATCCGACGCAGGCGGGTCCACGCGCCGGCACCGTCGAGCTGTGCCGCCTTGAGCAGGTCGTCGGGCACCAGTGCGAGGCCCGCGAGGAGCAGGAGTGCCATGAACGGCGTCGTCTTCCACACCTCGGCCAGGATGATGATGAACAACGACGGCCACTGCTGAGTGAGCGGCGCCGACCCGTCGGGAAGCAGGTTCGCCAGATAGCCGGTGTCGGTGGTCCAGGCGTACTTCCAGGAGATCGCGGCGGCCACGGTGACGATGCCGTACGGGATCAGAACCACCGTTCGGACCACGCCCTTGCCGAAGATCGTGCGGTGCATCAGCAGGGCGATCGCCAGACCCAACGCGAGTTCGATGATCACCGAGACGAGCGTGAGGAACGCGGTGATGCCGAACGCCGACCACCAGAATCCGGCGGAGAGCACCGTCGCGTAGTTGGAGAACCACACGAACTCCTGCTCGTCCGGCGCGGTGAGCGTCGACTTGTTCAGGGACAGCCAGAACGCGTAGACGATCGGGTATCCGGTGACGAGCGCCATCACCACCGCAGCCGGTGCGATCAGCCAGTACGCGAGGCGCCGTTCGGACGATCGACGTCCGGTGACCCGGCGCGCCGGCTTCTTCGGGGATGCGTCGGAGTCCGGTTGTCCGGTCCCCGACGCGACGACGTCGGTCATCACACCTCCATCGGTCGGGCTGGACGCAGCCGTCGCCGGGTGAACGGGATCCTTCGGGGGAACGGGATCCCTCGGGGGTACGGGCGCCGTCGAGGGAACGGGCACCGCCGGCGCGGCCGGGCGGACCGACTCGGGCGGCACCCACTGGTCGGAGTGGACCGCAGGCGTCGGATCGTCGCCGGGTGTCGCCGCCGGCTGCTCGTCGCCGGACATCGCGTGCCGTCCCGGCGAGCTGTCCGGCACCGGACCGCCCGGGGTCAGTCCGTAGTACGGCGACCGCTCATCGCGGTCCGGATCGTCGGTGCTCACGGGATGATCCCTTCACCGTCGACGGCCTTGCGGACTTCGCCGGCGAGTTCGTCGACCATCTCCTCGGGATCCCATTGGCCCACCGGGCTCAGTTTGGCGGTCACGAGCGTCGAGATGGCCTGGTATTGCGGAGACGCGGGCCGGATCGCGGCGGTGCCGTCCTGGAGCTGTGCGTGGATCATCTCGCCCATCGGGTAGGCCAGTTTGAAGTCGGCGTCGTCGTACAGCGACTCGATGGTCGGCGGTGTGCCGCCCTCGACCGCGTACACCTTCTGCGCCTTCTTGCTGGTGAGGCAGGTCCCGGCCTCGAAGGCGAGATCGGGCTGTCGGGAGGTGGACGCCACGGCCAGATTGAATCCGCCGAGCGTCGACTTGGCCGGCTCGTCGGCGTAGATCCCCGGATAGGTGGCGAAGTCGAACGCGGCCCGCATCTTGCGGTTCACCGGAGCCAACTGGGCGTCGGTCGGCTGATCGTCCTCATCGGTGAGCATCGCCTTGTACGGGGCGACGATGTCGTTGAGGAAGTCCACGTTGCCGGTCGCCGCATTGTCACGCGCCGACGCCCACACGAACGGCCAGTTGATCTCGAAGGCACCCTTGCCGTTCTCCATGCCGAGACGCGCGGTCCCCTCGTCGGACTGGGTGATCTCGGGATCGTGCCCGTCGGCCGTCGCGACGGACTTCATCACCTGCAGCGCCTTGAGCGTCGCCGCACGGTGCTCGGGGGTGTCGTCGAGCGTCACCGTCGACGGATCGTCCGGGTCGAGAACCGATCCGCCCGCGCTCTCGAGCAGCGAGTTGAACCACACCATCAGGCCCTCGTACTGCTTGGCCTGCACGAGGATCTGCGTGACGCCGTGTTCGCGACCGATCACCTCGGTGTCGGCGAGCATCTCGTCCCAGGTCCGCGGGGCCGGAGACGCCGACTCGGGTCGCTTCGCGTCGGGCGATCGCTTCCTCTTGCTCGAGCGACCGCGGTCGGCGGCGCGCTCCTGCGCGACGCGCTTCGCGCTCGGCGTCCCCTTCATCAGGTCGGGGCGATACCAGAGCAGCTGGGTATTGGTCCAGATCGGGATCGCGTACAACCGTTTGGCGGGGTCGTCGGGCCGCTTCCACATCGCGGTCTCGACCGGACCGCCGAGGTTCTCGTCCTCGACGCGCGCCGCGACATCGTCGGGCACCGGGACCATCCAGCCCGCATTCGCGAACTCGGCCGTCCACACGACGTCCATCAGCATGAGGTCGAGAGACCGGTCGTTGCCCGCGAGGCGGCGCGCCAGCTGCAGGCGCTGATCGTCGGCCTCCTTCGGGAGGACGTGCGCGTCGATCCGATACCTGCCGCCGGACTCCTTGCTGCACGTCGCCGCGAACTGTTTGACGTAGTCGAATCCGTCGGTGGGCGCGTAGACGTTGAGGACGCCCTCCTCGTACCCGCTCCCGCAGGCGGCGAGCATCGGCGCGCTCACCGCGACGGCGGCCAGGGCGGCGCCGATTCGCAGACGCAGACGGTGCGGCGTCCGGCGCACTGCGGAACGAGCGCCCCGTCCCGAGGCGAAAGTGCCCGTGCTCATCTCGCTGTGCCCTTGCTCATCTCGCTGCCAGCCTCCTGCCGATCGCCGTCACATGAGAATCAGCTGTGAAAGCCGATGCGGGAGTTAGGTTATCCCACATCCGGGTGACATAGCGCACATGCGTCACATCCGGCGGCCGCGGGGCCATCTGATCAGGCGGTTCGGGGCGACGTCGTGGCGGGCGGCTGCGCTCAGATCGCCAGGCGCGCCAACATGTCGCGAGCCTGCTCGGCACTGCGCGGATCGCAGAGGACGTCGTACCGGCCCGCGACGAGTTGCATCGTCGAGGTGAAGTCGCGCTGTCCCTTCGACACCGCATACGGGATCGCCGCGCTGATCAGCCCGAAGACCATGCCCGCCACCACACCGAATGCGATCGGGACCCACATGTCGCCCTGCACCACGAGGCTGAGCAGCAGACCGAAGAACAGTCCCAGCCAAGCGCCCGAACCGAGCCCGCCGGTGATCACCTTCCCCCAGGTCAACCGGCCCAACACCCGCTCGACCTGCATCAGGTCGACGCCGACGATCGTCAGGTTCTCGACGTGGAACTCGTTGTCGCTGAGATGGTCGACCGCCTTCTGCGCCTGCGCGTACGTCTCATACGACCCCACCGGCCATCCCTTCGGCGGCGTCGGCAGACCGCGCATCGGCTGCATCGGATTCGTCACTTCTCCTCCCGGGGTCGGATCACTTTAGGCTTGGGGCATGACGCCCACACTGAAGGTCTATGTGGCCAGACTAGTCGGATTGGCGGTTCTCGGCCCGGACGGCGAATCCATCGGCCGTGTGCGTGACGTCGTGATCTCGATGCACATGCCCGGCCGGCAGCCCCGCGCCCTCGGACTGGCTGTGGAGTTGACGACCCGCCGGCGGATCTTCGTGCCCATGCTCCGCGTCACCAGCATCGAACCCGACGCCGTCACCCTCACGACCGGGCACGTGAATCTGCGCCGACTCCGCGTGCGCCCGAACGAGGCGCTCGCGGTCGGTCAGATCCTCGACACCACGGCGCGCACGGACGATCCGGACTACCCCGAACTGCACGGCGTCGATCTCGCGGTGGTCGACATCGCAATCGAACAGACGCGCACCCGCGACTGGGTCGTCGGCCGCGTCGCCCTGCGCGCGGTCCGCAAGGGCTTGCGCCGACGCGGTCAGACCATCGTGGTGCAGTGGCGCCACGTCCGCGGCCTGAACCGCCTCGAACTCGCGCGCCCCGGACAGGGCGTTCAGATGGCATTGGCCCAGTTCGAGGAGATGCGCGCACCCGATGTGGCGAACGCGCTGCGCGAACTGCCGGTGAAGCGCCGCGACGAGATCGCGGCGGCCCTCGACAACGAGCGGCTCGCCGACGTGCTCCAGGAGATGCCGACCGACGACCAGACCGCGATCCTCAGCTCGCTGCCACCCGCGCGGGCCGCCGACGTCCTCGAGGCGATGGACCCCGACGACGTCGCCGACCTGATGGGCGAACTGCCCGACGCCGAGGCCGAGGCGCTGCTGGCCCGCATGGACCCCGAGGAGTCGGAGTCGGTGCGTCGCCTGTTGCAGCACTCCCCCGACACCGCGGGCGGCGTGATGACGCCCGAGCCGTTGATCGTGACCGCCAACGCGACGGTGTCCGAGGCGCTGGCCCGCGTCCGCGACCCCGACGTGAACTCGGCGTCGGCGAGCATGGTGTTCGTGGTCCGTCCGCCGACCAACACCCCCACCGGCACCTTCCTGGGGGCCGTGCACACCCAGCGGCTCCTCCGCGAACCGCCCGCGAACCTCGTCGGCGGAATTCTCGACGCCGAGATCCCGCGGCTGGCGGCCGACGCACCACTGGAGAAGATGACGCGCTTCTTCGCGACCTACAACCTCGTCTGTGCTCCCGTCATCGACGATGACGATCATCTGCTGGGCGCCGTCGTGGTCGACGATCTGCTCGACGCCATGCTGCCCCGCGACTGGCGCGAGACGGACCCGGACGCCGACGGACCCGCCGATCACCACCCCGCCGACCTGCAGAGTCACGGGGTGACGCGATGAGCCCGACCGGTCGTCACCTCGACACTCCCGACTCCGGCCGCAGCCGGCTGCGCCTGAATCTGGACACCGACGTCGTCGGTCAATACAGCGAGCGGGTCGCTCGATTCCTCGGCACCGGGCGCTACCTGGCGATCCAGACGATCGTGGTCGTGGTCTGGATCATCTTGAACGTCGGGGTGTTCGCGTTCGCGTGGGACCCCTACCCGTTCATCCTGCTCAATCTCGCCTTCTCCACGCAGGCGGCGTACGCCGCACCGCTGATCCTGCTCGCCCAGAATCGTCAGGAGAACAGGGACCGCGTCTCACTCGAGGAGGATCGGTCGCGTGCGGCGCAGACCAAAGACGACACCGAATTCCTCGCTCGCGAGCTGGCGGCGGTCCGGATCGCCGTGGGCGACACGGTGACTCGCGACTACCTGCGACGCGAACTCGACGATCTGGTGGATGAACTCGCCGAGCGGATCGCCGAGCGCGTGGACTCCGCGCACGACCGTCGGTGAACCGGTCGGCCCCGTCCGGCCCGGATCGCGGACCGGCATGACCGATCCCCGGGCCGACATGTATGCTGACTCACAGTCACCCGGGGGAAATGGTCTCAGACATCCCTCCGAACGGCATCGGCGACACGCGAGTGGAGTAGAGAAGAGTTTCATGGGCATGACGCTCTGGCGCAACCGTCCCGGCAGAATGCACCTGCCGCGCCGCGGACTGTCCGTCGGCACCGGTGTCCTCGCACTCGGCGCCGTCGTGGTCGCCGGCTCGGTCTCCAGCACGTCTCTCGATCCGACCGGCATGGCCATGCCCGCCGGCGTGGTCTCGGCTGCGCCGCACTCCGGATCGGACACCGACCCCATGATCGACGCCGTCGCACAGACCGTGCCCGCCGCGTCTGCCACGCTCGTCGGCTTCGCTCCACCCGCCGATCCGGGCGCCGAGGGACGGGCACAGTTCCGCCTCGCCGCCGACCTCCCGTCCGGTCCCCTCGGCATCCCCGGCATCGTCCTGCAGGCCTACAAGCTCGCCGCCAAGCGGGTGGGCGCCGAATCGCCGCAGTGCAAACTCCCCTGGTTCCTGCTCGCAGGCATCGGCCGCATCGAGTCGGGTCACGCCGGCGACGGGAACGTCGACGAGTACGGCAACAGCCTGCGCCCCATTCGCGGCCCGGTCCTCGACGGCTCCCTGGCGGGCAACGAGGTCATCACCGACACCGACGGCGGAAAACTCGACGGCGACCCGAAGCACGATCGGGCGATGGGGCCGATGCAGTTCATTCCGAGCACGTGGGCGTCCTGGGGTGCCGACGCCAACGGCGACGGAAAGGCCGACCCCGACAACATCTTCGATGCCACCTACTCCGCGGGACGCTATCTGTGCGCGGGGGTCACCGACATCATGGCCGAGGGCACCAAGG
This sequence comes from Gordonia shandongensis DSM 45094, assembly GCF_000423025.1. Taxonomy (GTDB): domain Bacteria; phylum Actinomycetota; class Actinomycetes; order Mycobacteriales; family Mycobacteriaceae; genus Gordonia; species Gordonia shandongensis. Next base: position 58,053 of record NZ_AUHE01000013.1, read on the forward strand.
TGAACGCCGTACTGCGCTACAACCGCTCGGTGGCGTACGCGAACAACGTCCTCGCGTGGGCCGCGGCGTATGCGACCGGCGTCCTGCCGACGTCCGGGATCCCCGAGATGAAGACGCCCCCGAAGGACGACGACAAGAAGAAGGACGACAAGAAGAAGGACGACAAGAAGGACGACAAGCGGGACAAGAAGCCCGAGGAGTCCCGGAAGCCGTCGTCCCCCAAGTCGTCGCGGCCGTCCACACCGCCGAGTACGAGCAAACCGCCGCAGGCCTGCCTCGGAGCGATCTGCCTGCCGCCCGGGATCGGCCCCGCGCCGGCGCCCGGCCCCAAGCCGAAGGCGAAGGCGCCCACGGCCAAGCCGACCGCACGCACGCCCGGCGACCGATAGGCGCCGCCGAACCGGACCCCGGTTCGATGTACTTGCCGACGGGGCTATGGTGGATTTGTGACGACCTCCGCTACCCCGACCGAATCCGCAGTCCGCTCCGCGCTGACCAAGGTCATGGACCCGGAGATCGGTAAACCGATCACCGAGCTGGGCATGGTCAAATCCGTCGGTCTGAGCGACGACGGATCCGTGGACGTGGGCATCTACCTGACCACGGCCGGCTGTCCGCTGAAGACCAAGATCAGCCAGAGCGTCGAGACCGCCGTCGCCGATGTGCCCGGAGTGGGCGCGGTGCGCGTGGAACTCGACGTGATGAACGACGAGCAGCGCACCGAACTTCGCAAGAAGCTCCGCGGCGACCGGCCCGAACCGGAGATCCCCTTCTCCAAACCCGGCAATCTGACGCGCGTGTACGCGGTCGCCTCCGGCAAGGGCGGCGTCGGCAAGTCGAGCGTCACGGTGAACCTGGCGACGGCGCTCGCCGACCGCGGCCTGACCGTCGGCGTCCTCGACGCCGACATCTACGGGCACAGCGTTCCCCGCATGCTCGGCAGCGAGGCGAAACCCACCCAGGTCGAGTCGATGATCATGCCGCCGCAGAGCCACGGCGTCCGCTTCATCTCCATCGGCCAGTTCACCGACAACAACGCCCCGGTCACCTGGCGTGGACCGATGCTGCACCGCGCGTTGCAGCAGTTCCTCGCCGACGTCTACTGGGGTGACCTGGACATCCTGCTCCTGGACCTCCCGCCCGGGACCGGCGATGTGGCGATCTCCATCGCCCAGCTGATCCCCGGCGCCGAGATCCTCGTCGTCACCACCCCGCAGCAGGCGGCCGCCGAGGTCGCCGAACGCGCGGGCGCCATCGCGCTGCAGACCCGACAGAAGATCCTCGGCGTGGTCGAGAACATGTCGTGGATGGAGCTCCCCGACGGGTCTCGCACCGAACCCTTCGGCTCCGGGGGCGGCCAACGGGTGGCCGATCGACTCACCCAGGCGGTCGGCGCGACCGTGGAACTGCTCGGACAGGTGCCCCTGGAGACCGCGCTCCGCGAGGGCGGCGACGCCGGCGAGCCGGTCGTGCTGTCGGCACCCGACTCCCCGTCGGGTTCGGCTCTGCGGGACATCGCCGAGAAGCTCGCCGTCCGCCGTCGTGGTCTCGCGGGGATGAACCTCAGCATCGACACCACTCGGCACTGATCAGACCGGCACCGACCGAGCCGAGACCGGTCAGGTCGCGTCCCACTGACTGACGTCGGGCGCCGACGGCGAAGCCGAAGGTCGCCCGACGGTGTCGGCGGGCGTGATCTCGGGTTGCGGTTCGCGGGCCGCACTGCGCGCGGCGGGCTGCTCCATCGGCGAATCGGGCCGGGCCCCCAGTGAGGTGAAGGTGTCGCGGACCGATCGGGTCTGCCGACCCAGATCGTCGACGGCCGTCTGGTCGCCGTCGAACAGGTGCTGGGTGACCAGACTCTTGGGGTTCATCCGCCGCAGCTCGTTCAACTGAGTGAGCGGCTCTCGGATCTGCTCGAAGTCGTCGCCCAGCTCATCGCGCAGCTGCGAGCTCGCGCCCGTCGCATAGTCGCGGACCTTCTTCAGCGACTGCATCGTCCAGCTCACCGCGCCGGGCAGCCGTTCGGGGCCGAGAATCACCAGGGCCGCCACCAGCAGGATGAGAAGCTCTCCCCAACCGACACTGCTGAACATCTCTCGCCGTCCTGTGAGTCGTGATGTGCGGTGCGCCGACCGGATCAGTCGCCGTCCGGCGTGATCTTCCCGTGGAAGTATCGGCCGTCGCGCCAGTAGGTGAAGGGCACCTCATCACCGATCTTCGACCTTTGCACGGCGATGGTCAACTCGTCGGCGCCCTCGATCTGCCTGCCGTCGAACTCGGTGACCACATCGCCCTCGCGGACCCCCGCACGCGCGGCCGGGCCACCGCCGACCACATCGTTCAGCCGGGCGCCCAGCACACGATCGTTGCGGACCGTCGACGCGGCCACGCCGATCTGCGGATGCTTCGCCTTGCCGTCCTTGATGAGCGTGTTGACCACGGGGATCGCCTCGTTGATCGGGATCGCGAAGCCGAGCCCGATGGACCCGCCGCCCATCGACATCCGGCCGGCCGTGTTGACGCCGACCACTCGCCCCTCATCGTCGACGAGGGGGCCGCCGGAGTTGCCGGGGTTGATCGACGCATCGGTCTGGATCGCGTTGAGCACCGCGTCGGTGTCGGACTCCGCGTCGGGGCGCAGGGGCACCGGACGGTCGACGGCGCTGACGATGCCGCTGGTCACGGTCTGCGCCAGACCGAGCGGGGAGCCGAAGGCGATGACCTCCTGGCCGATCTGCAGATCGTCGGAGTCGCCCATCTTGGCGACGAGCAGGTTGCGGACGTCGTCGACCTTGATCACGGCGAGGTCCGTCTTGGTGTCGCGTCCGACGAGTCGCGCCGGAACGCGGTGCTTGTCGGCGAACACGACTTCGAGCTTGGCCTTGGGGTCGTTCGCGGCCAGCGAGACGACGTGGTTGTTGGTCATGATGTAGCCGGACTTGTCGATCACGAACCCCGAGCCGGTTCCGCCCCCGCCCGCGGTGCGGATGTCGATCATGACGACGGCCCTGTTCATGGCCTTCGCGACGGCCGCGACATCGCTGCGCGGATCGCTCGACCCGCTGTCGCCGGGCTCCAGCGCGACCGAGTCGGTGTGCAGCGGCGCCACGACCTCTGCCGTCCACCGTCCGATGAGGCCGCCGCCGAGACCGACCATCAACGCCGCCATGGCGAGGGTCGCCAACGCCCACCAGTGGACGCGCCCGCCGAACAGCACCTCCCGGATCCCCAGCTTGGGTCCGGGATCGACCGGGTCGGTGGCGGCCTCGGGGGCCAGGGCGGGTGCGGCGAGCGCCGCCGCCGCTGCGGGATCACGCCACGGGTCGGGCGGCGGCTCGTCACCCGGCTCATCGACGGCGTACGGATCGCGCTGCAGGGAGTCGGTCTCGTCATCGGGTTTGGCGAAGGCCTCGGCGAGAACGGGGTCGGGGTCGGCGGGCGCGGGTTGCGGACGGCCGGTCGGGGTGACGTCACCGGCGAACGATCCCGCGACGCCGTCGGGTCGACCGAATACGGCGGCCACCTCGGGCGGCGGTGCCGGCGACCGCACGGCGGGACGAGCCGGCTCGGGCCGGTTCGCCTCGGTGGACGCATCGGCGGAGCGGCCCTCGGACCACACTGAAGCACCCGTCACTGAACCATCCGTGACTGGAACATCAGTCTTTGGGACATCAGCCTTTGGGGCGTCGGTCTTTGGGACATCGGCCTCGGAACGATCGGTCACGAGTCAGCGGCCCCAGCGGTTGGTGCGGCGAAGTCCCGGGCGCCGCACGACGGGGCGCATGTCGAACTCCTGGGTCGGGATCGCGCTGAGCTGGCTGCGCAGCGACTCGGGCATCGCCACCTCGTCGTGGCACGTCTTGAGCATCGAGCGCGCCCGCGACTGCGTCACGACCTCGCGCGCGCACTCCGGGCACAGCGTCAGGTGGGCGTCGGCCCGAGCCGCAGCCTGCAGGGTCAGCTCGTTGTCGACGTACGCCACCACGGCTTCGGGGTGCAGGTGCTCGGTGGAGGCGAATCCGTCGCGCTGATGATCGGGGTTCGGTGTGATCGACGCGGAGGCGGGCGCAAGCCACCGGCTTCCGCGTGAGAATCCCGCAGGTCTACCCAGGCCCACAGACGTCACCCCTCTCCTCGGCTCGCGCGCACGTGCACCGTCGCTGGAAACGTTATCCGAGGCTCCAGGGTAGCCGAAGGGTTCTCGGGCCGTCGGCCACCTCACTCCGCGGCCGCGACCGACCGACTGTCGGTGTACCCGCGGGCGGCGAGGAAGTCCCTGATGCCCTGGCGGCCGCGGTGGATGCGGCTGCGGACGGTGCCCATCTTGACTCCCAGCGTGGCACCGACCTCCTCGTAGGACAGTCCCTCGATGTCGCAGAGGACCACGGCGGCGCGGAACTCGGGCGCGAGCGAGTCCAGTGCGGCCTGCAGATCGGGGTCGAGGTTCGCATCGGCGAAAGCCTGCTGGGGGTCGGGCGTGTCGGCGGGCGTCCGGTCGTAGTCCTTCTCGAGCGCCTCCATGCGGATCTTGCTGCGACGTCGCACCATGTCGAGGAAGAGGTTGGTCGTGATGCGGTGCAGCCACCCCTCGAAGGTGCCCGGCTTGTAGTTCGTCAGCGACCGGAAGACCCGGATGAAGGTCTCCTGGGTGAGGTCCTCGGCGTCGTGCTGATTGCCGGACAACCGGTACGCGAGGCGGTACACCCGGTCGGCGTGCTCGGAGACGAGTTCGTCCCACGAGGGCATCAGCGCGCGGTCGCCGGTCGCATCGAAGCCCGCGGTGCCCGCGAAGGGGCTCTGCGCGTCGCTGTCGACGCGGCCCGGATTCGATTCGGTGGTGGCGTTCATCGCGGTGATGCCGACTCCCTTTCTCGAGGCTGCCGAGTTCACACTTCCGCCGGATGCTGCACTGCTGGGTGCTGCGCTGCCGGGTACTGCACTGTCGGGTTCAACGTTCGGGCCCCACCCGCTATTCCTGACCATTGCGCTCCACCCTCCCCCATTCGAATGTGGGCGCGCTGTTGGTCGGCTGAGTGTTTGCTGAGGATGATGTCCCCGCTCATCGGCGTGCCCGCCGTCGCAGGTCAACGCAGTGTGGCACCCTCGTTCACATGACTGACACACCGCCGGCCCTCCCGTCCCTGAGCGAGTACGCCGAAACGGCGATCATCGAAGACGACGCCCTGGCCGAGGCCCGCAACCGCGCCGCCGAGCTCGGTGCGAACGCCGTGTCCCCGGCCACCGGAGCGCTGCTGTCTCTGCTCGCCCGCGTCGCGGGCTCGCGGCACGTCGTCGAGATCGGCACGGGTGTGGGCGTCAGCGGACTCTGGCTGCTCGCCGGGATGCCGGAGTCGGGAGTCCTGACGACCATCGACCCGGAGTCCGAGCATCACCGGGCCGCCCGTCAGACGTTCGCCGACGCCGACATCGCCCCCGGACGCACACGACTGATCAACGGCGCCCCCGCCGACGTGCTGACCCGGCTGGCCGACGAGACCTACGATCTGGTGTTCATCGACGGCGCCCCGCTGAGCCATCCCCAGTTCGTCACCGAGGCCATCCGCATCCTGCGTCCCGGCGGTCTCCTGGTGGTGAACAACGCCTCCGCCGACGGCACCATCGCCGACCGGGACGCCACCGACGCCCGAACGCTCGCCGCGCGCGAGGCCGCGTCGATCATCGCCGAGGACGACCGGCTGCTGCCCGCCGTCATCCCCGTCGGGACGGGCCTCCTGGCCGCGGCGAAGGGCTGAATCCGCCCACGCGACCCGAGGGCCGTCAGACGTCGGTCGAGAATCGGATCCCGCTCTCCGGGATCTGCACCCCCGGCCACACCCGCGCGCCGCGGAGGAGTTCGCACCGGGCGCCCACGACGGCGCCGTCGCCGATCACGGTGTCGCGGACCAGCGCACCGGCGCCGACGGTCGCGCCGAACCCGACGATGCTCCGCTCCACGACGGCCCCGGCCTCCACGGAGGCGCCGTCGAAGACCACCGCGCCGTCGAGTCGTGCCCCCGCACCGATGCGACCGCCGCGGCCCACCACGGCACCGCCGATCAGCACGGCATCGCGTGCGACGTCCGCACCGTCGAGTACGAGAGCCTCCCCGCACGGCTTCGCGACGGCGGGCGACGGCGCGATGCCCCGGACCAGATCGGCCGACCCGCGCACGAAGTCCTCGGGGGTGCCCATGTCGCGCCAGTACGCGTCGTCCACGTGCCCGTGGATGTGCCGTCCGGTCGCCAGCAGGTGCGGGAAGACCTCACGCTCCACCGAGACGGCGCGACCGGCCGGGATCTCGCCGATCACCGACCGCTGGAACACGTAGGTCCCCGCGTTGATCTGGTTGGTCGGCGGGTCCTGCGTCTTCTCCAGGAACGCGGTGACCCGCCCCGAGGCGTCGGTCGGCACACACCCGAAGGCCCGCGGGTCCCCCACGCGGACCAGGTGCAGCGTCACCTCGGCGCCCGACGACTCGTGGGTGGCCAGCACATCGCGGATGTCGGTGCCGCCGAGCACGTCGCCGTTGAACACGAGCACGGTGTCGGCGGTGAGGTGGTCGTACACGTTCCGGATGCCGCCGCCGGTCCCCAGCGGCTCGTCCTCGGTGACGTAGGTGAGGCGCAGCCCGAGATCGGCGCCGTCACCGTAGTGGTCGGCGAACACGTGCGCCTGATACGAGGTCCCCAGGACGACGTCGGTGATCCCGGCCTCGCGGATCCTCGACAGCAGGTGGGTGAGGAACGGGACGCCGGCGGTCGGCAGCATCGGCTTGGGCGCCGACAGGGTCAGCGGCCGCAGACGAGTGCCCTTCCCGCCGACCAGGACGAGGGCCTGAACTGAAGAACTCACCGGACTTCCTTCCGTCATCTACTCACTGCCCCCATCACTCCGGACCTCGTGCTCTCGGGCCTCGTTCCCCTGGGCACGGAGCGCGGCGGCGACCGCGATCCGCGACCGCACCGCGAGACCCGCCCGCAGCGCCGCCCGCAGCGGTGCGCGCAACATCCCCGGATTGCGGTCCGCGGTGAAACGGTAGGCGCTCGCGTGGTGCGCCGGGATCATCTTCTCCGGATGCCTGCTGACCGAATGACTCTTCGCGTGCATCACCGACGCGGACGGCACGAAGACGTTGAGCCAGCCGGCACGGCCGAGGCGGTCGCCGAGGTCCACATCCTCCATGAACATGAAGTAGCGGGAGTCGAAGCCGTCCACGGAGTCGAACGCCGTGCGGCGCAGCAGCAGGCAGGAGCCCGAGAGCCAGCCGACCGGACGTTCTCCCGGGGCGGCGTCCTCGTCGCGGTAGGCCGCCGTCCACGGGTTCGACTTCCAGACCGCGCCGAGCAGCGCGTGTCCGGTCCCCGAGACGAGGTCGGGCACCCGGCGCGCCGACGGATAGATCGACCCGTCCGGCTCGGTGATGAGCGGGCCCAGCGCACCGGCGCGCGGCCATCGTCGCGCCGCCGCCAGCAGTTCGTCGATCGACCCCGGACGCCATTCGACGTCGGGGTTCGCCACCAGGACGAACTCCACATCGGAGTCGATCTCCGCGACGGCCCGGTTCACCGCGCCGCCGTATCCGATGTTGCCGCCGGTGTGCACCAGCGTCACCGACGGGTTCTGTTTCACCGCGCGTTCCGGCGCACCGTCGGTGGAGCCGTTGTCGGCGATCACCACCCGGGGAGTCTCGGTGGATGCGTCCTGCAGCGTGCGCAGGAAGTTGTGCAGATAGTCGCCCGACGAGTAGGTCACGGTCGCGACTGCGAAGCTGACGGTCACCGGCTCAGGGTATCGGTAGGCCCGCCGGGAGCCGATCCCGTGGTGACGGCGCGGTGCACCGCGTCACGCCACGGGCGCAGCGGAGGCAGGCCGACAGCCGCCCAGGCGTCACCCGAGAGCACCGAGTACTCCGGGCGCGGCGCCGGCCGCGGGAACTCGTCGGAGCTGCACGGTCGGACCCGATCAGGGTCGGCGCCCAGTTCCTCGAACACGGCGCGGGCCAACCCGTTCCAGGTGGTGTGTCCCGCATTCGTCGCGTGCAGCACGGCGCCCGAACGCAGCGGACCGGAGTCGATCCGGTCGACGAGCCGCCACAGCCCGTCGGCGAGGTCGGGGGCGTAGGTGGGCGAACCGACCTGATCGACGACCACCCGGACGTGGTCCCGGTCGGACTCCAGGCGCCGCATCGTCGCCACGAAGTCCGAGGCGCCCTCGGTCCCGGTGAAGACCCAGGCGGTGCGGACGATCACCGAATCGGGGGCGGCGGCCGTCGCCGCACGCTCGCCGGCGAGTTTGGACGCCCCGTACACGGTCTCCGGCTCGCCGGTCTCGTCGTCGGGCTCGAGGGGGCGGCGCGCCCGCGCCGCGGCCGCCGAGAACACGTAGTCGGTCGAGACGTGGACCAGCCTCGCCCCCGCATCGGCGGCCGTGCGCGCCAGATTCTCCGGCCCGTCGGCGTTGACCGCGAAGGCCCGCGCGGCGTGGCTCTGCGCGGCGTCGACCGCGGTGTACGCGGCGGCGTTGATCACGACGTCACCCGTCCGCAGGTCGGCGAGGGCGCGGCGGACCGACGCGGCGTCGGCGACGTCGACGTCCTCCGATGTCAGCGACACGATCGGTCGATCACCGGCCGACGCGGTCAGGGCCGTGCCCAACTGCCCGGCCGCGCCGACGAGGTACACGGTGGTGGTTCCCATGACAGTCCATCCTGGCCCATCGCCGCGCCGCGGACTCAGCCGCTCGCCGATCTCGGGTGCCGCAGATCACCCGCCGCCTACGCGGTGTCGCCTCCCGGGTGATCGGGGGTCACGGCGCTACTCTGGCCAACGACAGGGGTGATCGCGTCTCTCGGGGGCGGTCGCCGCGTGACAGTTCGCCGCGACGGAAGGGATCGCTGGACAGGTGGATGCACCACGTGAAGGCTCCGACGAGCCCCGCGCGCGCCGTGGGGACGCCGCGCCGGGCCGCGCCCGTCCCGGCGACGGCGGCCGCCCGGCGCGCTCGGCCCGGCGGTCCGCACCGACCCGGACCGGTGATCAGCCGGCGCGCAGTCGGCGCACGTCCGAGGAGATCCACACGCGGCGGCGACGTCGCCCCGCCGAGGGCGACCGCTCGGCCGCTGCGTCGAAGGCCCATGCATCGAAGGACGCTGCGTCGAAGGACACCGCACCGAGGACCCCGCGCGACGGCTCGCTGTGGGCGGCGATCCGCCTGTGGGCGTCGCGACCGATCGGCGGAATCCTGCCGAAGAACGCCGGCCGCGCGGTCGTCGCACTCGTCACCGCCGCGGTCCTGGTCGTGACCGGAATCGGGTGGAGCAAGGTCAACGGCATCAACGGGGCGATCAACCTCGCCGGCGACCTCGGGCTCGGTGGCACCGACGACGGCGCCGTCGACATCCTGCTCGTCGGCACCGACTCCCGCGTGGACGCGAAGGGCGACCCCCTCAGCAAGGAGGAGCTCCGTTGGCTCCGCGTGGCCGGCGACATCTCGACCAGCACCGACACGATCATCCTCGTGCGGATTCCCAGCGACGGCTCCAAGGCCACCGCGATCTCGATCCCCCGCGACTCCTACGTCGACGTCCCCGGCCTCGGCATGAGCAAGATCAACGCCGCCTACGGCTCCACCAAGGAGACCGTCCGCGCGCGCGAGGTCGAGTCGGGCGCCAGTGAAGCTCAGGCCGAGAGGGACGGCACCAAGGCGGGACGCAAGGCGCTGGTCGACAGCGTCTCCGCGCTGACCGGAGTCACCGTCGACCACTACGCCGAGGTGGGGCTGCTGGGCTTCGCCCTGCTCACCGACGCCGTCGGCGGGGTCCCCGTCTGCCTCAAGAACGCAGTCCGCGAACCGTTCTCCGGTGCCCGGTTCAAGGCCGGGCGGCAGACACTCGACGGTCCGCAGGCCCTCAGTTTCGTCCGGCAGCGGCACGGTCTTCCCCGCGGCGACCTCGATCGGATCACGCGACAGCAGGTCTACATGGCGGCGCTCGCACAGAAGATCCTGTCGTCCCAGACGCTCACCGACACCGCGCGGCTCCAAGAACTGCAGGACGCCGTCTCGCGGTCGGTGGTGATCGACGACGGGTGGGACATCTTCGCGTTCGCCGAACAGCTCAAGGACCTGACCGGCGGCAACGTGAAGTTCACGACGATCCCGATCGCGAACGACCAGGCGTGGAGCGAGGACGGCACGCAGAGCGTGCTCGGCGTCGACACCGCGCAGGTGCACCGGTTCGTGGAGCGCCAGGTCGGCGGCGCCGCCGCGGAGAAGTCGGAGAACCCCCGCGACGAATACACCGTCGACGTCGTCAACGCCGGAACCGTGGAGGGGTTGGCGGGCAACCTGTCGCGCCTCCTCACCGACAAGGGCTTCAAGCGCGGTCGGACGTCGAACAAACCGATCGACGAGTTCGATTCGCTGATCTTCGCCGACTCCGAGGACAACGAGGGCGCCCGGATGCTGGTACGCGATCTCAACGCCGGACGCATCGAGATCCGTGAGGACTCCTCGCTGCCGAGCGACCGCCTGCGGCTGGTCCTGACGAACACCTACACGCACGGTCTCGGAGCGATCTCGAGCGTCGGCGGCACCGGGACCGACGATTCCGGCGGATCGGCCGGTCCGTCGTCGACGAAGAAGCCCGCACAGCCCGCGATCAAGGCCGACTCCGACGGGCCGGTCTGCGTCAACTGATGCCGGGGGGATCGGCCTGGGGGATCGACAGCAATGAGAGGACAGTCATGAGTGTGCCCACGACCGTCACGGACGCCGTCTTCGAGCGTCTCGGCGATCATGCGCGACCGATGCTCACCTACTACAACGAGAGCACCGGCGAGCGCACCGAGTTGTCGGGAGCCACGCTGGGCAACTGGGCCGCGAAGATCGGCAACTTCCTGCGGGACGAGGCCGGACTCGCGCCGGGTGACCGCGTGCGGGTGGACCTCCCCGAACACTGGCAGACCGCCGCCGTCCTGCTGGGGGCGTGGTGGGCCGGCGCCGCGGTGGATCTGTCCGACGACCGCGACGGCGACCACACGGTCGCCTTCGTGTCCCGCGAGACGCTCGACCGCCACGACGCCGACGAGGTCGTGGTCGTCCCGCTGGACGCCTTCGCCCTCAGCGCCGGCGAGCTCCCCGTCGGCGTCACCGATTTCGGTGACGCGATCCGCGCGCACGGCGACCGGTTCGTGCCCGGCGCGCCCGACGGGTTGCACGGCGGCGACGCCGTCGACTCGCGGAGTGTGGCGCAGGTGCTCGCCGCGGTGGATCCGGATCTGTCGAGCGCCGATCGGGTGCTGACGACGCTCCCCTGGGACACCGCCGACGGCGTGTGCGCACACTTCGTGGGTCCGCTGCTCGCCGGCGCGTCCCTGGTGTTCGTCGCGGGCGAGGTCGACGGCGATCGCCTCGCGGCGATCGCCGAGACCGAGAAGGTCACCGCCCAGCGGCGCTGAGCCCGCTCGTGCGGCGTCAGCCGCGGAGCAGTGCGCGGCTCATCACGACGCGCTGGATCTGGTTGGTGCCCTCGTAGATCTGGGTGATCTTGGCGTCACGCATCATGCGTTCCACCGGGAAGTCGGTGGTGTAGCCGGCACCGCCGAAGAGCTGGACGGCGTCGGTGGTGACCTCCATCGCGACGTCGGAGGCCATGCACTTGGACGCCGAGCTGATGAACCCGAGGTTGCTCTCGCCGCGTTCGGCGCGTGCCGCCGCGGTGTAGACCATCAGACGTGCGGCCTCCACCTTCATCGCCATGTCGGCGATCATGAACTCCACGCCCTGGAACGAGCTGATGGTCTTGCCGAACTGCTTGCGATCCTTGACGTACTCGATCGCGGCGTCGAGCGCGCCCTGGGCGACGCCGACGGCCTGGGCCCCGATCGTCGGGCGGGTGTGGTCGAGTGTCGCCAGTGCGGTCTTGAAGCCCGTTCCCTCATCGCCGATGATCCGGTCGGCGGGGATGGTGCAGTCCTCGAAGTACAGTTCGGCGGTCGGGCTGCCCTTGATGCCGAGCTTGTGCTCCAGCGGGCCGACGGTGAAGCCCGGATCGTCCTCGCGCACCATGAACGCCGAGATGCCGCTGGCGCCCTTGTCGGGGTCGGTCACGGCCATCACCGTGTACCAGGTGGACTTGCCGCCGTTGGTGATCCAGCACTTGGAGCCGTTGAGGACCCAGTTGTCGCCGTCCTTGCGAGCGCGGGTCTTCATCGCCGCGGCGTCCGAGCCGGCCTCACGTTCGGACAGCGCGTAGGACGCCATCGCATCACCGGCGGCGATCGACGGCAGGACCTGCGACTTCAGGTCGTCCGAGCCCGAGAGGATCAGGCCCATGGTGCCGAGTTTGTTGACTGCGGGGATCAGCGATGCCGAGACGTCGACGCGCGCGACCTCCTCGATCACGATGCAGGCGGCCACCGAGTCGGCGCCCTGCCCCTCGAACTGCTCGGGGACGTGCACGGCGTTGAAGCCGTTGGCGACGAGGGCGGCGCGAGCCTCCTCCGGGAAGCGGGCGTTCTCGTCGACGTCCTTCGCGTGCGGCGCGATCTCCTTCTCGGCCAGGGCGCGGATCGCTTCGCGCAGTGCCTGGTGCTCCTCGGGGAGCGCGAACAGATCGAAGTCGGGATTGCCGAAAGCCATTTTCTACTCCTCCTGGCACTGCGTGCCAATCATGTCGTGATCAGTGCATCACGAGTCGCCCCGGACGGTCAACCGCGCCGGCCGCCCCGTCGGGCTCCGTTCACCGGCACGCCCGGTCGACCGGCGAGCAGTTCCCACAGTCGGTGGAGCTCGGCGGTCAGCACCGCGGCGGTCGCCCCCTCGTCTCCCCGCGACATGCGCCTCAGCAGGTCGTTGTGCACGCCGGTCACCGCCGCCGCGTATGCGGCCACCCGGGAGCTCGGCGCCGCGGGCTCGGCCCGGCGCAGGTAGTCCTCGAACAGCCGCTGGTACCGCAGGACCATCACCATCTCGCGATCGCGCAGCGGAGCCACCGTCGAGACGACGGCGTATCGCCGCGCTGCGAGCTCGCGGTTCGCCGCGAAGTGCGCGAACACCAGTTCCGCCCCCTCGCACACCACCCACCACGGATCGGAGTGTTCGCCGCCGGCCGCCGTCTCGACGTGATGTGCCACCTGGTCGAGCAACGATTCGTGGTCGGCGAAGATCAGCCCCTCCTTCGAGCCGAACTGCCGAAACAGGGTGCGCCGGGATGTGCCGGCAGCCGCCGCGACATCGTCGACCGTCGTCGCGTCGTACCCCCGTTCCGCGAACAGTCGTATCGACTCGGCGACGACGTGCTCTCGGAAGGCCGCCGTTCCGTCGGTTCCGTGTTCGGTCGTCGTCATGGGTGCCAGTATGTCGCAAAGCGGTGTCGCCGAGGGATGTCGCCGGGTCGCAGCCGCGCCCGCTTTGCGGCAAGCTGGAGGCATGAAGGTCCCCCGCATCGTCGCGCGCGTCAACAAGTACGTCACCAACCCCGTCCAGGGACTGTGGGCATCGCGGCTGGCGCCGTGGGCCGTGGTCGGACACGTGGGGCGCCGGTCGGGAAGCGACTACCAGACACCGGTCCTCGCCTGGCTCGCCGAGGGCCGGGTGTCGATCCCGATCATGTACGGCCCCACCAGCGACTGGGTTCGCAACGTCCTCGCCGCGGGCGAGTTCACCCTGACGCGGAGCGGACGCACCCACCGGGTCGCCGGTGCACGCCTGCTGCCCGCCGACTCCCCCGACGTGGTTCGCGGTGCACGTCCCGCCGCCTTCGTGGCCGACCACGTCCTGTACGGCCGACTCGTCGACGAGGACTGATCGCCCGCGATGAACGAAGCCGCCACAACGGCCGGACACCCCGCTCGCCCGACCCCGCTCGACGATCCCTTCACCGCCGCCCTCGACACCCGGCAGGCGCGTTTCGCGCAGCGCCGCGGGCGGATCACCCGCTTCGACCCTCGGGTGTCCGTGTTCTACGGCCACCCGCTCGTGATGACCGACGCCGACTGGGCCGACACCGCGGCCCTCGCCGGCCCCGGAGCCACCGTCGGTCTCCGCGATCTGCACTCGCCGATCCCGCGCGGCTGGGATCTCGTCGAGACGTTCGATCTCGTCCAGTACTCCGGAGCGGGGGTCGTGGGTGCCCCCGACCCCGACGCCGTGCTCCTGGGCACCGACGATGTGCCGGAGATGGCGGCACTGGTGGACCTGACCCGACCGGGCCCCTTCCTGCCCCGCACGGTGGAACTCGGCGACTTCCTCGGCCACCGCGATGGAGGGGGTCGACTCGTGGCGATGGCCGGGATGCGGCTCCGCGTGCCCGGCTGGGTGGAGATCAGCGGGGTGTGCACGCACCCCGATGCGCGCGGCCAGGGACGGGCTCGGCGTCTCATCGCGGCCGTCGCCTACCGGATCGTCGCCGGCGGCGACACGCCCTTCCTGCACACCACCGCCGACAATCCGGCCACCCGCCTCTACGAGTCGATGGGATTCGTCCTGCGCAGCGAGGTCCCGCTGCAGATCGTCCGCGTCCCGAAGGGAGACCGACCGTGTTCGGATTCGATGGCATGAGCGTCCCGATCGTGGGAGCCCCGATGGCCGGCGGCACCTCGACGCCCGAACTCACCGCGGCGGTCTCCGCCGCCGGCGGGCTCGGCATGTACGGCGCCGCCTACCTCACCGGCGACCGATTGGCCGCGGTGATCGCCGAGATCCGCGCGCTCACCGACGCCCCCTTCGGGATCAATCTGTTCGTCCCCGAGAAGACCGAGTTCGACGCCGCGGCATTCGCCGACTACCGTGCACGACTCCTACCGCTGGCCGACCGGTTGGGAGTGGATCTGCCACAGACGGTGGAGTACAGCGACGACCACTTCGACGAGAAGATCGACGCGCTCATCGACGCTCGCGTCGACGTCGCATCGTTCACCTTCGGCTGCCCGAGCCCGACCATCGTGGAACGGCTCCACCGTGCCGGCATCGCCGTGTCGGGCACCGTCACCGACGTCGCCGAGGCGCGACTCGCCCGCGACGCCGGCGTCGACTCGGTCTGCGCGCAGGGATACTCCGCGGGCGGCCATCGGGCCACGTTCTCGATCGCCGGTGAGGACCCGCGCATCGACACCGCGGACCTGACGGCGCGGATTCGCGACGCGGTGGACCTGCCGGTGATCGCCGCGGGCGGCGTCCGGTCCCGCGACGACGTCCGCACCCTCCTGGCCGCGGGCGCGCAGGCCGTCCAGGTCGGCACCCTGCTGCTGCGCTGCCCCGAGGCAGGCACCCGTCGGGCGCACCGCGACGCCCTCGTCGACCCGCGGTTCGTCGAGACCATCACCACCCGCGCCTACTCGGGGCGTCTCGCCCGCGGACTGGTCAACACCTTCATCAGCGAACACTCCGATGCGGCTCCCGCGATTTATCCGCAGGTCAACACCCTCACGGGTGGGATCCGCCGCGCAGCCGCCGATGATCCCGAGGTCATCAATCTCTGGGCGGGCGCGGGGTTCCGTGCGGCGCAGGCGATTCCGGCCGCCGACGTCGTGGCGAGCCTCGCACCCTGACCCCCGATACCGCTGTTCGGGCGACGGCCGGACTCGGTCAGTCCTCCATCAGGGAGCGCCGCAGGTTCTCGTCCTTGACGGCCACCATCTTCTCCAGATCGGTCTGGAACGTGGCCATGGCGGCCTGCAGCGCAGGATCGGCCGCACCGAGGATCCGGACCGCGAGCAGTCCCGCGTTGCGGGCGCCGCCGATCGACACGGTCGCGACCGGCACACCGGCCGGCATCTGAACGATCGACAGGAGCGAGTCCATGCCGTCGAGGTGTTTGAGCGGCACCGGGACGCCGATCACCGGCAGCGGCGTCGCCGCGGCCACCATCCCCGGCAGGTGTGCCGCACCGCCGGCACCGGCGATGATCACCGAGATCCCCCGCCCGGCGGCCTGTGCCGCGTAGTCGAGCATCCGCTGCGGCGTGCGGTGCGCCGACACGACGCCGACCTCGAACGGGATCCCGAACTCCGCGAGGGCCTCCGCGGCCGCCTGCATGGTCGGCCAGTCCGAATCGCTGCCCATGATGAGGCCGACGCGCGGCGCGTTCGGCGGTGTCGTTGCGGTCATCGTGCCCTCCGTTTCTCGTCGCCCAGGTTCTCGTCGCCCAGACTCTCGCCGGTCTCGTGCCCGTCGGTCGGGTACCCGTCCGTCCACTGCGCGTTCGACATCCAGTGCGCCGCGCGTTCGGCGCGTTCGCGGACGTCGTCGACCGAAGCTCCGGGCACGCCGACGATGTTGACGTGGCCGATCTTTCGGTCGGGCCGTTCGCCCTTGCCGTACAGGTGCACCTTGGCTTCGGGCATCCGTGCGAACAGGTGATGCAGCCGTTCGTCCATCGACATCGCGGGCGCCTCCTCGGCGCCGAGGATGTTGGCCATCACCACCGCCTCCGAACGCGCGGCGGTGTCGCCGAGCGGATAGTCGAGGACCGCCCGCAGGTGCTGTTCGAACTGGGAGGTGACCGCGCCGTCCATCGTCCAGTGGCCGCTGTTGTGGGGGCGCATCGCCAGTTCGTTGACGAGCAGGTCGCCGTCGACCGTCTCGAACAGTTCCATCGCCATCACCCCGACGACGCCGAGACTGTCGGCGAGGGTCAGCGCCATCTGCTGGGCGCGTGCCGCCGACTCCTCCGACAGTCCGGGCGCCGGCGCGATCGCGACCGCGCACTGCCCCTTGCGCTGGACGGTCTCCACGACCGGCCACGCCGCACCCTGCCCGTACGGCGACCGCGCGATCATCGCCGACAGTTCACGCGCCATCGGCACCTTCTGCTCGGCCATGAGCACGATGTCGCCGCCGGCCTGGGCGTCGAACACCGCCAGGGCCTCGTCTCGTCGCTCGACGATCCAGACGCCACGCCCGTCGTAGCCGCCGCGCACCGCTTTGAGGACGACCTGCCAGTCGTGGTCCTCGCCGAACGCGATCAACGCCTCGCGGCCGGTCGCGACGTCGCCGGCCAGATCGACGAACGCCGGCACGGGCAGGCCCAGTTCCGAGAGCCGCCGCCGCATCGCCATCTTGTCCTGGGCGAACTGAAGGGCGGTCGACGGCGGCCGCACCTGGACGCCCTCGCCCTCCAACGCCCGCAGATGCTCGAGCGGGACGCCCTCGTGGTCGAACGTGAGGGCCACCGCCCCCTCGGCGGCCTCGCGGAGCGCGTCGATATCGGTGTGCGAGCCGACCACCACGTCGGCGCTGACCTGCGCCGCCGGATCGTCGGGGCTCGCCGCCAACACGCGCAGGCACTCCCCGAGCGCGACCGCGGACTGATGGGTCATGCGTGCGAGCTGACCACCGCCGATCATGGTGACGGTGGGCATCGAGCCGGGGCGCCGAGCCGCTCGGCCGGCTGCCGCATCTGAGCGAGAAGTCACCCCGCCATGGTGTCACGTCGCCGAAACGGAGTCCGCGGCAACGCCCGTCGATGACTGTTCACGGGCCCCCATTCCGTACACTCGACCCTTGTGCTGACCATCGACCGGGTTGTGAGACGCCTCCCCGAACCTGTGAGACGGATCGTTCTGCGGCACAGCGAACTCATCAAATTCGCGATCGTCGGCGGCACGACGTTCGTGGTCGACACCCTGGTCTACTTCATCCTCGCGTTCACGATCCTCGAGCCGAAGCCGTCCGTGGCTCGCGTGATCTCCGGTGTGGTCGCCGTGATCCTCAGTTACATCCTCAACCGCGAGTGGGCGTTCAAGAACCGCGGCGGCCGGGAACGTCACCACGAGGCCGCGCTGTTCTTCCTCATCAGCGGCATCGGGGTCCTCATCGCGACCGCGCCCCTGTTTCTCGGCAACAACGTGTTCAACATGCGCGAGAACATCCACGGACTGGAACTCGCGATCGTCGACTTCATCCTCGGCATGATCATCGGCAATCTGTTGGGAATGGGCTTCCGTTTCTGGGCGCTGCGCAAGTTCGCCTTCCCCGAGGATCAGCGTCCCGGCGTCGGCGGCGGCTCCACCGACGCCGAAACCGGTGACGACGAGTTCACCGATGAGGAACTGGGCCACGCCTGACGACCCCGGCGGGCGTCTCCGTCGACGGCAGCACCGGGGCCACGATCGCGAAGATCGCCGGACGGCGTGACACGAGGTCGAGGCGACCGCCGTCGGCCTCCACGAGAGCCCGCGCCAGCGACAGCCCGTAGCCGCTGCGACTGCCGCCGGAGAATCCGCGACGGAAGATGTCCGATGCGATGTCGTCGGCCACGCCGTCACCGGAGTCGGCGACGGTGATCCGCATCATCTCGGCGCTCGGGAGCCCCGCCAACGACACCGTGCACGCACCGTCGCCGTGCACCAGCGCGTTGTCGATCAACACGCTCAGCGCCTCCCGGAGCCGACCCGGCCTGCCGTAGGTGTCGCGGACGTCGTCGGAGACGATCATCACCAGGCGGCGTCCCCGCGCCTCGAAGGCCGGCCGCAGATCGTGCACCAGGGTCCCGGCCACGGAGCGCACATCGATTCCGCACCGGGCCCGGGAGTCGGCGCGCGACACCGCCACCATCTCGTCGAGTTCGTCGGCCAACCGCTCGACCTGCTCCATCCCCGCCTCCGCCTCGGTCACGACCGTCGGATCGTCGTGGAGGGTCAACTCGTCGAGTCGCAGATGGACCGCGGTGAGCCGACTGCGCAACTGATGCGAGACGTCGCCGACGATCTCCCCTTCGCGTTCCAGCCGCAGGGCGATCTCGGCGTTGGCCTCGGCGAGCGCCGTCGTGACGCGGTCGAGCTCGTCGATCCCGTATTCGGGCCAGTCCGCCGAGAAGTCTCCCCGCGCCATCGCCTCGGCCCGCTGCGCGACGTGCGTCAACGGTTCGGACAGGCGGCGTGCGGTCACGACGGCGACCATCGCCCCACCGCCCACCGCGGCCAACACCGCCAGCGCCAGCACGGCCACCGCGAGCAGCTGTTTGGGCCGCACGTCCTCGCGGGGGATCGACATCGTCAGATCGGCCCCGGTCGCGAGGTTCACCGACTCCGACACCGCCGGACCGGTGAAGTGATTGCCGATCTGCTTCCGCTGCAGCTCGACGCCACCGGGACGGGTGGCCGACGGCTGACTGTAGGTGAGGGTGAGCCGGCCGTTCGACGGCAGCAGCAGACGGAAGTCCTCCAGATCCAGGTGGGTCAATCGCACCGACCGGCCCTCGGACTCCTCGGCCAGCACGTGCTCGCTGACCCGTTTTAGACGTTGCGCCAGATCTTGATGTGCCTGGGTGGAGAACCAGTCCCACGCGATGATCGTGCTCGGCACCCCGAACATGACGCCCACCGCGACGACGGACGCGATCATCATCTTCAAGATGCGGCGGCGCACGGCACTCCCCTCACGGATCGAAGCGGAACCCGACGCCGCGGACCGTCACGATGTGCCTGCGTCGGTCGGAGTCGTCCCCGATCTTCCGACGGATCCAGGAGATGTGCATGTCGAGGGTCTTCGACGACCGCAGGTCCGTCGACCCCCAGACGGCCGAGAGGATGTCGTCGCGGGAGACGACCTCGCCGGACCGTTCCATCAGGAAGTGGAGCAGGTCGAACTCCCGGTTCGCGAGCGTCAGGTCCTCGCCGTCGACGACGACGCGGCGTGCCCGCGTGTCGAGGTGGATGTCGCCGAAGTCGAACACCGCGTCCCCGTCGTCGTCGACCGGGGCGCTGCGCCGCATGAGTGCCCGCACGCGCGCCAACAGCTCGGCGAGACGGAAGGGTTTCCCGACGTAGTCGTCGGCGCCGGCGTCGAGCCCGACGACGAAGTCGACCTCGTCGGTGCGCGCCGTCAGCATGAGCACGGGAAGCTGGGGCATCGCGGTACGGACCCGCCGACAGACTTCGAGGCCGTCCATGCCCGGAAGCCCCAGGTCGAGGATGAGGAGATCGAACTCGCCGGACAGTGCCCGGTCGAGGGCGGCGGGGCCGGTCGCGGCGATGACGCAGTCGTTGCCCTCGCGGCTCAGGGCGCGCGCCAACGGTTCGGCGATGGCCGCGTCGTCCTCGGCGAGCAGGACCGAGGTCGGCGCGTTCACCGGCCGACCTCGCGGCGGGGTTCACGGTGTAGGGGTTCACGGTGTAGGGAGCCGCTGCGGGAACCGAAACGGTCGAACTCGGCGTCCTCATCGTCGAGCAGTTCCTGATAGAGCTGCGCGTGGACCGCCTCGACCCGCGGGATGTCGTGAAACGCGAGAGGTTCGTCGGACGCCGACTCGATGACGAGGGTGCCCGTGCGAAGCATGCGGTCGACGAGGCCGTGACGGAACTCGACGGTGTTGATCCGACGGATCGGGATGTCGATGCCCGACCGGGTGATGACGCCGGTCCGGTAGATCACGCGGCGGTCGGTGACCACGAAGTGCGTGGTCTTCCACGTCAGCAGCGGTCGAACGAGGAACCACACCGTGAGCACGGCCCACACGACCGCGACGACTCCGGTCAGCGTGAGGCGCCCCGTGTCGTCGGCGAGGGCGCGGCGACCGAAACCGATGGCCACACCGCCGACCACCGTCACCGCCCAGAACACCAGGACCGGGATGATCAGCGACTTCCAGTGCGGGTGCCGGTGGATGACGACGACCTCGCCGGGTGCGAGGTTCTCGCGCGGGTAGCCCATGAGGTCCCACCTTAGTCGCGGTCCCGCGGAGATCGCCGGTTTCGGGGCTACACTGAACCCCCAGGCGTCACACCCAGGCGTCGCTCCAGACGTCTCCGGGCCCCGCACGCCACCGAGTTCCCGGACGGTACAGACCACGACGCGACCACAGGCGAGGACCATGACTTACAACGACCCGCGCGATCCCTACCAGCGCCGCGAGCAGCCGCCCCAGACACGCGCTTACAGCCAGTACGACGCGTATCCGGAGTACGAGCAGAACCCGCACACCTACGGCGATCAGAATTACCGCGATCAGGGCTATGCCGACCAGGGCTATGCCGACCAGAGTTACGGGGCGGGCAAACCGCGCACCCCGCGTCGCCCGGGCCCCGACGTGGACCCCGTGATGTTCTGCGGCGGCGTCCTGATGACCGGCGTCGTCACCGGCCTCGCCGCCTGGCTGGCGGCCTGGGTGATCCTCACCGTCGCCAAGAAGATCAACACCGCCGGCACGTTCAACGGCTACTTCGTCCCGCTCAGCGAGGGCGAGTGGTGGTTCGCGATCACCGGATTCGTGGTCGCCCTCATGGGCGGCGCCCTGTGGTACATCCTGCAGATCGTGACGCCGGTGCCGAACCAGTTCTACAGCTGGATCGTCGGTCTGCTGGTCGCCGCGGCCGTCCTGCTGCCGCTGCTGCTCATGGAGAACCAGTACGCCTCGGGGATCGGAACGGCGATCATGCACCTGCTGATCGGCCTGCCGGTCCTCACCCTGATCCCGACGATGGGCCGCAGCAGCACACGCAAGCACTGATCGCCGGTCTTCAATCAGCTACCGGTCTTCAGTCAGCCACTGCGGGCCGAAGGTGCGTGACGTCGCCCGCGGAGGCCACCACCGGACCGTCCGGAGCGTCGACGACGATGCGCCCCTCGGCGTCGACCGCCGACGCCTCCCCGACGACCTCGGTGCCGCCGGGAAGGATCAGTCGGACCCGCGTGCCGAGGGTGGTGCTGGCCGCCCGATAGTCCTCGAGCAGGTCGTCGATCGCGTCCGGCCATGACTCGAGACGCCGCGACAGCGCCGTCAGATAGGCCACCGCGACATCCGTCGCATCCACGACCGCGACATCTCCGCGGGCGGAGTCGCCGACCAGATCCCGAACCGATGATCCGCGCCCGGTGGCCGCGTCCGCGGGCAGATCGAGGTTGATGCCGGTGCCGATGACCGCGGTCCCGCCGCCGCCCGTCGCGGGGCGATACTCCGAGAGGATCCCCGACAGCTTGCCGCCGTCGGGTGCCAGCACGTCGTTGGGCCATTTGAGGTGGACGTGCGAGCCCGTGACGCCGACGAGCGCGTCGTGGACGGCCAGCCCCGTGAGCAACGACAACCAGCCGAGGACCGGGGTCGCGTGCGCGGGGACTCGGAGTGCCGCCGAGATCGCGAGCTGACCGTCCGGCGTCTCCCAGACGCGGGCGTGTCTCCCCCGCCCGGCGGTCTGCCGCCCCGCGATGAGGACCGCACCGTCGATGTCCTCGCCGCGGTCGACACGCGCGATGAGGTCGGCGTTGGTCGATCCCGTCTCATCGACCACGCCCACGTCGCGCCAGCGGGTGGACTCGGAGAGACTCGATCGCAGGCGGGCGATGTCGGGCAGTGCGCCGGATGCGCGACGGGGTTCCATGTCGCGGATTCTATGCGGCGCACGCACCGGGGAGAATGTGAGGATATTCTCACATTCTCGACCACTTGACCGAGCGCCCGCTCGGGAAGTTAGCATCGATGGCTATGACGACAGCTTCGCGCGACGAGGGCGCTGCACCCGACATCCACACCACGGCCGGAAAGCTCGCCGACCTGCGCAACAGGCTCGCCGACGCGGAATGCCCCGTCGGTGAGGCCGCAGCGGAGAAGGCCCACGCGAAGGGCAAGTTCACCGCACGCGAGCGCATCACCCACCTGCTGGACGAGGGCTCGTTCGTGGAGCTCGACGCCCTGGCTCGCCACCGGTCGACCAACTTCGGCCTGGCCGACCGCCGGCCGCTCGGCGACGGCGTCGTCACCGGGTACGGCACCATCGACGGCCGCGAGGTCTGCGTCTTCAGCCAGGACGCCGCGGTGTTCGGCGGCAGCCTCGGCGAGGTGTACGGCGAGAAGATCGTCAAGGTCATGGACCTCGCGCTCAAGACCGGTCGCCCGCTGATCGGCATCAACGAGGGCGCGGGCGCCCGCATCCAGGAGGGTGTGGTCTCCCTCGGCCTGTACGGCGAGATCTTCGAGCGCAACGTGCGCGCTTCCGGCGTCATCCCCCAGATCTCCCTGATCATGGGGCCCGCCGCCGGCGGCCACGTCTACTCCCCCGCACTGACCGACTTCGTGGTGATGGTCGATCAGACCAGCCAGATGTTCGTCACCGGCCCCGACGTCATCAAGACCGTGACCGGCGAAGACGTCAGCATGGAGGACCTCGGCGGTGCCAACACCCACATGACCAAGTCGGGTGTCGCCCACTACGTCGCGCAGGACGAGGAGGACGCCCTCGACTACGTGAAGGAGCTCCTCGGGTACCTGCCGTCGAACTGCCGCGCGGAGGCTCCCCGCTTCCCGGTCGCCGACCGGGTGGGCGCCATCGAGGACAACCTCACCGACGAGGACATCGCCCTCGACACGATCATCCCCGATTCGCCGAATCAGCCGTACGACATGCACGAGGTGATCCGGAACCTCCTCGATGACGACGAGTTCCTCGAGGTGCAGGCCGAGCGCGCGATGAACATCGTCGTCGGCTTCGGCCGCATCGACGGCCGCAGCGTCGGCATCGTCGCCAACCAGCCGACCCAGTTCGCCGGCTGCCTCGACATCGACGCGTCCGAGAAGGCCGCGCGCTTCGTGCGCACCTGCGACGCGTTCAACGTCCCGATCGTCACGCTCGTCGACGTCCCCGGCTTCCTGCCGGGAACCGAGCAGGAGTACAACGGCATCATCCGGCGCGGCGCCAAGCTGCTGTACGCCTACGGCGAGGCCACCGTCGGCAAGGTCACCGTCATCACCCGCAAGGCCTACGGCGGCGCCTACGACGTGATGGGTTCCAAGCACATGGGCGCCGATGTGAACCTCGCGTGGCCGACCGCGCAGATCGCCGTCATGGGTGCCTCGGGTGCGGTGGGCTTCGTCTACCGCGGCCGCCTCAAGGAGGCGGAGGCCAACGGCGACGACGTCGACGCACTGCGCCTCGAACTCCAGCAGGAGTACGAGGACACCCTGGTGAACCCGTATGTGGCCGCCGAACGCGGCTACGTGGACGCCGTGATCCCGCCGAGCCACACGCGCGGCCAGATCGCCAACGCCCTCAAACTGCTCGAGCGCAAGCTGGTCCAGGTCCCGCCGAAGAAGCACGGCAACATTCCGCTCTGATCGTCCCGACCCGTAGAGAAAGGCGGCACCGATGAGTGCAGACCTCGACTCGCCGGCCGGCGACGAGAAGCCGGCCCGGCCGTTCCTGACCGTCGTCGACGGCAACCCCACCGATGAGGACCTGGCCGTGCTGGTCGGCGTCTTCGCCGCTGCCGGCGGATCGTCCGACGACACCGGCGCCCCCCGCAACGACTGGGGTCGTCCCGTCGACAAGTTCCGCACCATGTGGGGACAGCCGGGCAGCTACACCAACCGCGGCGGCTGGTGACCGTCCGCACCCCTGCGACGACCGTCGTTCTCGGTTCGGCGTCGCCGGCACGCCTGCGTGTGCTGCGCGACGCCGGTCTGCGACCGGCGGTCGTCGTGTCGCAGGTCGACGAGGACGCGCTGCTCGGTTCGCTGGCGGGAGCACCGCACGACCGGATCGTCACCCGCCTCGCCGAGGCCAAGTCCGACGCCGTCGTGGAGTCGATCATCCGCGACGCCGGCCCGGCGGCCGCGGACGGCGTGATCCTGACCTGTGACTCGATGCTCTCCATCGACGGTGAGCTCGTCGGGAAACCGCACACCGCGGAGGTCGCCGCACGACGGTGGCGGTCGATGCGCGGCACCGAGGGGCTCCTCATCACCGGTCACTGCGTCCGCCGCCTGTCCGGCGGAGCGGTGATCGGGACGGCGGTCGGCAGCCGGTCGACGACCATCGCGTTCGCCGACGTCTCCAACGAGGTCATCGACCGTTACGCGGCCACCGGCGAACCGCTCGAGGTGGCCGGCGGGTTCACCCTCGACGGTCTGGGCGGCTGGTTGATCGACGGCGTCGACGGCGACCCGTCGTCGGTCATCGGCATCAGCCTGCCGCTGGTGCGCAGCCTCCTCGACGAGGTCGGCGTCGACGTCACCGACCTCTGGACCGTCGGCTAAACCGACTTCGGGGTGCGCGCGAGGCGGACGGTCCCGATGATCGCCAGGACGACGCCGGGCACCGAGACGATGAGGCCGCCTGCGGTCCGCCAGCCGAGGGTTCCGACTACCGTTCCGAGTTCGAACGTCGGGGCGGCGATCACGTCGACGGGGGTGTGGCAGGCCAGCGTGTAGGTTCCCGGTTCACCCGCGGTCACGCGGGCGAACGACTCGTAGCGGGTTCCGTTCACGAGGGTGTTCAGCGTGCCGGCCGGCTCGTAAGAGATGTCCGCGACAGCGCCGTCGGCGGTTGCTCCCGTGCACCCTCCGTGGGCGGCGTGTACGAGGTCGGCGACGGGCGCGAGCAGCAGCACGGAGTCATCGGCATCGATCTCGATGGTCGCCGTCGGCGCAAGGTGAGCGGCGTTCTCGCCGTAGCCGAGGGCGTGTGGCACGAGGGCGAAGCTGCCGATGAGGATGCCGATCACCGGGCCGGAGACAGTGAGCGCTGCGCCGATGACGAGAGCGACGATCGCGCCGGTCCGCGACCGCGCAGACTGCGGGAGAGCCTGCTGGTTCGGGACCGGCGGGATCACCGGGTGCTGCCGCCGAGGAGTCGGGCGCGCTCTGCCACGCCGACCAGTCCGTAACCGGTGCCACCGGCCTCTGACGACACGGATACCGATAGCGCGGTTGGTCACCGTCAGGTGCACGCCGGAAGCCGTGGTCTCGAGCCTCAGCATGACCGGCATCCCGGGAGCATGCCGGGCCGCATTGAGGAGGACTTCTTTGAGCACGCTCAACACCGTCGAGGCGCAGGCATCGTCGACCGGGTCAGCGGCACGGATCGTTGATGTCACCTCGATGCCGCGTTCGATCTGGAGGGTGCCGATCAGGCGCGCGGCCGCGTCGGAGAGCGGGAGTCGGTCGGGCTCGTCATGTGTGTCGTCTGCGCGGAGAGTGCGGACGACGGTGCGCATGTTCTCCAGTGCCCAGGCAGTCTTCTGCTCGATCTCCGGAAGGATGGGCGGTTCCGTTCGGTCGTGGTGGCTTCGGCGTGGATCGCGCGGGCGTGTGCTCCAACCAGACGTGCGTGCTCGGCGGCTTCTTCTGCGCGCCGGCGCTGGAAGCGGAAGCCGAGCCCCAGCACGCCGCAGGCGATGAAGAAGAACCCCACCTCGACCAAGAGGAGCAGCCCGGCCTCGGCAACGGTCAGCGCATAGCCGATGGCCAGCAGCTGGTACACCTTCGTACCGGCGACAAGCACCCACCCGGCGGCGATCGCGATGCCCGCACGAGCGAGGGGCGGTACGCGGTGAGTGCGAACACGCTGAACCATAGTGGAAGGGCCAAGCCCAGATCGGTGGAACCGGTCGCGAGTGCGCTGACCAGATAGATGCCCAGCGCCGCGGCGAAGACGGTGTATCCAAGCAGGGAGGCTGGGGCATCGGCACCGGACGTGAGCAGTGCGAAAACCACCCACACATAAAGGGCTCCGGCCAGGAGGCTGAGGCCGCCGACGGCGAACGTGGCGGTGCGCTCGCTGCGGTGTGCGGCCGGGGCGGGCGTTGTTTCCATGCCTCCATCATCTCGGGCACCAGTGGCCGCCCACCTCTGTCTCGCGACAGATTTTCTGCGTCTCGCCGGACGGGAAGCGTGATCGGTATGGTGCCCGGGGAGGCTGGACCGTCGGCTGAGAAGTCGTCAGGCCGAACGCAGGACGGCGGGCCAGTACGCCTGAAGACAGTCCCCCGGGGTGCCCTGGCGCTTCAGATTGTCCGAGAATCCCTTCCACAGGGCCTTCGCCCGGGCGAGCGACGTGCCATGCCCCTGACCGGGGGCGGGATCGCCGATCGAGATGATGAGCATCGCCGCCTGCGCCATCTCCTTGAACGACAGGTCCTTGCGTCCGAACACCGTCGCGGCCCAGTTCCCCGCGAAGCAGTCGGCCAGGAGTTCGGGGGCATCGCCCGTCGGCCCCTCCCTCTTGTCCATCGAGTACGCCTCGAGCAGCCGGTACATGACGTTGTGGCCGTACTCGTGCGCGATGATCGTCGCCGCAGTGAAGTCGCCGAGGAGGATGCCCGAAGAACCCATCAGCTTTCCGTCCCACATCTCGGCGAAGGTGGTGACCGGCAGGATCACCGACCCCTTCCGTGCGGTCCCGCCGCCGTCGGGCTCCGAGTCGAGCAGGCAGTAGAAGGCGTTCGGGTAATCGCTCGGTATGCCCGAACGGAGCTCGGTGTCCTTGAGGCATTCGCTGCGGTAGCTCGTCCCCGGCGTGATCAGCACGCGTCCCGCCGCCGCGTTCTCGATGTTGAGTTCGGCGAACCACTCCTGCCAGACCGATTCGAGATCGTCGAGGACCGCGGTCAGGTAGGCGGGAACGGTCGTCGACGCGTTGGCCGCGGTGACACCGGATTCGGCCAACCGCTTGGACGAGAACACCGGCAGCTCGGGGCATTCGGACGCCGAACAGCGGATCGGGTCCTTCATCGCCTCCCGGCGCGGTGTTCCGGACACCGCGCATCCGGCGAGCAGGACCGCGGTGACCACCGCGAGGACCAGGGCACACGCCTGCGGACGAGAACGCCCCAGCGGGGAGGACGACGACATGACCGGAACGCTAACACCCGCTCGGAGAGTTCGCCGCCGCGTGTCATTCGTCCGGTTGCACACCGGTACCGGCGTGTGCCCTCCAGTCGCGATCCGGTCGCGCCGTATGCTGGATTACAGCGTCCGGAATCGGTCGCGACCATCACCAGTAGACGCGGGAGACCCTCAGTGACTGTGGAATTCGATCCGAACCCGGCCTTCACCACATACACGCACCCGGAGCGGCTCGTCACGACCGAATGGTTGTCGGCGCACCTGGGGGCCCCGGGTCTGAAGATCATCGAATCCGACGAGGACGTCCTGCTCTACGACATCGGGCACATCCCGACGGCGCAGAAGGTCGACTGGCATCTGCACCTCAACGATCCCGTCACCCGCGACTACATCGACGGCGAGAAGTTCGCCGCGCTGATGAGCGAGAAGGGCATCGAACGCGACGACACCGTGGTGATCTACGGGGACAAGAGCAACTGGTGGGCCGCCTACGCCCTGTGGGTGTTCACCCTGTTCGGCCATGAGGACGTGCGCCTGCTCGACGGCGGCCGCGACGCCTGGATGGACGAGCAGCGCGAGACCTCGTTCGACGTCCCGGTGTACCCCCGCAGCGACTATCCCGTCGTCGAGCGCGACGACTCGGTGATCCGGGCATACGCCGACCAGGTCCTCGACGTGCTCGGCGAGCAGCCGCTCATCGATGTGCGGTCCCCGCAGGAGTACACCGGCGAGCGCACGCACATGCCCGACTACCCGCAGGAGGGTGCCCTGCGCGGTGGTCACATCCCCACCGCGATCTCGATCCCGTGGGCGAAGGCCGCGGCACCGGACGGCCGGTTCCGTTCGCGCGCCGAGCTCGAGGAGATCTACGCCGACTTCGATCCGTCGACGCCGACCATCGCGTACTGCCGGATCGGTGAGCGATCGAGCCACACGTGGTTCGTCCTCACCCACCTGTTGGGCTTCGAGAACGTCCGCAACTACGACGGCTCGTGGACCGAGTGGGGAAACCGGGTGCGGGTCCCGATCGTGGTCGGCGAGGAGCCCGGCGAGGCCCCGAAGGCTTGATCGAGCCCCGTCCCCGAACCCGAATCGGAGCGATCGCATGACACTGCCATCCTCGCTCGCCGAGATCGTCGACGATTTCGGCGCCATGTCCGACCCCGACAAGATTCAGCTGCTCCTGGAGTTCGCCGGAGACCTGCCGGATCTGCCCGAGGAGCTCAAGCCGGAGGCCATGGAGCCGGTGCCGGAGTGCCAGTCGCCGATCTTCCTGTCGGTGGACGCCGCCGACTCCGGCGCCGTCCGGCTGTACTTCAGCGCACCACCCGAGGCACCGACGACGCGCGGGTTCGCGGCGATCCTCCACGAAGGCCTCGACGGCTCCTCCGCCCGCGAGATCATCGACGTCCCCAACGACTTCTTCCACGATCTCGGGCTGGCGTCCGTGGTGTCTCCGCTGCGTCTGAACGGCATGGCCGGGATGCTCACCCGCATCAAACGCCAGGTTCGCGAACAGACCGGGATCTGACGGGCATCCGACGGGCATGGACTTCCTGCAGATCCTCGACGCGCCGATCGAACCCGGTGGCCTCGTCGAGTGGATCCCGACTGTGCCCGGAGGTCTCGGCAGTTGGCGCAGGGATCCGCGGGAGACGTCGCACAATCACGAGCAGCACCTCCGGTCCGCATTCGAATACCGGGTGGCGACGCGGCGTGAGGGCGGACGGGAGTCGTGGCTCGGCGTGGCGATCGACTTCGCCGAGCCGATGTCGGTTCCGGCGATCCGCGCCGCGCTCAGTGCGTACATCGATCGTCACGAGGTCCTGCGGACCCACGTCGTCCTGAAGGCCGATCGGGACGCCCACTACCGCACCGAGCGATACACGGCCGACCCCGACACCGTGCACGTCACGATGTCGCGGATCGGGTGGTACACCGAGACCGCGCTGTTGCTCGAACAGATCGCCGGATCCTTCGACCGCGCGACGGCTCCGCTGCACTGGCCCGCCTACCGGTTCGCGACCGTCGCCCGCCCCGACGGCTTCACCCTCCTGTTCGCCGCCGATCACTCGCTGGTCGACGGGTACTCCCTGGTCACGGCCCACTACGAGCTCACCGAGCTGTACCGGTCGGCCCGCGATCGTCGGCCGTCGGTGCTCGGCCCGCCGGGCAGCTATCTCGATTTCAGCGACGCCCAGCGGCGGGAGGCCGACGCAGGCGATGCGAGCCACCCGGCGATCGGCGTGTGGCGCGAGTTCCTGGACCGGTACCGGCATGCGCTGCTCGCGAGCCCGCTCCTCGACCACGATCCGACCGAACCCGCTCTGCACGACGAGGGGTCGGTGGCCGTCGACATCCCCGACATCACCGTCGAGATCCCCGATCTCACCGACGATGTGACCGCGCGGATCGGGTCGGACCCCCTCACGCCCGACGAGCTCAGTTGCCGGCTGCCGCAGCCCTCGCGAACCGCATTGATCCTGGACGACGCCGCCGCGCGCCGACTCGAGGACTTCTGCGCCGCGGCGGGCGCCTCCCTCGTCGGCGGGGTGATCGGAGCGCTCGCACTGTCGTTCCGATCCACCACGGGCGCGCGGGAGTTCGCGTGCATCATGCCCCGTCACACGAGGACCGATCGCACGTGGATCCACTCGCTGGGCTGGTTCGTCGGGCTCGCTCCACTCGCGGTCGACGTCTCCGACGACCCCGCACTGGCGGAGGCCGCCCGCCGCAGCACCGCCGCGCTCGGCGACTCCCGCGACGGTGCGACGCTGCCCTTTCTGCGGGTCGCCGAGATCCTCGACGTCCGCAGCTCGCCGAGTCTGGTGGTCTCGTACATGGACACGCGGAGCACTCCGCGGTCGGATGTCGGCGACGCGGGCGCGGCGCGGGTGCTGCGGAGTCACGCCTACGCGGACGACGAGGTGTACATCTGGGTCAACCGGACTCCGGGCGGATTGCGGATGCACACGCGCTATCCCGCGGGCGACGGACTCGCGATGGAGGCGTTCCTCGACGGATTCGTCGACCTACTCGCGAGTACAGCGAAAGACGGGTAGACAGATTTTCATCCTGCGCGGCAACCCTCGTACCGAGCATTTGCTCGGTACGTTAATGTGAGTCGCGGAGATCACGCCGCCGGCCCCGCCGAGCAGCGTGCCTTGAAGACGCCACACGCGGGACCTCCCGCGCGAGACGCAGCCCGTCGAACCCGGATGGTTGACCCCGTCCCCGACTACGGTCCGCCGCCCCGGCGGTCCTACAGGAGTGCCAGTGACCAGTTCCTCTGAGATCAGTCAGACGACCATCAAGAAGGTCCTCATCGCCAACCGCGGCGAGATCGCGGTCCGCGTGATCCGCGCAGCCCGCGACGCCGGGATCGCCAGCGTGGCCGTCTACGCCGAGCCCGACGCCGATGCGATGTTCGTGCGCCTCGCCGACGAGGCCTTCGCACTGGGCGGACAGACCTCCGCCGAGTCGTACCTCGTGTTCGACAAGATCCTCGACGCCGCCGCCAAGTCCGGCGCCGACGCGATCCACCCCGGCTACGGCTTCCTGTCCGAGAACGCCGACTTCGCCCAGGCCGTCCTCGACGCCGGCCTCACCTGGATCGGCCCGTCGCCGCAGTCGATCCGCGACCTCGGCGACAAGGTCACCGCGCGCCACATCGCCGAGCGCGCCGACGCGCCGATGGCTGCGGGAACCAAGGACCCGGTCGGCGGCGCCGACGAGGTCGTCGCCTTCGCCGAGCAGTACGGCGTCCCCGTCGCGATCAAGGCGGCCTTCGGCGGCGGCGGTCGCGGCATGAAGGTCGCGCACACCGTCGAGGAGATCCCCGAACTCTTCGAGTCCGCCACCCGCGAGGCCGTCGCGGCGTTCGGTCGCGGCGAGTGCTTCGTCGAGCAGTACCTCGACAAGGCGCGGCACGTCGAAGCCCAGGTGATCGCCGACATGCACGGAAACGTCATCGTCGCCGGCACCCGCGACTGCTCACTGCAGCGCCGTTTCCAGAAGCTCGTCGAAGAGGCCCCCGCGCCGTACCTGACCGACAAGCAGCGCGAGATGATCCACTCGTCGGCCAAGGCCATCTGCCGCGAGGCCGGATACTACGGTGCGGGCACCGTCGAGTACCTGGTGCAGGGCGAGACGGTCTCGTTCCTCGAGGTCAACACCCGCCTCCAGGTGGAGCACCCGGTCACCGAGGAGACTGCGGGCATCGACCTGGTCCGCCAGCAGTTCCGGATCGCCGAGGGTCGCGCCCTCGACATCACCGAGGACCCGACCCCGCGCGGCCACGCCTTCGAATTCCGCATCAACGGTGAGGACGCCGGTCGCGGCTTCCTTCCGGCTCCCGGTCCGATCACCGTCTACAAGGAGCCTTCGGGCCCCGGCGTCCGGATGGACTCGGGCGTGCGCGCCGGTGACGTCATCAGCGGTCAGTTCGACTCGATGCTCGCCAAGCTGATCGTGGTCGGCGAGACCCGCGAACAGGCACTCGAACGCGCCCGTCGCGCCCTGGACGAGTACCAGGTCGAGGGCCTGGCAACCGTGATCCCGTTCCACCGCCACATCGTCTCCAACCCCGCGTTCATCGGCCGAGTCGACGAGAACGGGGTCGAGAAGTTCGACGTCTACACCCGGTGGATCGAGCTGGAGTGGGAGAACACCATCGAACCGTTCACCGGCGGCGAACCCCTCGACGACGAGGACACGCCCCGCCAGAACGTCGTGGTCGAGGTGGGCGGACGCCGCGTCGAGGTCTCGCTTCCCGGCGACCTCAACCTCGGCGGCGGCAACGGCAACGGCGGCGCACTGCGTCGTAAGCCGAAGGCCCGCACCCGCGGCAAGGGCGGCGGCGCGGCGGCGTCCGGCGACGCCGTGACCGCCCCGATGCAGGGCACCGTGGTGAAGGTCGCGGTCGCCGAGGGCGACACCGTGTCCGCGGGCGACCTCGTGGTGGTCCTGGAGGCCATGAAGATGGAGAACCCGGTCACCGCCCACAAGGACGGCACCGTGACCGGCCTGACCGCCGAGCCCGGCGGCGCCGTCACCCAGGGCACCGTCCTGCTCGAGATCACGTAGCCGAGCGGATCGTCTGATTCGTCGTGGAGCCGGTCGAAGTCAACGCGGGCGCGTGGTATCTGCGCGCTCTTCGTGACGACGACCGGCTCTCCGACGTTCGGGCCCTGCGCCTCCTCGGGGTCCCCGATCCCGCCGCCTACGTCCGGTCGGCCGACCGCGCGTGGTCCGACGAGACCGCACTGCGGTGGGCCGTCTGCGTGCCGACGACCGGCGAGCTGGCCGCCGTCGTCGGCGTCGACGCGTCCGGCACCGTACGCGGGCTGGCACGTGACGGATTCGCCGACGCCCTCGCCGACGCGGTCGATCCGGCGTCTCGCTGCGCCGCAGCCCTGTTGTCTGTGGACCCGGGACCGCTGCGGACCGCACTGCCCTGAGCGTCGGACCGACCCGAACACGAGTCCGACCCGGGTCGTCGCTCAGCGTCGCGCGGAGCGCGGGACCAACGTGCGGTAGGCGATCACCAACAGCACCAGCCATCCGGCGCCGACGATGAACGACACCCTGGTGTCGGGATCCACGGCGACGACGATCGCGACGAAGACCAGGAACCCCATCGCCGCGATCTGCCCGTACGGCCACAGCGGGACGCCGAACTCCAGGGCCCGTTGCTCCTCGCGCGTCATCGCGCGGCGGGCCCGATACTGCGAGACCAGGATCATCATCCAGACGAACATCGTCGCGAACGTCGCCAGCGAGGCGATCACCAGGAACACCCGGTCGGGCATCACCCAGTTCAGCACCACGGCGAGCAGCAGCGCCACCACCATGATGACCACGGTCAGCCACGGCACACCGCCTGCCGAGACCGCCTTGAGCGACGCCGGCGCCTGACCGCGCTGCGCGAGGCCGTACATCATGCGTCCCGCACCGAAGACATCGCTGTTGATCGCCGAGAGCGCCGCGGTGATGACCACGACGTTGAGCACGGCGGCCGCCGGTGCCAGGCCCAACGATTCGAAGATCTGGACGAACGGACTGCCCTCCCCCGTGATCTCCCGCCATGGGATGATCGCCATGATCACCGACAGCGTGCACACGTAGAACAGCAGGATCCGCACCGGAACGGTGTTGACCGCCTGCGGAATGGTCTTGCGGGGGTTCTGTGCCTCACCGGCCGTGATGCCGATGATCTCGCTGCCGCCGAACGCGAACATCACCACCGCGAAACTCGACAGGAACCCGGCGATCCCGTTCGGCATCACCCCGTCGGACCACAGGTTGCTCACGGTGCTCACCGATTCCCGGCCGTCGTCGCCGCGCACCCCGAAACCGAAGACCAGCACGGCGACTCCGCCGGCGATCATCGCCACGATCGCCACCACCTTCACGAGCGTGAACCAGAACTCGAGTTCGCCGAACACCGTGACACTGCACAGGTTCACCGCCCCGATCAGGAAGACCACGGCCAGCACCCACGTCCAGCGGGGGACGTCGGGGAACCAGAACCCCATGTAGACGCCGAACGCGGTGACGTCGGCGAGGCAGACGACGATCATCTCGAAGATGAACGTCCATCCGGTCAGGAAGCCGGCCAGCGGCCCGAGGTGGGTGGTGGCGAACTCGCTGAAGGAGCCGGCGACCGGATTGCGGACCGACAGTTCACCGAGAGCGCGCAGGACCGCGTAGATCACGGCGCCGCCGACGAGGTAGGCGATGAGGACCGACGGACCCGCTGTGGCGATCGCCTCGGCGGACCCGTAGAACAGACCGGTCCCGATGGCCGAGCCGAGCGCGATGAACCGGATGTGCCGGGCGCTCAGACCACGCGCGAGCGATCCGGTACCGCCCGCGAGAGTCTCGTCTGCCGTATCGCTGATCGCGTGTATCTCCCGTCGTGCACAACGGGGATCGACCACCGTGACCTGTCCCCGACATCCGCAGGTCATCAAATCATCCGAGATCTCGGCGCCGACCGCCAGGTGCCTGGAACGGGGCGTCTACAGCCCGATGGGGGCGGCGTCACCCAGGTCGCTGCAGTCGACGCGGACCATGTCTCCGGCATGAGCGAGGAGATAGCGGAAGACGGGAGTCCCCGCGTCGATCTCGGCGATCGCCTCGCGGATCCGTTCGGCGCCGAGGTAGATCGGCTGCAGCGGTGTCCCGCCGTACTCGGCGCGGCAGATCGCCTCCGGGTCACCGTCGGCCGCCTCGATGACGCGGGCCACGGCACAGGCACCGCTGGTGATGGAGTCGGCGGTCAGGACGACGACGCCCGACATCACCGGGTGCCGGTCGACGAACATCAACGCGCTCTGCGAGGTCTTGTCGAGGCTGTGGTACCACTCGGGCAGATAGAGGGTCGTCGACGTGGTGGCGGGCGCGGGGATCACCCGCTCGCCGAGGGCGACGAAGATCTCCGCGCATCCGCCCGCCGCCAGGTTCGCCGTGCACGTCCAGATCTGTTGGGCCTGCGGGATGTCGACGTCCCCGGCCGGATTCCGCTCGTCTCCGCGAGCCACGAGGACCATTCCGGCGACGGCGTCCGCCGCAACCGCCGAATCACACCCTCCGTCAGACCTCATATGCTTGATTTTACGCGTTCGCCTACCATCGGGCGTGCGACCGATTCCGGCGGCCGAGATGACCATGGAGCCCCTGCCTCTCCCCCGGCCGGAACACGTGCGGACCGACGTCACGTCGCCGACGTCCGCCGTGACGACCCCGAAGCAGGAGAGTTCTCGACCATGTCGGACACCACGCCCGTCAGCCCGTCCCCCGCACCGTTCGCCGCGACCGTCCCCGGCATCGCTCGGATCGGCGCCGACCGGGAGCTCAAACGAGCGGTGGAGGCCTATTGGGCCGGCCGCATCGACGCCGCCGCACTCGCGGGCGTGGGGGCCGCGATCCGACGGGACGGTTGGCACCGACTGGTCCAGGCCGGCCACGACTCGGTGCCCGTCGGCACCTTCTCGTATTACGACCAGATGCTCGACACCGCCGAGATGCTCGGCGCCCTCCCGCCCCGCGTCGCGAGCATCGACGCCCCCCTCGACCGGTATTTCGCAGCGGCCCGCGGCACCGCGGAGGTGGCACCGCTCGACACGACCGGCTGGTTCGACACCAACTACGCGCACGTGGTGCCGGAGATCGGGCCGGAGACCGAGTTCGCCCTCGACCCGTCTCGCCTGCTCGCCGAGCTCGCCGAGGCCGTCGCCCTGGGGATGCCCGCTCGACCGGTGGTGATCGGCCCGATCACGTTCCTGGCGCTCGCCACGGCCGCCGACGGCGGCCCCGCCCCGATGACTCGGATCGACGAGGTCGTCGACCTCTACGTCCGTCTCCTGGCGGTCCTCCACGATGCCGGCGCACCGTGGGTGCAGATCGACGAACCGATTCTGGTGACCGATCTCGTCGACGACCTGTCCGGTCTCGCTCGACGCGTCTACGCCCGCCTCGCCGCCGACGGCCCGCGCCCGCCGATCCTCGTGCAGACCTACTTCGGCGACCTCGGCGACCGGCTCGACGTCCTCCTGGCCGCCGGCGTCGAGGGCATCGGCGTCGACCTCGTGAGCGGTGCCGTCCCCGCCGTCGACCACCTCGATCTGACGTCCACGCATCTCGTCGCGGGCGTCGTCGACGGCCGAAACGTGTGGCGCACCGACCTCGACCGTGCGGCCGACCTCCTCGAGCACCTCCGCCCGCACGTGGGCTCGCTCGCGGTGAGCACATCGTGCTCCACCCTCCACGTGCCCTACACGCTCCGCGGCGAGACCGACCTCGATCCTGCGCTGCACGGGTGGCTCGCCTTCGCCGACGAGAAGTTCGCCGAGGTAGCCGTGCTCGCTCGCGCCCACGCCCACGGTCGCGACGACCAGGCCGTGGCCTTCGAGGTGTCGCGGGCCGCACTCGCCTCGCGGGCGAGCGACGCCCGCCTCCACGTCACCGCGGTGGCCGACCGTCTCGCCGCACTGCGCCCCGCGGACTGGACCCGGTCATCGGTCGCCGACCGGCGCATCGCGCAGGACACCGCCCTGAACCTGCCGCCGCTGACCACGACCACGATCGGCTCGTACCCGCAGACGCGGTCGATCCGCGAGACCCGGCGCGCACTGCGTACGGGATCGATCGACTACGAGACGTACCGGGACCGCATCCAGCAGGAGATCGCCGAGGTCATAGCCCTGCAGGAGCGAGTCGGCCTCGACGTCCTCGTGCACGGCGAACCCGAACGCAACGACATGGTCCAGTACTTCGCCGAACAGCTCGACGGATTCTTCGCCACCCGCAACGGCTGGGTGCAGGCCACCGGATCACTGTGCGTCCGGCCGCCGATCCTGTTCGGCGACGTCTCCCGCCCCGGACCGATGACCGTCGGGTGGACCACCTACGCGCAGTCGTTGACGACCAAACCGCTCAAGGCGATGCTGACCGGTCCCGTGACGATCCTCGGGCGGTCGTTCGTCCGCGACGACCAGCCCCGGTCCGACACCGCCGACCAGATCGCCCTCGCGGTCCGCGACGAGGTCGCCGACCTCGAACGCGCCGGCGTCCCGATCATCCAGGTCGACGAGCCCGCACTCCGCGAGCTGCTGCCCCTGCACGCGGACCGCCGCGCCGACTATCTGGCTCGGGCCGTGCGTTCGTTCCGCATCGCGACGGGCGGCGTGGCCGACTCGACCCAGATCCACACCCACCTGTGTTATTCGGATTTCGCTCCGGTGATCGGCGCGATCACCGAGATGGACGCCGATGTCACCTCCATCGAGGCGGCGCGATCGCACATGGAGATCCTCTCCGAGCTCGTCGACGCCGGATTCGACGGGCAGGTGGGGCCGGGCGTCTACGACGTCCACTCACCGCAGATCCCGTCGATCGACCACATCGTCGACGCGCTCGCCGAGGCACTCGCCGTGGTGTCCGCCGATCGACTGTGGGTGAATCCCGACTGCGGGCTCAAGACGCGGACCGTCGACGAGGCGCGCGCGGCGTTGCGAGCGCTGGTCGTCGCCGCTCGGACCGCACGCAGCAGAGCGAGAGAACTCGCAGGTCAACCGAATTAGAATCATCGGTGAGCACAATTCGTGCCTTCTGTGGCCCGGGCTCCTAGTATCGGGGTCGCAACTGGTTCGCCCGGTCGAGATCACTATGGAGCCCCTGCTTCTCGACGGGCGTCGACGCGGGCGGCGTGTGCCGCACGTCTGAGCCGCGAAGAGGGAATCCGAGTGTGAATCCGGAGCTGACCCGCAGCGGTGAGTCGGAACGACAGTCGTCACCAGCACTGAGATCTCCGTAGCGGAACGATCTCGGGAAGCGACGATCAGTAGGGGCGCTCCGCGCACGCCGACGAGCCCGAAGACCTGCCGGTTGTACCGGGTGCGACCGCATCCGGTGACCGATCGCCTCGTGGACGAGGGCGTACGTTCGAACGGTGCTTGCGTACAGGGGCCGCTTCGCGTCGCCCTGCTGTGGCATCGGTCGTCACGACGAATGCAGGAGAGACGACACGTCATGTCTGACGACAGGGCAACAACGCACGCATCGCAGTTCACGGCCACCGTTCCGGGAATCGCGCGCATCGGCGCCGACCGGGAGCTCAAACGAGCGGTGGAATCCTACTGGGCGGGTCGCATCGACGCCGCCGAACTCGGCCGCGTCGGCGCCGAGATCCGCCGGGACGGCTGGAACAGGCTGCGCCGGGCGGGGCACGATTCCATTCCCGTGGGCACCTTCTCGTACTACGACCAGGTCCTCGACACCGCCGAGATGCTCGGCGCGCTCCCGCCGCGCGTCGCGGGCATCGACGACCGGCTCGACCGCTATTTCGCGGCGGCTCGCGGCACCGACGACGTCACTCCGCTCGAGATGACCAAGTGGTTCGACACCAACTATCACTATCTGGTCCCCGAGATCGGCCCCGACACCCGGTTCTCGCTCGACGCGTCCCGGCTCGTCGACGAGATCGCCGAGGCCCGCGCCCTGGGGGTCGCCGCGCGTCCCGTCGTGATCGGCCCGATCACGTTCCTGGCATTGGCCAAGGCGGTCGACGGTGCCGACGCCCCGCTCACGCGCGTCGACGATCTGATCGGCCTGTATTCGGAGCTGCTCCGGCTGATCGGCGACACCGGGGTCCCGTGGGTCCAGATCGACGAGCCGACGTTGGTCACCGATCAGGCCGACGGACTCGCGGAACTCGCCGAACGCGTCTACCGCGAGCTGTCGGCCGTCACCGGGCGACCCAGGATCCTCGTGCAGACGTATTTCGGTGACGCCGGCGACCGGCTCACCGCGCTGGCGCGCACCGACGTCGACGGCGTCGGCGTGGACCTGGTGAGCGGGACCGCCGAATCGGTCGCGGGGGCCGGACTCGGCGACAAGCTCGTCGTCGCCGGCGTGGTCGACGGCCGGAACGTGTGGCGCACCGACCTCGATCAGGCCCTGACCACCCTCGAGGCGGTCCGGCGCGATGTCGGCGCGCTGGCGGTGAGCACGTCGTGCTCCACCCTGCACGTCCCCTACTCGCTGTCGCCCGAGACGGACCTCGACGGCACCGACGCCGGTCGAACCCTGCGCGGCTGGCTGGCGTTCGCCGACGAGAAGTTCGCGGAGGTGGCGGCTCTCGCGGGTGCGCTGGCCGACGGCAGGCAGGCGCACGCGGCCGAGTTCGACGCCGCGAGGCGGGCTCTCGCGAGTCGCGCCACCGATCCGCGTCTGACGGTGGGCGCGGTGCGCGACCGTCTCGCGGCGTTGACCGCGGACGACTGGACCCGGACGCCGGCGGCCGGCCGCCGGAAGGCTCAGGACGACGCCCTGGGTCTTCCCGCCTTGACGACGACGACCATCGGGTCGTACCCGCAGACGGTGGAGATCCGCAAGGCGCGGATGGCCGCCCGCACGGGGGCCCTCGACGAGGCCGCCTACCGGGCTCGGATGCAGCAGGAGATCGCCGAGGTGATCGCCCTGCAGGAGCGCATCGGTCTCGACGTCCTCGTGCACGGCGAACCCGAACGCAACGACATGGTCCAGTACTTCGCCGAACAGCTCGACGGATTCTTCGCCACCCGGAACGGCTGGGTGCAGTCGTACGGGTCGCGGTGTGTGCGTCCGCCGATCCTGTTCGGCGACGTGGCCCGGCCCGAGCCGATGACGGTCGACTGGATCACGTATGCGCAGTCGCTCACCGACCGGCCGGTGAAGGGGATGCTGACCGGACCGGTGACGATCCTCGCGTGGTCGTTCGTCCGCGATGATCAGCCGCTGATCGACACCGCCCGGCAGGTCGCTCTCGCCATTCGCGATGAGACGGTCGACCTGGAACGGGCCGGTGTCTCGATCATCCAGGTCGATGAGCCGGCGCTGCGCGAACTCCTCCCCCTGCGGGCGGCCGATCGTGCCGAGTACCTCGACTGGGCGGTGACGGCGTTCCGCATCGCGACCGCGGGGGTCGCGGACGCCACGCAGATCCACACGCACCTGTGTTATTCGGAGTTCGGCGAGGTCATCGGGGCGATCGCGGATCTGGATGCCGATGTCACGTCGATCGAGGCGGCGCGTTCGCACATGGAGGTCCTCGCCGATCTCGACTCGGCGGGATTCGCGAACCAGGTCGGGCCCGGTGTCTACGACATCCATTCGCCTCGTGTTCCGAGCACCGAGGAGATCACCGAGTCGCTGCGGGAGGCGTTGGCCGCGGTGACTGCCGACCGGCTGTGGGTGAATCCGGATTGCGGACTCAAGACTCGGCGGACCGACGAGGTGGAGGCTGCTCTGCGGAACATGGTCGCCGCCGCGCACGCAGTGCGCACCTGACACCGCGCACGCAGTGCGCACCTGATACTGCGCTCACGGCCGCGGCTGTCGGTCAGCTCCAGGCGAAGGGCGGTTGCTCGAGGTGATCGACGCGGGTGCGGCGATCCCGCAGCACCACCTCTGCGAACTGATAGAGCACCGCGGCCGTGGGCGCGTGCACCAGGTCGTCGGCGATCGGGAGTTGGATCACCGGTCGATCGGATTCGGGGATCGACACGAACCGCGCCGGCGCCAGGAGGTCGCCGAACGGGATGAAGTGCGTCTCGGCGACTTCTGCGGGGTTGGGTGTGAGGACCGGGTCGGCGTCGAGCCAGCACACCACGGGTGTGATCCGGTACCCCGACCGGGTGCGGTAGTCGTCGAGCAGGCCGAGCACCGACTCCGGCCCGGCGGTGATCCCGGTCTCCTCATGCAGTTCGCGCACCGCTGCCGCGACGGCGTCCTCGCCGGGGTCGACGCGTCCGCCGGGGAGCGCGAACTGTCCCGGATGGTTGCGCATGGTGTCGGGTCGTTTCAGGAGCCACACCCCGTGGCCGCCGCGACGGCGGACCACGGTGATCGCGACCGCCGAGATCCGCAGTCCGGCGGGGTCGACGGCCGTCCGGCGCCACGAGGCGACGCGGCGCGCCGCGACGTCTCGCGTGATGTCTGGGACATCCGGGTCTGGGACATCCGGGTCTGGGACGGCTGACTGTGGGGTCATGGCTCAGAGTCCGCCTCGCTGCACCAGTTGCGAGGCGATGACATTGCGCTGGATCTCGTTGGTGCCCTCGCCGACGATCATGAGCGGCGCGTCCCGGAAGTAGCGTTCCACGTCGAATTCCGTGGAGTAGCCGTAGCCGCCGTGGATTCGGACGGCATCGAGTGCGATCTCCATCGCCACCTCCGAGGCGAAGAGCTTCGCCATTCCCGCCTCCATGTCGCAGCGTTCGCCGCGGTCGTACCGTTCCGCGGCGTGCCAGGTGAGCTGGCGGGCTGCGGAGAGCTTGGTCGCCATATCGGCCAGGTGGTTGCCGACGGCCTGGTGCTTCCAGATCGGACGGCCGAACGATTCTCGCTCCTGCGCGTAGGC
This sequence comes from Gordonia shandongensis DSM 45094, assembly GCF_000423025.1. Classification (GTDB taxonomy): domain Bacteria; phylum Actinomycetota; class Actinomycetes; order Mycobacteriales; family Mycobacteriaceae; genus Gordonia; species Gordonia shandongensis. The sequence continues at coordinate 99,515 of NZ_AUHE01000013.1, forward strand.
CAGCGAGTCCTCCAACGCGGCCGTCGCGACGCCCAGGGCCCGTGACGCCACCTGGATGCGGCCGGTCTCCAGCCCCTTCATCATCTGTGCGAAGCCGTGGCCGGGGATCCCGCCGAGGACCGCGTCGGCGCCGACCCGATAGTCGTCGAAGACGAGCTCGCACGATTCGACGCCCTTGTACCCGAGTTTGGGCAGGTCCCGCGACACCGTGAGTCCCGGACCGTGCTCGCACAGAAGCACCGAGATGCCGCGGTGTCGGGGCTCGGCACGCGGATCGGTCTTGCACAGCAGGGCGATCAGCCCCGACCGGCGCGCATTGGAGATCCACGTCTTGGCTCCCGTGACGACCAGCGCGTCGCCGTCGGTGCGGGCGACGGTCGTGATGGCTTGCAGATCCGATCCCCCGCCCGGTTCGGTGAGCGCCATCGTCGCCCGCAGTTCGCCGGTCGCCATGACCGGCAGATATCTCTGCTTCTGCTCCTCGGTTCCGAACAGGTCGAGCAGCTTCGCCACGACGGTGTGTCCGCCCATCGCCCCGGCCAGGCTCATCCACCCGCGCGCCAACTCCTGGGTGACCTGCGCATAGCAGGGCATCGAGACGGGTGCGCCGCCGTACTCCTCGGGTACCGCGAGCCCGTACACGCCGAGGCGTTTCATCTGCTCGATCCATGCCTCGGGGTACTCGTCGGCGTGCTCCATCTCGCGGACCGATCCGCGGACGTCGCGGTCGATGAAGGCCCGGACCGTCTCGATCAGGAGTCGTTCCTCGTCGGCGAGTCGGGTCATGTGGGTCCTCCGGTCGGTATCGGTGATGTGCGCGTCCATTGCATCCCGGTCGGGAGCACGAGGTCAAACGTCATCGTCCGTCATCGTCGCCGACCGTCGACGGCGAGCATGATCGTCGTCAGCAGCCGATCGGCGGGATCGTCGAACCGCAGGTCCGACAGCTGCTGCGCACGGTTGAGTCGGTAGCGCAGCGTGTTCGCATGCACCCCCACCGCGCGCGCCGCATCCCGCACGCTGCCGTGCGCGTCGAGGTAGGCGCGGACGCTGGGAACCAAGCCGCCCTCGTGGCGCGCGTCGTACTCACGCAGTCCGGTCAGTCGCGGGTCGACGAGGTCGTCGCGCGCCGCGAGCGTCTCCAGGATCTCGCCGAGCAGCACCGCTGTCCGCGACTCGGCGAGGGTCGTCACGCGAGCTGAGCCGTCGGACGTCGCAGCGAGCACCCTGTCGACCTCGCTCCGGGCACCGGGAACGTTGGCGAGCCCGGCCAACGGCGACACGAGTGCGGCGTGGAGCGTCGCGTCACCCAACGCCGGATCTCCGTCGAACCGCGTGACCAGACCGCGGAGCCACCCGATGAGGGCGGACTCGCTCGTCGCGGGAAGCAGTAGGTACGCGCGGCCGTCCATCACCGCGGTGAGCGCCGCCGGCGCGTATGCGCTCGCGTGCAGTCGCAGTGCACCGCCCACCGCACCCATCGCATCGCTGCGACGGCTCTCGTCACCACCCGTCGTGGTCACCCCGACGACCGCGACCGGATCGTCCACCGGCCAACGCAGGTAGGCGCCCGCGGTGGCCGGGTCGACGCCGCCGTGCGCACCGAACACGCGCTGGACGAGACGTTCCTCGGTGGACGGCGCCCGCATCTCACGGGTCAGGATGCGCGCAGCGACTGCAGCCGCACCGGTCAAGACGTGAGCGGCATCGTCCGCGAGCGGTGCCGCGCCCTGTTGAACCCAGATCGACCCCAGATGTCTCCCCGAGGACGAGTGGACACCGACGACGAGGCGGCGGCGCATCAGGTGATCGGGATCCTCGGGCACATCGACCACCTCGCCACCGCGGCGAATGGTGTCGAACACGCCCCATGTCCGCAGGAGTTCGAGATATCGGGCCGGCCCTGCGCGACCGAGGATCGTCTGCACCCGCAGGTCGTCGGCCTCACCCTTGGACGGCGAATAGGCGAGCACCCGTGCGCTCGTCGCGTCTTCGATCGACACGAGTCCACCGGTCCCCTGCGCGATCAGTTCGACGAGACCGACCAGGTCGACGGCCCCACCGCCTGCCTCGGCCTCGGTCTCCTCGACGCGGTCGAGTTGCGCCTGGACCATGCCGAGCACCCGGTCCCATCTGGCGCGCTGGTCGATCACGACCACCGTGGTCCCGGCGTCCCCGGCGGCACGACGGACGGCGGCGTCGACCGACGAGCGCTTGACCATGAGGGCTGCGGGAGCCCCCGGAGCACGCACGGGCAGCCCCGCCAGCCAGTGTGCGACGGTCGGTGCGTCGACGCCGACGGCGATAACCGCATCGGTGGGGGCCGCACGGGTCTCGACCAGATCGTCGATGTCGAGCATCGACACCGAGCAGATGATCGATTCGGGGTCGGGCGGCACCGGAACGTCGGCGACCGCCGTGTCGAGCGCTGCGATCACGTCGAGGAGCACCGCCCCGTTTCCCGTCATCATGGTGGTCCGATTGTTCCACCCGATATGGAATTCCGCACAAGGTTCTTCGACACAGTTCGTGGGATCCGACGATGATCGTCCCGATCGACTCGACGTCTACTGACACCATGCCCACCGCCCCCGGCGTCGACGGCGCCACCGAATGGACCGGCCTCGCGATCGACTCGCAGCAGCTCGTCCGCGATTGGTTGAACACGGCCGAGCACTCACCGTCCGAGCAGCACCCTTCCGCACGGCGGCTGGCCGCCGTGCTCTCCGACCCGGCGGGGCTCGACTTCACCGTCGGCTTCATCGACCGGGTGATCGGCACCGAGGACGACTCCGCGGCCGCCGCCGCGCTCACCGAGATCGCCGCATCCGTGCCCCACGCCCTCGGACTCCTCGACCGAGCGCAGATCCGACTCGGCGGTGCACTCGCGCGGATGATGCCGAGGGTCGTGGTCCCCGTAGCCCGGACCCGCATGCGGACGATGGTCGGGCACATGATCGTCGACGCACGCGATCGGCCGTTGACCGCCGCCATCGCGCGACTCACCGCCGGCGGGCATCGACTCAACATCAATCCGCTCGGCGAGGCGGTCCTCGGAGACGACGAGGCCGACAACCGTCTGGCCGACGCCCGCCGCCTGCTGGCCCGCGATGACGTGGACTACGTGTCGATCAAGGTGTCGTCAGTGGTCTCACAGCTGTCGATGTGGGCGTTCGACGAGACGGTCCGTCATGTCGTCGACCGACTCGTCCCGCTGTACCTCGACGCCGCTCAGGCACCCCGCGGCGAGAAGTTCATCAACCTCGACATGGAGGAGTACCGCGATCTGGAGCTCACCATCGCGGTCTTCACCCGGCTGCTGAGCCGACCGGACCTCGCCGGCCTCGAGGCGGGAATCGTCCTGCAGGCCTACCTCCCCGACGCGCTCGGTGCCGCACAGCGGCTGTCCGCGTTCGCCGCCGCGCGGGCCGCCGCCGGCGGCCCCGACATCAAGATCCGGCTCGTCAAGGGCGCCAACCTCGCGATGGAGACCGTGCATGCAGAGATCGCGGGCTGGCCGAGAGCCACCTGTCCGACCAAAGCGGCGACGGACGCCAATTACAAGCGCGTGCTGACCTGGCTGCTGACCGCCGACCGAATGCACGGCCTCCGCGTCGGCGTCGCGGGGCACAATCTGTTCGACATCGCCTTCGCTCACCTGCTCGCGGGCCGACGCGGGGTTTCCGACCGCGTCGAGATCGAGATGCTGCAGGGAATGGCCACGCAGCATGCCGCGGCGATCTCCGGCGACGTCGGACGGCTCCTGCTCTACGTGCCCGCGGTCCGCCCGCGGGAGTTCGATGTCGCGATCTCCTACCTGGTCCGGCGCCTCGAGGAGAACGCCGCAGACGAGAACTTCATGTCGGGGATCTTCCAGCTGACCGGCGACAGCGAGGTGTTTCGGCGGGAGGCCGGCCGATTCGCGGCATCGGTCCGGATCCTCGAGGAGACGATCGGACGCGACGGCGACGACGCACCCGGCCCCGCCCGCAGCCAGGACCGCGCCGCCGGGGAGGAGACACCGGTGCCGCCGATCTCCACTCCCCTGCCCGCCTTCGCCAATGAGCCCGACACCGACCCCGCACTGCCTGCGAACCAGCGGTGGGCACGCGAGGCGATCGCGCGCGCCTCGACCCCGGGCTGGCTCGAATCCCAACCGGTACCGCCCGCCGTGTCCCGCGATGAAGTGGACATCGTCGTGTCCCGCGCCCGCGCCGCCGCGGTCGAGTGGCGGGCACGCTCCGCCGCCGAGCGTTCCACGCTGCTCTATCGCACCGCCGAGATCCTCGCCCGGCGACGGGGCCATCTGATCTCCTTGGCCGCCGCCGAGGCGGGAAAGTCGGTGTCCCAATCGGACCCGGAGATCTCCGAGGCGATCGACTTCGCCCGCTACTATGCGCATCGGGCACTCGCCCTCGACGGCGTCGAGGGCGCCCGATTCATCCCCGACGAGGTGATCGTCGTGACGCCGCCGTGGAATTTTCCGATCGCGATCCCAGCGGGCGGCACCTTCGCCGCACTCGCGGCCGGAGCGGCGGTGATTCACAAGCCGTCGGTCCCCACACCGCGCTGCTCGATGGCGATTCTGGAAGCCCTGTGGGATGCGGGAGTCCCGCGCGACGCGTGCCAGGGCGTCTTCCCCGATGAAGGTCCGGCCGGCCGTGCCCTCATCGAGCATCCGAACGTCGATCGTGTTCTGCTCACCGGTTCATCCCAGACGGCGGCGCTGTTCGCGTCATGGCGGCCGTCGCTGAAGATCAACGCCGAGACCTCGGGGAAGAACGCGCTCGTCATCACCCCCTCCGCGGACCGCGACCTGGCGATCGCCGATCTGGTCGACAGCGCCTTCGGGCACGCCGGACAGAAGTGCTCGGCGGCGTCGCTGGGGATCCTCGTCGGTCGTGCATACGAGTCGCAGCGCTTCCGTCGACAACTGGTGGACGCGGCCTCATCGCTGGTCGTCGGACCTCCGACCGACCTCGCCGCGACGGTCGGCCCCCTCACCGAGCTGCCCTCGACGAAACTGATGCGCGCCCTGACCACGGTGGAGCCCGGCGAACGCTGGCTGCTCGAGCCGCGACGACTCGACGACGCGGGACGCCTGTGGTCACCGGGAATCAAGGACGGCGTGGCGCCGGGATCGTTCTTCCACCACACGGAATGTTTCGGCCCGGTTCTCGGACTCATGCGGGCCGACGATCTCGATGATGCGCTGCGCCTGCAGAACGACGTGGGCTTCGGCCTCACCGCGGGTCTGCACTCCCTGGATCCCCGCGAGGTGCGGGCCTGGCTGGACCGCGCCGAGGCCGGCAACCTCTACGTCAACCGAGGGATCACCGGCGCCATCGTCCGGCGGCAGCCGTTCGGCGGCTGGAAGCGGTCCTCGGTGGGCCTCGGCTCGAAGGCGGGCGGGCCGAACTACCTCATGCAAATGGGTTCGTGGGTCGACGATCCGGTGCATCGGCCGACGACCGGTCCACCGACGCCACCGCGCGTGCCCGCTGTCGCCGCATTCGTCGACACCGTCGCCGCGGGTCTTCCCGCCGCACGTGCCGAGTGGCTGCGTGCGGCGGCCGCCGATGACGACCACGCGTGGGCCTCCGAGTTCGGCGTCCCCCGCGATGAGACGGGCCTGGTGGCCGAGGCCAACATCTTTCGTTACCGCCCGACCGGCGTCACACTGCGGGTGACGGCCGACTCGGAGCCCGCCGACATCGCCCGGCTGGTCGCGGCGGGCCTCCGCAGTGGAGCCACGATGCTGATCGTCCCCGAACCCGTCTTGCGGCCAGACGTCGACCTCGTTCTCGATGCGGCGTCGCACGCCGGTGTGACCGTCGCGGCATCATGCGACGACGCGGAGTTCGTCACCGTGATGCGGAGCAGCGGAATGCCACGCATCCGCTCGGCGACGACGCTCTCCGACCGCCTCCGGGGTCTACTCGCACGCCATCGGGAAGTGACGCTGCTCGACGACGCGGTCACCGCTTCGGGCCGTGTGGAACTGCGCAATTGGCTCGTCGAGCAGTCGGTGTCGATGACCGTGCATCGATTCGGCAACGAGGTCCGCGCATTCCGCGAACTGGCAGTGGATCTCGAACAAGAATCAGCACTGGCCGCAGTGGTAACCGGGAGGCATGCCGATGGACGTCGACACCGCTGACAGAGTCGCTCAATTGACCGCCGTCGGCCTCTACTTCGCCGCGATGCTCGGCATCGGGTTCTACGCCTTCCGTCGCACCCGCGACAGCCTCGACGACTACATGCTCGCCGGCCGCGGACTCAAGCCCTGGGTCGCCGCACTCAGCGCAGGCGCATCGGACATGTCCGGCTGGTTGCTGATGGGTCTGCCGGGCGCCGTCTATCTCTCCGGACTGTCACAGTCGTGGATCATGATCGGCCTGCTGGTGGGGGCCTGGGCGAACTGGAAGCTGGTCGCACCACGGCTGCGGGCGTACACGGAGGTCGCCGGCAACGCGATCACGATTCCCAGCTTCCTGGAGTTCCGGTTGCGCGACCGGTCACGACTGCTCCGCATCACCTGCGGCGTGGTGATTCTGGTGTTCTTCACCTTCTACGTCTCGAGCGGGATGGTCGCCTCGGGCAAGTTCTTCGAGAGCTCCTTCGGCGTGAACTACACGGTGGGCATGCTCATCGTCGCCGCCATCACGATGATCTACACCCTGTTCGGCGGCTTCCTCGGCGCGTCGCTCACCGATGTAGCCCAGGGCCTACTCGTCGTCGTCGCACTGTTGGCCGTCCCGATCATCGGGATCATCGATCTCGGCGGGATCGGAGCCGCAGTCGACGGCGTCCGCGCCGGGAACCGCGACGCCCTGAGTTTCATCAGCGGCAGCACCGTCATGGGCATCGTCTCGGCCGTTGCCTGGGGCCTCGGGTACTTCGGTCAACCCCACATCCTCGTGCGCTTCATGGCGCTGCGAACCCCCGGTGAGGCCGGCATCGCTCGCCGGATCGGCATCGGCTGGATGTTCCTGTGCGCCGTCGGAGCGGTCGGCACATCGCTCGTCGGGATCGCCTATTTCGCCGACGCCGCGAACGCCGGACACCAGCCGAGTGATCCCGAGACGATCTTCCTCGTTCTGTCGCGCCTGCTGTTCCACCCGTTCATCGCCGGGTTGGTCCTCGCCGCGGTATTGGCCGCGATCATGTCGACCATCTCCTCACAACTCGTCGTGTGCTCGTCAGCGCTGGTCGAGGACCTGTACAAACTGGTGGCCGAGAAGACCTCCCACGGCCGCAACCTCACCGAGGCGATGTTCGTCCGATTCGGCCGACTCGGTGTGCTCGCCATCGCCGTGATCGCCGCACTGCTCGCCCTCTCGCCGTCGAACAGCATCCTGGCGTTGGTGGCATTCGCCTGGGCCGGCTTCGGCTCAGCGTTCGGTCCCGCGGTGGTCCTGTGCCTGTACTGGCGTGCGATGACGGTGGCCGGCGCGCTGGCGGGCATCGTCACCGGGGCATCGGTGGCATATGTCTGGGGCCAGTTCCCGATTCACGAGACCGTGTACGAGATCATCCCCGGTGTCGTCGCGAGCACACTCGTCGCCGTGATCGTCAGCCTCCTGACGCGGCGTCACGACCCGGAGATCGACGCCGAGTTCACCCGCGCCGTCGCCGTGAGTCTCGGGGAGTCATCGCGTCCCGACCCCGAACCGGAGGCTGCGCGCGCCTGATTCATCGTCGCCACCGGACGATGTCCAATGCGGCGGCGACGGCGGCGGAGCTGGACGACAGCGGGGCCGGGAGCAGTTCCTGAGCGCGGGCGATCCGGCGAACGACGGTGTTGCGGTGGGTGTAGAGCCGGGCCGCAGCGGCGGCGGCGTTGCACTGTTCCGCCATCCAGATGCGCATCGTCTCGTGCAGCACCGGGTCGGCGGTCGCGAGGTCTCCGAGCGCCTCGTGGACGAACTCGTCGACGCGCTTCCGATCTTCGCTCATCGCCGACAGCAGCCGCAGATCGTCGTACACCGCGAATCGCGCACTCGATCCCATCTGCGACAGCAGACTCCGACATTCGAGAGCTTGGAAGTGACTGCGTCGGAAGCCTTCCCGTCCTACGCCGGGCGATCCCGCGACCACTCGGACCTCCGGGTGCGCGGCCAGTGCCGGGTCGACGACGAGTTGCGCGGTCGGCACCCACACCCACAGTTCGGCCGCGCCCGCGAGCACCGTCAGGCGCCGTTGGACCCCCGAGGCGATCATCACGGCCTCGCACGCCGTTTCGAGCTCGTCGGGCGGCATGTCGACGTCGCCGGAGAGGATCATCGCCGTGTGGGGGCCGTCGATGGAGTACCGGAGCTGGTCGCTCGCCCGCGCCGGCGAGATCGGCGCTCCCTCGAGGATGAGCGCCACGGCCGCGCGGCGTTGGGCGTGAGTGTCGCCGGCCAGTTCGGCGCGGGCCACGCCGAGCTGGCGGGCGAGTTCGGCGACGGTGTCGTCGATGAACGTCGCGATGGATGCCGACGTGACCTCGAGAAGTTCGCGCAAGAGGACCGCATCGGTGGTGAGACCGAAGCAGATCTGCATCCAGATCTGCCACGCGACGTTCTGTGCGGTGCGGAACGAGTCGAGGGCGCCGGCGTCGAATCCGCGGCGCACCAACTCCCTGATGAACGCGGTGGTCTGCTCGGTGACGTTGACACTCACCCGGTCTCCGGGCGCGTCGAGATTGCTCTGCGCCCAGTGCGCCAGATTCCCCGCATTGATCTGGAGGGCGATCTCGAGCAGTCGCTCATCGGCCACGATCGGCGCCATCCCCGACGGGCTCATGACCGCACGGTTGAGATCGGCGGCCCATTCCGGGGGCGCGGCCAGCACGATCTCGACGCCGGAGCGGATCAGGTCGGCGACGTCGGGACTGGGTTCACGAACTACAGGCGAAGTCACGATGTTCATTATGAACCATGAATGCATTCAATCAGGTTCACTTCACCCTTGCATCGATACGACAATGACAACGATCATTGATATCAACATCTTCAGTCCACACCGACGAACGGATCACCGCATGACCACCGACGCGATTCTCACCGACCAACCGCTCGACGTCGTCATCCTCGGCGCCGGCATCTCCGGCATCGGCGCCGCCCACTACCTCACCACCGAACACCCCGGGAAGGCGTTCGCCATCCTCGAGTCACGCGACTCCATCGGCGGCACCTGGGATCTGTTCCGCTACCCCGGAATCCGCTCCGACTCGGACCTCAACACCTTCGGCTACGAGTTCAAGCCCTGGCGCGATCCGCAGGCCATCGCCGACGCCCCCCGCATCCTCGACTACCTGCACGAGGCCGTCGCCGACGACCGGCTCGAATCGAAGATCGCCTTCCGCCGCCGCGCCGTGGCCGCCGACTGGTCGGAGGCCGACCAGCTGTGGACGCTGACGGTCCGGCACACCGACACCGGCGAGACGTCCACCGTGCGGACCCGCTGGGTGTTCGCCGGCACCGGCTACTACAACTACGACGAGGGCTTCACCCCCGAATTCGCCGGCCGCGAGTCGTTCACCGGTCAGGTCGTACACCCGCAGCACTGGCCCGAGGACCTCGATTACGCAGGCAAGAAGGTCGTGGTGATCGGGTCCGGCGCCACCGCCGTGACCCTGGTGCCGTCGATGGCCGGCGAGGCCGAGCACGTCACCATGTTGCAGCGCACCCCGACCTACGTCATCCCGCTCCCCCGGGAGGACATGATCGCCAACGTCCTCAAGAAGACGCTGGGCGCCGAACGCGGCTACAAGCTCAGCCGCCGCAAGAACATCCTGCAGCAGAAGTTCGTCTACCAGTTCTGCCAGCGATTCCCCGGCGCCGCCCGCAAGGTGATCCGCGGCACCAACGCCGCCCTCCTGCCCCGGGACTTCGACCTCGACACGCACTTCAATCCGCCGTACAACCCGTGGGATCAGCGCCTGTGCGTCGTCCCCGACGGCGACCTGTTCAAGGCGCTCCGGGCGGGATCGGCGTCCATCGAGACCGGTCGCATCAAGCGCTTCGTCGAGAACGGGATCGAACTCGAGTCCGGCGAGCTGATCGAGGCCGACATCATCGTCACCGCCACCGGACTCAACCTGCAGCTGTTCGGCGGGATGGAACTGCGTCGCGACGGCGAGCCGATCGATCTCACCGAGACCGTCGCCTACCGCGGCGTGATGCTCTCGACCGTCCCCAACTGGGTACTGGCGATCGGCTACACCAACTCGTCGTGGACCTTGAAGATCGGTCTGATCTGCGAGTACTTCTGCCGCATGCTCACGCACATGGACGAGAACTCCTACACCTCGGTCCGCGCGATCCCGCCGACCGGCATGCAGACGCGACCGCTGCTCGACTTCGGCGCCGGATACGTCAAACGCGCCCTGGACCGGCTGCCGGTCCAGGGCACCACTGCGCCCTGGACCATGACGATGGCGGTGTCCGCCGACGTCAAGCAGCTCCGCAAGGGTGAGGTCGTCGACGACTGTCTGCAGTACACGTCCGCCGAGACGACCGTGACCGAGTCCGTCGCCTGACCCCGTCCGGTCAGTCGGCCAACAGCCCCTTGGCGACGTGCGTCACCTGGATCTCGTTGGAGCCCGCGTAGATCATCAACGACTTGGCGTCACGCGCGAGCTGCTCGACGCGGTACTCGGCCATGTAGCCGTTCCCGCCGAAGAGCTGGACCGCCTCCATCGCGACCTCGGTGGCGGCCCGCGACGAGTACAGCTTCATCGCCGAGGCCTGCGCGAGAGTCGGCGGCTTGCCGGCCTTGGCGGCCTCCATCGCGACGAACAGCATGTTCTGCACGTTCAGCCGTGCGACCTCCATCTCGGCGAGCTTGAGCTGGATGAGCTGGAAGCGCCCGATCTCCTGCCCCCACAGGGTGCGGGATTTGGCGTAGTCGATCGACAGTCGCTGGCACTCGTTGATGATGCCCAAGGACAGCGCCGCGATGCCGATCCGTTCGGCGGTGAATCCGGCCTTGGCACTGTCGCCGCCGCGACGATCCGAACCGGTGTCCTCCGTCTCGCCGAGGAGCCGGTCCTTGGTGATGCGGACGTTGTCGAAGAACAGTTCGCCGGTCGGCGAGCTCATCATGCCCATCTTCTTGAACGGCTTGCCGAGGGTCAGCCCCTCCATCCCGGCGTCCAGGACGAAGGTCAGCACCTTGCGCTCGCGCATCGGGGTGCCGTCGCCCTCGTCGAGTTTCGCGAACACCACGATCGTGTCGGCGTAGGGACCGTTGGTGATGAAGGTCTTGTTGCCGGTGAGGATGTAGTCGTCACCGTCGCGTTTGACCGTGGTCTTCATGCCGCCGAGCGCATCGGAACCGCTGTCGGGCTCGGTGATGGCCCAGGCGCCGACCTTCTCCATGGTGACCAGTCCCGGCAGCCAGCGGCGCTTCTGCGCCAGCGTGCCGCGGCTGCGGATCGTCGAGACCGTCAGTCCCATGGAGACGCCCATCGAGGCGATGAGGCCCAGGCTGACGCCCGCCATCTCCATGTTGAGGATGAGGAACATCGAGTCGGCGAGAGCGTTCGAGCCGCCGCCCTTCTTCTGCTCGCCGGCCTCCTCGGCAGCGAGGTCTGCCTCCAGCCGCTCGGCGTTCATCGTGTCCATGCCGAACGCCGCCAGCATCGACCGCAGGATGTCGTACGGCGGAAGCTCACCGGACTCCAGGGCGTCGAGGTTCGGCCGCACCTCCTTGTCGATGAAGCCGCGAACGGCATCCCGGACCATCAAGTCTTCGTCAGACCACTCGAACATCGAGCCTCCAAAATTGGAACATGTTTCACTTCGGTTCTGACGGTAGCGTAACGGCACACGATCATCCGCGGAAGGTCCGCCGCACGACCTCGATCCGGTGCATCGACGCCGGCCGGACCTCGCAGGCGAAGAACCCCACCGCGTCGTCGCACAGCACGGCCTGTGCCACGGGTCCGGCGAGGACCAGCGTCGCGTCGACCGGCTCCGCATCCGCCAGCGCGTCGACGGCCACCTCGATCCGGCGGACGAACTCCCGAACGCTCTCGCCGCCGTGACCGCGCCAGTCGACGTCGCCGAACCACGCGGCCAGCTCCCGCGGATCGACCTCGGCGGGCGTCCGGCCCGCCCATCGCCCGACGTCGAGGCTCGCCAGCTGCTCGACCACCTCGTACGCCGCCCGCGACCCGGTCCGGTCGACGTGGTCGGCGGTCTCCCGCACCGACTTCTCCGGGCCGGCGATCAAGCGATCGGCGACCCCCTGCGGGCGGTCGGCGGACAGGTCGACGGCGAGAGCCGCCGCATCGCGGCGGCCTCGCTCGTCGAGTCCGCTCCGCTCGCCGCCGAACCGCACGTCCCGGTTGGGGGCCGTGCGGGCGGCGACGACGATGCGCACTCTCACGCGTCGACGCGGGCCGACGGCGCCTCCGTTCGCGTCGCGGCGCGTCGCATCAGCACCGTCAGCGCGGCGACGAACACGACGGTCAGCACCGTCCACAACACCACCTGACCACCGACCGCGTAGATGCGGAAGTCGGCGACCACCTGCCCCGGGAAACCGGGCGCGACGATCCGGTCACCGTCCATGACGGGTCCCGGCACTTCGCGGAAGTCGGGCAGAAGCAGCGCGGTCACGGTCACGCCCACCAGGTAGACGACGGCCGCACCGAGTGTCGCCCACAGCGGCGGGATGCGACGCGCCGACCGGGATGCCGCGATCGCGACCGCGACCGCGAGCACCACCGAGACCACGGTGAGCGTGAGATACGCCCCGGACCGTGCGCCGATGGTGTCCTCCTCGCCCACGGCCGGCGGATTCGGCGGGTACACGAAGTACGGGACGCCGATCACGGCGATGAATCCCACGGCCCCCACCGCGACGGCCACGATCCGGGGATCGAGGTCGTCGCGGCGGCGTCCGACGTACGCCCACGCGAGGGTGAACGCCACGGCGAAGAACGCGCCGATCGCGAGTGCGAAGACCACGGTCCCCACACCGGCGCCGATGTTCTCCTGAACCGATCGGGTGAACACCTCGTGTTCGTGCTCGGCCTGCCCGGTGAGCGCGGCTTCCGCGTCCGAGCGGACGTCTTCGTAGTCGATGGCCCGAGCGACTTGCGGTTCGATGAAGATCCGGGCGTACACGAACGTCACGATTCCGGCCACCAGACCTGCGAGCAGGCCTGCGGCGGTGAACTTTCGCTCCATGTTCTGTTGTCCTCCGAAGTCTCAGTGGCAGGGGAAGCCGAGGAAGTGGCGGGCGTCGTGCACGAACTCGTGGACGTGCGTGTCGCTGCCGAACACGGAGACGGCCCCCTGGTCATAGCCGAGGAAGTAGTAGGCCAGGGCGGCCAGGAGGACGGTGGCGGTGAGCCAGAGCGCGGTGCCGGCCGCCGACAGCGTCGGCACGGCCAGAGAGGAGGTGCGCAGGGAGCGCGCGGTGGATGCAGTCATCGATGATGATCCTTACAGCTCGGCCGGATCGTGCGTCCGGCATCGTCGAGGGACTCGTCGACCCGGCTGTCTGAACTCCGCGTGCTCGCTCGAACACGCGTCACAGTGGCGCGACCGTTCCGGATTCTCACCGGGTTAGCCGAATCGACGGTTCGACTCTACCGCGCAGACCCGCGGTGTCGGTGCCGTGCGTTTGAATGGACTGATGACGTCTGGCTCGATCCTGCGGAGCATGCACCCGGCGACCGCCCGCTGGTTCGACGACGCCTTCGGTGCGGCCACACCGGCCCAGGAGCAGGCCTGGACGTCGATCGCCCGCGGCGATCACACCCTGGTCGTCGCGCCGACGGGGTCGGGGAAGACGCTCGCCGCGTTCCTGTGGGCCCTCGACTCGCTGCACCGCGAGCGGCTCTCCGGCGACACCGCGCCGACGCCCGGCGTCCGCATCCTGTACATCTCGCCGCTCAAGGCGTTGGCCGTCGACGTCGAACGGAATCTGTCGGCGCCCCTCGCGGGCATCCGCGAGGCCGCCGAGACCCTCGGTGTCTCGGCGCCGGAGGTCACCGTCGGCGTCCGCACCGGCGACACCCCGCCGGCCGACCGCCGGCGACTGCGGACGCGTCCGCCGGACATTCTCATCACCACCCCCGAATCGGTGTACCTGATGCTGACCTCGGCGGTCCGCGACACGTTGAGCACGGTCACCACCGTCATCGTCGACGAGGTCCACGCCGTCGCCGGCACCAAACGCGGAACCCACCTGGCCCTGTCCCTCGAACGCCTCGACGAGTTGGTGGACCGGCCCGCGCAGCGCATCGGACTGTCGGCCACCGTCCGTCCCACCGACCTGGTCGGCGACTTTCTCACCGGATCGGCGCCGTGCACCCTCGTGACGCCCGCCGTCGATTCGACTCTCGACCTGCGGGTCGACGTCCCGGTCGACGACATGACCGACATTCCACCGCCCGCGCCCGACGCCGGCGAACCCGACGACGCCCTCTCACCGACCGCGGGCTCGTTGTGGCCGCATGTCGAGGCGGCGATCGTCGATCTCGTCGAGCAGAACCGCTCGACGATCGTGTTCGCGAACTCGCGTCGGCTCGCCGAACGGCTCACCTCGAGGCTCAACGAGATCGCCGCCCGGCGCGCCGGCGTCCCGTTCGACGGCGATGCGCCGAATCCCGCGGTCCCCGGCGGGATGCCCGCCTTCGTCTCGGGCAGCGGCGATGTCGGCGGCGCGCCCGCCGTCCTCGCCCGGGCCCATCACGGTTCGGTGAGCCATCGTCGGCGCGCCGAGATCGAGGACGATCTGAAGTCGGGGCGCCTGCGGTGCGTCGTGGCGACCAGTTCCCTGGAACTCGGCATCGACATGGGGTCGGTCGATCTGGTGATCCAGGTGGAGTCGCCACCCTCGGTGGCGTCGGGTCTCCAACGGATCGGGCGTGCGGGCCACCGTGTCGGCGAGGTCAGTCGCGGCGTCGTGTTCCCCAAGACCCGGACCGATCTGCTCGACGCCGCGGTGACCGCCGCACGGATGCGACGCGGTGAGATCGAGGCGATCTCCGTGCCGGTCGGTCCGCTCGACGTTCTCGCCCAGCAGACGATCGCCGCGACCGCCGTCGACGACGTGGCGGTGGACCACTGGTTCGACGTGGTGCGACGCGCCCTGCCGTACCGCACCCTCACGCGCGACGTCTACGACGCGGTCCTCGACCTGATCTCCGGCCGGTACCCGTCCGACGAGTTCGGCGAACTGCGCGCCCGCGTCGACTACGACCGCACCGCGGGCGTCCTGCGTGCCCGGCGCGGCACACTGCGCCTGGCCGTCACCTCCGGCGGCACGATCCCCGACCGCGGTCTGTTCGGGGTCTTTCTGGCCGCCACCGACGACTCGGGGCAGCCGCGTCGCGTGGGCGAGCTCGACGAGGAGATGGTCTACGAGTCACGGGTCGGCGACGTCTTCGCGCTCGGGGCGTCGAGCTGGCGGATCGAGCAGATCACGCACGACCGCGTCCTGGTCTCACCGGCGTCCGGTATGCCCGGTCGGCTCCCGTTCTGGATCGGCGACTCCCAGGGCAGGCCGGCCGAACTCGGTGCGGCGATCGGCCGGTTCCTCGGCGCGGCCGACGACCCCGAACCGTTGGCCGCGATGGCCGCGGACGTCGGGCTCTCCGACGGTGCGCTCGCCAACCTGTCCTCACTCATCGCCGACCAGCGTGCCGCCACCGGGACCGTCCCCACCGACCGGCGGCTCGTCGTCGAGCGGTTCCGCGACGAGCTCGGCGACTGGCGGATCATCATGCACTCGCCGTACGGTCTGCGGGTCCACGCGCCGTGGGCGAGCGCCGTGGCCGCCCGGCTCGCCGACCGGTTGGGGCTCGACGGTGCCACGACGGCCACCGACGACGGCATCATCGTCCGACTCCCGGACACCGATGACGTCCCGCCGGGCGCCGAGGTGTTCGTCATCGACCCGGCCCTCATCGAGCACGAGGTGACCGATGCGCTGGCGGGCTCGGCCCTGTTCGCGGCACGGTTCCGGGAGTGCGCGGCGCGGGCGCTGCTGCTGCCGCGGCGCGATCCCGGCCGACGCGCACCACTGTGGCAGCAGCGTCAGCGCAGCGCCCAGCTGCTCGCGGTCGCCGCCCGCTTCGGCGACTTCCCGATCATCCTCGAAGCGGTCCGCGAGTGCCTCTCCGACGTCTACGACCTGCCCGCGCTCACCGACGTCCTGACGGGCCTCGCCGACCGCACGATCGAGGTGACGGAGGTCGAGACGACGGGGCCGTCGCCGTTCGCCGCGGCGATGATGCTCGGCTATGTCGGCACGTTCATCTACGACGGCGACACCCCGCTGGCCGAGCGCCGGGCGACCGCGCTCTCGCTCGACACCGCGCTGCTCGCGCAGCTGCTGGGTCGGGTGGATCTGCGCGAACTGCTCGACCCGACCGTCGTCGCCGACGTGGTGGCCCGACTCCAGGCGACCGCACCCGACCGTCGGGCCCGCGACCGCCAGGACGTGGTGGATCTGCTCCGTCGCCTCGGGCCGTGCACCGTCGACGAGGTGACCGCGCGATTCGACGATTCCGCCGACGAGAGAGCCTCGGACATCGCGGCATCGTTGATCGACGACGGGCAGGTCATCGAGGTGACGGTGGGTGGCCGAACGGTGCTCGCTGCCGTCGACGATGCGGCCCGTCTCCGCGACGGACTGGGCGTCGCCCTGCCGTCCGGCATCCCGTCGGCATTCGCCGAACCGGTCGCCGACCCGGTCGGCGATCTCGTGCACCGGTACGCGCGAACCCACGGGCCGTTCACCGTCGCGGCGGCGGCCGCCGATCTGCCGATGGCACCCGCGGTGGTCGCCCGGGCTCTCGCCGACCTGGCGGGGCGGCGCGCGGTCGTCGAGGGACGGTTCACCGCCGACGAGCCCCAGTGGTGTCACGCCGACGTTCTGGCACAGCTGCGTCGGGGATCGCTCGCCGCGGGCCGAGCCGACGTGGAACCGGTGCCCGGCGAGGCGTACGCCCGTTTTCTGCTCGACTGGCACCGCGTCACCGGGCGGCCGCGCCTGCGGGGCACTCCCGGCGTGCTCACGGTGATCGAGCAGTTGGCGGGGCGTCCGGTGCCCGCATCGGCGTGGGAGACCCTGGTGCTGCCCGCCCGCGTGGCCGACTACCGACCGGAGATGCTCGACGAGCTCACCGCGTCCGGCGAGGTCGTCTGGTCCGGGCATGGAGCCATCGGTCCGGACGACGGTTGGATCGCCATGCATCCCGCCGAGTCGGCCCCGTTGACGCTGCGACCACCCCGTGGCGGGGAGCCGGGTCCACCCCGCGGCGGGGAGCCGGCCGGCCTGCAGGCCGCGGTGCTCGACGCCCTCGGCGATACCGGGGCCCTCCGGTTCCGTGAGCTGGCCGACTCCGCAGGAACCGACCCGGCCCTGGCGGACGCGGTGTGGGATCTGGTGTGGTCGGGTCGTCTGACGAACGACTCGTTCTCGGTGGTTCGCGCCCTGCGCGACCCGCCTCACCGCGGCCGCTCGCGCCCCGCTCGCCCACACTCCACTCGACTTCGCGGCGCCCGGCTCTCCGCCCGGTATCTGGCCGGTGCCGATGCGGCGGGTCCTCGGGTGCCTGCTCGCGTGGGCGGACGGTGGTCGGCGATCCGACGCACGGTGGTCGAACCGACCGCCGCTGCCGCCGCGACCTGCGAGGTCTTGTTGGATCGCCACGGTGTCGTCACCCGCGGCGGGGTGGCCGGCGAGGACGTCGACGGCGGGTTCTCGACCGTCTATCGGGCGCTCACCGTGTTCGAGGACGGCGGCCGCGTCCGTCGCGGCTACTTCATCGACGGTCTCGGCGGCGCGCAGTTCGCGCCCGGTCACACGGTCGACGTGCTGCGGGCGGCGGCGACCGTCCCCCGCGATCGACACCGCGAGGCCGTGGTGTTGGCGGCCACCGATCCGGCGAATCCGTACGGCGAGGCGTTGCCGTGGCCTGAGCGGACGGTCGACTCGGGGCATCGTCCGGGCCGCAAGGCGGGCGCCGTGGTGGTCCTCGTGGCGGGCGTACCCGCGGTGTTCGTCGAGCGCGGAGGCAAGACGATCCTCACGTTCACCGGCGACGAGTCGATCCTCGAGGCCGCCGCGCAGGCCGTGCACGATGCGGTGGTCGACGGGCGGATCGATCGACTTCACATCGATCGGGTGGACGCCGAACCGGTGAGGCGCACCGACCTGGGCCGGCTGCTGGTGGCCGCCGGCTTCTCGACCACCCCGCGCGGCATCCGCATGCGCCGTGGTCCGTCGATGGACTGAGTCGCCGACGGCCGCGCGTCAGACGGCGGCGCCCGCCGTGTCCGGACCGAATGCGAAACGTCGTCCGGAGACCTCGTCGACCTCGATCTCGACGTAGTGGCTCTGTCCCATCGGGACCCACGGGTGCAGGGGCGTCGCGGCCGCCGCGTCGATCTCGACGCTCTCGGTCAGCACGCGCGCGCGGCCCTTGGCCACGACGCTCCACCCGACGTGGCTGGTGAAGGCATCGGTCTCGAACACCGCCCGGTCGTTGACGCCGAGCTGCGTCAGTTTGGTGCCCTCCGCGGTCCGCAGCAGGATCCGACCGTCCGCCACGTACACGTTCAGCGGAAAGATCTCGGGCTGTCCGTCGACGCACAGCGCCAATCGGCCGAACACGCTGCCTTCCAGCAGTTCCCAGCACTGGTCGTCGGTCAGTCGTTCCACGGCGTCGCTCATGCCCCCAGTCTGCTGCGGAGCACCGGTGTCCGCCAGGGACTTTGGTCTGTGACCCTGCTCAGGGCTCGGGGACGGGCACCGGTTCGAGGATCTGTCGACGCGCCTCGGGTGCCGCGGCGCGCAGTGCGTCGGCGGACTCGTCGTCGGGCTGACGTTGCGAGGCGACCTCGGCCTCCACGCGGGCCGTGTAGTTCTCGACCTCCCAGGTGACGGTCTCCTCATCCCAACCGAGGACGGGGGCCATCAGTTCGGCGACCTCGCGGGCGCAGTCCACACCCCGGTGGCTGTATTCGATCGCGATGCGGGTTCGCCGCGCGAGCACGTCCTCGACGTGCAGTGCGCCTTCCGACCAGACGGCGTAGACGATCTCGGCTCGCAGGTACTGCGGTGCCGCAGTCAGCGGGTCGAGCAACGATTCGTCGGCGTCGGCGAAGTACAGCACGTCGTCGAGCAGCGAGCCGTAGCGGTTGAGCAGCCTGCGGATCCGGTAGGGATGCAGTCCGAACCGCTCCCCGAGGTGTTCGCACTGGTTGATGAGCGCGAAGTATCCGTCGGCGCCCAGCAGCGGCACCCGCTCGGTGATGGACGGCGCCACCCGGGTCGGGATGAAGTCGTTGCACGCATCGACCGCGTCGGCGCCCATCACCCGGTAGGTCGTGTATTTGCCGCCGGCGATCGACACGAGTCCGGGCGCGACGACGGCGACCGCGTGCTCGCGGGACAGCGACGACGTCTGATCGTCCTCCCCGGCGAGCAGCGGACGCAGACCGGCGTACACGCCCTCGATGTCGTCGTAGGTGAGCGGGCTGACGAGTTCTTCGTTGACGCGATCGAGGATGTAGTCGATGTCGCGGCGCGTCGCCGCGGGGTGCGCGAGGTCGAGGTTCCAATCGGTGTCTGTGGTGCCGATGATCCAGTGCGTCTCCCACGGGATCACGAAGAGCACTGAGCTGGACGTCCGCAGGATGATCGCGGTCTCGCTGACGATCCGGTCGCGCGGAACGACGATGTGCACGCCCTTGGACGCCCGGACGGTGAAGTGACCGCGCTGGTGCGACAGCGCCTGGACCTCATCGGTCCACACGCCCGCGGCATTGATCACGCAGTGACCGCGGACTTCGGTGGTCTCGCCGGTCTCACTGTCGCGGACCACCACGCCCATCACCCGGTCGGCTTCGGTGAGGAAGCCGACGGCCTGGGTGGACGTGCGGATGACGGCGCCGTACTGGGAGGCGGTGCGGGCGAGCGTGAGACTGTGTCGAGCGTCGTCGACCACTGTGTCGTAGTACCGGATGCCGCCGATGAGCGAACTGCGTTTGAGGCCCGGAGCCACGCGGAGCGCACCGGACCGTGACACGTGCCGCTGACCGGGCACCGATTTGGCGCCGCCCATCCGGTCGTACAGGAACAGGCCGGCGGCCATGTAGGGGCGTTCCCAGAAGCGCCGTGTGAGAGGCGCGAGGAAGGGCAGCGGTTTCACCAGGTGCGGGGCGAGCAGCCGCAACGACAGCTCCCGTTCACGGAGCGCCTCGCGGACGAGACCGAACTCGAACTGCTCGAGGTAGCGAAGTCCGCCGTGGAACATCTTCGACGAGCGGCTGGAGGTTCCCGACGCGATGTCGCGGGCCTCGACGAGGGCGACGCGCAGACCGCGGGTGGCGGCGTCCAGGGCCGCGCCGACTCCGACCACCCCGCCGCCGACGACCACGATGTCGAACTGTTCGCTGCCCAGCCGTCGCCACGCCTCCGCGCGGTAGGCGGGCCCCAGGTCCGCAGGCCGGTCCGGATTGAACTCGCTCTCCATATTTCGCAAGACTACCCGAGAGTAACTCCGTGGCATGCCAGACTTGACACCGTGAATCCGCATGCCGAATTCGTCGCAGCCATCGATCAGGGAACCACCTCCACCAGGGCGATGATCTTCGACCGCGCCGGGTCGGTGGTCGTCAGCGAGCAGTTGGAGCACCGGCAGATCTTTCCGCGCGCCGGATGGGTGGAGCACGACCCGCGGGAGATCTGGCGCAACACTCGTCGCGTGGCCGCCGCAGCGTTGGCCGACGCGCAGTTGAGTCCCGAATCCATCGCGGCGTGCGGGATCACGAACCAGCGCGAGACCACCGTCATCTGGGATCGCAGCACCGGCGAACCGGTGTACAACGCGATCGTCTGGCAGGACACCCGCACCGACGATCTCGCTCAGGAGTTGGCCCGGGACCATCCGGACGGTGTCGATCGGTATCGCGAACGGACGGGGCTCCCGCTGTCGACGTATTTCTCCGGTCTCAAGGCTCGGTGGATCCTCGACAACGTCGAGGGCGTCCGCGCCCGCGCCGAGGCCGGCGACCTGATGTTCGGCACCATCGACACCTGGCTGGCGTGGAACATGACCGGCGGCGTCGACGGCGGACTCCACATCACCGACGTCACCAACGCGTCGCGCACCCTCCTGATGGATTTGCGCACCCTCGACTGGGATCCGGAGATCTGCGCCGACCTCGGCATCCCAATGTCGATGCTCCCGGAGATCCGCAGCAGTTCCGGGGTGCTCGGCGAACTCCGGACGGCGGGGTCGCTACCCGACGTCCCTCTCGGTGGAATTCTCGGCGATCAGCAGGCGGCCATGTTCGGTCAGGCCTGCCTGGCTCCCGGCGAGGCCAAGAACACCTACGGAACCGGCAACTTCCTACTTCTCAACACCGGGACCGAGCCGGTGCTGAGCCGCCACGGCCTGCTCACCACCGTCTGTTACCAGCTCGACGGCGGTCCCGCGCACTACGCGCTGGAGGGGTCGATCGCCGTCACCGGATCGCTGGTGCAGTGGGTCCGCGACAATCTCGGTTTGATCTCCGACGCCGCCGAGATCGAGACCCTGGCGCAACGGGTGGACGACAACGGCGGCGTGTACGTGGTTCCCGCCTTCTCCGGACTGTTCGCACCACGGTGGCGACCCGATGCGCGCGGGGTCATCGTCGGGCTCACCCGGTTCGCGGACCGCCACCACCTGGCGCGCGCCGTCCTGGAGGCCAGCGCCTACCAGACCCGCGAGGTGATCGAGGCGATGGAAGCCGACTCCGGCGTCCGACTGCAGACGCTGAAGGTGGACGGTGGAATGGTGGTGAACGAGCTGTTGATGCAGTTCCAGGCCGACATCCTCGGTGTCCCCGTGGTGCGGCCGGTCGTCAACGAGACCACAGCACTCGGGGCCGCCTACGCCGCTGGTCTCGCCGTCGGCTACTGGTCGGACGTCGAGGAGATCCGGGAGAACTGGGCGCGCGGAGGTCGCTGGGAACCGTCGATGCGTGATGACGAGCGAGCCCGTCTCTACGCCGGCTGGAACCGCGCCGTCACGCACAGCTTCGATCTCGCCTGACCGGCCCTGCCTCCACCGGGTCGTCCTTCGGTGAAGTCGGTATGCGTTCCGGCGCAACACGGCGTGTCGTCAGGTTCGGCGTGTCGGGTCAGAACGGCGGCAGGCCGTCGTCGGTGGCGTCGAGTGCGGCAAGTGCTTGATCGGTTTCGCGGTGGCGGCGGTTGATCGCCCGTTGCTGCATCCGATATCGGTGTTTGGCCTCGAGACGGGTCCGAGTGCGTTTCGGTGCATTCTCGGCGTGTCCGGTTGTTCGGCGTGTCGCGCTGGCGGGGTCACTGGTGGTCGGGTCGCTGTGGTCGCAGGGCAGGAGTCCGAGCTCGGGGAGGAGCCAGGTGTTGGCGGCCTGCCGGCGCACGGTGATGCCTTCCGGGGTGGTGATCTCGGTCCACACGATGCCGTGGGCGTCGATGATCTGGTCGTCGAGCCAGCCGCGAGTATGAGTCTTCAGGCCGTGGTGGAAGCGGCACTTGGGATTGAGGTTGCACGCACACGTCGGCCCACCCGACCCCGGATCGGCGTGGTTGTATTCGGTGACATGATCCAGATCGCACCGCCACGCCGGTCGATCACAGCCGACCCAGGAGCACGTGCCGAACAACCCGCGCACATCGCCTCGGGGGCGGCGGTGGGCCGATATGGATTGCCTCGCTGCGCGGTCCGGTCCAGGAGTTGCCCGAGGTCGAGGTCCCGAGTCGTCGCGTCGGGTCGTTTCGCTAAGTCTCGGACGTGGGCGGCAGAGATCGGCCCGTGGCCGTCCAATACGGCGGGGGTGTCGGCGGAGCCGTCGAGGGTTTCTTTCCGGACCACGACGTGCAGGACGATGCTCGCACACCGGGCGGCCACATCGTGATCGGAGAGCTCAGCCGCACAGTCGGCGCGTTCGCACGCGCAGACGAACGGCACCCCGGTCAGGCGGGCGACGGCCGCATCAGCACGTCGTTCTCCCTTCGTGCGCGGATCGTGGCGGCATACGCCGGCGATGACCGCATCGATGGTGTCT
>NZ_KE383970.1:0-10132 GCF_000423025.1 Gordonia shandongensis DSM 45094
AGCAGGACCGGGTGGCCAGCCGCGGGGATGTCGGTGACTACGCGTTCGGTGTGGTCGCGCAGGCGTCCGGCGATTCCGCAGGTCGGGCAGTGTGGATCGGGATCGAGGACGGTGCACCAGATGTGGGTGCGGTCCTGGGCGTCGATGGCGGCGTCGGTGATCGTGACGCCGAGTTCGGTGGTTCGGCAGATCGTGTCGACGACGGCGGAAGTAGGCTTGTGCATGGGTCCTGTGTGTGCGGTGTGGCTGTGTGAGAACTTCCATCTTCGCACCGCAGGACCCGTCTACATGTTGTGGTCACTTCCGCTGCCGACGCACACCGCCTACGCACTCTCAGATCCGAAGAGCCAATTTACCGTCTCCATGATTCGTGCCCCGGCCGTGAAATTCGTGTCATATTCGACGGTCAATGTCGACGAATAGGGCGAGTCCGGCACAGTTGACAAACCCGAGGTAATTCGTCATCCATATGAAATGCCGCCATATGGTCGAAGCCGAATGAGTGGCACTGAATTATCGGCACTGAATTGTCGGCACTGAATTGTCGGCACTGAATTGTCGGCATTGAATT
Source organism: Gordonia shandongensis DSM 45094 (assembly GCF_000423025.1). Taxonomy (GTDB): domain Bacteria; phylum Actinomycetota; class Actinomycetes; order Mycobacteriales; family Mycobacteriaceae; genus Gordonia; species Gordonia shandongensis. The sequence goes on from NZ_KE383970.1 coordinate 572, forward strand.
GCCGGTACTGAATGATCGGTGCCGAAAAGGTGTCCTTGAAGAGATGTGACGGACGAGACGTGACTGAAGAGTGTGATTGAACGGATGATGGGCGTCCGCACGCTCATCCCTGCCGGTTCATCCCCGGTCGCGTGCCGTCGACTGGATCGCGGCGACGACGGCGCCCGCTCCGAGCGCGACGACGACGCCCAGTCCGCTGGTGGGCGACGGCAGGGTGAGGGCGGCTCCCGCGGCAAGGAGGATCAGGAACCACGGAAACAGATAGCGGGCAGGCCCGCGGTCGGCCGCAGCCGCGTCGTCGTTCGCCTTCGGATCGTTCGACCCCGTCATCGCCGCCCCCTTGCGAATCGTCCCCGTTTGAGCCCCGAGCCTAGCGGACCTCGACGGGGATGCCGTCGAGGGCTGTACGCGACGGGGTCGGCCGCCCTAGGGTGGCCGACATGGTGACCAGACGTGATCGCATCGCAGCAGGGATCGCCGCTCTCGCGGCGGCCGCCCTCCCGCTCGCCGCTTGCTCGGGTGACGACGCCGGAACCTCGGTCTCACCCGGCGGACAGTCGTCCTCGGAGACGCCGAGCGTCGGCGTCGATCACGGTGCGGCATCGTCCGCGACACCGAACCCGGACCAGGCGGCCGTGCCGGTGCACTGGCGTGACGCGCTGGCGACGGCGACCGACGAGTTCGACGGGAAGCCGGTCTCGATCAAACTGAAGAACGAGCGCGGCACGTGGCAGTACAAGATCGAACTCTTCGCTCGCGGCACCGAGTTCGAGGCGCGGATCGACGCCTCGTCGGGGAAGGTGATCTCGTCGAAGAGCGACGACGAATCCGATGAACGGATCGTCGACCTCGACGGCATCATCGAACCGAGCCGCGCGGTCGCCGCAGCACTCGGGGAGGTGCCCGGCCGCGTCAGCGAGTGGAAGATCGAGAACGACCACGGCCGCACGATCATCCAGGTGGAGATCGAGACCAGCGGCGACGAGGTGGAAGTCGACGTCGACGCGACCACGGGTGAGGTGCTCGACGTCGACCGGTAGCCGCCCGCTTCGGTAACGGACTGTCGACCGCCGGCGGACCGAGACACCCCCGCCCATTAGAGTGGTCCGTGGACTCGCCGGGTCGGTCGAGGCCACAGCGAGGCGTCCCGACGTGGGGCGCGGCCACATGAGGGGGACAGATGAGATTCGGACGACAGACGGCGGCCGCCGCATTGACGCTGCCGGCGACGGCGCTGCTGCTCGCGGGATGCGGATCGGACGACGCCGCCGCGAATGCCTGTGCGAAACCGTCGGGCGAGGTGCTCGAGGTCGGACACAAGGACGGTGAGCCGACGTTCGGCCTCGCGATCCCGAAGGGGTGGGAGGAGATGACGTCGGGATCCGACGGTGCGCTCCGGCTCGTGGCCCACAGCGGCGGGACCGGCGCCGAGGGCGGCCAACAGGCGGCCGTGACCGTCGAGGACGCGCCGACGCAGGACGTGACCCTGGAGATGAAACGTCAGGTGCAGGGACTCGAGGCGGCGGAGACCGGCATCTCGGATGTGCGGTCCGAAGTCGGCCCCGAGGTGTGCGGGTATCCGACCGGAACGATCACCTACGCCCTGAACGCAGACAAGGCGCCGGGAAACAAGGGGATGCGCATCGAGACCACCGCGACGGTCTTCCTCGTCCCGAAGGACGACGCCGGGTCGACGGCGGCCGTGCTGACCGTCCAGTCGGCGTCACCGGACGATCCGGCGAACCGGAAGGCGCTCTCGACGTTGGTCGACGAGTTCCAGATCGACGCCTGAGGCGAACCCTCCGGCCCGTGCCGCCGGCAGCGGCGGCCCGAATCAGTGGTCGGTGGAGAACGTGCTGCGTCGCCGATGCACCTCGAGGGCCAGTGTGACCAGCCGGTCGATGAGGTCGGGGTACGCGATGCCCGACGCCTCCCACATCTTCGGATACATCGATGCGGGAGTGAATCCCGGCATCGTGTTGACCTCGTTGAGCAGCCAGCCGCGGCCGGCGGGCTCGTAGAAGAAGTCCACGCGCGCCAGCCCCGCGCAGCGCAGTGCGGCGAAGGCGTCGGCCGCCAGCTCCCGAACCTCGGCGATGGCGTCGTCGGGCAGCGGCGCCGGGATCATCAGCTCGGCGGACCCGGTGACGTACTTGTCCTCGTAGTCGTAGAAGTCGCTGCCGGGTTTCACCTCACCCGGCAGGGAGGCGTCCGGGGCGGTGGTGCCGAGCACGGCCACCTCGATCTCGCGGCCGTCGACGGATTCCTCGATCACCACCACATCGTCGTAGCGGAGCGCCTCGTTGACGGCCGAGTCGAGCTCCTCGCGGTCGGCGGCCCGGTTGACACCCACCGACGACCCCATGTTGGCCGGTTTGACGAACACCGGGAATCCCAGCCGGTCGTCCACATCGGCGAGGATCTGCCGGGCGTCGTCGATGCCGTCTCGGAAGACGAGCCACCGGCACTGGGGAATCCCGACCCGCGCGGCGACCTCCTTGGCCATCGCCTTGTCCATGCACAGAGCCGACGAGAGGACACCGCAGCCCACGTACGGCATCCCGAGGAGCTCGAGCATGCCCTGCACGGTCCCGTCCTCGCCGTGCGGACCGTGCAGCAGCGGGAACACGACGGTCAACTCGCCTGCGTCGCCGCGCAGCACCGCGAGGGGGTCGACGGCCGGGCCCGCGATGTCCAGGCTGTTCGGCAGCTCGCCGCCGGCGGCCACGACCGCGGCCGCGTCGTCGTTGCGGAACCACCCACCGGACTTGTCGATTCCCACCGGCACGATCCGGTAGGTGGAACGGTCGGCGGCCGCGAGCACGTGAGCGGCACTGATACGGGAGACATCGTGTTCTGCGGAGACACCGCCGTAGAGGACGACGAGCCGGATGAGGGGGGTGCTCATGGGTGTCACGATACGTGGTTGCTTGTAGCGTGAGTGGTCGTGCACCTCCTCGCCAGTCAGATCGCAGCCGCCACGGGCGGCACCCTCCACGGACCGGATGTGACGGTCGACTCCGCGAGCATCGACTCGCGGACCGCGCACGCCGGACAACTGTTCGTGCCCATCGTCGCGGCCCGCGACGGCCACGACTTCATCGCCGCGGCCGTCGACGCCGGTTCCACGGTGTATCTCACGGATCGTGAACCCGATCCGACGATCGCGGCGACGGCCGTCCGCGTCCCCGACACCGCCGCCGCCCTCGCCGATCTGGGCCGTGCCGTGCGCGCGACGCTGCCGGGCAGTGTCGTCGGGGTCACCGGGTCCGTCGGGAAGACGTCGACGAAGGATCTGCTGGCGGGCGTGTTCGCGACCCGATTCCGCACCGCGTCCAGCCAGAAGTCGTTCAACAATGAGCTGGGGCTGCCGCTGACGCTGCTGGGGGCGCCCGACGACACGGAGGCCGTGATCCTCGAGATGGGGGCGCGCGGCGTCGGGCACATCGCCGAGCTGTGCTCCATCGCGTCGCCGACGGTGGGGGTCCTCACCCGGGTGGAGGCGGTGCATCTGGAGATGTTCGGGTCGCTCGACGGGGTTGCTCGCGCGAAGGGCGAGCTGGTGGAGTCACTGCCGTCGGACGGCCTGGCGGTCCTCAACGCCGACCATCCGCTGGTCATCGCGATGCGCGATCGCACGTCGGCACGCGTGTTGACCTACGGTCTGGACCCGACGGCCGAGGTGCGGGCCACCGACGTGGTCCTCGACGACCAGTTGCGCGCGAGCTTCACGCTGCACAGCCCGTGGGGCTCGGTGCCGGTGCGGCTCGGGGCGCGCGGGGAACACCAGGTCGGCAACGCACTGGCCGCCGCGGCCGCCGGCGGCGGCGTCGGCGTCCCGGTGGAGCAGATCGCCGCGGGCCTGCTGGCCGCGGATCTCTCCGGACTCCGGATGGAACTGTCGACCACCGATGCGGGCGTGACGATCGTCAACGACGCCTACAACGCCAACCCGACGTCGATGGCCGCGGGACTGTCGGCGCTGGCACGCCTGACGGCCGCGCGGCGGTTCGCCGTCCTCGGCACGATGGCGGAGTTGGGCGACGACGGCCCCGCGGCGCACCGGGAGGTGGCGCGGCTCGCGACCGACCTCGGAATCACCGTGATCGCCGTCGACGAGCCGGCGTACGGCGATGACGTGACCCATGTCAGCGGCATCGACGCCGCCGTCGACGCTCTCGGTCCGCTGGGCGAGGGCGATGCCGTCCTCGTCAAGGGCAGCCGGGTGGCGGCCCTGGAACGGGTCGCCGACGCGCTGGCCTGACGTTCGGGGCGGTGCGCGGGCGTCAGATCATGAGGGCGAACGCCTGGCCGCCGCGCGTGCACCGCGACATCTCGCCGCTCTCCTCGGACGGCCCGCACTCCCAGCCGGACACCGACTGCGGTTCGCCGGTCGCGATCAGCGGACCGTACTCCTTGGCGATGGTGCGCGCGGTGTCGCAGTCGAGATCGCCGGATACGACGTGGATCTGCAGCGCCCCGTCGGGGCCTCCGGTGGCCCCGCAGGTCTTCTGTCCGGCGTCGGTGGTGCTCTCCGAGGTGGGCGCCGTCGACGATGCGCGGCTCTGCGGCTTGGGGCCGCCGACGACGGGCACGCTGCTCTCGGCGGAGCCGGGAGCCTTGGCGAACGACGACGGTGACGATTCAGCCGAGGTGGCCTCGTTCTCGGATCCGCACGCGACTGTGGTCAGTGCCAGGGCGAGTCCGAGCAGGGACGCGGCGACGAGTCTGAAGGTGCGAGTCATGCCGTCAACGCTAACGAATTTGGGCCCTCGCGCGCAGTCCTGGGAGAATGATCGCCGTGACAACCAGCGATTTCACCGTCCGCACGCGGCTCGACGGCACGGCCGGGCGCACCGGAACGATCTCGACTCCGCACGGCCCGATCCACACTCCGGCCTTCGTGCCCGTCGGCACCAAGGCGACCGTCAAGACCGTGCTCCCCGAGTCGGTGGCGGCGCTGGGGGCGCAGGCCGTCCTGGCCAACGCGTACCACCTGTACCTGCAGCCCGGGCCGGAGATCGTGGCCGCCGCCGGCGGTCTGGGGCGGTTCATGAACTGGCCGGGACCGACGTACACCGACAGCGGCGGCTTCCAGGTGATGTCGCTGGGTGTCGGGTTCAAGAAGGTCATCGCGATGGATGTCGCGGGCCGGCAGGACGACTCGCTGGTCGCCGAGGGCAAGGAGCGACTCGCCGCCGTCGACGACGACGGCGTCACCTTCAAATCGCATCTCGACGGTTCGCGGCACCGGTTCACCCCGGAGGTGTCGATGGGCATCCAGCATCGGCTGGGCGCCGACATCATCTTCGCCTTCGACGAGCTCACCACGTTGATGAACACCCGCGGCTACCAGGAGACGTCGCTGGAACGCACCAGGCAGTGGGCGATCCGCTGCCTGGCCGAGCACAACCGCCTGTCCGCGGAGCGTTCGCACCGTCCGCAGCAGTCGCTGTGGGGTGTGGTCCAGGGCGCCCAGTACGAGGATCTGCGCCGCAAGGCGACGCGCGACCTCGTCGAGCTGAGTCGGATCGACCGCGACGAGGGCGGTAAGGGGTTCGGCGGCTACGGCATCGGCGGGGCGTTGGAGAAGGCGAACCTCGGCACGATCGTCGGGTGGGTCACCGATGAGCTGCCGCAGGACGCGCCGCGACACCTGCTGGGGATCAGCGAACCCGACGACATCTTCACCGCGATCGAGAACGGCGCCGACACCTTCGACTGCGTCTCGCCGACCCGCGTCGCGCGCAACGGCGCCATCTACTCCTTCGACGGCCGGTACAACATCACCAACGCCAAGTACCGGAGCGACTTCGGGCCGCTCGACGCGGAGATGGACAACTACTCCACCCAGTACACCCGGGCGTACCTGCATCACCTGTTCAAGGCGAAGGAGGGGTTGGCGTCCACGCTGGCGACGCTGCACAACCTGTCGTTCACGGTGACGCTCGTCGACCGGGCGCGCGAGGCCATCGAGGCCGGTCGGTACGTGGAGTACCGCGACGAGTTCCTGGCGCGGTACTACGCCGGATCGCGCTGACGGGGCGGGATGAAGACCCAGGGGTCGCGGGGGAGTGCCGCCGGCTCGAATCGGTGCAGCATCGTCTCGAGGGTCGGCGACCGATCGGAACCGGCGAGACCGAGGGACTCCGCGATCCACGTGAGCGCCGCCCGCTCGTCGACCCCGTGGTCGGCGAGGTCGGCCAGGGTGACGGCGCCGTCACGTTTGGCCAAGCGGACGCCGTCGGCGTTCAGCACCATCGGGACGTGGACGTACTCGGGCGGTCGGTGTCCCAGAAGCGTCGCCAGGTAGGCCTGCCTGGGGGCGGACGACAGCAGATCGTCGCCCCGGACCACCTGGTCGATCCCGGCGGCGGCGTCGTCGACGACCACGGCGAGGTTGTACGCGGGCGTCCCGTCGCCGCGCATCAGGACGAAGTCGTCGACGTCGCCGGTCACCTCTCCGTGACGAGCGTCGTGGACGGTGAACGATGCGACGTGCGACCGCAGCCGGATCGCGGCCGGCCGGGTCGCCCGGCGTTCCTCGCGTTCGGCGTCGCTGAGCTCGCGGCAGGTCCCGGGGTATGCGCCCGGCGGCGCGTGCGGTGCGCTCGGCGCCTCCAGGATCTCCCGGCGGGTGCAGAAGCACTCGAAGGTGGCGCCGGCGTCGACGAGGCGGTCCACGACGGCTCGGTACTCGTCACGTCGATGCGACTGCCAGATCACCTCGCCGTCCCAGTCGACGCCGAGGGCCCGCAGGTCGGCGAGTTGACGGTCGGCGGCGCCGTCGCGCACGCGGTCGAGATCCTCCATGCGGAGGCCGAACGTCCGGCCCGTCGCCCGCGCGAACAGCCACGCGAGGACGGCGGTGCGCAGGTTTCCGATGTGCAGATCACCCGACGGTGACGGTGCGAAGCGGCCGGCGCCGCGGCCGGGTCCGGGAGCGGTGGACATCGGTTCGCTCACACCGCGCTGTCCGAGCCCGGGTGCCCGACATCAGGCGTCTCGGCATCCGGTGTTCCGACATCTGGGGTTCGGGCATCTGGGGTTCGGGCGGCCTCCCGCTTCTGCTCGGCCAGGCGCGCGCGGAACTCGGGACGGGTGCTCTCGGGGCGTTCGGTGAAGATCACCGCGATCACCCCCACCAGCATCACCAACGCCGGGACCAGCATGGCCTGCCCCATCGCGGTGGAGAACGGACTCACCAGGAAGTCGGGCAGCGTTCCGCCGCCGACCGCGGCATCGGTGGTGCTCGCGCCGGGCACATTCGCCTCCAACCGCGACTGCATCGCCGCGGCGATGGCGGCGGAGCCGATCACCGCACCGATCTGACGGGTGGTGTTGTAGATGCCGGCTCCCGCGCCGGCCTGCCGCGGTGGCAGGTTGCGCGTCGCGGTCGTCGCCAACGGCCCCCACATGCCGGCGTTGGCGACGCCCATCAGTGCCGACGGCAGCAGCAGCATCGGGATCGGGGTGTCGGCGTTCATCATGCCGACGTACCAGAACAGCGACACGCTGAACAGGCCGAGACCGGGAATCAGCAGGTACCGGGGATCGGTCAGGTCGAGCAGTTTGCCGGCCAACGGTGCCAGGACGCCGGCCAGCACCGCCATCGGGATCATCAGCAGCGCCGACTCGGTGGGCGTGAGTCCGCGTGCGAGCTGGACGAAGAACATCAGCGGCAGCGTCATGCTCGTGACGGCGAACCCGACGACGGTGATGCCGATGTTGGAGATCGTGAAGTTCCGGTCGCGGAACAGTTCGAGCGGGACGAGCGGCTCGCTGGTGGTCTTCGACTGCTGCCACAGGAACAGCGCCATGACGGCGAACCCGCCGATCACCATCGTCCACACCCAGGCGGCCCAGTCGTACTTCTCGCCCTCCTGGAGACCGAACACGATGAGGAACATCGCGATCGTGCTCATCACGATGCCGACGGCGTCGAACCGGTGGGCGTGCGTCTCGAGGCGCGGGACCAGACGCCAGGCGGCCAGGAAGCCGATGACGCCGACCGGCACGTTGACGAAGAAGATCCACTCCCAGCCCGCATGGTCGACGAGGAGTCCCCCGGCGAGCGGTCCCACCAGCATGGCGACACCGGCGACCGACCCCCACAGGCCCATCGCCGCCCCGCGCTGGTGCGCGGGGAAGGTCCGGGTGATCACCGCCATCGTCTGCGGGGTCACCAGGGCGGCGCCGAGGCCCTGGACGGCGCGCCAGGCGACGAGCATCCAGAGGCTCGTCGACAGACCGCAGCCCAGTGAGGCGAGCGTGAAGACGCTGATGCCGATCAGGTACAGGGTGCGGGGACCGAAGCGGTCGCCGAGCCGCCCGGTGATGAGCAGCGGCACCGCGTAGGTCAGCAGGTAGGCGCTGGTCACCCACACCACGTTGTCGAGGTTGCTGGTGTCGGGGTCCAGAGCGCTCTTGATGGCCGGGTTGGCGACGGCGACGATCGTCGTGTCGACCAGGACCATGAAGAAGCCGATCACCAGGGCCCACAGTGCGGGCCAGGGGTTTGCGGGCAGATCGTGACCGGTGGTGTGTGTCGTCATGAGTGGAGGCCCAACGGGTCGGGGGGTGTCTGAGCGGTGACGCCCCAGGTGAATTCGGGATCGGCGAGTCGGTCGAGCAACTCGCCGGTCCAGGTCAGATCGGTGGCGAGGAGATGTTTCTGGCGGTCCACCTCGATCAGGAACTGGTCGCCCACCCCGAGCTCCGCCGCGGCGGCGAGGTTCTCGCGATGGGCCTGGAGGTCGGCGGCCAGGGCGTCGCGGCGTCGGCTGAGCAGTGCGACGACCTCGCCGCGGTCGAGATTGTGCGCTTCGGCCAGCGCGACGCGGAACCGTTCGGAGTGCGTGTGCTGCGGGAGCTGGGCGCGGACCCAGTCGATCACGGCGTCACGTCCGGCCGGCGTGAGCGAGTAGGTGGTCCGCTCCGGGCGGTTGCCGTCGCGGTCTATGCCCACTTCGTCGACCAGTTTCAGCTGGTGGAGGCGTCCGACGGTGTGGTACAGCGTGCCGTTGGTGATCGAGACGATGCGCTCGTCTCGTCGCCGTCTGAGCACGCGGACCATCTCGTACGGGTGCATGTCGTCTTCGCGGAGCAGCGCCAGGACCATCACCGCGAGCGGTGTGAGGCGGGGTGCGCCGGCCGACATCGAATACTCCACTTCATATAGTCCAGATGGACTAGTGGACTATAGATCCGGCGCCGGACGGCCGTCAACCGTGCGGGCTCTGCGGCGGCGAAGCCCTCAGCCGGCCGATTGCCGACGCAGGGGGCTGGTGCGGGCCGGCCGGCCGGTCTCCAGCCGGCCGGTGAAGTACTGGCGCCCCCTCGGGCCGCGCACCGTCACCTCGTACCACCCGTCGCGGACCGCCGTCGCCGTCACATCGGTCCCGTCCACCGCCACCGTCTGCGCCGAATGATCGAGCGTCACCCGAGCGCTGGAGCCCCCGGGGGCGATGGTGAGATCGCGCAGGAAGCGGTCGGGTCCGGTCACGATCACGCGGGTGGTGGTGCGGTGCAGACGGATCCGTCGTGTCCCGGTGACGGTGT
>NZ_KE383970.1:10522-122131 GCF_000423025.1 Gordonia shandongensis DSM 45094
GACGTGGTCGTAGTAGCCGTCGAATTCGTCGTAGGTGATCAGCACCGCGGTCTTCGCCCACACCTCCGGAGACGACGCCAACGCATCGAGCAGCCGGTACGTGATCGACGACGACTGGATCGGGGAGGACGCCGACGGATGCTCGGAATCCGCCGCCGAGGTCACGATCCACGACACCGCGGGAAGCGACCCGCTGCGCACGTCCGCCGCGAAACGGTCCACCAGGGTGCCGGGCTCGCTGCGGTAGAGGCCGCGCTCGTACAGCTCGCGAGCCGGCCTCGGCATGGCCGCGGCCGCCCGGTGGACCCGCCGGGCCCGCCGGCGGGCGGAGTCGCTCACCCGGTGGACCCCGTCGTCGCCGGGCTCCGCCCCCGACAGCAGGTGCTCGTAGAAGCCGGTCAGATCACCGCCCGGTTGACCGGCCGCGGTGACCGCGGCGCGACCGATCGTGCGGAACGTGGCGAAGAAGTCGAGGTTGTTGTCGGTGTAGTTGTCCCACTCCTGGTACACGCGCCAGTCGACGCCCGCCGACTGCAGCGACTCTGCGTACGTGCGCCACGTGTACCCGGGATGGGCCGAGTCGTACGCCTCGTTGCCGACGGCGCGCGGCCCCCACGGCTCGTACCCGCTGATCCCGGAGAACAGATAGTTCCGGTTCGGGCTCGTCGACGTGGGGCACGATGAGAAGTATCCGTCGCAGACGGTGAAGGTCTCGGCGAGGGCGAACTGGAACGGGATGTCGCGGCGGTCGTAACACGCCATCGTGGCCTCGCCCTTCGCCGGAATCCACCCGTCGCAGTGGCCGTGCCGAAGCGCCTGCTGCCCGTCGGCCCAGCCGTGCGGGAGCGAGGCGATGTACTCCACCGACAGCGAACCCCGGTTGGCGGCGTCTCGTACCCGGAACGGATGAACACCGCCCTGCCGGAACACGCCGGGTTTGGCCGAGTTGTCGGCGAAGCCGCGGACACCCCGCAGGGTGCCGAAATAGTGGTCGAACGAACGGTTCTCCTGCATGAGGACCACCACGTGCTCCACATCGCGGAGACTGCCCGCCGGCCGACCGTCGGCCACGGCCGAGAGCAGCGAGGGCGGCAGCAGCGTCGCGGCGCCGGCGGTGCCGACGGCGCCGGCCGTGAGGCCGAGGAAGTGCCTGCGGGAGAAGGACGAGATGTTCTTCGGAGCGATAGCCACGAGGCCGGACGCTAGGCCGCGAGGGTGTCGACGGGGTGGCGGCCACGTTTCCCGCCGGCGACGGGCGGGCGACGGCCGCGGGTGAGGCGGCTGCTCCGATTCGGCCCGGGACGCACTCGCCTCAGCGACGCAGCGGGCTCGTCCGGGTGGGTCGTCCGGTCTCGATGCGACCGGTGAAGTATTGCCGTCCGGTCGGATGCGGCACGGTGACCTCGTACCACCCGTCGTGGACGTGGGATTCGGTGACATCGCGGCCGTCGAGGGTGACGCGGCCCGCGGCGTGGTCGATCCCGACATGCGCCGACGACCCTCCCGCGGTGATGGTGAGATCGCGCAGGAAGCGGTCGGGTCCGGTCACGATCACGCGGGTGGTGGTGCGGTGCAGACGGATCCGTCGTGTCCCGGTGACGGTGTGGTGCGAGACGGAGCCGTCGGCGAAGACGGCGAAGACGGCGGCGCGGGTACCGTCGTTCGTCAGGTTCAGCACCCCGTCGGCGATGGTCGCCGAGAGTCGGTACGGCGTCGGCAGTGCGACGGCCGAACCGGTCTCCTGGACCGGGAACCCGCCGCCCGGCGCCGCCTCCCAACGGGTCCGCCCGGCCGGCGGAACCGCGGGGTGCTCCGGGACGCGGATCCCGTCGGATCGGGTGAAGTCGAAGGTCGAGACCAGGTCGCCGCAGATGCGTCGGCGCCAGCGGGAGATGTTGGGGCAGCGGACGCCGGTGGTCTTCTCCAGCAGGCGGATCACCGAGGTGTGGTCGAAGGTCTCGGAGCTGACGCGGCCGCCGACGGTCCACGGGGAGACGATGGTCATCGGGACGCGGAAGCCCAGTCCCATGGGGTCGCCCCGCCACCACTCGTCGGGTTCGCCGGTCGGCGGCAGGGGCGGGACGACGTGGTCGTAGTAGCCGTCGAATTCGTCGTAGGTGATCAGCACCGCGGTCTTCGCCCACACCTCCGGAGACGACGCCAACGCATCGAGCAGCCCGTGGATCAGCGCCGCCGACCGCGCCGGCGAAGAACTGCGCGGATGCTCGCAATCGGCTTCGGGCGCCACGATCCAGGAGACGGCGGGCAGCCGCCCGCGCTCCACATCGGCGCGGAACCGTGACACGAGCGTGCCGGGCTCGCTGCGATACAGGGCGCGGTCGTACCGATCGGCCGCCCGACGTCCCAGACCGCGGGCCGCACGGTGCACCGCATCGACGCGAGCCCGCTGATCGTCCGAGGCGGTGAACTCGCCGTTCGCAGTGCGGCCACCCGTCTCGAGCAGCAGGGTGTAGAACCCGGTGAGGTCGACCCCCACCTGGCCGGCGCGCAGCACGGCATCGCGGCCGATGCCGCGGAACGAGGCGAAGAAGTCGAGATTGTTGTCGGTGAAGTTGTCCCACTCCTGGTAGACCCGCCAGTCGACGCCCGCGCGCTCCAGACTCTCGGCGTAGGTCTCCCACCCGAAACCGGGATGGACCGGCGCATACATCTCATTGCCCACCGACCGCGCACCCCACGGCTCGTCGCCGCTCGTCCCCGAGAACAGGTAGTTCCGATTGGTCCCGGTGCCCGTCGGTGACGACGAGAAGTAGCCGTCGCACACGGTGAAGGTCTCGGCGAGGGCGTGATGGAACGGGATGTCGCGGCGGTCGTAACACGCCATCGTGGCCTTGCCCTTCGCCGGAACCCACCCGTCGCAGTGGCCGTGCCGGAGCGCCTGCTGACCGTCGGCCCACTCGTGTTTCAGCGATGCCAGATACTCCACCGACAGCGAACCCCGGTTGGCGGCGTCCCGGGCGAGGAACGGGTGCACCCCGCTCTGCCGGAACACGCCGGGTTTGGCCGAGTTGTCGGCGAAGCCGCGGACACCCCGCAGGGTGCCGAAATAATGGTCGAACGAACGGTTCTCCTGCATGAGGACCACCACGTGCTCCACATCGCGGAGACTGCCCGCCGGCCGTCCCCGGGCCACCGCAGACAGCAGCGACGCAGGCAGGAGAGTCGAGGCCGCGGTGGCGCCCACCGCACCGGCCGTCAGACCGAGGAAGTGCCTGCGGGAGTGCTCCGACACGGAGCGGGGAGGAACGGCCATGAGTCCTGAAGTCTAGGCCGCCGACGCCCCGCACGGTCGCTCAACGCCGTGATCGAGCCCTCCGCGATCCTCCGGAGCCGGGCCGAGCGGGAGTCGACGAGTGTGATGGAGGACGATGGCCGCATGTCGGTGATCACCCATGACGAGCGCGACCGCCGCTCCTTCGTGTTGTTCTGGATGTGCAGGCTGATCGTCAAGACCCTGCTGCGGACCGTACCCGTGACCGAGGGGCTGCTGCGGCGGCTGGCGGACCTCGACACGTGGGCCGGTCGCGGCCGCCGCCCGATCGGCGGCGTCGACGTCGCGAGCGCCGAGATCGCGGGCGTGCCCGTGGAGCGGATCACCCCGCACGCCCTCGACGATCCCCGCGTGGGCGTCGTCTACCTGCACGGTGGCGCCTTCATCGCGTGCGGGCTCAACACCCACCGCCCGGTGGCGGCGGCCGTCGCCCGCAACCTGCGGGCCCCGGTCGTCAACGTCGACTACCGACAGTGTCCCGAGGCGGGCGTCGGGACCTCCGTGCACGACGCGTACTCGGTGTACCGGGAACTGCGCGCCTCCGGCGACTTCGACTCGATCGTCGTCGCGGGCGACTCGGCGGGCGGATACCTCGCCGCCAAGATCGTCGACCAGTGCGCACGAGACGGGGTGCCCGGTCCGGACGCCTACGTCGGCTTCTCGCCGCTGCTCAACCTCGATCCGGGTGCGCAGCGGTCGAGTCGTCACGATGCGATGCTGCCGATCGGTCGACTCGAGAAGCTCCGACCGTTCTACGAGCGCGGCCCGCACCAGATCACCGGCCCCCTGGACACCACCGGCGACGCCGTCGCCGCGGCCTTCCCGCCGGCGGTGATCGTCGTCGCCGAGCGGGAGGCCCTCGTGGTCGACGCCCTCGACCTGCACGACGCCCTCGACCGCGCGGGAATCGTCAACGAGATCCACGTGCACTCGGGGCAGATCCACGCATTCCCCGCAGCGGTGCCGGGATCGACGCAGGGGCGCGGAGCGATCGCGGTCGCCGCCGACTTCGTGCGGCGGACCCTCGCATCGGCCGCCGGCGACGACTCGGGGGGTCGCGCCGACACCGCCTGACGACCGCCGCGGATGCGGCCTTGACTCATTGCCACCCCGGTCCGGGTCGGGGACGATGAGTCCGTGGACCTTCCGGTGAACCCGCCCGTACGCCCCATGCTGGCGAAGGCGGTACCGGCCGTCCCCGACCAGCCGCCCGGCGAGACCGCATGGTCGTACGAGCCGAAGTGGGACGGGTTCCGAGCGCTGATCTTCCGCGACGGCGACGACGTGGTGATGTCGTCGCGCAGTGGAAAGGATCTGGCGCGGTACTTCCCCGAGGTCGTGGACGCCGCGCTCGCCGCATTGCCGCACCGCGTCGTCCTCGACGGCGAGGTCGCCGTGGCCGCACCCCTCGGCGGGGTCGCGCGACTCGACTGGGACGCGCTGTCGGCGCGAATCCATCCGGCCGCGTCCCGCATCGAGCTCCTGTCGGTGCAGACCCCGGCGATGTTCATCGGCTTCGACGCCCTGGCGCTCGGGTCCGCCGACCTCACCGGCGAACCGTTCGCGGTGCGGCGGCAGGCCCTCCTCGACGCGACGGGCGCAGCGTCGGATCCCAGGATCCGCGTCAGCCGAGTCACCCGCGACGATGCGACCGCGCGCGCCTGGTTCACCGACTTCGAGGGCGCGGGCCTCGACGGCGTGGTCGCCAAGCGCCTCGACGGCCGCTACGCGCCCGGACGGCGCGAGATGGTCAAGGTCAAGCACAAGCGGACCGCCGACTGCGTGATCATGGGCTACCGCATCCACAAGTCGGGCAGCGGCCTCGGCTCGATGCTGTTGGGCCTGCACTCCGCCGACGGCGAACTGCGGATGGTCGGCGGGTCGAGCGCGTTCTCGGACGCTGCGCGCACCGAACTGCAGGAACGGCTCGAAGCCCTGCGCCCGGAGGGCGGCGCCGTCGCACAGGGGGAGGTCAACCGGTGGCGGTCGGCGGCGAGCGCCGAATGGATCCCGGTCCGGCCCGAACTCGTCGCCGAGTTCGCCTACGACCAGATGGAGAGCGGCCGGTTCCGCCACACCGTGAAATTTCTGCGGTGGCGGCCCGACCGCGACCCCGACGACTGCGGGTTCGACCAGCTGGAGGTGCCCCTGACCTGCGACGTGTTCGACGTGCTCATGGGGTCGACGGGAGACGCTGATGGCTGAGGCGACGATGCTCGACGTCGACGGCGTCGAGGTGCGAATGAGCAATCCGGACAAGATCTACTTCCCGGAACTGGGCGCCGACGGCGGTCGGAAGGCCGATCTCGTCGCGTACTACCGGACGATGGCCTCCCCCGGCTCGCAGCCCACCGGTCCGCTGCTGGCGGCGCTCGCCGGGCGGCCGACGTTCCTGCAGCGCTATCCGGACGGTGTGGACGGCGACCAGATCTATCAGAAGCATCTGCCGAAGAGACATCCCGAGCATGTGCAATCGACACGCATCGTGTTCCCGTCCCGCCGCTCGGGCCGGGCGCTGTGCCCGCGCGTGCCCGCGGACGTGGTGTGGGCCGCCAATCTCGGCACCGTCACCTTCCACACGTGGCCGACGCTTCACCCGGACGGCGATCATCCCGATCAGCTGCGCATCGATCTGGATCCGCCGCCGGACAAGACCTTCGACGACGTGCGGCGCATCGCGGTCGACCTGGTGCGTCCGCTGCTCGACGAGCTGGGGCTGGCCGCATTCGTCAAGACCTCCGGCAGCCGAGGAGTCCACGTCTACGCGCCGATCCGAGCCGAGTGGGACTTCATCGCGACCCGCCGCGCGGTGATCGCCGTCGGTCGCGAACTGGAGCGTCGTGCGCCCGACGAGGTCACGACGTCGTGGTGGAAGGAGGAGCGCGGCGACCGCGTGTTCATCGACTACAACCAGAACGCGCGCGACCGCACCATGGCGGCACCGTATTCGGTGCGTGCGACGGCGCGTGCCCGAGTGTCGACACCGGTGACGTGGGACGAGCTCGTCGACGTCGACCCGGACGATCTCACGATGGCGACCGTTCCGGACCTCGTCGCCCGGCGCGGTGATCCGTGGGATGCGATGCACGAGGCCGCCGCGGGCATCGAGCCGCTGCTGGAGATGGTGGAGCGCGACGAAGCCGCCGGTCTGGGCGACCTGGTGTATCCGCCGAACTACCCCAAGATGCCGGGTGAGCCGCCGCGCGTGCCGCCGAGCAAGATGGTCGCCGAACACTGGGATGAGGACGGAAACAGGATCGACTGACAGCGCCCATCGGAGCCTAGGTTAGGCTGCACTCATGAATAAGTTGCTTCGCCTACTGGTGGTGATGGTCGCAGGCCTCACCGCGTTCACGTTGACTGCGATCGGTGCCGCGCCCGCTCAGGCGAAGCCCGCATCCGCCTCGATCTCGGTGTACCTCGCCGACGGCGTCACCCCCGCCGGATCGACCGTCCTGCACCCCGGCGACCAGGTCGTCGTCAAGGGAACCGGCTTCGATCCGAACGCGAACACCTCCGGCCTGCCCGTCCCGGTGCCGCCCGGCGTTCCACACGGCACGTTCATCACCTTCGGCGCGTTCGCCCCGAAGTGGAAGCCGTCGACGGGCGCCCCCGAGTCGGCCCGCACCACCGTGCGCGCCCAGACCAAGTGGGCGCTCTCGCGCGCCGCCCTCAACAAGGTGCCGAACGTCCCGTTCGACATGCGGCGCACCGTCCGCCAGCAGTGGGTGCCGCTGAGCCGCAGCGGCTCGTTCACCGCGCGCATCACGCTGGCGACGCCAGCCAAGAAGCCGGCCGACGGCCGATGGGGCATCTACACCTTCGGTGCAGCCGACGCCGTCAACGCCGCCCAGGAGACCATGGTTCCGCTCCGCTACTCGCCGGAGCCCGGCCCCAACACGCCGAAGCCGGCGCCCAAGAACCTCGTGTGGGCGTACTCGCCCAACTTCGCCCGCACCGTCGTCAAGTCCACCTCGGGCGCCCTCGGTGGGAACGGTGGCGCCGCCGTCGACGACGCCGGCCGCATGTCGTTCGAACTGGTCGAGAACACCGTCCGCGACGGTCGCGGCGAACTCCGCTACCGCGGCACGGTCGTCGCGTCGACCAAGTTCCACCTCCTCGAGATCGCACTCGCCGACCCGGTGATCCGGGTCGCCGGGACGCGCGCCGTGCTCAGCATGCGGACATCGACCACCGACATGAACGGCGACGACGCCATGCGGCGCGTCGACATCGCCGACCTCACCCTCACCCGGGGGCAGGTCGCGAAGCTGGCACGCGGCGAGAACATCCGCGGAGTGTCGGCGACCTTCCGTCGGGGCATCACCCCGACGTCGCTGGCCGCCCTCTCGATCGGCAAGGCGTCGCCCGTCGCGATCCGGTTCTGACCGTTCCCCGGGGACCCGGCCGCGTAGGCTGCGAGAGGTGACCTCGACGCCGGCGGGTTCCGGACCGTCCCCGGAGGAAACGGCTGCGGCCCACGTGCATCCAGCCGTGCGGATCGCTGCGGCGTGGACCTGGCGGCTGCTCATCCTCGCCGTCGGGGTGTATGTGCTGGGACGGGTGTTCTTCCGGTTCGAGGCCGCCCTCGTCCCGGTCGCGGTGGCGATCCTGATGTCGGCGTTCCTGGCACCCGTCGTCGGCTGGCTCGAGCGACGCCGAGTGCCGCGGTCGGTGGGCGTCCTCGCCTCGGTGCTGGTGACCTTCGCCGCGGTCGGCGCAGCCCTGACGTTCGTCGTCCGCCAATTGATCGTCGGAATCCCGAACATGGCCGGCGACATCGCCGAGGCGATCGCCGGTGTGCGCGAATGGCTCGAGACCGGACCGTTCAAACTCGACTCCGACACCCTGCGCGAGACCAGCGACAGTGCGATCAGCTGGCTGCAGACGCATCAGGACGCGATCGCCACCAGCGCACTCGACACCGCGTCCACCGTCACCAAACTGCTGACCGCCGCGCTGTTGACGATCTTCCTGCTGATCTTCTTCCTGTACGACGGCCACCGCATCTGGGAGTACGTCACGCGGATCGTGCCGACGGCACACCGCGGACATGTGCGCGGGGCCGGCGAATACGGCTTCCGGACCCTGCAGTCGTATGTTCGCGCGACCGTTCTCGTCGCGCTGATCGACGCGGTCGGAGTCGGTATCGGGCTGGCGATCCTCGGCGTCCCGATGGTGATGCCGCTCATGGCGATCATCTTCCTGGGCGCGTTCATCCCGATCGTCGGGTCGGTGGCCGCCGGATCGCTGGCCGTGTTCGTCGCACTCGCCTCGCACGGGTGGCTGACCGCCGTGCTGGTGCTGGTCGTCCTGGTCGTGGTGATGCAGGTGGAGAGCCACGTGTTGCAGCCCTTCCTGCTGGGCCGTTCGGTGCGGCTGCACCCGGTGGCGGTGATCCTGGCGATCACCGCGGGCATCCTGCTCGCCGGCATCATCGGCGGCCTCCTCGCGGTGCCCGCGCTGGCGTTCGCGAACCGGGCGCTGAGCTACCGGTCCGACGTCCCCGCCCCCGAACGGTCACCGGACGAGGACCCTCCTGCCGAGCAGCCACCGCTGCGCGAGGAGGCGGTGGACCTCCGCGACGGCGGCTGACTGGGCGTCGGCGGCTGGACTCGGCGTCGACCGATCATCGTGTATCGCCCGGACGCGGGTGGGTCGCCTCGTAGTCGACGGCCTCCTCCTCGGTGACCGCCGGGATCAGCGGATCGTGCTGTGGACGGTCATGGCCCGCACGCCTGGTCAACATCAGGCGGCTGACGACGACGCACGCGAGCCCGGCTGCGGCGCAGACGGCCGCCGACGCGATCCAGACGACCAGGGCGTCACCGCGCGCGGCTGCGGCGAGAGTGACGCCGATGAGGGCGACCGCCGCGAGGAGCAGCAGGTATCCGGCGATGCCGGCGGCCTTGGGGGCGCGCAGCGCCTCGGCCGGAGCGTGTGCTGCAGCGGGGTCGGCGGTGCCGCCACGCGTCGTCGCGGGGCCGACGCCCGGCGTCGGTTCCGACCCGCCGCGTCACTCGTGCGCGTCCGCGGCCGGTCGAACGGCCGCGGGTGTGCGCGACTGACGCGCGAATGGGCGAGGCGGGGAGGTCACTCCGGGACGACGCCGCGGAGCCCGTCGGCACCGAAGGCGGGTTCGAGCATCGAGGTGAAGTCGGGGCCGCGACGCAGGCTCTGCCCGCCGTCGACGTTGATGATCTGGCCGGTGATCCAGGAGGACGCATCCGACAGCAGGAAGGCGGCGAGGGCTGCGATGTCCTCGACCTCGCCGACGCGGGGGAGCGGCGTGGACTCCCGGTAGTCCTCGAGGAGGGGGCCGCCGGCGGTGATGAGCTCCACGAGGTCGGTCCGGGTCAGGCCGGGGCGGATGCCGTTGACACGCACTCTGCTGGCGCCCAGCTCGTCGGCCGCCCCCTTGAGCAGCATCTCCATGCCGAGCTTGCTGGGGCCGTAGGCGCCGAACCAGCGGTGGGTGTTGCTCGCGGCGATGGACGAGATGCCGACGAATGAGCCGCCGCCCGCGTCGACCAGCCGGGGTGCGGCGTGCTTGATCGTGAGCATGGTGCCGGTGAGGTTGAGTTCGACGGTCCGGCGCCAGGCGGCGGTGTCGAGCTGGGCGATCGGGCCGATGGTCTCGTTGCCGCCGGCGCAGGCGACCACCCCGTCGAGCCGTCCGCCGTGGTCGACGGCCGCGGCGACGGCATCGGCGATCTGATCCTCGTCGGTCACGTCGGCGCTGTGGGCGCGCACACCGTCGCCCAGCGTGTCCGCGACGCGGTCGAGTCGTTCGGCGTTGCGCCCCACGATCGTCACCGTCGCGCCGGCCGCCGCCAACTCCGCGGCGACGCCTGCGCCGATGCCGCTGCCGCCGCCGGTCACCATCACCGATCGTCCCTGCACGGGGCCTCCATCCTGAGCGAGAACGTGTTCTAGTTCAGGATGGCACAGGCGGCACCGCCCGTCTCCGATATCGCCGACCGTCGCCTCGGTGCCCCAGTGCTGCCGCGTCAGACGCGCACACCCGCGGCCGATCGAACGGCCGCGGAAGTGCACGGGTGACGCGGGAAGGTGCAGAGACGAGTCGGACCCCCGCGCCCTGCTCTCGGGCGGAAGGGGTCCGACTCGTCTTCGGCGGAGGATAGGGGATTCGAACCCCTGAGGGCGTTAACCCAACCCGCGTTCCAGGCGAGCGCCATAGGCCACTAGGCGAATCCTCCAGGCAACGATCGTAGCGGGTGGCCGTGGTGGATCCCAAAACGCCGCCCGCGGAGCGACCCGCTACACTGTTCTACGGATCCCGCGCGGCGTGCATCCTGTGAACTCCCCCAGGGCCGGAAGGCAGCAAGGGTCAACGGGCTCTCTCGGGTGCGCGGGGTCCCCTATAATTTCTGTTGCGTATATCCGCAGCCGCTGCGACGGAGCGCCTGTGGGAGAGGTCCACGTTGAATTTTCACTCGATGAGTGTCGACCAACTCCGCACCACCCAGGCAGACCTGCACACGCGCTACGAGGCGCTGCGTGCCGCCGGTCTCTCGCTCGACCTGACCCGCGGTAAGCCCGCACCCGACCAGCTCGACCTGTCCGCGGAGATGCTGTCGCTGCCCGGCGACACCCACGTGAGCCCCGACGGCGTCGACTGCCGCAACTACGGCGGCGTGACCGGTCTGCTCGGACTCCGCGAGATCTTCGGCGAACTGCTCGGCACCGGGACCGACCGCACCATCGCGCTCGGCAACGCCAGCCTGCAGGCGATGCATGACATCACCGTGTTCTCGCTGCTCCGCGGAACGGTCGGCTCCGACCGGCCGTGGTCGACGTCGCCGATCAAGTTCCTGTGCCCGGCACCCGGATACGACCGGCACTTCGCGATCGCCGAACAGTACGGCATCGAGATGATCACCGTCCCGATGCGGCCCGACGGCCCCGATGTGGACGCGTGCGCCGAACTCGTCGCCGCCGACCCGAGCATCAAGGGCATGTGGCTCGTGCCGACGTACTCCAACCCGACCGGGTACACGGTCAGCGAGCAGGTGGCCCGCCGGCTGGTCGCGATGCCTGCGGCACCCGACTTCCGCATCTACTGGGACAACGCGTACGCGGTTCACACGCTGGTCGATCGTGCGCCGGACCCGCTGCCGATCCTCGACTTCGCCGCGGAGGCCGGGAACCCCGATCGGGTGTACGTGTTCGCGTCCACCAGCAAGATCACCTTCGCGGGTGCCGGTGTCGCATTCCTCGCGTCGTCGAAGGCCAATCTCGACTGGTACGTCGAGAACATCTCGGTGGCCACGATCGGACCGGACAAGCTCAATCAGCTCCGGCACCTGATGTTCCTGCGTGACGCCGACGGGGTGCGTGAGCTCATGGCGCGGCACCGCGACCTCATCGCCCCCAAGTTCGCCACGGTGCTCGACATCCTCGAGGACCGGCTCGGCGACAGCAAGATCGCCTCGTGGACCCGGCCGGAGGGCGGGTACTTCATCAGCCTGGACGTGCTCGACGGCAGTGCGTCGCGAACCATCCAGCTGGCGAAGGACGCCGGGATCGCGCTCACCGCGGCCGGCTCCACGTACCCGTACAAGAACGATCCGCGGGACGAGAACATCCGTCTGGCTCCCACGTTCCCGTCGATCGACGAACTGGCGACCGCGATGGACGGTGTCGCCACCTGTGCTCTGCTGGCTGCGACCGAGGTGCTCCTCGACGCTGAGTGAGGCGGGGATGCCGTGAAGCTCGATCGGTCGACACCTGTTGTCGTCGGTTTCCTTTTCGTCGGATTGCTGGCGATTTGGGTGCAGCACGCGCTGATCCCGTACACCGAGCCGTATTGGGGGCTGTTTCAGAACTATCTCGATCTCGACGTGTATCGAGCGGGCGCCCAGGTGGCGCTCGACGGCGGCGACCTCTATGACGCGAAGCTGCTCGGTCAGATGGACTTCACGTACGCGCCGGTCTCGGTGATCGGCTTCGCTCCGTTCGCGTGGATGTCGGCGGGGTCGGCTCATCTGATCTGGACGATCGCGATCTTCGCGGCCCTGTACCTGGTGATCGTGTTGAGTTTCCGCAGTCTCGGCCACGAGGTCACGTGGCGGCTGCGGGTGGTCGCGGTGTCGCTGGTGTCCATCGCCGCGGTTCTCGAACCGGTGCGGTCGACGATCTGGTTCGGTCAGATCAACGTCTTCCTCATGCTGGTCGTGATCGCCGATCTGCTGCGGCCCGGTGGGCGGCTGCGGGGTGTCGCGACGGGGGTGGCCGGCGGGATCAAGTTGACCCCGATGATCTATGCGGTCTATCTCGCGGCCACCAGGCAGTGGCGGGCCGCGCTCGGCGTCGTCGGCGGGTTCGCGGCCTCGGTGGCCGTGGGGTTCGTGCTCATGCCGTCGGCGTCGGTCGACTTCTGGTTCCGCACGATGTTCGACTCCGATCGGGTCTCGTCGCCGCAGACGAACGGCAACCAGTCGATTCGCGGCGCCATCGCGAACGTGGCGAACACGGATCATCCGAGTGCGCTGCTGTGGATCGTCCTGTCGGCGGCGATGGTGGTGCTGGCGGGGGCGGCGGCGGTCCTCGCTCACCGTCGCGGGTGGGAGTTGTTGGCGCTCTCGATCGTCGGGATGGCGTCGTGTGCGGTCTCGCCCGTCGCGTGGTCGCACCACTGGGTGTGGCTCGTGCCGTTGCTGGTGATCGTGATCCATCTGGTGTTCGAGCGGCTCACCGGGGTGTGGCGGGCGGTCGTGGCGGTGGTCGGGGTCGGCGGCGTGCTCGCCGCGCTCGCGTGGCGCACTCATTTCGGGTTCGCCATGTGGTTCGCCAACCGGAGTGTCCGGGAGGCGTATTTCACCGGGCTGTTCTTCAAGCATCCAGACGGGTTCGACTGGTTCACGTCGCAGCCCTTCGTCGTGATCCTCGTCGTCACTGCCGTGGCGACGATCGCGGCGGCCCTGCGACCTCGGTCGGCGGTGCCGAGCCCCTCCCCGGTTGTCTGACGGCGCCGGTACTCTTGCCTGCGTGGCCCTCTATCGCACCTACCGCCCGGCAACGTTCGCCGAAGTCGTCGGCCAGGAGCACGTCACCGCGCCCCTGAGTCGTGCACTGGATACCGGCCGCATCAATCACGCCTACCTCTTCTCGGGTCCGCGGGGCTGCGGCAAGACGTCGTCGGCCCGCATTCTGGCGCGTTCGCTGAACTGTGCGCAGGGCCCGACGTCGTCCCCGTGCGGCGAATGCGCCTCCTGTGTGTCCCTCGGTCCGGGCGGACCGGGGAATCTCGACGTCGTCGAACTCGACGCGGCCAGTCACGGCGGTGTCGACGACACTCGAGACCTGCGGGATCGGGCGTTCTACGCGCCGGCCGAATCCCGGTATCGCGTGTTCATCATCGACGAGGCGCACATGGTCTCGTCGGCGGGGTTCAATGCGCTGCTGAAGATCGTCGAGGAACCGCCCGAGCACTTGATCTTCATCTTCGCGACGACCGAACCGGAGAAGGTGCTCACGACCATCAAGTCGCGGACGCATCACTATCCGTTCCGTCTGCTGGCGCCGCCGGTGATGCGCGGGCTGCTCGAGGAGATCTGCGGCAAGGAGGGCGTCACCGTGGCGTCCGAGGTGTATCCGCTGGTCATTCGGGCCGGTGGGGGTTCCCCGCGGGACAGTCTGAGCATTCTCGACCAGCTTCTCGCCGGGGCGGGTGACGGCGGCGTCACGTACGACCGCGCGCTGGCGTTGCTGGGCGTCACCGACTCGGCGCTGATCGACGCGGCTGTGGACGCCCTGTCGGCGTCCGACGGTGCGGCCCTGTTCGGTGTGGTGGAGAGCGTGGTCGACGCCGGGCACGATCCGCGCCGGTTCGCGATCGACCTGCTCGATCGTTTCCGGGATCTCATCCTGCTGCGTGCGGTGCCCGACGCCGCCGAGCGAGGATTGGTCGAGGCTCCCGACGACCAGTTGGCGAGTATGCGACGTGCGGTGGAGGCCTTGGGGCCGGCGACGTTGACGCGGTACGCCGAGGTGGCGCATGCCGCTCTCGGTGAGATGCGTGGCACCACGTCGCCGCGGCTGCTCCTGGAGGTGATGTGCGCGCGGCTGCTGTTGCCGTCGGCGGCATCGGATGACGCCGCGCTCCTGCAGCGAGTCGAGACGCTGGAGCGCAGACCCGGCGGGGCCGGGCCGGTGACGGACGCGGCGGCGAGCGGGGCCTCTCGGCCCGTTTCTGCGGCGCCACCGTCGGACGAGCCCGAACCGCGATTCGTGCGGCCGTCGCAGCGCCGCGCCGCAGAGGAGGCACGCGCAGAGGAGGCACGCGCAGATGCAGCGGATGAGCAGGCTCCGGTGCCTGTTCCCGAGCCGCCTGCGCCTGCACCCGAACCCGTCGCGACGGGACCGGAACCCGCTGCGGCGCCCGAACCTGCTGCGCCCGAACCTGCTGCACCCGAGCGCCCGGAGCCTGACGCGTCGTCGCGGGAGATGTATCCGCCCGTGGCCTCCGAACCCGACCCGCGGGCACCGCAGGCGCCCACATCGCCACCCGCGGCCGCTCCGGCGGCATCGACGCGCGAGCCGGCGCCGGAACGGGCGGTGGTCGACGACGTCCCCCCACCGCCCGAGCCGCCGATGGATCCGTATCACCCGGACGATTCGGTGCCGCCCGACACCCCGACCCCCGACACCCCGACCCCCGACACCCCGGCACCCGAATCCGAGGCGGAACCGGCCGCGTCGTCCGGCTTGACGGTCGAGGCGGTGTCTGCCCGCTGGCCCGAAATCCGCGCGGCGGTCCGCGCCCAGAGCACGGTCCTGGAGGCCATGCTGTCCGCGGCGTCGGTGCAGCGTGTCGACGGCGACACGGTGATCCTCGGTCACCCGCACACCGCGCTGGTCGGCAGGCTCTCGGACGAACGCGGTCTGCGCGCACTGACGACGGCGATCACCGAGGTGTTCGGACCCGGCATCGGTGTCGGTGTGGTGCACGCCGACCCGAGTGCCGCACCGGCCCCGCAGGGACGGCCGCAGCACGACGACGCCCAACCGCGTCGACAGACGTTCACGCGACCGAGCCGCCCGCGGGAGCCGGAGTCGCAGCAGTCGCCGTCGGATGCACCGCCCGAGCCCGAGGAGCCCGCGGAACCGGAGCCGCCGACCGCCGACGAGGACCTCACCCAGGCCGAGCGCGACGAGATGATCGCCGAGGCGCAGGACGGCGACCCGGACGACCGGCTCGACCCCGACCAGGTGGCGCTCGAACTCCTCAAATCAGAGCTCGGCGCCCGCCCGGTCGAATAGCCCCGCGGATCAGCCTACGGCTGCCACCAGGGGCGCAGCGGCAGATCGGAGGTGGCGTCGAGCTGCAGTTTGGTCGCCAGCACGTGGTGCAGCTGGATGATGTTGCGCTCGAAGCCGATCCGGCACCCCGCCATGTAGAGGCCCCACAGGCGTGCGGTGCCCTCGCCGACCTCGGCGACGGCCTCATCCCAGTTCTCCACCAGGTTCCGGTTCCAGTCACGCAGGGTCATCGCGTAGTGGAGGCGGAAGTTCTCCTCGTGCATCACCTCGATGCGCGGCACGTCCTGCATGCGCGCGATCACGGTGCCCGATCCGGTGAGCTCCCCGTCGGGGAACACGTATCGGTCGATGAACGGTCCGGCCTTGCTCCGGGTCTTGTTCTCGGAACGGGTGATCGAATGGTTGAGGATCAGGCCGCCGGGGCGCAGCTTGTCGCGCATGAACCCGAAGTACTTGGGGTAGTTGGCCACACCGATGTGCTCGGTGAGACCGATCGACGAGATCGCGTCGAACTCCGATTCGGTGACGTCGCGGTAATCGCTGAATCGCACCTCGGCGAAGTCGCCGAGCCCCTGGTCGGCGATCGCCTGCTGCGCCCACTGCGCCTGCTCGCGTGACAGGGTGACGCCGAGCGCGTGCACCCCGCGTTGCGCGGCGTACCGCACCATGCCGCCCCAACCGCAGCCGATGTCGAGGAGACGGTCTCCGGGCTTGAGCGCCAGCTTGTCGAAGATCAGCCGGTACTTGTTGGCCTGCGCCTCGTCGAGCGTCGCGTCGGGGCGGGGGTAGATGGCGCAGGTGTACGTCATCGACTCACCGAGAACCAGCTCGTAGAAGCGGTTCGAGACGTCGTAGTGGTAGTGGATGGCGTCGGCGTCGCGGGTCCGACTGTGGCGCAGCCCCTCGGCGAACCGTCGCCAGCGCGGCAACGCCTCCTGCGGGGGCGGCGGGATCGGCTTGAAGTGCTCCACGCCGAGGGCCCTGGCGACCTGCGCCATCTCCAGCGGACTCGGTTTGGTGAACTTCAAGTCGGCGGCCAGCGCCTGCAGCGCCCCGTAGGGGTCGCCGGGGTGGGCGCCGATCAGTTCCAGATCGCCGGAGACGTAGGCGCGCGCCAGACCGAGATCGCCCGGTGCGGTCACCAGATAGGTGGTGCCGCGGGGCGTCTTGAGGTGCAGCCCGTACTCGGCGTCCTCGGGTCCGGCGGCGCTGCCGTCGTACGCTGTGATCCGGACGCTCAGGTCCGGACCGACAAGGGTCTCGAAGATCTCTGCCAACTTCATGCTCGTGTGACCGCCTTCTCATACAGACCGAGCAGCCGGCCGCGGGGGTCGTAGGTCTTCTTCAACTCCGCGTACGCCTCGGCGCCGTACAGGGCGTCGAACTCGTCTCGCGGATAGAACGATTCGGAGTACAGCGACTTGTGGCCGCCGAGCTCGCTGACCTTGTGCTCGATCATCCGGTTGGTGAAGCCGGGACGTCCGGGGGTGACGGGCACCCCCGACCAGAACCCGGCGTTGACGTAGAACGTCCCGCGCTGCAGCGGGTACAGCGGCCAGGGTTGGGCCGCGTCGGTGGACCCCGGGGAGGGTTCCGCCAGCTTCAGAGGGCACAGCCAGATCGGTTCGATCGGTATGTGCTCCAGGAACCAGTCGACGAAGTCGGCGGTCCGATCGATCGGGACCTCGATGTCCTGGACGACGCGTTCGGACGGCGGGAGCCCCTTGCGTGCGTTGAGCTTGTCGCCGATGTTCCATCGCTGGTCGTAGCCGATCAGCTTCCAGTAGAAGCTGCTGCGCAGGTAGCGGGCGGGCCAGAGGCGCCGGATGCGCGGGTTCTGGGCGCCGAACGCGCGGGAGCACCAGAACCAGTCGGTGTCCCACCGCCACAGGTAGTCGCGGATCGTCAACCGGTCGCGCTTGGGTCGGGCGTCGTCGTGCTGGATGGACCGGTAGTAGATGTTCATGTCGGTGTAGTCGCTGACCGGGCCCGGCTCGTCGGTCTGGCGACCGAGGACGAGGTAGAGCTCGTCGGCGGTGAAGACGACGCCGTCGAGGTAGTCGACGCGTTCGCCGAGATATTCGCGGTCGGTGGCGATGCGCTCCATGAGGGATTGCTGTTCGCGGGTGCTGTGGACGCGGACGTGCCGCAGTTCCACGTACGGCTGCACCGGCTCGAGACGGATCGTGAGTCGCACGGAGTACCCGAGGGTGCCGTAGGAGTTGGGGAACCCGAAGAACAGGTCGCGATGCTCGTTGTCGGGCGTCGCGATGACGAGTTCCCCTGCGCCGGTGAGGATCTCCATCTCCAGGACCGCTTCGTGCGGCAGGCCGTTGCGGAACGAGGTGCTCTCGATGCCGAGTCCGGTGACGGCGCCGCCGAGCGTGATGGTCTTGAGCTGGGGGACCACGGTCGGGGCCAGCCCGTACGGGAGGGTCGCGTCGACGAGGTCCTCGTAGGTGCACATTCCGGCGACCTGCGCGGTCCGCGTCTCCGGGTCCACCGACACCACCCGGTCGAGACCGGACACGTCGAGACCGGGATGGGAGAGCGCGGCACGCTTCCGGAACAGGTTGGACGTCTTCTTCGCCAACCGGACGGTGGCGCCGTCGGGGATCGCGCGGTAGCTGTCGAGCAGCCGCTGTCGCCCCCGCTCGAACGCCTCGGGCCCGTACACCGTGGATGTCATCGGACGGCTCCGTTCACTGCTCGCATCCCCCTGGTTCTCGTTCGCACGGTGTTCGTTCGCACGGTGTTCTCCGGCACGATTTCCACCGTAGTCCGATTCGCAGCGTCGGCTCGGCCGACGCCCCTCCCGTCTGCTCGATGCCAACCGTAGTCCGGTTCTCGCCTACGGTGTAGGGAGCCGTTCGGGCAATGAACATCAGAAGGAGCCAATCAATCGTGGGACAGGTCACCGCCACCACCGCCGTTCAGATCAACGCCGCTCCGGAGGCCGTTGCCGCGGCTGTCGCCGACTACGCCACCGTGCGTCCGGCGATCCTTCCGGCCAACTACCGCGACTACCGCGTCGACGCCGGCGGCACCGGCGACGGCACCGTGGTCCACTGGATCCTGCAGGCCACCGAGAAGCGTTCGCGCGACGTCCTGGCCGACGTCACCGTCTCGGGCGGCACCGTCACCGAGACCGACCGGAACTCGACGATGGTCACCACCTACACCGTGACCTCGGCCGGATCGGGATCGCAGGTCGAGACGACCACCACCTGGAAGGGCGCCGGCGGCATCGGCGGGTTCTTCGAGAAGACCTTCGCGCCGATGGGCCTCAAGCGGATCCAGGGCGAACTGCTCGGCAACCTCAAGTCGCGTCTCGAGAGCTGATCGGACCGACCTGAGTCGGCGAGGACGCCGTCGCGTCAAACCACTGACCGCCCGGGACGGCGTCGACGCCACCCGGGTGGTCGTGCGTCTGCCGGGTCGCGTCCTCGACGCGCTGATGGCGGCTCCCGCCTTGGCGGGGATCACCGAGGGCCAGCTGCGGGTGCGCGCCGCGGAGGGGGAGATCGTCGGGGCCGACGGGACGCCGGTCGATCTCGACGCGACCGTGGTGCGACCGATTCCGGTGTACCTGCATCGAGATCCGCCGACGGAACCGGACGTGCCGTTCGAGATGCCGATCCTGCACATCGACGACGACATCGTGGTGGTCGACAAGCCGCCTTTCCTGGCGACGATGCCGCGGGGTGCGCATGTGGTGCAGACGGCGCTGGTGCGTCTGCGCCGAGAACTGGGGTCCGACGGCGTCGCGCCCGCTCACCGGCTCGATCGCCTCACCTCCGGTGTCCTGCTGTTCACTCGCAGGCGGGAGGTCCGCGCTCCCTACCAGGAGTTGTTCGCCGCACGTCGGGTGCACAAGGAGTATCGGGCGGTGGCGGCGCACGACGAGCGGTTGACCGCCGGGGTGCGGGTGGAGAACCGCATCGTGAAGACGGCAGGCGAGCTGCGGGCGCGGGTGGTGCCCGGTGAGGTGAACGCGATCAGCGACATCGCTCTGATCGCCGACCGCGGCGACGGGACGGGCGACTATCGGTTGATCCCGCAGACGGGACGGACGCACCAGCTGCGTCTGCACATGGCGGGCCTCGGCGTCCCCATCGTCGGCGACCCGCTGTATCCGACGGTCGATCCCGAGCTCGCCGGGGCGCCGGACGCCGGTGACTTCTCCCGACCGCTGTGTCTCACGGCGGAACTGTTGGCGTTCACCGACCCGCTGTCGGGCGAGCATCGTGAGTTCCGCAGCCGTCGGACCGGGTGGGTACCCTCCTGAGCATGGCCATCATCGGCTCGTATGAGCGGCACCCCGACCTGGGGTGCGAGGCCGTCGTGTTCCTCGACGAGGAGTCCGACGCCTGCTTCCAGTTGCAGCGCGACCTGCCGGGCGGGGCCCGGGCGGGCGAGTACTGCATCACCACGGGGGCGAGCGCGCCGGTGTTCGGCGGAGTCGACCAGTGGCGTCGCATCGGTGACAGGTTCGAGTTCGCGCTCACGCCGCGGGCGGCGCGCCTGTTCGACGATCCGCTCGTCTCGTTCGTCGTCCGGCCCGGCGACGGCGCCAGCGTGGACGAACTCGCCGAGCACGTCACCCGGCTCCTCGACGGCGTCGAACGACTATCCTGAACCCGTGTACGAAGGCCCGATTCAAGATCTCATCGACCAGCTCGCGAAGCTTCCCGGGCTGGGCCCGAAGGGCGCCCAGCGGATCGCTTTTCATCTGTTGGCGGGCGAGGACGTGGAGATCGACCGGCTCACGGCCGCACTGGTGCGGGTCCGCGACGATGTCACGTTCTGCTCCGAGTGCGGCAACGTCGCCGCTGAGTCCCTGTGCCGGATCTGCGGTGACGCCCGTCGTGACGCGACCAAGATCTGCGTGGTCGAGGAACCCAAGGACATCTATGCGATCGAACGGACGAAGGAGTTCGACGGTCGTTACCACGTGCTCGGCGGTGCGCTCGATCCGCTCGCGGGCATCGGTCCCGACCAGCTCCGCATCCGTGAGCTGCTGCGCAGGCTCGCCGATCAGCCCGACGGGAAGGATGTCGCGGAGATCATCGTCGCGACCGACCCCAACACGGAGGGGGAGGCGACCGCGACCTATCTGCTGCGGATGCTCAAGGACTTCCCCGGCCTGTCGGTGACCAGACTGGCGTCGGGGCTGCCGATGGGCGGCGATCTGGAGTTCGCCGACGAGCTGACGCTGGGGCGGGCGCTGTCGGGGCGCCGCATCCTGGTGTGACGTCCGCCGTGACGGGGTCCGTCGCCTCCGAGGACGACTGGAGTTTCATCGCCGACGGCATCGCGGCCCGTCTCGGTCTCACCGAGGGCGTCGTCGCCGTCGACGGTCCGTCCGGCGCCGGCAAGAGCACGTTCGCGGCGGAACTCGTCCGGGCTCTGGGCGACCGCGGCCGCCGGTCGGTGCTGATCAGCACCGACGACTTCGCGACGTGGGACGATCCCGCCGCGTGGTGGCCGGAGCTCGAACGCGACATTCTCCGCGCCTACGAGCGGCATCACGACTACACCTACCGTCCGCGGGTGTGGGTGGACGGGACGCCGACGGTCGGGCCCCGGGTGTGGATCCGGTGGCAGCCGCTGCTCGTCATCGAGGGCGTCACGTCGGCGCGCCGCCGTTCGGCGCACCGGCTGGCCGCGGCACTGTGGATCGACGGTCCGTCGGCCACCGAGCGGCTGCGTCGCGCGGTGGCCCGCGACGGCGAGGCCGACCGCGGGAACCTGATGCGCTGGCAGGCCTTCGAACGGGGATGGTTCGCGGTGGACGGCACCCGCGACCGCTGCACGGTCATCGGCTGACGTCGGAGCGGTTGCCCGGGGGCCGCCGGGGCGAGACGGCGCGGCGATACGATGAGTCCGTCATTCGGAGGACATCGCGGTCGGCGCACCGGCCGATGAGAGCAGGGGGAGTCGGTATGGGGATGCGTCGGACGGCGGCCGTGATCGCGTGCGTCGCGTGCGTCGTGACCGGGGGAACGGTCGCCGCGGGAGTCGTGTCACCGGGAGCGGCGTCGGCCGCACCGGAGGCGCTGCGGTGGGGTGCCTGCGATCCGGTGCACCAGGCGTCGCCGCAGTCGCGGTGCGCGACGATCCGGGTGCCCCGCGACTATGCGGATCCGAAGGGACCGACCATCTCGCTGACGGTGTCCCGGCTCCCGGCACGCGACCCGGGCGGACGCCGCGGCGTGCTCATGGGCAACCCCGGCGGGCCCGGCGGCGACGGCATCGGAATGTTCACGGCCGTGCCGATGCCCTCGGAGGTCCGCGACCACTGGGATCAGGTGGCGGTCCAGCCGCGCGGACTGGTGGGGTCGACACCGGTGCGCTGCGACCCCGTCTCGTTCAGTCCGGACATGCTCACCCGGCTCGGTGCCGTGAACCGGCAGCGGTGCGAGCAGAACACGCCCGGATACACGCGCACCATCACCACCGAGAACACGGCGCGCGACATGGACCGTGTCCGCCAGGCCCTCGGGCAGGAGCGCGTCAGCCTGTACGGACTCTCGTACGGGACGTGGCTGATGTCGACCTACGCCACCCTGTTCCCGCAGCACACCGACCGGCTCATCCTCGATTCGGCGATGGATCCGGCGCGCGCCTGGGGCGAGCTCCTGCAGGATCAGACGGCGGGCTATAAGGCGCGCACCCACGCGATGATGGCGTGGATCGCCCGCAACGACGACGTCTACCATCTCGGGCGCACACCGCTGGCCGTGTACCGGGTGTGGAGCCGGAAGGTGTCGCAGGAGGCCGGGGTGCCGCCGTCGCTGCTCGCACCGCCCGCGCGGGTCGGGGACGTCCCGCCCGGTCTCCGGGCGGTCGCCGAGCAGTACATCGCCGGCGCCGACCTCACGGCAGACGCCCGTGCCCGCATCGAGAACGTCATCGCGACGCTCGTGACGGGCAGGGTGCAGGCGTCGTCGTCACTGTTGGTGAACACGCGGGCGGCGGCCCCGAACCGCAACGCGTGGCCGTACGTCGCACAGATGATGACCGGGAAGCTGCGGCAGCCGAAGCCGTCGAAGGCCGTGGTGAACCTGGCGGAGACCGGCCAGAACATGCAGTCGGTGATGATCTGCAACGAGGACTGGGCTCCCCACGATCCGCTCCTGACGCCCGCGGCGTACATCCAGAACTACCTGACCGGCGACATCTTCGAGGCGCCCGGCCTGCTGTTCGCCTCCGGTCTGGGATGTTCGGGCGCCGCGCCCGTCGGCGCGCGGGTGCCGATCTCCGGTGACCGCCTGCGGGTGCGGCCGCTGCAGATCCAGAGCGTCGGCGACCCGCAGACTCCGTACCGATGGTCGATGGCGACGCGACGGTCGATGGGCGCGCACCTCATCACCGTCGGCAGCGGCGACCACGGTCAGCTGGGTCGCGGCAATGCGACGGTCGACGCGGCGGTCGCCCGGTATCTGCGGACCGGACGCACCGCGACGACGAAGGCGCCGCAGGGACCGATCTCGACGCCGCTGCTCGGGTCCGGACGCCGCTGACCGGCGTCCGGCGCCGTCAGTGGCCGTCAGTCGCCGTCAGCGGCCGGCGGCGAGCCGTTCGGTGCGCAGACGTTCCACCTGCGGAAGGTCGAGCGGGGAGAGGCCGGCACCGACGGCCGTCGCCAGCAGGTGGTCGGCGAGCTCCGGGTTGCGGGCCAGCACCGGACCGTGCATGTAGGTGCTGATGACGCCGCCCTGAACGGCGCCCTCCACACCGTCGACGCCGTTGCCGACGCCCGACCGGACGCGCGCGAGCGGAGCGGCCGCGGCACCGAGAGAGGTCGCGCCACGGTGATTCTCGAACCCGGACAGGGGAGCGGACAGACCGTCGATCACCGGATCGGTGACGAGTTCGCCGATCGCCCGCTCGGCGCGCGGCGACGTGGTCACGTCGAGCATGCTGATGCCGGGGACGCGTTCGCCGGCGGCGGTCTCGTACCAGTGCCCCAGGATCTGGACGGCGGCGCAGATCGCGAGGACGGGGCGCCCGGCGTCGGCCGCACGCTGCAGTCCCGGGTACCGCTGCAGGTGGCGGGTCGCGAGCCGCTGCGCGTAGTCCTCGGCGCCGCCGAGGGTGTAGACGTCGAGCGAATCGGGAACCTCGTCGTCGAGCGTGATCTCGACGATCTCGGCGGCGATGCCGCGCAGGCGGGCGCGCTGGCGCAGGATCAGCGCGTTCCCGCCGTCGCCGTAGGTGCCCATCACGTCGGGCAGCACGAGCCCGATCCGCAGGGTCGACTCGCTCATCGGCTCTCCTCCTCGCGGGCCCCGACCGACGGTCGGGCGCCGGCGCGTTCCAGAGCGACGCCGAGGTCGCGGAACGCGGTGTAGTTCGCCAACACTTCCACACTGCCGGGCGGGCAGGACGCGACGGCCTCCATCGGATCGTCGATCACGGTGTGCGGGGCGTCGGCGTACAGCAGCCGGACCGACAGGTCGGCGGCGCGTTCGCCGGACGCGATCACCTTGACCTGGTCGAATGCTTCGAAGCGGACGTCCCACAACCAGGAGAGGTCTTCGCCGTCGGCGACCTGACCGTTGACGGCGATCACCAGGCTGTCGGCCTCGGGGTCGATCATCGACAGCGCCTCCTGCCATCCGGCGGGGTTCTTCGCCAGCAGGGTGCGGATGCGGTGGCCGGCCAGTTCGACGGTGCCGTAGCGGCCGGCGATCTCCCCGACGGTACCGACGGCGCGGACGGCGTCGTGGGGGTCGGCGCCCATCGCGACGGCGGTGGCGACGGCTTGCGCCGCGTTGCCGCGGTTGGCGCGGCCCGGCACCGCCAGCGTCATCGGCGCGGCGAATCCGTCGGGCCCGTACAGGTGGGTGTCGTCGAACCACCAGGACGGTGCGGGGCGCCGGAAGGCGTCGTCTCCGGTGGAGAACCAGTCGTCACCGCGACGGATGATCGGCTCCCCGGTGCGCGGGCAGCTGATGGAGTCGCCGACCCAGCCGGCGCTGGCGGCCACCCACACCGTGTGGGGTGCGTCGAACGCCGCGGACGTCACGAGCACGTCGTCGCAGTTGGCGACGACGATCGCATCGGGGTGTCGGGCGATTCCGCCGCGCAGGCTCTGCTCGATCGCGGTGATCTCCCCGACGCGGTCGAGTTGGTCGCGCGACAGGTTGAGCAGGGTGATCACCCGCGGCACGGTGGTGTCTGCGACGTGCGCGACGTGCAGTTCGTCCACTTCGAGTGCGGCGACCGGGGCGTCGCGGTGCAGGCTCAGCGTCGCGATGATCCCGGCGTCCATGTTGGCGCCGTCGGCCTGGGTGGCGACCTCACCGAGCGGGGCCAGGGCCGCCGCCGTCATCCGCGTGGTCGTCGACTTCCCGTTGGTGCCGGTGATGAGCGCGACGGATTTGCCGCGGGTGAGACGCCCCATGATGCGGGGATCGATCTTCTCGGCGATCAGCCCGCCGATCATCGCGCCCTTCCCGCGGCCCGTCGCGCGGGACGCCCACCGGGCCGAGGCTGCTGCGGCGAGCGCGGCACGAGTGCGGAGCGGTGGACGCGTTCTGGACGACATTCTGCGATTTTCCCACACGGGGTCGGCACTCCGACTGAGCCGGGTGCGAGCGTTTCCGTGCGGCCCGTCGGCCCGCGCGGAGGTCGTGGAAGAATCGACGATGCCGGACGAGGGGAGCCGGCGATCACAGGGAGTCGGCGGTCACAGGGAGTCGGCGGTCAGGAGGGGGACGCGATGACGTGGCGGGACGCGCATGTGTGGGCCGCCTTCGCCACACCGCTCCTCGTCATCGGCGCGTGGCCCGGTGCCATCTGCCATGGCGCTTATACGATCCTCGGGATCGTCTACCTGGGTGCCGCGGCGGTATTCGTCTGCGTCGCCGCGGGGTCCGCGATCCCGTGGTCGGGTCGTCGCCCGGTGACCGCGTCCCTGCCCTTCGCCGCAGTCCTCCTCGTGGCGGCCGCCGCGTTCGTCGACAACCGCAAGGTCCGCCGACCCGGTCCGAGGCCCGGACCGTGATCCCTTCCACGCACCCGGGGTGGCGCGCCTGCCACCTGGCCGCGGCACTGTCGGCACCCTGGCTGACGATCGCGATCTTCCTGTACCCGGCGGGCGCGGGGCGCGACATCCCGGTGTGGACGACGATCTCCGCCGCGATCGCCGCGGTGTCGTGCGCGGCACTGGCGGTGAGCGCCGCACTGCTGCGGCGGTCGGGGCCGAGTGCGGCGGCGACGGTGCCGTTCGCGGTGGCCTGGGCCGCGGGCGCCGCCTTCTGGGCCGTCTTCGCCGCCGTCGTGGCGACCGCGGACTGTCTCCCCGACCCCGAGCATCCCGACCCCGAGTACACCGCCCCCGACGTGTGCACGGCGGGGTTCGGGCTCTTCGTCCTCTTTCCCGGAATCCCGGTGGGCATCGTCGTCACCGCGTGGGTGCTGACCTCCATCGGGCTTCACGGCGTCCGCCGGCGGCCCGCCGACGGGTGACCATTCCATCGACCGGTGATAGGTTCGCCGGTGTGAGTCGCGCAACAGAAGTACACCTGCCACTGTGGTTCCGGATCCAGCGATCGGTGCTGAAGGGCACCGCGAAGGTCCCGGGTCCGCTGCGGTCCGCGGCCCGGACCCTCACCTCGGTGAACGCCGACGGCGAACGCCTGGCACCGGAGATGGCGCTCGTCGCCGCGGCGTCGGCGCACGTCCCCGGGATGGCGCTGATGGGTGATTCGGTGCCCGGATCGCGCAAGGCGCTCGACCTGAACAGCACGATGATGGCCCAGGATTTCGCCCCCTTCGCCGTGGAGGAAGACCTCCTCATCGACACCGATGCCGGACCGCTGCCCGCGACCCGATACAGCGTGAACGGTCCGGACGGCGGCGACGCCGGTCGCGGCCTGATCGTCTTCTACCACGGCGGCGGTTTCGTCGTCGGCAGCCGTGCCAGTCACGACTCGCCCGCCCGCGCACTGGCCGTCGCCTCCGGAGCGGACGTCCTGTCGGTGGACTACCGCATGGCGCCCGAGCATCTCTTTCCCGCCGCCGTCGACGACGCCGTCGCGGCCTTCCGCTTCGCCGTCGACCGGGCCGAGTCATGGGGACTCGACCCGCGGGCGATCGCCGTCGCGGGCGACTCGGCGGGCGGCAACCTCGCGGCCGTCGTGGCGCAGCAGACTCGCGGCGACGACGTTCCCCCGGCATTCCAACTGCTCATCTACCCGGTCGTCGACATGTCGCAGCGCCGCAGCTCGGTCGATGAGTTCGCCGACGGCTACTTCCTGACCGCCGCGCAGATCGACTACTTTCGTGACACCTATCTGGCGTCGCCCGACGAACTGTCCGATCCGAGGGTGTCACCGCTGCTCGCCGACGACCTGTCGGGTCTGGCCCCCGCGCACGTCGTCGTGGCGGGCTTCGACCCGCTGCGCGACGAGGGCATCGAATACGCCGATGCACTGCGGTCCGCGGGCGTCCCGGTCACCGTCGAACGCGCCGGGTCGATGATCCATGGATTCATCAACATGGCGATGCTCAGCCCCGAGGCGCAGGACGTCGTCACCAGGATGGGCGAAGCCGTGGCTCACGGGCTCGCGTCTCGCTGACGCGGCGACCACCGCGCCGCGACCGTCACGCCGAGTGGACCACCATCACCGGGCAGTGCGCCACGTGCAGCACCGCCTGGCTGGTGGAACCGAGGACGAGGCCGCGGAACCCGCCGCGCCCGCGACTCCCCATGACCACCAGTTGGGCGTCGTGGGACAGTTCCCGGATGGACTCGGCGGCACCGCCCTCGCGGACGACGGGTTCCACCGTCACATCCGGGTGCTCCTCCCGATACCCGGCGAGTTGTGAACCGAGTGCCTCGGCGGCCTCCTCGCGCAGTTGGGTGAGGACGCGGTCGATGTCGTCGCTGTAGAACGCGGCCTCGGAGAATCCCCCGTAGGTGTGCACGGCGATCAGCCGCGTGTCGCGGACGGACGCCTGCCGGAAGGCCTCCGCGATGGCGGCGGTGGAGACGGGGGAGCCGTCGACGCCGACGACGACCGGCCCGTCGGGGCGGTAGTCGTCTCCGGTCACCACGACGACGGGGCAGTCGGCGTGGGCCGCGGCGTCGGTGCTCACCGACCCCATCAACAGTCCGCGGACGCCGCTGAGTCCGCGCCGCCCGACCACCAGCATGTGGGCGCGGCTCGACACGTCGCGCAGCACGAGGGCGGGTTTCCCCTCGAGGATCGCGCCGGTGATCTGCAGGTCGGGTGCGATCTCGGCGGCCATCTCACCGGCCGTCGTGATCGACTCCTCGGCGAACTTCCGTGCGGCCCGCACGGCGGCGTCCTCCAACGAGAGCGCCGACAGGGTGAACTGCGGGGCGAACGGCGGCATCGCGCTCACGATCCGCAGGGGTCGGCGATGCCGTGCCGCGGCCGTCGTGGCCCACCGCACTGCCGCGAGGGCCTGCTCCGATCCGTCGACCGCGACGACGATTGGCGCGTTGATCGACATCCTCACCACTTCCTCTCCTCGTGGGGCTCATCTCCCAGCCTGGCAGAGGCGGCCGCGCAGTTCGACCGATTCCGGGGTCGGCGAGCCGATCAGGGGGCCCAGGTGCGAGCGCCCTCGGCCGCCTCCTCGACGGGCTTCTCCGCGCGGAAGGCACGGTTGACCGCCGAGACGACGGCCCGCAGGCTCGCGGTCGTGATCGACGGGGCGATGCCCGCACCCCACACCGTCTCGCCGTCGATCTCGGCCTCCACGTAGCTCACGGCGCTCGCGTCGTCACCCGCGGTCAGGGCGTGCTCGGCGTAGTCCAGGACCCGCACGTCGTAGCCGACGGTCCCGAGTGCGTCGACGAAGGCGGCCAGCGGACCGTTGCCCGATCCGGAGATCTCCTTCTCGACACCGTCGATCTTGACCACGGCCGTGATGTGGTCGACGCCGTCGTCCTCCTCGGCGGCGTCGACGCGCTGACGCATCCGCTCCAGCGGCGACACCGGCTCCAGGTACTCCTGGGCGAAGACGTCCCACATGGCCTTCGGGTTGACCTCGCCGCCCTCGCCGTCGGTGATCTTCTGGATCTCCTGGCTGAACTCGATCTGCAGGCGACGCGGCAGGTCCAGACCGTGATCGGCCTTCATGATGTACGAGACGCCGCCCTTGCCGGACTGGCTGTTCACGCGGATGACGGCCTCGTAGCTGCGTCCGACGTCCTTGGGGTCGATCGGCAGGTACGGGACCTGCCACAGGATGTCGTCCATGTCCTGATCGGCCGCGTCGGCGTCGATCTTCATCTGGTCGAGGCCCTTGTTGATGGCGTCCTGGTGGCTTCCGGAGAACGCGGTGTAGACCAGATCGCCGCCGTACGGGTGGCGTTCGGGGACGTTCAACTGGTTGCAGTATTCGACGGTGCGTCGGATCTCGTCGATGTCGGCGAAGTTGATCTGCGGGTCGACACCGCGGCTGAACATGTTCATGCCCAGGGTCACCAGGCAGACGTTGCCGGTCCGCTCACCGTTGCCGAACAGGCAGCCCTCGATGCGGTCGGCGCCGGCCATGTACCCCAGCTCGGCGGCCGCGACGCCCTCGCCGCGATCGTTGTGCGGGTGCAGGCTCAGGATGATCGAATCGCGACGTGCCAGGTTGCGGCTCATCCACTCGATCGAGTCGGCGTACACGTTGGGCGTCGCCATCTCGACGGTCGCCGGCAGGTTGATGATCATCGGCTTCTCGGGGGTGGGAGCGATGATCGCCGACACGGCGTCGCACACCTCCTTGGCGAAGCTCAATTCGGTGCCCGTGTAGCTCTCGGGGGAGTACTGGTAGCGCCAGTTGGTGTCGGGGTAGTTCTGCTCCTCGGCCAGGCACAGTGTCGCGGCGTCGGTGGCGATCTTGGTGATCGCATCCTTGTCGGCCCGGAACACCACGCGGCGCTGGAGGATCGAGGTGGAGTTGTAGAAGTGCACGATCACGTTCTGGGCGCCGGCGCACGCCTCGTACGTGCGAGTGATGAGTTCGGGCCGCGCCTGCGTCAGCACCTGGATGGTGACGTCGTCGGGGATGGCGCCCTCGTCGATGATCTCGCGGACGAAGTCGAAGTCGGTCTGGCTCGCGGACGGGAAGCCGACCTCGATCTCCTTGTATCCCATGCGGACCAGCAGGTCGAACATGCGGCGCTTGCGGGCGGGGCTCATCGGATCGATGAGCGCCTGGTTGCCGTCGCGCAGGTCGACGGCGCACCACAGCGGGGCACGGTCGATCACGGTGTCGGGCCACGTGCGGTCGGGCAGGGAGATCTGCTCCACCTCGTCGGCGAAGCTGCGGTAGCGATGGTTGGGCATCGCGGAGTTGCGCTGCGGATTCCACGACGGCTGTCCGTCGGGGATGGGCCCGGTCGGCTCGACGATGCGGCTCGGTCCGGAGGCGAAGGCGTCTGCTGGTGCCATGAGTGGTCAATCTCCTGATCAGAAAAGATGGGGTTGACCGGCGCGTGATGTGGCCCCGCGACGGAGGGCCGGTCGAATCAGACCCCGCCGCGGCAACCGAGGAGGAGCGCGCGCTGCATAACAGCGAGCATAACACCGGATGCGTGCCCGCTCACATCCCAGGGTCAGGCGTCCCAGGGTCAGGCGTCCCAGGGTCAGGCGTCGGGGAGGTCGACGCCCTCGGCCGAGTCGACGGTGCGCGTGTGCCGGTCGGCGACGGCGACCACCACCACCCCGGCGAGGATCGCCAGGCCGATGCCGCCGGCAGCGGCGGCGACGTGCATGCCGTCGACGAAGGCGGCGCGTGCCGCGTCGGCGAGGGCCTCGCCCGGCACGCCGTCGGCCCGCGCCTGTTTGAGGGTCTCGCCGAGGGAGTCGGCGACGCCGGCGTCCCGTCCACGCGACCGGAAGACAGCCGTCGCGATCGACCCCAGGAGCGCGAGCCCCAGTGCCGTGCCGAGTTCGAAGCACGTTTCGGAGATGCCCGACGCGGCGCCGGACTTCTCGGGCGGTGCGGCACCGACGACCACGTCGCTGACGAGGGCGAACTGGATGCCGTAGCCGATGCCGGCGGCGGCGGTCAGGACCAGGAACACCCAGAGCCCGGTGTCGGCGTCGAGGGTGAGGAAGCCGAGGGTCGCGGCGGCGGCGAGGAGCACCGACCCGGACAGCGTCCAGCGCACGCCGAAGCGTCGCGCGACGCGGTCGGCGCTCACCGAGAACACGGCCACGGTGACGGCCATCGGGAGGCCGGCGAACGCGGCGGACAGGACGTCGTACTCGAGAACCGACTGCAGGTAGACGTTGGAGAGGTAGGCGATGCCGCCCTGCGCCATCATCCCGACCAGGGCGACGGCCAAGGCCGCGCACAGGGCCGGGTTCCGGAAGAGGCTGAGATCGACCAGCGGTGCCGCACACCGGGATTCGTGGCGCAGGAATGTGACGAACGCGGCCACGCCGAGGGCGGCGGCCACCACGACGGACGTCGACGGTCCCGACGCGGCGAACGTCTTCACCGCGTAGACCACGGGAAGGATGCCCGCCATCGACAGCACCACGCCGAGGACGTCGAACGGTTCGGTCGACGACGCCCGGTACTCGGGCAGGAGGAGGGGCGCCAGGGCGAACAGGACGGCCAGAACCGGAACGTTGATGAGGAAGACGACTCCCCACCAGAAGTGGTGCAGCAGAATGCCGCCGACCACCGGTCCCAGTGCGGCGCCGCCGGCGAAGGCAGCCGTCCACACGCCGATCGCCCGGCCGCGCTGATGCGGCGGGAACATGCTCGCCAGGAGCGACAGGCTCGCGGGCATCAGCGTCGCCCCGCCGACGCCCATGAGCGCGCGGGCCGCGATGAGCAGTGCGGCGTTCGGGGCGAACGCCGCGAGGACGGAGGCGCCGCAGAAGACGGCGGCGCCGGTCAGCAGGATGCGGCGGCGGCCGATCCGGTCGCCGATGTTGCCCATCGTGATCAGCAGGCCCGCGATGAGGAAGCCGTAGATGTCGAGGATCCAGAGCTGTTCTGTGGCCGTCGGATCGATCGCGTCGGTGATCGTCGGGATCGCCAGGTACAGCACCGAGAAGTCCATCGAGACGAGCAGGACGGGAAGCATCAGCACGAGCAGCCCGAACCACGTTCTGCGGTCCGCGTCGGGGACCCGCGAGGCGCCGAAGGCGGGGGCCGCGGACATGGGGACTCCTGTGACGATGAGCGGGTGTCGTCGGGGTGGCGGCGCCTCAGATGGCGTACCCGAACACCGTCAGCATATGCGCGCCGAACCAGCCGGAGAAGAGCGTGAGCGCGACCGACACCGGGATCACTTCACCGCGGGGTCTGTGAGCCAGTCGGAGGGCGATCGGGATCAGGATGACGAATGCGGGGAGCAGCAGGCGGATGCGGCTGAGCATGAGCCCGTCGGACAGGAGGATCGACGCGACCACGCCGACACCGAACAGGAGGATCGGCCAGGGGACGCGGTCGATCGCGGACCAGAGCAGCAGGAACGGGACGGTGACGATCACCAGCGCTGTCGCGACGGATGCGAAGTCGCCGGCGTAGCCGAAGGTGTCGGCGAGGAAGCTCCACGTGGCGCGGCCGAAGTCGACGGTGGTGTTCCACCCCTCGGTCTGGATGCGGAACCATCCGGTCGGTGAACCCGTCCGCGCCCACACCACGGCCAGATACGACAGGTAGCCGACGGGGGCGAGCGCCGCGGCGATCCAGGCGCGAGGTCCGTCGCGGCGCGCGACGAGCGCCGCGAGCATCACGGTGGCGATGACCGCGATCCCGGTGGGCCGCACGAGTCCGGCCCCCAGTGCACAGCATCCGGCCAGGATCCACCGGTGGTCGAGCACCCCGACGAGTGCCCACGCGGCGACGGCGCAGAAGAGGGCTTCGGTGTACGCCATGTTGAGGACGACGGACATCGGCGTGGCGGCGAACAGGACCACCAGGAGGAGGCCGGCGCGCGGGGCGTCGGGTGCGGGCAGTCGCACGGCGGGGCGCACCCGGGTGGCGCACAGGACGCCGAGCCGGCCGATCGCGACCGCGGCGGCTGCGCCGGCCACGACGTTGATGGTCATGGCGGCCGCCGTCTCGTCCATGCCGGGGAGGAAGGCGACGGCCCGCACCAGCATCGGATAGCCGGGGAAGAACGCGTACGCGGTGTCGTCGGTGTGGACTCCGTTGGCGTCGGCGAAGGTGGCGGGTACGCCCGCGTAGCCGTAGCGCGCGATGCCGAGCATCCACTCGCCGTCCCACAGGGTCAACGACCAGGTCAACGTGGTGTGGTGGACGGCCGCGAGCCAGGCGAGGATCGCCAGTCCGACCGCGCGAACCGCCAGGAAGACGCCGATGCACTGCAACGCGAAACGGTGGTCTCGAACGCGGGTCGCGACCGCGTCCGAGAGGCGGGCGGTAGTCATCGGAACAGATCCTACGGGGGCGCATGGCGCTGCTCACTCGAATGGGAGGCGCAGCGCCGTCCAGGTAAGGTGAAGCGCGCGCAAGTCCCCACCCCCTAGGTATAAGGAAGGTTGCACGACGTGGCACTGGTCGTCCAGAAGTACGGCGGTTCCTCGGTCTCGGATGCCGAACGCATCCGCCGGGTCGCCGAACGGATCGTCGAGACCAAGCGTGCCGGCAACGACGTCGTAGTGGTGGTGTCCGCGATGGGCGACACCACCGACGAGATGCTCGATCTCGCTCAGCAGGTCACCGAGCATCCGCCGGCCCGTGAGATGGACATGCTCCTCACCGCCGGCGAGCGGATCTCGAACGCTCTCGTCGCCATGGCGATCGATACGCTCGGTGAAGAGGCTCAGTCGTTCACCGGCTCTCAGGCCGGTGTCATCACGACGAGCAGTCATGGCAAGGCGAAGATCATCGACGTGACCCCGGGACGGGTCCGCAGCGCCCTCGACGACGGGAAGATCGTTCTCGTCGCCGGATTCCAGGGTGTCTCGCAGGACACGAAGGACGTCACGACCCTCGGTCGCGGCGGGTCGGACACGACCGCCGTCGCGCTCGCTGCGGCTCTCGAAGCCGATGTCTGCGAGATCTACACCGACGTCGACGGCGTCTACACGGCCGATCCCCGCATCGTGCCGAGCGCCCGGCATCTCGATCACATCTCGTTCGAGGAGATGCTCGAGATGGCGGCCTGCGGCACCAAGATCCTCATGCTGCGCTGCGTCGAGTACGCGCGCCGCTACAACACTCCCGTCCATGTGCGCTCGTCGTACTCGAACAAGACCGGCACCATGGTGTCCGGATCGATGGAGGACATTCCAGTGGAAGAAGCAATCCTCACCGGCGTCGCCCACGACCGCAGCGAGGCTCAGGTCACGGTCGTCGGGATCGAAGACAAGCCCGGCTACGCGGCCAAGGTGTTCCGGGCGGTCGCCGACGCCGAGATCAACATCGACATGGTCCTGCAGGGCGTCTCGGCGGTCGAGACAGGCAAGACCGACATCACGTTCACGCTGCCCAAGGAGCTCGGCGAGGTGGCGATCGCCGAACTCGGCAAGCTCAAGGACGAGATCGGGTTCCACGAAGTGGTGCTCGACGACAATATCGGCAAGGTGTCGCTGGTCGGCGCCGGGATGAAGAGCCATCCGGGCGTCACCGCGACCTTCTGTGAATCGCTCAGCGACGCGGGCATCAACATCGAGTTGATCTCCACCTCGGAGATCCGGATCTCGGTGCTCGTGCGCGAGACGGATCTCGATCACGCCGTGCAGGTGTTGCACGAGGCGTTCGATCTGAGCGGTGACGAGGACGCCGTCGTCTACGGCGGAACAGGACGGTAGAGCAATGGGAGTTCGTCTCGGAGTCGTCGGCGCGACCGGACAGGTCGGCGCCGTCATGCGGAAGCTGCTCGAGGAGCGGGACTTCCCGGCCGATGAGATCCGCTTCTTCGCATCCCCGCGGTCGGCGGGCAAGAAGCTGCCGTGGCGCGGCGGTGAGATCGAGGTGGAGGATGCGACCGTCGCGGACCCCTCGGGTCTGGACATCGCGGTGTTCTCGGCGGGCGGCACGATGTCGAAGGTGCAGGCTCCGCGGTTCGCGGAGGCCGGCGTCACGGTGATCGACAATTCGTCGGCCTGGCGCAAGGATCCCGATGTGCCGCTCGTGGTCGCCGAAGTGAACGGCGAACTCGCGAAGAACCCGCCGAAGGGGATC
This sequence comes from Gordonia shandongensis DSM 45094, assembly GCF_000423025.1. Taxonomy (GTDB): domain Bacteria; phylum Actinomycetota; class Actinomycetes; order Mycobacteriales; family Mycobacteriaceae; genus Gordonia; species Gordonia shandongensis. Next base: position 45,252 of record NZ_KE383970.1, read on the forward strand.
ATCGCGAACCCGAACTGCACGACCATGGCCGCGATGCCGGTGCTCAAGCCCCTGCACGACGCGAAGGGACTGCGTCGGTTGGTCATCTCCAGCTACCAGGCGGTGTCGGGCAGCGGTCTGTCGGGCGTACAGGAGCTGGCCGGTCAGCTGCGCGCGGGCATCGACGACGCGGAGCAGCTCGTGCACGACGGTCACGCCGTCGACCTGGGGGAGCTGATCAACTATGTGGCGCCGATCGCCTTCAACGTCGTCCCGGTGGCCGGCGGTGTCGTCGACGACGGTTCGGGGGAGACGGACGAGGATCAGAAGCTGCGCAACGAGTCGCGCAAGATCCTGGAACTGCCGGACCTCCTGGTGAGCGGCACGTGCGTGCGCGTTCCGGTGTTCACCGGGCACTCGCTGTCGATCAACGCCGAGTTCGCGGAGTCGGTGACTCCCGACGAGGCGCGGGCGATCCTCGGCGGTGCGCCGGGGGTCTCGGTGGTCGACGTGCCGAATCCGTTGGACGCCGCCGGCGGCGACGTGTCGCTGGTGGGCCGGATCCGGCAGGACCCGGGTGCCCCGGACGGTCGCGGGCTGGCGTTGTTCGTCTCGGGCGACAACCTCCGCAAGGGCGCCGCCCTGAACACCATTCAGATCGCGGAACTGCTCGTTTGACGACTCTCGTCGCGGCCGGTGGACGACCGGTCGCGACGAGGTGAGCCCCGACTGACATGACGGCAAATCTGTGCCGTACGTTACTCGCATGAGAAAAATTCGGGGTTCCATCTCACCAGTCCGGCGGCTCGCCGTCCTCGCCGTGACCGGCGCGGTCGCCGGTGCGGGGCTCATCGCCGCTCCCGCGCCCGCGCAGGCCGCGAGCTTCTACACGCCACCGGCGTCGTTCTCGTCCACGCCGGGCGACGTGATCCGCAGCCAGCCGACCGAACTGCTCCTGCAGATCCCGGGCGTCCGGGGCCAGTGGCCGGGCAGCGCCACGCGCATCATGTACACGTCGACCAGACAGGACGGCACGCCGACGGCCGTCACCGGCACGGTCGTCGAGCCGACGGCGCCGTGGCGCGGACGCGGACCGCGGCCCACCGTGGTTCTCGCACCGGGAACCGTCGGCCAGGGTGACCAGTGTGCGGGCTCGAAGATGCTTTCGCTGCCGATGTCGATCGACCCGACCAAGCCGAGTCTCGGCGTCAACTACTCCGGTTTGGAGATGAACCTCTTCCTGCTCAACGGCGTCCGCGTGGTGATGACCGACTACATCGGTCTGGGCACCCCGGGCATCCACACGTACGTCAATCGCCTCGAATCGGGGCACGCCGTCCTCGACGCTGCGCGCGCCGCGCTCCGTGTCGCCGAGGCGCCGGCCGATGCGCCGGTCGCGTTCTCGGGCTACTCGCAGGGCGGCGGGGCGGTGGCGTCGGCCGCCGAACTCGCGCAGACGTACGCGCCGAAGCTCAACGTCAAGGCCACCTACGCCGGGGCGCCGCCGGCCGACCTGAGCAAGGTCATCACGCAGATCGACGGCACGTTCATCTCCGGTGCGATCGGCTACGCCATCAACGGTCTGGCCGCCCGCTACCCCGCGTTGAACCCGATCCTGCGCAAGGAGACCAACACCGAGGGCAAGCGGACGCTCAAGCAGGTCTCGACGCAGTGCATCGCCGACACCGCGCTGACCCACGGGTTCCAGCCGACCACCGCGCTGACCAAGAGCGGGAAGTCGTTGGCCGCCGTCGTCAAGAAGTACCCGGAGATCCAGGAGATGCTCGCCGATCAGCGCATCGGCGGGTCGAAGCCGAACGCTCCGGTCCTCATCTCCACCGGGCTCAACGACGACGTGATCCCGCACGGCCAGGTGGTCCAGCTGTACCGCGACTGGAAGAAGCAGGGTGCGCCGGTCCGGTTGGCGAACGACTACACGCCGCCGATCCTGCCGGGCATGGTGTTGAACCACGGGCTGCCGATGATGTTCCAGTTGCTGCCCGCGACGTCGTTCATCATCGACAACCTGAGCAAGTAAGTGTCGTCGACGGCGTAATCGCCGCGCGGAGTGTCACCCGTGTGATCGACTCGGGTGCATGACTCTCACGCAGCGCGTGACGACCGCGCTTCTCGCCGCAGTACTCGGGCTCGCCACGGTTCCGGCAACGGCGGCCGTGGCGAGCCCTGCTGTGCCGGCGTCCGGACCCGAGTGGACGTCGATGATGCACGGCGACCCCGAGTCGAGTGACAGCACCGCCTTCCCGGGGCCGGGCCGCGGAGCGCACCTGGCCGGCTCGTCGGTGCCCGGCGGCGTGTGCGCGGCGACCTTCGTCACCGGCGACGGTTATCCGATGTCGCTGTGCACCGCCTATGTGGAGCGGACGCCGCGGCGCGGCGCGTCGGGGGTGGCCGGCGTGGACGTGGCCGTCCCGGTGGTCACCTTGTTCCACCCCAAGACGGCGCGAGTGCTGGCGAAGCTTCCGCTGGCCAAGGGCGACCTGTTCGGCGGGGTCTACGGCTTCCTCGACGCCCGCGACCGCGTGGTGGTCGCCGACGGCACGGGCTCGATCGTCCGCGTCGGCAAGCATCGGACGGCCGACGGGTGGCGGTTGCGCGTCGACGCCCGCACCGACATCTCGCGACACCTGCGGGGTGACGGCGTCACCGGTTTGGCGCCGGACTATCAGGGGCGGACGTGGTTCGCCACCACCCACGGGGTGGTCGGGACCGTCGATGCGGCGGGGCGGGTCGGCGCCACCCGGTTGCCGCGCGGTGAGCGGCTCGGCAACGGTCTCACGATCCGTCGCGGCGGTGCGTCGGTGCTGAGCACGCACGCGCTTTACGAGATGCGAGCGGGTGACGACGGCGTCCCGCACACGGTGTGGCGGCGCTCGTACGACCGCGGGAAGGCGCGCAAACCGGGGCAGCTCACCTGGGGGTCGGGCACCACGCCGACCTATTTCGGACCGGGAGGCGACGCCTGGGTGGCGATCGTCGACAGTGCGGCGGTGCCCGAGCTGATCGTCTACCGCGCCGACGACGGCTCGCAGGTCTGTCGGATGAAGGCGTTCCGGGCCCCGAGGCAGGGCACGGAGAACTCGCCGATGGCGTGGGGGAACAGCCTGGTGATCCCCAGCACCTACGGGTTCGTGTACCCGCCGATCGCCACGAGCGGCGGCCCGAGCGTACCCGCGTCGGCACCGTTCCGCGGTGGGATGACCCGGGTCGACGTGACCGACGGCCGGTGTTCTCGCGTCTGGGAGACGCGGACCGACCGGATGGCGACGCTGCCGCGGCTGTCCCGGGCCGACGGGATGATCCACGGACTGGCGTACGGTCCGTACCGCGGCGGCGTTCAACAGTCGGGGCCGGTGAACTATGTGGCGATCGACTTCGCGACGGGTCGGCGCATCGTCACCGAGCGTGTCGGCGCGGCGCCCGTCGACGAGCCGCTCCAGCTCACCGGCATGATCGCGCCCGACGGGACGTTGTGGCAGGGCACGGTGACCCGCATGCTGAAGGTCGCACCGGGACGCCGCACGGGACGGTGACGGTCCGGGGACGACGGGCCGGGGGCGACGGTCTGGAAGCGGCGGGCCGGGGTCGCGGCCGTCGAGATGTGCCAGGATCGATGACATGACGATTCCCGGAGAATCCGGAGAGCCGGACCGGATCCCGACGCAGGCCGAACTCGACGCCGAGGACATGGCGGAGATCGCGAGACGCTCGAAGGACGCCGACCACCGCAACCGGTATCCGAGTCGCCCCGTGGACCCGGGGCCGGCCCCCGCGGCGCTGACCCGACACGCTCCCGTGCTGTGGGCGGTCGCCGCGGTGGCGTGCCTGACGTGGATGATCTACGGATTCGTCGAGTTGGGGACGGTGGAGCGGCTGATGGTGGACCGTCTGCTGCCGGGACTGACCGAGATGAAGGGCGTCGATCCGACGGAGAAGGCGGAGTCGCTGGCGTCGTTCTGGATTCCGGCGCTCCTCATCGGGATCCCGCTCGTGACGCTGGTGACGTATCCGCTGCTGCGGGCGATCGCCTCGTCGCACAGTCGGAACCTCCGCAGCATCTATGCGGCGGTCGTGGTCGTGACGGTCCTGTTCGTGATCGTCGGAGCCGACCTGCTGTTCGCCTATCCCGAACTGCCGGCGTTCGCGCGGATCGCGGCGTGGGTGCAGTGCGGTGCCCTGGTGCTCTCGGTGATCGTCACCATGCGCGGGGTCGTCTCGGCGTGGTTGCCGCCGTCGATGACCATCCGGCCCTTCCGGAGAGCCTGAGGCGGGTCGTCACGGCGGGTAGGTTGGGGCGCAGCGTGCCCGACCGACCGTTCGAGCGGGGGCGCGGCACGACCGTCCACCGAGGATCGAATCGAAGGAGAAAGTCATGGCAGTGAGCCCCGTCTACCGGATCTCGTCCACCTCAACCGGGGGAGGACGGGACGGCGCAGTGGCGTCCGAGACCGGCCGGATCGATCTTCAGCTCGCGCCGCCGACCGAGATGGGCGGCGGGGGCGACGGCAGCAATCCCGAGGAACTGTTCTCGGCCGGGTACGCCGCGTGCTTCATGGGGGCCCTGCGCCTCGTCGCGAAGAACGCGGGTGCCGCGGTGCCCGACGACGCGTCGGTGACGGTGACCGTCGGCATCGGCAAGGACGACGCGGACGACGGTTTCGGGCTCACCGCCGACATCGAGGTGTACCTCCCCGGCCTCGACACCGCGCAGGCGGCGGAGCTCGCACAGGCCGCACACGGTTTCTGCCCGTACTCGAAGGCCACCCGCGGGAACATCGCGCACACCGTGACTTCGCGCGTGTGAAACCCGTGGGCCCGCCACGCCCGGTACGGTGATGTCTCGTGAATAGCTGGGCTCTCGTCGCGATGGCCGCCGTCCTTGTGGCCGCCACCGTCGCGACAATCGCATATGTCAGGTACCGCCAGTCGGAGTCGTCGCAGTTGGCGCGCGACGCCGAGTTGGCCGCCGCGCTGCGTTCGGCGGCGGGCGACGACGCCGTGCGGAGAGCGGCCGTCGAGGAGTTCGAGGTCCGGATGTACCAGCGGCTGTTCTACAGCTCGGTGATCGGGCCGCACTGCCGCTCGGCGGCGTGGTCGCTGCTCACGGCGTTCCTGGCGACGGCCGGGGTGCTGGTGTTGCGTGGATCGGACGATGCGACGGTCGTCGTGATCTGGGTGGTGATGATCGTCGCGGCGGTCGCCTTCGCGGTGGCCGCGTTGAGTCATCTCGGTCTCGCCGTCTACGCGGCGCTCGTCACGCCTCGCGTGTCGTTCGCGGAGTCGTACGCCTCGGACGAGGAATGACCCGACCGGCGGCGGGGCGTCGGCGTTCGATCGCCGGCCTCGTCGTCGTGATCGTCGTCGCCCTGGTCGCGACGAGTTCGGCGGCCCTCGTCGGCTCGTCGGCCGAACCGCGGGCGACCTCGCCGGGTTCGGGACTGGAGGTGGTCGCCGAGCGCGGGGTTCCCGATGCGGTGCTGGTGAGTCGGACCCTGTTCGACTCCGCCCCGGCGGCGGTCGTGGTCGGCGGTGGTGCCGACGGTGCGGCGATCGGCGGGGGAGCGCAGGCCGCGCGGACACGGGGCGTGCCGATGTTTCACGTGGATCCGACGTCGATGGGCGCCGTGCGGTCGGAGCTCGCCAGGCTGGGTGTCGACCGTGTTCTGACGATCGGCGAGGTGCCCGATCTCGGGGTGCCGAGCACCTCCGATCCCGGTGACCTCGGTGCGGCCGGGGACGACGGTGCGCGTGAACCCGCCGGCGATGCCGCCGTCGTGCTGCTCGTCGATCCCGGTGCCGATGCGGTCGCGACGGCGGAGGCCGCCGGCGCACGGACGGAGGTCCTGCCGACTGCGGACCCCCGGAGTTCGGGGAGCGCCGTCGAGTCGCTCAGGTCGTCTCCGGACGCCCCGGTGCGTGCGGTCGGTGCGGCTTTCGCCGATGAGCGGCTGTTGCGTGAGCGGATCGGCCTCGCCAGGAGCGTGCCGGAACTCCCCGGCGGCGGTCAGATCATGTTCCCGGGCCGTCGGGTGGTGGCACTGTACGGTTCGCCGGGCGCGCCCGAGTTGGGGCCGCTCGGTCGGCAGAGCATCGAGGAGTCCGTCGCCCGAGCCGAGCGGGTGGCCGCGGAGTACGACGGGGTCTCACCGGTTCCCGTGGTTCCCGGGTTCGAGATCATCGTCAGCGTCGCCTCGTCGGATCCGGGGCCGGACGGCGCCTACAGCACGATGCTCGATCCGGAGGCGGTCCGGCCGTGGGTGGACGCCGCCGCGGCCGCGGGCGTGTACGTGACACTGGATCTGCAGCCCGGTCGCACCGACTTCCTCGCGCAGGCGAAGCGGTACGAGGGGCTGCTCACTCAGCCGCATGTCGGGTTGGCGTTGGACCCCGAGTGGCGGCTCCGGGCGGACCAGGTGCATCTCACGCAGATCGGTTCGGTGGCGCCCGAGGAGGTCAACCGGGTCTCGGCGTGGCTGTCGGGACTGGTGCGCGCCCACGGGCTGCCGCAGAAGGCTTTCGTCCTGCACCAGTTCGACGCCGACATGCTCGGTGATCGGAGCCGCATCGACACCCGGCATCCCGAGTTGGCGGTCGTCGTCCACGCGGACGGCCACGGCACACCGCCGGTGAAGCTGGAGACGTGGCGCCGCATCGTCGACGGGCTGCCGCCCGGCGCGTGGACGGGGTGGAAGAACTTCTACCGCGAGGACAGCCCGATGTTCTCGCCGCGCCGAACGATGCGGGTGCGGCCGGTGCCGTGGTTCATCTCCTACCAGTGATCGGCGACCGGTGGCAGGCCGGTGACGTCCCCTGACCGGCCTCTGGGCGAAAATGCCGTTGACCATACGATTTACCAGTTCGATGACGTTCGTTGTACGCTATTGCAGGCTACACACGGGGTGTGGCGCAGCTTGGTAGCGCGCTTCGTTCGGGACGAAGAGGTCGTGGGTTCGAATCCCGCCACCCCGACGCTTGGTTGAGAAAGCAGACGAGACCCCCGATCCGCACGGCGGATCGGGGGTCTCCTCGTATCTGCGGTCTTCGAGCGGTTTCCCCGAGGCATCGAACTTGCGAAGCTGTTTGAGATTGACTCAACATCTTGCGATAGTCGCAAAATGTGGTTACGGTGCGTGGTGTGAGCGAGACATCGACGACCGTGGGCGACCGCGCGCGCATCGCCATCCGCGATTCGGGGATGGCGCAGCGCGAGGTGTGCCGACGCATCGGTCTCGACGAGTCGAAGATGTCGAAGTCGCTGAGCGGCACGCGCCGCTTCGCCGCCGACGAACTGGTCCGCCTCGCCACCGTCGCCGGTGTGACCGTCGACTGGCTCATGACCGGCGGCACAGGTGCCGCCGAGGTGCCGGCCGACCTGCTGCCCGCTCGCCACGACGAGAGCGCCGAGCAGGCGCTCGCCCGCCGGACCATCGTGGAGAAGGCGTGGTGGCTCTTCGCCGAGCACGGCTACGACGGTGTGCGGATCGCCGACATCGCCGAGGCCGCCGACGTGTCGAGCGCATCGATCCACTACTACTTCGACGGCAAACGCGCGATCTTCGGCGAAGTGCTGCGCTACTCGGTCAAACTCGCCTTCGACCGCCAACAGGCGCAGTTGCACTCCATCGACGACCCGGTGCAACGACTGCGCCGCCTGATCCGGCTCCAACTGCCCGTCGGCCGGCAGGGTCGCGCCGAATGGGCCATCTGGCTGCAGGTGTGGACCACGATCACCGTCACCGGCGACGGTCAGGGCGAGCACGTCGGCAGCTACCGGCGGTGGTGGAACACGGTCCGCGACATCGTCGACGACGGGCGCGAGCGCGGCGTGTTCTACGACGAACCACTCGACGACGTGGTCGACGCGCTCACCGCGTTCATCGACGGTCTGGGCATTCGTGTGCTCACCGGGATGCTCACCGGTGAGGAGATGGCCGACCAGGTGGACGCCTACATCGACCGCAACCTCACCGTCGACTGAGACGCCGCCCCCCATACTCGACAGCCCAGAACTCGACCACCCAGAACTCGAACCTCCAGAACTCGAACACCCAGACCAACACGGGAGAAGCAATGAACCGAAACGTCATCCTGACCTGCGCGCTCACCGGGGCCGGCGACACCGCCGGGAAGTCCGAGCACGTCCCGGTGACCCCGCAGCAGATCGCCGACTCGGCGATCGACGCCGCCCGCGCCGGCGCGTCGGTGGTCCACATCCACGTCCGCGACCCGCAGACCACGCAGGGCTCGCGCAAGACGGAGTACTACGCCGAGGTGGCCCGGCTGATCGGTGAGTCGGACGTCGACCCGGTGATCAACATGACCGCGGGCATGGGCGGCGATCTGATGATCGACCCGAAGAATCCGACGCAGTCGCTCGACGGGACGGACCTGGTGAACCAGGCGACCCGCCTCGAGCACGTCGAGGCCCTCCGCCCCGAGATCTGCACCCTGGACTGCGGCAGCCTGAACTTCGGCGAGGGCAGCGCCCTGTACGTCTCGACCCCCGACATGATGCGGGAGGGCGCCGCACGCATCCGCGAACTGGGTGTGAAGCCCGAGCTCGAGTGCTTCGACACGGGCAACCTCTGGTTCGCCAACGTGATGCACGCCGAGGGGCTGCTCGACGACCCGGCGTTCTACCAGCTGTGCCAGGGCATCCCGTACGGTGCGCCCGCCGACGCCGGACTGCTCGACGCGATGGTCGGCATGCTGCCGAAGTCGGCCGAGTTCACCTCGTTCGCCATCGGCCGCAACCAGTTGGAGTGGGTGGGCCGTTCGGTGCTCGCCGGCGGGCACGTCCGCGTCGGACTCGAGGACAATCTGTACCTCAGCAAGGGCGTCAAGGCCACGAACGCTCAGCTCGTGGAGCGTGCCGGCGAGATCGTCACGTCTCTCGGCGCCACCGTCGCGACCCCGAACGAGGCTCGCGAGATCCTCGGTCTCCGCGTCCACTGACCGGGGACGTCGCTCCACCCGTCCTCACCGACCGACCGGGCCGCCGCGGGCGCCCGTGATGAGAAAGGCAGCACATGCAGCTGCGAGACATGAACTCGATCGACACCGTCGCCTGCGTCGGCGCCGGCGTGATCGGCGGCGGCTGGGCCGCCTACTTCCTGGCCAAGGGGCTCCGCGTGCGCGTCTGGGACCCGAGTCCCGACGCCGCGGACAAGTTGACGCGGCTCATCGACAACGCGTGGCCGGCTCTCACCGAACTGGGGCTCGCCCCGGGTGCCGACGCCACCGCGTGGACGGTCCACACCGATCTCGCCGAAGCGCTCGACGGTGTCGGCTTCGTTCAGGAGTCGGCGCCCGAGGTGCTCGAGATGAAGCAGCGCCTCCTGGCCGACATCGCCGCGGCGGCGCCGGCGGACGCCGTGATCGCGTCGTCGACCTCCGGGTACGGCATGACCGAGATGGCCGTCGAGACGCCCGACGTCGGCGCGGCGCGACTCGTGGTCGGCCACCCGTTCAATCCGCCGTACCTGATTCCGCTCGTCGAGGTCGTCGGCGGCGAACGCACCGACGTCGCCGCGGTGGAGTGGGCCGCGCGCTGGTACGACGAGATCGGCAAGTCGGTGATCCGCATGGATCGCGAGGTCCCCGGTTTCATCGCGAATCGGCTGCAGGAGGCGCTGTGGCGGGAGGCCCTGCACATGGTGGAGTCCGGTGAGGCCACGGTCGAGCAGATCGACCGTTCCATCACCGACGGTCCGGGTCTGCGGTGGCCGCTTCAGGGGCCGATGCTCACCTTCCATCTCGCCGGCGGTGAGGGCGGGATGGCCCACATGCTCGATCACTTCGGTCCGTCGCTGAAGTCGCCGTGGACCCGTCTCGATGCGCCCGAGCTGACGCGGGAACTCCGCGACGACGTCGTCGCCGGATGCGACGAGGAGGCTGCGGGCCGCAGCATCACCGATCTGGTCCGAGCGCGCGACGCCTCGATCATCGCGGTGCGCAAGGCCGTCGCCGCGGTGCGGGAGACGTACCCGACCCCGGGCGAGCAGGACGGTGCTCGGTGAGCCTGTCGACGTACGAGACGACGGTCGCGCGCGAGTGGATCGACTACAACGGCCACCTGTCCGAAGCGTTCTACGTGCTGGTCTTCGGGTATGCGACGGACACCGCGATGGATGTGCTCGGGCTCGACGAGGGGTATCGGTCCAGGACCGGATGCTCGCTGTACACCGTGGAGGCGCATGTCCGGTACCTGCGGGAGGTGGGTCTCGCCGCGCCGCTCACGGTGACCACCGAGATCGTCGGTGTCGCGGACAAGAAGCTGCACATCGCGCACTCGATGCACTCGGGTGAGACGCTGGTCGCCACCGAGGAGATCATGGCGCTGCACGTCGATCAGGAGGCGGGACGCAGCGTCCCGATGCCCGACGACGTGGCGGCCGCGGCCCGGGCGGCAGCGACCGCTCCGGCGCCGTGGAACGGCCGCAGCATCGGCGTCTAGTCGCGATCCCCACCGGATGCGTCGTCGGTCGGGTCGGATGTCGGTGACCCCTCACCGGCCCCGTCGTCCCCGGCCCTGTCGTTCCGGGCCCTGTCGTCTCCGGTGGCGGTCTCCCCGGCGGCCGTCGCCGAGGCGTGCCTGCGCGCGATGATCTTCGCGTATTCGCGGCGATGGTGCTCCACCCGCTGCCGGGTCGCCAGCGCGACATCGCCCGAAGCGGTGAGGTCGGGACGATCGGGACCCTTCGGTTGGATGCGGCCGGGCTCCAGGGATCGCCGCACATCGTCGGCGCTGACCACGCCGATCTCCGCGGCGGCCTTGACGTACCACTCGGTGAGTTCGGGGTCCATGCTGTCGAGCCAGGCACCGGCGCCGGCGGCCGGCGACACCTCACTGGAGCCGAACACGAAGTCGTCACCGTAGTCGGCGATCCCGAGCCGGACGCCCTGGGCGATCGCCGCCTGAGCGTATTTTCGTCGCAGGATGTACGGGTCCGTCTTCAAGTCTCTGGCCCACGAGAACATCATCGCCATGATGACGAATGCGAACGGCAGCGACGTCACCACCATGATCGACTGGAGTCCGGTCAGGGCGTCCTCGCCGCCGGCGAGGAGCAGGGCGGACGCCGTCAGGCCCAGCATGACGCCCCACACGACGGTGACCCACGGCGACGGCTGCGACTTGCCTCGCTGGCTGATCGACCCCATCACGATCGACGCGGAGTCGGCGGACGTCACGAAGAACACCAGGATCGAGATCATGGCGATGATGGCTGTGACGCCCGCGAACGGAAGGTTGTCGAGCAGGGAGAACAGCATCGACTGCGGACTGTCCGACTCGCTGATCTTCTTGCCGGAGAGCTCCATCCACATCGACGTGCCGCCGAAGACCGCGAACCACAGGAAGCACACACCCGCCGGGACCAGCATCACGACGGTGACGAACTCGCGCAGGGTGCGGCCGCGGGAGATCTTCGCGATGAACATGCCGACGAACGGCGTCCACGACACCCACCACGCCCAGTAGTACGTGGTCCAGGTCGACATGAACTCGGCCGTGTCCTCGCCCTGATTCGGGTTGCGCACGAGCATGGTGCCCAGTTCGTTGAAGTACTCCATGATTCCGGCGGGAATCAGGTTGAGCAGGAAGACGGTCGGGCCGGCGGCGAAGACGAAGATCGCGAGCAGGCCCGCGAGCACCATGTTGATGTTCGACAGTGCGCGGATGCCGCGTTTGACGCCCGACACCGCGGACATGATGAACGCCGCGGTGAGGACCGCCATCGTGCCGATGATGAACGTGTTACCGAGCTTGCCGACCCCGGCGACGACCTCGGTGCCCCGAGCGATCTGCAGGGAGCCGATGCCGAGCGAGATCGCGGTGCCGAAGAGGGTCACCACGATCGCGAAGATGTCGATGACGGCGCCCAGCGGGCCGTGCGTGCGGGTCCCGAAGATCGGCTCGAAGATGGCCGAGATCAACGGTGGGCGCCCGCGCCGGTAGGCGCTGTACGCGATGGCGCCGCCGACGAGGGCGTAGAAGGCCCACGCGATCGGCCCCCAGTGCAGCAGGGTCTGCGCGAGCGCCGTCTGCGTGGCGTCCACACTGGCGGGGGCGACGTCGAATCCGTGCGGCGGATCCATGAAGTAGGTGAGCGGCTCGTACGGCCCGTAGAAGAGCAGACCGATGCCCATGCCGGCGGAGAACAGCATCGCGACCCACGAGACGGTGCTGAACTCCGGGGCCTCGTCGTCCGCGCCGAGCCGGACACCGCCGAGCCGCGTGTACCCGAGGGCGAGCATGAACCCGGCGATCACCACCGCCAGGACGCCGTACATCCAGCCGAAGTACTTCGTGACCCAGTCCAGGGATGCGTTGCCGACCGAGAAGATGTTGTCCGGTGCGACGAACGCCCACACCACGACCGCGACGATGAGGACGCAGGCGACGACGAAGACGACCGGGTTCGTCCGGAAGACGCGTCCCGTCCGCTCCACACCGATCCCGGGGATCAGTGCCGGATGGACGAGACCCGGTTCGGTGACCTCCCGCATGAGGCGTCGAGCGGGTTCGCGGACTCGGGCCATTCGCCGGTTGTCGCCACCGTCCTGCTGCCCTGCGTCGGTGTCGCCGTCGCTCGCGGAGTCGCCCGTCGAGGGGCGGGGTGTCTTCTTCGTCATGTGTGGATCAGTCCGTTACGTATCGATTCAGCTTTAGCGCAGATCACACTAGCCCCACGCGATACCAACGGTTCGAGGAACCTCGATCCCCGACGGAAAAGACCAGGTCACCGAGACGGTGACGGGTGGTCCGATGCTTCGACACCGGTCGGTGAGTCGTCGTCGGCACCGGGGTGCGGCAGACCCGCGTAGACGGCGACGGGGATGCCGTCGAGGACGTGGACGCGCACCGTGGTCCCGAAGATCTCCGTGAGCAGCTCCGATCGCATGATCTCGGCGGGCGTCCCCGACGCGGCGATCGTCCCGTCGCGGAGCACGATGATCCGATCGGCGTAGGCGGCGGCGAAATTCAGGTCGTGCACCACCACGATGATCGTCTTGTCGAGGGCGTCGGCGGCGTCGCGGAGGCGATCCATCATGCGGACCTGGTGACGCATGTCCAGATTGTTCAGCGGCTCGTCGAGCAGGATCACATCGGTGTCCTGGGCGAGGGTCATCGCGACGTACGCGCGCTGACGCTGGCCGCCCGACAACTCGTCGAGGAAACGGTCGGCGAGGTCGGCCAGACCGAGGAATCCGATGGCGTCGTCGACCGTGGCGTGGTCATCGGCGGTGAGCCGTCCGCGACTGTGCGGGAAACGTCCGAACGCCACCAGATCCCGGACCGAGAGGCGGGCGTTCACCGAGTTCTCCTGGCGCAGGATCGCCAGGCGACGGGCGATCTGCGCCGGCTTGAACTGCGAGACCGGCACCCCGTCGATCGTCGCGGTGCCGGAGCTGGCGTCGACCAGCCGTCCCAGAATCGTCAGCAGCGTCGACTTGCCGGCACCGTTGGGGCCGACGAGGGCGGTGACGCCGCCGGACGGGAATTCGCCGCTCACCGGCCCGAGGACGGTGGCCCTCCCGTACGACTTGGTCAGATCGGCGAACTCGATCACAGTGTCCCCTTCCGCAGGAGAAGGATCGCCAGGAAGGCGACGCCTCCGACGAACTCGATGATGATGGTGAGGGTCCCGGCGGCATAGAAGACGTTGGTGAGGACGAACTGACCCGCGGCCAGCATCGCGATGCCGAGCAGCACGCTCATCGGCAGGGTGGCGCGGTGCCGCCAGTCGCCGGCGAGCTGATAGGCCAGGGTCGCGATGATGAAACCGAAGAACGTCAGTGGGCCGACGAGGGCCGTCGACACCGAGACGAGGACCGCGATCAGCACCAGCGACAGCGTCAGCTCGCGCCGGTGGTTCACGCCGAGGCTCGTCGCGGTCTCGCGACCGAGGAGCAGAACGTCCAGGATGCGTCGCCTGCGCCAGATGACGGCGCCGACGAGCACGCAGATCACCGTCGCGATCGGCAGCAGTTCCGTGTTCACCGAGCCGAGACGGCCGAAGAGCTTGATCTGCAGGGCGTCGAAGTCGGACGGCGCGATCAGCCGTTGGAGGAACTCGGAGACGGCCCGGAACGCGAGGCCCATCACGACACCCGCGAGGAGTAGAAGGAACAGACTCGCGAAACGTCCGGAGAACAGCCAGCGGTACAGCACGGCGGCGAACAGTACCATCGCCGCGGTCTGGAGGACGAACTGTCCGATGGTGTCGGAGTTGTCGACGAATCGGGCCCCCATCACCGCGACGCCGACCGTCTGGATGAGCACGTACAGTGCGTCGAGCCCGATGATCGACGGCGTGAGGATCCGGTTGTGGGTCACCGAGTGGAACAGCACCGTCGCGACACCCTGGCAGAACGCGGCGAGGACGATCGCCGCCGCGGTCCGCAGGCGACGGTCGAACGAGGGGCCGAACCGGAAGTCCCACCGCATCACGTCGTCGGCGCCGGTGCGGATCAACAGCAGCAGGAGTACCGACGCGGCGGCGACGGCGGCGGCCAGCAACAGTCGGGACCGCCACGAGAACCGGGTCGGCCGTCCGGCGCCGAGTGCGGGAGCCGCGGTGGCATCAGAGACTGACATTGAACCTCCGCGACAGAATGATCGCCAGGAACACGCCCGCCCCGATGACGCCCATCACCACCGAGGTCGGGATCTCCATCGGCCGCACGACGATGCGGCCGAGCAGATCGCAGCCGATGATCAAGACGGTCGCGAGCACGCCGATCCACGGGAGGTTGCTGCGGACGTCGTCGCCGCGGAGCGCGCTGACGATGTTGGGCACCACGAGGCCGAGGAACGGGATGAACCCGACGACCACGCTGGTGACGCCGGAGGCCAGGGCGACCATGGTGACACCGACCGCCACCGTGCGCCCGTAGTGCAGTCCCAGGCTGGTGGCGACGTCGCGGCCGAGACCCGCGATGGTGAAGTAGTTGGCCAGGACGTAGCAGGCCACGGCCACGATGAGGACGGCCCACAGCGGCTCGTAGAACCCCCGGACGATGTGGGCGAACCCGCCCGACCGCCAGGCGACGACGGCCTGCAGCATGTTCCGTTCGATCGCCAGGTAGGTGGTAGCCGCGCCGACGACGGCGCCGAGCATGAGACCGACCAGGGGGACGATCGCCGATTTGCGGGCCCGGATCCGGTCGATGATCGCCAGGAACACGATGGTCCCGACGAAGGCCGTGGCGGTCGCGACGCCCATGCGGACGAGCGGTGACGCACCGGGCAGGTAGAGCAGGCACAGCAGGACGCCGAGGCCCGCCCATTCGGCCGTTCCGGCGGTGGTGGGTTCGACGAACCGGTTCTGGGTGAGGCGCTGCATGATGACGCCCGAGAAACTCATCGCGACCCCGGCGAACACCAGTGCAAGGGTTCGCGGGACGCGGGAGATGAAGAACATCCGCCACATCTCGCTGTCGCCGGTGAGGAGTCCGGCGAGCGTGATGTGGTACTCGCCGGTCATCAGGGAGCCGAGCAGGAGTGCGACGCAGGCGATCGCCGCCGCCGGGAAGACCAGACGTCCCAGGCCGGAAGCCGATCGGCTTCCGGCCCGGGACGCGGTGTCGGTGGCGGTCACGCTAGGCGCCGGAGCCCATCGCCTGGGCGATCTTCTCGTAGCTCTCGCCGTAGCCCTGGATGCCCTCGCGGAGGTAGAACTGCGGGTCGAGGTAGATGATGTGCTTCTTCGTCATGAACGACGTCTTCTCGAAGGCGTCCTGCGCGTCGAAGACGGCCGCCGCGGGAGTGGGGGATTCGCCGTCCTTGGCGACCGCCGCGTCGCGGTCCATGACGATGACCCAGTCGGGATTCGCCTGTGCGATGGCCTCCGGGGTCAGGCCCGAGTTCTGGTGGATGTCGCCGGCGTCCCCGGCGAACACGTCCTTGAGTCCGAGCGGTTCGACGAGGGGACTGAGGCGCTTGGCGCCGTTGTCGATCTTTCCGCCGTTGACGTTCGCGAGGAAGACGGTCTTGTCGCGCGCGGCGTTCTTGGCGGCGTCCAGCTTCTCGAGGAAGACTGAGACGATCTCCTCGGCCTGGTCCTGCTTGCCGAAGATCTCGCCGAGGACCTTGGTCTGCCGCATCATGGCCTCCACCCGGGTCCCGCGAGCGTCGTCGCCGGCCGCGACGTCGATGAAGGCGCCGCCGGAGGCGTCGGCGATCTTCTTCAGCTCATCGGTGTACTTGCTGAAACGGTAGCCGCCGATGATGAGGTCGGGGTTCACGTCCTCGATGACGTCGAACTTGGGCTCGTTGTGCGTGCCGACGTCCTTGACCGCCTCGTCGTTGGTCCAGTCGCCGAGTTGTTTACCGCTGAAGAGCTGCTTCGGCACCGCGGCGGGGGTCACGTCGAATGCGGCGACCGTCTCGGCCGCCGTGTTGTCGAGGACCACGACGCGCTGCGGGTCCTTGGGGACCTCGACCGTGCCGCTGTCGGTGGTCACGGTGATCGTCTCACCGGATCCCGCGGCGTCGTCGGAGCCGGTGGTGGAGCATGCGGTCAGTGCGAGGCCGGCCGCGGCCACCGCGGCCGCCGCGGCCGCGCCGCGTCGAAATCCAGAGAACATGAACAGCCTTCCGTGATAGGTAAGGCAAAGGTAACAAAATAGGGTGTTCGGTAAAAAGTCAGCAGGTCGGGGACGTGCGGGCGGCGGTGTCTTCGCGGTCAGCCCGTCACCGCACAGGAGGCGGCGACCCCTCGACGGGGAGCCGCCGGACGATGCGCGCCGGATTGCCCGCGGCGAACACGTGATCGGGGAGATCTCGGGTCACGACGCTACCCGCACCGACGACCGTGTTGCGACCGACGGTCACCCCGGGGCAGACGATCACGCCGCCGCCGAACCAGACGTTGTCACCGATCACGATCGGCGCGGCGGACTCCCATCGGGCCCGGCGCGCGCCGTGATCGTCCATCGGGTGCAGTGCGGTGAGCAACTGGACGCGCGGCCCGATCGAACAGTCGTCGCCGATCGTGATCGGCGCGCAGTCGAGGAGGATGGCGTCGTAGTTCAGAAAACTGTTGGCGCCCATGACGATGTGCGAGCCGTAATCACAGCGGAATCGCGGCATGATCCAGCTGCGTTCACCTATTCCACCGAGCAGTGCTGTGAGGATCTCGGTGCGCTCGGCGTCCTGCCGCGCACCCGTCGCGTTGAACCGGTCGAGCAGCTCTCCGCAGGCCAGGCGTGCTTCGACCAACTCCGGATCGCTGTCCTCGTAGGGTTCGCCGGCGAGCATCGACTCGCGGTTGGTGCGGCCCACCGGAGGATGAGCGTCGTCGGGGACGGCGGGCATGGTCAGCCGAGCTGCCCGACGAGTTGCGGGAGCGACTGTTCGATCGGATCGGGGTCGCCGCCGTGCGACACCGCTGTCAGCGTCAGCAGCGTCGCCTCCGGGCGGCAGCAGAAGCGTGCGGGTGCATAGGGGCTCGTGCCGAGCCCCGCACTGACGTGCAGCGCCATCGTCGACCCCCACGCCGAGACGCCCTTGACCCGCGAGCGGTCGAGGTGACAGTTCGTCACGAGTGCCCCGTACCCGGGCACACAGAGCTGTCCGCCGTGCGTGTGCCCGGCCAGGACCAGCGAATACCCGTCGTCGGCGAAAGCGTCGAGAACCCGCGGCTCCGGAGAATGCGTCAACCCGAGGCGCAACTGTGCCAACGGATTGGGCCGCCCGGCGATCGTCTCGTAACGATCACGCTCGATGTGCGGGTCGTCGACGCCCGCGGCGACCACGCGCACCGAACCGACCTCCAGCTCGCGGACCGTGTGGGTTGCATCGAGCCAACCCCGTTCGCTGAACGCCGCGCGCAGATCCTGCCACGGCAACGGCTGCCCGTGGCTGCGTCGGTGGTTCTTCTTGAAATACTTCAACGGATTCTTCGGGGTCGGGCCGAAATAGTCGTTCGACCCGAACACGAACAGTCCGGGTCGTGCCAACAGACCGCCGAGAGCCTGGACCACCGCGGGCACCGCGGCCGGGTGCGCGAGGTTGTCTCCGGTATTGATCACCAGATCCGGCTCGAGCCGTTCCAACTCACCGATCCACGCCTGCTTGAGGTGCTGACCCGGCGTCATGTGGATGTCGCTCAAGTGCAGAACACGCAGCGGGGAGGAACCGGGGTCGAGCACCGGAAGCGACGCATGACGGAGCACGAACGCGTTGCGCTCGATGACCGTCGAATAGACGAGGCCGGCCGCGGCGGCGCCCGCGGCCCCGGCGATCATCCGGGTGAACGCCGCCGAACCGACGGTCGGGAGGCGGGAGCCGAGCGGGGAGTCACCGAATCCGGGAACCGAGACCATGCCCCACAGGATACGCCCCGCGGCTCCGCAGCCCGGAACGTCAGTTCTCCGGCACCTCGATCACGACCGGACCCACGCCCGGGACCTGCACCGTCTTCTCGGCCGGACCGTCGCCACCATCGCCGTCACCCGGCTTGGAGCCACGACCGTTGCTGACGTACATCGCGATCTTGCTGCCGGGCATCGCGCTGTCGGACGGTGCGGTGAACACCACCGTGCCCTTCGGGCGACTGCTGTCGACCTCCAGTTCCGACACCTTGAAGCCGGCCTCCTGCAGACGCGCCGTCGCCTGGCTCGCCGGAAGTCCGCTCACCTTGGGGATCCGACCGCGGTCGCTGCCCGCGACGAACCGCGGATCCTTCGGCGGCATCTTCACCGGCCCGAACTTCGTCGCGATCGGCCCCATGGCCTCGAACCACGTGCGGGCGGGTTCGAATCCGCCGTACAGATCGCCCTCGCCGCACTGGCGCAGGGGACCGGAGCAGATGCCCGCCGGGTGCGAACCGTCGTTGTAGGTGTAGACCGCCGCCGCCAACTGGTTGGTGAAGCCGAGGAACGCCGCCGACCGGTGGGCCTCGGTGGTCCCCGTCTTACCGGAGAGGGGATGCGACCAGCCGGCGGCGCGGGCCGCCGCCGCGGACGTGCCCGCGCCCTTGTCGTCCTCGCTCATCGCGTTGGCGAGAGTGTCGGCGAGACCCTCCTCGACCACCTGCTCGCAGGCCGGCGGGTTGAACGGGGCGTTGACCATCACCGGCTTGCCGTCGGGGCCCACCACGGTGTTCCCGTACGGGTCGCGTTTGACGGTCTGGATCGACTGGATCGGGTTCGGCGGACACCAGGTTCCACCGGACGCCAGGGTGGCGGCCACATTCGACAACTCCAGCGCGTTCACCGCGAACGGACCGAGCGTGAACGAACCGTAGTTGCCCTTCTTCACGTAATCGGCGAGGCTGCGGTCGCTGACGCCCGACGTGCCCGGCTGATTGTACGAGCGCAGCCCCAGCCGCACGGCCATGTCGACGGCCGGCTTCACGCCGACCTGCTGGAGCAACTGCACGAACGTCGTGTTCGGCGATGTCGCGAGCGCCTGGGTGACCGACGCCGACGGCGGGTACGGGCCGGCGTTCTTCACGCAGTACGCCTTCGGCGGACAGCCGAACGCACCGTTGCTGTCGCCCATCCCGTAGACGGCCACGCTCGGCGGGATCGGCAGGACGCTGCCCGTGCCGAGCCCCTTCTCCATGGCGGCGGCCATCGTGAAGAGCTTGAACACCGAGCCGGCACCGTCACCGACCATCGAGAACGGCTGCGGCTGGACCGTCTCATCGCGTTTGGAGTCGAGCCCGTAGTCGCGGCTCGACGCCATCGCGAGCACGTCGTGCGACTCCTTGCCCGGGCGGACGACGCTCATCACGGAGGCGATGCCGTCGGTGTTCGGAGACGTCTGGTGCTGGGTGGCGCGCAGGGTGCTCGCCTGCACCTGGGGGTCGAGGGTGGTGCGGATGGTGTATCCGCCCCGCATGACGTCGGCCCGCGGGATGCCGTTGTCGGCGAGGTACTGCAGCACGTAGTCGCAGAAGAAGCCGTTGTTGCGTGCGGCGATGCACCCCTGCACCGGGGTCTTCGGGGCCGGAAGCACGCCGAGCGGCTTCTTCTTGGCCGACTCGAGCTCGGCCCGCCGACTCGGGAAGTTCTCGATCATGGTGTCGAGCACCGTGTTCCGCCGTTCGACCGTGGCCTCCGGGTCGGTGTACGGGTTCAACGCCGAACTCGACTGGACCATGCCCGCGAGCATCGCCGCCTGCTCCACCGTGAGCTCCTTGGCGGAGTGGCCGAAGTAGGTCTGCGCCGCGGCCTCGATGCCGTACGCATTGTTTCCGAAGGGGACGACGTTCAGATACCGGGTGACGATCTGCTTCTTGGCGTCCTGCTTGGCGGCCGCATCGTCGAGGCCCTTCTCCCGCTTGGCCTGCTCGGTGAGCGTCTGCTCCAGGGTCAGCGCCATGCGGACCTCACGCAGCTTCCGCGCCGGGGTGGTCTCCACCGCGGCCTCGCGGTCGGCCTCGGTCCGCGCCAGCACCAGGAGTTGATAGTTCTTGATGTACTGCTGATCGATCGTCGACGCACCCTGCTGGACCTCGCCGGACGACGAATTCTTCAAGGCCGCGCGGATCGTGCCCTTCCAGTCGACGCCGTCGTGCTCCAGGAAGCGCCGGTCCTCGATCGAGATGATCGCGCGGATCATGTCGGGCGCGATGTCGTTGTATCCGACCTGCCGCCGGTACTGGTCGAAGAGCTGCGCGATCGGCGCGCCGTTCGCGTCGGTGACCGTGGTGACCTCGGGAAGTGTGCCGTCGAGCAGTTCGGACGACGAGTTCTCCATCGTCGCGGCGGCACGATTCGACAGCACGCCGATCCCGGTCGCCACCGGGAACAGCAGTCCGGCGACCAGGACGGCGGCCATCAGGCACGCGATGACCAGGCCGGTGAGGTTCGAAGTCTTGCGCACGTTGGCCAGGATACGTGTCGAAGGCCACGACGCCATGAAGCGACCTGCGGGGACGTGTGTCGAATATCGGATCGTGATCTGCCCGAACGTGCTTCGCCGGACGGCCCGACTTGCGCTGTATCGGTCGTCTCAATAGATTGAGGACGTGAGGTACCTAACAGAAGTAATTCTGCGAAGGTCGCAATCACCGAGAGATCTTATGCACGTACCGAACACGGAACGTGTCGATGGGTTTGTGAAAGGCGGGATCGCGCAATGACTCTGGCGCCGTTGTCCACCGGAGATCCGGAAGCTCGACTGGCCTGGGTGTCCCAGGCACGCTGTCGCGGAGGCGACCCGGACGATCTGTTCGTCCGCGGCGCGGCGCAGCGGAAGGCCGCGACGATCTGCCGGCACTGTCCGGTCCAACTCGAATGCGGAGCCGACGCGCTCGACAACCGCGTGGAGTTCGGAGTGTGGGGCGGAATGACCGAGCGCCAGCGCCGCGCGCTGCTCCGTCAGCATCCGGAGGTCACGTCGTGGGCCGACTTCTTCGAAGCCCAGCGTCGTCGCCAGCAGATGAGCGCGGTGCGCACAGCCAATTGAGCAGAACGAGCCCGGCCGTGAGGCCGGGCTCGTTCTCGCTCGACTGCCGGGGGTCGCGGCGGTTGGTCAGCCGCGACTGGTGATCTGTTCGGCCACCGCGCGCAGCGCCGACGCATCGGCCACCTCGAACGGCAGCGCCGGCACGCCCACGCGGGGGACGCTGGGGTGAGACGAGGTGAACCGGCCCAGCAGGTGCAGTTCGCGTTTCGCGGTCGCCGCCCGCTCGATGTGCACCTTGAGCACCCCGCGGGTGAGGTCGTCGGGCACCGTCGCCATCGCCGTCTCGGCGGCCGCCGGGCTCAACGAGGTCAGCGTGGGATGTGTCCGGTTGACGATCAGCCCCGCCAACGGCATGGAGTCCTTCGACAGTCGCTCCACGAAGAACGAGGCCTCGCGTAACGCATCGGGTTCGGGCGCCGCGACGACCACGAACTGGGTGCCCGGCGCTTTGAGCAGATCGTACGTGCGGTTGGCGCGCTCCTGGAATCCGCCGAACATCGAATCGAGGGACTGCACGAACAGTGCGACGTCACGCAGGATGTCGCCGCCGACGATCGTCGCGATCCCGCGCATCGCCATGCTCATCGCACCGGTCACCACGCGGCCCACGCCGCGTCCGCCGCCGACGAGCATCTTCATCAGCCGCCCCGAGAGGAACGACCCGAGTCGTTGCGGGGCGTCGAGGAAGTCGAGGGCGTTCCGTGACGGCGGCGTGTCGACGACGATCAGATCCCACCGCTTCTCGTCGAGCAGCTTGCTCAGTTTCTCCATCGCCATGTACTCCTGCGTGCCGGAGAACGATGAGGCCACGGTCTGATAGAACGAGTTGTTCATGATCGACTCCGCGCGCTCGGGCGTCGAATGCTCGATCACCATGTCGTCGAAGGTGCGACGCATGTCGAGCATCATCGCGTCGAGGGTGCCCGGCGCGTCGTCGTCGAGGGGGACGGGCTGCGGCTCGTTGGTCAGCTCGCTCATGCCCAACGACTGCGCCAGGCGTCGAGCGGGGTCGATCGTCAGGACCGCGACGCGACGCCCGTGCTCGGCGGCGTAGAGGGCCATCGCGGCCGCGGTCGTCGTCTTGCCGACACCGCCGGAACCGCAGCACACGACCACCTGGGTCGCGTCGTCGGTGAGGATCTGCCCCATCATGAGGTCGGGCATCACGCACCTGCTCTCTTCAGCACGGCCGACAGTTCGTACAGCGCGCCCAGATCCACACCGTTCTCCACGGTGGGCAGTTCCAGCTGCGCGACGTCGACCTCGTCGAGTTCGGCGCGGGCGATGTGCTGGGCCTGCAGGCGTGCGGCGTAGTCGATGGTCTCGGTGAGCAGGCCGGCCAGGTCGTCCTCGGACAGGCGGATGCCCGCGTCGGCCAGCGAACTCGCGACGCCCGCGGAGTCGATGCGGCCCTCGGCGATGGCGTCGGTCTGATCTTCGGGAAGGTACGGCGGGTTGGCCCGGTTGACGATGATGGTGCCGACCCGCAGGTCCTTCTCCCGCAGTTCGGCGACCGCTTCGACGGTCTCCTGGATCGGCATCGCCTCCAACAGCGTGCACAGGTGCACCACCGTGTCGGGGGAGTGCAGCAGTGCCACCACACCCTCGGACTGATTGCGGATGGGCCCGCTCTTGGCGAGGTCGCGCATCGCGGACGTCACGTCCAGGAAGCTGCCGATGCGTCCGGTCGGCGGCGAGTCCACGACGATGGCGTCGTAGGTCCGTCCGCCGCCCTTGTCCGTCGCGATGACCCGCTCCTTGATCTTGCCGGTCACCAGGACGTCCTTGAGGCCCGGCGCCACCGTTGTCACGAAGTCGATCGCGCCGACCCGCTTGATGGCGCGCCCCGCGAATCCGAGGTTGTAGAACATGTCGAGGTATTCGAGCAGCGCGTGCTCGATCTCGAGGGCGAGCGCCCACACCGAGCCGCCGCCGTCCATCCCGACGAGCTGGGTGTCGGTCGGTGGCAGCGGGGGCACGTCGAAGAGCTGCGCGACGGCTTGGCGTTCCTCGCATTCGACGAGGAGCACCTTCTTGCCCTGCGACGCCAGAGTGAGTGCGAGAGCCGCGGCGACGGTCGTCTTGCCCGTGCCGCCCTTACCCGACACGAAGTGCAGGCGGGCGTCGCGCGCTTGCGCCGGCCACCGCTCTTCGTCGGCGGTTCGATCTTCGTTGACCACGACGATCACCTTATCCACCACCTCCACCCGCCCGGCCGCCAACCGATAAGGTTGACCGTATGAGTGCTGTCACCGCTTGGGAATACGTCACCGTTCCGCTGCTCACGCACGCGACGAAACAGATCCTCGACCAGTGGGGGGCCGACGGCTGGGAGCTGGTCAGCGTGCTTCCGGGGCCGACCGGCGAACAGCACGTCGCCTACCTCAAGCGCGCGAAGGACTGACGCCGTGTCCGGGCACGTGACGACGCGACTCGCCGAACTGGGGATCTCCCTGCCGCCGGTGGTGCCGCCGGTGGCCAGCTACACGCCGGCCGTGCGAGTCGGCGACCTCGTCCACACCTCCGGTCAGCTGCCGGTCGTCGACGGGCAGCTGACGTCGACGGGCAAGGTCTCCGAAGGCGCCGAGGGCGTGGTGACGCCCGCACAGGCCAACGCGGCGGCCCGCCAGTGCGCACTCAACGCGTTGGCGGCGGTGCACGCCCTGGTCGGCATCGACTCGGTGGTCCGCGTCGTCAAGGTCACGGGCTTCGTCGCGTCGGCACCCGGTTTCACCGGGCAGCCCGGGGTGATCAACGGCGCCTCCGACCTGTTGGGCGAGGTCTTCGGCGACGCGGGCGTGCACGCGCGGTCGGCCGTCGGCGTCGCCGAACTCCCGCTCGGCGCGCCGGTCGAGGTGGAGATCGTCGTCCAGGTGGCGTGAGGAGACAGTGCCCTCCGCCCGACGCCGACTGCGCACCTCCACTCCCGTCGAGGAGCAGGAGGGACTGATCCTGGCGGCCGCGCGCCGCGAGTTCACCGAGACCGGCGTGCGGCGGGCGAACATGGACACCGTGGCGCGGGCCGCCGGTGTCTCGCGGAGCACGCTCTACCGGCGATTCCCGAACAAGGACGTCCTCCTGGGGAAGCTCGGTGAGCAGATCGCCCGCGACGTGCTGCGCCGGCTCGATTCGGTGGTCCGCGGTCGACCGCCCCGGGACGCGGTGGTGGAGGCGTTCGTCGAATGCACCCGCATCGTCGCGACCGACCCGCTCGTCCACCGACTGCTCATCGACGACCCGTACGTCGGCGAGGTGCTGATCAACCAGAACGCATCCTCCGCGCCGGGGTTCATCGTGGCGAGCGCGACGGCGGTGGCGACCTCCCTGCGCCGTGCGGGCGCCGCCATGCCGGACGATCAACTGCACCTGGCCGCCGAACACCTCGTCCGAATCACCTTGTCGCTCGCCCAGATCCGCACGCCCGGCCTCGACATCACCGACGAGGCCGCGATCCGCGCGTACGCCGAGACCTTTCTCGCGCCGGTCGTCCGCTGACCCGACGGGACCGCCCACCGCGGGTTCGCGGGGACGTATCCTCGACGCATGTCGTCACATCCGCTCTCCGACACCGAGGAAACCCCGTCCGGCGCGTCCCATCCGGCGTACGGAACGGTCCGCGAGGTGACGCCCTTCGCGTCGGTCCTGCTGTGCCGCAATCCCGGCGTCATGGAGTTGGACGGCACCAACACCTGGATCCTGCGTGCGCCGGGCAGCCCGACGGCCGTCGTCGTCGACCCGGGCCCGGCGAAACACGGTGCCCACCGCCGAGCGGTGGCGGAGGCCGCAGGTGACGTCGAACTGGTCCTCATCACCCACCGGCACCACGATCACGTCGGTGCGAGCAAGAAGTTCCGCAAGCTGACCGGCGCCCCGCAGCGCGCCTACTCCGACGTCTACTCCAAGGGGGCGCCCCGCCTGCGAGACCGGGAGGTGATCCACGCCGCCGGGCTTCGGATCACGGTGATGCACACCCCCGGCCACACCGCCGATTCGACGAGTTTCCTCGTCGAGTGGGAGGGGCGGCGGGCCGTCCTCACGGGCGATACGATCCTCGGTCGAGGCACCACGGTCCTCGATCCCGCCGACGGCACCCTCGCCGACTACTTCCATTCGCTCAACCGACTGATCGTCGACGCCTCCGATGCGGTGGTGCTGCCCGGCCACGGCCCCGATCACGCGGAGCTCGGCCCGATCGCCCGCTACTACAAGCAGCACCGCGAGGAGAGGCTCGAGCAGATCCGGGACGCGCTCGACCGGCTCGGCGTCACGCCGAAGGAGGCGAAGCCGATGAAGGTGGTGCGCGCGGTCTACGCGGACGTCGACAAGAAGCTGTGGCCCGCGGCCCGGATGTCGGTCAAGACCCAACTGCACTATCTGCGCAGTCTGTGAGTCCTGCGCGGGCTGTGAGTCCCCGCCGCCCCGAAACGATGAGGGGCAGAAACGACGCGAGACGGGGCTCAGCGAGCGCGGCGCGCGAGCCGCTCGGAATCCGCGATTAGGACGCTCTTGCCTTCCAGACGCAGCCATCCGCGCTGAGCGAAGTCGGCCAGGGCCTTGTTGACCGTCTCGCGGGAGGCGCCGACCAGCTGGGCGATCTCCTCCTGCGTCAGATCGTGGGTGACCCGCAGGGCGCCGCCCTCCTGCGTTCCGAAACGCTGGGCGAGCTGCAGGAGCTGCTTGGCCACGCGACCGGGGACGTCCGTGAAGATGAGGTCGGCGAGGTTGTTGTTGGTGCGGCGGAGGCGGCGGGCCAGGACGCGCAGCAACTGCTCGGCGATCTCGGGGCGGTCCTTGATCCACTTGCGCAGGGCGTCCCGATCCATCGTGACCGCGCGGACCTCGGTGACGGTGGTGGCCGACGAGGTGCGGGGTCCCGGGTCGAAGATCGACAGTTCGCCGAACATGTCGGACGGACCCATGATCGTGAGGAGGTTCTCGCGACCGTCGGGCGAACGACGGCCGAGCTTCACCTTGCCGGACAGGATGATGAACAGGCGGTCGCCCGGCTCACCCTCGTGGAAGATCACATGGCCGCGCGGAAACTCGACCGGCTGAAGTTCCTTTGCGAGCGCAGCCACGGCAGCGGGCTCGACGCCCTGGAAAATGCCTGCCCGTGCTAGTACTTCTTCCACCTACGAACCTCTCTCATTACATCGCCGCGTCGAGCGTCACAGACTCAATGACCAAGACTACGTGGAAAATCATAGATGTTGCATCGGTCACTGTACGCATTAGTAGGGAACTACCGCGCGTCGTACACGAATTCGCCGCCTGGGCGGCCCCGCGTCACGACGCCCGAGTGTCGGACGATCGTCCGTCTGCGGCCGACGGTGCGGCGTCGCCCGACGACGGCGAATCGACGAGGGCACCCGGCGCGAACTCGGCATCGTCCTTGGTGCGGCGACTGCGCAGTTCGTCGAGAGCCGCGGGCAGACCGTCCTTCGCGAGGTTGCTGACATCGGTCTCGTCCGCACTCTCGAGGAACTCCTCGACATGCGCTCGGCCGACCGACAGCCGGTCCAACCCGGCCTGCACGCGCTCCATGGCGAGCGCGAACAGCATCAGCGCAGCGGGGAACAGGAGAACGGACAAACCTTGCATGGGCTTCAGTAAACACCGGTTCTCACGCCGACCGGAAACCCGGATGAGCGTCGTCACCGAGTTGTGACCCGGGGGCGGCGGCCCCGGGAGGGCGCGGTCGACGGCTAACCTGGTCAGTTGTGAGTGGACGGAAGCCGGAGACTCGCCTGGGCCTGGTCCGCCGCGCCCGGCGGATGAACAGATCGTTGCAGGTGGCGTTTCCCCACGTCTACTGCGAACTCGATTTCACCACCCCGTTGGAACTGTCGGTCGCCACGATCCTGTCGGCGCAGTGCACCGACGTGCGGGTCAACCAGGTGACACCGGCGCTGTTCGCGCGCTACCGGGATGCATGGGCGTATGCGAACGCCGACCGCACCGAGCTCGAAGAGCTCATCCGATCGACGGGCTTCTACCGGAACAAGGCGAACTCCATCATCGGCCTCGGCCAGGCGCTCGTCGCGCGGTTCGACGGCGAGGTGCCCGGAACGCTCGCCGAACTGGTGACGCTCCCCGGTTTCGGGCGGAAGACCGCCAACGTCGTCCTGGGCAACGCCTTCGACGTCCCGGGGATCACCGTCGACACCCATTTCGGTCGGCTCGTGCGCCGGTGGGGGTGGACCCAGGAGACCGATCCGGTGAAGGTGGAACGGGCCGTCGGCGAACTGTTCGAGAAGCGCGACTGGACGGACCTGTCGCATCGGATCATCTTTCACGGCCGACGCGTCTGCCATGCGCGGCGTCCGGCGTGCGGCGTGTGCGTCCTGGCGCGCGACTGCCCGTCGTACGGTGAGGGGCCCACCGACAAGAACGAGGCGGCCGCCCTGGTGAAGGGGCCCGAGACCGAGCACCTGCTGGGGCTCGCTGGAGTGAGCGGATGACGTTTCTGAAGGAACCGGCGACGCGGGCGACCATCGCCTTCGTCATCGTGGTGATCGCACTGATCGCGGCGCTGTGGCCGCGGGGCGGCGACGACTCCGCCGAACCGCCCGCCTCGCCGTCGGGGTCGACGGCCGCGTCGGCTCCCGCCGAGCAGCCGGTGTCCGACGACGAACTGGCCCGCACGCGCGCCGAAGCGGCCCTCCGCCCCTGCCCGGCCGACGACGTCGCGCCCGCCGACGGAGCCGTCCTCGCCGGGGTGAGCGCACCGTGCATGGCCACCGACACGACGATCGACGTCGGCCGCGCCACCGCCGGGAAACCGCTCGTGATCAACATGTGGGCCGTCTGGTGTCTGCCGTGCCGCCACGAGCTGCCGGTGTTCGACGAGCTCTCGCAGCGGGCGGGCGATCGCCTCAACGTGCTGGCCGTCCACGCCCGCGAGGGCGGCGACCAGCCGTTCGCCGTCCTCGACTTCCTCCGAAGCATCGACGTGCACCTGCCGGTGATCACCGATCCGCACGGTGCGGTCGCCAAAGCCGTCCGGGCGCCCCGGATCTTCCCGTCGACACTGCTCATCGACGCGGACGGAACGGTCGTCGCGACCCTGCCGCAGGTGTTCTCCTCGGTCGACGAACTCGCCGACGTCGTCCGCGAGCATCTCGGAGTGGATGTCTGATGAGCCGGTCCCGCCCGGTGGGCCCACTGGTGCCCCGCGACGAGATCCCGCCGTGGCTGCACGCCGTCACCGACGACCCGGCGGTCGTCAACGAGAAGGTGCTCAACCGCGGGGGCGGTCGCGCCCGCTGGGCCGCCGCCCTGCGCGGTAAACGGTCGGCCGCGGTCCTGGTCCTGTTCGGCGGCTCCTTCGACGCCGACGCCGACCACCCCGGCGGCCTGCCCGCCGACGCCGACGTCCTGCTCCTCGAACGGGCGTCCACGCTGCGGAACCACGGGGGCCAGATCGCGTTCCCGGGCGGAGCGCGTGACCCCGGCGACGACTACCCGGTCGGTACCGCGATGCGCGAGGCCGCCGAGGAGACCGGTCTGCGCGAGGACGGCGTGACGGTCCTCGCCAACCTTCCGGTGTTCCCGGTCCCGTCGGGTTTCGAGGTGACCCCGGTGATCGCGCACTGGCCGACCCCGAGCGAGGTGTACGCCGTCGACCACGGTGAGACGGCCCGCGTCGATCGGGTGAACCTCAGGGAGCTCCTCGCGCCCGAGAACCGTTTTCAGGTGAGTCGCACCATCATGGGCGGGCAGGTCTACAAGGGGCCGGCGTTCCTGTACGACGGCATGCTGGTGTGGGGCTTCACCGGCGGCCTGATCGCCGCGATCAGCGAGGCCGCCGGGTGGGACGTACCGTGGGACACCGGTGACGTGCGCCCGCTGGAACGCATGATCGCCGAGACCGGAGGCCGACAGGTCTCCGGGTTCGAACCACCGGAGAACGGAGTCCGATGAGCGGATCGGTGTGGGTCGACCTCCTCATCGTCGGCGTCGCGCTCCTGGCCGCCCTCAGCGGTTTCCGGCAGGGGGCGGCCGCGTCGGCCCTCGCATTCCTCGGCGTCGTCCTCGGCGCCGTCGCCGGCGTCCTGCTGGCCCCGCTGATCATCAGCCGGTTCGACGATGCCCGGCTGCGTCTCGTCGTCGGAATCCTGTTGATCGTGGTCCTCGTCGTGGCCGGCGAGGTGGCGGGAATGGTCCTCGGTCGCGCCGCGCGCAGCGGCATGCACTCGCCGTCGCTGCGTCGCGTCGACAGTTGGGTCGGCTCGGTGCTGCAGGCCGTGGCGATCATCCTGGCCGCCTGGCTGCTGGCGTTTCCGCTGCGCAGCTCCGATCAGATCCGGGTCGCCCACGCGATCGACGACTCGCTGGTGATCAGGGCGGTGGACGCCCTCGCGCCGCAGTGGGTCCACGACCTGCCGAACGATTTCACGGACCTCATCGAGAGCTCGGGGCTCAAAGAGGTCATCGGGCCCTTCGGGCAGACTCGCGTCGCCAACGTCGACGCCCCCGACCCTGCGCTCGCCCGCGTCCCCGCCGTCGCGTCCGTGCGGCCCAGCGTCCTGAAGATCACCGGCGTCGCCCAGAGCTGCGGGCAGGCGCTGGAGGGCAGCGGTTTCGTCGTCTCGCCCGAACGGGTGATGACGAACGCCCACGTGGTGGCCGGGACCGACACCGTCAGCGTGCACACGCGCGGCGGACGGGAGCTCGCGGCCACGGTGGTCTGGTACAACCCCCGCAACGACATCGCGGTGCTCGACGTGCCGGGACTGCGGGCTCGGGCACTGTCGTTCTCCACCGAGGAGGCGACCACCGGTGACGACGCCATCGCCCTCGGTTACCCGGAGAACGGACCGTTCACCGTGACACCGCTGCGGATCCGCAATGCGGTGAACCTGCGGGGCAACGACATCTATCGGAGTGCCCGCGAAGTGGAGCGCGAGGTGTACACGGTCCGCGGCGACATCCGGTCGGGGAACTCCGGCGGGCCGATGATCGCCCCCGACGGCAGCGTCCTCGGCGTCGTCTTCGGCGTCGCCCAGGACCTGAGCGACGACACCGGTTTCGTGCTCACCGCACGTCAGGTGCAACGCGATCTGGCGGCCTCCGAACAGAACGCCCTCCCGGTCGACACCCAGCGGTGCGCGACCACCCATTGACCGTCGCCGCCCGCGAGCCGTGACGCCCGCCGCGAGCGGTGACGCCCGCCGCGAGCCGTGAGGTGGCGTCAGCCCGCCGCGAGCTGCCCCAACAGCAGGTCGGCGAACTCCTCGGGCGCCTCTTCGTGCACGAAGTGCCCCGCACCGGACACCATCCGGTAGTCCATCAGCGGCGCCCACCGTTTACTGTGGTTCATCACCGAGTCGAGGATGTAGCGGTCCTCGCGGCCCCGGACCCCCAGCACCGGAATGCGAAGACGCTTGTCCATGACCTCCATGAACCGGCGACCGTCGGGGCGGAACTGGGAGCGGAAGGCCCACCGCCGATACTCGAGGCTGCAGTGCGCGACCCCGGGGATCTGAATGGCCAGGCGATTCCGGTCGACGGCCTCGGCGAAGTCCTCGGTCCGCTGCCAGCCGTCGGCGGCCCGCTCCCGGAAATAGCGTTCGACGAACGCGCCGTCGTCACCGACCAGGCGCCGCTCCCCGAGGCGGGGCAGCTGATTGTGCAGGAACGGTGCGAGGAACGCGGACCGTTCCTCCGCGTTGAACAGCACGCCCTGCTTCAACGCGCGCGGATGCGGCGACGACAGGACCGTGATCGAATCGACCGCCCCCGGATGCAGTGTGGCGGTGGCCCAGCAGACCAGCCCGCCGTCGGCGTGGCCGACGAGATGGGCCGACGAATGACCCAGCGCCCGGATCAGCGCGTGCGTGTCACCGGCCAACGTCCACCCGTCGTAGCCTCGCGGCGGCTTGTCGGAGTCGCCGTACCCGCGCAGATCGACGGCGACGGCCCGATACCCGGCGTCGGTGAGCGCGTCGAACTGGTGACGCCAACTCCACCAGAACTCTCCGAAACCGTGCAGAAGCAGCACCAGCGGACGGTCGGCGACGAACCGCCGGGCCTCCACGGCGTGGAATCGCAGTCCGCCGGCTCGGACGTCGAAATGCTGCCAGGGGCCCTCGAAGCGGACCAGGGTCGGATCGGGCGGGGACGTCGTCACTCTCGTGGTGCGCCGATCAGCCGCGGGACGGGTCGTGCGCAGGCGGAATCTGCGGGTGCGCCATGCCGCCGGTCGAGGCGGTGCCGCCCTTGCCGGGCAGCACGCTCGAGAGCTCGCCCACCGATTCGATGGTCTTCTCCGGGGCCCGCAACTTCTTGAGGAACAGATAGCCGGCCACGATCAGGATCAGCGAGATCACCACGAGGAGCAGGAACACGATCCCGAACGCCGCCCACGTCGGCAGCCAGATGTCGAGGACGAAGCCGACGAAGACGAAGAAGAAGAAACTCGAGAACAGCAGCAGCGCCGCCGCCACGATGAGCAGTGCGCCGCCCGCACCGGCCTTCTTCGCCTCCCGGACGACCTCCGACTTGGCGAGAGCGATCTCCGAACGGAACAGCGTCGAGGCGCTCGCGGTGGCGTCCTTGACCAGACTCCCGATCGTCGGCTCGCCACCCGGTCCGAGATTCGCGTCGGACATCGGGATGTTCGGCACGCGGGGAGCGCTGCTCGGGTCGGTGGGCCTGGCGTCGGAATTTCCGCTCACGAATACTCCCTTGAAGATCGATGGTCGGTCTCATGTTGCCATGCCGTGATGATCGGCGAAACGACACCGCCGACCCGGCAGGTCGGCGGTGTCGGTGAGCGGGGGTGCACCCCGGCCCCGGGCGGATCAGGCTCGCTGAGCGCGAATCGCCTCGAAAACGCCGGGATCGACGAGCGTCGAGGTGTCGCCGAGCTCGCGGCCCTCGGCGACGTCCTTGAGAAGGCGGCGCATGATCTTGCCCGACCGTGTCTTGGGCAGTTCGGGCACCACGTTGATCTCCCGCGGCTTGGCGATCGGCGAGATGTCGGTGGCCACCTGGTTGCGCAGCTCGGCGATCAGCTCGTCGCCGGAGCTCTCGGCTCCCTCGGTGAGGATCACGAACGCCACGATGCCCTGACCGGTCGTCTCATCGGCCGCGCCGATGACGGCCGCCTCGGCGATCGCGCTGTGCGAGACCAACGCCGACTCCACCTCCGACGTGGAGATCCGGTGGCCGGAGACGTTCATGACGTCGTCGACGCGGCCGAGCACCCAGAGGGCGTGATCGTCGTCGTAGCGGGCGCCGTCACCGGCGAAGTACCAGCCCTGCTCGGCGAACCGCGACCAGTAGGTGTCCTTGAAGCGTTCGGCGTCTCCCCAGATGGTGCGGAGCATCCCGGGCCAGGGACGGTCGAGGACCAGGTATCCCTGTTCGCCGTCGGCGACGTCGGCGCCGTTGTCGTCGACGACCTTGGCGCTGATGCCGGGCAGCGGACGCATCGCCGACCCCGGCTTGCACTCGGTGACGCCGGGCAGCGGGGAGATCATGATGCCGCCGGTCTCGGTCTGCCACCAGGTGTCGACGATCGGGCAGCGCCCGTGGCCGATCACCTCGTGGTACCAGCGCCAGGCCTCGGGGTTGATCGGCTCGCCGACCGACCCCAGCAGACGCAGGCTCGACAGATCGTGCGCGTCGGGGATGGCGCGGCCCCACTTCATGAACGTCCGGATCAGCGTCGGCGCGATGTAGTAGATCGTGACGCCGTAACGCTCGATGATCTGGAAGTGACGGTGTTCGTCGGGGGAGTTCGGCGTCCCCTCGTAGATCACCTCGGTCGCCCCGTTCGAGAGCGGCCCGTACACGAGGTAGGTGTGGCCGGTCACCCAGCCCACGTCGGCGCCGCACCAGAAGACGTCGCGTCCCTCCTTGTGGTCGAAGACCGTGTGGAACGTGTAGGCGGCCTGCGTGAGGTACCCGCCCGAGCTGTGGACGATGCCCTTCGGCTTACCGGTGGTCCCGGAGGTGTAGAGCAGGAACAGGGGATGCTCGGCGTCGAAGGCCTCGGGCTCGTGATCCGGCGACGCCTCGCCGACGGTGTCGTCCCACCACACGTCGCGCCCCTGCACCCAGTTGAGGTCGGGGTCGTGGTTGGTGCGTCGCACCACGATCACCTTCTGCACCGAGGCGGCCGCATCGTCGCCGGTGCCGAGGGCCTCGTCGACCGCGGTCTTGAGGGGTGCCGGCTGGCCGCGGCGGAACTGACCGTCGGTGGTGATGACGACCTTGGCCTCGGCGTCGTCGACGCGGGACCGCAGGGCCGCCGCGGAGAATCCGGCGAACACCACCGAGTGCGTCAGGCCCAACCGCGCGCACGCGAGCATCGAGACGATCGCCTCGGGCACCATCGGCATGTAGATCGCCACGCGGTCGCCGGTCTGCAGGCCGATCGACGCCAGATAGTTCGCGGCGCGCGACACCTCGTCTTTGAGCTGGGAGTAGGTGATGTCGCGGGAGTCGCCCGGCTCGCCGACCCAGTGGATCGCGACCCGGTCGCCCTTGCCCGCCACCACGTGGCGGTCGACGCAGTTGTAGGCGACGTTGAGCTTGCCGCCGAGGTACCACTTCGCGAACGGCGCGTCCGACCAGTCGAGGACCTGGTCGAAGGGCGTCTCCCAGTCGAGGCGCCGTGCCTGCTCGGCCCAGAACTCCATCGGATCGGCCTCGGCGCGGTCGTACATGTCCGCGGTGGCGTTGGCGTTCGCGGCGAATTCTGCAGACGGTGGGTAGACCTTGGGTGCGCTCGAGGACATCGTCGTATGCCTTCCTTCGTTCTGTTGACCGTTCATCTGTGGCGGTCGGTGCCGGGGCGGTCGATTCTGACGGTCGACGCCGGGGCCGATCGGCCGGGTCCCACGCGGGACCACATCTGTGAGCGTAGTCACGTCGCGTGCTCAGTGTGGTGGCGGGACGGTTGCATGCGGGTTGCGAGCGACGAACGGTCGACGGGCGTCGGTCGACGGTGTGCGGCGGCGATACAGTTGCAGTCGTGAGTGACGACCCGCTGGCCCCCCTGCTCGACCTGCCCCGTGTCCGTAAGGCGTCCGAGCGCGCCCGCGACGCGGTGAGCGCCGCCCACCGCCACCCGATCAACATGCGTCAATGGGACAAGACCTCGCGCGAGGCGTCGTGGCGGGCCGGGCGGTCGTCGGCGGCGATCGACGGCGGCACCACCGACATCGGTCGCGACGACCTGGGTGACCCCGTCGCCGCGGGCGCCGTGCGCGTGGCGCAGTCCCTCGACGGCGAATCGATCGACTCCGCGGTCGCGGTCTTCCGCCGCGCTCCCGCCCAGGCCCTGGCCCGATTGCACACGCTGGCCGCAGCCGACCTGGTCGACGACACGGACCTCCTCGGTCGGCCGCGGTCGGAGCCGCACATCGCCCAGCGCCTCGACTTCCTCGGTCAGCTCATCGTCGGCGGGACGTCGGTGCCCGCGCCCGTGCTCGCGGCGGTGGTTCACGGCGAGCTGCTCACGTTGGCCCCGTTCACCGAGGCGAACGGCGTGGTGGCGCGCGCGGCGTCGCGTCTGGTGTCGGCGTCCACCGGACTCGATCCGCATCTGCTGGGGGTCCCGGAGGTCACGTGGCTCAAGCGGGTCGGCCGGTATCACGAGCTGGCGGCCGCGTTCGCGACCGGCGAGGCGGGGCCGGTCGGGGAGTGGATCGTGTTCTGCTGCGAGGCGATGACGGCCGGCGGCGCCGAGGCCACGGCGATCGCGGACGCGGCGCGCGGCTGATCGCCGGACTGAACACTGTCACTGGACTGAACACATATGTGCGGGCGGCCGCCCCACCGATTCCTCGGTTTCGGGTTGCCGCCCGCGAGCACGGACTCAAGTGACCAATGCGTGCATATGTGGGTTGTGGGGCTCGTCTCGGCGAGTGACTGCATACATCTCGTCGTGATTCGAAGGCGGGTGCTCGACCTGCGCGAGTCACGAATGATGTCTGCGGTGTCGCAGACGCACAACACTTGTGCCAATGCGGCGCGCTCCGCGTGGGTGCTTGCCGTCCGTGCTGGGAACTTGCCGGTCCGGGGGCTTCTGCCCTTCTCCTCCGGGAGAAGCTTTGCCGTCCGGGGTTCCGTACCCACCTTTATACCGAGTGATCGGCGTCACAGCAAGGGGTTGGCGGAAAAATCATGCAGCCGCTGACCTGGTGCTTCGTCCGTGCCGATGGCGATAGATCAGCGCGGCTGCGGCGACGGCGCTGATTCCCGTGGCGCACAGGGCCGTTCGTGTCACCGCCGGGTGTGACGACCAGCCGGGCGCGGTGGGGGAGACGAAGTCGAGGGCCTCCCAGCCGCGGGTCAGCGCGTGCGCGCGGAGCGTCTTGTCGGGGTTCACGACGGTCGGGTGGCCCACGGCGTCGAGCATCGGAATGTCGGTGCTGGAGTCGGAGTACGCGTAACTGCGGCTCAGGTCGTAGCCGCGTTCGGCGGCCAGCTCGCGCATCGCGACCGCCTTGTTCTCGCCGTAGCAGTAGAAGTCGAGTTCCCCCGAGTAGCGGCCGTCGACGATCCGCATGCGGCTGGCGCGGACCACGTCCACGCCGAGGAGTTCGCCGATCGGCTCCACCATCTCGATGCCGGACGCCGAGATCAGCACGATCTCGTGTCCGGCCTCCCGGTGCTGGGAGATGATCTCGGCGGCCTCGTCGAAGATGACCGGTCGCACGATGTCGTCCAGGGTCTCCGAGACGATGTCGCGGACCGCGGCGGCGTCCCATCCGGTGCACATGTCGGTGACGTGCTTGCGCAGCTTCTCGACCTGATCGGCCTCGGCGGAGGCGAGGAGGAACTGGAGCTGGGCGACGGCGGCCTTGAGCATGGCCCGCCGCGTCAGCAGGCCGCCGTCGAAGAAGGGTCTGGTGAACGCGAGGGCGCTCGACCGGGCGATGACGGTCTTGTCGAGGTCGAAGAACGCCGCGATGCGGGGCGATGACTCGGGGGTCACACCTCGGATCGTACGGAGGCGGCGGCGCTCGCGCGTCCCGATCGCGCGTTCGCGTCGGATGCCGTGCGTCCGGCCCGCTGCGGCCCTCCGCGTGTAGGGTGTGACGTAGCGAACACGAAATCGGATTAGTTGGCATTGCAAAGGTCGCGTGGGCGCGTGTAACTTGATAGTCAACCGGCGTAAGCCGGTAGCTTTCAGCCCGACCCCCCGGGGCTGAAACGCTGATGACCCCGGCCTCCTCCCCCCTGGCCGGGGTCGTCTCATGTCTGGGGGTCTTTTTCATTTACTTGTCACCGTGCCCAGGGACTCTTTTCACCCGCCGAAGGTGATACGGCCCGGAAGATTCGTCGCAAAGACCCTGTGGGCCGGCGTCGTGCGCGGTACGTTCGGGTGATCCGCACCATGCGACCGCAGTGAACGGCGCCTTCCCCGGGGAGAAGATGTGAAGAATCCGCTGGTACGAATCGTTCTCGCCCTCTGTGCCGCCGTTCTCGGCGCGCTCACCGCGGTGGCCGCCCCCGCCGACGCCCGCCCGGCCCTGCCCGAGGACTACAACTTCTTCGCCGGCATCCCCTACGAGTTGTCGCACCCGGGCGGATCACTGCCCGGGTCGAACGACTTCTCGTGCACACCGACCGCCGAACATCCCCGACCGGTGATCCTCGTCCACGGGACCGGCGGGGCGAAGACCACCAACTGGGGCGCCTACGTGCCCATGCTGAAGAACCGCGGATACTGCGTCTTCGCCCTCACCTACGGTGCACTGCCCGGACTCCCGTGGCCGATGACGGCGGTCGGCGGCATGGACCGCATCGACGTCAGCGCCCGCCAACTCGCACGCTTCGTCGAGCGCGTCACGAAGGCCACCGGCGCGCAGACCGTCGACCTCATCGGGCACTCTCAGGGCACCTACATGCCGACCTACTACCTCAAGTACCTCGGCGGCGCGGACACGGTGACGAACTACGTGTCCCTCGCGCCGCTGTGGCACGGCACCGGCGACCTCACGCCCGTCGCCGACGAGTTCGGTCGGCTGCTGGGCGATGTCCCGATGCCCGTGTGCGTCGGATGCGGCGGGATGCTGCCCGGGTCGAGCATGAACAAGAAGATCTGGCGCGGCGGCAGCCCGTACGTGAAGGGCGTGCACTACACCAACATCGCGACCCGATACGACGAACTGGTGCTGCCCTACACCTCCGGTCTGGTGCCCGGACGGCGCGGCGAGTCGGTCGAGAACATCGTCGTCCAGAACACGTGCGCGCAGGACTACAGCGATCATCTGGCCATCGCGGGATCGCGCCGGGCCGCCTACCTGGCCCTCAACGCGCTGCAACCCGACGACCCGGTGACCGTCCCCTGCGAGTTCGTCCCGCCGTTCACCGGCTGACGCCGGTCCCCAGCCGCGGGCGCCGTGTCGGAACCTGTGGACAACGCGCTTCTCCGACGGCGCACCGTGGGCGCACGCTCGATGCATGAGCGACGTTCTGCTGGTGATGGCGGCCCCCGAGCTGCACGACGACCTCGCGCGGTGCAGCGCCGCCGCCGGGTACGCGATCGTCGTCGGCGACCCGCGCCGGTGCCGGCACCAGTGGATGCGTGCGACGGCCGTCGCGGCCGATGCGCACGCGCTCGACACCGTCGCCTCCGCGGGGCTCCCGCGCCGCGCCGGACTGTTCGCGGTCGCCGGATCCGACGACGTCGGCACCCTGTGGCGGACCGGCCTGACGCTCGGGGCCGACGGCGGCTTCGTCCTCCCCGACGAGGACGCCGCACTGGTCGCGGCCCTCTCCCGCCTGCGGGAGCCACGCCGGCACCCGGCCGGCGCCGTCGCCGTGATTCCCGGGCACGGAGGCGCGGGAGCGAGCACTCTCGCCGGCGCCGTGGCCTTGGTCGCGGCCCGATCCGCACGCGTACTGCTGCTCGACGTCGACGCGGCCGGCGCGGGAGCCGATCTGCTCCTCGGCGTCGAATCCCAGCCGGGCCTCCGATGGCCCGACGTGAACGGGGAGACCGGGGCCATCGGCGGCGCGGCGTTGCGCGAGGCCGTCCCCCGCACGCGCGGTGTCGGGGTGTTGACCGGTGCCCGGGACGACTCGGTGCCGCTGCGCCCGGACACGGTCCTCGCCGTCCTCGATGCGGGACGCGGAGCCGGCGACGTGATCGTCGCCGACGTGGGCCGCGAACCGGGGTCGGTGACCACCGGGGTCATCGACTCGGTCGACCTCGCCGTCGTCGTCACCGCGGCGACCGTCCCCGCCGTCGCCGCGACGCGGAGGACGGTGGCGCGCCTGCTCGGCCACCGCGAATCGATGCTCGTCGTCCGGGGACCCTCGCCCGGCGGTCTGCGCGCCGAACAGATCGCCGAGGCCGTCGGCGTCCCCCTGCTGGCCGGGATGCGGCCCGAACCCGGAATGGCGGCGCGGTGCGAATCCCGCGGGCTGGTCCTGCGCCGCTTCGGACCGCTGGTCCGCGCCGCCGAGCGGGTCGCGGGCCGAGTCGCCGCGGCGACCGTGGCGGAGACGCGATGAGCGTCACCGACCCCGAACTCCTCGACCGGGTGCGACACCGGCTCGCCGCCGACTCGCACGGGGCGGCGACCGCTCCGGAACCGGATGTGATCGCCGCGGCGATCCGAGCCGAATCGGGCGGCCTCCTCGGCGACACCGACCTGCTCGCCGCACTGCGATATCTGCAGACCGAGATGGTCGGAGTCGGGCGACTCGAAGGACTGCTCGCCGATCCGTCGGTGACCGACGTCCTCGTCGTCGGACCCGACCGTGTGTGGGCCGATCGCGGCGACGGCCTCGAACCGACCGGCGTGCGGTTCGACGACGAGGCGGGGGTGCGACGTCTCGCCGCGCGCCTCGCGTTGGGCGCCGGCCGCCGACTCGACGATGCGCAGCCCTGGGTCGACGGACGGCTCTCGGGCGTCGGGCGCGGCGGTTCGCAGGTGCGGCTGCATGCCGTGATCCCCCCGCTCGCCGCCGACGGCACGTGCATCTCGCTGCGGGTGCTGCACGGCGCGTCCCAGGGGTTCGACGCGCTCGTCGCCGGCGGTGCGCTCGCCGCGCCCATCGTTCCGACGGTGCGCGCCGTGGTGGCGGCCCGCGTGGCGTTCCTGGTGGTCGGGGGTACCGGGGCGGGCAAGACGACGGTGCTCAACAGCCTCCTCGGCCTGGTGGACGAGCGGGAGCGGATCCTCTGCGTCGAAGACGCCCCGGAGCTCGCCCCGCAACATCCGCACGTCGTCCGCCTGGTGTCGCGGTCGGCCAACATCGAGGGGGCCGGCGAGGTGACGGTGCGGACCCTGGTGCGGCAGGCGCTGCGGATGCGTCCCGACCGCATCGTGGTCGGCGAGGTGCGGGGCGCCGAGGTCGTCGACCTGCTGACCGCGCTCAACACGGGTCACGACGGCTGCGCCGGAACGCTGCACGCCAATTCGATCACCGAGGTGCCCGCCCGCATGGAAGCACTCGCCGCGCTCGGCGGGATGGAGCGGCGTGCGCTGCACAGTCAGCTCGCGCCGGCCATCCAGGTGATCCTCGGGGTCTCGCGCGACCGCACGGGCCGGCGCGCCCTCACCGACGTCGGCCTCGTGCACCGCGATCGCGGCGGCCTGGTCCGGGTGGTCACGGCATGGTCCGAAGGCGGCGGCTTCACCGAGCA
This sequence comes from Gordonia shandongensis DSM 45094, assembly GCF_000423025.1. GTDB lineage: Bacteria > Actinomycetota > Actinomycetes > Mycobacteriales > Mycobacteriaceae > Gordonia > Gordonia shandongensis. The sequence continues at coordinate 85,295 of NZ_KE383970.1, forward strand.
CGCGCCCGACCTCGACGACCTCCTCGCACGTCGGGGCGCCCGATGAGCCCGGCGGCCCTGGTGGCGATCACCGTGGCCGCGGTGCTCGTCCTGTGGCCGAAGTCGCTCGTCGAACGCCGGGTCGACGCGATGTCCGCCGCCGCGCCGTCGTCGGGTCCGGGTCGACTCGATCCGTGGTGGGCGATCTGGGCGGGGCCCGCGACGGCGCTGGTCTTCGCGGGAGCGGGGCCCGCGGTGGCCGGTGCCCTCGTCGCCGCCCTGGTCGCGGTGCGCCGTCGTCGCGCACGTCGGGCCGCTGCCCGGGAGGCGGAGGTCGCCGATCTGGTCCGCGGCCTCGCGGTCATGTGCGCCGAACTGTCGGTGGGCGCGCCGACGGTGACGGCGTGCCGGGCCGCGGCCGACGAACTCGACCGCTCGGGGGCGACGAGTCCGGTGGGCGAAGAGCTGTCGCGGATGGCGGCGAGGGCCGAACTCGGCGGTGCGCCGGGTGGACCGGACGAGGGGGTCGCCGGACGGCTCGCGCATGCGTGGTCGACGTCGTTGCAGTACGGGCTGCCCGTCGCCGATTCGCTGGCGGCGTTGCGGGCGGACCTCACGGCGCGAGGAGAGTTCGCAGCCCGGACCGCGGCGGGACTTGCGGGCCCGCGAGCGACGGCCGCGGTGCTCGCGGGTCTGCCCGTTCTCGGCATCCTGCTCGGCGAGGGGATGGGCGCCGGCCCGGTCCATGTGCTGATGGGCACCGGGATCGGGAACGCGCTGCTGGTCGTCGGCACGCTGCTCGTCGTGGCGGGGATGGAGTGGTCGTACCGGATCACCGAGCGTGCGGTGCGACCGTGACGGGGGCGCTGACGTCCGGGACCCTGCTGTCTGGGCCGCTGCTGTCGGGAGCGCTGGTGGTGCTGGCGGTCGCGGTTCTCCTCTGGCCGCAGCCAGGGTGGACGCTGCGCCGAGCCGCCGGGATGCGACCGGAGGATCGGACCGCGGCACCAGGCGGCCCCGTCGACCCGTTCGACGCGGCTGCCGGCTACGACACGTTCGCGGTGTGCCTGCGGTCCGGTCTCCCGGTGGCGACGGCGGCGCGGGTGGCGGGCCAGGTGTCACCGGCCGCCCTGGGAGCACGGTTCGCGCGGGCGGCCGATCTGCTCGCCCTCGGTTCGGACCCGGAGAAGGCGTGGGAGACCGACGACGACGCTCCCGGCGACTTCGCGGATCTGGCGGCTCTCGTCCGCCGCGCATCGCGGGCCGGAGCGGCCCCGGCGGACGCGGTCGCCGGGTTCGCCGACGCGGTGCGCCGCCGCGCGGAGAACGCCGCGCTGGAGGCCGCGGAGCGGGCCGGGGTGAAGATCAGCGGTCCGCTCGGCCTGTGCTTCCTGCCGGCGTTCGTGTGCCTGGGCATCGCGCCGGTGGTGATCGGGCTGGCGACAGACCTCCTCGGCGGCCTGTGAGCGCTCGGCGTGTCGGTTTCGTCGGCTACCCGGACGTATGTGCGTCATTCGGTCGGTGGAACGCGCGTCGCGGGCGTTCCGTCGTCACCCGAACAGCCGAAACACAGAACATGAACATGAACACGCAGACACTCATCAGGGCGGCCGCCGCGACGACCGCCGCAGCAGCGATCGTCGGCGCCGTCGCCGGATGCGGCGGCGACACCGGGCAGGCGTCGTCCGCATCGAGCGGCACGGTCACCCGGTCCGCAGCATCACACGCGCCGTCACAGGTTCCGTCGTCCGCCGTCGCGGGGTCGCACACCGCGCCCGCGGGGACGGCCGTGCCGACCGAGCCCCAGGCCGACCCGCCCCAGACCGGCCGGCCCCGGGCCGATCCGACCCGGATTCCGCAGACACGGACGCCGGGGACCAGGGCGACCGGTACCCCGGAGACGGATCTGTCGCGGTACTACGGGAAGTGGTCGGGTCACGATCGCGGTTTGACGCTGCGCCCCGACGGGACCGCCACAGCGTTCCTCGGCGCGGGCGTCGGCCAGGCCGAGACGTGGTCGGCGTCGTGGGGCCGACAGGGCGACGGCATCGTCGTCACGCTCGACACCATGACCTCGAGGGAGGGCGCACCGCTCGGCCACTACTCGGGCCAGAGCTGGCCCGCCGTGCTGCAGACGGCGTCCGACGGCGTGACCGTCCTGCACATGGCCGGCTACGCCGACTGGTGTTCGCCGCGTTTCGGCTCGTCCGTCGTCTGCGGGGCCTGAGTGCGACGATGACCGTCGTTCGATGCCACCCGGTGACACCGTCGTCGCGTCGTGCGGGGTCAGTGGAGTGCGGGGTCAGCGGAGTGCGGGGTCAGCGGGGAGTGCAGATGTCGATGGCGTTGGCCTCGTCGAAGGTCTGCCCCTTGTCGGGGAAGAAGTACACGATCTTCGTGTAGGCGCGTTTGCCGCTGCAGGTCCCCGGTGCGAAGGCGATGACGTTGCCGGGTGTGTTCGCCTCTTTGTGGACACCGGACTTGTTCGGCGGCTGGTAGGTGCCGACGCCGGTTCCGGTGGCGCGGTCGGATCCCCAGTCGGTCCACGTGATGCCCGTCATCACGCTCGTCGACGACGCTCCGCCCAGATCGATGACTCCGGGCTGCGAGCTCCCGTAGCCTCTGCCGTTCGACTGCGGGGACCCCAGCACGATCGGTTCGGCGGTGTCGCCGGGTGGCCTGGGGGCCGGGGCGCCGGGACCGTCGAAGGTCTCGGCCCTCTCATTGGAGAGGAACACCCCGCTGCCGGTGGTGGTGTTCCAGCAGGTCAGGCCGTTGTACTCCGAGGCGCACACCCAGTCGTCGAAGTAGTACTGCTTGCCGTACTCGGCGCGGGGGACCTGGTAGCCGTCGTTCGCGGGCTGGTTCATCCAACCGGTGGTCCCGGTGCTGCCGTGGGGCGCCTCGACGCGATTGCCGGCGAACCCGAAGAGCCACTTGCCCTTGATGCTTCCGCCTATGCGTTCGGTGCCCAGCGGGCTGGAGGTGGTGTTCATGCTCCGCACGCCGCACTGCCCCTGCTTCCCGTCGCTGTCGGCGGTCTGGAAGTCGCATCCGATGCCGCCGGTCGGCGTCAGCAGGTGGGCGGACTTCAGTTTGCCGTAGCGGCTGACATAGGTGGGGAGCGGTTGTGCCGTGGCCGGGCGGGGGCCGCCCGCGGCGGCGTATGCGCCCGGGACGGGGGCCGTGGGCTCGGGCGCCGCCGGAGCGTCGGAGTGGTCGGGGGCCGCGGACTCGTCGGGGGCGTCGGCCTGCCGACTCGTGTCCGCCTGCGTGTCGGTGGTCGAACGGTCGTCGGAGTCGGTGCTGATGAGGAAGACGCCGACCGCCGCGACGGCGATCACCAGGACGGCCGCGATCGCCGTCAACACCGGGACCGAGACGCCGCGCCCACGCCGCGTGTGCGGCATGACGGGTGCGGATGTCGACGGGGCCGGTGCGGATGTCGGCGGAGCCGAGGCGATCTCGTCGAGGGCGGCGGGAGTCAGTTCGGGTGCGGCCGGGTCCGCGAGGCGGGCGTCGTAGGCCGCGCGACGTGCCGGATCGGCGAGGATGGCGCGAGCCGTCTCGAACTGGTGGCGAACCGTCGGGTCGGCCGCCGCTGCCTGCTCGGCCAGTATCTGCCCGAGCCGGTCGGACGACGCGTGTCGGTCGAGGCCGAACGCCCGGTACAGGTCGATATGAGCCATTGATGCCCCCGAGGTCACGGTCTCCGGCGGAGACTCCTGGTGAGAGAGGTCGCGTACGACTGCCCAGATCATCCCCCATCGAGCGTCGACCGGTCACATCCGCCGCGGTCCGTCCTCGGCTCACTGAATGACGGGAAAGGTAACAGAGTCGCGGTCCTCGCTGACCTCATCGTTCGTGATCCGACTGATCAGTCGGATGCCCGGGGAGGCTCTGTGGATTGTGAACGGAGAGTCGGTGCGACACGCCCGAGTGGAGCCTTATGGAACCGAAATCGCCGGATGTGCGTCTAACGAGCGTAGGCGCCGGAAGATCCCATGGCGTGTCGTGGGTAGTGAGAGGACGAGTTCGTGCCAGTATCGGTTCCGGAGAAGACTCTTGAGCACTGGGCTTCGCAGTACATTAACTATCGGTTTTTGGCGCATGCATCCCTCTGGTGGCCGGTGGCCGGGGAGGACATAGAGATCCGCCGGTTCCCGAATAACCGAATCGGGAAGAGTATTCAGATCGAGGTGAAGACGTGCACCGGGCGCACGGCGGGTGGGCGAAACTATCAGGACGTGTTCGTCGACATCGGCCAATTATGCGATTATCTGCGTCGTCCGAGCTATCTTCAGCCAGTTTATGCGATTCCCAGTCCAGACTGGCCGGGCGTGCTCGAGGAATTTGCACAGAGAGTCAATGGCCCGAGTGTCACCGAGCATGCCTTCAAACGAAGCGGCGAAGACGACTGGTGGTTCGCCGCGTGGATGAGAGTGTTGACGACCGCTGAGGTAGGCAAGGCCATGAGCGCCGAGATAGCCGCACATCGGACCGCCACAGTCAAGGCGAAGAATGGGGCGTTCACCCGTGGAATTAAGAAGAAGCTGGTCGAATACGAAGTTGGCGATAGAAAAAGGAAATCGACAAGGTGGGCCGGTGGCTACGCACCGCGAGTTCACGACTGGCGGGATTTCTGGACAGCGCTGAAAACCTGTGGACGGTCCGATTGGCCACAGGTCTTGTGGTTGCCTCCCGGCGCGGCCGGGAATTCTTACCAAAAATTTGCGGATTATCTGAGAGGCGTGGCCGTCGACGTTGACCCCGTGTTCGCCGATCCCGGATCCGATCTCCTTCCATTCATGGTCGACGACAACGGAGAATTCTCTGCGATCGACCCCGACGGTGGTGCGGAGACCGCGTCCATCGACCCGGAGGGCGATCTCCGATTCGGAGCGTGGCTGGCGCTGGGCAGGTGAGCCATGATTTACCCACGAGCCGACCGCATCGATCTGGCTGCGGCACGATAGCGATCGAGTCTACGCGACACGCCCGGCCGCCGACCGATGGAGCCGAACGCCCGGTCGCTGCGTCTAAAGAAGTGCAAGCACCCGGTCGGGGTGAGGATCGAGACTTCGGGGGACGTCATGGTGGGTGGAGCAGCAATTGTGCAGCGGTGCAAGGAGATCGGTGATCTCGCGGTACGCCTCGCAGCCGACGAGGAGGGGATGAGTACGGCCGAGTACGCGATCGGCACGATCGCGGCCGCGGCGTTCGGGGCCATCCTTTACACGGTGGTGACCGGGGATTCGATCGTGACGGCGCTGACGGGGATCATCTCGAAGGCGTTGAACACGTCGGTCGGATGACCGGCGATGCACCCGCCCACGTGCTCGATCGGCCGATTGGCGCGAGACGAGCGCGGCATGGTCACCGTGGAGGCCGCATATGCGCTGGGCGCCATTGCGGTGTTCCTCGTGATCGGGATCGGTGCGGTGGCGGGAGTGTCGGCGCAGATCCGATGCACCGACGCGGCCCGGGAGGTCGCGCGACTGACGGCCGCGGGCGATGAATCGGCGCGGTCGGCGGGCCGACAGGTGGCGCCGACCGGCGCCGACATCGCGATCGGATCCGAAGGCGACCGGGTGGTGGTCACGGTGTCGACGACGGTCCCGCTCCTCCCGATGGTCACGATCTCGGCCCGCGCCGTCGCAGTACGCGAACCCGAAGCAGGATCGGGATGACCGCGGGCAGGACGGCTTCTCGACGGTGACCGGCGCGGCGGTGATCGCAGCGCTCGCCGCGCTGCTCGTGGCGATCCTGTTCGTCGGCGCGGCGGTGGTCGCCCGGCACCGAGCGCAGTCGGCGGCCGACCTGGCGGCCCTGGCCGCCGCGTCGGCCCAACTGACCGGTCGGGGCGACGGCTGCACGGTGGCCAGAACGCTGGCGCGCCAACAGGACGGCCGCCCGACCGTGTCGTCGTGCGAAGTCTCCGGCGACGACGTGCAGCTCGAAGTTCAGGTGCATGTGCGCCTCGGACTGTGGGGTGTCCGCGCGGCACGAGCCGTGGCCCGGGCGGGCCCCGTCGAACCGACGTGACGCCCGCACGACCCGTCAACCGTGCAGACGAGACAGGAGTCGGAGCAGCGTCACGGCGTTCTCCTTGTCGAGCGGCTCATTGCCGTTTCCGCACTTGGGGGACTGCACGCACGACGGGCAGCCGGAGGGACACGAACACGAGGCGACCGCCGTCGTCGTCGCCGCGATCCACGCATCGAACGCCTCGTACCCGCGGTCCGCGAAACCGGCGCCGCCCGGATGACCGTCGTAGACGAACACCGTCGGCAAACCCGTCTCCGGATGCAGCGCGGTCGAGAGCCCGCCGATGTCCCAGCGATCGCACGTCGCGACCAGACCCAGCATGCCGATCGCTGCGTGCTCGGCCGCGTGCAGTGCGCCGGGGAAGGCGTCGGCGCCGACGCCGCCGGCGATCAACGACTCGGGCGTGAGCGTGTACATGACGGCGCGGGTCTCCAACGTGTGCTCGGGCAGATCGAGCGCCACCGAGTCGAGGACCTCACCGGTGAGCGACGTCCGCAGAAAACCCACCACTTGGCCCGTCACCTCGACCCGCGCCAACGACACGGTCAGCGGCCCGCGCGAGCGCGAGTCGAGCGTCTCGAGAACACGGATCTCACTGACCTCGCGCGGCGACGTCGTCCAATCCGGCGACTCCGGGTGCGCCGCCGCCAGCCCGTCGTCGAGGGCGAGGTCGTCGACCACGAAACTCTCGCCCTGATGCAGATAGACGGCACCGGGATAGACCGAGGTCATCGCGCGAGCCGTGTCGACGGTCCCCAGCAGTCGCGACGTGGTGGTGTCGACGATCAGCACCTGACCGCCGATACCGCCGCGGATGTCGACGTCGGCGTGCGGATCGAGCCCCGGCGCCGGATACCACCCGGCCTTGCGTCGCTTGAGCCGCCCCTGCTCGGTCAGCTCCGCGACGACCCGCTCGGCGTGCAACGCCGCCACGTCACCGTCGGTGAGCGGGAACTCGGTGGCCGCACACAGGATGTGCGGCGCCAGCACGTACGGATTCGTCGGGTCCGTGATCGTCGCCTCCACCGGCCGCGCCAACAACGCCTCCGGATGATGCACCAGATAGGTGTCGAGCGGATCGTCACGCGCCACCATCACCACGATCGACCCCTCGCCGCGCCGCCCCGCCCGCCCGGCCTGCTGCCAGAACGAGGCGACCGTCCCCGGATAGCCGGCGACGATCACGGCGTCGAGTCCCGAGATGTCGACTCCCAACTCGAGGGCGTTGGTGGTCGCGACGCCGAGGAGCTCGCCGTCGGAGATCGCCCGCTCCAGCCGCCGCCTGTCATCGGCCAGATACCCGGCCCGGTACGCCGCGACCCGCTCCACCAGCTCGGGTGCGGCATCGGCGAGCAGTTCGCGGGCCCGGACCGCGGCGCCCTCCACGCCCCGGCGACTACGGACGAAGCACAGGGTGCGGGCGCCCTCGACGACGAAGTCCGCCAGGAGGCGGGCCGCCTCCGACCCCGCAGACCGCCGTACCGGGGCGCCGTTCTCGCCGCGCACCTGATCGAGGAAGCCCGGCTCCCACATCGCGACCGTCCGCGCGCCGTGCGGCGACGCGTCCTCGGTGACCGCGACGACGTCCTCGCCGATCAGCCGCGAAAGCGCCTCCGCCGGATTCGACACCGTCGCCGATGCCCCGACGACCACCGGGTCGGCGCCGTACCGCCGTGCGATGCGGAGGGTGCGCTGCAGGACCAGCGCCGTGTGCGAACCGAAGACGCCGCGGTAGTGGTGGCACTCGTCGACGACGATGTACCGCAGCCGCGAGAAGAACACCCGCCAGCGGGCATGCGTGGAGGTGATGCCGATCTGCAGCATGTCGGGGTTGGTGAAGATCCACCGGGAGTGCATGCGCGCCCACCGGCGGAGTTCGGCGTCGGTGTCGCCGTCGTAACTCGACGGCTGCAGGTGCGCGAACTCGGGCCGACCGGCGATCAGCTGTGCCATCGAACGGAGCTGATCGGTGCCCAGCGCCTTGGTAGGAGACAGGTACAGGGCCGTCGCGGCCGGCTCCGACGCGAACGCCGTGAGAACCGGCAACTGGTATGCCAGCGACTTTCCCGATGCGGTGCCCGTGCACACGCAGACGTGACGCCCCCCATGTGCGAGGGTCGCGGCATCGGCCTGGTGGCGCCACGGCCGGTGCACCCCGTGCTCGACGAAGGCGTCCCGGACGGCGGGATGCACCCAGTCGGGCCAGTCGACTGTGTCGGCGGCGCGCGCATCGATCACCGACAGGTGGGTGAGCGGCGAGTCCTCGTCGGCGACGCCGGCGAGCGTGCGATGCAGCAGTTCGCGACCGTAGTCGGCCTGGGTGCTGCGGTTCGCCCGGGTGCTGCCGTCGTGCGCCATGTGAATCCTCCGGAGTCACATGCTACGCAGCCCCGTCGCGGCTCTCGGCCACCCGACGCCAGGCCGCCTCGGAACGGTGAGAGTCGGGCGCGCAGAGGGACTTTCGGCCCGAATCTCTCCGCGACGGGTCCACGTCGCGCGGGATGCTGTCGCGCTGGGGCAGAACATGATTGACTTGTCTCGGTCGCACGCTCCGCAGCATTGCGGGGTGGGGTGCGGCCGGTGTACTTGCAGTCAGTTCTTCCGCCTCGTCCGGCGGGGCACGCCGTGGAAGTACGGCGGTCGGACTCGACCACCGCTGCGGCTCCGTCGCAGCGGGTCTGTAATGCAAGGCAAAGGAATGCAGTAAATGGCACAGGGCACTGTGAAGTGGTTCAACGCGGAGAAGGGCTTCGGCTTCATCGCACCCGATGAGGGCGACGCCGACGTGTTCGTCCACTACTCCGAGATCCAGGGCAACGGGTTCCGCACCCTGGAGGAGAACCAGCGCGTGGAGTTCGAGGTCGGTCAGGGCACCAAGGGGCCGCAGGCCACCGGCGTCCGCGCCGTCTAGTCTCACCACAGACTTCCACTGAACTCCCGGGTCGCAGCATGCGAACCGGGAGTTCAGTGCTTCGGGGCACCGCGGTGCGGCGATACCGATCCGTCATCTGTGGTCCGTATCATGTACCTGTGAGTCAGATGTCGCTGTTCTCGGCCGAGATCGAAGATCCCGCGATCGCCGATCTCGCGGGACTCCTCGCGGCGCAGGGACAGTCGGTGCACACCAGTTGGGGTGCCCGAGTGTCGGTGGTGGTGCCCGACAGCTGGCGGGCCGACGCGATCTGCGAGGAGATTCGCGGGGCGGGTCTGTCCGCCGAGATCATCACCTCCGAGGAGGGGCATCCGCTGGCGCGCACCGAGGCCAACCCGCGGATCACCGCCCTGCACCGCGCGTGGTCGTCGGGTGCGATCAAAGCCGTTCCCGAGGGGTGGACGCCGACCCCGCACGCCCTGCGGCTGTGGGTGCTGGCCGCGGGACGCGCCGACGGTTCCCACTACCTGCTGGGCCTCGACCCGAAGGCGCCCGACACGCACGCGCCCCTGGCGACCGCGCTCATGCGGACGGGGATCGCACCGACCCTGATCGGAACCCGCAGCGGTATGCTGGGCTTGCGGGTGTCGAGCCGCAAACGCATCCGGCGCCTGGCCGAGACGGTAGGCATCGCACCGGTGGGAGCACCGGCGGGAGTGTGGCCTGTCGGTTGACGGGTGAGCCGGTCAGCGAAACAGCGCTCGGGTACGAAGATCCTCGCAGTAGAAATACGGGGTGCCGGACGTTCGGGGAGACGGGGACTCGCCTGACCGTGTCTTACCAACCTGCGCCCACGACCCATCGGAACCGTCGTCGCTGAAGGCGTAATCAGTGACGTCCGCGCCGTCCAGACTGGTGTATTGGTTCGATTCGAGACTGATGCCGCCGTCTCGGCACAGAACTCTGCGATCCATGCTGATGGCCAAGGAGAATGTCCAGTGGTCTTCGCCGACCTCCGGATCGTGGAGGAAGCCCGGTGGCGGCAGCCGAACGAGTTCGCCGTCCCTCCATGAGAAGACCTGGAAGTACGTTCCGGACTTCTCCGTTTCGATCGGGACGATGATTTCGGTTCCCGGCTGGCCGTCGAGCTCGTAGAACTGCATCTTTCTGGCTGATCCGGCGACAGCCTTGGCTCCGCCCACCTCGTTGCTTGCGATCTCGATCTCGTCGGTTCGATCACCCGGCAGGGTGACGCGAACCTTGGACGGCTTGTCGAAGACCAGGCCGACCTCTGCCTCATCGCCGGAACCGTCGATGTCGACTCGAGCAATGCGAGTGCAGTCGGACGTGTCGGCAAAGGATCTGGAGCAGGTGATCTTCGGACGGGACGACGACGCAGAGTCCGAGGTTGTCGAGGGACGCGAATCACTGGCTTCTGTGCCGGCGTCTGACGAGCAAGATGCCAGCGGCAGCAGGAGCGACGTCATCGCGATCAGTCCCCTCCCTCGACGCAGCCATGGTGACGACGTGGCACGGGTTTGCATCTATCGGCCCTGCTTCGACCAGTCGACGAAATACTGCTGACCGGCACTGCTGATCCAAAAGAAGTAGAGGATGGCGCCTCCGAGCGGAATGCCGACCAACGTGATCATGGTCAGTACGGCGGACACCGTCATGGCAATCCGTGTCCGTGCTCCGGGATAGATGAAGAACGCAATCCCGCAGGCGGCGCCGAGTACCTGGATGTCAGACAGTAATGCCCAGCCGTAAAGGTAGTCGGTCAGGGGTGCGCCGGCCATGACGAAAAGAATCGACAATGCCGTCACCACGATGATCGGCAGAGGCATGACGGGGCGCGATCGATAGCCGATGTCTTGGGCTGTCGCCGATGTGCGGGGACGGAGGTCCTGAGGCACTTCTGCCCGGGCGCGGTTCGAAGGCGGCGGAGCCTCCCGACCACTGAACGGCTGACCGGTCGACAACTCTGGGTGTGGATCTGAATCCGGATCAGGTGGCGGTGCATCGAATGGCGAGCTCATCGATCGACTTCTCCTTTCGGTGGTCAGCGGGCTACCGGGTGTTATTCCAGCGCGTCTTGGCTTGCTTGTAATCGTTGTCGATGCGTAGCTGCCGTGCCTTCTCGCTGTTGAGTGCCGCCTCGTTCCTGTTTGAGCGGTACGTCCGGTACATCCGTTTGACCTTCGCTGTGCGTTCTTGGATCTGCCGAGACCTGTCGCGCTGCTGTAGCGTCGGTTCGCCGAGCCAGGTCGCTTTGATGTCGAAGGCATGCGAGAAGTAAAAGTCGGCCATATCCTTCGCGCGGTGCGAAAGGTAGGGCTGATCCAGTGCGATCAGCGATTCCAGCGATTCGTATCTGGCTCGCTCATGCGTATCGGTCGTTGTCGACAGTGTGTTCTTGGACTGAGCGAGCTGGAACTCGGTGAAGAGTATCCAGTTGATGGCCTGGAAGTGGGCGAGATCGGAAGGCCCGAAGATGTCGATCCGTTGTTCGAGCTGTGCCGCGAGCCGGCTGACCGGCGGGTGAGGTTGATTGACGGTCAGCTCAACCAGGTCCTTGTTGATCGACGTCCGTGCCTTGGTGGCGTGGCTGTTCCAGTTCGATGCCAGCGGTACGTGATCGATGATCGCCCGGTGGCATGCCGCGCCGACGGCCCAATCCCAGGATGCATGCGCCGTCCGGCGCAGCGCCGCGGGCGTGATGGGGGCAGTGGCCAGGTGTGGAAACACCCAGACGATCTCCTGCTCGAGTCTCGACGCTTCGGGAAGGATGATGTCGCCGGGTTGGCGCGGCGGAGGTGTCGGCGGTGGGGGTCCCGGAACGACCTGAAGGAACCCGGATGGATCGAGGCGTACGGTCATGGGCCGAGCGGGAGGGATCATGGGCTCACTCCTCCACGATGCGTAGGTCGTTGAGGATTGACTTCGCCGATTCCGTCGTGTGTGTCGGCGCGGTGTCGCTGGTTGTTACCTCGGTTGCTGCAACCACCAGGCCCGTTCCGGTGCATGTCGCACGGGGGAAGGCTTTGAATTCCGACATCGCGAGGTCGCCCTCTGTCGTGGTGCCGGACATGCGGCTCTCAACTGTTCGCCAGCCGTTGATCGTCTCCCGCTTTCCGGAGATCTTTCGTATGTTCTCGCTGTCTATGTCATCGCAGTCCAGTGCCCCGATGTGGATCGCTTTAATCGGTCCCCCGACTTCGTCGATCGCGTCGAGAATGTCATCCACGTCTGAGTCGGATGAAATGTCGAAACTGTTCACCACCTCTACCAGCTCAGAACCGGAATAATCCGTACCGCTCGGAACGAGAATCACACTGTCCGTCGCTTCGAGCTCTTCCGCCGCCCAGCCTTCGGGCACCGTGAAGGAGATGTCAGGACCATCGGGAATCGTGAAGTTCCGGGGCTTCGGGTCCTCCGAAGAGCATCCGGTCAGCAGGGCGGCAGCACAGATTCCCGCGGTGATCCAGAGGCGCGTACCGGACTTCGCTCTACTGCGTGGCGCGGCGAGATCTGCATTCCTTACGTGGTTTGCCTGCGGGGTTCCCAGTGATGTCATCTGATCGTTCTTTCGCTGCCAGCAACCGGCTGCTGACAGCAGCGGTTGAGGGATGTCGCCTTCGCTGGTGACACGTCCGGATTGGTAGGTGTACGTCACAGGTACTGCCATGGCGGGCACGTCCGATTTTCCTGCGTGATCAGGCGATATCGGATACGCGACGACCACGGAACGCCCGTCGGCGGATTTCGGATCTACGGGGAGCGGGCAGTCAGTGGCGTTGCCGACGTACTTGCCTTCGTGGAAAAGCAGCGTGATCCGCGGGCTCGAGCCAGTGGTCATTCCGTCGGGCTCGGCTCCGGCCCAGGTGAGTTCGTCGCACTCGTTGTAGTTGCCGACGCCTGTCGGCACCCAGGACCATCCCCGAAAGCTCAAGGATTCGGCTGCTTGGGCGATCGCAGGCGCGTCGGGTTCGGTTTCACATGTTCGGGTAGACGGTGCCTGCGTGTCGGCGGACGACGTGGCGTGCGCCGACGACGTAGATTGCGATGCCGAGGACATGCTCTGTGGCGTGGCCTGCTCGGTGTCGTCGGCGGTCGACTGGCAGGCGGCCAGGACAGCCGACGAGGCGAGGGCGGTCGTGATCGCCGCGAATCGACGCTTCATTCCTGACCCAGGTATTTGTCGACAGACCTGGGCGCCCAGACGAGGATCCAGGTGGGAATGACAAGAAACACCGCGACCGTTGAAAGCCCGATCCCTGCGCCGAATGGCAGCGCGGCGAAGGCGGGGAGCGGTGCGAGTGTGAGAGCGGAAGCGACGACGCGCGATCCGCGGGTCAAGGTCAGTGAGAGGATGATCCCGGAGATGAGGGCGGCGATGGCGGCGAGGAAGATCGCCGCCGTCAGGTAATCGACGAGGCTGTTGACGGCGTCGTGCCCGACCTCGTCGGCCGTAGAGCTGGTATTGCCGAGGGCGATCAACCAGTAGAGAGCGATCAGGATCTGAAGGATCCCCGCGATCCGTGCCGGCATGGGGATCGTTCGCCAGCGGCTTTTGAGCGTGGTCCCGAACTGCGCGAGGGTAGGGCCTTGGGCGCCATTCGTGGGCGAACCGTAGGCGCCGCTCGGTGGGCCGGGGTTCGGCGGTGTGGCGGTGTTCCAGGGATTCTCGGTCGGTCCACCGGCATTCCATTGCTGCGGCGTCTGGCCCTGTTGGTGTGGAGCGCCGAACTGGATGGGACCGGTGGCCCCCGGCTGTCCCCGACCGTCCGCATTGGTCTGAGGCTCGTCCGGAACCCGGTGGCCCGGGTTGTACTGCGGATCATTAGGATTCGTCAACTTCATTCCTCCCCAAGAGTCGATTTCCCCGGCTGCTGTGCGTGGTGTGAGCCGAGGGGTCAAGTATCCGAAAAAACGATACCTTAATCTGTATCAGGATGTTGTGACAGATGGTCGGGATCGGCCGCAGATCGGCATCGCGTGGCTCGGCGACGTGGAGTTCAGATGCTCTGGAATGGCCTGAAGGAGTCGAGCTCTGAGTCCCGACGTCAGGTTCACGGTGCTGGGTCAGCTGCTCGGGCGGGGGATGGCGCTGGGCTTCGCAATCGTCCGAAGGTCGCAGCGATGCAAACCGAATTCAGGATATGAAACGTGAAATTGGGTTGCCATTTCGACGCGGGGGATGATCGATGAATGTCCTTGAGGGGAGTCCGTTACGTGCAGCGCAGTGAAGCTGTGTCTCGGATCCTCAAGTCTTATCGCGTGCTCGCGGGCTTGACGCAGTCAGGACTGGCCGCGCGGCTGGGGGTCGTCCAGTCTCTGGTGTCGAAGGTCGAATCGCGAGAGCGACGACTGGATCTCGTCGAACTGCAGGAGTACCTGGTTCCGCTGGACCGGTCTGTTGAAGACGTGCTCGTGGACCTCGACCGCCTCGTGCCCGACGATCCCGGTCCGTCTCCCGACAGTGCGCCCGAAGCTCTTCTCCAGAGCAGTGCAGACCTGAACTTCAACGAGATGGTGAACGCCATCGGTGACGTCATCGGCACACGGGTCGACGCGCACGATGATCCGGACAAAGCGGTGGTCGAACTCGCACGCGACGACGGATCCGGTCGAGTCATGGTTCTCGACATGGACCGGATCCCTGCCGAGTTGAGACGGCAGATCCAGTCGTCGATGAAGGAAGATTCCTGATGCGACCGGCGAGGTACGCCGTCGCCCCGCAAGGCTAACGTCCCGTCTATCTGGGGTGACGTGCAGAGCACACGTTATATAAGGTACAACGGCATCGAGTAGCGATTCTCTCTGAAACGAAGGGCACCCGTGGCCGCCACCGACAACTCATCATCCGGGCTCCGGCGTCTCGTCATCGTGGAGTCGCCGACCAAGGCCCGCAAGATCGCGGGCTACCTCGGCGGAAACTATGTTGTCGAGTCGTCGCGAGGACACATCCGCGATCTGCCGCGCGGTGCCGCCGACGTCCCCGCCAAGTACAAGGGGCAGCCGTGGGCGCGTCTGGGTGTCAACGTCGACGACGGCTTCGAACCGCTGTATGTGGTCTCCGCCGACAAGAAGTCGACGGTCTCCGAACTCCGTTCCCTGATGAAGGACGTCGACGAGCTGTACCTCGCGACGGACGGCGACCGCGAGGGTGAGGCCATCGCCTGGCATCTGCTGGAGACGTTGAAGCCGAAGATCCCGGTCAAGCGCATGGTGTTCCACGAGATCACCGAGTCCGCGATCCGTGCCGCCGCCGAGAGTCCGCGTGATCTGGACATCGACATGGTCGACGCGCAGGAGACCCGCCGCATCCTCGACCGCCTGTACGGCTACGAGGTGTCGCCGGTCCTGTGGAAGAAGGTGATGCCGAAGCTGTCCGCCGGCCGGGTGCAGTCGGTGGCCACACGCATCATCGTCGAACGTGAACGTGAGCGGATGGCCTTCGTCTCCGCGAGTTACTGGGACATCGCCGCGACGATGGACGTGGGGGCCGGCGCCGAGGCCGGCGGACCCCGATCGTTCAACTCGCGTCTGGTGAACATCGGCGACGACCGGGTCGCCACGGGGCGCGACTTCGGCCCGGACGGTCGCCTCAAGAAGGCCTCCGGGGTGACGGTCCTCGACGAGGCACGTGCCACCGCGCTGGCGACGGCGCTCGAGGGTGCGGAACTCGCGGTGACCTCGGTGGAGGAGAAACCGTACACTCGCCGCCCCTACGCGCCGTTCATGACCTCGACGCTTCAGCAGGAGGCCGGCCGCAAGCTCCGATTCTCGTCGGACCGCACGATGCGCATCGCGCAGCGGCTCTACGAGAACGGCTACATCACGTATATGCGTACCGACTCGACGACGCTCAGCGAGTCGGCGATCAACGCGGCCCGGGCACAGGCCCGCCAGCTGTACGGGGAGGAGTTCGTCCATCGGACGCCGCGCCAGTACACCCGCAAGGTGAAGAACGCGCAGGAGGCGCACGAGGCGATCCGCCCGGCCGGCGACAGTTTCCGCACGCCCGGTCAGGTGGCCTCCGCGCTCGACACCGATGAGTTCCGGCTCTACGAGCTGATCTGGCAGCGGACCGTCGCCTCGCAGATGGCCGATGCCCGCGGGACCACGATGAGCCTGCGGATCGGTGGCACGGCGTCGACCGGTGAGCGGGTGACGTTCGCGTCGTCGGGTCGCACCATCACCTTCCCCGGCTTCCTGTCGGCGTACGTCGAGACCGTCGACGCGCTGGCCGGCGGGCAGGCGGACGACGCCGAGAACCGGCTGCCGAACCTCCGCGAGGGGCAGTCGCTCACCGCGCAGTCGTTGCTGGCCGACGGGCATTCGACCAACCCGCCCGCGCGGTACACGGAGGCGTCGCTGGTGAAGGTGCTCGAGGACCTCGGCATCGGTCGGCCGTCCACGTACGCCTCGATCATCGGCACCATCCAGGACCGCGGCTACGTGGTCAAAAAGGGCAGTGCGCTCGTCCCGTCGTGGGTGGCCTTCGCCGTGGTCGGGCTGCTGGAGGGCTACTTCAACAGCCTCGTGGACTACGACTTCACGGCGTCGCTGGAGGACGATCTCGACCAGATCGCGTCCGGTCACGCCGACCGGACGCGCTGGCTCAGCGAGTTCTACTTCGGCGCCGGCGACGAGCCGCGCGACGGTGACGACGACGCCGCCGGGTCGATGGCGCGCGCCGGTGGTCTCAAGAAGCTCGTCGGCGTGAACCTCGAGGGCATCGACGCCCGCGAGGTCAACTCCATCAAGCTGTTCGACGACTCCGAGGGACGCCCGGTGTTCGTCCGGGTCGGTCGCTACGGTCCGTACCTGGAGCGAAACGTGGCGGGACCGGACGCGGAGCCGGACCTCAAGCGTGCCAACCTGCCTGCCGACATGACTCCCGACGAGTTGACGTTGGACGTGGCCGAGAAGCTGTTCGAGACGCCCCAGGAGGGGCGCGTCCTGGGCATCGATCCGGCCACCGGGCATGAGATCGTCGTCAAGGAGGGGCGGTTCGGCCCGTACGTGACCGAGATCCTGCCGTCCGAGGATGACGACGACGCCGGCGACGACGGGAGCAGCGGGGCGCCGGTTCCGACGATCCCGGCCGGTCCCACACCGCGTGACGGCGGCGAGACGGTGGTCTCGCTCGACGACGTCCCCAGCGGAGGCTCGGGTGGCAGCGGCGGGTCGGGCGGTGCCGCGACCACCGTGACCGCACCCGAGAAGACCGCCGCGACGAAGACCGCCGCTAAGAAGACTGCCGCGAAGAAGACGGCGGCCAAGAAGACGGCGCGGAAGAAGTCCGGACCCAAGCCGCGGACCGGGTCGCTGCTCAAGAGCATGGACGTGTCCACGGTGACGCTCGACGACGCCTTGAAGCTGCTGTCGCTGCCGCGCGTGGTGGGGGTGGACCCGGCGAGCGAGGAGGAGATCACCGCGCAGAACGGCCGCTACGGTCCGTACCTGAAGAAGGGCACCGACTCGCGTTCGCTGGCCACCGAGGAGCAGCTGTTCACGGTGACGCTCGAGGAGGCGCTCAAGCTCTACGCCGAGCCGAAGCGCCGGGGGCGTGCGGCCGCGGCCCCGCCGCTGCGCGAACTGGGCCCCGACTCGGTCAGCGAGAAGCCGATGGTCGTCAAGGACGGCCGCTTCGGCCCGTATGTCACCGACGGTGAGACCAACGCGAGCCTGCGCAAGGGCGACGAGGTCACGACCATCACCCCCGAGCGGGCCATGGAACTCCTCGCGGACCGGCGAGCGCGCGGGCCGGCCAAGAAATCGGCGAAGAAGACCGCCAAAAAGACCACTGCGAAGAAGACGGCAGCCAAGAAGACGGCAGCCAAGAAGACGGCAGCCAAGAAGACGGCAGCCAAGAAGACCACTGCGAAGAAGACGGCAGCGAAGAAGACCACTGCCAAGAAGACGACTGCGAAGAAGACGGCAGCCAAGAAGTCAGCGCCGAAGAAGACCGACGGCTGACATCCGGCCTCCGCCGGTCAGGCGCCGGGGGCGACCGGCGGTTCGGCGACGTCGAGGTCGGGGCGGGCCAGGAGCGTCTCGATGCCGCGACCACGGAGTTCGACGCCCTCCCCGATCTCCCAGTGGTCCGCCTCGTCGTCGCCGGCGAGGAACACCGCGCGCGCCGAACCCAACACCCGGGTCGGCTCGTCCTTGGCCAGCTCGGTGAGGCGTGCGGCCTCGTTCACGGGGTCGCCGATCACGGTGTACTCGAGGCGTTGCTCGGCGCCGATGTGTCCGGCCACCGCCTTACCCGCGGAGACGCCGATGCCCATGTCGACATCCCCGAGCCGGGCAGCCAGGTCGGCGCGGAGGTCGCGAGCGGCGGCGAGTGCCGAGCCGGCGAAGTCCTCCTGATCGAGCGGCGCTCCGAAAATCGCGAGGGCCGCGTCGCCCTGGAACTTGTTGACGAACCCGCCGTGCCGGCCGACCACGTCGACGACCACCTCGAAGAAGGCGTTGAGCAGGCCGACGACCTCGCGGGGCGGACGGTTCACGGCCAACCGCGTGGAGCCGACGATGTCGACGAACAGCACGCCGACGTAGCGTTCCTCACCGCCGAGCTCGGTGCCGGTCTCGATGGCGCGGCGGGCCACGTCCTCACCGACGTAGCGGCCGAACAGGTTCCGCAGCTCCTGTCGTTCGCGGAGGTCGGAGACCATGTCGTTGAATCCGGCCTGCAGCCGGCCCAGGTCGTTGCCGTCGTAGATCTTGACCGCGACGTTCAGATTCCCGGCGCGCACCTGGTTGAGGGCGACACGCAGCTGCTTCACCGGGTCGGTGATCGAGCGGACCAGCCTGGTGATGGCCAGGAGGCCGAAGACGATGGCCGCCGTCGCCATCCACAGGATCGGCCGCTGGAGTCCCTCGGCGTCGGTGTCGATGACGCGGGTGCGTTCGAGCGTGATCAGTGCCGCGATCACCACCATCGGCACCGCGACGGTCACGGTCCAGAACACCGCGATGCGGGTGCTGATGCCGGGGGCGTACGTGTTGTTGTCCGGGTCGTTGGCCATCGCCGCGACGGTGATCGGCCGCAGCACCTTCTCGGCCTGCATGAAGCTCAGCACGCCCGTGACGAGCGCGCCGATGCCGCTTGCGATGGCGACCAGCACGAAGTCCTTGACCGACGTCCGCAGATTCATCAGTGCGAGGATCACCCCGCCGACCGTCCACAGGCCCAGGTTCACCAGCGTGAGCAGCGACGGCAGGTTCAATGCGCGACGGCGGGCGACCTCGTCGTCGAGGCGTGTCCGACGTCGATGCCAGATCAGGACCGGGAGGCTCAGCGTGATCGTGAGGTAGATGCCGACGAGGATCGCCACCACCAGGTAGAGGCCGAACGCGACCTGGTTCTGCGCATTGAACTGGCCCAGTGAGATGGCGTCGACCATCGGCATGCCGAAACGGAGGAAGGCGAAGGTGAACAGGGCGCCCACCAGATTGGCGCGGAGCATGTCGAGGGCGAGGACGGGCCACGGAGTGTGTGCCAGCCAGCGCATGGTGTGCGCCGCCCTGGACAATCCGGACCGTCGTCTGACCATGGCATCCACGGTAGCGGCCTGCTTGCAATTGTTAAACAGCTGACCGGTTTCAACATGTCTGAGCAGGGAATTAGGCTGGCACCTGTGACGAATGTCTTTGATCGGATGATCGGACAGCACGCCCTGGCCGAGGAACTGCTGGTGGCGGCCACCTCGGCGCGTTCCGTGGCGGCGCGGCTCGCCGAGCAGGACGACGGCGCCGTGTCGATGTTCGCCGACGCACCCGGGTCGACCGTCGAGACGGCGGTGCGCGAGTCGATGACCCACGCGTGGCTGTTCACCGGGCCCCCGGGAAGCGGCCGGTCGGTGGCCGCCACCTGCTTCGCCGCCGCCCTGCAATGCCAGTCGCCGGACGAGGTCGGGTGCGGCGACTGCCGCGCCTGCACCACGGTGCTCGGCGGAACGCACGGGGACGTCCGCCACATCGTCCCCGAGGGACTCACGATCTCGGTGGCGCAGATCCGCGACATCGTCTCGCTCGCGGCGCGCCGCCCCACCACCGGTCGGTGGCAGATCGTGGTCGTCGAAGACGCCGACCGTCTCACCGAGCAGGGTGGCAACGCCTTGCTCAAGGCCGTCGAGGAGCCGCCGGAGCGCACCATCTTCCTGCTGTGTGCGCCGTCGGTGGCGCCCGAGGACATCGCGATCACGCTGCGCTCGCGGTGCCGGCACGTCGGGTTGACGGCCCCGCGTCCCGCCGACATCGCGCGCGTCCTCGTCGACCGCGACGGCATCGACGCCGATCGCGCGCGGTGGGCCGCCTCGGTCTCGGGCGGCCACGTGGGCCGAGCCCGGCGACTGGCGGTCGACGAGGATTCGCGTGCTGCGCGCGACCGCGCCCTCGGTCTCGCGCGGGCGGCGACCCGGGATTCGACGGCTTACGCGGCCGCCGAGGAACTCGTGAGATCGGCGACCGCGGCCGCCGACGCCATCAGTGCCGAACGCGATGCCGCCGAGACCGACGAGCTGATGACGGCCCTCGGCGCAGGGGGAACCGGGAAGGGCACCGCGCGCCCCCCACGCGGGACGGCCGGGGCGGTCAAGGAACTCGAGAAGCGCCAGAAATCTCGCCGCACGCGGACGATGCGCGATGTGCTCGACCGCGCTCTCGTCGATCTCGCGGCCCTGTTCCGCGACGCGCTCGCCCTGTCGATGGGGGCGCACGTGGCGCTCATGCACCCGGACAAGGCGGACGAGCTGACGGCGAGGATGGCCGACTACGCGTCACCCGATCGGCTGCTGCGGTGCATCGAGGCGGTCCTCGACTGCCGTGAGGCGTTGGAGATGAACGTGAAGCCGAAGTTCGCCGTCGACGCGATGGTGGTGCGGATCGGACGGGAGCTGTCGGGACGCCGAGAACCCGTCTGACGGCTCGTCCGCGACCGTCCGGACCCGTGTTTTATCCGGACCGGAAAAGTTTTTCACGCCTCTGACCTGTGCTTATGTGGACAGATCGACGTGTTTGCTTGGGTCCTCGTATCGACACCGGTTCCAATGGATGCATGCTCCTGATCCCGACGAACGACGGACCTCGAAGCCGTGTCCGGCAAGTCGCTGCACGACTCGGCATGGCATCGGCTCTGTTCTATTCGGTGGCCGTTCTCTATCACGGGACGATCGGCTACTCGGGTTCGGACGTGTTCCTCGCGCCGCTGATGGGAACGGCGGTCTTCGCGGCAGTGATCGCACTGCCGGTCCTCGCGGGGTGGCTCGTGTCACGGCGACACGGATCGGGACGGGAGCGAGATCGGGGGTCGTACGCTTTCCTCAGACACTGAGGGAAGGGTGCGATGACACGACGAGGGATGCCGACGACGATCGCCTGGGTGTTCGTCGGAGGCGCAGCGGGAACCGCGTTGCGAGTCCTGGCCGAGGAGGCCTGGCCCGCGCGCGACGGCCAGTGGCCGTGGGGAACGTTCGCGGTGAACCTCGTCGGGGCCTTCGTCCTGGGCGCGCTATTAGAGGGGTTAGCGCGTCGGGGAGACGACGCCGGATGGCGGCGAAGTGTGAGGCTTGCGGTGGGAACGGGATTCTGTGGATCTCTGACCACCTACAGTGCGTTCGCGTTGGAGCTGCGGCTGCTGGGCACAGGGGAGCATGTGGTCCTGGCCGCCGGATACGCCTTCGCGACGGTGACAGCCGGCGTGCTGCTTGCTCTATCGGGGATGCAAGCAGCACGCCGGCTTCTTCCACGTGAGGCCACCCCGTGATCCTCGCGCTGACGGTGGTCGCGGGGGCCTGCGGTGCCGTCGCCCGATACCTCGTCGACTATCTGCTCGGCCGACGGTGGCCGGACGCGTTCCCCGGTCCGACGGTCCTGATCAACGTGACCGGTTGCCTCCTCATCGGAGTGGTCGCCGGAGCCGTGATTGCCACGGGTGCGGGCGCCGATTGGCAGACCGTCGTCGGTACCGGATTCTGCGGCGGATACACCACGTTCTCCACCGCATCTGTCGAGACGGTGCGGTCCGGCGGCGGCCGACGTGCCGTGACCTATGCCGGGGTGACGCTGGTGGGATCGGTCGCCGCGTGCGCCGTCGGCGTGTGGCTCGGGTCGTTGATCTGACCCCGACCCGAGCGCACCGCCGGGCGGATCAGAGCTGGGAGGCCACGCGGTCGGCCACCAACTCGAGGTGGTCGAGATCCGACAGGTCGAGCACCTGCAGGTAGATGCGTTCGGCGCCGACGGCCCGGTAACGTTCGACGGCCGCGACCACCTCGTCGACGGTGCCGGCGGCGCCGTTGGCCCGCAGCTCGTCGGGTTCGCGGCCGATCGCGTCGGCTCGCCGCGCGAACTCGGCTTCGGTGCGACCGCAGCACAGCACGAGCGCCGCCGAGTAGGTCAGCTCGTCACCGTCGCGGCCCGCGGCGGCACACGCCTCGCGGACCCGCCCGTACATGGTCTCGACGGTGTCGGCGGGCGCGAACGGGACGTTGAACTCGTCGGCGAACCGGGCGGCCAGTCGCGGGGTCCGCGTGGGACCCGTTCCGCCCACGATGATGGGCGGTCGCGGTGTCTGGGTCGGCTTCGGCAGGCCGGGGGAGGAGTCGACGGAGTAGTGGCGGCCGTCGTGGCTGAACGTCTCCCCCTCGGCGGTGTCCCACATGCCGGTGATGATCTCGAAATTCTCCTCGAGTCGGTCGAACCGTTCGCCCAGCGGCGGGAAGGGGATGGAGTTCGCGGCGTGCTCCTCGGCGTACCAGCCGGCACCGAGACCGAGATCCACTCGGCCGCCGCTCATCTGGTCGACCTGCGCCACCTGGATCGCCAACTGGCCGGGGTGACGGAAGGTCGCCGACGTCACCAGTGTGCCCAGGCGGATCCGGGAGGTCTGCACGGCGAGGGCCGCGAGCGTCAACCAGGCATCGGTGGGCCCAGGCCGCCCGTCGGTGTTCATCGCCAGGTAGTGATCCGATCGGAAGAAGGCGCTGTACCCGAGGTCCTCGGTCGCCCGCGCGACACGCAGGAGGTCGTCGTAGGTGGCACCCTGCTGGGGTTCGGTGAAGATGCGCAGATCCATGCCGCCATCCTCTCATCACCCGCGTGTGCGAGCACGGCGGGCGAGACCGGGCAGGTGCGTTCAGGCGGTGATGTCGACGCCCTCGGCGCCGCCGCACAGCATGGCGACCAGGGGCAGGACGATCTGTGCGGGCTCCGCGGCGGCCGCGATGTCGATCTGCGCGGCGATGGCGGCGAAGACGACGGCGACGAGCGTCTGGGCCGCGGCGTCCGGGTCGATGCCCTCCCGCAGCAGCCCGGCGGCCGCGCACCGACGCAGGTAGTCGCCGGCCAGCCCGCAGATCCGCAGGAACAGTTCCGCCATCCGTTCGGCGGCCGTCCGATCGATGCCGACCACCCCGAGCACGAGGAACGACGCGAGGTCGGGGTTGTCCTCGGTGAAGCGCCGCGCCGTCTCCACCAGTTCGGTGAGCCGCGCGATGAGCTCCAACCGGCAGACCGGGATCGGCCGGTGCAGGCTGGTCGCGGCCAGGATCCGCGACGTCTCGCGGTCGACGACCTCCCACAGGCAGACCCGGCGGTTCTCGAAGTAGGTGTAGAAGGTGCCGTACGCGACCCCGGCGGCCTGCGCGATGATCGTCGGGGTCACCGTGAAGTAGCCGTATTCGAGATAGCACGACAGGGCGGCGTCCATCAGCTGGCTGCGGCGATCGGAGCCGCCGATGAGCGGCGGCGGTGGTCGGAAGTCCTCCAGCGCCTGCATCACCGCGGTGACGTCGTCGTCGGAGAACGTGCCGAGCAGGCCGTTGCGGTTCAGTTCGATTCCCGCGTCGAGCAGGTAGTCCCGCTGCGACATGTCGCCGTCGATCAACATGACGGCGCCGGGGAGCCCGAGGGCCAGAACGGCGTGACCGAGCACGGTGGACGTCAGGTCGTCGCCGGGGAGCCAGTTGTGGTCGAGGGCGCGGTCGAAAGCCGCGGCCACCTGACGTGCGTGGAGGGCCTCGAGACCGAGGATCCGGTACCGCATCTCGGTGTCCGTGCTGGCGGCGTTCGTCAGGAGTCCGGTGAACAGGCGCGGATCGGTTTCGAGAACGGACATCGTCCGCGTCGCGAGTTCCGGGAGAAGTCCGACGAATTCGGATTTGGAGGCCGCTTTCTCCGAGATCTCCGAACCGGGATTGATGGCGGCGATGAAATCGCCGACCTTGTCGTCGAAGACGGCGTCGAACAGTTCGCGTTTTCCACCGAACTCCCGGTAGATCCACGCGGTGCTGACATGGGAGTCGGTCGCGATCTGAGACATCCCGGTCTGCCCGTACCCGAGGGTGCTGAACAGGCTGAACGCGCACTCGAGGACTCGAGCACGGCGAGGATCAGCGTCGGGGTCCTGACGAGTGTCGTCGGGAGCCGACTGCTGGGTCGTTCTCACGGAAGCGGCCTTTCACGGGGGGGACATGCGCCCCGCGAGTCTAATGCGCGCGTGCAGTCGAGTCGCCCATTACCCTGCGGGTGTCGGTCAACCGATTACATTCCGTGACAATCGAACGTTTCTTATGCCCGGGCGGCCTCCCAGCGGGCGATCTCCGCTCCCATCGGGGTGGTCGGCGGCAGGTCGTAGCACCATTCGCGGACGATGGCGCCCCACGAGCCGGTCGCCTCGAGTCTGCTCAGGAGACTGCACATGGCGACCTCGGTGCGGCGCGCGAAGACGTGCTCCGGGGTCAATGTGCCGTAGCGCGCGATGTCGAACGCACCGCGCTGCATGGCGACGAGTCGCGCGGTCGCGCGCTGGGCGAGGTCATCGGTCACGGTGACCGGATCCTCGGTGAGGTACCAACCGGCGACATCGGTCATCAGGTCGAGCAGTCGCTCGGCCCGGCGGGGGCCGGCATCGGGGGCGAGGAAGCCCATCGCGACGAGGAGTCGCTGAATCTCGTCGGTACGCTGCTCCATCGTCGCGATGAGGAGGTCCTTCTGCGCGCGGAAGGCGTCGGCCGGCATGCGAGTGTAGAGACCGAAGTCGAGGAAGCCGAGCCGCCCGTCCTCGAGGAGGAGGATGTTGCCGGGGTGGGGGTCGGCGCAGAATTCACCGGTGCGGTTCACCCCGCCGCTGTAGAAGCGGTAGACGGCTTCGCCGATGCGGTCGCGCTCGGCGACGTCGAGCGTGCGGAGGTCCTCGAACGGGGTACCGGGCAGATACTCGGAGATCAGGACGCGTCGCCCGCTGACCTGGCTGAACACCGTCGGGATCCGCCACACCGGGTGGCCGGCGGCGAGACTCTGCGCGCGGAGCTGGTTCTCCGCCTCGCGGACGTAGTCGAGTTCCTGACTGATCTGCCGGCTCACCTCGTCGAGGATGGGCGGCAAGTCGACGCCCGGGAACGCGCGTCTGCTCGATCGGCCGAGGAGGGCGAGGTTCTTGAGGTCGGCGGTCACGCGGGCGCTGATCCCGGGGTACTGGATCTTGACGGCGACGTCGTTGCCGCGGTACGTGCCTCGATACACCTGGCCGATGGACGCGGCCGCGATCGGCTCGTCGTCGATCTCGACCTCGGCGGCGTGCGGCCCCAGTTCGCGGCGGAGAGCCGACCGCATGGCGGCGGTGGACACCGGGGGCACCGAGTCGAAGACGGGTGCCATGAGGCGGTCGAATTCGGCGCGGGCCTCGGGGGATGACAGACCCGAGCCGTGCAGGGCCAGCAGTTGCCCGAGTTTGAGGGATGCGCCCTTCAGGTTGCCGACCGTGCGGACGAATCGCTCGATGAAGTCGAGGAATTCGGCGTCACGGTCGAGGGCCGCTGCATTCCCGGCGAGTTTGGCGCGTGCGTGGTTGGTGCCCGTTCGTACGGCCTGACCAGCGGCGACGGCGCCGAGACGGGATGCCCGTTCGACGCGGGTCCACGCTGCTCTCGATCCCATGGTGTCCTTCCCCGGGCAGTGCTCGTCACGGGATTCTAGTTGCCGCACCCGGTCGCGGGCGCGAACTGCGGAGATGACGACGGCCGGTGTGTGCCGCGGCGGGACGCGGACCACACCGGCCGTCGGTGAGATCAACGGACGCGAACGAGCTGTCCGTAGATCGTCTTGCTGGCGTCGAACTGGCGGTTCGAGGTCGACAGCGTGGTGTACGCGACGGCGTCGATGTTGCCGCCGCACTTGTCGACGCTGACCTCGACCGAGTTGTACCGGACGCCGAAGGTCTCCATCAGGCGCGGTGCGTCGATCGACTTGTTGCCGAAGGTGATGCGCTTGGCGGTACCCGGCGAGACGGTGACCGAGACGTTGCCGCTGACGGTGGCGAACGGACCTGCGGCACCGGCCGGAAGCGCGCCGCCGAAGGCCGCCAGAGCGATGGCTCCGAGCTGCGCGCCGGCACCGGCGGTGGCGCTGTCCACGCCCACCTGGCAGGCGACGATGTAGCCGGTCTCGACGTTGGCGGCCTGCGAGCTGGACTTGCCGAAGTCGGTGACCTGGCCCCAGCCGCTGCCCGAGACGGTGAAGCGGTTCGAGAACGGGGTGATCGCCCGCGACGGCTGGATCTTGGCCTTACCGCGCGAGAAGCCGACCTTGGCCTTCAGGCCCTCGGGGGTCTTCAGGGTCTTGACGACCTCGCGGACGTATCCGCTCGGGTTCTGGGGCGTGACGCGGGCATCGGCGGTCGCCGCTGTCGCGACAGTGCCAGTCACCGCGAGGAGCAGCCCCCGGCACCGGCAGCGACCTTGTGGCCGACTGAGGTTTCCTTCATATTTCTTCCTCCTGGTGAGAGATGGCAGTGGGACACAGCTTCCCTGAACGGAAATCTTATGTCGTTCATAGCTAGCCACGGTGGACTATATGGACGCCATACTCGCTTGTAAAGCCGGACTAGGGACCAAAGTCCCATGCTTAGGGGCGAAAACAACCCTTCAAGTTCGATGGGCGTCGAACCACGTTAGCGTCCCGTGACCATGAATCCTGATCGATAACGGAACAGTAACGACACAAAATTGCTGGTCAGTCGTTTGATGGACTATTGCCGACTATTCGGACGAAGCGGTGGACCGTGGTCCGGTTAGTTTGGGGGTCGTGTGACGTAGATCAACGCGGTATCGGGCGCGTCCGCTGCGGCGGACGCCGCCGCCGTCCCGTCGACGCGGGGATCGTCCAGTCGTGGAACACCGGAGGCGGCGGCGGGCGGGAGAGGGAGGTTCAGGATTCCGGGGAGCCGGAAAAGCGAAACGCAGGCCAGAATCGAGTTCTGGCCTGCGTTGTCGTGAGCCGCCTAGGAGAATCGAACTCCTGACCTATTCATTACGAGTGAATCGCTCTGCCGACTGAGCTAAGGCGGCGTGCTCCCCGTGAGGGCAGCGCTGACGATCGTACCGAGTGGCCCGGCATGCAAGCAAAACGGGGGACTCATCCGGTGGCGCGCCGCCCGCGGCGGGTTTCCGCAGCGACGACCGCCGCACCGTCCCCGGGGTCGAGCACGATGTCGAAGACGTCGCTCAGGAGGCCGGGAATGTCGGCGGGCGCCACCTGGCGCACGGTCTCCTCGCCGTCGGGGGTGGTACGCGTCCACGACGTCCCGTCGAGCACGTGGTGCTCGTCGGGGGTGAACCGCTGCACGAACGTCCGTGCGCGGAACGGCGAACGCTCGGCCGTCGCGACGTAGTGGTTGCCGACCGCGAAGTCGACCGGAAAGGCCGGGTCGAGTGTGAAGACATGGCGATCGACCCACCGTCCCGCGTGGTGCCACAGGGTCCACCGCTCGGGGCGGAGCACGGCGTCCCCACCGCTGTCCGTCGCGTCGGTGAGACGGAACCGCCACCCCTCCTGGACGGACACGTCGCCGGCGACGAGGGGGAGGGGTTCGAGCGGGCCGCGACCGAATCCCACGTCGCACAGATGGCGCGAGCCGTCGTCGAACTCAACGAGCAGCAGCGCGTGCGTGGCCGGCCGGATGTCGCGACTGCCGAGCGTCACCCGTCCGCGGACGGCGCTGAATCGAAACCCGATCCGCGAGAGGGCCGCCGCGAACAGCGTCGCGTGTTCGAAGCAGTAGCCGCCGCGACGGTCGGCGACGAGCTTGCGCTGCACGTCGTCGATGTCGGTCGACACCGTCCGGCCGGCGATCAGCGACAGGTTCTCGAACGGAATCGCGGTGACGTGGGCCCGGTGAAGTGAACGCAGTGCGTCGAGTGACGGCGCCGGAACGGACGCGACGCCGATGCTGCGCAGGTAGGCGTCGAGGTCGAACTCGGCACGATCCCACACAGGTCAGTCCGCGACGCCGTCGGTTCGGGCGGCCGCGGCGACGGCCGCCGCCACCGCGGGGGCCACGCGGTCGTCCAGCGGGCTCGGGACGATGCGATCGGCGGCGAGGTCGTCGCCGACGACATCGCAGATCGCCTGGGCGGCGGCGATCTTCATGCCCTCGGTGATCCGACGTGCACCCGCATCGAGTGCGCCGGCGAAGACGCCCGGAAACGCCAGGACGTTGTTGATCTGGTTCGGGAAGTCGCTGCGACCGGTCGCGACGACGGCGGCGTGCCGGAGGGCGACCTCCGGGTGGATCTCCGGATCGGGATTCGACAGGGCGAACACGATCGCGTCGTCGGCCATCGACGCCACACAGTGTTCGTCGACGGTGCCCGCCGAGACGCCGACGAACACGTCGGCGCCGACGAGGGCCTCCGCGACACCGCCGGTGAGGCCGCGCGGATTGGTCCACGCCGCGAGGTCGGTCTTGTAGCCGACGAGATCGGTGCGGTGGCCGCCGATGATCCCGCGCGAATCGAGGACCACGATGTCGTCGACACCGGCCGCCCGGAGGATCTCTGCGCAGGCGACGCCGGCGGCGCCCGCGCCGGACACCACCACGCGGAGACCGGCCAGCGATCGGCCCAGATGGCGCACCGCGCCCTTGAGTGCCGCCAGCACGACGATCGCGGTGCCGTGCTGATCGTCGTGCATGACCGGGCAGTCCAGCGCCTCGACGACTCGGCGTTCGATCTCGAAACACCGGGGCGCCGAGATGTCCTCCAGGTTCACCGCGCCGAAGCTCGGCCGCAGACGCACGAGCGTCTCGACGATCTCGTCGGGGTCGGTGGTGTCGAGGACGAGCGGGATCGCGTTCAGCCCGGCGAAGCTGCGGAACAACGCGGCCTTGCCCTCCATGACCGGGAGTGAGGCGCGGGGCCCCACGTCGCCGAGGCCGAGGACGGCGGTGCCGTCGGAGACGACGGCGACCAGCCGATCGGTCCAGGTGTACTCGTTCACCAGGGCGCGGTCGTCGGCGATCGCCCGCGACACCTGAGCGACGCCCGGCGTGTATGCGATGGACAGGTCGCGCGCGGTGGCGAGGGGTGCCCGCAACTCCACGGACAGCTTGCCTCCGGTGTGCGCCATGAAGATCTCGTCGTCGGTGATGGGGTGCTCGCCGATGGCGGTCTCGGCCGTGGTGGTCGGGTTCTGGGTGCTGGTCACGTGCTGCTCCTTGCGGCGGCGCATCGCCGTGGTCGCCGCTGTTCGTGGTCGGGACACGATGGCGCCGTGGCGTCGGCTGCGGCATCGTGCCGGGGACTGTCACACCGGGGGGAGCCGGTCGGCTCCTGCCGCTCGGCAGTGGCTCAGGGCCGCGTCGGTCAGGGATGCGCCGCGCGGATCTGTCGGTCGATTCTGCCACCGACGGCCGGCGGTGCTCCGCGCGGCCCCGGCCGGCGACCCGGCGGTGCGCTTCGACGACGAGGAGCGGTACCATACATCTTGTGTCTATGACGTATTCATCAGCGGATCGGGTGTACGACGAAGTCAAGGAGCTCATCTTGACCTGCGACCTTCCCGGTGGCGAGATGATCAGCGAAGGTGAGATCGCCGACCGATGCGAGGTCAGCAGAACACCGGTGCGGGAGGCGTTCCTACGTCTCGCCGCCGAGGGGTGGATGCGGCTCTACCCGAAGAAGGGCGCTCTCATCGTGCCGATCGGCGAGCGTGAGGCGCGCGAAGTGCTCGACGCCCGCGTCCTCGTCGAGAGTCACGCCGTCGAGTCGGTGGTCGACGATCCCGCAGCCGTCGCCGACCTCGCGGGACGACTCGACGACAACCTCGCCCGACACCGTGCTGCGGGATCGGCCGACCCCGCCGAGTTCGCGCGGCTGGACGCCGAATTCCATCAGCTCATCGTCGCGGCCGGACGCAACGGCCTCCTCGCGGACTTCTACACGTCCCTCGGCGAACGTCACCGCCGCATGACCGCCGACCGGCTCCGCCGCGACGGAGACGTCACCGGGCGGATCCTCGACGATCACGCCGAACTCGCCGAGGTGCTCCGTGCTGCGGACGGTGAGCGTTTCGCCTGGCTGCTGCGCTCCCACCTGGCCGGCGTACATGGAACCGACGGGGTGCACGGAAACGACGGGGTGCACGGAGCCGACGGGGCTGTCCGATGAGCGCGGCGGCACGCGCCCGCGCGGCGACCACCGGATGGCCGGCGGTCGCACTGGCCGTCTTCACCGCGGCGTGGGGCGGAAACCAGTTCACACCGCTGCTGGTGATGTACCGGACCGCATCCCACATGTCGGCCGTCACCGTCGACACCCTCCTGTTCCTCTACGTGCTCGGCATCGTTCCGGCACTCCTGATCGGCGGCCCCCTCTCGGACCGCTACGGCCGCCGCATGCTGATGGTCCCCTCGCCGGTCATCGCCGCCGCCGGCTCGGCCCTGCTCGCCGCCGGTGAACACTCCGTGCCCCTGCTCGCCGCGGGCCGCGTCTGCAGCGGTGTGGCGCTGGGGCTCGCGATGGCGGTCGGCGGGTCGTGGATCAAGGAGCTCTCCGACCGGGTGGGCGACTCGCCGACGGCGGGCGCCCGGCGCGCCGCGCTGAGCCTCACCGCCGGCTTCGGTGTCGGCGCGGGTGTGGCCGCGGTCCTGGCGCAGTGGGCCCCGCTGCCCGGTCAGCTCGCATACCTGATCAACATCGCGCTCGCGGTCGCGTCGCTCATCCTGATCCGCGCGACACCGGAGACGCGGAGACGCCGCGACGACGGCACCCGGTTGCGCGACGATCTGACGATCCCGTCGGCACTCCGCCCGCGATTCTGGCTGCTGATCGGTCCCGTCGCACCGTGGGTGTTCGGTGCGTGCGCGGTGGCGTATGCCGTGATCCCGGCGCTCATGACCGCCCAGACCCCGGGGGTCGCCATCGCCTTCGCCGGACTGTGCTGCGTGGCGGGCCTCGCCGCCGGATTCTTCATCCAATCGCTCGGCAAGCGAATCGACCGCCCCGGCTCATCGCGGACCATGCTCGTGGCGCTCGCCTTCGTCGCCGCCGGCCTGCTCCTGGCGATCGGAGTGGTCGCAGCACCGTCGGTGCCGCTCGCGATCGTCGCCGCGATCGTCCTCGGATTCGGTTACGGCATGGCGTTGATCTCGGGGCTCCTCGAAGTCCAGCGGATCGCCGGCCCCGACGATCTCGCTGGCCTCACCGCCGTCTTCTACACGCTCACCTACCTCGGGTTCGCATCGCCGGCGATCATGGCGTGGGTGACGGAGACCTTCCCCAGGATCGGCTACGGGCAGATGTTCGGGTTCGGCATAGCGATGACGGCGCTCGGCGCCGCCGTCGTGGCGGCAGCCAACCGGAGCCGGCTCGCCGGGCCGCACACCCTGCCCGCCGCCGAGCAGGAAGTCGAGCTGGCTCAGGCGTCTCGCTGACCGGTCCACCCGCTCGGCAGCGCACCGGTGCCGGTGGCTGCGGCGAACCCCGGGGTGTCGGCGGCGCGCCCGTCGATGACCTCCGACGAGAACGAGAAGATGCCGACAAGCACCGGGGCGCGGCCCCGCAGAGCGACGACCGGCCCACCCGAATCCCCGAATCCCGGGGCGGCGGTGGGGGAACCCACATAGACCAGATCGGGGAGCGCGGCGGCACCGGACCAGTGGCGCCGAGCCCGCTGCGGGGTCAGTACGGTCAGATCTGCCTGCATGAGCCGATCGGTTCGCTGACGCCATACCGGTCCGTGTCCGGTCCGGTAGCCGTGACCGTACAGTCGCACCCGCGTGCCCGGCGTCGGGGTGCCGCCGATCCGCAACGGTGTGGCCGCCGTCGGCCGCGCGAGCGTGATCACCGCGACGTCTGACGACGCGGCCGCCGCATCCGGCCCATTGCCCGTGTCGATGAGACGGAAGTACGGTGACGCCTCGATGCGCGTGATCGACAGCGATCGCTGTGGTGAGCTCAACGGCGGGTCGCCGAGCCGGACGCGCAGATCGGTCCGCCGCAGCGGGCGGCCGTGGCCGTCGATGACGCAGTGTGCCGCCGTTACCACGCGGGTCGGTGACACCAGGGCGCCGCCGCAGTGCGCCCGATTCACCGGATCCGCCAGCAGCGCGCGCTGCATCGGCGGCAGACGGGCGGTAAACGATTCGCTGAACAGGACGGTCGCGAACCAGGGCGCCGAGCCCGACGGTGTCGGCACTCCGCCGGTCACGGCGCGGACCGGGCCCGCTCCGGTGAAAGACGTCACGGCGATCAGCGTCCCGAGGAGGGTGATCGCCGCAGCGCGGACGGATGGTCGAATCCTGTCGGAGTGTCGCATGGCTGCGAGTCTTGCCGACCGACAATGCGTCCACATCCGTCCGAGGAGGTAATCGGTGTCATTCGAACGATGTATGCGCCAGCGAGGCTCAGGCCGGGTAGCCGTCGGGATTCTGCGACTGCCAGCGCCACGTGTCGGCGCACATGTCGTCGACGGTGCGGGTCGCCCGCCAGCCGAGTTCGGCGTTCGCCTTCGACGGGTCGGCCCAGTAGGCCGGCAGGTCACCGGGACGGCGGGCGACGACGTCGTACGGGATCGGTCGCCCCGAGGCGCGGGAGAAGGCGTTCACCAACTGCAGGACCGACACCGGCTCGCCGCTGCCCAGGTTCCACACCGACCACGGCTCGGTGATCTCACCGAGCCGCTCCAGCGCCGCGACGTGTCCGGACGCCAGATCGTCGACGTGGATGTAGTCGCGCACGCCCGTCCCGTCGACGGTGTCGTAGTCGTCCCCGAACACCGACAGGCGTTCGCGTCGGCCGACGGCCACCTGCGCGACGAACGGCATGAGATTGTTCGGCAGACCGCTGGGATCCTCCCCGATGCGCCCGCTGCGATGCGCGCCGACCGGGTTGAAGTACCGCAGCACCGCGATCCGCCACGTGTCGTCGGCGACCGCGAGGTCGCGGAGCATCTGCTCGATCATCACCTTCGTCCAGCCGTACGGGTTGGTGGCCGACGTCGGCATGTCCTCGGTGCGCTCCAGGACGGGGTTCTCGCCGTACACGGTGGCCGACGAGGAGAACACGAAGCGACGCACACCGTGGGCGTCCATCGCCCGCAGCACGGTCAGCGCACTGTCGAGGTTGTTGCGGTAATAGTTCAGCGGTTCGGCGACCGACTCCCCGACGGCCTTGAAACCGGCGAAATGGATGACGGCGTCGAACCGCCCGTCGGCGAACAGCGTGTCCGTGGCGGCCTCGTCGGTGACGTCGATCCGATGCACCTCGATCGGCCTGCCGGCCAACTCCTCGAGACGGTCGACGACCGCGGGCCGCGCATTGCTGAAATCATCGGCGATCACGGCGTCGTGACCGGCGGCGAGCACCTCCAGGACCGTGTGGGATCCGATGTAGCCGGCGCCGCCGGTGATGAGTACACGCATGGGCTTCCGATCAGTCGAGGGTCTGCTGGGTGGCGGAGTAACCGGACTCGACGGCGTCCTTGTGGGGCGCCCACCATTCACGATGAGTGCGATACCAGTCGACGGTGGCGGCCAGACCCGCCGCGAAATCGGTGTACGTCGGCGTCCAACCGAGTTCGGTGCGCAGGCGCGTCGGGTCGATCGCGTATCGGCGGTCGTGCCCGGGACGGTCGGTGACGAAGTCGAAGGCGTCGGCGGGGTGGTCGAGAAGGGTCAGGATCTGCTGCACCACCGTCCGGTTGTCGACCTCCCCGTCGGCCCCGATGAGATACGTCTCGCCGAGCCGGCCGCGGTCGATGATCGCCCACACGGCGTCGTTGTGGTCGTCGACGTGAATCCAGTCGCGGACGTTCCGTCCGTCCCCGTACAGCTTGGGGCGGATACCGGTGAGGACGTTGGTGATCTGCCGGGGGATGAACTTCTCGATGTGCTGGTAGGGCCCGTAGTTGTTCGAGCAGTTCGACAGGGTCGCCGCGACGTCGAAGGAGCGCACCCACGCGCGCACCAGCAGGTCGCTGCCGGCCTTGGTGGCGCTGTAGGGGCTCGACGGGTTGTACGCGGTGGACTCGGTGAATCGCACCGGATCGTTCAGGTCGAGGTCGCCGTAGACCTCGTCGGTGCTGACGTGGTGGAGACGGACCCCGTGCCGACGGACCGCTTCGAGCAGGGTGTACGTGCCGACGAGGTTGGTCTGCACGAACACCGACGGGTCGGCGAGCGAGTTGTCGTTGTGGGATTCGGCGGCGAAGTTCACCACCAGGTCGGTCTCGGCGACGAGGCGGTCGACGAGCGCTGCGTCGGCGATGTCGCCGCGCACCACGTCGACCCGGTCGGCGACGGACTCCAGCGTCGACGGGTTGGCCGCGTAGGTGAACTTGTCGAGGACCGTGAGAGTGGCATCCGGCCGGGTCGCCAGGGTCCGCAGAACGAAGTTGGCTCCGATGAAACCGGCCCCGCCGGTCACCAGCACCCGCATGCGTCGTTCTCCTCGTCGATCCGTGGGCGACGAAACGCCGATCGGCGCTCCTGACCCGTACGACTGTACCGATAGGCTGGTCGCATGCGCGGAATCATCCTCGCGGGCGGCACCGGCTCGCGTCTGCACCCCATCACGCTGGGGGTGAGCAAACAGCTGGTGCCCGTCTACGACAAACCGATGATCTACTACCCGCTCTCGACGCTCATGCTCGCGGGCATCCGCGACATCCTCGTCGTCACCGCACCGGCCGACCGCGACGCATTCGAGCGTCTGCTCGGTGACGGATCGCAGTTCGGTGTTCGGATCGGCTACACGGTTCAGGAGGAGCCGAACGGATTGGCGCAGGCGTTCGTCCTCGGTGCCGACCACATCGGCGACGATGCCGTGGCGCTCGTGCTGGGCGACAACATCTTCTACGGGCCGGGGCTCGGGAGTCGCCTGCAGGGATTCGGCGACGTCTCCGGCGGGGCGATCTTCGCCTACCGCGTGGCCGACCCGTCGGCGTACGGCGTCGTCGAGTTCAACGAGAACGGCACCGCCGTGTCGCTGGAGGAAAAGCCGGCGCGACCGGCGTCGCGGTACGCGGTGCCTGGCCTCTACTTCTACGACAACGACGTCGTCGAGATCGCGTCGGGCCTCACTCCCTCGGCACGCGGAGAGTACGAGATCACGGACGTGAATCGGGAGTATCTGCGTCGCGGCGCACTGCACGTGACGGTGCTGCCGCGCGGCACGGCGTGGCTCGACACCGGGACCGTCGACTCACTGCTCGAGGCGGGCAACTTCGTCCGCACCGTCGAGCAGCGGCAGGGCCTCAAGATCGGGGTCCCCGAGGAGATCGCCTGGCGCCTCGGCTACCTGGACGACGACGAACTGCGCACCACGGCGCGCGGCCTGGTGAAGTCGGGATACGGCGACTACCTTCTCGACCTGCTGGACCGTGGACGGGAGCTGTAGACAATGGACGTTCGACCCCTGTGCATCGACGGGGCCTGGGAGTTCACACCGGTGCTCCACGGGGACGACCGGGGCCTCTTCCTCGAGGCCTTCAAGGCCGATGTGGTGGAGGCGACCATCGGGCACCGCTTCGATCTGGCGCAGGTGAGTTCGTCGGTCTCGGCGGCCGGGGTGCTGCGCGGCGTCCACTTCGCAGACGTCCCACCGGGGCAGGCCAAGTACGTGCAGGCTGCGGCGGGGGCGTTTCTCGACGTGATCGTCGACCTTCGTGTCGGGTCGCCGACGTTCGGTCGCCACGACACCGTGCTGCTCGACGACGTCGACCGCCGAGCGGTGTACCTGGCCGAAGGATTGGGGCACGCGTTGTTGTCGCTGGCGGACGGCTCCACGGTGACGTACCTGTGCTCGGCCGGCTACAACCCGTCGGGGGAGCACGGGATCAACCCGATGGACCCGGCTTTGGGAATCGATTGGCCGACAGTCGGACGTGACGGGACACCTCTCGACTATGTGATGTCGGGGAAGGACACCGCAGCCCCATCGTTGGCGCAGGCGCAGGAGTCCGGGCTCCTTCCGCAGTACGACGCGGTCGCCGCGTACCTGGCGGACCGCCCCTCACGGGAGTGTCGCTGACGGGAGTGTCGCTGAGGGGGCGGGCGTCAGAAGGACGGTCGGGTCAGAAGGGCGGTCGGGCTCAGAAGGGCGGCGGGCTCAGAAGGGCGGCGGGCTCAGAAGGGCGGCAGGCCGTCGTCGGTGGAGTTGAGTGCGGCGAGTGCTTCTTCGGTTTCGCGGTGGCGGCGGTTGATCGCCCGTTGCTGCATTCGGTATCGGTGTTTGGCCTCGAGACGGGTCCGTGTGCGTTTTGGTGCGTTCTCGGCGTGTCCGGTTGTTCGGCGTGTCGCCCCGGTGGGGGTGTTGTGGTCGCAGGGGAGCATGCCGAGTTCGGGGAGCAGCCAGGTGTTGGCGGCCTGCCGGCGGACGGTGATGCCTTCGGGGGTGGTGATCTCGGTCCAGACGGTGCCGTGGGCGTCGGTGATCTGGTCGTCGAGCCAGCCGCGGGTGTGGGTTTTCAGGCCGTGGTGGAAGCGGCATTTGGGGTTGAGGTTGCATGCACACGTCGGCCCACCCGAACCGGGGTCGGTGTGGTTGTATTCGGTGACATGATCCAGATCGCACCGCCACGCGGGCCGATCACAGCCGACCCAGGAGCACGTGCCGAACAGGCCCCGC
Source organism: Gordonia shandongensis DSM 45094 (assembly GCF_000423025.1). GTDB lineage: Bacteria > Actinomycetota > Actinomycetes > Mycobacteriales > Mycobacteriaceae > Gordonia > Gordonia shandongensis. Next base: position 122,114 of record NZ_KE383970.1, read on the forward strand.
ACCGCCGTGTCGAGGACG
>NZ_AUHE01000016.1 GCF_000423025.1 Gordonia shandongensis DSM 45094
GGGGTCCGCGCCGGCCGCCCGACAGGCCGCGATGGTGTCGAGGAGCATCGCGGCCACCAGATCGCGTCGGTCGGTCGCCGGCACCGCGGTCGCCAGACGACTCTTCGCGTCGTCGAGACGCTTCACCGCGAGCACCGCCGCGACCCCGGACCGGCTGGGGCCGCCGTCGCGCGTCGGGGACGTGGCTGGCATGGGTCCATCGTGCAGCATGCGGTCGACGGCCGTCCCTCGCGGGCCCCGCAGTCGTTTGCTCCAGGGGCCGGGCCCGCACCGGATAGGCTGGGCGCAGTTCTGACCGTTCGGGTGCGAGGAGAGTCTGTTGCGTGCAGTGGTGATGGGGGCCGGATCGTGGGGCACCGCCGTGGCGAAGGTCCTCGCCGACGCCGGGAACGACGTCACGATCTGGGCGCGCCGCCCCGAACTCGTCGAACAGATCGCGTCCGGCCACGAGAACCCCGACTACCTGCCGGGGATCACGCTCCCGGACGATCTGCGCGGCGAGACGTCGATGCCGGCGGCTCTCGACGGGGCCGAGCTGGTGGTGTGCGCCGTGCCCTCGCAGTCGCTGCGCGGCAACCTCGAGCAGTGGCGCGATCACCTTCCGGCCGACGCGATCCTGCTGTCGCTGGCCAAGGGCGTCGAGATCAGCACCGGGAAGCGGATGAGCGAGGTGATCGCGGAGGTGACCGACTTCCCGGCACGCCAGATCGCGGTGCTCTCGGGGCCGAACCTGGCCAAGGAGGTCGCGCAGGGACAGCCCGCGGCCACCGTGATCGCCTGCACCGACGAGCAGCAGGCCGAGCGCGTCCAGGCCGCCTTCGCCACCGGGTACTTCCGGCCGTACACCAACACCGATGTGGTGGGGTGCGAGATCGGCGGTGCCGCGAAGAACGTCATCGCCCTGGCCTGCGGGATGGCATCGGGAATGGGCTTCGGCGAGAACACGCTGGCCACCATCATCACGCGCGGTCTGGCCGAGACCATCCGCCTCGGGATGGCGTTGGGCGCCGACATCACCACCCTCGCCGGTCTCGCGGGCATCGGCGATCTGGTGGCCACGTGCTCGTCCCCGCTGTCGCGGAACCGGACCTTCGGCGCCAGGCTCGGGGAGGGAGCGACCCTCGTCGAGGCGCAGGAGGCCACGAACGGTCAGGTCGCCGAGGGGGTCAAATCGTGTTCGTCGGTGCGGGCGCTCGCTCGCGCTCACGGCGTGGAGATGCCGCTCACCGAGGCCGTCCACCAGGTGTGCCACGAGGGCATGTCGGTGGAGTCGATGGTGAGTTCCCTGCTGGGCCGCAGCACCAAACCCGAGGTGTACGGGACGGACTGAACTGCGGTCGCACACCGCGGCGGGGCGGTCCGGTCAGCCGAAGTCGAGCGGCGAGCGCGGGAGGTTCTCGGCGATCAACGCCGAGATGTCGGTGATCGGGGCGTTGCCCGCACCCACCGGCACCCAGACGGCGACGTACGGGCGGTGGTCGACGCTCACATACGCCTGCCCGCGATCCTCGATCGAGTCGGTCAGAAACCACTGCACCGGGTTGATCACCTGCAGACCGCTGGTGGGGGCGAGCTTGTCGGGACGCGCGGTACCGCAGCGCAGCACGACGGGTTCCGACTCGTCCTTCGACCATCGGACGGTGGTGCCGTCGACGGACTTGTCGCCGAACTCGCCGAGCTGGTCGGGGAGCGCGGCGATGAACGCCGCACAGCGGTCGGCTTCCGGACCCGTCCCGTACGAGTCGATCGGCGTCGGCTCGTCCGACGACCCCGAGAAGTGGATCGCCGCGTAGGCGATGAACCCGATGATCACCGCGACCGGGACGGCGACCAGCGTCGCGAGGAACGCGGGGTGCAACTGAAAGGGCTCGCCGGTGGAGCCGGGGCCGTCCGTGGGCTCGCTCATGCGACCAGTGTGGTCGATGACCGGCGTCGCAGCGAAATCCGATCGCGGCCGGCCAGTAGCATCGAGCCCGTGGAGACAGTCGGCGACGTCGGTGAACGCGCACTCATCGCACTGTTCGCCCGAGCGGCGCAGGCCGCGCCGAGCGGCGGGCGTGACGATGTGGTCATCGGCTCGGGGGACGACGCCGCGGTGTTCAGCCCGTCGGGGCCGGTCGTGGTGAGCACCGACACCGCCGTCGCGGACCGGCACTTCCGTTTCGACTATTCGAGCCCGCGTCAGATCGGGGCGCGCGCCGTGGTGCAGAGTGCGGCCGACATCTCGGCGATGGGCGGCACATTGACCGGGGTCGTCGTCTCCATCGGATGCCCGACACAGACGCCGGTGGAGCGTCTGTTGGAGATCAACGCGGGCATCGTCGCGCAGACGCACCGGTACGGGGCACGCCTCCTCGGCGGCGATCTGGTGGCCGCGCCGACGGTGGTCATCACCGTCACCTCGCTGGGCGTCCTGGACGGGACCGCGGCGGTGACGCTCAGCGGCGCCCGCCCCGGCGACGTGCTGGCCCTCAGCGGCCCGATGGGGGGGCCGGCGGCCGGACTGGCGGCGCTGGCCGCAGACGACCGGGCCGCCGTCGATCGGTACCGGACGCTGGTCGACGACTACCGCCTGCCGCAGCCGGACCCCGCCCAGGGGCCGATAGCGGCGCGGTGCGGTGCCCGTGCGATGACCGACGTCTCCGACGGCCTCGTCGAGGAGCTGGTGACGATGGCCGCCGCCTCCGATGTGCGGATCGACGTCCGCTCCTCGGCGGTGCCGCACGCCGCGCGGCTCGGCGAACTCGCCGCCGACCTGGGCGTCGACCCGATCCGCTGGGCCCTCGTCGGCGGTGAGGAGCACGAGCTGCTCGCCGCCTTCGCGCCGGACGCCGTCCCCCCGGGGTGGACGGTGATCGGCGACGTCGCCGAAGCCGGGCACGTGGCGGGAGCGTACATCGACGGCGAACCGGTCGGCGACATCCGCGGATGGCAGTCGTTCACCGACGTGGGCGACCGCTGACACCGGACGCGGCCCGGACGCACCGGCGCTCGGCGTGGGCGCGGACCTCTGATCAGATCGACGTCTGATTAGATCGACGCCATGGCGCTCTATGCACTCGGAGATCGTGAACCGACCCTCGGCGAGGACGTCTTCGTCCATCCCGACGCGACCGTCATCGGGGCGGTGACCCTCGGCGACGGAGTCTCGGTGTGGCCCGGCGCGGTACTCCGCGGCGACTACGGGACCATCACGGTCGGGGCCCGGACCAACATCCAGGACGGCACCGTCATCCACTGCACCTTCGTCGACGCGACGGTCATCGGCGAACGCTGCGTGGTCGGCCACAATGCGCACATCGAGGGCGCCGACATCGGGGACGAGTGCCTCATCGCGTCCGGATCGGTCGTGCTCAACGGGTCGGTGATCGGCGCCGGTTCGGTCGTCGGTGCCGGAGCGGTCGTGCCGTACGGTTTCGAGATGCCCGCCCGCTCGATGGCACTGGGCGTGCCCGCCAAGATCCGCGAGGGCCACCAGGTTCCCGAGGGGCACGTGGACGCCAACTGCGAGCTGTACTTCCAGAACGCGCAGTACTACCGCACCGGCCTGCGACGCCTCGACTGACCCCGCCCGCGACCGAAAGGACTCGGTACCCGATGGCCAGACCACTCGCCGATCTCGTCGACCCCGGGTGGGCGCACGCCCTGGAACCCGTCGCGCCGCGCGTGGCGCAGATGGGGGAGTTCCTCCGCGCCGAGCTCGCCGCCGGACGCCGCTACCTGCCCTCCGGTGAGAACGTGCTGCGCGCCTTCGCCCAGCCCTTCGACGACGTCCGCGTGCTCATCGTCGGCCAGGACCCGTATCCGACGCCCGGGCACGCCGTCGGCCTGAGCTTCTCGGTAGCGCCCGACGTGCGGCCGATCCCGCGTTCACTGCAGAACATCTACCGCGAATACTGCGACGACCTCGGCTATCCGACGCCGTCGACCGGCGACCTGACACCGTGGACGCGACAGGGGGTCCTGCTGCTCAACAGGGTGCTGACTGTGATGCCCGGCGAACCCGCATCGCACCGCCGCAAAGGCTGGGAGGAGGTCACCGAGTGCGCCATCAAAGCGCTCGCGGCCCGCGATGAGCCGTTGGTCGCGATCCTGTGGGGCAACGACGCCCGTCAACTCGCCGAGTGGCTGCCCGACGTCCCGGTGATCACCTCGCCGCATCCGTCGCCGTTGTCCGCCTCCCGCGGATTCTTCGGCTCCAAGCCGTTCTCCCGCGCCAACTCCGAACTCCTCGACCTCGGCGGCGACGAGGTCGACTGGCGGCTGCCCTGACCGCTCAGCGGACTCCGCGGAAGTCGGGGGAGCGCTTCGCGAGGAAGGCGTCCACACCCTCCACGCCCTCGGCGGTGCCGCCGAGGTGCGCGATCGACGCGGCCTCGGCGTCGAGCTGGTCGACGAGGTCGGCGGTCGCGCCCCGGTGCATCAGCTCCCGGATCGCGGTGTGCGATCCGCGGGGACCGGCGGCGAGGGTGCGCGCCGTGTCGAGAGCGACCGCATCGACGGCGTCGTCGTCGACGATCTGCGAGAGGATCCCCGCATCGAGGGCGGCCTGCGCGTCGAGGATCTGGTCGGTCATCACCAGGTAGCGGGCGCGCGCCGCGCCGACCACGCGCGGCAGCATCCACGACATCCCGCCGTCGGGCGACAGCCCGATGCCCGGGTACGCCGGACGCATGCGGGTGGCGGCGCCGCCGACGGCGACGTCGGAGTGCAGGACCAGACTCATCCCGGCGCCCGCGGCCCACCCCTTGGCCGCGGTCACCACCGGCAGGCGGCTCGCATAGAGCGCGGCGATCATCGCGTGCAGGTCATCGGCGAGTCCGCGAAGGTAGGCGGAGCGGTCGTCGGCGGCGGCGAATGCCGCGACGTTCCCGCCCGCGCAGAAGTTTCGGCCGTCACCGCGGAGCAGCACCGCATCGGCGGTGAGGTCGCCGTTCACCACGGAACGCAGCGCGTCGCGGGCGGCGATCACGAGATCGTGATCGAGTGCCGTCCCGGCGGCGCCGGTCGAGATCGTGAGGGTCAGGACGCCGTCGTCGACGGTGATCAGATCCGAAGCCATGCCGGGTACTCTACTGAGTCCCTCGGGAGACCGACCGGGCAGACGACGACATCGCCGCCCGGCGATGCCGGACGGCGATGTCGAAACGAGGAGAGGCTCAGGCCTGGACGGTCTTGCCGGCCTTGAGGCACGAGGTGCACACGTTCTTGCGCTTCCGGTTGCCCGGAGCGACCTCGACGCGCACGGACTGGATGTTCGGATTCCAGCGGCGGTTGGTGCGGCGGTGCGAGTGCGAGACCGACTTGCCGAAGCCGGGGCCCTTGCCGCAAACGTCACAGACGGCAGCCATGATCGAACTCCCTTGATAGAAATCTGGTGGTGGTCACGCCGATCGATGCTGTGCGGGGCACCGCCTGTCGACTGGCAACCCGACAAGGATAACCGCGTCGACGTGGTCAGTCCAAATCGGATCACCCGTCACCGGCCGCGCTCGGGCTCTGCCGCACGCCGCGTCTCGCATGTCGGTCGGGGACGGTAACCTCGACCACAGTCGACATCGCCGAATCCGTCGACGACTTCGGGAGTCCGACGGAAGCATAGCGGCCGACAGTCCGAGGGGGCAGGAAGGTGGGTGGTCGTGCGGTTGGCGACCGGTGACAGCAGCACGGCGATCAATCCCCAGCTCATCCGGGATTGGGCGAACGCCTGCGCCGACGGTCTGGAAGCCATGCGGTCGGAGATCAACGACCTCAACGTCTTCCCGATCCCCGACTCCGACACCGGCAGCAACATGGCCGCCACCATGCGGAGTGCGGCCGACGCCCTCCGCGCGGTCGACGACGCGGAATCCCTGCCGGTGGTCACCCGCGCTCTGGCCGATGCGGCCGTCGCCGGTGCCCGCGGAAACTCCGGGGTGATCCTCTCGCAGATCCTCGTCGGCATCGCCGACGCCGCCGACCTGGCGGTCGCGGAGAACGACCCCAGCTTCAACCGTCTGTGCAAGAACGGACTGCGACTCGCCGCGCTGGCGGCGATGCGCGCCGTCAGCGAACCGCGTGAGGGCACGGTGCTCACCTTGTTGCGGGTCGCCGCCGAAACGGCGTCGGCGGCGGTGACCGGATCACCCGCCGACCTGGCTCGCGCCGTCGCGGACGACTGCGCCGAGGCGCTGGAACGCACCCCGGAGCAGATGCCCGAACTGGCCAGCGCGGGAGTCGTCGACGCCGGGGCCCGCGGATTCCTCGTGATGGCCGACGCCCTGGTCCTCGTGGTGACGGGGGTGTCGAACAAGCGGCGCGCCTACCGGGGGATCCTCACCGCCGGCCCCTCGGGCGGCGGGGCCGACGACGGCGAGTGCGATGGTGCCGGCGACACCGACTTCGAGGTGATGTACCTGCTGGAGGGGGCCGACGGCTCGCAGATCGGCGCCCTGCGGGACCGTCTCGGCGACCTCGGCGACTCCATCGTGATCGTGGGCGACAGCTCGGCGGGATCCGAGCGCTTCTCCGTGCACGTGCACACCGACGAGCCGGGCGCCGCGGTCGAGGCCGGCGTGGCGCTCGGGACGCTGTCGGACATCCGGATCAGCTGCTTCGCGCTCGACGCGATCCGCGCCGCCCCCGGCGCCACCGAACCGCCGCCGCGGTTCAAACGGGCCATCGTCGCCCTGGTGACCGGCGACGGTGCCCAGGAGCTCTTCGGCGACGCCGGCGCCACCGTGGTCCGGGCCGACGACGGCGCCGACCCGGTCGCGCTCGCCGAGGCGATCCGGGCCACCGACAGTGCTCACGTCATCGTGATGGGCAACGGCATGATGTCCTCGCAGGATCTCGTCCAGGTCGGTGCGCAGGCGCGGTCGACGAGACGCTCGGTGGTCTTCCTCCCGACGCTCTCGATGGTGCAGTGCCTCTCGGCGCTGGCGGTCCACGATCCGGGTGAGGACCCCGACGTCGACGCCTTCGCGATGGCCGAGGCCGCGGCCGGCACCCGGTGGGGATCGCTCGTCCTCTCCGATAACCGGATGATGACCCTCGCCGGCACCTGCGAGGTCGGCGACACCCTCGGCCTCATCGGGTCCGACGTTCTGGTGATCGGGCCCGAACAGACGCTGGCGGCGACGGCCCTTCTCGACCTGATGCTCGCGACGGGCGGCGAGATGGTGACGGTCCTCGCCGGTCGCGATCTCGACGACGAGGTGCGGACGGCCGTCAGCGAGCACATCCGCACCCGCCACCAGGGCATCGAGTTGGCGATCTACGAGGCCGGCCAGTCCAGTCACCTCCTCCAGATCGGCGTGGAGTAGTGATGTTGACCTCGGCGTCACCGCTGACCGACGCGCCCCTCGACGCCGCACTCGTGACGAAACTGGCGTCGCTGGAGCTGACGACAGTCGGCGAACTCCTGCGGTACGTACCGCGCCGCTATCTCCGACAGGGGCAGGTGTCGGAGTCGGAGCGGCCGGAGCCGGGGGACTGGATCACGGTCGTCGGGCGCATCGACAAGGCCCAGATGGTCACGATGAAGCGCCGACACGGTCAGTTCCTGAAAGTCGTCGTCGACGACGGTCGGGTGACCTACGAGGTCGCCTTCTTCAACGCCCGCTGGCTCAAGACCACGATGGTCCCCGGGACGCGGGTGGCGATGGCGGGAACGGTGAAGCTCTACAAGGACCAGATCCAACTGACCCACCCGAGCTGGATCGTGCTGCCCGACGACGGGGTCGACGTGGTCGGGAACTCGGCGATGTTCGACGAACTCGCCGCCACCACCGGTCGCCAGTCGGCTCCGTCGACCGGCGACTCCACGGCGTCGTCGGAGGACGTCGCGAGCTTCTCGCGTGACATCATCCCGATCTACCCGGCCGTCAAGACGGTGCAGACCTGGGAGATCTGGCGGGCCGTGCGGCAGGTCCTGGCCGCCGTCGCCCCCGCGGACGACCCGCTCAGCGATGAGCAGCGTGCCGACCGCGGTCTGATCACGTCCGACGAGGCGATCAGACTGATCCACCTGCCCGACACGCTCGACGACGTCGAGCGGGCACGGGCACGGCTGACGTTCGACGAGGCGTTCGCGGTCCAGACGGCCTTGGCGCAGCGGCGGGCGACGGCCGTCGCCGAGCACGCCGCCCCGTGCCGACACGTCGACGGGGGACTGGAGGACCGGCTGACGGCCCGGTTGCCGTTCGAACTCACCGGCGGGCAGCGGGACGCGCTCGCCGAGATCGGCGAGGACCTGGCCGACGAGCACCCGATGAACCGACTGCTCCAGGGCGAGGTGGGTTCCGGTAAGACCCTCGTCTCACTGCTGGCGATGCTCCGCGTGGTCGACAACGGCCACCAGTGCGCCATCCTGGCACCCACCGAGGTGCTCGCCGCGCAGCACCACCGGACCGTGATGACGATGCTCGGCGACCTCGCCCGCGCCGGGGAGTTGGGGGCCGCCGACGGAGCCACGCGGGTGGGGCTGCTGACCGGATCGATGGGGACCGCGGCCAAACGTCAGACGCTGCTCGACGCCGTCACCGGCGACGCCGGGATCATCATCGGCACCCACGCGCTCCTCGAGGAGCACGTGGAGTTCTTCGATCTCGGGATGGTCGTCGTCGACGAGCAGCACCGGTTCGGTGTGGAGCAGCGCGACACCCTCCGCTCGAAGGGACGGGTCCTGCGCCCCCACTTCCTGGTGATGACGGCGACGCCGATTCCCCGGACGGTCGCGATGATCACGTTCGGCGACCTCGAGACGTCGGTGATGACCGAACTGCCGCGTGGTCGGCAGCCCATCACGACGTCGGTGGTCCCGATGGGCAGGCGTTCGTGGGTCGATCGCGCGTGGCAGCGGGCCGGCGAGGAGATCGACGCCGGACGGCAGGTCTACGTGGTGTGCACGCGGATCGGCGACGAGCCCGCCGGGCGCAAGTCGTCGGCGAAGAACGCCGAGGAGGACGACACGATCTCGGTCCTCGATCTCGCGGAGCAGCTGGCCGCCGGCCCGCTCGCGGGCCGCAGCATCGGCATCCTGCACGGGCGGCTGCCCGCCGACGAGAAGAACGAGGTGATGGACGCCTTCGCGCGCGGCGACGTGGAGGTCCTCGTCGCGACCACCGTCATCGAGGTGGGGGTGGACGTCCCGAACGCGACGATGATGGTGATCGTCAACGCCGAGCGGTTCGGCGTCAGCCAGCTCCACCAGCTGCGCGGCCGCGTCGGTCGCGGCGAGCATGCGGGACTGTGCCTGTTGATGACCGCTGCGAGCGAGATGGGGCAGTCGATGGAGCGGTTGCGCGCCGTCGAGGGCAGCACCGACGGTTTCGCGCTGGCCCGCGTCGACCTCATGCAACGGCGGGAGGGCGACATCCTCGGGGCGCTGCAGTCGGGCGGCAGGTCGTCGCTGCACTTCCTGTCGTTGCTCGACGATGCGGAGGTGATCGCCGATGCCCGCGGCTTGGCGGCGTCGATCGTCGCCGACGATCCGGAGCTCGCGGGTCACCGCCCGCTGGCGGATCTGGTGCATTCGATCCTGCTCCCGTCGCGTGCGGAGTACCTCGATAAGACCTGACGGACCGGACGCGACCGGACGGGTCGGCGTGTCCGGGAACCGGGCGGCGCCGCGGTGCGTCCAACGGTGTGTGGGACTCCAACGGTGTGTGGGACACAGTGCAGTGGCGTCGGAGGTTCGGGCGGACGGCGACCGGGTGGCGGGTCATCGCGATGCGGTGGCGGTGGATGCGTTCGCATCGCGCTCCGGGCCGTATCCGGATCACCGCGACCCAGTGGGTCGCACTCGTGGTGTTCGCGGCGTTGACGGTGACGGTCGCGGTGGGTGTCGGGTGGCCGCGCGAGCGGTCGTCGCTGCCCGCCGAGGTGGTGGCTGTGGCACGTGACCGGCTCGGCGCTCTGACGGTCGTCGACCGGCGGCCCGCGGCGGGACGGGACTATGAGCGCGATGCGTTCGGGCCGGCGTGGACCGATGCGGCGGCGGTGGCCGGTGGTGGCAACGGGTGCGATACGCGGAACGACATCTTGGAGCGGGATGTCTCCGTGACGGCGCGGACGGCGGTCGCGTCGTGTCCGGAAGCGGTGGCGGCGGGCACGCTCACCAGTCCGTACACGGGGCGCTCGATGAGTTTTCGGCGTGGCCGCGAGTCGGCGGCCGTGCAGATCGACCACATCGTTCCGCTCGCATACGCCTGGGATCTGGGTGCGTGGGAGTGGTCGCCGGACCGCCGGTGGTCGTTCGCGAACGATCCGGCGAACCTCGTCGCGGTCGATGCGGCGAGCAATCAGGCGAAGTCAGATCTGGAGCCGGCGCGGTGGATGCCTCCGCTGCGTGGCTTCCACTGCCAGTACGCGGTACAGATCGTCGTGGTCCTCGCAGCGTACGGGTTGCCGGTCGACGCGCCGTCGCGGACTATCCTCGACGGGGTCTTGGCCGGCTGTTGATGAGGGGAGTCCCGTGGTGACCGGACCGATCGTGGTGAGCGCCGTCGTTCTGCGCGACGAGCGCGGCCGGGTGGTGACGGTCCGTAAGCGGGGGACCTCGTCGTTCATGTTCCCGGGCGGGAAGATCGATGCCGGCGAGTCGGCCGCCGATGCCGCGGTGCGCGAGGTGCGCGAAGAACTCGGCGTGGACCTGGAGCGTGACGGCTTGACGTGGCTCGGGGACTTCCACACGCCCGCCGCCAACGAACCGGGCAGGTCGGTGCGCGCCACGGTGTTCTCCCACGCCCTCGTCGGTTCTCCGGCCCCACGGTCGGAGATCGTCGAGCTCGCGTGGGTCGATCCGGCGGACCCGAGCGACCTCGATCTCGCCCCGCTGCTGCGCGACGCCGTCTTCCCCGCACTCGTCGCCGACCGACGGTGACCCCACGACGGCGGTGACCCCACGACGACGATGACCCCACGACGACGATGACCCCACGACGACGATGTGCAATGGGGGGCGTCAGAGAGCGCGGCGCATGCATCCCCGGGGCCACGCGTCGAGTCCCGCGGCCGCCTCGTCGGACCGAATCCGGGCGAGGCCGGGTGACGGTGTCACGTATACGAAGCCCAACGACTCGTAATACGGCCCGTTCCACGGCACCTCGCGGTACGTCGTCAGGGTGAGCCCGTCGAGTCGTTCGCCGCGAGCCCAGTCGGCGGCCTGGTCGACGAGCGCGCGACCGAGACGGAGTCCGCGGTACTCGGGCCTCACGGACACCTGCTCGATGTGCGCGCACCCGTCGACGACGTCGACGAGTAGGTAGCCGACGGGACGGGCATCAGCATCGACGACCCACGCGCGACCGTCATCGAGGTATGCGCGGAGGTCGTCGATGCCGAGTGGGTCGTCGCCGGCGACCAGGTCCATCCCCAGAGCGGAGAATGCGCGCCCAGCGGCCACCTCGATCTCCGGCAAAGCGTGGAGATCAGACGCCCGTGCAGCTCGGATGTGGAAACGGTCCACTCGGGTCACAGCTCCTTGAGGAGTGCCTTCATCTGGTCGATCTCCTTCTGCTGGGACTCGACGATGGCCTTCGACATGGTGATCGAGTCGGCGTGGCGGCCGTCCTCGATCTCGTCCTCGGCCATGGTCACGGCGCCCTCGTGATGCTCGATCATCTGGGTCAGGAACATCTTGGCGGCCTCGGTGCCCTCGGCGGCGCGGAGCTCATCGAGCTCCTCCTCGGACAGCATGCCGTCCATCTCGTGGTCCATCTCCTGGTGCTCCGGCTCGCCCCAGCCCTTCAACCAGGCCTTCAACTGCGCGATCTCGGGGCCCTGAGCGTCCTTGATCTGCGTGGCCAGCGTCGTCACCGATTCGGGGATGTCCTTCTTGCCCAAGATGATGTCGCTCATCACAAGCGCCTGCTCGTGGTGCGGCAGCATCATCTGCGCGAACATCACGTCGGCCGCATTGTGCTCACCGGCGTCCTGCGACGCCGACTCCGACGCGTGCTGCGACGACGACATGGACGACATGTCGTGCGTCTCGGTCGACGCCTCCTCCGACGGGCTGCAGGCGGCGACGCTGACGGCGATGGCGGCTGCTGCGACGGCGGCCGCCGCGGTACGAGTTCTCAACAGATCTCCCTTTCCGATCGATTCGCCGCCAGTCTGCCCGACGCGGTCGCCGGATTCGGTTGTCGTTGTGTGAAGGTTTGCTCAAGATCGCGGCCCCGAGAACACGGCCCGACGGCGGTCGGCCACCCCGTCCGGCCATGATGGGGGAATGTCTGCACGGGCCATGGTGGTGGAGGACGAGACGGCGCTCGCGTCGCTCGTCGCGTCGTATCTGGAACGCGACGGATTCGAGGTGACGGTGAGCGGCGACGGACTGGAAGCCGTCGACCTCGCCCGCAGCGTCGACCCCGACGTCGTGGTCCTCGACCTCGGTCTCCCGCGGCTCGACGGCGTCGAGGTCTGCCGACGGCTGCGGACCTTCTCCGACGCCTACGTGGTGATGTTGACGGCGCGCGCCGACGAGGTCGACACCCTGGTGGGGCTGTCGGTGGGCGCCGACGACTACATGACCAAACCGTTCAGCCCGCGGGAGTTGTCGGCGCGGATCGGCGCGCGGATGCGGCGTCCCCGCAGCGGTTTCACCGGCGACGACCCGAGCCGGGAGACACGCGGCCGCGTGATCGGCGACCTGACGATCGACGTCCCCGGCCGTGAGGTCACGGTCGGCGGCGAACCGGTGCACCTCACCCGCACCGAGTTCGACGTGCTCGAAGCGCTGTCGTCGGCGCCCGGGACGGTGTTCTCCCGCGCGCTGCTCATCGAGACCGTGTGGGGCCCGGAATGGGTGGGCGACGACCACCTGGTGGACGTCCACATCGCCCACGTTCGCCGCAAACTCGGCGACGACGCGTCGAATCCGCGCTACGTGCGGACCGTGCGCGGCGTCGGCTACCGGATGGGCACCGGCCGGTGATCGGGGCTCGGCGGGTGCGCCGACCGATGACGGTCGGGACCGGGTTGATGATCGCCATGTCGATCGTCGTCATCGGCTGCGCCGTCAGCGCCCTCGTCGTGGCGTGGGCGCTGGCCCCCGGGATCTTCCACGATCACCTCCACCAGGCGGGCATCGACCAGGACTCCGACGAGGCCATGCACGTGGAGCGGGCGTTCGCCGACTCGGTGGGACTCTCGTGGGGGTTGGCCGCAGCCGTCTCGACGCTGCTGGCGTTGGCGATCAGCTGGTATCTGGCACGCCGCGTCCAGCGCACGGTGACCGCCGTGGCGGCGTCGGCCGCCCTCATCGCCGACGGCCGATACGACACCCGGGTCGACGGCGGCGGGATGGGGCGGGAGTTCACCGAGCTCGCCGACGCCGTCAACCGGCTCGCCGGACGCCTGGGCAGCACCGAGGAGACCCGTCGGCGGATGCTGTCGGACCTGGCGCACGAGATGCGGACGCCGCTGGCGACCATCGACTCCTATCTGGAGGCCATCGACGACGGTGTCCGCGACCCCGACGCCGAGACGATGGCGATCCTGCATGCGGGGACCGACCGGCTCCGACGTCTCGCCGAGGACGTGACCGCGGTGTCGCAGGCGCAGGAGCGGGTCCTCTCGGTGATCCCGGAACCGATCGGGATCGGCGACCTGCTCGAGTCGGCGGCCGCAGAGGTGCGGGCGGCCTACGCCGAGAAGGGCGTCGACCTCGTCGTCACCGTCGACGCGGCGGCGGGCCCGGTGGACGCCGAGGTGTGCGTCGACCCCGCTCGGATGCGCCAGGTGATGGGGAACCTGCTCACCAACGCGCTTCGGCACACGCCGTCCGGCGGCACCGTGACCCTGTCGTCGCGGATGGAGGGCGACCGGCGGGTGATCGCGGTCGTCGACACCGGCGAGGGGATCGCCGCCGACCACCTCCCGCATGTGTTCGACCGGTTCTACCGTGCGGACACGGCCCGCGACCGCGACCACGGCGGCAGCGGGATCGGCCTGACGATCGTGGCGGCGCTCGTCGAAGCGCACGGCGGCGGCGTCGTCGCCGAGAGCGACGGCCCGGGGCGCGGCGCCCGGTTCCGGGTCCTGCTTCCCGCCGCGGCTACCCTGAATGCATGAGTGCACCCACCGCTGAACCGGTCGGGGCGGCCGCCGACGTGTCGGCCGTCGTCACCGATCTCGCGACCGCCGCCAAGGCGGCGTCCCGAACACTCGGCCAGCTCACCACGGCGCAGAAGAACACCGTGCTGCTCGCGGCCGCCGACGCCATCGACGCCGCGTCGGACGACGTTCTGGCGGCCAACGCCGAGGACGTCGCCCGAGCCGAGGCCTCGGGCACCGAACCGGCCCTCGTCGACCGACTGCGGTTGACGGCCGACCGCGTCGCGGGCATCACCGGCGGCCTGCGCCAGGTGGCGGCGCTGCCCGACCCGATCGGCGAGGTCATGGAGGGCAAGACGCTGCCGAACGGGCTCGAGTTGCGTCGGCTGCGTGTACCGCTCGGCGTCGTCGGCTTCGTGTACGAGGCCCGGCCCAATGTGACCGTCGACGGCTTCGGCATCTCGTTCAAGTCGGGTAACGCCGTGCTGCTGCGCGGATCGTCGTCGGCGGCGAGCTCCAACGCGGCGCTGGTCGCGGTGCTCCGCGACGTGCTGTCGGCGCACGGCGTGGACGCCGACGCGGTGGCCCTGCTGCCCAGTGAGAGCCGCGAGAGCGTCACGGCCCTCATCCGGGCTCGCGGACTGGTGGACGTGGTCGTCCCGCGCGGCGGTGCCGGACTCATCGCGGCCGTGGTCGCCGACGCGACGGTGCCGACGATCGAGACCGGGACCGGCAACTGCCACGTGTACGTGCACGGCGCCGCCGACGTCGACGTCGCCACGCGGATCGTGCTCAACGCGAAGACCCGCCGGCCGAGCGTGTGCAACACCGTCGAGACCGTCCTCATCGACGCGGCGGTCGCCGACACCGCGCTCCCGTCGATCGTGTCGGCGCTGCAGTCGCAGGGCGTCGTGATCCACGGTGAGGAACCCGGCATGGAACCGGCCACCGAGGACGACTGGCATCGCGAATACCTGTCGCTCGACGTCGCGCTCAAGGTGGTCGACGGCTTGGACGCCGCCATCGATCACATCGCCGCGTACGGTACCGGCCACACGGAGGCCATCGTCACCGGTGACCTGGCGGCGGCGCGCGAGTTCACCGCCCGCGTCGACGCCGCGGCCGTCATGGTCAACGCGTCGACCGCGTTCACCGACGGTGAGCAGTTCGGTTTCGGCGCCGAGATCGGCATCTCGACGCAGAAGCTGCATGCCCGCGGCCCGATGGGTCTGCCGGAACTCACGTCGACCAAGTGGATCGTGTGGGGCGACGGACAGGTCAGGCCGGCATGACGGCGGCGAACATCGAACCGCAGTTCGCCGACGTCGACGACGTCCGCGACCGGCTGCGCGGGACCGGGTATCTCGCCGACGAGGCCACCGCGACCACCGCGTTCCTCGCCGACCGGTTGGGGAAGCCGCTGCTGGTCGAAGGGCCGGCGGGTGTCGGGAAGACGGAGCTCGCGCGGGCGTTGGCGCAGGCCACCGGGGCCGATCTGGTGCGTTTGCAGTGCTACGAGGGCATCGACGAGGCGCGCGCCCTGTACGAGTGGAACCACGCCAAGCAGATCCTGGCGATCCAGTCGGCCGGACAGCGCGACTGGGATGCGACGAAGGGCGACATCTTCTCCGAGGAGTTCCTCCTCGCCCGGCCACTGCTGACGGCGATCTCGCGGACCGAGCCGACGGTGCTGCTCATCGACGAGATCGACAAGGCCGACGTCGACATCGAGGGGCTCCTGCTGGAGGTCCTCAGCGATTTCGCGATCACGATTCCGGAGATGGGCACCGTCACCGCGGTGCGTCGGCCGATCGTCCTGCTGACGTCGAACGCCAACCGCGAGCTGTCCGAGGCGCTCAAACGGCGCTGCCTGTACCTCTACATCGACTTTCCGGATGCGGCGCTCGAACGCGAGATCCTCGCGTCGCGGGTGCCGGAGCTGCCCGACCGGCTCGCCGAGGAGATCGTGCGGATCGTCGGGGTGCTGCGCACTCTCGACATCCGGAAGAAGCCGTCGGTGGCCGAGACGATCGACTGGGGGCACACGCTGCTGGCGATGACCGCCGGCGAGCAGGCGAAGGCCGGTGGGCTGGACGATTCGCTGGTCGCGCGGACCCTGGGGGTGGTGCTCAAGCATCGTCCCGACGTGAAGACGGCGCTGCGGGAGCTCAAACTCGGTCCGGCGGCGTTGACCGGCAAGGCGTAACCGGCCGATGACCGACCAGCTCGTCGACAACCTCACCGGGCTCGTGGACGATCTCCGCGGCCGCGGCATCACCGTCGGCCCGTCGGGGTTGATCGACGCCGGTCAGGCGATGAGCGTCCTCGACCTCCTCGACCGGGAGTCGTTGCGGGAGGGGTTGGCGGCGACGCTGCTCGACGACCACACCCACCGAGACACCTTCGACCTGTGTTTCGAACTGTGGTTTCCGCTGGGGTCGGCCGCCAGGCGGTCGGCCGTCGAGCTTCCGCGCGACGAGGACGGCACCGTCGACGCCGAGGCGTTGCGGGATCTGGCCGTCGACGTGCTGGCCGACGACGAGGCGATGAGCGACGGTCGGTTCGACCAGCTGGTGGCGATGATCGTCGGCGAGATGGGACAGTACGAGTCGGCGCGGGGCGAATCGTATTCGGTGTACCAGGCGATGTCCTCGCTGTCGCCGCAGACGCTCATCGCCCGGATCGCGGCGGCGATGGCCGGTGGCCGCGAGACCGGTGAGGGCGGTCGGCCGGGCACCGATCCGCTGCATCGGCGCGCCGCCCGTGACGCGACGTCGCGGCTGCGGGACGCGGTGGAGACCGAGACGCAGCGTCGGATGGCGGAGATCCGCGGGCGCGACGCCGTCGCCGGCTACGCGGTGCCGAAGCTCCCGGAGATGATCGACTTCTTCTCGGCGAACCCGCAGGACATGATCAAACTGCGGCGCACGATCGACCCGATCGCCCGGCTGCTGGCGGCCAAGCTCGAGTTCCGCAGGAGACGCAATTCGCGGGGCGCAGTCGATGTGCGCGCCACGCTCCGCGCATCGATGTCGACCGGCGGCGTGCCGGTGGAACTGCGGCGCCGCCGTCCGCGCCCCGGAAAACCCGAACTCATCGTGATCTGCGACGTGTCCGGGTCGGTCGCGGGGTTCAGCCAGTTCACCCTCCAACTCGTGTACGCGCTGCGTCAGCAGTTCTCGCATGTGCGGGTGTTCGCATTCGTCGACACGGTCGACGAGGTGACCGACTACTTCGACCGCGGCAACAGCGACGAGCAGTTCGGTGAGCGGATGACCCGGATGCTCGGGGAGGCGGCGATCAGCACCCGCGACGGACACTCCGACTACGGGCACATGCTCAAGGGGTTCAACGACCGTTACGGCGACTCCCTGACGCATCGCAGCGCACTGTTGATCCTCGGCGACGCCCGCAACAACTTCCGCCCGACGCACGTCGAGGCCCTCGCGCAGATGCGCGATCGCGTCCGCAACGCCTACTGGCTCAACCCGGAGCGGCGGACGGCCTGGGACTCGGGCGACTCCGATGCGAGCAAGTACGGCGACGTGGTCGAGATGTTCGAATGCCGCAATGCGGACCAGCTGGCGACGGTGATCGCCGATCTCCTGCCCGTCTGACGGGCGATCCCCGGGACGGCTGCGCGCGTCGTCCCGCGTAACATCAACGGGCATGTCACAGGCCGCACGCGAACCGCGCCGCATCGGGGTGATGGGCGGGACGTTCGACCCGATCCACAACGGGCACCTGGTGGCGGCCAGCGAGGTCGCCCACCGGATCGGACTCGATGTGGTGATCTTCGTGCCGACCGGCCGCCCCTGGCAGAAGGAGGGACGGCTCGCCGACGATCCGGAACGGACCGTGAGTCCGGCCGAGCACCGCTATCTGATGACGGTGATCGCCACGGCGTCGAATCCGCAGTTCACCGTCAGCAGGGTCGACGTGGAGCGCGGCGGCGTCACCTACACCGTCGACACGCTGCGCGATCTGCGCAGCGCGTACCCCGACGACGAGCTGTACTTCATCACCGGTGCGGACGCCCTCGAGACCATCCTGTCCTGGCATGATTGGGAGGACCTGTTCGAGCTGGCGAACTTCATCGGAGTCTCCCGGCCCGGATACGAGCTCAACGCAACCCATCTGCTGGAACATCTGGCGACCAAACCCGCCGAAGCCCTGCAGATGTTGGAGATCCCGGCGCTGGCGATCTCCTCCACCGACTGCCGTGTGCGTGCCGCCGCAGGCCGTCCCGTCTGGTACCTGGTGCCCGACGGGGTGGTGCAGTACATCGCCAAGCACGGCCTGTACCGAAAGGACCCCGCGTGACCGCCTCCGCCGAATCCAAGGAGATGGCGTCGATCGCCGCCCGCGCCGCCGCCGACCTGGTGGCGAAGGACGTGACGGCCATCGACGTCTCCGAGCAACTCGTGATCACCGACATCTTCCTGATCGCGTCGGCCGACAACGAACGCCAGGTCAATGCGATCGTCGAAGAGGTGGAGGACCGGTTGCGCGACGCCGGCCACAAGCCGCTGCGCCGCGAGGGGACCCGCGAGGGGCGGTGGGCGCTGCTCGACTACGGCGAGATCGTGATCCACGTGCAGCACGACGACGAGCGTGATTTCTACGGGCTCGAACGCCTGTGGAAGGACTGCCCGGTGATCGAGGTCGACGGCGCCCCGCCGACGGCGCACCCCGGTGAGGACTGAGGCCCGGTGAGGACTGAGGCCGACGCCGGCGACACCAGCGTGGAGCGACTCACCCCGGTGGTCCGCCGGCTGATCCTGCTGCGGCACGGACAGACCGAGTACAACGCCGGCCGCCGCATGCAGGGGCAGCTCGACACCGACCTGTCGGCGACCGGTGTGGAGCAGGCGCGGGTCGCGGCACACGCCCTGGCCACCCTCTCGCCGCGGTTGATCCGTGCCTCGGATCTGCGGCGCGCACACGACACCGCGCTCGCGCTGGCCGCCGTCACCGGACAGGAGGTGACGACCGATGCTCGGCTGCGGGAGACGCATCTGGGCGACTGGCAGGGGATGACGCACGCGGAGGTCGACGCGGCGGCGCCGGGCGCCCGCAGGCGTTGGCGGGACGATTCGCGGTGGGCGCCGCCGAACGGGGAGTCGCGGGTGGAGGTCGCCGCGCGGGCGATGCCCGTCGTCGACGACCTGGTGGACCGGGTGCCCGAGTGGGGGCGCGGCGACGACCCGGAGGCGCCCGTGGTGCTCGTGGCGCACGGCGGGGTGATCGCCGCACTGACCGCCGGCCTGTTGGCGTTGCCGGTGGAGAACTGGCCGATCTTCGGCGGGTTGGCGAACACGAGTTGGGTGCGGCTGTCGGGGCACGGACTGCCCGGCGAGTCGCCGGTGTGGCGTCTGGACGTGTGGAACGCCTCGGCGGAGTCCGCCGAGAGTGCGACGGCGTAGGCCGGGGAGGACGGTGACAGTGGGCGACGGTTCGATCCTCGTGCTGGGCGACTCCCTGGCGTTCTACGGCGAGACCGGCGGGCTGGCGGCCGACGACCCGGCGATCTGGCCGAATCTCGTCGGTTCCGAGCTCGGTCGCGATGTGGAGTTGTTCGCGCGGATCGGGTGGACCAGCCGCGACATCTGGTGGGCGATCACCCAGGATCCGCGCGTGTGGGCGGCGGTGCCGACCGCCGAGGTCCTCGTGTTGGCGTTCGGCGGGATGGATTCGCTGCCGTCGCCGTTGCCGACCGCGCTGCGTGAACAGATCCGTTACCTGCGGCCGTCGCGCCTGCGGCAGACGGTGCGCGCCGCGTACGGAGCGCTGCAGCCGCGGCTGTCGCCGCTGGGGTGGCCGATGGCGTTGCCCCCGGCGCAGACGGCGGGGTACTTCGAGAAGATCCGCGGCGCCCTGGCCCATCTCCGACCGGATCTGCCGGTGGTGGTGTGTCTGCCGCCGACGCACGACAGTCCGTACTACGGGCACGCGCATCCGGGGCGGATCGCGACCGCTGTCGCGATCGAGCGGTGGGCTGCCGAGCACGGACTCCCGACGGTCGACTTCTATCCGATCACGGCGGAGGCGTTCGCCGACGAGACCGTGGAGATGAATCCCGACGGGATCCATTGGGGGCTGGAGGCCCATCGACGGATCGCGGCCGCGGTGACGCCGGCGGTCCGCGCCGCGCTCCGCTGACCGGCACGACGGCGCCCGGACTGCCGGGTTCGTTCGCCGGCCGACCGGCTACCGTGTAGGTGTGCCTGTCGTCATCGTCACCGATTCGTCGTCGCGGTTGCCTGCGTCACTGCTCGATGAGCATGCGATCCTGCAGGTCCCGCTGCATGTGACCACCGAGGAGGGCGTCGAGTACGCGGAGGGGGTCGACGAGGTCCCGGCCGATGTCGTCGCCGATCCGCGGGTCACGACCTCCGGTGCCAATCTGAAGGATCTCGCCGACGCGTACGCCCGTGCGTGGGACGCGAGCGACGGCGACGGGGTGGTCGCCGTCCACATGTCGCGTCGACTGTCCGGGACGTGGAGTGCGGCACGGCTCGCGGCCGACGAGATGGAGGGCCGCGTGCGGGTGGTCGATTCGCGTTCGGTCGGACTGTCGGTGGGTCTCACGGCGATGGCCGCGGTCCAGGCGGCCGAGGCCGGTGCCGACCGCGACGCGGTGTACGAGGCGGCGGTGAGGTCCGCGGCGACCGCGGAGTCGCTGCTGTGCGTGCAGGCCCTCGACAATCTGCGCGCCAGTGGACGGATCAGTGCGGCCGGCCGTCTGCTCGGGTCGGCGTTGTCGATCAAACCGATCCTGCACGTCGCCGACGGGATCCTCACGTTGCGCGAACGGCACCGCACGTTCACCAAGGCGGTGGGCAAGATGCTCGACGCCGTCGAGGAGTTGGCGGCCGATGAGCCGGTGACGGTCGGCGTTCAGCACTGCCAGGCGCCGGAGCAGGCCGCCGAGGTGCTCGCGGAGGTGACGCGGCGGGTTCCGTCGGTCACGGCGTCGCCGGTCGTGGAGCTCGGCGCCGTGCTGGGCACTCATGTGGGGCCGGGGGCCGTGGGCGTCGCGATCGCCCACGGGTTGGAGCCGTTCGGCACCGACTGACCGGTCGGGTCCGGGGGATCGTCTCGGTGCGTCGGTCCCGGGGGCGGTGGATGTCGCCGGCGGGACGATCGCGGCTGTGGGTGACGGCGAAGTCATCCACAGATCTCCCGATGTGGTCGATGGGTCCTGGTGAGGGGCGATTCCGCGGCTTAGCGTCGGGCCATGGGGAGCAGCAAGCGGGTGGGTCGCCGCGACACCGGGCCCGATGCATTGGCACGGCTGGCCGCGGCACCGGCCGCCGAGCGGAGTCCGTGGGGCGTCACCGGAATGCCGACGTGGCTCGACACTCCGCAGGGCCGTGAGGTGTGGGAGTCCGGCGGGGATGTCGACGCCGGGAACACCGACGCCGGGAACACCGACGAGGGGGAGGCGGACGGCGCGGAGGGCGGGGAGCGCGGCGGCCGGCAGCAGGACGGCGGCTGGGACCAGGACTGGCCCGATGACGATCGCGACGGCGGGGCTGACGGGCGGGCGTTCGAGGTGTTGGACGACGACGAGTGGGAGCCGCCGCGACGACGGCTGACGATGCTGCCGCCCGCGGCGATCGGCCTGGTCCTCGTCGGGGTCGTGGCCTGTCTGATCGCCGGGTACTCGCTGTGGCGCCAGAACGATCCCGCGGCCCCGGTGGTGGCGTTCGAATCGAGTGCCGGACCGCGACCGTCGACCCAGGCGCGGCCGCCCGCTCCCGCCGACTCCACGGCCCCGGCCGGAGAGGTCGTGGTGAGCGTCGTCGGCCTGGTCCATCGGCCGGGGCTGGTCCGGTTGACGGGGACCCCGCGGGTCGCCGACGCGATCGCCCGCGCGGGCGGGGCACGCGACGGGGCCGACCTGCTCAGCCTCAACATGGCCCAACCCGTCCGCGACGGCGACCAGATCCTCGTCGGCAGGGACACCGGTGGTCGGGGCGGCGTCAAGAGCGCGGTGGTCGGTGCGTCGGGAGACGCCGGGGCGTCGGCGACGACGACGCCCGGTGGTTCGCGCGGGACCGAGGGGCTGGTCGATCTGAACTCCGCGGACGCCGCGACCCTCGACACCCTGCCGGGAGTGGGACCGGTGACGGCGGCGGCCATCATCGCGTGGCGTGATGCGCACGGCGGGTTCACGTCTGTCGACCAGCTGGCCGAGGTCGACGGCATCGGCCCGGCGCGGCTGGCCCGGCTTCGCGGGCAGGTCACCGTGGGGTGAGGTCCACGGACCTGCGGCTGGTCGCACCCGCCGCCGCCTGCTGGGGCGCCGTGGCGTTCGCTCTGGCGGTACCGGTCACGGCGGGTGTCGGCGTGATCATCGTGTTGGGGCTCGGCGCCCTCGTGGCCGGGGCGGCCGCCGGGGTCCGGACGACGGGCGGACCTCCGACGGGGGCGCGGCGTGCGCCGTCGCGGGGCGCGGGCACGTGGGCGGCCCGGTGGGTCACCGTGGCCGCGGTGTGCGGGATCGCTGCGGCGGCGACGCTGTCGGTGGTGTTGCGGATCGCGGTGGTGGAGTCGTCGCCGGTCGCGGCTGTCGACGGTCGGCCGGTCGTCGAGGTGGAGGTGACCGGGGACCCGTACCGGCTGGTCAACGACAGGATGCTGGTTCCGGTCTCGGTTCACGCAGTGGACGGGGCGGGCGTGCGCCCGGTGGACGCGGTGCTCATCGCGACGTCCACCGCCGCCGACCCGTTGCCCGGTGAGCGTTTCCGCGTCCGCGTGCGCGGCCGGCCGCCGCGCGAGGGGGTCGCCGACCGATTGCAGGCTGCGCAGCTGTCGGCGGTCGCCGAGCCGGTGCGGATTCGCAGCGCCCCGTGGTGGCAGCGGGCGGCGGGACGGGTGCGCGAGCGATTGCGGGAGACGGCGACCAGGGCGCTGGGCGAGCGGGCCGCCGGACTGTTGCCGGGGCTGATCCTGGGGGACACCAGCGGACTCGACCAGCAGACGTCCGATCGGTTCCGCGCCGCGGGGCTCACGCACCTCGTCGCCGTCTCGGGAAGCAATTTCACGCTGATCTGCGGTGCGGTGATCCTGTGTGTTCGGATGACGGGGGCGTCGCCGCGGATCGTGGTCGCGGTCGGGGCGGTGGCGATCGTCGGTTTCGTCATCCTGGTGCGGCCCACCGACAGTGTGCTGCGGGCCGCGGTGATGGGCGCGGTGGGGTTGGCGGCCGGACTGGGCTCGCGGCGTGCGCAGGCGTTGCCCGCGTTGGGGACGGCGGTGATCGTGGTGGTTCTCGTGTGGCCGCAGATGGCGTTGGCGCCGGGATTCGCGCTGTCGGTGGCGGCGACGCTCGGTTTGGTGCTGTGGGCCGCGCCGATCCGTGCGACCCTCATGCGCTGGAGGTTTCCCGAGTGGTTGGCGGTGCTGGTGGCGATGACGGTTGCCGCACAGGTGATCACCACACCGCTGTTGATCGTGTTCAGCGGACGGGTCACGGTGATGTCGTTGCCTGCCAACGTGCTCGCCGTCCCGGTGGTCGGGATCATCGGGATCCTGGGGACGGCGGCGGCCGTGATCGGCGCGCTCGGATCACGGTACGGTCCGGGCGCGGTGCTCTCCGAGCTGCTGGTGCGTGGGGCCGGTCCGCCGACCCAGTGGCTCATCGGGGTGGCCGATCGTCTCGGCGGGGCGGCGTGGTCGTCGGTGCGTGTGCCCGGGCCGGTGGCGGCGGCCGTGGTGGTCGCCCTGCTGCTGCTCGGGCGGTGGCTGATGGGGGCGGTGCATCGATGAGGGGACCCGAGCGCCGGGGCGTGTCGGCGCCGTCTGGCACGATGTTCGGTGTGAGCGACCGCCTGTACCTCCTTCTCGGCGACGACGACTTCCTGACCGGTCGCGTCATCTCCCGGGTGGTCGCCGAACGCAGTCGAGACGCCGGCGAGGACGTGCCGGTCACGCGTGTGCGGGCCGGTGAGGTCACCGGCCCGGAGATGGCCGAACTGCTCAGCCCGTCCCTGTTCGCCGAAGAGCGGATCGTCGTCGTCCAGTCGGCGGCCGAGGCAGGCAAGGAACCGGCGGCGCTCATCACCGCGACGGCGACGGCGATCCCCGAGGGCATCACGCTCATCATCATCCACACCGGTGGCGGCCGCCAGAAGGCGATGGTCGGTCACCTGCGGAAGGCGGGCGCGCAGGAGATCCCGTGCGCCGCACCCAAGTGGCCGTCAGATCGGATGGACTTCGTGCGCTCGGAGTTCCGCGACCTCGGTGCGCGGGTGAACGCCGAGGTGGTGGAGCTGGTGACCGAGATGATCGGCTCCGACCTGCGTGAGCTGTCGGCGGCCTGCCGCCAACTCGTGGCCGACACGGGCAACAGGGTGACGGCCGAGGCCGTGCGGACCTACTACACGGGTCGCGCCGAGGTGACCGGGTTCGAGGTCGCCGACAAGGCGGTCACCGGTGATCTCGCCGGCGCGATGGAGTCGCTGGCGTGGGCGCAGCACCACGGCACGGCGCGCGTCCTGCTGGCCGATGCGCTCGCCGAAGCCGTGCATGCGATCGCGCGCGTGCGGTCGATGGACCGCACCGACAAATACGCGCTGGCCTCCGAACTGGGGATGCCGCCGGGACGTGTCGGCAAGATCCAGACGCAGGCCCGAGCGTGGGACTCCGCCTCGATCGGCGAGGCGCTGCTCGTCGTCGCCCAGCTCAACGGCGACGTCAAAGGACAGGCCGCCGATCCCGACTGGGCGTTGGAGCATGCGGTCGCGACCGTCGCCGGGCTCCGACCGCGCCGCCGCTGACGGCCGGCCCCGGGATCAGCGCCCTCAGGATCGGTCACGGCTCGGTGTGGCGCACTCACCCGGGAGTCACGCTCACCCGGGAGTCAAGAGGATGCGTCTCGACAGCAGCATCACCACAAGGGCGACCGCGGTCAGTGTTGCAGCGACCCACGTCGCCGCCAGTGGACCCAGCCCCGCCGCGAGGCCCCACGCACCGAGAAGGGGCCCCGCTGCGGCACCGATGTTCAGGGCCGAGGTCGCATAGGAACCGCCCATCGTCGGCGCTCCCGCGGCGGCGTAGAGAACTCTCGCAATGAGAGTGCTGCCCACGCAAAAGGCCAGGGTGCCCTGGAGGCATACCAACATGAGCATGAGGACGGGATGTGATGCGAGCAGTGCCAACGCGATCCACCCGAAAAGCAGACATGGTCCGGAGGCCGCGAGAACGAGACCTGGTCGATGGTCGGCCATTCTGCCGGCAACCGTGATTCCCAGGAATGAACCGACGCCGAACACGACGAGTGCCACGGAGATCCACAACTCGGGCAGCCCGGCGACACCGGTCACTACGGGGGCGAGATACGTGAACGATGCGAATGTGCCGCCGTTGATCAGCGCGCCGAGAGACAGTGCGATCAACAGCCGTGGGGAGCGCAGTTCGGCGACTTCGGCGCGGAGTCCCGGTGTCTCCGCGTCCTTCTCGACTCGACCTGGGGACCCGGTGACGGGTTGAGAGATGCCGATCGCTGCGGGAAGGCACAAGAACACAACTGCCCAGAATGTGGCGCGCCAGCCGGCCACGGCGCCGATCAGAGCTCCGGCGGGCACGCCGGCGACCATGGCGATGGTCGTGCCGGACAAGAGGATCGCCAGGGCGCGTCCCTTGCCGTCGACGGGAGCCAGGGCGGTGGCCGTGCTCAGCGCGACGGCGAGGAAACCGGCATTCGCGAGTGCACTGAGTACACGGGTGGCGAGGAGGACCGAGAAGTCCGGGGTGATGGCGGCCAGTACGTGGCATCCGGTGAAGGTCAGGAGGCAGGCGAGAAGTGCCCGCCGCGGCGGCCAACGGCGCGCGAAGGCTGCCATCAGAGGCGCCCCGATCACCATTCCGCCGGCGAAAGCGGAAGTCAGCAGGCCCGCAGTGCCGACGGTGACGTCGAGATCGGCGGCGATCGCAGGCAGGAGGCCTGAAAGCATGAATTCTGAGGTTCCCATGACGAAAACCGCCAGGGAAAGCAGGTAGAGAGCGAAGGGCATCGAGTACTCCGAGGCGAGAGCGTGAGGTCAGAAACTGGCTCTTCTCGTCACCACGGCCAACGGCCCGGACGTGTCAGTCATCGCCCACAAACTGCGGGCGAGACCCTTCAGCGGTTCACGGGGCTGGCGGTGTGACCGGCAGCCCCTGGCCTGTCTGATTCGGGACTCGACATGCAACGGACATTACACGGGAAGCAACGACGGTCCGTTGCGGGGCGGCGGTGCGCCATCCATCGTTGCCGGGCAGGTACGGCGCGACCGACCATGCCCTTCGTCGGCGCCGCTTCAGGTCCCACCCACGCCGACAGCAGTCACCCCGATGACCGCGTGGTACGTCATCGGGGTGACTGCCTGAAGTGCATGTTCTGTTGTCGCACCGCGATCGGTGCGGGGCGGCGGCCGACGGGCCGCGCCGCATCAGAGCTTGTTGACGGCGACAGCCATGGCCGACTTCTTGTTGGCGGCCTGGTTCTTGTGGATGACACCCTTCGAGGCGGCCTTGTCGAGCTGCCGGCTCGTGGTGACCAGCAGTTCGGAAGCCTTGTCCTTGTCGCCGGCGTCGACGGTCTCGCGGAACTGACGGATCGAGGTGCGCAGAGCCGACTTGGTCGACTGGTTGCGCAGGCGGCGCTTCTCGTTGGTCTTGTTCCGCTTGATCTGCGACTTGATGTTTGCCACGCGATGTCCTTCGGCGTCTTGTGCGGCCTCGTCGGCCTGCTGGTGTGATTCGGTCGGCACGGCGCGGTCGATGAAGGCGGCCGGCGTCCCGTGCAACAGCGGTCAACGATACCAGCGGCTCGGTGAGCACCAAAATCGACACCGCACTAGGGTGAGCGCATCATGTCTGTTGTCTATGTGCACGTCGGCCTCCCCAAGACCGGGACCACCCACCTGCAGGATCGTCTGTGGCGCAACCGCGACCTCGCCTCGACCCGCGCGAACCTGCTCTACCCCGGCAATCGGATCGACGACCACTTCCACGCGGCCGCCCACCTGCAGCCCGAACGCTATCTGGACTGGGCCGACCCGGCGCACTCCGGTGCGTGGCCGTCGATGGTGGCGGCGATGCGCGCCTGGCGGGGGACCTCACTGGTCTCTCACGAACTGTTCGCCAACGCCGGCCCCGACCACATCGCCGCGCTGGTGGCCGACCTCGACTTCGCCGACGAGGTCCACGCCGTGGTCACCGTCCGCGACCTCGCCCGCCAGATCCCGTCGGTGTGGCAGGAGAATGTGAAGAACCAGCGCCGGGCGACGCTCGACGAGTTCGTCACCGACATCTCCCGACCCGACGACGGTGGCGACGAGCCGTTCTGGGAGTTCCAGGACTACCGACGGATCGCCGCCGACTGGTCGGCCGTCGTCGGTGCCGACCGCGTCCACCTCGTGACGGTCCCCGCACCGGGGACGGCCGCACCCGGTGACGGCCTGTGGGAACGCTTCGTCCGTGTGCTCGGCGTCGACCCGACCGTCCTCACCGAGACGGTGCCGAGCACCAACAGTTCACTGTCGGCGGGCCAGGCCGAACTGATTCGACGGGTCAACGACAGGCTGCAGCCCGCGGACGTGCCGTGGCACCGGTACGAGCGGCTGCTCAAAGGCGAGTTCATCGGCAAGGTCCTGTTCCAGACGGAGGCCGGCGCACCGCTGGGGCTCACCGCCGACCAGCGGTCGTGGGCCGCGACCCGGTCGGAGGAGATGATCGACGCGATCGCCGCCGCCGGCCACCCCGTCTCGGGGAGCCTCGACGACCTGCGGGTGAGTCGGGACGCGGACGCCGACGCCGAACCGGCGGGGACGCAGGAGGCGCTCGACGCCGCCCTCGACGCGCTCGCGCACTGGGTCAGGACCGCGCCGGTGCCCGATCAGCGTCCGGGCCTGCGGACGCGCGCCGGAAACCTGGCCCGCCGCGCCAAACGCCGATTGGGCCGGTGACCGCCCGCACGGTCACGTCCGGCCGCACGGTCACGTCCAGCCGAACCGTGCTCTGAGCCGGTCGGCGACGGCGTCGAACCGTGCCCGCTCGCACACGGCGCCCTCCCGGCGGATCCCGTGTTCGGCGACCTGCAGGACGCGGTCGAGGCGCACGAAGCTCTCGCGCCGGTCGCGATCCCAAGGCCCCGAACCGATCGACACCCAGTCCGGGTCGTCGCGGTGGTAGTCCCTGCTCGACAGCATCAACCCGAGCAGCATGTCGCCCCCGGCCCTGTCGTCTCCAGCCATACCGTCACCGGCCGTGTGGTCCCCGGGGCCGCCGTCGCGTCCGACGACGAGCACCGGACGGTCCTTGCCCTGGTCGGGGTCGTCCTCGAAGGGCACCCACGTCCAGACGATCTCGCCCGGATCGGCGGCACCGTCGAGATCCGGCGCGTAGACGATGGTGCGGGCGAAATCCCCGGTCGGGTGCCCCGGCGACCGTCGCGCGGACGGGCGCGGGCCCGCGGTGACGAGCGGCAGCAGCCACTCCTCGACGGCATCGGCGGTGAGGATGTCGACACCGCTGCGATCGGGTCGCAGGCTGTGGTCGGCACGATCGACCTCCACCAGCCGGACCGGGCCGGGGATGAGCGCGAGGGCGTCCGCGAACTCCGCGGACGTACCGAAGGTGTCACTGCGTCCGTGGACGATCACGGTCGGGACGTGGATCTTCGGAAAGTGCTCGGTGCGCATCCGTTCCGGTCTGCCCGGCGGATGCAGGGGGTAGGACGTCAGCAGCAGGGCGTCGGCCAGCGTGGGGTCCTCGGCGACGGCCATCGACGCCTGGCGGCCGCCGTACGAATGGCCGCCGACGATCACCGGTCCGCGCGACAGGCCGCGGAGTTCGTCGAGTGCGGCACGGATCCCGGCGCGGTCGGCGGCCGCCGTCGACGGCGACGGCGGGCCCTTCGGACGCCGCTGCCGGTAGGGCAGGTCGATGCGGGCGACGCTCAGTCCGCGATCGACGAGGGCGTCGCCGACGGCCGTCAGGACGGCGGCGGTGCGGTCGCTGCCCGCGCCGTGCGCGAGAACGACCGTGGCGCGGGCGTCGGCGACGACGGTCGCGTCCGCGACCACGTCGTCGGTGCGGACCTCGATGGACTCCGGGCCGGATGAAGCTGCCATGATGCCGGTGAGCCTAGCCGGAGCGCGCCCGGGAATCGCCGCCGACGCCGCCGTCGTGCGAAACTGGACGATGATCTGTCTCGGACCGCCGACGGTCCCGCGCAAGGAGTGAGTGAGATTCCCAGTTTCGCCGACACGACGTTCACGGATCCCGCCCGGATCCGTAACTTCTGCATCATCGCGCACATCGACCACGGAAAGTCGACGCTTGCCGACCGGATGCTGCAGTTGACCGGCGTCGTCGAGGACCGGCTGATGCGGGCGCAGTACCTCGACCGGATGGACATCGAGCGTGAGCGCGGCATCACCATCAAGGCGCAGAACGTTCGCCTGCCGTGGAAGGTCGGCGACGACGAGTTCGTCCTGCACCTCATCGACACGCCCGGTCACGTGGACTTCACCTACGAGGTGTCGCGTGCGCTGGAGGCGTGCGAGGGTGCGATCCTGCTGGTCGACGCCGCCCAG
The DNA here is from genome assembly GCF_000423025.1 of Gordonia shandongensis DSM 45094. Classification (GTDB taxonomy): domain Bacteria; phylum Actinomycetota; class Actinomycetes; order Mycobacteriales; family Mycobacteriaceae; genus Gordonia; species Gordonia shandongensis. The sequence continues at coordinate 29,631 of NZ_AUHE01000016.1, forward strand.
GGGATCGAGGCGCAGACGCTGGCGAACCTGTACCTGGCGATGGAGAACGATCTCACGATCATCCCGGTGCTCAACAAGATCGACCTGCCCGCCGCCGACCCCGACCGGTACGCGGCGGAGATCGCGCACATCGTCGGCTGCGAACCCGACGAGGTCCTCCGCGTCTCCGGCAAGACCGGTGTGGGCGTACCCGAGCTGCTCGACGAGGCCGTCCGCCAGATCCCGGCGCCCGTCGGCGACGGCGACGGGCCGGCGCGGGCGATGATCTTCGACTCGGTGTACGACACCTACCGGGGCGTGGTCACCTATGTGCGCGTCGTCGACGGACGCATCCTGCCGCGCGAGAAGATTCAGATGATGTCCAGCGGCACCAACCACGAACTGCTCGAGGTCGGCATCGTCTCCCCGGAGGCCAAGGCGACCGCCGGGTTGGGCGTCGGTGAGGTCGGCTACCTGATCACGGGTGTCAAGGACGTGCGCCTGTCGAAGGTCGGCGACACCGTGACCACCGCCAAGGACGGTGCCCCGGAGCCGCTGACGGGATACCGCGAACCGCAGCCGATGGTCTATTCGGGTCTGTATCCGGTGGACGGCTCGGACTACCCGGTGCTCCGTGAAGCTCTCGAGAAACTGCAGCTCAACGATGCTGCGCTCACCTACGAGCCGGAGACGTCGGTGGCCCTCGGATTCGGTTTCCGCTGCGGCTTCCTCGGACTGCTGCACATGGAGATCACGCGCGAACGCCTGGAGCGGGAGTTCAATCTCAACCTCATCTCCACCGCACCGAACGTCGTCTACCACGTGGTGATGGACGACGGCAGCGAGGTCACCGTCACCAACCCCTCGGACTGGCCGACCGGTAAGACCCGCGACATCTTCGAGCCGATGGTCCGCACCACGATCATCGCGCCCAGCGAATTCGTGGGCGCGATCATGGAGCTGTGCCAGTCGCGGCGCGGTGAGCTCGGCGGCATGGACTACCTGTCCGAGACGCGGGTGGAACTGCGGTACAAGCTGCCGATGGCGGAGATCATCTTCGACTTCTTCGACTCGCTGAAGTCCCGCACCCGCGGATACGCGAGCCTCGACTACGAGGAGGCGGGCGAGGCACGCGCCGACCTGGTGAAGGTCGACATCCTGCTGCAGGGGGAGGCCGTCGACGCCTTCAGCGCGATCGTCCACAAGGACGCCGCCTACACCTACGGCAACAAGATGGCGCTCAAGCTCAAGGAGCTGATCCCACGCCAGCAGTTCGAGGTGCCGGTCCAGGCGGCGATCGGTTCCAAGGTGATCGCGCGCGAGAACATCCGCGCCATCCGCAAGGACGTGCTCGCCAAATGCTACGGCGGCGACATCAGCCGGAAGCGCAAGCTCATCGAGAAGCAGAAGGAGGGCAAGAAGCGCATGAAGACCATCGGTCGCGTGGAGGTGCCCCAGGAGGCGTTCGTGGCGGCGCTCTCGACCGACGAACTCGGCGACAAACCGAAGGGGAAGTAGACGATGGGCCGTGCCGACGACCGGAGCGGAACCGACGACCGGAGCGGGACCGGCCCGGAGTCGGTGCTGACCGAGTCGGGTCTCCCGTACGGACTGCCCGACTTCGCGGCCATCAGCGACGACGACTTCCTGCCCGCGTACGAGATCGCGCTCACCGAACATCTCGCCGAGGTGGAGGCGATCGCGTCGTCGCAGGAGCCGCCGACGTTCGAGAACACGATCGCCGCACTGGAGCTGTCGGGACGGGAACTGGCTCGCGCCAACGGCATCTTCTTCAATCTCGAGGGCGCCGACAGCAACCCGCGGCGCGTGGAGATCGCGCGCGAGCTTGCGGTGCGGCTCACCGAACACGCCAACGCGATCGCCATGCATCGTGGACTGTTCGCGCGGATCGACGAGCTCGCGGCGCGCCGCGAATCGCTCGGGCTGCGGACCGACGAGGAACGCCTGCTCGCGCAGCGGCATCGGGACGCGATCCGGGCCGGCGCCGCGCTCGACGAGGCGGGGCAGACGCAGATGCGCGAGATCTCCGAACGCCTCGCGACGCTCACCACCGCCTTCGGCCAGCATCTGCTCGACGACACGAACGCCTCGGCGGTGCACTTCGACGACGTCGGCCGACTCGACGGGTTGACCGACGGGCAGATCGCGGCGGCGCGCCGGGCCGCCGTCGACGCCGGACGGGACGGCTATCTGGTGACCCTCGAGCTGCCGACCAGCCAGGAGTCGGTCGCCTCGCTCACCGACCCGGAGGCGCGACGCCGCGTCTTCGAGGCCTCGGTGAACCGGTGCGCCCGCGGCGGCGAGCACGACACGAGGGAGCTGCTCCTGGAGATCGTGCGCCTGCGGGCCGCCCGCGCCCGACTGCTCGGGTATGAGAGTCACGCCGACTATGTGATCGCCGAGGAGACCGCGCCCGGGCCCGACGCGGTGGCCGAACTGCTCGGCGAACTCGCCACGGCGGCGATGGGTGCCGCGCACATCGAACTCGACCGCCTCGCCGAGCGTGCCGGTGCACCGTTGGCCGCCTCCGATGTGACCTTCCACCTGGAGGCCGACCGCCGCGACCGCGCGGCCGCCGACGCCGCCGACGTCGATCTGACGGCGTTCGCCGACTACTGCGAACTCGACACGGTCCTCACCGACGGCGTGTTCGCCGCCGCCGAAGCGCTGTACGGGCTGACGTTCGCCGAACGCACCGACCTGCACGGCTACCACCCGGACGTGCGGATCTGGGAGGTGAGTCGCCACGGCGAGGGCATCGGCCTGTTCCTCGGCGACTTCTACGCGCGGCCCGCCAAACGGGGCGGCGCGTGGATGAACACCATCGTCGACCAGTCGCATCGGCTCGGGACGGCGCCGATCGTGGTGAACGTCCTGAACCTCACCGAACCCGAACCCGGTGAGCCGTGTCTGCTGACGCTCGACCAGCTCGACACGGTGTTCCACGAGTTCGGGCACGCGGTGCACGGACTGCTCTCGGCGGTGGAGTACGCCTCCCAGTCGGGAACGTCGGTCCCCCGTGACTTCGTCGAGTTCCCGTCGCAGGTCAACGAGATGTGGGCCCTGCACCCCGATGTGGTGGGCCGCTATGCCCGCCATCACCGGACGGGGGAGCCGGCGCCGACCGCGCTCATCGACGCCGTGCGTGCCGCGAGCGACGCGCCCAGCGCCCACTCGACCGTCGAGTACCTGGCGGCGGCCGCGCTCGACCTGGCGTGGCACCGGCTCACCGAGGACGAGGTGCCCGACGGCCCGGAGGCTGTGATCGAGTTCGAGACGCGGGCCCTCCAGTCGGCGGGGTTGGCGTCCGACCTCATCCCGCCGCGCTACCGCAGCACCTACTTCAACCACGTCTTCGCCGGCGGATACTCGTCGGCCTACTACTCGTACATCTGGGCCGAGATCCTCGACGCGGAGACCGAACAGTGGTTCCTGGCCGGGGGCGGGCTCCGCGCGGATCTCGGGGCCGCGTTCGCCGACGCCGTCCTGTCGCGGGGCGACAGCGTCGATCCGGTGGCGGCGCACGCCGCGATGCTCGGCCGACCGGCGAGGATCGAACCGTTGCTGGCGCGCCTCGGGCTGGCCGGCTGACGGCCGCCCGCGAGGCCGGCCGACCGGGTGGGTGAGCGGGGTCGCAGGCGCCCCGGCGAGTAGGGTTTGAAATCAGTGTGGGCGTAAACGCGCCCGGACCGGCGAGACGAGGTGACGGCGCGGTGGACGGACTCCTGTCCTGGTGGGACGGCGTGGAGGAGTGGCTGACGGGCCTGCCGTTCATCCCGCAGCTGGTGGTCACCGCGCTCGTGCTGGTCCCGCTCTGCACCCTGGTGGCGGCGGGCATCAACTACCTGGTGGGACGACTGTTCTCCCGGATCGGTCGCAGTGAGGCCGATGACGACCACGGATGGGGAGTGTGACCGTGTTCCGTTCCAAGGTGACCCTGGCTCTGGCGGCCCTCCTGGTCCTGGTGTTGATCGCCTGGCTCATCAGCCTCCTCTAGCACAGCTCCGCGGTGACGCCCGCCGGTGTCGGCCGGCCGCGGTGCGTGCGTTGAAGGCACCCCGTCGGCCCGGTTAGGTTCATCGCGTGAACACGCCAGTCGCCCGTCGTCCCGCGCGCGGTGCCGTCTGCCTCGCAGCGGTCCTCGCGGTGGTCCTGTCGGTCGCCGGATGCGGCGGCGGATCCACGGACACTCCCGACGGTGTCGACATCTCGTCGGGATCCCGGCATCTGAACGTGGTCGCCTACGCCATCGCCAAGAACGGTTTCGACGCCCTGATCCCGGCGTTCCGCGAGACCCGCGCGGGATCCGACATCGGCTTCTCGTCGTCGTTCGGCGCATCCAGCGACCAGTCCCGCAAGGTGGCGCGTGGCCTGCCCGCCGACCTCGTCGCCCTCTCGGTGGAACCCGATGTGACCCGACTGGTGAGCGCCGGGGTCGTCGCCCCCGACTGGAAGCGGCAGGCCCCCCACGGTTCGGTGCCCTTCGGCTCCGTGGTGGTGTTCGTGGTCCGCACGGGCAATCCGCTCGGCATCCGGGGGTGGGACGACCTCCTGCGCCCCGGGGTGGAGGTGGTCACGCCGAACCCCGGCAGCTCCGGCTCGGCCAAGTGGAATCTGCTGGCGCCGTATGCCGCGGCCTCCGACGGCGGCCGTGACCCCGACGCCGGACTCGGCTACGTGCGACGACTGGTCCGCGACCACGTGCGCATCCTCCCGAAGTCGGGTCGCGAAGCCACCTCCGCGTTCCAGCAGGGGCAGGGGGACGTGCTGATCAGCTACGAGAACGAGGCGAAGATGTTGGCCCGCAAGACCCGGGACGCGCCGGCGGGCGACCGGATCGATTACGTGGTCCCGGAGACGACGTTCAAGATCGAGAACCCCGTCGCCGTCACCACAGTCGGCGGTGATCCGGCCGCGGCGCGCGACTTCCGCGACTTCCTCTTCTCGGCGCGGGGCCAGGAACTGTGGGCGCGGGCCGGTTTCCGGCCGTCGGACCCGACGGTCGCGGCCCGCACCGCCGGTGACTTCCCGGGCCGGATCAGCCGCCTGTGGACCGTCGCCGACCTCGGCGGCTGGCCGACGGTCGACGAACGGCTGTTCGGCACCGACGGGGCCATCACCCGGGTGTACGAGTCGGAGGCGGGCCGATGACCGCGGTGCACGCGTCGTCGACCCCGCGGCGGGGCTGGCGGCCCGACGGTCCACTGTCGCTCGGCGTCACCGGGCTCTGGCTCAGCGTCATCGTCCTGCTGCCGCTCGCGGCGATCGCCGCGCAGGCCTTCGACGACGGCCCGTCGGGGCTGTGGGCCGGGATCACCGACACCGCCGCGTTGCAGACGCTCGGGATCACCGTGGTGATCTCCCTGCTCGTCGCGGCGATCAACGTGGTCTTCGGCACGATCATCGCCTGGGTGCTGGTCCGCGACGACTTCCCCGGCAAGGGGATCGTGAACGCGGTGATCGACCTGCCGTTCGCGCTCCCGACCATCGTGGCGAGCCTCGTGCTGCTGTCGCTGTACGGGCCGAGCAGCCCGGTGGGCATCCACCTGGCGGCGACCCGGCCCGGCGTGCTGTTGGCGCTGACGTTCGTGACCCTGCCGTTCGTCGTCCGCCAGGTGCAGCCGGTGCTCATGGAACTCGACACCTCGGTGGAGGAGGCCGCCGCGGTCCTCGGCGCGAGCAATCGCGTCATCTGGTCGAAGATCGTGCTGCCCGCCCTGCTGCCGTCGATCCTCACCGGGGCGGGGCTGGCGTTCACGCGGGCGATCGGGGAGTTCGGGTCGGTGGTGCTCATCGGCGGCAACATTCCGGGGGAGACGCAGGTGGCCTCCCAGTACATCCAGCAGCAGATCGAGGTCGACCACCCGGTGAACGCCGCGGCGGTCTCGGTGGCGCTGTTGGCCGTGGCGTTCGTGGTGCTGCTGGTGCTGCGGGCCGTCGGCCGGATCCAGACGCGGCGGGAGGGGTCGGAGTGATCCTGTCGCCGCTGACCCGCTACGGGTTGCGCGCCGTCGCGCTGCTGTACGTCGCGGTCCTGCTGATCGTGCCCGTCGCGCTGATCTTCTGGCGGTCCTTCGAGCACGGTGTCGGCCAGTTCTGGGAGTGGATCACCACACCCGCGGCGATCTCCGCCCTGCAGCTGTCGCTGCTGATCGTGGTGATCGTGGTGCCGCTGAACGTGGTCTTCGGCATCCTCACCGCCCTGGCTCTCGCCCGCGGCTCCTTTCCCGGCAAACGGCTGCTGCAGGCCGTCGTCGACCTGCCGTTCGCGGTGTCACCGGTGGTCGTCGGTGTCGCGCTCATCGCCTTGTGGGGGGCCGACGGCTGGTTCGGCGGCATCGAGTCGCTGGGCTTCCGGGTGATCTTCGGGATCCCCGGCATGGTGTTGGCGACGGTCTTCGTGACCCTGCCCTTCGTGGTGCGGGAGGTGGAGCCGGTGCTCCGCGAGATCGGGACCGAACAGGAGGAGGCGGCCGCGACCCTGGGGGCGTCGGGGTGGCAGACGTTCTCCCGGATCACCCTGCCGGCGATCCGTTGGGGGCTGACCTACGGCGTGGTGCTGACGGTGGCGCGGTCGCTGGGCGAGTACGGCGCGGTGACCATGGTGTCGTCGAACTTCCCGGGGGTCTCGCAGACCCTGACCCTGCTGGTGCATTCGCGCTACACCGACGACTACAACGAGTACGGTGCGTATGCCGCAGCCACCCTGTTGATGCTGGTCGCGATCCTGGTGCTGGTCGTCATGACGCTCATCGAGCGGCGCGCGAAGAACCGGGTGGCACAGGCGAGTGAGGAGACCGAGCGTCTCCTCGAGGAGAAGAGTTGACATGTCCATCTCAGTGATCGGCGCCAATCGCCGCTATGGCGACTTCGCGGCCCTCGACGATGTCTCCATCGACATCCCGCAGGGGTCGCTGACCTCGCTCCTCGGCCCGTCGGGGTCGGGGAAGTCGACGCTGCTGCGCGCGATCGCCGGACTCGACCGCCTCGATTCGGGGACCGTGCGGATCAACGGTCGGGACGTGTCGGGGGCGTCGCCGCAGCAGCGCGACATCGGCTTCGTCTTCCAGCACTATGCGGCCTTCAAACACCTCACGGTGCGCGACAACATCGCGTTCGGCCTCAAGATCCGCAAACGCCCGCGCGCGGAGATCGACGCCAAGGTCGACGAACTCCTCGACATCGTCGGGCTCACCGTGTTCCAGAAGCGGTATCCGGCGCAGCTGTCCGGCGGGCAGCGCCAGCGTATGGCGCTGGCCCGGGCCTTGGCCGTGGACCCGCAGGTGCTGCTGCTCGACGAGCCGTTCGGCGCCCTCGACGCGAAGGTCCGCGAGGACCTGCGCAAGTGGCTCCGCCAACTGCACGACGAGGTGCATGTGACGACCGTCCTCGTCACCCATGACCAGCAGGAGGCGCTCGACGTCTCCGACCGCATCGCGGTCCTCAACCGCGGGCGCATCGAGCAGATCGGCACCCCGGACGACCTGTACGACCGACCCGACAACGTGTTCGTGGCGTCGTTCCTCGGGTCGGTGTCGAAGCTCAACGGCGAGCTCGTGCGGCCGCACGACATCCGGCTCGGGCGCTCACCGGAGATGGTGTACCCGCCGGCGGACGCCGAACTCGACACCGGTGTGATCCGGGCGACCGTGAAGCGGGTGGTCAACCTCGGTTTCGAGACGCGCGTAGAGCTGATCGCGGCGCCGACCGGGGAGGAGTTCCTCGCGCAGATCACCCGCGGTGATCAGAACGCCCTGCAGTTGCGGGCCGGCGAGCCGATCTTCGCCCGGGCGACCCGCGTCCCGCGTCTTGCCGCGGACTCCTGAGAGCGCCAGACTCGTGGGGAGAGTCGGTTGCGCACGGGGAGAGGGAGTTCGATGGACGACATCGCGTATGCGGGAGTGGTCGGCGCGAGCCGGATGCTCGACACCGGCACGGTGACGGCCCGAGAGCTGGTCGACCGCGCGTTGGAGCGGCTGGCACGGCTCGATCCGGGGCTGGGCGCGTTCACGCAGGTGTTCGCCGATCGGGCCCGCGCCGAGGCGGATGCGGCCGACGACGCCCGAGCGACCGGCGACCGGCGGCCCCTGCTCGGGATCCCCATCGCGGTGAAGGGCGACACCGACATCGCGGGCGTCGTGACCGGTAACGGCAGTCGGAGCTATACGCGGGAGGCCCCCGCCGACGCGGCGATCGTCGCGCGTCTCCGTGAAGCGGGCGCGATCGTGATCGGCACGACCGCGCTGCCGGAGTACGCGCAGTGGCCGTTCACGGCGTCGACGGCGCTCGGCGTCACCCGCAATCCGTGGGATCGCGACCGGACGCCGGGCGGTTCCAGCGGCGGCAGTGCGGCCGCGGTGGCGGCGGGCATCGTCCCGGTCGCCACCGGCGGCGACGGCGGCGGGTCGATCCGCATCCCGGCCGCATGCTGCGGGCTGGTGGGCCTCAAGGTCGGTCCGGGGCTGGTGAACACCGCGCCCCACGGTGAGATGTGGAACGGACTGGCCTCCCTCGGGGTGCTGACGCGGACCGTGCAGGACGCGGCCCTGGTGTACGACGTGCTGGTGGGACGCCGCTGGACCGACACGCTCGCCTCCGCCGCGGCCGGCGGCGACGGCGGCTCGCTGCGGATCCGGGTGTCGGCGTCCTCGGCGCTCCCCGGGATCCGGCCGGACGCCGAACTCGTCGGCGCCCTCGATCGGGTGACGGGGGTTCTCGACGATCTCGGTCACCGGGTCGACGGCGAACCGGTGCGGCTGCCGAACCCGACGCCCGGCTTCCTCCCGCGGATGGCGGGCGGTGTCCGAGCCGAGCTCGGCGCCGCCGATCACCGGCGCCGCGCCGAGCGCCGCACCCGGCAGCTCGGCGCCGTCGGCGCGGTGCTCGGCGGACCCGTCCTGCGGGGCGCGCACCGTTATTCGCGGCGGGTCGATCGGCGCGTCTCGCGGATCTTCGACGACGTCGACGTCCTGGTGACCCCGACGATGGCCGAACTGCCGCGGCGGGCCGACGGCCTGGGCGCCGCGGGGGTGGTGCGCGCCGGGCTGCGGTCCATGCCGTCGATCGCGTACACGTCGATCTTCAACGTCACCGGCCATCCCGCGATGTCGGTGCCGGCCGGATTGTCGCGCGACGGCCTCCCGCTGGCCGTCCAGCTGGTGGCGGCGCACGGCGGGGAACCGACGCTGGTCGCGCTGGCCGCACAGCTGCAGGAGCGGATCGACTGGACCGCGCAGACGCCGCCGGTCGACTGACGACATCGGCCGCGCATTCTCCGGCGGCGCTCCACCGAGAGTGATCTAGTGGAGGCATGGTTCGTCAACTCGCCGTGATCCTCCTGGGCGTCGTCGCGCTCGGTTTCGCCGTGGCCGCCGGGGGCGGCTCGGTGTACTGGGTCGTCGGGGCCGTTCTGGTCGGCGCGCTCTGCGTCGTCGGCGTCTACGACCTGCTGCAGACGCGGCACACGATCCTGCGGAACTATCCGGTCATCGGGCATCTGCGGTACCTGATGGAGAAGCTGCGCCCCGAACTGCAGCAGTACTTCATCGAACGCGACTACGATGGCCGCCCGTACGACCGCGAGCGGCGGTCGATCATCTACGAGCGCGCCAAGGGGATTCACGGGGAGCAGGCGTTCGGCACCGAACGCGACATCGAGGAGATCGGCTACGAGTATCTGGTCCACTCGCTGGCTCCGGTGCCCGAACCCGATGAGGTTCCGCGTGTGCTCATCGGTGGACCCGACTGCACCCAGCCGTATTCGATGTCGCTGCTGAACGTCTCGGCGATGAGTTTCGGCGCGCTGTCGGCCAATGCGATCCGGGCGCTCAACCGGGGTGCGGCGGCAGGCGGTTTCGCTCACGACACCGGGGAGGGCGGACTGACGCCGTATCACCTCGAGGGCGGGGGCGATCTCGTGTGGGAGTTGGGGTCGGGGTACTTCGGCGCGCGGAGGGCCGACGGCCGGTTCGATCCGGATCAGTTCGCCGAGAAGGCGGCCCACCCGAACGTCAAGTGCATCTCGCTGAAACTCAGTCAGGGCGCCAAACCGGGGATCGGCGGGGTCCTGCCCGCGGCGAAGGTCAGTGACGAGATCGCGACGTACCGCGGGGTCCCCGCGCACCAGAAGTGTGTGAGCCCGGCGAGCCACGCGGAGTTCTCCACCCCGCGGGAGCTGATCCGGTTCATCGGACGTCTCCGCGAGCTCGCGGGCGGCAAACCCGTCGGTTTCAAACTGTGCGTCGGCACCCGGCGCGATGTCCTCGCGGTCTGCAAGGCGATGCTGGCCGAGCAGATCACGCCCGATTTCATCATCGTCGACGGTGCCGAGGGCGGGACGGCGGCGGCGCCGCTCGAGTACGAGGACCACATGGGCAAACCCCTCACCGACGGTCTGATGATCGTGCACAATGCGCTGGTCGGCACGGGACTGCGCGACCGCATCCGGGTGGGGGCGAGCGGGAAGGTCGCCGGGGGTGCCGACATCGTCAAACGCCTCACCCAGGGTGCCGACTACACCAATGCCGCGCGCGCGATGATGATGGCCGTCGGCTGCATCCAGGCCCAGCGTTGCCACACCAACACCTGTCCGACCGGTGTCGCCACGCAGGATCCGCGGCGGGCGCGGGCGTTGCACGTCGGCGACAAGACGGTGCGGGTGCAGCGCTACCAGGAGGCGACCGTCGCCCAGGCGGTCCAGATCATGGCGTCCCTGGGGGCCGAGTCACCCGCCGCGCTCGGGCCGCACATGCTGTACAAGCGCGTCGATGCGACGAGGACGTCGTCGTATGCCGACCTGTACGAGTGGCTCGAGCCGGGCGAGTTGACCGTCGACCCGCCGGAGTCGTGGGTCGCCGACTGGACGGCCGCGCACCCCGACGCGTTTCACTGAGCGGTCGCGGCCTGCGGGGATTCAGCCCTGATGGACGCGGCCCCGATGGATTCAGCCCCGATGGTTTCAGCCCTGATGGTTTCAGCCCTGATGGTTTCGGCCCTGATGGATTCAGCACGGTGGAGCCGGACCACGGCCCGCACCAGGGCGGGATGATCGGCGACGGGACCGGCGACCACGAGCGGCACCCCGAGGGCGTCGAGGTGCTCCTCGACGCGGTCGGACAGCAGGCCCGCCGACAGGAACAGCGGGCTCACCGCGATCCGCTGCGCGCCGGCGGCGAGGAGGTCGTCGACCGCGGCGCGGACGGCGGCACCGCGCGGCCCGAGGCGCGTGGCGAACAGGGTGCGGACCGGGCGGCCGAGAGCCCCCGACAGCTCCCGGCCGCGTTCGGCCGTCGACGCGTCCGAGCCGCGGTCGGACGATCCCACCGCGGTCATCAGGATCCCGTCGCCGGGTCCGGCCCCCGCTTCGGCGAGCCGGTCGATGAGGGCGGGCACCGGGGAGTATCGGCCGACGATCGGGGTCTGCGTCACCGTCAGCGACGGTGCCGCGGCGATCGCCGCGTCGATCAGCGCGGGCAGGTCGACCTTGGAGTGGAAGCCGTCGCCGAACAGCAGCGGGACCACGACCACGTCGCCGTCGAGGTCGGCCAGCACGTCGGCGATCAACGGCTCGGTGAGGTCGAGGTAGGCCACCTCCACCCGCACGGCGGGCAGTTCGCGGCGGACCGCGTCGGCGACCCGGCGCGCGGTCTCGGCGAACCGCGGATCGCGGCTGCCGTGCGCCGCCAGGAGCAGGGTGCTCATCACAGCGTCGCCGGCGTCAGCGGTGCCAGGGCGTCGCCGACCAGACCGGCGCCGAGGGTGTTGCCGCTCTGCGGGTCGATGAGCAGGAAGCTGCCCGACTCGCGGTTGCGCGAATAGTCGTCGGCGGCGACCGGTTCCGCCGTCATGAGCGACAGCCGACCGATCTGGTTGAGCTCCAGCGTGTCGGGGGCGTCGACCAGGGCCAGTTCCTGGTCGTCGAACAGCACGTCGAGTGAGCCGATGATGGTCTGGGTGGTCTTGGCGCCGTGCTTGAACAGCAGTCGGGCGCCGGCGCGCAGCGGTTTGTCGGACAGCCAGCACACCGTGGTGGTGAACTCCTGGGCCGGTTCGGGGGCGTCGTCGGCCGCGGCGATGAGGTCGCCGCGGGAGACGTCGACGTCGTCGGCGAGCAGCAGGGTCACGCTGCGTCCGGCGTGCGCGGTCGCCAGCTCACCGTCGGGGGTGTCGATCGTGGCGATGCGGGACCGCTGACCGGACGGCGCCACGACCACCTCGTCGCCCACCGAGACGCTGCCCGCGGTCACGAGTCCGGCGTATCCGCGATAGTCCGGGTACTCGGGGGTGCGCGGGCGGATCACGTACTGCACCGGGAAGCGCAGTCCGACGCCGGTGCGGTCGACGGAGTTCGGCACGCTCTCGAGGTGCTCGATGAGGGTGGGGCCGTCGTAGTACGGCGTGTGCTGCGACCGCGTGGCGACGTTGTCGCCGTGCAGCGCCGACACCGGGATCTCCTGCACCTGGTCGGGGGCGTAGCCCAGCGACCCGGTGATCCCGCGGAACTCGGTGGAGATGCGGGCGAAGACGTCGGCCGGATCGTCGACGAGGTCGATCTTGTTGACGGCGAGCACCAGGCGGGGGACCCCGAGCAGCGCCATCACGGCCGCGTGGCGCCGGGTCTGTGCGACGACGCCGTTGCGGGCGTCGACCAGCAGGATCACCAGCTGCGCCGTCGATGCGCCGGAGACGGTGTTCCGCGTGTACTGGACGTGTCCCGGGGTGTCGGCGAGGACGAACGAGCGGTTCGGCGTCGCGAAATAACGGTAGGCGACGTCGATCGTGATGCCCTGTTCGCGTTCGGCGCGCAGACCGTCGACGAGCAGCGACAGGTCGGGCGTGTCCATACCGCGGTCGACGGACGCCTTGGTGACGGCGTCGATCTGGTCGGCGAGCACCGACTTGGTGTCGAACAGCAGCCGGCCCACGAGGGTCGACTTGCCGTCGTCGACCGACCCGGCGGTCGCGATCCGCAACAGGTCGGATCCCGTGTCGAGCGCCGGCGCCGCGGGATCGGAGTCTGCCGGGGTTGCGGAGGGGAGGGGAGCGGTCATCAGAAGTATCCTTCGCGTTTGCGGTCTTCCATCGCGGCCTCCGAGACGCGGTCGTCGCCGCGGGTGGCGCCGCGTTCGGTGAGGCGGGAGGCGGCGACCTCGGCCAGGACCGCCTCGTTGTCGGTGGCCTCGGAGAGGACGGCGCCGGTGGTGGAGCCGTCGCCGACGGTGCGGTACCGCACCATCCGGGTCTCGACGGTCTCGTCCTCCCGGGGGCCGCCCCACGGTCCGGCGGTCATCCACATGCCGTCGCGCTGGTACACCTCGCGCTCGTGGGCGTAGTACAGGGGGGCCAGCAGGACCTGTTCGCGGGCGATGTAGCGCCACACGTCCAGTTCGGTCCAGTTGCTCAGCGGGAACACCCGGACATGCTCGCCGGGAGCGTGCCGACCGTTGTAGAGGTTCCACAGTTCGGGCCGCTGACGCTTGGGGTCCCATTGGCCGAAGGCGTTGCGCAGGGAGAAGATCCGTTCCTTGGCGCGGGCTCGCTCCTCGTCGCGGCGGGCGCCGCCGAAGACGGCGTCGAAGCGGTTCTCGCCGATGCCGTCGAGCAGCGGGATGGTCTGCAGGGGATTCCGGATGCCGTCGGGACGCTCGGTGAGGCGTCCGTCGGCCAGGTACTCCTCGACGCTCGCCACGTGGAGGCGCAGGTTGTGCCGTTCGACGATCTCGTCGCGGAACGCGATGATCTCCGGCAGGTTGTGTCCGGTGTCGACGTGCATGAGCGCGAACGGCAGCGGTGCGGGCCAGAAGGCCTTGAGCGCCAGGTGCAGCAGGAGCGTGGAGTCCTTGCCGCCGGAGAAGAGGATGACGGGACGCTCGAACTCGCCGGCGACCTCGCGGAAGATGTGGATGGCCTCCGACTCGAGGGCGTCGAGGGTCGTGAACTCCCGCGCCGAGCGGTCGGTCGCGATCGGGGTGGTGTTAGTGATGCTCATGAGGCGTGCAACCCGCATTCTGTCTTGGCGCTGCCGGCCCAACGGCCGCTGCGCGGATCTGCTCCGGGAGCTGGTTTGACGGTGCAGGGTGCGCACCCGATGGAGGGATATCCCTCGTCGACCAGCGGATTCACCAGGACGCCGTGGGCGTCGATGTACTCGTTGAACTCCTCGTCGGTCCACGCCGCGAGGGGATTGATCTTCACCAGCCCGAACGCGTCGTCGAACGAGATCAGCGGCGCGTCGGCGCGGGTCGGCGACTCGACGCGACGGATCCCGGTGACCCACGCCTGAAAGGGCGCCAGCGCACCGCGCAGCGGGACCACCTTCCGGAGTCGGCAGCATTCGCCGGGCTCGCGGGAGAACAGGTCCTTGCCCAGGAGCCGGTCCTGATCGGCGACGCTGTGCTCCGGGGTCACGTTGATCAGCTCGAGGTCGTAGACGTCGGTGATCGCGTCCCGGGTGCCGAGGGTCTCGGCGAAGTGATATCCGGTGTCGAGGAAGAGCGCCTTGAGCTTGCCGCCCACGGCCTCCTTGTCGGTGATCACCGAGTCGGCCACGTCGATGAGGACCGCGTCCTGCATGTTGGCGGCGATCACGAAATGCGGACCGAACGTCTCGGCCGTCCACCGGAGCAGGTCGCGCGCCCCGGCGTCGGGCCCGAGATCCGCGGCGCCCTGCTCGGCGACGGCTCGCAGCCGATCGGTGTCATGGGTGATGACGGTCATCGCAACTCCTCACTGCAGGTCCGCGTCGTCGGCGCGGGCCACCCACTGTGCGAATCGTTCGTTCTCCTCGCGTGCCGCGATGTAGTTCCGAACGACGCGTTCGATGTAGTCGCCGAGTTCCGACGACAGGACCTTGTGCTGCCGCACCTTGCGGCCGAGACCGAGGTCGGCCCCCAGACTGCCGCCCAGGTGCACCTGGAAGCCCTCGGCCTTGGTGCCGTCGGGCTGCTCGATGAGCTGACCCTTGAAGCCGATGTCGGCGGTCTGGATGCGGGCGCACGAGTTGGGGCAGCCGTTGAGGTGCACGGTCACCGGGACGTCGAGCTGGGAGTTGAGGTCCGCGAGCCGCTCCTCGAGCTCGGGCAGCAGCTCGATCGCGCGGCGTCGGGTCTCGACGAAGGCGAGCTTGCAGTATTCGAGCCCCGTGCACGTCATGATCCCGCGCCGCCACGGCGTCGGATTGGTCGGCAGCCCCATCGCGTCGAGGTCGGCGACGAGCTGGTCGACGTTCTCCTCGGCGACGTTGAGGACGATGAGCTTCTGGTACGGGGTGGTGCGCACCTCGGTGGCGCCGGCCCGCTCCGCGGCGTCCGCGAACTGCTCGAGGAGGGTGCCCGACACGCGGCCCGACACCGGGGCGGCGCCGACGGCGTACAGACCGTTCTTCAGCTTCTGGACGCCGACGTGGTCGCGGACCTTCGTGACCGGTTCCGGCGCGGGACCGTCGATGAGCTTGCGGTGCAGGTACTCGGTCTCGAGGACCTCGCGGACCTTCTCCGGGCCCCAGTCCTTGACGAGGAACTTGAAACGGTTCTTGCTCCGCAGTCGCCGGTAGCCGTAGTCGCGGAACAGGCGGGTGACGGCCTCCCACACGTCGGGCACCTCGTCGAGCGGCACCCAGGCACCGAGACGCTGCGAGAAGTGCGGCACGGTCGACAGTCCGCCGCCGACCCAGAGGTCGAGGCCGGGACCGTGCTCGGGATGGACGACGCCGACGAACGCGATGTCGTTGATCTCGTGGGGGAGGTCCTGCAGACCCGACACCGACGTCTTGTACTTGCGCGGCAGGTTGGCGTACTCGGGGTCGCCGATGTAGCGGCGGACGATCTCGTCGAGTGCGGGCGTCGCGTCGAGGACCTCGTCGACGGCCAGGCCGGCGAGCGGGGAGCCGAGCATGCCGCGGGGGCAGTCGCCGCAGGCCGAGGTGGTCTGCATGCCGACGGCTTCGAGCCTGCGCCAGATCTCGGGCACGTTCTCGATGTCGATCCAGTGGTACTGGAAGTTCTGACGGTTGGTGATGTCGAGGGTGTCGCGGGCGAAATCCTTGGAGATGCCGGCGATGGTCCGCAGCCGTTCGAGGTCGAGGACCTGACCGTCGGCGCGCACGCGCATCATGAAGTACGGGGATTCCAGGAGGTCGCCGTTCTCGTCGCCGGTGTAGGTCCCGTCGTATCCCTCGGCGCGTTGCGTGTAGAGGCCCATCCAGCGGAAACGGCCGCGGAGGTCGTTCTTGTCGATGGCGTCGTGACCGAGCTCGGCGTAGAGGTCGATGATCCGCTGACGGACGTTCAGCGGGTGGTCGTCCTTCTTGAACTGCTCGACGGGGTTCTGCGGCTCGCGCAGTCCGAGCGCCCACTGGGCCTCGGTCTTGCGCTTCTTGGGACGCGCGCGCCGGGCCGGTGCGGGCTCGCCGTCCGCGGTGGTCTGGGGTGGTGTGAGCGTCATTCGGAAACTCCTGTGGGCGCCGGCTGATCCGCGCGGCGCGACGATGGGGCTGGATGCGGTGGGACGTGCACCGCTGCGGGCACTGCGGAGGGATTCCGCAGGGGGCCGGGTACTGCTGGGGATGTCGTCCTGGGGGGATGTCACCGAACGGTGACGGACTTCGCGGCGTGCCCGGCCCGGTCGCTGGCGGGGCGCGCCTCGGCTAGCGCCGACAGAAGGCGCTGCAGACGCGCTTGAGATCGATGTGTCGCCGTTGGGCGAGCCACACTCCTGAAGAAGTCACGTCACTCATAGTGGCATGCGAATGGCGAGCCGTCTACTTGGGGTTATTTTTCATCACTGTGAGAGTAATACCCTTGACAGGAAGTGCGGGATGATGGATGAGTGAGTGATCGACGGGCCCCCGAAGCCCTCAGCGCCGCCGCGCGGACAGCGGTGAAGACCGCCGGACCCGACCGGCCGCTGAGCCTGTACATCCATGTCCCGTTCTGCGCGACCCGGTGCGGGTACTGCGACTTCAACACCTATACGGCCGGTGAGCTCGGATCGTCGTCCTCACCGCAGTCGTGGCTGGAGGGGGTGCGCTCCGAACTCGACGCCGCGGCCGCCGCCCTGTCCGCGGGACGGAGCGTGTCGACGGTCTTCGTCGGCGGCGGGACGCCCTCGCTGCTCGGCGGCGACGGTCTCGGCGACGTCCTCGACGCCGTCCGGGCGTCCTTCACGCTGGCTCCCGACGCCGAGATCACCACCGAGTCGAATCCGGAGTCGACGTCGCCGGAGTTCTTCGAGACCATCGCGCGCCGCGGATTCACCCGCGTCTCGCTGGGCATGCAGTCGGCGGCGCCGCACGTGCTGGCGGTCCTCGAGCGCACGCACACGCCCGGGCGCGCGCTCGACGCCGCCCGCGAGGCCGCCGCGGCCGGCTTCGCGCACCTCAACCTCGACCTCATCTACGGCACCCCGGGCGAGCGCGACGATGACCTGCGGGCATCCCTCGACGCGGTCCTGTCGGTGCCCGTGGATCACGTGTCGGCGTATGCGCTCATCGTCGAGGACGGGACCGCGTTCGCGCGCAAGGTGCGGCGCGGCGAGGTCCCCATGCCCGACGACGACGTGCTCGCGGCTCGCTACGAGCTCATCGACGAGCGCCTCGGCGCCGCTGGAATGACCTGGTACGAGGTGTCGAACTGGGCGACCGCGGGGGCCGACGGCCTCCCGGCGGCCGAGTCCGTGTGCCGCCACAACGAGGCGTATTGGCGCAGTGACGACTGGTGGGGCATCGGTCCCGGCGCGCACTCGCACGTGGGCGGTGTGCGCTGGTGGAACCAGAAGCACCCGGCCACCTACTCCGCATCGCTGGCCGACGGCGAACTCCCGATCGGCGGGGCCGAGATCCTCACCGAGGAGGATCGGCACACCGAGGCGGTGATGCTGCGGATGCGGATGCGGTCGGGTCTTCCGACGAGCGATCTGGGGGCCGCCGAACGCGACCGGGCCGACGCCGCGGTCACCGACGGACTCCTCATCCGGTCGGGCGACGGGTACGTGCTCACCGACCGCGGGCGGCTGCTCGCGGACGGCGTCGTCCGCGACATCCTCGTCGACTGAGCCGTGCGCCCCGCGAACGTCAGTCGGGCAGCCGGTGGGCGCCGCCGGAACGGCGGCGCGGATGCACGACCGGCGGGGTCGGCGACGTCGTCTCGGTGCGGCCGGGCGCGGGGGCGGTGGGCCCCACCGGCTCGGCCGCGGGCCGCGGCGCGGGCGAGAAGCCCGCGGCGATCCGCGCATCGAGGTCGAGCAGCCGCGCGTGGATGATCGTCCGATTCCGCAGCGCGGAGCGGACCGCGCGGTGCAGACCGTCCTCCAGATAGAGGTCGCCCTCGTAGGCGATCACATGCGCGAACAGGTCGCCGTAGAACGTCGAGTCCTCCGAGAGGAGCTTGTCGAGGGCCAGCACCGTCGTGACCGTGATCAGTTCGTCGAGTCGGATCTGCCGGGGCGGGATCTGCGCCCACTCACGCGGAGTGAGACCATGGTCGGGATAGGGCTTCCCGTCCATTACCCCCTTGAAGATCATCGTCGCTCTGGTCTTTCCGCCGTTTCGTAGACTGGTCTCATCCACAGTATTAGACGGGACGGCGAACGGAGGTGCCGGAATGGCGGCGTCGACAGATGATCGACGGTTCGAGATCCTGCGCGCCATCGTCACCGACTACGTCGACACCCAGGAGCCGATCGGTTCCAAAGCGCTCGTCGAACGTCATGCGCTGGGTGTTTCGAGTGCCACGGTGCGCAACGACATGGCGGTGCTGGAGGCCGAGGGCTACATCGCCCAACCCCACACGAGTTCCGGGCGGGTGCCCACCGACAAGGGCTACCGGATGTTCGTCGACCGCATCAGCGAGATCAAACCGCTCTCGAGCGCCGAACGCCGGGCCATCCTGTCGGTGCTCGACCGCGGCGTCGACCTCGACGACGTGCTGCGCCGCTCGGTGAAGCTCCTCGCCCAGCTCACCCGGCAGGTCGCGATCATCCAGTACCCGGTGCTCTCGACGGCGCGGGTCCGCCACCTCGAGGTCGTGCAGCTCTCCCCGCAGCGGCTGCTGCTGGTCGTCATCACCGACACCGGCCGCGTCGAACAGCGGATGGTGACGCTGGCGGAGGGGATCGACGAGGAGAACCTGGTCCGTGTCCGGACGATGTTCTCCACGGCGCTCGACGGTCAGCGACTCGAGGACGCGTCGGTCGCGGTCGCCGAACTGGCCACCCACGCCCCCGACGACCTGCGCGAGGCCGTCGTCACCGTCGCGACGGTGCTCGTCGAGACCCTCGTCGAGGACGGCGACGACCGGCTCGTGCTGGGCGGGACGTCGAACCTCGCGCGGTCGGCCGCCGACTTCGCGCCGGGCCTCGGCGGGATGGACACGGTCCTCGAAGCCCTCGAAGAGCAGGTGGTGGTCCTCCGGCTCCTGGCCCACACGCAGCGGACGGGCCAGGTGACCGTCCAGATCGGTGAGGAGACGAACACCGAGAACCTGCGGAGCACCTCGGTGGTGTCGACCGGGTACGGTGCTTCGGGCACCGTCTTCGGCAGCGTCGGGGTGGTCGGCCCCACCCGGATGGACTATCCGGGAACAATCGCGTCGGTGGCGGCCGTTGCGAGATATGTCGGCGAAGTGCTCGCCGACCGATAGAAGTCGTCAAGTGGAGGACCATTCTCACCGTGGCTCGTGATTACTACGGAATCCTGGGCGTAGCCGCAGGCGCGTCGGACCAGGAGATCAAGCGTGCCTACCGCAAGAAGGCCCGCGAACTGCATCCCGACGTCAATCCGGACGCCGAGGACGAGTTCAAGGAGGTCACGACGGCGTACGAGGTGCTGACCGACCCCGAGAAGCGGCGCATCGTCGACGCCGGCGGCGACCCGCTGGCCGGACCGGGCGGCGGAGGTTTCGGCGGCGACCCTTTCGGCGCAGGCGGCCTCGGCGACATCTTCCAGACGTTCTTCGGCGGCGGTGGCGGAGGTTTCGGCGGCGGTCGCGGCCCCCGCGGGCGCGTCCGCCCCGGTGAACCCGCCCTCGTGGGCGTCACCCTCGACCTCGAGGAGATCGCCGCCGGTGCCCGCAAGGAGATCACGGTCGACACCGCCGTCCTCTGCGACACGTGCACCGGCTCCGGCACCCGCGACAACTCGAAGCCCGTCACCTGCGCCACCTGCCACGGTGCCGGCGAGATCCAGGCCGTGCAGCGATCCTTCCTCGGTCAGGTGATGACCGTCCGCGAATGCCCGGAGTGCCGCGGCGTCGGCGAGACGATCCCCGACCCCTGCCTCAAATGCGGGGGCGACGGCCGCGTTCGCTCGCGTCGCAGCATGACCGTCAAGATCCCGGCGGGCGTGCAGGACGGCATGCGCGTGCGGCTGTCCGGTCAGGGCGAGGTCGGTCCCGGCGGCGGCCCCGCCGGCGACCTCTACGTCGAGGTCTCCGAAGCCGCCGACGACGTCTTCGTCCGTGACCGCGACGACCTGCACTGCACCGTCCGCGTTCCGATGGTCGACGCCGCGCTGGGCACCGAGATCACCGTCGACACGGTGCTCGGCGGCACGGCGACCGTCGCCGTGGAACCCGGCACGCAGCCGGGAACCGTGGTGCGGGTGCGCGGTCAGGGCCTCCCGCACCTGAACTCCGGCATCCGCGGCGACCTCCACGCCCACCTGGAGGTGGTGGTCCCGAAGAAGGTCGACCAGCGGCAGACCGAACTGCTCGAATCGCTGCGCGACGCCGGCGAGGACACGGTCGAACTCGTCACCGCGTCGTCGACGGCGGCCGCCGGCGGCGGACTGTTCTCCAAACTGCGCAACGCCTTCGCCGGCCGATGACACCGCCGCTCTTCTGGGTCGACGACGTCCCGCGCGCAGGCGCGGAGACGACGGTGTCGGGCCGGGAGGGCAGGCACGCGGTGACCGTGGTGCGGCTCACCGCTGGTGAGTCGGTGCTCCTCGGCGACGGCCGCGGCACCGTCGCCGACTGCGAGGTCGTCGCCGTCCACGGCAAAGACCGGCTGACCGTCCGTGCGGGGCGCGTCGAGTTCCGCGCCCGCCGGGCGCCGCGCGTGACGGTGGTGCAGGCGCTGCCGAAGGCCGAACGCGCGGAACTGGCCGTCGATCTGATGACCGAGGCCGGTGTGGACGCGATCGTGCCGTGGCAGGCGTCGCGGAGCGTCGCACGGTGGGCCGGGCCGAAAGCGGTCAAGGGCGTCGAGAAGTGGCGGACCGCGGCGGCCACGGCGGCCAAGCAGGCTCGTCGCTCGTGGATTCCGGAGGTCGCCGACCTCGCCGGAACCACCGACGTCCGCGACCTGTGCGCCCGCGTGGCCGCCGAGGGCGGGGTGGTTGCGCTGCTCCACGAGGACGGGGGCCGCGAGTTCGGCGGCCTCGACTTCGGTGCGGCACGCGAGGTGGTGCTCGTCGTGGGGCCCGAGGGCGGTCTGTCCGACGACGAGATCGCCGACCTCACCGCACTGGGCGGTCAGGCCGTGCTCCTCGGGCCGGAGGTGCTGCGCACAGCGGTGGCCGGGGCCGTCGCGCTCGGTGCCCTCGGCGTCCTCACGGATCGCTGGGCGCGGCCGCAGTGACGGCCGGAGCGCGAGTGCGGCGCACCCGCCTGGTCTACGGGCCGACCGACGATGCGACCGGCGGGGCCGCGATCGGCGGGAACGGGTCCGGCGGGAACGGGTCCTGTGGGAGGGTGCCCGGCGACAGTCGGTTCGGACACCTGTATCTCCCCGAGCAGACCGCCGCCGCGCGGGCCCCGCTGGTGGTCCTGGTGCACGGCGGCTACTGGTCCACCGATTACTCGCTGGTCGTCTACACCGCGATCGCGCGCGATCTGGCGGCCCGCGGCGCCGTCGTCTGGAACGTCGAGTACCGCCGGGTCGGGGAGACCGGCGGCGGATGGCCGACGACCGGCCGCGACGTCGTCGCCGCGCTCCGCGCACTCGACGGCCCGGTCGCCGACGAGCTCGCCCTGCGCGACGTCACGGTCGACAGGACGCGCGTCTCGGTGATCGGTCACTCGGCCGGCGGCCAGCTGGCGGTGTGGGCGGCGGCGCAGCTCGGGGCCCGGACCCGCGGATGCGTCATCGACACCGTGGTGGCGCAGTCGGCGGTCCTCGACTTCACCGTCGGCGGCGACCGGCCGTCGGTGGTCGCCCTCATGGGTGCGCCGTCGGCGGCGATGCCCGCGCGTTACGAACAGGCCTCCCCGGCGCACCAGGAGCCGTTCGACGCGCTGGTGGCGGCGATCCACACGGTCGACGACGAGTCGGTGCCCGTCGAGATGAGTCGGCGGTACGTGCGCGACGCCGCGCGGCGCGGCCAGCGCGCAGCGCTCTACGAGGTTCCCGGCGAGGGACACAGCGCCTTCGTCGACCCGCGCAGCGCCGCCCACCGGCAGACGCTCCGCGTCCTGGGCCTGTGACGTCGACGGTCAGAGGCGTGCGCGGATGGACATACGCGATGGCCCCGCTCCGGCGGCGACGATAGGATGAGACGAATTCACACCCCGGCATCCCGACCCCGAACCCGAATCTTGGAGACGAACTCAGTGAGTGACGACGACCGCGACCACCGACTGTCGGCCGCGGTGACGAGTTCGACCATCGATGTGCCGCAGGATCTCGCCGTGGCGCTCCTGGGGGCGGCCGACGTCAACCTGCGCACCCTCGAGGCGCAACTGCCCGCCGACATCCACGTGCGCGGCAACCGGATCACCCTCAGCGGGGCGTCGGCCGACATCGCGGCCTCCGAGCGGGTCGTCGCCGAGCTGGTGCGGGTGGTGACGACCGGAACCACCCTGACCCCCGACCTCGTCCGGCAGGCGCTGTCGATCCTGTCGGCCGCCGAGTCGGAGACCCCGGCGGAGGTCCTGACGCTCGACATCCTGTCGCGCCGCGGCAAGACCATCCGCCCCAAGACGCTCAACCAGAAGCGGTACGTCGACGCGATCGACGCCAACACCATCGTCTTCGGTCTCGGCCCGGCCGGCACCGGCAAGACCTATCTGGCGATGGCGAAGGCCGTTCAAGCCCTGCAGTCCAAGCAGGTCAGCCGCATCATCCTGACCCGACCGGCGGTCGAGGCGGGGGAGCGGCTCGGCTTCCTCCCCGGCACGCTGCACCAGAAGATCGACCCCTATCTGCGGCCGTTGTACGACGCCCTGCACGACATGATGGATCCCGAGGCGATCCCCAAACTGATGGAGGCCGGAGTCATCGAGGTGGCGCCGCTGGCCTACATGCGCGGCCGGACGCTCAACGACGCGTTCATCATCCTCGACGAGGCCCAGAACACCACCGGCGAGCAGATGAAGATGTTCCTCACCCGGCTCGGCTTCGGCGCCAAGATCGTCGTCACCGGCGACACCAGCCAGGTGGACCTCCCCGGCGGTGCACAGTCGGGGCTGCGGGCCGCGGCGCGGATCCTCGACGGTATCGACGACATCCACTTCGCGAACCTCACCAGCGCCGACGTCGTGCGCCACCGGCTCGTCGCCGACATCGTCGACGCCTACGGGCGCGCCGAGGAGACCGGTGCGCGCGGAGGCAACCGCGCCGCCCGGCGCGCCGAGAGCGGCGGGGGGCATCGCCGATGAGCGTCGAACTGTTCAACGAGTCGGGTGTCGAGGTTCCCGAATGGCTGATCATCGAGGTCGCCCGCTTCGCGATCCGGCGCATGGAGGTGCATC
The DNA here is from genome assembly GCF_000423025.1 of Gordonia shandongensis DSM 45094. Classification (GTDB taxonomy): domain Bacteria; phylum Actinomycetota; class Actinomycetes; order Mycobacteriales; family Mycobacteriaceae; genus Gordonia; species Gordonia shandongensis. The sequence continues at coordinate 53,315 of NZ_AUHE01000016.1, forward strand.
CGGGCGCCGAGCTGTCGGTCCAGCTCGTCGACACCGAGACGATGGCCGAACTGCATGTTCAGTGGATGGATCTGCCGGGGCCGACCGACGTGATGAGCTTCCCGATGGATGAGCTGACCCCCGGCGGACGGCCCGACGCCGACGAGCCCGGACCGTCGATGCTCGGCGACATCGTCCTGTGCCCCGAGTTCGCCGCCGAGCAGGCGCGGTCCCAACGGCACAGTTTCGAGCACGAGCTGGCCGTCCTCACGGTGCACGGGGTGCTGCACCTGCTGGGCTTCGACCACGCGGAACCCGACCAGGAACGCGAGATGTTCGGTCTGCAGGGACGGATCCTCACCGACTGGTACTCGGCGCGCAAGGATCGGGCCGACTACCTCGCGCAGGCGAAGCGCGACGCCCGCCTGTTCGACGACATCGGTTTCTCCGGCCGCGAAGGACGCTGATTGCTCGGCGACATGATCTTCCTCGTCGCCGCGGCGCTCCTGACGGTCCTCGCCGGAGTGTTCGCGGCCACCGACACCGCGCTCGCGACGGTCTCCGTCGCCCGCGCCGACGACCTGTTGGCGCAGGGCCGGGCCGGCGCCCGGCGGCTGCGCGTCGCCATCGACCAGCGCGGCACCTACGTCGGTCTGGCCGTCCTGCTGCGCGTCGCCTGTGAGGTGTCGGCGACCGCGCTCGTCGCGGTGGTCGCCGTCGACGGTCTCGGGGTGCCGTGGGGGATCACCGTCGCCGTGCTGGCGATGACGGTGATCTCGTACATCGCGGTCGGTGTGGGGCCGCGCACGCTGGGCCGACAGAACGCGTACTCGATCTCGCTGATCGCGGCGCCCGTCCTGGCCGCCATCGGCGTGCTGCTGCGCCCGGTCACCCGCCTGCTCATCCTCATCGGTAACGCCCTCACCCCGGGCGGCGGGTACCGCAACGGGCCGTTCGCCACCGAGATGGAGGTCCGCGAGGTCGTCGACATGGCGCAGGAGCACGGTGTGGTGGACGCCGACGAGCGGCGGATGATCCAGTCGGTCTTCGAGTTCGGCGACACCGATGCGCGCACCGTGATGGTGCCGCGCCCGGAGATGATCTGGATCGAGCACGACAAGACGGCGGCGCAGGCGATGAGTCTCGCGGTCCGGTCGGGGCATTCGCGGATCCCGGTGATCGGCGAGAACTCCGACGACGTGCAGGGCGTCGTCTACCTCAAGGACCTCGTGGAGCGACTGCTGCCGCAGCTGAGCAGCGCGGCGCGCGGCGTCGGCGTCGAGCAGGTGATGCGCGAGCCGGTGTTCGTCCCGGACTCCAAACCGCTCGACGACGTCCTGGCCGACATGCAGGCCGGACGCAACCACATGGCGCTGCTGGTCGACGAATACGGCGGCATCGCCGGACTCGTCACCATCGAGGACGTTCTCGAGGAGATCGTCGGGGAGATCTCCGACGAGTACGACGTCGACGAGATCGCCCCCGTCGACGAACTGGAGCCGGGGCACTTCCGGGTGTCGTCCCGGCTTCCGGTGGAGGACCTCGAGGAGTTGTTCTCCGTCGACATCGGTCCGTACCTGGAGGGTGCCGACGACGTCGACACGGTGGGCGGACTGCTCGCACTGCGACTCGGTCGGGTGCCGCTGCCGGGCGCGAAGGTGAAGGTGGCCGGGCTCAGCATGATCGCCGAGGGCGGACCCAACCGGTTGGGGCGGCAACGCATCACCTCCGTCGTCGTCCGACGGTCGGCGGAGCCCGCCGACCCCGACGACCCGGACGACGTTTCGAAGGAGAACTGACCTGTGACCGAATTCCGTTCCGGCTTCGTGTGTTTCGTCGGCCGACCCAATACCGGCAAGTCGACCCTCACCAATGCGCTGGTGGGCGACAAGATCGCGATCACGTCGAACCGGCCGCAGACCACGCGGCACACCATCCGCGGCATCGTGAACCGGCCGGACGCCCAGCTGATCCTCGTCGACACGCCCGGCCTGCATCGGCCGCGGACTCTCCTCGGTCAGCGGCTCAACGATCTGGTCCGCGAAACCTATTCCGAGGTCGACGTCATCGGTGTGTGCATTCCCGCCGACGAGGCGATCGGTCCCGGCGACCGGCGGATCATCGAGGAGATCATGGCGACCCCGCGGCGGACTCGCAAGGTCGGCATCGTCACCAAGATCGACCGCGTCGGCCCGGAGAAGGTCGCCGAGCAGCTCATCGAACTGTCGTCGGCGATGGGGCCGGACGCCGAGGTGGTGCCGTGTTCGGCGAAGTCGGGCAGGCAGCTCGACATCCTCGCCGACGTCCTGGTGTCCCTCTGCGAGGAGGGGCCGGCGTTCTATCCGGACGGTGAGCTCACCGACGAGCCCGAGCAGGTTCTCATGGCCGAGTTCATCCGCGAGGCCGCGCTGGAGGGGGTGCGCGAGGAGTTGCCGCATTCGCTGGCCGTCGTCATCGAGGAGGTGATCCCGCGCGAGGACTCCGAGCTGCTCGATGTGCACGCGCTGCTGTACGTGGAGCGTGAGTCGCAGAAGGGCATCATCATCGGGCACCGCGGTTCGCGGCTCAAGCAGGTCGGGACCGTCGCCCGCGCGCAGATCGAGAAGCTGTTGGGGACCAGGGTGTATCTGGATCTGCACGTGAAGGTCGCCAAGGACTGGCAGCGCGATCCGAAGCAGCTCGGGCGCCTCGGGTTCTAGACCGGTCGGGCGCCGCGTCGATACCCGCATTGTCGGGGCGCGGTGAGACAATGACGCGGTGAGGTTCTATCGGGATGAGGCAGTGGTGCTTCGCCGGCACAAGCTGGGCGAGGCCGACCGCATCATCACCTTCCTCACCGCCGAGCACGGTCTGGTGCGCGGCGTCGCGAAGGGCGTGCGTCGCACGCGATCGAAGTTCGGTGCGCGGCTCGAGCCGTTCGCGCACGTCGACGTGCATTTCTATCCCGGTCGCAATCTCGACATCATCACCCAGGTGCACAGTCTGCAGCCGCTGAGTGATGCGATCGCCGCCGACTACGGCCGGTACACCACCGCGTGCGCGGTCCTCGAGACCGCCGAACGCCTCGCCGGTGAGGAGCGAGCGCCCGCACCGCATCTGCACCGGCTCACCGTCGGCGCGTTGACGGCCCTGGCGGAGGACCGCCGCGACCGACAGCTGATCCTCGACGCCTTCCTGCTGCGCGCCATGTCGTCGGCGGGGTGGATGCCGGCTCTCGCCGTGTGCGCGCGTTGTGCGCAACCCGGTCCGCACCGGGCGTTCCACGTCGCCGCGGGCGGGGCCGTATGCGTCCACTGTCGTCCGCCCGGCGCCGCGACACCGTCGGTGGGGGTCCTCGATCTGATGGAGTCCCTGGCCTTGGGTGAGTGGGACCTGGTCGCGTCGGCCACCGATTCGCAGCGGCGCCAGGCGACGGGGCTCACCGCGGCGCATCTGCAATGGCATCTGGAGCGGCAGTTGCGGACCTTGCCGCTGATCGAGCGTCGGTCGCCGCATAGTCTGATCGAGGCCTCCCGTCCCGGCCCCGCAGTTCCCGATCCCGCAGTTCCCGATCTCGCATGAAAGGTTGCCGCCGATGGCTCGACTGACCCGCCGCGCGAAGTCGGCGCCGACGCCGGCCGTGCGGCCGCCCGACCCGCATCCCTCGGGCGCCGTCCCGCCGGAGATCCCCGCCGAGCTGGTCCCCAGGCACGTCGCGCTCGTCATGGACGGCAACGGCCGGTGGGCGCAGGAGCGCGGCCTGCCGCGCACCGAGGGCCACAAGCGCGGGGAGGCGGTCCTGATGGACGCCGTGTGCGGCTGCATCGAGATGGGCGTGACGCATCTGTCGGCGTATGCCTTCTCCACCGAGAACTGGTCGCGCAGTCCGGAGGAGGTCAAATTCCTCATGGGTTTCAACCGCGACGTCATCCGCCGCCGCCGGGACGAGATGAACGAGATGGGGGTCCGCGTCCGGTGGGCCGGCCGCAGGCCGAAGCTGTGGCGCAGCGTCATCAAGGAGCTGGAGGTCGCCGAGGAGCTCACCCGCGGCAACTCCGTCATGACGCTCACGATGTGCGTCAACTACGGTGGCCGCGCGGAGATCGCCGACGCGGCGCGGGAGATCGCGCGGCGCGCGGCGCGGGGCGAGATCGATCCGGAGCGGATCACCGAGGCGAGCTTCGCCAAGTACCTCGACGAGCCGGACATGCCCGACGTCGACCTGTTCCTGCGGCCGTCGGGCGAACAGCGGATCTCCAACTTCCTGCTGTGGCAGAGCGCGTACGCCGAGATGGTGTACCAGGAGAAGCTGTTCCCCGACTTCGATCGCCGCGACCTGTGGGCCGCGTGCCTCGAATACGCCAAACGTGATCGGCGGTTCGGCAGCGCCTAGTCCGACTTGACGGTCTGGAACGATGCAAGGATGTCGACGAGCTGTCCTTCGAAGGCGTCGGATGTGATTCCTGCCGCGCTCAGTGGTCCGGTGCCCTGTTCGATCTCGAGGAGCGCCAACACGATGTGCTCGGTGCCGATGTAGTTGTGCTCCAGTCGCAGTCCGTGTCGGAAGGTCAGCTCCAGAGCCTTGCGTGCGGCGTGGTCGTACGGGATCAGCTCCGGGGTCTCGACGGCCGGGGGCAGGGAGTCCGTCACGTCGGCGACCAGTGCGTCGATGTCGGCTCCGAGCCTGCCCAGCAGGGTGACGCCGAGTGAGTCGCGGTCGTCGAGCAGTCCCAGGAGCAGGTGTGCCGGCGTCACCTCGACACCGCCCGTCGCCTTCGCATGATTGTGAGCCGCCGCGGCGACGTTGCGAGCGCGCGGCGTGAAGTCGGCGAAACCCTTCGAGGGGTCGAGGGAACCGCCGGTGCCCGGATCCTTCGGGGTGAATCGCTTCGCGACCGCCTGTTTGCTGACCCCCATGCTCGACCCGATCTGGGTCCATGAGGCGCCGGTGCGGCGAGCCTGGTCGACGAAGTGGCCGATCAGGTGGTCGGCGACCTCACCCAAGTGGCCTGCCGCGAGGACCGCGTCCGACAGCTGGTCGAGGGGGTCGTCTCGCGTTCGCTTGATCGCGGTGATGAGGTCGTCGAGTCGGACGGTGGGAACGATGGGGGTGGTGTCGGCCATGCGTCAACCGTAGGTTGTCGATGGCCGGTTCGTCAACGTTCGGTTGACGGGTCTCGTGGCGTGTGTCGCGGGAACTCACCGAGCGGGGCCTCGACGAGACGGCCGTCGTGCGGGCGCCGGCCGCGGGCGACCTCGACCGCCTCCGGATCAACTGGTACGCCGAGCGTCTGCATCACCCCGATGTGGCGACGGCCGTCCGCGCCGGCGGGGTCCTGGCCTGTGTCTCGGCGCTGAGGCTGCACGGCCTGTGGGTGGCGCCGGGGTATGCGCAGGTCCACATCCGACGGAGCAAGGCGCTGCGCGGGCGGATCATCGGGTGCCGCCCGTACCGGGGGCGGCCGTTGCCGACGACGACCGCCGTCGACCCGGTCGTGTACGCGCTCGCGTGCGCGGCGAGGTGCATGACCGCCGAGGACTGGGTTGCGGCCTGCGACTCCTACCTCGCCGTGAACGACGTCGACCGTCTGCGGGCCGACATCGCCCCGTACGGCGGCGCGACGGTGGACGCCCTGCTCGAGAAGGTCGACGGTCGGTCCCAGTCGGGGACCGAGAGCATCGCCCGCGTTCGTCTCCGTGCTCTCGGCTTCCACGTGGTGACGCAACCGGCGGTCGACTACGGGATCTACCGGGGTCACGCCGATCTGCGCATCGGCAAGCTCCTGATCGAGTGCGACGGCGAGCGCTTCCACTCCCGGCCGAGGGATCGGGCGAACGACCACATCCGTGACCGGAAGTCGTCGGTCGACGGCTGGGCGACGATGCGCGTCGCCTATCGCCAGGTGATGCACGCGCGGGAGTGGGACGAGTTCGTCGAGGACGTCCGTGCGTTCACCCGCGCCGGGAGGCATCGCGTCCGGGATCGACGGTCGCGCGATGCCTTCGAACGCTCAGGCGACGGGATGGCGAGACGATCGTCCCCGTGAGGCGACCTGCCCGACGATATGTCCGTCAGTCGGTGTCACGGGGACGATCATCTACGTAGTCGGGTCATCTCGCCCGTGAGCAGTCCGCGCAGGCCCCGAAGATCTCGACGGTGTGGCTGATGTCGGTGAACCCGTTCTGGACGGCCACCGAGTCGGCCCAGTCCTCCACCAGTTCCGCCTGGATCTCGACGGTGGTCCCGCAGTGACGGCAGACCAGGTGATGATGGTGGCCGGTGGAGCAGTGGCGGTACCGGGTCTCCCCCGAGCCGTCCCAGATCGCATCGATTCGATCGGCCTCGGTGAGGGCCTGCAGATTGCGGTACACGGTCGTCAAACCGATCGACTCACCGCGTTCGCGCAGTTTGTCGTGCAACTCCTGCGCGGACAGGAAGTCGTCGGTCGTCGACAGGACCTCGGCGATCGCGGCGCGCTGCCGGGTCGAGCGCTGACCCGTGACGGGCTTCGGCGCCGGCATCAGGCGGGCTCCGAGGTGTGCTCGGTCGCGTGCACCACGGCGTCGACCACGATGTGCGAGACGTGGTCGTCGGCGAGGGCGTATTCCACTTCGCGCCCGCGGCGGCTGCCGACGACGACGCCGGAGCGTTTGAGGACCCGGAGATGCTGGCTCACCTGCGGCTGGTTGAGGCCGAGGTCGTCGACCAGCTCGTGGACGCACATCGGTCGGTCGCGCAGCGCCATGACGATCGAGACCCGGGCCGGGGAGGCGAGCGCGCGCAGCAGCTCGCTGGCGGCGCCGTGGGCTTCGCGGCCGGGGAGCGGCAGGGGCGTCGGCGGGATCACCGGCTCGGACATGGGGCTCCTCACTGTCTGTGCCCATCCTATGTGAAGTGATTGTCATTTGCCTCTGGCGGCGACGGCCGCGGAACGGTGAGAGCGGGACCGGCCGCGGTCGCATCGGCGCGGTGGTGGGGCGATGCGCCGCACACCCCCGGTCGGGAACCGACTATCGTGTGAGACGACGTGCGCGACCATCCTCGCGCACCGTGCACCGTCCCAACCCCCTACGTCGTGGAGATCTGTCAACCGTGGCTGTCCAGTCCAATGTCGATGCCGTCGTCAACCTCGCCAAGCGGCGGGGCCTGGTGTACCCGTGCGGTGAGATCTACGGCGGAACCCGGTCCGCCTGGGACTACGGTCCGCTCGGTGTGGAGTTGAAGGAGAACATCAAGCGTCAGTGGTGGCGGACGATGGTGACCTCGCGCGACGACGTGGTCGGTCTGGACTCGTCGGTGATCCTGCCGCGGCGCGTGTGGGAGGCCTCGGGGCACGTCGAGGTGTTCACCGATCCGCTGGTGGAGTGCACCAACTGCCACAAGCGTCAGCGTCAGGATCACCTCCAGGAGGCGTACGCGCTCAAGAAGGACATCGACGACCCCGACTCGGTGCCGATGACCGAGGTCGTGTGCCCGGAGTGCGGCACCCGCGGTCAGTGGACCGAGCCGAAGGCGTTCTCCGGTCTGCTCAAGACCTTCCTCGGCCCGGTCGACGACCAGGAGGGGCTGCACTACCTGCGTCCCGAGACGGCACAGGGCATCTTCGTGAACTTCAAGAACGTGATGACCACGGCGCGCCGCAAGCCGCCGTTCGGCATCGCGCAGATCGGCAAGAGCTTCCGCAACGAGATCACGCCCGGCAACTTCATCTTCCGCACCCGCGAGTTCGAGCAGATGGAGATGGAGTTCTTCGTCAAGCCCGGCGAGGACGAGCAGTGGCACGAGTACTGGCTCGACGCCCGTTTCGACTGGTATGTCGACCTCGGCATCGATCCGGAGAACCTGCGCCGCTACGAGCATCCGGCCGAGAAGCTGTCGCACTACTCCAAGAGCACGGTCGACGTCGAGTACAAGTTCGGTTTCGCCGGCAATCCGTGGGGTGAGCTGGAGGGCGTGGCCAACCGCACCGACTACGACCTGTCGACGCACAGCAAGGTCTCCGGTGAGGACCTGTCGTACTTCGACCAGGCGACCGGTGAGCGGTACGTGCCGTACGTCATCGAGCCTGCCGCCGGGCTGGGACGGTCGCTGATGGCCTTCCTGTGCGATGCGTACACCGAGGAGGAGGTGCCGAACGCCAAGGGCGGCACCGACACCCGGACGGTGCTGAAGCTCGATCGCCGTCTGGCGCCGGTCAAGGCCGCGGTGCTGCCGCTCTCGCGCAACGAGAAGCTGTCGCCGAAGGCCAAGGATCTGGCGGCCGAACTCCGGAAGCACTGGAATGTGGAGTTCGACGACGCGCAGGGGATCGGCAAGCGGTACCGCCGCCAGGACGAGATCGGCACGCCCTTCTGCGTGACGGTCGACTTCGACACCCTCGACGACCAGGCGGTCACGATCCGTGAGCGTGACACCATGAGCCAGGAGCGCGTGGCGCTCGACAAGGTGGTCGAATATCTCGGCGGGAAGCTGATCGGGGCCTGACTCGACCGGTCGGCCCCGCGGGGTCAGCCCAGGGCTGCGACGACGCCGTCGCCGCCGTCCCATTGCGCCACGAGGAGCGCGTGCCCGGTCGCCGGTGCCGCGAGGTCGGTGCTGAACGTGAGGATCTCCGATTCGCCGGCGGCGCCGTCGAGGTGGAGGCGGACGGTGTTCTCCCGGGGGACGGTGGAGCCGTCGGCCTGTGCGACCTCGAGGTCGGCCTGCGCCTGCTCGCCGCGCAGTGCGCGGACGAAGCATCCGACGGCCACCGGGTCGGCGGCGGCGTCGTACACCCAGCGTTCGCCGAGGACCGAATGCTTCATGGTCGCGACCAGGTGTTCGTCGGCGCCCGGGATCGGCGCGCCCCGGTAGGTGAGGGGGATGTGCAGCACGTGGCCGCCGCGGGCGACGATGTGCGCCTCGACGCCGACCTCGCCGTCGGGGTCGTCGAAACGGTAGGCGCCGAGCATCTCGACGGGTCCGCTGCCTCCCCAGGGCACGGAGTCCAGGTGTGCGGTGACGATCTCGGGTTTCGTCGGCGACAGGGTCGCATCGTGAAGAAGGGCCATGCGTCGAGGCTAACGGGTGACTCCGGTACGGTCGTCATCCGACGAGGAGGTCGACGAGGAGATGGCTGCGACACCGGATGGTCCGCCCGCGAGGATCGATCAGCTCATCACCGCGTATGCGGCGGTGATGTTGATCGCGACGATCGCGCTGTTCTTCGTCGAGGTGCCCCGGTGGGCGAGTACCGTTGTGCTCAGTCTGGTCGGCGTCGCCTTCCTCGCAGCCGGTGCCCGCGCGCTCTACACGCGCTGTCGATCACGGTGATCTAGCACAAATCCTCCGGAAAAGTAGAACTTGTTCTACTTGGTCGGTCTATTGTGAGCGTCATGGAGCGATTGAGCGGTCTTGACGCGAGTTTCCTGTATCTGGAGACGCCCGAGCAGCTGATGCACGTCTGTGCGGTCATGGTGCTCGATCCGACGACCATGCCCGGGGGATATTCGTTCGCCACACTGCGGGCCACGTTGGAGTCCCGCGTCAGCAAGGTCCCGCAGTTCACCCGCAAGGTGCGGCGCGTCCCGCTCGACCTCGGGCACCCGATCTGGGTCAAGGACGATCACTTCTCGGTCGACCACCACCTGCACCGCATGGCGCTGCCGGCACCGGCGGGTCACGCCGAGCTGATGGAGATGTGCGGGCATCTGGCGGGTCTGCCGATGGACCGCGGCCGTCCGCTGTGGGAGATGAACGTCATCGAGGGCTATCACGGTGCCGACGGCTCCGAGAAGCTGGTGATCTTCACCAAGATGCACCACGCGACGGTCGACGGCGCCTCCGGGGCCAACCTCATCTCGTACCTGTGCAGCCTCGAACCGGACGCCCCGCCGTTGGCCACCGACGAGCTGACGATGGACGAGGACTCGCCGGGTCCGATCGAGCTGCTGGGGCGCGGCGTGCTGAGCACGCTCTCCCGTCCGCTGGCGATTCCGAAGCTGCTCTCGCCGTCGCTGAGCCTCATCACCGACACGATCGGTCGCGCACGGCACGGCACCGCGATGGCCCCGCCGTTCACGGCGCCCCGCACCTCGTTCAACGGCACCATCAGCGGCGACCGGACGATCGCGGTCGCCGATATGAAGCTCGACGACATCAAGGCGGTTCGTGCGGCGACGGGGGCGACGGTCAACGACATCGTGTTGAGCATCGCCGGCGGCGCTCTGCGCGCGTACCTCGATGAGCGCGGCGAACTTCCGGAGACGCCGCTGCTCGCATCGGTCCCGGTCTCGGTGCGCAGCGAATCGCAGCGCGACGGCGGGTCGAACAAGGTCTCGGCGCTGTTCGCGCGTCTCGGCACCGACATCGACGATCCGTTGGAGCGGTTGCGTCAGATGACCGACGCCAACCGCCAGGCCAAGGAGCATCACAAGGCGGTGCCCGCCGACACCCTGCAGGACTGGGCGGAGTTCGCGGCCCCGCGGACCTTCGGCCTCGCGGTCCGCGCCTACGCCGGTCTGCGGTTGGCCGAACGGCATCCGGTGGTTCACAACCTGGTGATCTCGAACGTTCCGGGTCCGCCGATCCCGCTGTACTTCATGGGGGCGCGCATCGACGGCATGTATCCGCTGGGCCCGGTCTTCCACGGCGCGGGACTCAACATCACGGTGTTGTCGAACAACGGCGTGGTGCATGTCGGCATCATCGCGTCGGAGGAGAGCGTGCGTCAGCCGGAGAAGATGGTGGCGCACTTCCCGCGGGAGCTGACGCGGCTGACCGCCGAGGTGGGCGGCGCCGCGGCCGCTCAGGACTGAGCGGCCGCCTCCTTCTCGTTCCAGCGCGCCAGGACGGTGGCGCACGCCTCGACCATCACGGGGACGAACAGCTCGGCGTCCATGACGCAGCACGAGTGTCCGGCGTCGACCTGATGCAGGGTGGCGCCGGGGATGCGGTGGGCCATCGCGATCTGCCGCTCGGGCGGGATCGCCCTGTCCTTCTTCGGCACGATCACGGCAGTCGGCACGTCGATCTCCCGGATCCACGGTCGGGAGTGGTGGCGTCCGATGGCCACGACGGCCTGTCCGACGGCCCACGGTCGTGTGGAGCGGAATTCGGCGAGCGCCCAGCGGTGGATGTCGACGGTCGGGTCGACGGGCTCCTGGTCGGTGGTCGTGTCGCCGTCGGCGCGGCGGCGTTTGAGGTTGCGCAGGGCGCCGAGGGAGGCGCCGACTCCCTGGTGGAAGAGGCGTTCGGTGATGGTCGACTGGAATGCGTCGGTGCTGGCCGCCAGGACCAGCCCGCCCACCCGGTCGGGGTGCTGGCGCCACACGCGTTGGGCGATCAGCGAGCCCATCGAGTATCCGGCCACCATGGCCTTGTCGATGCCGAGGACGTCCAGGAGGGCGACGGCGTCGTCGGCGCAGTCGCGGAGGGTGAACTCCTCGGGGACGATTCCCTGTCCGTGCAGTCGCTGGTCGAGGGTGATCACCCGGAAGCGTTTGGTGAGTTCGGGGATGCTCGGGAACCAGGTGAGCAGTCCCGTCGTCGACAGTGCGTGCAGCAGGAGCAGCGGCGGCGCGTCGGGGGTGGGCCCGGGGGAGTCGGTGACGAACGTGCTTCCGCGGCCGGGGAGGTCGATCACCCGGCCTCGGGGGATCTCGACGCGGGGGACGTTGACGCGCTGGGGCAGTCTGGTGCCGAGGTCGCGTGTGGCTGGCTTCATCGATCAAACCCTTCGTCTCTGCTCGCGACAGAAACTAGAACATGTTTCATCAGCCGACTATGCCATGCCGAGCGCTCGGTCGTGGGCGTGACTCGACATCCGCCGGGGTCTCGGTTCGTTCACGTTCCGCACATCGCACTCGGCTATGACATATGTTCGAAGGACCGATTCCCTACGGAAGGACGCGACAATGGAACTCGCTGCAGTCGACATCCTGGCTCGGTCGTCGACGACCACCAGTGTGAGCCTGGTCGGATACATCATCATCGGCGCGCTGGCCGGCTGGATCGCGGGAAAGATCGTCAAGGGCGGCGGGGCCGGTGTCCTGATGAACACGGTCATCGGCGTGGTCGGCGCCCTTCTGGGCGGATTCCTGCTCAGCTTCGCGTTCGACACCGCCGGCGGGGGATGGTGGTTCACCTTCTTCACCGCGATCCTCGGTTCGGTGATCCTGCTGTGGCTCGTCGGCCTCGTGCAGAAGAACAAGGCGGGCTGACGCGGGGCGGCCCGGAAGTGAGCTCGATGACCCGAATGTGACCTCGGGGTCTCGACTCGGCTGCTTCGGGGCGGAGACGAGGTGAACGGGGCCCAGACTGGATGGGCCCCGTTCACTCCTCTCCCCGGAGGTCATCATGGCTCCCACCAGGTATTCCATCATCGACCGTGTCGGCATCGATCGTGCCGGCCGCCGCGGACGGCGCCGCCTCCGATTCGGTCTCGCCGCCGTGGCGGCCTCGGCCGCCCTCCTGGCCGGATCGGTGACGACGCCCGCCGCGCAGGCGGCACCCGCCGCTGACGCGGCTGCGGCCGAGGCCGCCGATGCGGCGGCGGCCAAGGCCGCGCTCGACGGCATCGCCCCGCGGCCCACGGATGCCGCCGATGTGGTCAGCGGCATCGAGGCCGCCAATGCGATCCTCAAGAAGCTCGGCATCACCCCGTTCACGCCGACGGTCGGCGCCTGCACCGACTTCACCCTCGCTCCGGCGCTCGGCGGCGCCATGCCCGGCCCCAACACGCCGTTGGTCGGCGATCTCAGTATCGGCAAGTACCTCGACGTCAACCTGGTCAAGAGCGGTGAGGTTCTCTACGGCTTCGTGCCGGTCGGGGTCTACGCGGACTCGGGCGACAAGAAGGGGATGCAGGTCGCCTGGTTCAACGTCAACACCTTCACGGGCGGCCTGGGTGAGCCGATGGACGGTCTGGCCGAGACCATCATCGACGTCGCGGTGCAGCGCGCTCCGCTGGGGACCGTCGTTCCGGGCGGAATTCGAGCGGCGTTGAAGAGCGCGCTCAGCTTCCTCCCGTCGAACGGGGTGCGCGGTGGTCTGGTGCAGACCGGCGAGGGCACGGTCCTGTCGGCGATCTACGGCACGGTGCGCAAGGGCGATGCGACCTGCTTCTTCTTCCCGTCGTTGGGCATCGCAACTGTGAAGTAGCGCATGCCCCGCGGGGGATGCGAGGTGTGGGCGATCCCACCGCTGCGTCATCGACACGAGTGCTTGCAATAGTTACCATTGGTGTGACATTCAAGTATGTCGGATTCGGGTCGTTGCCGAACCCGCCGGCGAGACGGAACGGAGGAGCCCATGCCATTCGCACGCGAACTGCGGGCGCTCGCCGCCACCATCGCGCTGAGCGCCGTCGTCGCGATGTTGGCGGCGACCACCGACGGAGCCGACGCCGGCCGCGTCTTCGTGGTCTTCGTCATCAGCATGGCGTCGATCGGCTTCTTCACGATCACCGGCGCCTACTTCCGCGGACGCCAGCACCTCTGACGGGCCGATCGGCCACGGATGCGGGACGCGCCCGCCGCCGCCGCGTAGAGTGACTCGATGACACGCGCAGCCGAGGGGGCTGTCGCACGGGGGAAGTCGAGGGGGAGTCGTGACCCGGGGGTCCACCACGCGCACACGTGCCGCACGCATCGGCGCCGCGGTGTTCGGCATCGCTTACTTCGTCGGTTTCTGCTTCTACGCCTTCGGCGGCGACGGAACCAATCTGATCTTCGACAGCGACCGCGGTTCGGCCGGCTCTCTGGGCTGGACCTTCGCCGCCGTCGCCGCCGGACTCGTCCTCATGGTGGCGGTCGCCGGGGTGGGGGCGGTGATCGGTCGCCTGGTCGACACGCTGGTCCACCCCGGGTCGCGGCGTCACGAGGCGTGCGGCTGACCGGTCAGGACGTCACGGCGCCGAGGCTCGGCGAGGCGGGGAAACCAACGAAGTTCCCGATGCCGACGGTGCCCCGACCGGTCGTGACGACGGCGTCGGACTCGTACGGTGCCGACACGTAGCCGCTCTGCCCGGTCGCGAAGTTGATCCGGAACACCTGGATCGGATAGTGGAAGGTCCCGCTCGATGAGCGCGTGGCTCGCATCGCCAGGCGACCGTGCCCGTCGGGGGTCACCGCGAGCACCTCGGTGAGGGTGGGCTGATCTCCGAGGAGGACGTTGAATCGTGTCGTCGGCGGCAGGTAGTGGGTCGACGCCTGGGCCGTCCCCGCGCCGACCGCAGTCGCGACGGCGGCCCCGGTCAGTACTGTCGCCGCGATGGTTCGTGTTCGTGACATGGTCGAACTCCTTCGTCATGATGCGACGGTCGTGTCTCGGCCGACACAGAGTTCATCGTCGAGTGGCGGCACCGCGTTTCGGTGCCCGCGCGAGTCACTTCACGTAGTCGCGACCGTTCCAGTGGAGGTCCTCGGTGGTGATCGTCCCGCCGGCGCACGAGGGTTCGCAGTCGTTGGCCGATTGAACGATCACGTACCGGCCGTCGGCTCCCGGCCCCTTGAGGTCGGCGTAGTAGAACAGTCGCTTCCCGGTGTAGCCGGTGTGATCGACGCCGGGGTCGACGAATCCGGTCTTCGTGGGCGTGAGGACGACGACCCCGTTGTAGCGGCCGGGGTTGTAGCGGACGAACAGGTTGCCGGTCGCGTCGGTGGGCGGCGACGGAAACTCGAGGTCGGTGCCGTAGACGCCGACGGTGGCGATCGGCAGGACGGTGCCGTCGGCCGTCACCGGGATGATGCAGCCCTGCTGCGTCCGGTCGACCGGTGTCTCGAGCCGCAGGAAGACGCGGACGGTGCCCAGCGAGGGATGGCGGTAGTCGGTCTTGCCGAGGATCTTGCCGGTGCAGCGGGTGCTCGGCGGGGTGTCGGGCAGCACCGTCGAGGTGGGTGCGGTGGCCTGCGGCCCGGCGCAGCCGCAGACGATGATGCGGGAGATCGTCGCGCTGCCGCCGGTGCCGTCGACCGTCATCCGGTAGCCGGCCGAGTCGCCGCTCCCGGCGTCGAAGAGCACGGTGCGGCGGCCGTTGGTCGTGGAGTCGGAGATCGGCTCGCCGTACACGTCTCGAGCCTGGTCGACGGTGCTGCCGGCGCCGACACCGTCGATGGTCATGCTGCTCTCGGGGCGGATCTCGACGAGCCGACCGTCGCGGAACGCCCAGTCGCAGTCGTGCCAGTGGATGATCGTCAGATCGCCGTCGGCGCGTGAGCTGTCGGGGAAGTCGGCGTGTTCGCGACGGATGTCGTCGAGGGAGTCGCCGAGGGCGATGCCGGCGTAGGCGCCGCCGTTGAGCTTGGTGCTCGCCGAACGATCCTGGGTGGCGAGCAGTCGGCGGGCGAGCTGGTCGCCGTTGGCGGCGCCGACGAACAGTCCGTCGGCGGCGTCGGCGATGCACCGCAGTTGATCGCTGGCCTCGCCGGTGGTCTTGAATCCGACGGTCGAGATCGACAGCTCGGGGTGGGCGGCCCACAGCTCGCGGGCGACGTCGCACGGCGGGGTGCCGCAGGTGTCCTCGCCGTCGGAGATCAGCACGATCGACGCCGCCCCCGAATCGGGGAGGGCGGCGGCCGCGCGACGCAGTGATTCGGCGATCGGCGTGAAGCCGCGCGGCGTCACACCGTCGACGGCGGCCTTGGCCGAGCCCTTCTCCAGCGGGCCGAGGGGGACGAGGTCGGTCACGTCGCGGCAGCCCGCGGCGCGCTCGGTCGGTGCATTCCCGGTGCCGGTGCCGTAGGTGAGCACGGCCAACCGCGATCCGGCGGGGACGGCGTCGATGAGGCCGGTCGCCGCGCTCTTCGCGGCGTCGATCCGCGGTCCGGGGGCGTCGTCGGCCCGCATGGAGTCGGACGCGTCGATGATCAGCGCGGTCGGCGCGATCAGCGTGGTCGGCGGTTGCGTGGCGGGCGCCGTGCGCACCGCGGTCCCGGTGACGCTGCAGGCCCCCAGGGCAAGGGCGCACAGCAGCGCGACGGCGACGGTGGCGACGGTGGCGAGCGGACCGGACGGGCGAGAGAGGTGGCGCACGGGACAACCGTAGGAACCTCGGCGGCGTCGCGACGGACTTCCGGTTGCGATTCATCTGTCTGGACGCACATCCGGTGGGTTCATCGTGCCGGGTAGGGCATAGTGATCAGGGAGAGTTCGTCGGGCGGGCAAGGGGTCCGCGGTGTGGGCGTTCTTCGAAAGAGAGAGAGTGTGTGGTGGCTGTCAACGGCAAGGTCGTGCATTTCGACACGAATCGTGGGTTCGGATTCCTGGCGCCGACCGATGGTGGGGACGATGTGTTCCTGCACATCAACGACGTGAACATCGATGAGACGCAGTTGCGTCCGGGCGCCGAGGTCGAGTTCGACGTCGAAGACACCGAGCGCGGGTCGAAGGCGTTGAACGTCAAGGTCACCAAGGAGGCCCCGGAGGGCGAGTCGCCGGCCGCCGAGCGCGCCGCGCGGCGCGAGGAGACCCGCGGACGCTTCGGCGACCGCAACGACCGCCATGACCGCGGTGATCGCCACGACCGTGGCGACCGTCGCGGGCGCGACGATCGCGGCTCGCGCCGGTTCACCCCGCGCGGCGGCAGCCTGTTCACGGAGTTCACCGAGCTGCTCCTCGACTCGGCGCCCGATCTGACCGCCCGCCAGATCACGTCGATCCGGTCGCGGCTGCTCGACCTGTCGTCGCAGCGTGGCTGGTCGAACGATTAACTCGCCTGCTGTGGATCGGGGAGCCGACCCGCCCTCGGCGATCTACGCCGCCCACGATCTGGAACGCCGGGTCGCCGAGTCGCCGAAGATCGCCGCGGGGCAGAACCCGGCCTCCGACCACCGCAGTGACTTCGCCCGTGACCGCGCCCGGGTCCTGCACAGTGCGGCGTTGCGGCGACTCGCGGACAAGACCCAGGTGGTCGGCCCTCGGGACGGCGACAACCCGCGGACCCGGCTCACCCATTCCCTCGAGGTGGGGCAGATCGGCCGCGGCATCGCGGTCGGGCTCGGCTGCGATCCCGATCTGGTGGAGCTCGCCGGCCTCGCTCACGACATCGGGCATCCGCCGTACGGGCACAACGGTGAGCGGGCCCTGGAGGAGGTGGCGCGCGACCGCGGCGGCTTCGAGGGCAATGCGCAGAACCTGCGGATCCTCACCTCGCTGGAACCGAAGATCGTCGACCCGGACGGGGCGAGTGCGGGGTTGAACCTCACTCGGGCCGCTCTCGACGCGACGCTGAAGTATCCGTGGTCGAGGTCGGCGCCGGGGACCAAGTACGGCGCGTACGTGGAGGACGAGCCGGCGTTGGAGTGGGTCCGCGCGGGTGCCCCGGAGGGGCGCCGGTGTCTGGAGGCCCAGGTGATGGACTGGTCGGACGACGTCGCGTACTCGGTGCACGATCTCGAGGACGGCGTGATCGGCGGGCGCATCGACCTGCGGCAGCTCGGTTCCCCCGACGATCAGCGGGTGTTGGCCGAACTGGGCATGCGGTACTTCGACGGTCTGGACTCCGCTCCGCTCGTCGACGCCGCGCAGCGACTGTCCGAGATGGAGATCTTCGCGTCGCTCGGGACGTTCGACGGGTCGCTCGACTCGTTCGTGCGGCTCAAGCGGATGACGAGTGAGCTGATCGGGCGGTTCGCGTCGTCGGCCATCACCGCGACGCGGGCGGTGCAGGGCGCTGTGCCGCTGTGTCGGTACGACGCCGACCTGTCGGTGCCTGCGGATGTGGCCGCGGAGGTCGCGGTCCTCAAGACCGTGGCGCTGCGGTTCATCTTCTCCGACCCGAGTCACCGGGCGAAACAGGATCGGCAGCGCGAGCGGATCCACCGGGTCGCCGAGATGCTGCTGGTGACGGCGCCCGGCGGACTCGACCCGATCTTCGCGACGCGCTGGGCCGCCGCGGGCGACGACGACGAGCGCATGCGCGTGGTGGTCGACCAGATCGCATCGATGACCGAGGGGCGGTTGGAGCGGCTCGACAAGTCGAGCGCGGACGTGCAGGCCACCCTCGGCTGATCCCTGCGCGTCAGCGCATCTTGTCTGTAATTGAGTAGGTGTGGATTCGACTGTGAACCACTATCCTGCCCTTGTCGTGGGTGACACTCTCGCGGCCTGAGTGTGTTCGACCAGCACCGCTATCCGTCGCTGGGCACCAAGATGATTGAATCGGCCTGGCTTTCGTTCCTATCGTGGGCCTTGTCCGGCAGGGGCCGGACGATCCGGTGACCAGGGAAGAGCTGAAAGAGATCGTTCCTGAAATGAGTGATGGTCAGGCGGCGAAGTACGTCGGCCCGTTGAACGAGGCAATGCTTGGGGGATATCAACACTCCGTCGCGGCAGGCTGCTTTCATCGCTACTCTGGCCGTCGAATCCGACAGATTCCAGACCTTTGAGGAGTACGCTTTCAAGGTATCAACGTGGTACTGGAATAATCGAGACTTGACCTCCTTGGCCGACAAGAATGACTTCAGGCTCTTGTCGGTCCGTGTGAACGGCGACGCTGGCGGCGGACTTCCGAATGCCTGGGTTGCCCGTAACGGTTACTATCAAAAGGGAATGCAGGTGCTATCGTGATCCCTCGTATGAGAGTAGCCTGTTGCGGTCTGTTCATCCTCGTCGCGACTGCTATCGCTGGGTGTTCGGGGACCTCGGGCCCGGCCAGTAGTGCGGGCTCGTCGGATACCGGAACAACGCTTCTAGCGTCCACCACCGATGCCTTGCGCGTCGACAGAACGTATCCGACGAAGCAGGAGGTCGAGACCAGGATCCTTGGCCTGTGGGGCACCAGCACAGCCGGGGAGACGTTCTTCAAGGACAAGACGTTCGTGGTCAAGAACCCTAGTGGCGGGGGGGGGGGGGTCTGGGAGGTATACGCTGGGGAACAGGCCAAATCGCGCTCCAACCCCGCCTACTCAGGCGTCGTTCTAGCTCTCTCGGACGCCACCTACGTCGATGCTGACGATGCTAAAGCTCACGCGTCGGCCGACTCCAGGACAACTATGGATTACGCCGTGATTTCAATCGACAAGAATCGGGTAAACCTGACCTACCTCCCGAGAGGGAAAACGATCGTCTGGACGCGTTGACCCCGCTGTCCGCTGATGAGCTATCGAGAAGTGCACGTTAAGTGGATTGCGAAAGAATCCAACCCATCTGTAACGAGCTGTACTGATCAGGGACGACCAGGGACGTTGATTGAACACGCTACGGACTAGGAGTCAAGACCTTACGGACGTGCTGGATGAGTTCTTACTCCTGGAACTGCGGCAGCCGCATGAACCACCCAGGCGGTCGGCGCTTCCACTTCTGAGAGCCGGGCGGATGCGAAATGGCAGTCTGGCAGCTGAACGCCTGACCGCGCCCAGAACTGACTAGCGGCCTGCACTGGGTGATCGGTGGATGGCCGAGTTCGTGAGGGTTGGTCAGGGCATCATCGGACGAGGTCGCCGACGAGGTCGCCAAATGGCAGACTCGCGACCCCGAGGCCCGCCGTGCGCGGAACTGCGCAAACGTGGGGTCGAGGACCTCCTGATCGCGTGCTGCGACGGCCTGACCGGGTTTGCCGAGGCCGTGGAGGCGACCCGGCCGCTGGCGGCCGTTCAGACGCGCGTCAGCGCCGAGAGAGCAGTCCCATCCGGAGTTGTCCGGCCCGCAGGAGGGCCGATCCGGCGGCCGCGGCGGCGAGGACGACGATGGGTGCGGTGATCCCGACGGACGGTTCCACCGCCCGCAGCAGCACCGGCAGACCGAAGCCGAGGTAGGTGCCGACGTAGAACACGCCGGTCGCCAGGCCGAGGCCGGCGGCGGGTGCGAAGGTCTCGACGTCGAGCAGTCCCTCGCGGAGGCAGAGACCGTAGCCGGCGCCGAGGAGGACCGACGCGAGGATGAACGCCTCGGGGCGCGGACTCGATCCGCCGGCGGCCACCACGGTGAATCCGGCGGCGACGAGGACGGCGCCGGCGATCCCGGCGCGCGGACCCCACGTGCCGCGGCGTGCCGCGGTCTGGCTGACGACGCCCGACCCGAGCGCCAGGACGGCGGCGACGCCCGGCACCCAGGGGCCCTCGAAACTCGAGACGCGGGCGGCCATCGTGACGACGGAGATCGTCACCGACGAGAACACCCACAGGCTCATCGGCAGGCTCGTCCACAGGGCGCGCGACAGACTCCGGTGGGGTGTCGTCGTCGCCGTGTCGGCTGCGGAGCCGGGCGGCCCGCGGTGCGTGTCGGGGAGTCGGAATCCGGCGATCACGGAGGCCAGCGAGGCGGCGACGGTGAGGACGAAGGGGGCCACGAGGGCGGCGTCGGCGGTGAACTGGGCGATGAGACCCGAGACGAGCGGGCCGACGGCGAAGCCGGCGGTGAGCGTGAGTCCGGCGAACACGGTGCCGCGCTGCCCGCCGATGTCGGCGGTCCAGGCGGTGCCCGCGCTGACGGCCAGCCCCACGCCGAGGCCGACGGCGAAGCGGCCGACGTAGACGCCCGGTTCGGTGTGCCACAGCAGCATCAGCAGGTTGCCGAGGGCGGCGCCGGTGGCGCCGGTGAGGACGACGGGGCGCCGCCCCACGCGGTCGGAGAGGCCGCCGCCGGTGAGCAGTCCGGGCAGGAGCCCGACGGCGTAGATCCCGAAGGCGCCCTCCAGGGCGGCGTCGCTGATCCCGCTGCGGTCGTGGAGGACCGGCATCATGGCCACGAAGTGGTTCGTCGCCCATCCCGTCGTGAACAGCAGGGCCAGGACGGTCCACAGCCGGCGGTTCGCCGCGCTCAACTGAGCAGCCCGCGGACGTCGTCGGCGGTGATCGCCCCGGAGAAGGCCGCGCCGTCGTCGATGAGGGCGTCGAACAGTTCCCGTTTGCGGGTCTGCAGGTCGATCACCTTCTCCTCGACGGTGCCCGTCGACACCAGGCGGTACACGCTCACGGCCCGGTGCTGGCCGATGCGGTGGGCGCGGTCGACGGCCTGGTTCTCGGCGGCCGGGTTCCACCACGGGTCGGTCATGAAGCAGTAGTCGGCGGCGGTGAGGTTGAGCCCGAAGCCGCCGGCTTTGAGGCTGATGAGGAAGACGCGGGTGCCGCCCTCGGTGAAGCGCTCGATGGCCTTCCCGCGCTGGGTGATCGGGGTGGAGCCGTCGAGGTAGCTGTAGGCGATGCCGTCGGCGTCGAGCTGGGCGGCGACGAGCCGCAGGAAGCCGGTGAAGCTGCTGAAGATCAGTGCGCTGTGGCCCTCGTCGATGAGCGTGGGTAGCTGCTCGGACAGGTAGGTGATCTTGGCGGACGCCACCGCCTCGTGCGCGGGGTCGACGAGCGCCGGGTGCAGGCTGAGCTGGCGCAGCCGGGTGAGGGCGCGCAGGATCTGGATCCGGTTGTTGTCGAAGTCGTCGATGAGGCCGAGGAGCTGCTGGCGGTCCCGCGCGAGATAGGTGTCGTAGACCTTCCGGTGCGGTGGCTCCAGCTCGAGGTGCAGGATCTGCTCCTGCTTCTCGGGGAGGTCGGTGAGCACCTGTGATTTGGTGCGGCGCAGCATGATCGGCTTCAACCGGCGGCGGAGGACGTCGAGGCGTTCGGGTGCCTCGCCGCTCTCGATGGGGCCCGCGAAGTGCTCCTTGAAGGGCTGCGGCGACGAGTACAGGCCGGGGGCGACCACCGAGACCAGCGACCACAGTTCCATCACCCGGTTCTCCATCGGGGTGCCGGTGATCGCGAACTTCACCTCGGCGGAGAGGCGTCGCGCGGCCTGGTGCGTCTTGGCGTTGTGGTTCTTGAGGAACTGCGCCTCGTCGAAGACCGCGGCGGTCCAGTCGACGTGTGCGAAGGCGGCGGCGTCGATCCGCATCAGGGTGTACGAGGTCACCACGATGTGGGCGTCGGCGATGCGCTCGGCCAACGGCGACTGCGCGCGCTTCTCGGTGGACGTCACGGTGAGCACCGACAGGTTCGGCGCGAAGCGCCGCACCTCCGAGGCCCAGTTGGCGATCACGCTGGTGGGCGCCACCACGAGGAACCGGGCGTCGGGCCGCTCGTCGACGATGCGGTGGAACAGCGCGAGGGTCTGCAGCGTCTTCCCGAGGCCCATGTCGTCGGCGAGGATGCCGCCGATGCGGTTGTCCCACAGGAAGGCCAGCCAGTCGAGGCCCTCGCGCTGGTAGGGGCGCAGGTCGGCGTCGAGGCCGGGGGACGGGGCGACGGGTTCGGGCGGGCGTGCCGTCGCGAGGGCCGCCATCCGGTCGCGCCACTCGCGGAGCTGTTCGTCCACCACGCCGAGACCGAGCAGCTCGTCCCACAGTCCGGCGTTGAGGGTGTGGCGCGGGACGCGGGTGCCGTCGAGTTCGCCGAGGGCCCGCGCCTCCTCGAGGCGCTCGTGGAGGGCGGTGAGTTCGGGGACGTCGAGGGCGAAGTAGGTGCCGTCGTCGAGGATCATGTGCGTGTCGCCGGAGGCGAGCGCGGAGATGATCTCGCCGATCGGAATGCGGTGCCCGTCGACGTCGAGCGACACCTGCAGGTCGAACCAGTCGCCGACGGTGTCGCCGGAGAAGGTGAGGACACCGGGCGACGATGCGGGGCGGTATCGGGGCGGGTCGCCGTCGATCTCGACGCGGACCCGTCCGAGGTCGGTGATCGTCGGAACGGTCTCGGCGCACAGTACGGCCACCTCGATGGGGCGCAGCGGGACCGTGATGGTCCGGTAGTCGGGTGCCGAGTCGAAGGCCGCCGTCACCGTGGCGCCGCCGCGGAGCTGCCGCAGGACGGCGTACATGCGGTTGTAGTGCCGGAAGTCGGCTCTCAGCTGGGGAAGCCGGCGTTCCAGCCGGTCGGCGGCCTCCTGCACCCACCCGGGGTGCGCGCGGGCCACGAGCTCGAGTTCGGGGCGCACCGACTCCCACAGGGCGCGTTCGGCGTCGGCCGACCGGAACCGGTCGGTCACCGGATCGTCGGCGGGGAACTCGCGCAGTTCGCCGTCGACGCGGTAGGCGACCGACCACGCGGCCTCCGCGGTCGTCGCGCGCGGCGTCCGGACGCCGTCGGCCGGGTCGGGGGTGTCGCCGGTGCGGATCCGCAGGACCGGTTCGGGGCCGGTCACATCGAGGGTGGGGAAGGCGTCGGCGTCGACGACCACGTCGCGCACCGACTGCAGGGACGGCAGTGCGTTGCGGAACTCGTCGAGCTCGTCGTCGGCGACGAGGAGGGGTTCGCCGCTGATGAGGAGCATCGACTCGGTGGCGGTCAGGGCGGGCAGGGGGCCGAGGAGCAGGGTGCCGTCGTGGTCGTCGGCCACCCCGTGCACGCGCGGGCGTCCCAGGGGCAGGCGGCGGTCGTCGGTGAGGGGGGTCCCGTCGTGCGTGAGTTCGGTGACGACGCGGATGCCGTGGGCGACCGCCGAGATGTGCAGGCGCACCGCGAGGGGTGCGCGGTAGGCGATGTCGGCGCCCGTCGCTCCCGACAGGAGGGCCACGTCGGCGTCGCGGGCGTCGTCGAGGATTCGCCAGATGCTCGCCGGCGCCCGCATGAGGGGCGCGTCGTCGGGCAGCGGGTGCTCGGCGACCGAGGACAGTTCGCGGGCGAGGCGTTCGAGGGCGTCGAGTGCGGCCGGCGGATGCCGGTCGGCGGGGGTGCCCGCGAGGAGGCGCCGCCAGGTGAGGCGTCCGCGGACCCACTGGCCGCGCTCGCCGCGGACCATGGGGCCGACGGTGAGGACGGGGGTGCGGGTGGCGTCGCGGACGATCGAGAACGACAGCGCCAGTGGGCGTTCCGGTCCGTCGGGGGCACCGTGGTCGGTGCCCGATCGGGTCACCTCGTCGACGAGTGTGCGCCAGCGGGAGAAGGGCAGCGGTGCGGTGGATGTGCTGCGTCGGAAGGTCGGGGCGGGGGTGGCCGTCGCGATGTCGTCGTCCTCGGTGGCGACCATGACCAGGGCGGCGCAGTGCTTGCAGCGGATCGCCACCGGGCACGTGCAACTCGCCGAGATGAGGGGCGGCTCGTCGTCCCAGGAGGCGCGGATGCGGCAGGTGTAGCGTTCGGCGCCCGATCCGCGCGACGTGCCGCGCAGGATGCCGTCGGCGAAGTCCCAGTCGAGGATCATTCCGGTGTCCGCGTACTCCCGCGCGCGTTGGCGCGTGCGGGAGGTGAAGGTGGCCAGCACGGCGTCGATCTGCGCGGCGGTCCAGTCGGGTGCGGTCATCGGATCCAGAGTACGTGCGCGGTGCGAGTGACCGGGGCGACGGTTCTTTCAACAAAACAATCACTGGTGAATGTTTTGTGCGTTACGGTCGGACCACTCCCGAGAGTCCCGCCCCCGATGAGGAGATGCCCGGAATGCGCCCAGACCTGCCCGGAATGCGACCAGACCTGTCCGGAGTGGACCCGCTGACCGTCAACCTCACGCACCGCGTGTGCGTCGGCGATGTGCTCACCCGCAGCGCCAACCACTACGGCGACCGCATCGCGCTCGTCGACGGGACCGAGGAGATCTCGTACGTCGACCTCGAGGCCCGCGCCAACGCCCTCGCACGCGGCCTGCTGGCGCGCGGATACGTCCGCGGCGACGCCGTCGGGATGCAGCTGCAGAACAGTTGGCAGTTCGTGGCGACGTTCTTCGCGTTGGCCAGGATCGGCGTCACCGCGATGCCGATCAACCTGCTGCTGTCGGCGTCCGACGTCGCCTATCAGCTCGCCGACAGCGGGGTGCGGGCCGTGGTGACCGAGGACGTCTTCCTCGGCGTCCTCGGACCGGCCGTCTCCGAGGCGGGAGAGCACAGCGCCGTCGGCGAGGTGATCGTGGTCGGGGACCCGCCCGAGTCGGTCGCCGGTGTGCCCGCCGTCGCGTACAGCGACGTGGCCGAGGCCGACACCTCTCCGGTGGAGACGATCGTCGAGGACCGCGACATCGTGCACTGCCTCTACACCTCGGGTACCACGTCGCGCCCCAAAGGGGTCGTCACCTCGCACGTCGCGGTGCAGATCTCGCTGCTCAGCTCGGCACTGGGCCTCGGTCTGCGTCCCGACACGAAGGCATCGGTGCAGCCGATCGTGCTTCCGCTGTTTCACGTCACCGCGCTCGACGCGCTGCTGCTCCCGTCGATCGCCGTCGGCGCCACGGTGGTCCTGCTGCGCGGCTTCGACCCGGACGCGCTCGTGGACGTCTTCGCCCGGCGCCGCGTCACCCACCTGACGATGCTGCCGATGATGTGGGGCGCCCTGCTCGCGCAGCCGCGGCTCGCCGAGGTCGACACGGCGGCGCTGGAGACGGGCCTGTACGCGATGGCGCCGATGCCGACCGAACTGCTGGCGTCGCTGCGGGCCGCCTTCCCGAACGCCGACATCATCCTCGGCTCCGGACAGACCGAGACCACGCCGGCCTCCGAGGTGCAGTGGGCCGGCCATCGGGGAGTCAAGGACGACTCGTGGGGGCCCGCGACGGTGAGCACCGACATCGCGATCATGGACGGCGACGGCACGCTCCTGCCGCCCGGGCGGGAAGGCGAGATCGTCTATCGGTCGCCGCAGCTCATGGAGGGATACTGGAACAACGCCGCCGCCAACACCGAGGCGTTCGCGCACGGCTGGTTCCACGGCGGCGACATCGGCTACCTCGACGACGAGGCCGTCGTCTGGTTCACCGACCGGGCCAAGGACATCATCAAATCCGGCGGGGAGAACGTCTCCTCGGTGGAGGTGGAGCGGGTGCTGTTGGGGCACGACGCGGTCGCCGAGGTGGCCGTCGTCGGCGTGCCCGACGAGCACTGGGGTGAGGCGGTCACCGCGTTCGTCGTCACCTCGGGCACCGACGTGAGCGCGGCCGACCTGCGTGAGTGGGCGCGCGGACGCCTCGCCGGATTCAAGGCGCCCAAGCAGGTGGTGCTCGTCGAGGCGTTGCCGAAGACGGCCACCGGCAAGATTCAGAAGAACGTGATGCGCGGGCAGATCTGAGCCAGGCAGGTCTGCGTTCACACCGTTCTGCGTTGATGCCGGTCTGTGTTCACGCCGGTCTGTGTTTACGCCGGTCTGGGCGCCGCCGGGTCAGTGGTCGCCGTCGAGGGCGGCGAGCGCCTGGCGGGCGGCCTCGAGTTCACGGCTGAGCTCCTCCACCCGCCGCTGCGCCTCCTGTCGGGCGGCGTCGAGGATCGACGAGGCGGCGTCGAGGGCCGCGTCGTCCCCGAGCCGGGTCAGCGCCTCCTCGACTGCGTCCGGCGCCACGCTGCGCGCACGCGGCGGCTTCCGGCCGCCGCGTGCGACGGCCACCGACCACTCGTTGGCCGACGACCCGTACAGCGTCACCGTCACCGCCGTCGGGGGACGTGCGGTGCGACGCGCTGCGGAGCGTCCCGACGAAGCCGGCTTCTGAGCCGCGGGTTTCTGTGCCGCCGGCTTCTGGGTCGCCGGTTTCTGGGTCGCTGGCTGCTGTGCCGTCGGTTTCTGGGCCGGTTTCTGTGCAGCAGCCTTCTGGGGCGCGGCCTTCCGCGGCCGCGCGGGCCTCTCCGGTGGCGGCGGTGGCTGCCTGGTCATCCGCAGTTCGTCGGCCTCGTACGGCAGCTCGTCGTTGACCCCGCTGGGTTTCAGCAGCAGCGTGGTCCCCGAGATCGACAGCACGCGGGCCGAGGCTCCGGGCGCCAATCCCAGGCTCGGTGTGCCCTCCCGCAGATAGACGGTGGCCCGCCTGCCGTCGGCGACGGCCGCGGCCAGCGTGGCGAGATCGTCGGACGTCAGGGATTCGGCTGCTCGGCGACGCGGCGGCATGGGTGACCTCCTCGGGGGTCGTGGTCTGTCCCCACTTTCTCACACCCCGCCGACCTCACACCCTGCCGACGATGCATCGAACGGGTGTTCGCCGCAGCGTACCGTGTCCGGCGGCGGTGCGCGTCAGAACAGTCGCTTGAGGAGATTGGTCTCGGCGAGATCGACCAGCTCGTCGCCCCGACCCGACATGACGGTGCGCAACGCCCACAGTGTGAACCCCTTGGCCTGCGCCGCGGAGATGGCCGGCGGGATCGACAGCTCCTGGCGGGCCGTCGTCACATCGAGGACGGCGGGACCGTCGTGGGCGAGGAGATCGTCGACGGCCGCGGGCAGGGCCGACGCGTCGGTGACCCGGACGCCGCGGATCCCGACCGCCTCGGCGAGCGCGGCGAAGTCGGGGTTGTCGAGGTCGGTGCCGAACGTGACGAACCCGGCGGCCTTCATCTCCAACTCCACGAAGTTCAGGGACGAGTTGTTGAACACGACCACCTTCACCGGCAGGCGGTTCTGCACCAGCGTCAGCAGTTCACCGAGCAGCATGGCCAGGCCGCCGTCGCCGGCGAGCGCGATCACCTGCCGACCGGGTTGGGCGGCCGCCACACCGACGCTCTGCGACAACGCGCCGGCCATCGACCCGTGAATGAACGAGCCGATGAGCCGACGGCGACCGTTCATCCGCAGGTGGCGGGCCGCCCACACGACAGGTGAGCCGACGTCGGGGACGAAGACGGCGTCGTCGTCGGCCGCCTGCGACAGCAGGGCGGTGAGGTACTGCGGATGGATGGGGTCGCCGTCGGCGGACGGGGTCGCGAGGTCGTCGAGGTGCTCGCGGGTGCGGGCGTAATGCCTGCGGGCCGTGGTCAGGTGGTCGCTGTCGCGGCCGTCGTCGATGGCGGCGGTCAGCAGCGGCAGGGTGTCGGCCACGGCGCCGACCATCGGCAGGTCGACGCGACAGCGGCGGCCGATCTGGCTGCCGCGGATGTCGAGCTGGATGGTGTACGCCGACGACGGCAGGAACTGGGCGTACGGGAAGTCGGTGCCGAGCATCAGGAGGGTGTCGCAGTGCTCGATGGCCCGGTAGCCGGAGGAGAAGCCGAGCAGGCCGGTCATCCCGACGTCGTACGGGTTGTCGTATTCGACGAACTCCTTGCCGCGCAGTGCGTGCACGATGGGTGCCTGCAGGCGGTCGGCGAGGTCGAGGAGTTCGCGGTGGGCGCCGGCCACGCCGGCGCCGGCGAGGATGGTGACGCGTCGGCTCTCGTTGAGCTTCATCGCCGCCAGGTGCAGTTCCTCCTCGGCCGGGTGGGTGACCGTGGCGGTGGCTCGGATGCCGGGGATCCGCTCGGGCCGGTCGACGGCGGTGAGGAACAGTTCGCCCGGGATCACCAGGACGGAGACGGCGCGGTCTTCGACGGCGGTGCGGATCGCGATGTCCAGGAGGCGGGGGAGCTGGTCGACGGTCGAGACCATCTCGCAGAAGCTGCTGCACTCGTCGAAGATCTTCTCCGGGTGCGTCTCCTGGAAGTATCCGGTCCCGATCTCGGAGGCGGGGATGTGGGCGGCGATCGCGAGGACGGGGACGCGTGAACGGTGGGCGTCGTAGAGCCCGTTGACCAGGTGGAGGTTGCCGGGGCCGCAGCTGCCGGCGCAGACGGCGAGGCGGTCGGTGACGGCGGCTTCGCCGGCCGCCGCGAACGCCGCGCCCTCCTCGTGCCGCACGTGAGTCCACGCGATGCTCGATGAGGTGCGCAGGGAGTCGGTGAACCCGTTGAGGGAGTCGCCCGGGATGCCGTAGACGCGTTCGACGCCGGAGGCCGCGATGGTGTCGACGATGAGGTCGGCGACGGTGTAGCTCATTTTCTACCCCCTGGCGGGTCGAGGTCGGCTGACAGTGTCAGCGTATCGCCGCCGTGACCGTCGCGTGGGCGTCCGAGCGTCCCGCAGCGCCGGCCGGCCGGGCGTCACCAGGCGTTGCGGGCGCCGTCGCGTTCGGGCGTCACCAGGCGCGACTGCACGACGAGCCCGGCGATCGCCAGGACGAGGTAGGCGGCGCTCCACCACCAGTCGTCTCGGATCGCGGAGGTGACGGCCGGCTGGCTGAAGTCGTCGAGGTGCAGGGTGCCGACGAGGAGCATCACGCCGCCGACGGCGGCGGTGGCGCCGCCGAACGCGCTGACGACGATGAGCAGGATCGCCGGGAGGTCGAGGGTGATCGTGACGATCGCCAGGAGGACGCCGGCGACGGCGCCGACGGCGATCACCGCCCAGTTCGCCGAGACCCCGAACGCCAGCATCACCGCCGCACCGAGGGTGTAGCCGATCGACCCCATCGCCAGGACGACGGCGATCACGTAGAAGAGGTACGCGAGGGTGCCGCACACGATGGCCGCGAGCACGCCGACGATCCAGCCCGCGGGGCGCTCGAGGTAGCCGGTGTCGGTGACGGCGGCGGTGATGCCCGCGCCGACGACGAAACCGACGAACGCACCCCACAGGGCGATGACGATCCGCATGGCGGTGATGCCGCGGAAGCAGAAGAACAGGCCGACGAGTGCGGCGATGACCCCGATCACGATGGACGACATGACGGTCAGGGTAACGCCGACGCGGGATCGATAGGCTGGTTGTGTGCATGGCGAGTACAAGGTTCCCGGAGGCAAGCTCGTCGTCGTCGACGTCGAGGTCGACGGCGGCGTCCTGACCGACGTCACGGTGTCCGGGGACTTCTTCCTCGAACCCGATGAGGCGTTGGAGACGATCACGGCGGCGCTGGTCGGTGCGCCGTCCGGTGCGACGGCGGCGCAGTTGGCGCAGCGGGTGTCCGACGCCTTGCCCGAGGACGTCTCGATGATCGGCTTCACCCCCGAGTCGGTGGGCATCGCGATCCGCCGGGCGCTCGGGCGGGCCACCAGCTGGCACGACCACGTCCTCGACGTGATCGGCCCGCAGGTGTTGGCGCCGGCGATGCACGTCGCCCTCGACGAGGTGTTGTTGCGGGAGGTCGCCGCCGGTGAGCGCGGGCCGACGCTGCGGTTCTGGGACTGGGATTCGCCGCTGGTGGTGTTGGGGTCGTTCCAGTCGGTGCGCAACGAGGTCGACGAGGACGCTGCCGCACAGCACGGTTTCGGCATCGTCCGTCGCATCTCCGGCGGCGGTGCGATGTTCATGGAGCCCGGCAACTGCATCACCTATTCGCTCGTCGTCCCCGCCTCGCTGGTCGACGGTCTCAGCTTCGAGCAGTCGTACGCATTCCTCGACCAGTGGGTGATGGACGCTCTCGCCGACCTCGGCATCAACGCCCGGTATGTGCCGATCAACGACATCGTGTCCGATCAGGGAAAGATCGCCGGCGCCGCCCAGAAACGCATCGTCGGCGGCGCCGTCCTCCACCACGTGACGATGGCGTACGACATCGACGCCGACAAGATGACGCAGGTGCTGCGGATCGGGCGCGAGAAGATCTCCGACAAGGGGATCACCAGCTCCGGCAAACGCGTCGACCCCATGCGCACCCAGACCGGCATGGCGCGCGGCGACATCATCGACGCCTTCGCCGAGCACGTCCGCCGTCGATACGCCACGCGCGACGCCGACTACACCGACGCCGAGATCGACGCCGCTCGCCGGCTCGTCGACACCAAGTTCAGCAGTCCGGAGTGGACGTACCGGGTGCCGTAGCCGGGGATCGGAGGACGCGGCCGGACTCGTTGCACGGTTCACGGTGCGGCAGGACCCCGATGTCGGAGGGACTCGATGTCGGGGGGACTCGATGTCGGGGGGACTCGATGTCGGGGGGACTCGATGTCGGGGGAACTGTCGTAGGGGTCGGTCATGGTGTGGTCATGTACGACGAACATGCCATCGACGGCACGCTGTTGGAGCGTCGGCGCTGGAGCTGTGCCCCGGTGGAACCGACGGCGGAGCAGGTTTCTGCACCGGTGCACGTCGCCTTCATCTCGTGGCGGGTCGCGACCGGTGATCCGGAGTGGCCGCGGCGGCTCCGGTGGGTTGTCGTCGTCGCCGACCGGCGCACCGGTGCGCGTGACCCCGAGGTCGTGTGCGGCCAGTTGGAACGCAGCGACGGCAGCGGCTGGGAACGCATCCGTCACGCTGTGACCGATGTGATCGCCGGGGTTTCGGGCCCGGTGTGGGTCGCCGTGCCGGGCCGCATGTTCGCGACGGCCAGGGTCTTGTACGAGGCGGGGGTCCCGGTGACCCGCGGCGCCGCCGACGACAATCGTGCGATGGCCCGCGCCCTCGAGGTGATCCAGGTGGCGCGCGCGAGAGAGATCGACCGAGCGGCCGGTCACGGACCCTCGAACGGTGTCGCGGCGTCGCTGAGCCCCGGTGCCCTCGACGCGTCCGACGAAGGCGACCCGCGCCCTCGGCGGGAAGCTGTCGTTCCCGAGTGGCTTCCCGTGGCCGCGGAGGCGACGCTCGATCCCGTCGATCGGCTGATCGTCGCGACCGATGCGTCTGTCACACGCAACATCGCCGCTGTCGCCGCCGTCGCGGCGGGCGGCGGCTATGCGATCGAGACATCGGATACCGCACTGAACGTGAGCGACAGCGAACTCGACGCGATCTCGCTGTCGATCGAGAGGTTCGCATCGCGGGTCGGCACGGAGTTCACGATCATCAGCGACTCGCGCGACGCCGTCACCGTCGCCGACGCATTGATCGAGGATCGAGTGCCCGACGAGGGGTACCGCGGGATCCGGGACGAATCGCTCGATCGTTTCGTCGCCGCGTGGAGCGACGTCGACTGTGCCGTGCGGATCCTTCACGTGAAAGGGCATGCGGGACACCCGCTCAACGAAGCCGCCGACGAACTCGCACACCTCGGCCGAAACGCGATGAGCTTCTCGCGTGAGCAGGTCGAGCGGGAGTTCACGGCGCGTGTCGAAGCCGTCGGTCGGTACGTTGAGAACCTGTCGGACGAGGACGTCCTCGTCCCGTACCGGATGCTGTCGCCGGAAGTGAACCGGCCGATGTCGTGGACACTCGGGGACCGGAGTCTGCGCGTGCCTCTCGGCGCTACGACAGTCTCGTGATCGCCGCCTGTTTAGCCGCCGTGAACTCATCGTCGGTGAGGAGTCCCCTGTGATGCATGTCGGCCAGCTTGGAGAGTTCGTCTGCCAAACCGGTTCCCGCCGATGGTGCCGGGGCGGGAGTGTGTTGGATCACCAGGGGAGTGCGTTTGGTGTCGGCGATCTTTCGCTGCAGCTCATTGAGCATGGGTTGTGCTTCGCGGTAGGTCGGCTTCGCCAACGGCAGACAGTTCGACAACGTCCACGGATCGTCGGCGGCCCGGTTGCGCGACTTGTTGGATGAGCGCCAGTAGTCGTGGTTGCCGCTGCCCTGGTAGCTGGGGGTCAAGACCTCCAAGACCCCGTTCACCATCCCGCTGTTGTATTCGATGTTGGTGATGTCTGAGTAGGGGAAGGTCGTCTCACGTCCACCTCCGAGCGAACCGGCCATGAAGCCGGTCATTCCCCCGGTTTTAAGGATCAGAAGACGGTCATCGAACGCGACGAGTCGTCCGGCGGTCCCGGCGTTGATGACGAACCAGGGTAGTTCGTCGGCGTGGGCGTGCCGACTGACATCGGCCCACCATTTCTCTTTCATGGCGCCACCGAACACGGGGACACCGTCCCGCTCATGTCGGCGGCATCGGTCGGCGGATTGTTCTTGTGCCACGAGAGCGGACTGCTGGGCGAGCGCCGCTGATATGGCCGGGTCGAGGCCGCTCCGCCGCAGGTGATCGACAAAATGTCTGGTGAAGTCGACCTCATCTTTATGGAGCGTTCCGAAATTCACCTCACCGTTCTCGGTCATGACCCGAAGACTTGTGCTGCCGGCCTTGATCGGGAAACCGATATCGCGGATCTGGTCGGCCCAGACCTCCAGGAGGATCCTCTTGTCAGTCGTGGGTGCGCTGTGCCAGAAGCCGATGATTCTCCCGTTCGTGATCGCAACGCCGCTGGTGACCGGCTTGATCCGACTCGCCGAGACCAGGGCCCAGATCACTTCACCGTCCAGGAGATCCGGGGCGAGCGCCCGACACCACTTCTCGGCGTTCTTCTCTTTAACCTTGGGGCTGAATTGGACCATGTCGTCGACCGTTCTCGCTGGGGAACGCGCGTGTGCGCCCTCGTTATAGGACGGTCGCGGACTTTGCGTCGTTCGTTACAGTCGACGCACCATTCGGGCCGCCGGATCGGCGCGAACAGCGGGGCGGCCCGCAGTCACCGCACGGGGTCCCCCCAGGTCACGGTGTCGCGCAGGCGGGCCTTGAGCAGTTTGCCGCCCGGATTGCGGGGCAGCGGCTCGGTGGCGACGATGACGTACTGCGGCACTTTGAAGTCGGCGAGGACGGCGCGGCAGTGCGCGAGGACGGCGTCCAGATCGGGGGCGGACTCGCCGTAGACGATCGCTCCGACCTTCTCTCCCATCACGTCGTCGGGGACGGCGATGACGGCGGCGTCGACGACGCCCGGTGCGCCGACGAGAGCGGATTCCACCTCGATCGACGAGACGTTCTCACCGCCGCGGTTGATGATGTCTTTGATGCGGTCGACGATCACGACCCGGCCGGCGTCGTCGACGGTGACGACGTCACCGGTGTGCAACCATCCGTCGGCGTCGATGGCGGCGGCCGTCGCGTCCGGCCGATTCCAGTATTCGCGGGTGAGGTTGGCGCCGCGGGCGACCAGTTCACCGGTCGACGGATCAGCGGGGTCGCGCGGGACCACTCCGAGATCGACGGACGGCACCGCGTATCCGACCGAGTCGGCGTGCTCCACCGCGTCCTGATCGGGCAGCACGGTCAGCAGGGACGCGGACTCGGTGAGCCCGTACCCGTTGAACACCGTCGCCCCGGGGAAGGCCTCCTGCAGGGCGGTGACCAGTGTCGGGGCGATGGGGGCGCCGCCGTACCCGACCCGTTGGACGCTGCTGACGTCGGCAGCCCGGAACTCCGGGCGCCGCAACAGCAGGTTGTAGACGGCGGGAACGGTCACCATGAGGCTGATCCGTTCGACCGCGAGGGCGTCGATCAGGCCGGGAAGGTCGAGTGTCGGCATGATGACCGCCGTCCCGCCGACCCGCAGTGCGACCAGGAGCTGGGAGTTGCACCCGGTGACGTGGAAGAGCGGCACCGAGATGAGCGTCCGCATCGCCGACCGCGCATCGTGGTCGATCCCGGTCGTGCGCACCATGTTCTCCGCGTTGGTGAGGAATGCGCGATGGCTGGTCGGCACGCCCTTGGGGCTGCCCGTGGTGCCGGACGTGTAGAAGAACGCGGCGACGCTGTGCGGGGTCGGCCGATCGGTGACGTACGGCGAACCGTCGGGAAGGGGAGTGTCGGCGGCGAGGTCGACCCGGACGCCCGCGTCCGACAGAACGAACTCCACCTCCGATGGTGACGACCGCGTGTTGACTGCCACCACGATCCCGCCGGCCATGACGGCGCCCCAGAACGCGAGGACCCAGTTCGCGCCGGCCGGATGGCGATTCGCCACACGGTCGCCGTCGGTGACGCCGGCCTCCCGCAGACCGCCCGCGACCCGAGTCGCACGGTCCCACAGCTGCGCGTAGGTGAACCGCGGGCCGCCGAGTTCGACGAGCGCCTCGGCGTCCGGGGTCGCGTCGACCCACGCCCGCAGCTGGGCGAGCAACGTGTCCGGCAGATCGGTGTAGTATGGGGCGCCGACGGCATCGCGCAGTACGCCGTCGCGGGTGAACGGGTTGCGGTCGCGGGGGACCTCCACGACGTCGCTCATCGGCCGACTCCCGAGAAGTAGCGGCGCGGATTGTCGACCATCATCGTCGTGATCTGCTGCTCGCTGACTCCCGCGTCGCGGAGGGCGGGCAGCACGTCCCGCGGGATGTGCTGGTAGTTCCAGTTCGGAACCGCCTCCTGCAGCAGGGCCTGCGACTGTTCGTCGGAGAAGAAATCCATGTAGCACGAGGCGTCGTGTGCCAGCACGATCTGCTCGGCGTATCCCTCGGCGCACAATGCGACGATCGTGGCGATGCGGGCGTCGGTGGGGTTGTAGACGTCGAGCCCGAAGCGGTCACAGCCGATCGTCGTGCCGGCGTCCATCAGGAAGCGGAGGTAGTCGAGGTCGTTGCTGTCTCCTGCGTGGCCGATGACGACCTTGGTGAGGTCGACGCCGCGTTCACGGTAGAAGTCGACGACCAGCCTTCCGGTCTGCGCGGCGCCGTTGGTGTGCACGGTGATCGGCACACCGGTCTGGACGTGGGCTTCGCAGATCGCGGCTTGCACACGGTGCTGGTCGGGGGTGATGCCGCGCTCTTCGACGACGCCCTTGAGGAAGGCGGCCTTCACGCCGGTCTCACCGATGCCGTCGGTGATGTCTTTGACGAACATCGCGGTCATCGGTTCGGGACCGTCGAACAGGGCGCCCGGCCCGCGGTAGTGGAAGAAGTGGGGGATCTCGTCGAACGTGTAGAGACCCGTCGCGGGAATGATGTTGATGTCGGCCTGCTCGTTGACCTCCTGGATTCGCGGGACGTACCGGCCCAGCCCGACGACCGTCGGGTCGACGATCGTGTCGATGCCCGCCGCTTTGAGCGCGGTGAGCTTCTCGACGGCGTCGCTGACGCGCAGCTCCTCGTCCCACCACTGCTCCCCGTAGTTCGCCATGATGTCGGGGGTCAGCACGAAGACGTGTTCGTGCATCAGGGTGGGCCCCATCTGGTCGACCGGGATCGGCCCGCGGACGGTGGCGACGGTGTCACTGCTCATCGGAACTCCTGAACGCTCACCCGTCGCCCGACGACGTCGGGTGACGGCTCGGTGAAGTTGGCTACCCTAGTGATACGCGTCATAGCGGATGTCGGCTGTCGTGTGGGCGCACACCTCTGTCGCGGACGCGCACGCTTCGAGTTGAAGGAGGCGGGATGGGCTACGTGCTCGACGGTCTCGACGTCACCTCTGTGCGGGCCGACGATGCGGGGGAGCGTTGGCACGACTGGTGCAACAGCGTGCACGGCGAACTCGGCGTCGATTACGGCGACGCGGGCTTCCGGGGGACGGTCACGAGGCAGCGGGCGGCGTCGTTCGAACTCGTCGGGTGGACGAGTACGGCGGAGCGCGTCGACCGACGCCGGTCGAGCATTCGACGCGATCCGCGCGATCACGTCAAGGTGCTGCTGCCGGTCAAGGGTGTCGTTGATGTCGGTGCCGGCGGCGTGGATCGGTCGCTGCGGCCGGGAGAGTTCGTGGTGGTGCCGCCCGACCAGCCGTTCACCGTCGCGCACGGCGACTGGGCGCAGGCCATCGCGCTGTTGCTGCCGACGACGCGGATCCGACACCTGTCGTTGATGATGTCGCCGCGGCCGCGGGTCGTCGACGGCGTCGGTATGGCGAGGGTGGTCCATCATCTCCTGGTCGGGCTGCACGCGGCGCGAGAGCACCTGACCGAAACGCAGTTCGAGACCACCTGCGACCGGGCGACCGAGCTGCTGACGCTCGCCGCCGCCGGCGATGAGCCGGAGCCGCAAGCGGCCGCCGACGCCGTGTTCGACGCGGTGGCGCGGTTCGTCCGCGAGCACCTCGCCGACCCCGACCTGGGCGTGGCGGCGGTGGCCCACGGCGTCGGCTGGTCGCGCCGGTACATTCAGGCGGCCCTGAAGCGCAACGGCACCACCGTCACCGAGCTGATCCGCATCGAACGCCTCGATCGTGCCCGCGCCATGCTCGTCGACCCCGCGAAACGCTCCCTCACGATCTCGGCCATCGCCGCGCGGGTCGGAATCACCTCACCGAGTGCATTCAGCAGCGCATTCCGCGCGCGATACGGGTGCAGCCCGCGGGATGTGCGCTGAAGGTCCGTTCGGCGGTCCGTGGGCGGCGTCTCGGCGGCGTCCCGCCGACACCGCCGGATGTGACTTCAGTCACTCGACTGCTGATCGTGGTCACTGCGGCGCCCGTGCCCGGTTCGTAACGTAGGTCACATCATTGATCGCGGTGGTGCCGGTGATGGTGGCAAGACACGTCACGACCGGTTCATCGCTGGAACCGAGGAGGGTTCGGTCGTGGTTCGACTCCTGCACATCAACGCTTCACCCCTCGCCGACCACAGCAAATCGTTGTCGGTCGCCAAGGAGTACCTCGACGAGCTCCGTCGGCATGAGCCGGACCTCGAAGTGGACACCTGGGACCTGTTCGACGCCGGCCTGCCCGATTTCGGGGTCCATGCGGCGGGCGCGAAGATGGCGACCTTCTTCGGTCAAGAGCAGACGCCGGAGCAGAAGGCGGCGTGGGATCAGGCGCGGACGGTCTTCGATCGTTTCGCGGCGGCCGACGCCTACCTGTTCAACATCCCGATGTGGAATCACGGGACGCCTTATCTGCTCAAGCAGTGGATCGACCTGATCACGCAGCCCGGCTGGGCCTTCGGATTCGACCCGGAGTCCGGGTACACGGGTCTCCTGCAGAACAAGAGCGCAGTGGTCGTCTACGCGTGCGGTGTGTACGGGGACGGCCTCCCGCCGACCTTCGGAACCGATTTCCTGACGCCGTACTTCGAGGACTGGCTGCGATTCGTCGGCATCGACGAGTTCGAGTCGGTGAAGGTCTTCGGCCAGGTCATCGATCCGGAAGCCGAAGCAACCAGAGAGAGTGCGCGTCAGCGAGTCCGTGAACTCGCTGCCCGCCTATGAGAGGGGACGCCGAATGTCGAACACAGACGGGGTGACGGTCGTCCGCGACGATGTGGTGGCCGAACGCGCCGAGTTCTTCAGCGGGCCACACCGGATCGCCGCCGTCGTCTACACGCCGCGTGCGAACGCCGAGACGACCCGACCGGGAGTGGTCGTGTGCAACGGGATGCGCGGGATCAAGGAGTGGATCGTTCCCCGGTTCGGCGAGTACTTCGCTGCGGCCGGGTACACCGCCGTCGTCTTCGACCATCGGGGGCTCGGGGAGTCGGGCGGCGAGCCCGGCAGCGTCCTGCCCCAGGGGCAGGTGGAGGACGTGCGGAACGCCGTGACCTTCCTGGAAAGTCGGCCCGATGTGGATCCGAACCGAATCGTTTTGTGGGGCACCAGCTTCGGTGGCGCCAATGCGATCTGCGCGGCGGCCGTGGACACTCGCGTGAAAGCGGTGGCGACCCAGGTCGCGTTCGGAGACTGGGGCAGGGTGCTGCGATCGACCCTCTCTCCGGCGGCCATGCAGACGGTGGTCGACGCCGTCGCCACCGATCGGCGTCAGCGTGTGCACACCGGTCGGTCGGCACACATCTCGCCGGATCTGATGCTCGACAACGACGAGTCCCGCGCGGCGAAGGCCCGGTCGGCGGCCGACGTCGGGGAACGACCCGAATTGACGTTCACCGTGGAATCCGTCGAACGAATCATGGAATACCGCCCCGAAGCGGTGATCGCAGAGATCGCACCGCGGCCGATCCTCATCATCGGTTCCGCTGTGGACGGGGTGATTCCGTTCAGTGAGAGCGAATCGCTGTTCGCCCTCGCGGGAGAACCGAAGGAACTGGTGAGTCTGCCGATCGGTCACTACGACATCTGCGAGCCTCCCGGATCGGACGAGGCGGCGCAGCTCGCCGTCGACTTCTTCGCGCCGATCGTCCTCGATGCCGACCCCGTCACCGGTGCTGACACGACCTCACGCTGACACAACCTCACGCTGACAAAAGGAGTGCATCATGTCTGATGCGAACAACGCGCATGACGCCGGAGGGCCGCCGCCCTTCACCCCGCACCTGTGGAGCCGTGACGGATTCAACGGCGACATCTGTGTCACCGGCCGCCCGTACCCCATCGTCGAATACACGGCGGTGACCGGCCCCCACGCACCGCACCGGATCGACCTCACCGCGGTGGCTGCGGCCGACGCGGCCGATCCCGCCGCGGAGCCGACCGTGGTGGGGCGCAGTACCTCGGGCGCCGAATTGGCGGTGTCGCGACTCGCGGCGCCGATGCCCCACCTGCGCAGGAACGCCGAACAGGACGAGATGCACTTCGTCCAGGAAGGCGAATACGATTACGTCACCGATTTCGGGACACTGCGCGCCGGACCCGGAGACTTCGTCGCATTGCCACGCGCGGTGACCCACCGGGTGGTTCCCGTCGGCGACGGCGGTCTGCGGATCGTCGTGTCGACGGCGGGGCAGCTCCTGCTCAAACCGCCGGCGCCCTTCGGGATGATCAATCTGGCGCGCGATGTCGCCCGGCCGGACGGCGATCGGCAGTCGGACCTCGACGGTCCCGTGTCACTCGTCGTCAAGGCCTTCGACGGGTTGACCCGATTCACGCTGCCGCGGGATCCGATGCGGTTCATGATGGTCCTCGGCGGGCAGCCGCCGGTGTGGAAGGTCAACCTGGCTGCGATCCAACCGTTGACATACGAGCCGCACGGCGGGCCGCCGGACTCGTTCGCCGAAACAGGTGACCGCGATCTGCTGTTCTACACCTTGAGTTCGCGAACCGGTGCTCGGCCGCCGATGCATTACAACGCCGACTTCGACGAGCTCATCTTCTACTTCCGCGGTCCGGGCGCCTACGGCGAGTTCGATACGCCGGGGCAGCTCGCCTGGGTGCCGAAGTCGATCGGCCACTGGGGTCCCGAGGAGGACGTGCCGGACGGCTACCTCGCCTGGCTGTTGGAGAGCGTCGGCACGTTCCGGCTCACCGAGGCGGGAGCGGCCGCAGCGAACCTGATGGAGACCGGCGAGTTCGGGATCAGTGCGGCGACCGAGGGGGAGCGGTGAGCGCCGCGGACGCGGACACGTCCGACACCCGCTTGTCCGACACCCGCTTGTCCGATTCCCTTGTCGGTCCCGACCTCGACGATGCCGACTGGCATTTCCTGGAGTACCCGATGGGCGACGACCCGGCGTGGGTGTGCCGGGAGCCGTCGGCGACGGTCAGCGTCGCCGACGGGGCGTGCACCGTGGAGATGACCCGTTTCGAACTCACCCACCCGGTCCAGCCGATCGACAACTGCAAGTTCGTCGCGCTCAGTCGACGGGAGTTCGAGGTTCCCGCCGCCGGGACGATCACCGTCACCGGCGAACTGTCGGCGACACAGGTCGGGCCGGCCGACGACTACCGCGACGGGTTCGCCGCGCTGGTGGTCCTCGATCCGGTCGGCGGTCTGGTCTTCGACATCGCCGCCACCGGCGCCCAGGTCATGGCGATACACGAGCGTCTGCCGATGGGGCCGGACGGCGCGTTCACGCGCGTGGTCGACGCGCCGCTCGCCGGG
The DNA here is from genome assembly GCF_000423025.1 of Gordonia shandongensis DSM 45094. Classification (GTDB taxonomy): domain Bacteria; phylum Actinomycetota; class Actinomycetes; order Mycobacteriales; family Mycobacteriaceae; genus Gordonia; species Gordonia shandongensis. The sequence goes on from NZ_AUHE01000016.1 coordinate 93,231, forward strand.
GTCGAGACCGGGCTCGGCGCAGTCCACCACTGTGCGATCACGCTCGACCGGGGTGCCGGATCGGCGCGGTGGGAGGTCGACGGAATCGAACTGCATGACGCCCACCGGATCGCCGTCCCCGACCGCTTCGTCGTCGGGATGGGCGTCTTCACGCTCGTTCCGACCGGCGGTGTCGCGGGTGCGTCGACCCGCGGTCAAGGGCTGCGCGCCACCTGGGCGAACCTCGCCGTCACGTCGGCGACCGCCGCTTGAATCCATCCTGACCGTACGGAGAACGATATGACCACAACAGACACACCGGTGCTGGTCGTCGGTGGCGGCATCGGGGGCATGGCGACCGCTCTGGCGCTGGCTCGGACCGGCAGGCGCGTGCACCTGATGGACAAGGTCGCCGAGTTCGGCGAAGTCGGCGCGGGGCTGCAGGTGGGGCCGAACGTGATGCGCATCTTCGACAGGCTCGGGGTCCTCGACCGCATCGACGAGATCGCCTTCCGCCCGGAGAATCTGATCCTCCGCGATGCGCTCGACTCGTCGGAGATCACGCGGGTGCCGCTCGACGGGGCGTTCGAGGAGCAGTTCGGCTACCCGTACGCCACGATCCACCGCGCGGACATGCACGCGGTGCTCACCGACGCCTGCCGCGACCACGATCTGGTGACCCTGGAGACGGACTGCAAGATCGTCGGATTCGATCAGGACGCGCAGTCGGCGCGGGTGTTCACCGAGGACGGCCGCGAGGTCGTGGGTTCGGCGCTGATCGGCGCCGACGGCGTGTGGTCGACGGTCCGGACCCAGCTCCTCGATGACGGGGAGCCTCGGATCACCGGTCACGTCGCCTACCGGGCCGTCCTGCCGATGGACGAGGTGCCCGAGCATCTGCAGTCGAATTCGGTGGTCTTGTGGGGCGGCCCGAACCTGCATCTCGCGCACTATCCGATGCGCAACGGCGAACTGTTCAACATGGGGGCGATCTTCCACAGTCAGCGTTTCCTCGAGGGGGCCGACGTCTTCGGCGACCCGGAGGAGATGCACCAGCATTTCGACGGCGTCGGCGCCGAGGTCCAGACCCTGCTGGGAAAGATCGACGAGTGGCGGATGTGGGTGCAACGCGACCGGGAGCCGGTGGAGCGGTGGAGTGACGGGCGCGTCACCCTGCTCGGCGATTCGGCGCACGCGACTCTCCAGTATCTGGCGCAGGGGGCGGGGATGGCGATCGAAGACGCCTGGACCATCGCTGACCGGCTCCAGGCCACCGCCGACGTCCCGACGGCGTTGCGGGAGTACGAGGAGCGACGCATCGTGCGGACCGCCCGGGTGACCCTGTTCTCCCGCCTGTACGGCGAGGTCTACCACGCGAAGGGTGTGGCGCGCGCCGTCCGCGCACAGATGCTCGACGGGTGGACGCCCGAGGCCGCGCGCGCGAGCTTCGCCTGGATCTACAACGGAATCTGAAGGGAAGAACAGTCATGACTGCCGACACCGCCGCCACTGACGACACCTCCGTCGAGGAATACGACGAGATCACCGGGATCAGCGAGCACGCCGGCCCGGCTGTCCGCGGCCTGGAGCTCCTGCCTCCGTACCCGCCGTTCCGTGTGCCGCGCGGCGCCCGCCCGCACCGATTCGCCGACGACCACTTTCCGCGACTGCCGCTCGCGGAACGCGATCGTCGGTGGGATGAACTCCGCAAGCGGATGCTGATGCGCGGCGTCGACGCCCTGGTGCTGCTGGGCAACGACGTCTACTGGGACATGGGGAATGCCAACGTCCGCTACGTGACGGGCATCGCCGCGAAGATGGGCACCCAGGCGCTGTTCTTCCTCGACGAAGATCCGGTGCTCTACAACGCCGTCCCGCACATGAGTCGCCCGTTCCACATGCAGGAGGCGCTGCAGGACTGGGTGAGCGACATCCGGATCTCGCACGGTGTTCCCGAGTTGGCCGCCGAACTGCGCGACCGCGGGCTGGCGACGAAGCGGATCGGGGTGGTCGCGTTCAGTTCCACGATTCAGACGACGCCGACGCTGTTCGAGGGTGAGATCTCGAGCCTGCGCGCAGCACTGCCGGATGCCGACCTCGTCGACTTCAGCGATGTGCTCCAGCACATGCGGATGGTCAAGAGCGAGGAGGAGATCGCGATGATGCGCCGCGGCGCGCAGATCAGTCGCACGGTTCTCGACGTGCTGGTGGCCGCGGCGCGTCCGGGGGTGACGGAGGCCGAGGTGTATGCGGACATGGTCCGCACGCAGATCGCCAACGGTGCCGAACCGAACATCTTCAACCTGTTCGCGTCCGGGCCCGTCGAGCATCCGCGTGACGAATTGTGGCATCTGCTGCACGGCACCGATCAGCCGATGGTGCCGACGATGCGGCCGCTGGCCGACGGCGATCTCATCGTCACCGAATGGCACACCAAGTACGGCGGTTATCTGGTGCACACCGAGTACACCGTGTACGTCGGCGACAAGGTGCCGCAGCGGTTGCAGGACATCTGGGAGGTGTCCCTGGAGTGCTTGGACGCGACACGCGAGTCGTTCCGGCCGGGCGTCACGCTCCGTGAAGCCTGGGAGGCGACCCGGCGGCCCGCCGAACGCGCCGGCCTGGACTTCGTCGAGCTGGGGTTCCATGCGATGGGTTTGGCGTCTCCGGAGTTCCCGTCGGTGATCTACCGCCCGGGGTACGGTGCGCCGGCGTTGAACGGCCACGGAATCGGCGACCTCGTCCTCGAGGAGGGGATGACTTTCGGCAACAACGTCGACCTGCACGATCCGTCGTGGAAGCCCGACGTCGGCTGCATGCTGTCGGATTTCATGGTGGTCCGCGAGGGCGGTGCCGAACTGTTGGTCGGCACACCCCGCGAGATCGGACTCGGTGGACGCTGACGGGCGTGGCCGCGACGCACTAATCTGGCGTCGGGAGGGTGTGTCGGGGAGCGGGCCACGGGCCGAAAGGGCGAGATCGCGATGACCGACGAGCAGCCGCGCGCTCTCCAGCGTCTGGCGGAGTTGGCGGCTCGCGAACAGGCGTGGGAGGGCAGTTTCCTCGGCGGCCTCCCGGCTCACGCGCAGGACGAGTTGGCCGAGACGGCCTTGCCGATGAAGGTGCCGACGGGGCACGTCATCTATCGCCGCGACGATCATCCGCGGTTGGTGCTGATCGTGTCCGGTCTGGTCCGCGTGGTCACGACGTCGGCCGAGGGGCGGCGGGCGACGATCCGTTACGCGCGGTCGGCGGACTGCATCGGGGCACTGTCGGTGGTCACGTCTTCGCAGCGGGTGATGGTGGAGGCGGTCACCGAGGCCGAGGTGTTGTTCATCAACGTCGACCGATTGCGCCGACTGGCCCGCAGTGAAGCCGAGATCGGCTGGCAGTTGGCGACTTTCGTCGGTGCGGTCACGACGGACGTCATCGACATGATGTCGGCGACGGTGTTCGGCACGGTGCGTGAACGGGTCGCACGGCATCTGTTGGATCTTGCGGTGCGCCGTGACGGTGAGCTGATCGTGATGCACGAGCAGCAGGAGATCGCCGATTCGATCGGCTCGGTGCGGGAGGTGGTGGCGCGAACTCTCCGCGACTTCCGGGAGCGCGGTCTGCTCAGCCGGGACCACGGTGCGCTGGTCCTGACCGATGCGGCGGCGCTGCACCGGATCGCGGTGGCCGACCCGGACTGAGTGCGCTTACAGCCAGTGCGGGGCGCGGACGTCGTGCCCGCGGCGCAGTAGTGCCGAGCCGCGGCCGGACGCCCATTGGACGACGCCGGGCAGCGGGCCCTCGACGTGGGAGACGGCACCGTCGCCGGTGGGGAAGGCGATCGGTTCGCCGCCGTCGACGTGGAGGGCGAGACCGTCAGCGGTGCCCGCCGCCCGCCATTTCGCGGTGATGTCGGCCAGGACCGAGGCGAGCACCACGCGGGGCAAGGCGGTGAAGTCGACGCCGATGTCGAGGTCCACGAGATGGATCCAGACCTCGCGGGTCCGCATCCAGAGAGTCTCCTCGGCGTGGACGGTGCGCCCCTGCGCGGTGGTCACCTGGGCGTGCCAGGCGGCGACGTCGAGTGCGTCCCACCGTGCGGCGAGCCGGGTGGCGGAGTGCGACACCAGATCCCGCAGACGGGCGGGTTCCCATCGTGCACTGTCGTCGATCTCCCGGTTGCGGTCGTCGGGGGAGGCGTACATCGGTGTCCGCACACCGGTCTCGGCCCAGTCGAGCAGTCGGGTCAGGGCCGTCGCGTTGTGGCCGACGTGCCCGATGAGGTGACTGCGGGTCCATCCCGACAGGAGTGTGGGTCCGGTGAATTCGGTGTCGGCGATGTCGTCGACGGCCCGCAGGAATCGGTCGGTGCCGGCGGCGACGATGGTCTGCCGCTCGGTGCGCGAGAGGTCGGCGAACCGTTCGCCGCCACTGGTCGGCGCGGTCATCGGATGCGGGTGGTGTTGCGGACGGTGCCGAGGTCGCCGATGGACACTTCGACGGTCTCCCCGTCCTGGATGTAGCGCGCCGGGGTGCGGGCGTGGCCGACGCCGCCGGTGGTGCCGGTGATGATGACGTCACCGGCGCGCAGGGTCACGATGTGGGAGATGTACTCGACGAGGAATTCGGGGCCGAACACCAGGTCGCCGGTGTTGGAGGACTGCATGACCTCGCCGTCGAGCACTGTCTGGATCGGGGTGCCGAGGACGTAGTCGGTGTCGAGGACGGGGCCGAAGCCGCTCGACTTCTCGAAGGTCTTGCCCTGATCCCATTGGAGCGTTCGGTACTGGTAGTCGCGCATCGTGTAGTCGTTGATGACCGAGTAACCGGCGATGTGGCGGGCGGCGTCGGCCTGGGGCACCTGGTAACCGTCGCGGCCGATGATGACGGCGAGTTCGGCCTCCCAGTCGAGTTGCTCGGCCGCGTAGGCGGGCACGATGACGTCGTCGTAGGCGCCGGTGAGGGCGTCGGCGAATTTGGCGAACAGTGTGGGGTGGGTCGGGAGGTCGCGGCCCATCTCGGTGATGTGGGTCGCGTAGTTGAGGCCGACGCACACGATCTTGCCGGGGTGGGGGACGACGGGGGCGTAGTCGGCGTCGGCCAGTGCGATCCGGGTGCCGTCGGCGTCGGCGGCGATCGTCGACCAGTCGGGGTCGGCGAGCAGCGCCGAGAGGTCGGTGAAGCCGTCGATGGTGACGGCGGCGTCGTCGTCGACGCGAGCGGCGACGGTGGTGTGGTCGAGGCGCAGGGTTGCCAGGCGCATGTCAGGCTCCTTCGGAGAGGGGAACGCCCAGGTGTAGGCGTTCGATGATCGGCGCATCGGAGTACTGGAACAGGTCGAGTCCGACGTCGGTGCGGAAGGCGCACGAGACCCAGGAGGGGACGACGATCAGGTCGCCGATGTCGAGGCGGGCGGGTGTGCCGTCGAGGACGACTTCGCCTGCGCCGTCGAAGACCTGGTACACCGACGATCCGACGGTGCGGCGCGCGGTGGTCGCGGCGCCGCGGCGGAGTCGGTGGAATTCGGCGCGGATGGTCGGCATCACGTCACCGCCGGTGGTGGGGTTCACATAGCGGACGGCCGCGTGGCCGGGCTCCAGGGTGGCGGCGCGGCCCGCGTCTTCGAGGGTGAGCTGTTCGCGCAGTGCGGCGTCGGTGTGCTCGAAGCGGTAGGCGAGGAGCGGGGTTTTGGGGGTGGGCCCGAGCTGTGCGACCGGCGCCAGTCCCGGGTGTGCCCACAGTCGCTCGGACTGCGATCGGTCGGGGGTTGCGGTGACGCCCGCGGATGCGGGGCCGAATTCGAAGAAGGTGGCGTCGACGGCGTACTGGTAGGGGATGTCGAGGCCGTCGATCCATGCCATCGGCTGGTCGCTGACGTTGATGTGCGAGTGCCAGTTCCAGCCGGGTTGCGGGAGGAAGTCGCCCCGGTTCATGGCGACGGGGTCCTCACCGACCACGGTCCAGACGCCGCTGCCCTCGATGACGAAGCGGAAGGCGTTCTGCGTGTGGCGGTGGACGGGCGCGTCTTCCCGTGCGTTCAGGTATTGGATTGCGGCCCAGAGGGTCGGTGTGGCGAACGGACGTCCGTCGAGTGCGGGGTTGGCGAGGGCGATGGCGCGCCGTTCGCCGCCCCGGCCGACGGGGACCAGGTCGCCGGCGCGGCGGGCGAGCATGCTCAGCGTGGACCATTCCCATACGTGGGGGACCGCTCGGGAGCGTGGGCTCTCGGGCATGAGATCACCGATCTCGAGCCACAGCGGACGGAGGTTCTCGGCGGTGAAGTCGGCATAGAGGCGGTCGAGCGCGGGTTCGGTGTCGGAGGTCATCGGGCCACTCCTTACGGCGCGGGACTGCGGATGATTCCGAGCCTAAGAGCGCCGCGCGACCAGCCGACATGATTTTCTGCTATATAGAAAATGGGTGGTGGGAGAGGTCGGTGGACTGGAGTTTCGCCTCGATATCGCGGACGGTGTGGCGGATGTGCGTGACGAGGTCGTCGCGGACCCTCTCCGGGTATCGCGTCGACGGCATGGCGACGGCGACCGCTGCGACTGCGGTGCCGTCGCGGTCATGAACAGCCATGGCTGCCGCTGACACGCCGCGTTCGGTGCGCTCGACGTTCACGGCGAAGCCGACGCGCCGAACCGCGCGCAACTCGTCGTGGAGGGCCTCCCGTGGTTCGGCATCGAGGGGGAAGCGCCGGTCGACGTCGTCGGCTGATAACTCTGCCAGGAGTGCGAGGCCGCCGGCTGTCTGTTCTGCGGGCAGCACCTGGCCGCGACGGTCGCCGACTCGTAGGAGTGCGGGCGCCTCCACGGTCCAAAGGAAGCGTGCCTGCTTCTCCACGAGGACCATCAGATTGACCGTCTCCCCGGCCTCGGCGCACAGGTGCTCGAGGAACGGGCGGCAGAGGGAGACGAAGTCCCGGTCCTGGCCGGAGTCGACCGCCGGCGCCCCGATGGCCGGCCCGGGCCGATACTGACGATCGGCGTCCTGGACCGCGAATCCGCGGTACACCAACGCCGACAGCAACCGGTGGGCCGTCGACGGCGCGACCCCGATCTCGGCGGCCGCGTCCGTCAGGCGCAGAGTCCCGGTATCGCGCAGAATCTGCAGCAGGCGCAGAGCATTGTCGACCGACGTCGGGGTGTAGTCGGGACGCCGGATCATCTTCCCGGGCTTCTTCTGCACAGTTGGAGCGTATGCCGACGACGGCGTCCGAAGGCAATCACCGAGAGGGAGAACCCGTCGGTCTCGGTGGTGAAGTGCGTGCTGAAAGCGCTGTCGGGGCGTTGACCGTTCAGATGCGCTGCCAGACGTTCGGACGGGATGATCGCCATGAGGCGAGTGTTCCATGTCCGCGGCGTTGGCTCAGCGGTGTACTTCGTCGTATGTCTCGGCTTGGTCTGCACCGTTGGAGCGGGCGCCGATGAAGGCCACAATGGGGTTATGCCGACCTTGCGGATCATTACCGGCGACATCGCGCGCGTCGGCGCGGACGCGATCGTGAATGCCGCGAACACGCGGATGCGGGGTGGCGGTGGCGTCGACGGCGCGATCCATCGTGGCGGCGGCCCGGCCGTTCTCGACGATTGCATTGCGCGGTTCCCGAACGGACTGGCCGTCGGAGATGCCGGATGGACGACGGCGGGCGACCTGCCCGCGCGCCACCTGATCCACACGGTAGGGCCGAACTATGCGGCTGGCCAACGGGATCGGAGTTTGCTCGAATCCTGCTATCGGCGAAGCCTGCGGGTGGCGGACGAGCTCGGCGCGCGGACCGTGGCCTTTCCGCTGATCAGCGCCGGGGTGTATGGATGGCCGATCGACGATGCCGTCGCGGTCGCCATCGACACGATCAGCGCGGCGTCGACTGCGGTCGAGGAAGTGACCCTGGTGGCCTTCACCGAGGCGTTGGCGGAGACGATGCGGAGTCATCAGTTGGTCGCCACCCCGTTGCGCATCATTCAGGGGGTTCGGGAAGTGCATCGTCTCGGCTATGGGGACGTGCGCTTTGTGCCGCACCGGTATGCGCTGGGCACGTGGCGGATCGAGATCTCGACGGCGGACAACGTGCGCGATACCGGGTCGCAGCCGCGGGTCGGTGACGCCGCCGCGACGGTCCGCCACAGCAGTGCCGCCGGTTCTGCGTTCGCCGGCGGTGTCGTGACCGGCGCGACGCCCATCCGCGAGGTCGCCGACCTCATCCTGTCGCAGTTGCCGCAGGCCGCGCGACGCGACGGATCCCCTGACTACGAGCGGTGGCTCGCTGAACTCGAGGCGACATGCGTTGAGCGGCGCGCTCTGCCGATGGCATTCGGCGACGAACTTTGGGCGGAGGACGAGTGGCGGCTTACTGATGGTGGGACGGTGTCGGCTCCGCCGGCGTGAGCGAACAGTTGGAACTCGGTCATGTGCGAACGCACTTGTGGCATCGACGACTTTCACGGCTCTTCGGATCTCAGAGTGTGTTGACCTGTTGGTATTCTGCAGTCCGCGTCACGGTCTGAGTAGCGCCAGTCGGGATGGGTTCCCGAGATTCGGGGCAAACAATGCAGGAGTGCGGAGTACGAAGTTCTCATGGTAGACAAGTTGTCACGACGATTCTAGGAGCGGTTTGTTGCAAGCAATATCTGAATCAGATCAGTTTTATGGAGAGGGCTATTGAGGGAAGACTGACGTGATGAGGGGTGAGGATAGGAGCACGGTCCGCGGCGCGCGCATCGGAGGCGTCTTGCGACAGAGGTGGACCGATCGTTCAAAACTGACGGCGATGCTACAGAACGGCAAAAATGCCTGGCTGGGGATTCCGCGCGTGGCTCGGGTATTCATGGTCGGTGCGCTGGTAGTTGTGATTACGCAGGCTATAACTCTCACACTTGCTGTGTTCGGACTCGTAGTCCCCGGCCTTCAGCAGATTGGTTTCGGTGCGTTTCTCGTCATGGGAGCACTCGCGTTCTTGATCGCCAATAGGGGCTCGTGTTATCTGGCGATCCGTGCGCTCCCGACGCTTTTGATGGTCGCTGGTACCCCTGTCGGCCTATGGTGGGCCTTCCAGGCCCCGGGACGACACCTGACGTGGGCGATAATACCGTTTTATTCGATCCTCGCAATAGCGGCGGTGTGGTCCGTACTCACGCTACAAGCGTTCGGGACATGGAAGCAGGCGGTCAAAGCGCGGACCACCAACGGCATCTTCTGGGTCGCACAAATAGCTACCACTGTTGGCGTCGCGTTATGGCCCGCCGCAGGGAACGCAGACATGCCATCCCCGACAGCCGATCGCGAGCAATTGAGCGTTGACATCGGTACTCAGCATATGGCAACGGGAATGATTGCGTTAGGCACGTTCGGCTTGGTCTTCTTTATTGCTGGGGCGGTGAGAGATGCCGCCGAGGTGTGGGCAAGCCACGAGGAGGGAAGCTTCCAACGTTGGTTCACGTCAGCAGGGGTTCAGCAGTCGATTCGCCGTCTCGCTGATCGCCATCGATCACCGCTCGGTGACAATAAGATCACTCTCCTCGCCTGTGTGGTCTTGGTCGAGTGGTGGTTCGTCATCGTTTACGAATGTCTTATCGGAAACAACGTGGGAGACCGGATTTTTCGTGCCGGTTTGGTGCTGGCAGGAGTCCCCACGCTAGCGTTAATCGCTGCGTGGTGCGGGGTGCGACAAAGTGGCCGGATCGCTGCCAGATACCCAGTGCGGCGACGAACGCGGACTCTGATCGCACGGGCCCGTGGTGAGAGTAAGCGCAGACGCAGATAGTCGTTGCGGCCGCACTGATCCTACACCCTGGATGCGCGGCAGTGAACTTCTCTGCCCGCGCGGCGTCGATGGCATCGGCCAGCGGGAATCCACCGACAATGAGAAGTACTCAAGCGGACGCCCCCACACAGGCCTCTCGTTACCTACGCCGAGAGCGTGGTTGCGATAGCGTCCGCTGCTTGACGCTCGCGCTGGCTGAGGACTCGTTGGCGTCGAACCCTGGCCTTCACGCGGCGTCCAGTAGCCGCCTATAAACGCGCGGCAAGATCGCCGATAGCAGCTCCTCCTTCAAGTCCTGCTTGTTGATGATTTGCTTCGAGAGGTCCTCCGACGACGACATCGCACCGATCACTGCGCTGATGAAGGTCATGTCGATATCCGGGCTGGCAGAAAATTGCTCGAGCGAGTTGTTCCGAGCCTGCTGCTGCAGCAGCTCGGATTCGAGGAGACGCTTCTCGATGTGGGAGACGACGGCGCGTATAGACGAGTCAGGATGGTCCCCGGAGAACCGGTCGTTGATCTTGGCGATGACCTCGTTGAACTCGACCATGTCGGGGTCGTTGACGGTTCCGGTGCCTCGATCGTTCGCGGGATCGAGGGGGACCCCGCCGTCGAGGGTCGTTGTCTGCTCGGCCTGCTTGTGGTGGCCTAGGTAGTCGATGGTGACTGCCGACAGGTCGATCGGCTCCTGCTTCTCGCCGCCGGCGAGTTGGGGAGCCAGCAACTTCAAGTAGATGGCGAGCTTCTCGAGCCACGGGTTCTCGTAGTCGAACAGCTGCGAGAGGAACTCGTACTGGCGAATGTAGGTGCCGACGTCCTTGCGGAAGAGTTCGAGTTCTTCGACTGCGCTGGTTTGGGACGAATCGACGGCTTCACGCATCCGCACGGCGAATCGGTCGGCGGCCGGCGAAATCCACTTGGTGAGAGCGCTGTTGCCCTTGTTCGCCAGGTAGTCGTCGACGAGTCCGTTGACCTCGGATGCCTCGTAGATGCCCATCACGGAGAGTTTGCGTTCGGTGTCGTGCACGATGTTCGGATCGCTGACGTCGGAGAGTGTCGTCGCCTGGTAGTAGGGCGAGAACGCGTCGACGATGTCGGCGGGCTCGTTCGCGAAATCGAGGACGAACGTCTGGTCTTTCAACGGCGCGTACGTCCGGTTCAATCGGGACAGGGTCTGGACGGCTTGGACACCGCCGAGCTTCTTGTCGACGTACATCGCGACGAGTTTGGGCTGGTCGAAACCGGTTTGGAGCTTGTTGGCCACCAGCATGACCTGAAACTCGTCGGTGGCAAACGCATCGCGCAGGTCACGGCCCTTGAGCCCTGGGTTCATGCTTGTCTCGGTGAACGCTTCATCGGATCCCGATTCGGGATCTTTCACTTCGCCGGAGAACGCGACCAGCGCAGCAACATCGGTGTATCCGTGTTCGCGGACATACTTGTCGAATGCCAGCTTGTAACGGACAGCGGCCTTACGAGAATTGGTGACGACCATGGCCTTGGCCTGGCCGTCGAGGCGCCATGCGACGTTCGCGCGGAAGTGCTCGATGATGATCTGCACCTTCTGCTCGATGTTCGTCGGGTGCAGCTTCACCCAGTTCATCACCGACTTCACGGCGGCGGCACGATCTACCAGCTCGTCGGATCCAGCACCGCGATGCTCGCCGACGGCGACGGTCCCTTCCGTCGTGTCGCTGGTGGCGTAGGTGGTGCCGTTGTGTGAGAGCCGAAATGCAGTCTTGTACGGGGTGTAGTTGCGCAGGACGTCGAGGATGAAGCCCTCGTCGATGGCCTGCTGCATCGAGTAGAGGTGGAACGGACGCGGCGTTCCGTCGTCACCGGGCCGGCCGAATAGTTCCAGTGTGGTGGCCTTCGGAGTAGCGGTGAACGCGAAGAACGAGATATTGCCGGCGTCGGCGCGCGCCTTGGTCTCGGCGGTAAGGATGTCCTCGGCCGCGACCTGCCCGCCTTCGCTGATGTCTGCGAATTCACTCTGAGAGAGGACCTGCTTGAGTTTGTTCGACGCACCACCTGTCTGTGAGGAGTGCGCCTCGTCAGCGATGATCGCGAAACTCTTCCCCTGAAGGCTCGACCGGTCGGCGATCGCGTCCAGCGCGTAGGGGAACGTCTGGATGGTGACGATGATGATGTGTGTGCCGGATTCGAGCGCGTCGGCGAGTTCAGACGACTTCGACCCCGACAGACCATCGATGTGAGCGACGACGCCGGTCGTACGGTTGATCTGATGGATCGCCTCCTGCAGCTGCGCGTCGAGCACCGTGCGGTCGGTGACCACGATGACCGAAGAGAACATCTTCTGGTCGGCGGCGTCGTAGAGGCTCGACAGCCGCTGGGCCAGCCACGAGATCGAGTTCGTTTTTCCCGACCCGGCGGAATGCTGGATCAGATACTTGTGGCCGGGGCCCTCGGTGCGGGCCGCGTCGACGAGACGCGTCACCGCCTCCCACTGGTGATAGCGCGGGAACAGAAGGGTCTCGCGGCGCGACTTCTTCCCGGTGTCGGGATCTCGTGTCTCGGTGACCTCGAGGTGCATGAATCGATCGAGGATGTCCAGGAACGTGTCGCGCTGCAGGATCGTCTCCCAGAGGTACGACGACGGCGAACCGTCTGGGTTTGGTGGATTGCCTGCGTGGTGGTTGTTGCCGCGGTTGAACGGAAGGAAGCGTGTCTTGGCGCCGGCGAGGCGCGTTGTCATGTGGACCTCGTTGTTCGAAACTGCGAAGTGAACGAGCGCGCGGATCGCAAACCCCAGCAGCGGTTCGCCCTTGGGGAGTCGGTCCTTCTTGTACTGTTCGATCGCGTGCTGCACCGACTGGGTGAAGTCGGTCTTCAGCTCGGCGGTCGCGACGGGGATGCCGTTGACGAAGAACACCAGATCGATGGCGTTCCTCGGATTCACCACCGAATAGTGAACTTGGCGCATCACCCGGAGCCGCACGGCGCCGTACTTTGCGGCGGTGGTCGCGTTCAGCCCCGAGTTCGGCTTGAACTGGCACATCGAGAACTTGGCATTGAAGTCGCTGAATCCGCGACGAAGGACCGCGAGGGTGCCGCCGTCGACCTTCAGATCGGTCGACAACGACCTGGCCAGTCGCTGCAGAATCGCACTCTTTGCTTTCTCTTGCGCGGCGGCTGACACGTCGGGCTTCACGCGCTTGTTCCACTCATCCGGCTGTGTCTCGGCGAGCCACCCGAACACGTCCTCGGGAAAGAGCGCGAGTTCGCGGTCGTAGCCGGTGTCGTCCGGCGAGTAGAGCCAACCGGACGCTGCGAGATACTCGCAGATCTCGTCTTCGAGGACTACCTCGTGGTGCTGGGGCACGGCTATACCGCCTCTCGAACGTCGATCTTCCCCGTGACCGCAGCGGTGATGAGTGCTGAGCGGTACTCGCGGAGGGTCGTGATCATTTGGGTGGACTTGTCGATGAGGATATCAATTTGCGTTGTTCGCGAGTCCAGATGATCGACAATCTCAGTTTGAACTGTAATCGGGGGCAATGGTATCGATATTGCAGCGGCGTCAGCCTGGTATATCGTCTGATGGGTTGATCCCATCATGAGCGAATCGAAGAATGGTTTCATTGCACGCAGTACATAGAGCAGGTACTCGGGTTCAAGGTCGGGTCCGCATACCCAGTTCCAAAAATCTTGGCTTGTCGCCGTTTCTCGCTGCATGATGCCCGAGAAGCCAACCGACGCAGTCCGAGAAAGTATCACGGTGCCAGCTGGGAGTAGCTCTGCCGCAGAGTTTCTCAGTCCGGTCTCGCTGATCATGCTCGAAGTTTCGCCCAGGTACTTCTGCCTGCCGCTTCGCAGCTGCCACACGTCCGCGAGAGTGAACCATGGGATCGTGGTGTCTACCCAATACTCGGGATGTGACCTGCTGGGCGTGTGTCCGGTTTTCATCGTCGCGACCTGTCTGAGCTTTCGGACAGCCCATGTAGACGGCACACTGTCTGCCCATTTGAGGGGGGACGCGATCATCTCGACGTTTGGGTCGAGTCCCTTCGTGACGGCCTGGGTGATCGTGGCGGCACGGTCTTCGCGCAGGGTGGCGATGAGCTGCTCCTGCTTGGCGATCAGAGCATCGATCTTGGCGGTCTCGCGGTCGAGGAAGGAAGAAATTGCAAGTTGCTCTTCTTCTGGCGGTACGGGCATCAATATTTGCTTCATTGCAGAAAATCTAGTCGACCAAAGATCTGCGACTATCCCGCTTCCGAATCTGTAATATTCTTCCTGAAACGCTCCGCTTCGGAAGAGGTAATGAGCGAAATATCGGTCAATTCCGTGCGGTTCGAGGACTGTCGATATCGCTGATACGCTCCCGTCCTGCGGGGACACCCCGGAGGATCCCTTTCTGTCTGATCTGCTGTTTATCACGAAGTCGCCGCGGAGGACGAGCTTTCTGCTGTCTGGGCTATTGGTCTTCGCAGCAGCCTCGAGTTGAGGTAAGATCCCGTCTTTTGTTACGGACAGCGGCGGGTAGTCTCGATCGCTCACTGTCGTTTTACGCTCAATGAAATGGGACCCAATCGGCCGGATCAGCCAATGGCTTGGAACCTCCCCCAGCCATTGAGTGCCGCTGTCTTTCAATGACGTGCGCCGTGACCAGCTCACGCTCCCACCTCCGACAGAAGCACCTGAATCTCGCCGACGAGCTTACGCAAATCTGCCTGGATCTCTTCCAGCGGCCGCGGTGGCGTGTACCGGTAGAAGTGCCGAGTGAACGGGATCTCGTAGCCGACCTTGGTCTTGTCGTGGTCGATCCACGCATCGGGGACGTGCGGCAGAACTTCGCGGGCGAAGTAGTCGTCAATGTCCTCGGAGAGCGGCACGTTCTCAGTGTCACGCAGCGACGAGTCGGACTCGGTCTTGCCGCGGGTCATGACGATATCGGCGTCAGGATCGTGCTGGCCGACGGTCGTCCAGATCGCCTTGATCAGCGGAGCTGCAGGCTTCGAAATGCCGGCGGTCTTGAGCGCCGCCTTGACATCAGTGACGAACTTGTCGCGGTTGGACCATGTCCGGCCGTCGAGAGTCGTCAGCGCCTCGCGGATGGTCGACTGATCTGCATCGGGCAGCTTCGCGACAGCCTTCGCCGCGAGGACCTGCTCGATCATCTCCGGATGAATGTGAAAGGTGAGTTGGAGCGGCCGCTCGACGGTGATGGTCTGGTAGCCGAAGTCGGCGTTGTCGAAGACCTTCGAGAGGGCGGGCTCGTCGTCGCCGGGGTCGTTGCGGAACTCGTCGTAGAGCTTGCAGATCGTCGCGATGTCTTCATCGCGGAGCTGCTTTCGCTTGGAGCCGAGCGACTTCCGCATCTTGCCGTACATGTCGACCGCGTTGATCAGCTGGACCTTCCCCTTGCGCTCGGGCGCCTTGGCGTTGTCGAGAATCCAGATGTAGGTGGAGATGCCGGTGTTGTAGAACATGTCGATCGGCAGGGCGATGATCGCATTGAGGAGGTCGTTCTCGATGATCCAGCGACGGATGTTCGACTCACCGGAGCCGGCGCCACCGGTGAACAGGGGCGACCCGTTCAACACGATCGCCAATCGCGAGCCCTCATCGGTGGGCTTGCGGACCGGACGCATCTTTTTGATCAGATGCAGCAGGAACAGCAACGATCCGTCGGACACGCGGGGCAGTCCGGGGCCGAATCGGCCGGCGAATCCACGCTGCTGGTGCTCGTCGTTCACGGCCTTCTGCTGGGTCTTCCATTCGACGCCGAAGGGCGGGTTGGAGAGCAAGAAATCGAAGTGCTCTCCGGTGAAGTTGTCGTCGACCAGAGTGTCGCCGAGGTAGATGTTGTCGACGTCCTGGCCCTTGATGACCATGTCGGACTTGCACATGGCGTACGAGCGAGCGTTGATCTCCTGCCCGTACAAGACCGGCTTGGCCTGAGGGTTCATCTCAACCAGGTGGTCGTAGGCCACGGACAGCATGCCGCCGGTGCCGGCCGCCGGATCGTAGATGGAGCGGACGATCCCGGGTTTGGTGGAGGAATGATCAAGACCTGTGGATCTGGGAGGGCGTGCCTTCCCGCAGAATGATCCCGGTAGTCACTTGATCAAGTCAGCGTTGCAGCGCTGGCGGAAAGGCACGCCTCGTGCTCACGGTAGTCAACGCCCCTGATGGTTCCAACCAGTCCAACGACGATCACCGGTCGATCCTCGATGAGATCGTGCGCGACGGGGCCCGGCAGATGCTCGCCGCAGCCCTGCAGGCCGAGGTCGCTGCCTATGTCGATCAGTTCACCGATCAGGTCGATGAGCACGGTCGCCGGCTGGTGGTGCGTAACGGCTACCACAACGAGCGGGAGGTGATGACCG
>NZ_AUHE01000017.1 GCF_000423025.1 Gordonia shandongensis DSM 45094
AACACCAGACCGGTCGACTGTGGTCGACTGGTGAACGAAACACACACCACACGCCTGTGACGCGCCCTGTGTGCGTGACACGCGTGTGTGATGGCATCCACTATGTACTTCTGAAACAACACCAGCACCCCTGCCGGCAAGCCGCGGGGGGTGTGCGGGACAGTTTCATAGAGTTACGGCGGCTATAGCGGTGGGGAAACGCCCGGTCCCATTCCGAACCCGGAAGCTAAGCCCACCTGCGCCGATGGTACTGCACTGTAATGGGTGTGGGAGAGTAGGACACCGCCGAACACCATTGTTCAGCAGAGCCCCGGACCGGGTAACACCGGCCCGGGGCTCTCCTGCATTCACCGGCACGCCTACCATTGGGGCATGGGAATCAGCAGACCCGCCGACGGGAGCGAAGAGGTCAGTAAGGCCCCGCGCGCCCGGATGACGGGCGCACAGCGTCGCCTCCAGCTGATCGAGGTCGCGCGCGGACTGTTCGCCGAACGGGGATTCGAAGGCACCTCCATCGAGGAGATCGCGCAACGTGCGGGGGTCTCCAAACCGATCGTCTACGAACACTTCGGCGGCAAAGAGGGGCTCTACGCGGTCGTCGTCGACCGGGAGATGGAGACGCTGCTGGAGATGGTGACCTCATCGCTGACCAAGAACCGGTCGCTGTACCGGATTCAGCAGGTCGCCTTGGCGCTCCTGACCTACATGGAGGAACGGACCGACGGCTTCCGCATCCTCGTCCGCGGCGAGTCGACCGGCGGCGTCGGTGAGGACACGCGGTATTCGAGCCTTCTCAACGACGCGATCAGCCAGGTGGAGCACCTCCTGGCCGGCGACTTCGAACGCCGGGGATTCGACCCCGCGTTGGCTCCGCTCTATGCCCAGGCGCTGGTGGGCATGGTGTCGGTGACGGCCCAGTGGTGGCTGGACGTCCGTGAGCCCGCCAAAGAGGTCGTCGCCGCACACCTGGTGAACCTGTGCTGGAACGGTCTGACTCGCCTCGACCCGGCGCCGATGCTGGTCGGCTCGGAGTACAAGGAGACCACCCCGCCGACCGTCGCGCCGGACGTCAGGTCCGGCGCTGACGAACCCGGTCGATGACCGTCCCGATCGCCCAGAGCACGCCGACCAGGACGGTGGTCGAGACGACCTGTTCGCGGACCGATTCGGTGACGAGGGCGAGGACCACGATCGCGGCCAGCGCGACGAGGGTGAGCCACGACAGATACGGGTAACCCCACATCTTGAGGGGCAACGGGGTGCCGGCGCGGTCGGCCCGACGTCGCAGGACGATCTGGGCGGCGGTGATGGCCAACCAGGTGACGAGGAGGGTGGAGCCGACCATCGACAGGAAGCGTTCGAGGACGGCGGTTCCCCAGACGTACGAGGCCGGGACGGAGACGAAGCCGACGACGATGCTCGCGAGGACCGCGGTCACGGGCACCCCGTTGCGCGCCTTCCGGCGAGCCGCCGAGGGCGCCATGCGGCGGTCGGCGAGCGAGAACAGCATGCGGGAGGCCCCGTAGAGGTTGACGTTCATCGCCGACAAGAGGGCGATCACGATGACCGCACCCATCGCCGATCCGATCCACGGCAGGCCGACGGCGTCGAACACGCCGACGAACGGATCGGTCTTGATGCGTTCGTCTCCCGTCGGGAGGACCAGCAGGATGATGGCGACCGATCCGACGTAGAACAGCAGGATGCGCCAGACGATCGTGCGGATCGACTTGGTGACGCTGGGCCCGGGATCGGATGTCTCGGCGGCGGCGACGGCGATGATCTCGATACCACCGAACGCGAAGGCGATCACCAGGAGCGCGCCGGCGATGCCGCCGATGCCGTTCGGAGCGAACTCGCCGATGTTGTCCAGACCGGGCGACGGTTCGGTGAGCCACCCGAACAGGAAGGCGGCGCCGATCACCAGGAACAGGACGATGAAGAGGATCTTGATCAGTGCGAGCCAGAACTCCAACTCGCCGAAGTGGTTGACGCCCGAGAGGTTGAGTGCGCTGAACACCAGGACGAAGACGAGGGCCCAGCCCCATGCCGGCAGTATGCCGATCATCCCCGTGAGGAGTTCGGCGGCGGCGAGGGACTCCGTGGCGACGACGATCGTCATCTGAATCCACCACAGCCAGCCCATCATGAAGCCGGCTCCGGGACCGAGGGCCTTCCCGACGTAGTAGGAGAAGGCGCCGGGGTTCGGGTCGGCGGCGGCGAGTTCACCGAGCATCCGCATCACCGAGACGATGATCAGGCCGATGATCGCATAGGCGATCAGGGCGGCGGGGCCGGCGAGCGTGATGCCCTCGCCGGAGCCGACGAAGAGGCCGGCGCCGATCGCTGAGCCGAGGCTCATCATGATGAGGTGTCGGGGCCGCAGGTGGCCGCTCAGGCGGGAGTCGGTGACCTCGATCTCCGGGTCGCCCTGGTCGTTGCGCATCTGTCGAGCCTAAACCGAGAGGGTTCCGCTCGGGCCGCCCGGCGGTGGAACCGTGCCGACGCGCAGGGCTTCCAGGGCTACGACCGTCGGTAGTACCCTGGTGGCGTGCTGATTCGACCGACGCCCGGCACCGAGGCGGTCCCCGCGACCGCGCACGGCGTGCTGGCGGCCGTGGTCTCGATGATCCTCGGCGTCGGCGCCCACTCGCTGGGCGGCTCGCACATACCGACCGCAGCGCAGACGGTGCTGCTTCTCGGTCTGGCGCTCGGCGTCGGGCTGGTGCGCGGTCGTCAGGTGCGGTCGGTGGAGGCCGACCGCATCCGCGGCCGCGTCCGGATCGGCTGGGTCGGCGCACTGGCGACCCTGTCCGTCGGTCAGGCGGGCGCCCACCTGGTGCTGTCACTGATCGACGGGCACGGTGCACACGGTGCCGCGGAATCGATTCCGGGACCCGCCATGCTGTTCTGGCACATCGTCGCCGTCCCCGCCGCGGGGGCGATCCTCTTCCTCGCGGAACGCCTCAGCCGGGCGTGCAGCGGTCGGCTCGACCTCGCCCGGCTGCTGGTCGACGCCCCGGTCTCGGCGCCGGCGACCGTGGTCGGCCGCAGGACCGACCGCCGTGACGATCGACTGCACCCCGAACCGATGTCGACGGCATCCGGTGTCCGGGGCCCGCCCTGCCCGGTCTGACCCCCGACTGACCACCACACCCCGCAGCGCTGGACGCCGCGGGGCATGACGCCCATGCACGAGAGGCATTCCCATGGCGATGAGCAGTACCCGCATGTCTTCTTTCTCCAGCACCTCACATTCCGAAGCCCGTCCCGCTCGCACTCGCGCCCGGCGTCTCCGGGTCGGAGCGTTGTGCGCCACCGTGGCGCTCACCGGCTCCCTCGTCGCAGCCTGCGGCAGCGACGCCGAATCGACGTCCGACGCCGACGCCGTGTCGGTGTCCGACCAGTGGGTCAAGGCCGCCCGGTCGGGGATGACCGCGGCCTTCGGGACGCTCACGAATTCGTCGGACCACGACATCCGCGTGGTCTCGGCGCACTCGGACGCTGCGCAGACCACCGAGATGCACGAGGTGGTCGACAACGGTGGCGGCGGCACCACGATGCGTCGGAAGGACGGCGGCTTCGTGATCCCCGCCGACGGCAGCCTCACCCTGACGCCCGGCGGAGAGCACTTCATGCTGATGGCGATCCCGACGCCGATCACCACGGGCCGCAGCGTCGCGGTCACCATGCGCTTCGCCGACGGGTCGACGCGTCGATTCGATGCGCTCGCCCGCGACTTCGACGGGAATCAGGAGAACTACGCTCCCGGACACGACGGCGGTCACCGATGACCGGGGAGCAGCGGCGCGTCTCGCGGCGAGCCCTGCTCGCCGGTGGTGCGGGCCTCGCCGGTGCGGGTGTCGGGGCCGGTGCCCTCGGGGTGGCCCGTGAACGGCGTCCGCAGCGGGCCGCGTTCGGCGACGAGACCCTGCCGTTTCACGGTCGACACCAGTCCGGGGTGACGACGGCGCCGCAGGCCCACGCACAGTTCGTCGGTCTCGACCTCGTCGATCCGGGGGACGTCGGCACGGCGGCCGGCGTGTTGCGGGTGTGGACGCAGGACGCCGCACGGCTGACGCGCGGCGCCGCGGGGCTCTCGGACACCGAACCGGAGCTCGCCCGGCTGCCGGCGTCGCTGACCGTGACGGTCGGGCTGGGGGACCGGGTGTTCCGGGCGTCGGCACTGGCGCCGCACCGACCGTCGTGGCTCACGGCGCTCCCGGCGTTCGAGATCGACCGGCTCGATCCTCGCTGGGGACAGACCGACCTGCTGCTGCAGGTCGGCGCCGACGATCCGGTGACGCTCGCCCACGCCGTCCGGGTGCTCACCGCCTCGGTCCGTCGCAGCGTCCGGGTCCGCTGGGTTCAACGCGGTTTCCGGAACAGTCGCGGCACGGTGTCGGGGACCATGCGCAATCTCTTCGGTCAGGTCGACGGCACCGTCCAACCGTCGCTCGACGACCACGACGAGCTGCTGTGGGACGACGGTCGGGAGCAGTCGTGGATGGCCGGCGGCACCAGTGTGGTGCTGCGGCGCATCGCGATGCACATGGACGGGTGGGAGGCCCTCGACCGTCGCGGCCGGGAGCTCTCGGTCGGTCGACGGCTCGACACGGGTGCTCCGCTGACCGGGAACGACGAATTCGACGCCCCGGATTTCCAGGCGTCCCGAGGCGGTGTGAGCGTGATCCCGGCGTCGTCGCACATGGCCCGGGCTCATCGCAGGTCGCGCGAGGAGCAGTTTCTCAGACGCAGCTACAACTACGACGATCCGCCGAGCGGGGCCGTTCCCGGCTCCGCGGACACGTCGAACAGCGGGTTGATCTTCGCCGCATATCAACGCGACCCGGTCCGTCAGTTCGTGCCCGTGCAGCGGCGTCTCGCCGAGCACGACGACCTCAACGAGTGGACGACACCGATCGGATCGGCGGTGTACGCGATCCTGCCGGGGGCGACGGCGGGCAGACCGTTGGGTGCGGCGCTCTTCGATGCGGGAGGTGTTGCCTAGAATCAGGGGAGTGTCCACCCCTGCTGCGCCTTCTCCCGCTGTGCCCCCGTCTGCGGTCACCGGCCCGTCCCTGTCGGGACTGACGTCCGTCGCCCTGCGCGACGCCGCTTTCGACGCCCTGCGTGAGCGGGACGCGGACGTGCGACTCGACGTGACGGCGCCGGATGCCGCTCGCCCCCTGGTGATCGCGCATCTGGCGCTGGGTGCGCAGGCCCCCGTCCTGGTCGTCACGGCCAACGGTCGCGAGGCCGACGATTTGACGGCCGAGGTGACCGAACTGCTGCCGCCGGGGCCGGGCGGGACGCCCGTGGTGGCGCAGTTCCCGTCGTGGGAGACGCTCCCGCATGAACGACTCTCGCCGAGCGCCGACACCGTCGGTGCCCGCCTGGCGGTCCTCAACCGGCTGGCCGATCCGAGCGTCGCACCGCTGCGGGTGGTCGTCGCCACCGTCCGGTCGCTGGTCCAGCCGATGGCGCCCGGGTTGGGGCGGATGCGGGCGGTCACCCTCACCGAGGGGGCCGAGACCGAGTTCGAGGGGCTCGTGGAGCAGCTGGTCGAGATGGCCTACGAGCGGGTCGACATGGTCGGCGCCCGCGGCGAGTTCGCCGTGCGCGGCGGCATCCTCGACGTCTTCCCGACCACGGCCGACTACCCGGTCCGCGTGGAGTTCTGGGGTGACGAGATCACCGACGTCCGGGCGTTCTCCGTCGCCGATCAGCGCACGCAGCCGGAGATCGACACGTCGGTGGTGCACATCCACCCGTGCCGCGAGCTCGTCCTCACCGACGCCGTGCGGGCCAAGGCCGCCGACCTCGCCGAGTCGACGTCCGACGACGGCCTGCGTGACATGCTCGCGAAGCTCGCCGAGGGCATCCCGACCGACGGTATGGAGGCGCTCATCCCCGCGCTCGTCGACGGACGCATGGAGATGCTCTCGGAGGTGATGCCGGACGGGACCCGCATCCTGGTCCTCGATCCGGAGAAGGTGCGGACCCGTGCGGCCGATCTCGCGCGGACGGGGGTCGAGTTCCTGGAGGCGTCGTGGGACGCGGCGGCGCTCGGTGCGGCGGCGCCGGTGGCCGCCGGCGAGCCGGCGATCGACCTGAGCGCCAGCGCGTACCGAGGCGTCGACGAGGTTCGGGAGTCGACGCTCGCGGCCGGTCGGGCCTGGTGGACCCTGAGTCCGCTGGCGACGGGCTCCGGTGAGGAGCTCGAACTCGACCTGCGGCCCGGTCCGGCGCCGCACGGCGACCCCGACGAGCTCACCGAACTCATGGCGTCCCTCCGCGGACAGGTGGCCTCGGGGGGACGTGCGGCTCTCGTCGCGGCGGGCCGCGGCACGGCGGCGCGGTTCGTCGATCGTCTCGGCGAGGCGGAGGTCGCCGCCCGCCTGATGGAGGCGGGGCAGGAGCCGCCCGAAGACGCGGTCGGCGTCTATCACGGCGCCCTCCGGCACGGCATCGTCCTCCCGACGGCGGGTCTGGTCGTCGCGACCGAGGCCGATGTGACCGGTGCCCGTGTCGTCGGAGCGAAGGACGGTCGCCGGCTGCCCGCCAAACGGCGCAACCAGGTGGACCCACTGGCGCTGTCGGCGGGCGACCTGGTGGTCCACGATCAACACGGCATCGGCAAGTTCGTGGAGATGATCGAGCGGACCGTGTCGGGTGCGCGCCGCGAATACCTCGTCATCGAGTACGCCCCGGGGAAGCGCGGCCAGCCCGGCGACCGCCTGTTCGTGCCGATGGACTCCCTCGACCAGCTGTCGCGGTACGTGGGCGGCGAGCAGCCGTCCCTGTCGAAGCTCGGCGGCTCCGATTGGGCCAACACCAAACGCAAGGCGCGCAAGGCCGTCCGCGAGATCGCCGGCGAGCTGGTCCAGCTGTACGCGGCCCGGCACGCCGCCCCGGGATTCGCGTTCAGCGGGGACTCCCCGTGGCAGCGGGAGATGGAGGACGCCTTCGACTACACCGAGACCGTCGACCAGATGACGGTGATCGGTGAGGTGAAGGCCGACATGGAACGCCCGGTCCCGATGGACCGCGTCGTGGTGGGCGACGTCGGATACGGCAAGACCGAGATCGCGGTCCGCGCGGCGTTCAAGGCCGTCCAGGACGGCAAGCAGGTGGCCGTCCTGGTGCCGACGACGATCCTGGCCGGTCAGCACCTGCAGACCTTCGCCGAACGCATGGAGGGGTTCCCGGTGACCGTGCGCGGCCTGTCGCGTTTCACCGATGCCGCGGAGTCGGCGGAGGTCGTCGAACAGATGGCGTCCGGCGAGGTCGACATCGTGATCGGCACGCACCGGCTGCTGCAGACCGGCATCCGTTGGAAGGATCTAGGTCTGGTGATCGTCGACGAGGAACAGCGTTTCGGCGTGGAGCACAAGGAGCACATCAAGGCGCTCCGCACGCACGTCGACGTGCTGACGATGTCGGCGACGCCGATTCCGCGGACACTGGAGATGTCGATGGCGGGGATCCGTGAGATGTCGACGATCCTGACGCCGCCCGAGGAACGGCACCCCGTTCTCACCTATGTGGGCGCGTACTCGGCCAAGCAGGTCGGCGCCGCGATCCGTCGCGAGCTGCTGCGTGACGGGCAGGTGTTCTTCGTGCACAACCGGGTCTCGAGCATCGACAGGAAGGCCAAGGAGTTGGCCGACCTCGTGCCCGAGGCGCGGGTGGCGGTGGCGCACGGGCAGATGGGGGAGGACCGCCTCGAACGCACGGTCCAGGGGTTCTGGGACCGCGAGTACGACGTCCTGGTCTGCACCACCATCATCGAGACCGGACTCGACATCTCCAACGCGAACACGCTCATCGTCGACCACGCCGAGAACCTCGGACTCTCGCAGTTGCATCAGCTGCGCGGTCGCGTGGGACGCAGTCGCGAGCGCGGATACGCGTATCTGCTCTACAACGGTGACAAACCGCTCACCGAGACCGCCTACGATCGGCTCGCGACGATCGCGCAGAACAACGAGCTCGGTGCCGGCATGGCCGTCGCGCTCAAGGATCTCGAACTGCGCGGTGCCGGCAACGTGCTGGGGGCCGAACAGTCCGGGCATGTCGCGGGCGTCGGCTTCGACCTGTACGTCCGGCTGGTCGGCGAGGCCGTCGAAGCCTATCGCGCGGCGGCCGACGGTCAACCCGTCGAGACCCGGGAGGTCGGCGAGGTCCGGATCGACCTGCCGGTCGACGCGCACATCCCGGTCGAATACGTGGAGGCCGACCGACTCCGCCTCGAGGCGTACCGGAAGCTCGCGTCGGCGACCGCGGACGACGACGTCGACGAGGTGATGAGCGAACTGACCGACCGGTACGGCGAACCGCCGGTGGAGACGCAGCGTCTCGCGGCGATCGCCCGTCTCCGGTTGCGCTGCCGGGAGCGGGGCGTCACGGAGGTGGGGGTGGCCGGACAGTCGATCCGCGTGTCGCCGCTGCCGTTGCTCGACAGTCAGCAGGTGCGCCTGGCGCGCCTGTACGCGGCGGCGTCGTATCGGGCCGCGACCGACGTGGTGACCCTGCCGATCCCGCGGACCGGCGGCGTCGGTTCGGCGCGGCTGCGCGACACCGACCTCGTCGACTACCTGGTCACGTTCCTGCAGACGATCGTGCCGGTGGAGGCGGCGGTCGACTGACGTCGCACGCACGTCCTACGATCGGGTGGAGGCGGTCGGTGGTGAACGATCGAACGCCGGGAGCGCGCATGTCGAGAATGTCGAGGGTCGTCCTGATCCGGCACGGCAGAACGGTGTTGAATGCGGAGGGACGCATTCGCGGGTTGGCCGACCCCGAACTCGACGAGGCCGGTGTCGCGCAGGCGAGAGCGGCGGGCGAGGCGCTGCGCGACGCGGGGATCACCCGCGTGATCACCAGTCCGCTCAAACGGGCGGTGGCGACGGGCCGGGCGATCGCGGAGACGGTCGGCGTCACCGACGTGCAGGTCGACGAGGGCCTCAACGACCGTGATTACGGCGAGTGGACCGGACAGCTCCGCGCCGACGTGGTCGAGCGTTGGGGCAGCATCGACGATGCGCCGGGCGTCGAGCCGCGCGAGACGGTCCGCGACCGCGCTCTGCGCGCCCTGGACGCGCAGGCCGATCGTGCGGAGGGGCCGCTGCTGGTCGTCAGTCACGACGCCGTGATCCGGCCGCTGCTCGCCGCCTTCGATCCGACCCTGACGCCGCAGGTCGACACCGGATCGTGGGTGGTCCTGACGAGGTCGGACACCGGGTGGGTCGTGGAGTCGGTCGACAACCACCCCTGACTGGGAACAGCCCTGACGGCGGACCACCCGTGGCGCGGAGCAGGAGGACGACGAGGCGGCCGTCAGACCGCCAGGAGTCGATCGCGCACGGGCCGGCCCGCGCTGATGAGAGCCTCGCGGACCATCGCGACCTCGGCGTCGGTGGCCTCGAGGAGGGGCGCGCGCACGGCGGCGTACGCGGTGACCCCGACCTCGCGGAGCGCCGCCTTCGCGGTCACGACGCCCGGTGCCGACTTCATCAGGGCGATCGTCAGCGGTCGCACGGTGTCGTTGATCATGCGCGCGGTGCCGAGGTCGCCGGCGTCGACGGCGCCGATGAGCGCACGATGGTGGTCGGCGGCGACGGCGCCCACGACGCTCACCAGCCCGGAGGCGCCGGCCGCGAGGTACGGCAGGTTCAGCTCGTCGATGCCGCAGTAGTACGCGATCCCCGTCTCCGCCATCACCGACATGGCTTCGAAGAGGTCGCCCTTGGCGTCCTTGACGGCGAGGACGCGGGGATGGCGCGCCAGGTCGACGATGGTCTCGCGAGTCAACGGCATGCCGGTGCGGCCCGGGATGTCGTACAGCATCACCGGGAGGTCCGTGGCGTCGGCGATGGCCGTGCAGTGCGCCACGATCCCGGCCTGTGAGGGTTTGGAGTAGTACGGCGTCACGATCAGCAGGGCGTCGGCTCCGACCCCCGCGACGTCGCGGGCCATCGCGATGCTCTTCGCCGTGTGGTTGGTCCCGACGCCGACGACGATCCGTGCGGCGTGCCCGACGGCGGTGCGGACGTGGGCGGTGAGGGCGAGCAGCTCATCGTGGTCGAGGGTGGGGGCCTCGCCCGTCGTCCCCGCGACCACGATGCCGTCGCACCCGGTGGCGACCAGATGCTTGGCCACGGCGTCGATGCCCTTCACGTCGAGAGACCCGTCGGGGTTCATCGGTGTGGGCATGGCGACGAGGTTCGTTCCGAAGACCTCGCGCGCGGGACGCGTCGTGTTCTGCATGCCTCCATCCTGACGCCGACCGACCGTTCAGGACAAGCGAAGGGATCTGGACCTCAATCGTTAGAATGGCTGCATGATTGATGTGGGTGCCCTGAAGGCGCTGCGCGCGATCGCCGACCTGGGGACCATGGCGCGGGCCGCGGCCGAGCTGGGTTTCACGCCGTCGGCGATCTCCCAGCAGATCAAACGTCTCGAAGCGCAGGTCGGCGTGCGGCTCACGGCGCCCGCGGGACGGCGCGTGGTCCTGACCCCCGCCGGGCAGGCGCTCGTGGAGTACGCGCCGGACGTCCTCAACGCCCTCGAGAGATCGTTGTCGGCGGCACGCTCGGTGGACGCCGGCGCGCCGCGCGGCGTGGTGCGGATCGCAGCGTTCAGCACCGGCGTCCGCGGCATCATCGCCCCCGCGCTCCGCGGCGTGCACGCGAAACATCCGGAGGTCCGCGTCCAGGTGGTGGAACTCGATCCGGAGCCCGCCGTCTACGCGGTCGAGTCCGGGAGCGCCGACCTCGCCATGGTGCACGACGCCGACGGTGTGACCGTCGCCGTCCCCGACACCTTGGAACGCGCCCACCTGCACACCGACATCGGCGACCTGGTGCTCCCCGAATCGCATCCGCTCGCCACCGAGACGAGCCCGGTCGGGCGGGACCGGCTCGACGGCTGCCGCTGGGTGACGAGTCCGGCCGGAACCGTCTGCCACCGCTGGTTCGAGCGGCTGTTCGCCGGATCGGAGACGGCCCCCGACGTGGTGCACTCGGTCGACGACTTCGGCACCCAGATGGCGCTGGTGGCCGCGGGTGACGTCGTCGCGCTCATCCCGCGGCTGGCGCGCCCGACCGTCCCCGACGGCGTCGTCGTGCGGGAGCTGCAGGGCGCGCCGCGCCGCGAGGTGCACACCGTCTGGCGGTCGAGCGGTCAGGACGATCCCGCCCTGCGGGCCGTCCTCGCCGAACTCGGGTGACGACCGTCAGCGTCGCTCGGGGACCTCGATCGCCCCGTAGTTGAGGGTGCCGTGCGAGAACGACGGGACGAGCGGCCACTGGCGCTTGAAGTGCGCGCACTCCGACGACGGCAACACCTGCGCCCAGCGCGGGTCGCGTGCCGACCGTGACGCCATCGTCTTCTCCTTCACCATCGAGTCGTACTGATCGAGGGTGTCTTCCAGCGTGTTGGCGTTGAGCACGACCTCGCGGCCGTAGAACGCGGCCTGCTGCTTGACCCCCGGGATCTTCGACAGCTCCGGCTGCCAGTTGTCGGGGGCCATGCCGTTCTCCGACTGCACCCACACGCCGTCGGGCGTGTTCACGCACAGGGAGTGATTCCCGTCCGTGTGCCCCGGCGTCCACAGGAGGCTGACACCGACGCCCAGTTCGACGTCGCCGTCGAAGACCTCGAGCCGATCCTCGGGGACGCCGGCCATCCCGTTGTCGACGTACCACGCCCACTGCATCGGGTGCATCGACTCGAAGGTGCCGAGTTCCTTACGGTGCACGAGGAGCTTCGCGTTGGGGAACAGCGGCTCGCGCGGCGTGCTCTCGCCCTCGATCGGTTCGGTGGACCCCATGATCATCCGCACGTCCTGCACGTGGAGGTGGTCGAAACTCACGTAGTCGACGTCCTCATTGCGCAGGCCGAGGCTCGGGAGCACATCGTCCGGATCGTTGTAGTAGGTCGCGAAGAACTTCGCGACGCCCAACTTGTTGCCCAATGCCTGGATCTTGTCGTAGAAGGGCGCCTCCGCGGAACCCGCGGCCACCGTCGGCTCCCACACGAGGGTCTTGAGTTCGCCGTCGAAGCCCTGGAACTGGATCACCATCATCCGGTTGGTGATCGAGATGAACGGGTTCGCGTGGATCGAGTAGCCCTGGAACGCGAAGCGCGACGGGTACGGTGCCGTGGCGATGTCGACGGTGCGGATGGCCTCGACCCGTCCCTGCCGCACGAAGCGCTCGTGGTACTTCTCGGCGGCGGAACGGACGGCTTCGAGTCGGTCGCCGCGCGGCCAGATCTCGTGGACGCCGTCGAATTCGGGGATCGGGCGCAGGGTTGAGGTCGAGTGCGGGGTGGACGTGGTCTCGGGGGTCATGCGGGGTCTCCTTCGGTGTCTGTGGTGCCGGGCTCGCCCGTGTCTGTGGTGCCGGGCTCGCCCGTGTCGGCGGGCGGGGAGGGGCGGAAGGTCGTCGACTCGTAGGCCGCGCGGGCCGCGGTGTCGGCGGAAGCCACCTGGTCGGGGACCAGGACGCGCAGCACTTGGTCGCGGAGGAATTGCGGCAGAACGCCCGCCCAGCGGGTGAGCGGGCCCACGTAGGCGGGGATCGTGACCTCGAATCGGGGACGACGCACGGTGCGGACGACGGCGGCGGCCACCTCCGACGGCGTCAGCATCCGGGCCGCGCCGGTGGCGGTTCCGGCGGCGAGGTCGGTCTCGACGACGCCCGGCATGATCAGCGACAACTGGACGCCGGTGCCGCGCAACTCCTCGCGGACGCCGGTGAGGTAGCCGAGGACGCCGTGCTTGGTGGCCGCATAGGTGGCCTCGCCGGGCGGGGAGAGGCGGGAGGCGGCCGACGCGATCGTGACGATGTGGCCGCGGCCGCGGCTGCGCATCCGGGGTGCGACGGTCCGGACGCCGCGGATCACCCCGCCCAGGTTCACTCCGAGCATGCGGTCGGTGGCGGCGTCGGACTCGGCGTCGAACGGGCCGACCCACATGGTGCCGGCGTTGTTGACCAGCACGTCGAGCGGACCGAAGCGGTCTTCGACGGTGTCGACGAAGGCGCGGAACGAGGTGGAGTCGGTGACGTCGAGGCTCAGCCCGATCACCTCGCCGGGCAGTTCGGCCGCCGCGGCCGCGGCCGTGTCGCCGAGGTCGCCGACGGCCACGCGCGCCCCGGCGGCGGCGAGTTGTCGGGCGATCTCCCGGCCGATGCCGCGGGCTCCGCCCGTCACGGCGATGACCTGTCCTGCCAGGTCCGACGGGTCGCTCATCGTGCCTCCATCCGTAATGACATGACGATATGTCACATTCGTTGGTGCGACTATGCCACGATGCGTCTGCGCGGGGCAAGAGGTCGGGGTGCAACAGGCCGGGGTACAACAGGCCGGGTTACACAGGCCGGGGGCACGAGGTCGGGCGGCGACAGACGAAGGAGCAGGCGTGGGCAGGCGGTATGCGGGCATCGCGCTCGAACAACGGACGCAGCTGCGGCGCGCAGCGCTCCTGGCCAGTGCGCTGGAGAACTTCGGGACCGCCGGCTATGCGGCCACATCCGTCAAGCAGATCTGCCTGACCGCGGAACTCACCGAACGGTACTTCTACCAGTCCTTCGCCGACCGTGAAGACGCCCTCGCAGCCCTGTACGACGACCTGTCGACCGCGATGCGCGAGGCCACCGTCGCGGCCGTCGCAGCCGTCGACGGCGACGACATCGACGCCGTGGCGCGAGCCGGACTGGCCGCCTTCATCGGCTACCTCACCGACGACCCGCGGCGAGCACGCGTGGTGCTCATCGAGGTGGTCGGGGTGTCGTCGACCATGGAGCGACGCCGACACGACGTGCTCAGTGACTTCGCCGCCGTCGTCTCCTCGGTGTGGGCCGCCGGCGGCCACGAACTGGGTTCCCGCGAACGCTCGCTGGCCGTTGCTCTCGTCGGCGCGGTGAACCACCTGCTCGTCGACTGGCTGCTCGGCGACCGCCGACAGGACGTCGCCGAACTCGTCGACGTCTGTGAACTGCTGTTCGCGGCGGCCGCCGAGAAGGTCGTCCGCTGATCGACGGCCTCGGGCCGAGGGATTATCGCCCCGCTTCGGCGCGGTCGGGCGGGTGCCGGCCGTCGAGCGACTAGCCTCGGAGTCGATAGTGATCGCGGGAGGAGATTTCATGGCCGTCGTGCTGCTCGACCCGACCCGGCCCGACCTGATCCCCGCCGGCGCGGTGGCATTCCTGGCGGACACCGTCGCGGTGACCGAGGACGTGCACCCGTCGGTGTTGTGGGAGTTGCCGTCGTACGAACTCACCGCGCTCGTCGGCGACGACGGCACCAAGACTCTCGTCAGCTCCGACCGCGAACACCCGGCGGTGCAGGCGCGTATCCGCGCCGGGGAGATCGTCGTCGAGGGGCACCCGAAATCGGGCGGCACTCTGCTCAAAGCGGTCGAGTTGATGGACACGCTGCGTCGGACGGGGCCGTGGGAGCGGCTGCAGACGCACCATTCCCTGCGGCGCTACCTCCTCGAGGAGGTGTACGAGCTCCTCGACTCGATCGACCACGGTACGTCCGCGGAACTGCGCTCCGAACTCGGTGACGTGTTGCTGCAGGTGCTGTTTCACGCGCGGATCGCCGCGGACGCCGCCGTCGACTCGTTCGACATCGACGACGTGGCGCAGAGTTTCATCGACAAGGTGTCGTCCCGGACGCCCGGCGTGCTCGGCGGTGACCACAGTGATCTCGACAGGCAGATCGACGAATGGGAACAGGCCAAGGCGGCCGAACGCGCGGCGTCGAGCGTGCTCGACGGTGTCGTGACCACGCAGCCCGCACTGAGCCTGGTCCAGAAGGTGTTCGAACGTCTCGCCGGAGCCGATTTCCCCGTCGCGGCGGTGAGCCCGTCGCTCTACCGGGTCGACGTGCCCTTCCGGAAGCACATGGCGAGCAGCGTGGAGGACGATCTGCGCCGCCGCGCGATCGCCCTGATGGACGACGTCCGGCGCGCCGAAGCGGCCGCCGGTGAGGACGGCGTGGTGCCCCGCGACGAGAACACCTGGCGCAAATACCTCGGCATGGACTTCCTCGACGAGGCCGCCGCCCCCGGGGCGACAGACTGTGACGACGGCGCCGACGATGAGGAGGTCCTCCTCGACGATGCGGACGACGAGGATCTGGCCGACCTCGCCGACTACGCCGATGAGGACTACGCCGATCAGAACCATGCCGATCAGAACCATGCCGACGCAAGCGATGCCGACGATCGCTATGCCGACGATGACTACGAGGAGACCATCGTCGACGAAGACCCCGTGGCTCGCGGGAAGAAGGGCAAGAAGCGCAAGGTGAAGGGCGTCAAGGTCAAGAAGAAGGTGCCCGACATCGTCGTGCACGAGAAGTGGAGTGCGGCCGGCGAATAGGGACCCACCCGCCCGTTTTTGTCGTAGGCACGCGCTAGTGTTCACACAACAGTACGAACACGGTGCGGTGTATCTCACCGATCGGGTCGGCAAGGGGTGGGGGCGATGTCGGATCTCGACAGCATCTCGATGGATGCGAAGCCGGAACCCGAGCTGCCCGACGATCCGGGGTCGTTGGTGGCGGTCCTAGAGGCCGCGGCAGCCAAGCTGACCGCGACCGGGTGGACGCCAGTCACCGAGACAAGCTTATTGGTCGCCGCACACACGCTGCAGCGGGTGCGTCGACGGTTGGACGCGGCGGCTGCCGACGTCGTCGTCGAGGTCTCGGATCGGGGAGCATTTCGGACTGCGGGATACCTGTCGGTGCACCAGTACCTGGCTCAAGGGTTGCGGATGGGTGGCGGCGCGGCACGTCGGCAACGAGTGACCGCGCAAGCCATCGGATCGTTCACCGGGATATCGGGGCAGACACTCGAACCAGCACGACCGGCGACCGCTGCGGCCGTTGCGGACGG
The DNA here is from genome assembly GCF_000423025.1 of Gordonia shandongensis DSM 45094. Lineage (GTDB taxonomy): Bacteria > Actinomycetota > Actinomycetes > Mycobacteriales > Mycobacteriaceae > Gordonia > Gordonia shandongensis. The sequence goes on from NZ_AUHE01000017.1 coordinate 15,914, forward strand.
CGCCATCGGCACCGAGCACGTCATGGTCATCGACGAGATCTGTCAGCGGATTCCGACAGCAGTCACCCCGGAGACGCGGGCACAGGCCGAGGCAGACTTGGCGGCCGCGGCCCGCGACCTAACTCCCGAGGGAATCCGGTTGGTCGGGGTGCGATTGCTGGCGCACCTCGATCCGGACGGGCAGCTAACCGACGACGCCGACCGGCATCGTCTCCGGTCGCTCGTCGTAGGTGGGCAGGATCGGCAATTGATGAGCCGTCTGCATGCCCGCATGACGCCGGTGTTGCGCGCAGAACTGGGGGTCGTCCTCCAGGGGTGGGCCGCGCTTGGGATGAATAACCCCGACGACCCGGCGTCGCCGGCCGGTCCGGAATCGGCCGCCGACCCGACGGCATTGGCAGCGGCTGCACAACGTGACCGGCGAGGCCTGGCGCAGCGCCAGCACGATGCATTACTGGCGTTGGTGCGGGCTGGACGCGCCCAGACGGGAACCCTCGACGGTTCACTGCGGTCGGAGTTGGTCATCACGATCACCGACGTGAACCACATCCACCACGCCGAGTTCCTAGGCGATACCGCGGGGCGACACCCGCCGCCCCGGCGGACCCGATCGGATGTCGAATAGCCGTCAGGCGTCAAACAGTCGCTGCCCCCACCACTCGCCGGCCGCGAGTCCCGGTGGGATGGCGAAGTTCGCGGAGCCGTTCGGAATCAGATACTCGGTCATCGCGTCCTTACGCGACAGCTTGTGCTGGATCGGGACGAACTGTTTGAACGTGTCTCGGTTGAAGGCGATGAAGAACAGCCCGGCATCCAGGTGGCCGAAACCGTCGGACCCGTCGGTGAAGTTGTAGCCGCGCCGCAAGATCTGGACGCCGTCGTTCTGCGCCGGATGCGCTAACCGGACGTGCGCGGTCGCCGGGATGATCGGCGCCCCGTACGACGTGATCTGGAAATCGGGGTCGTCGAACTCGTCATCCTGGCCTAGCGGCGCACCGGAGCCCTTGGTGCGGCCGACGATGGTCTCCTGTTCCTGCAGATGCGCGCGATCCCACGGTTCGATGTCCATGCGGATGCGCCGCGCCACCAGGTAGGTACCGCCGGTCATCCACTGCGCGGCGGGCGGATTGTCGTCGCGGCCGACCCACACCCACCTGTCGAGCGCCCCGGTGTCCTCCGCGCGGAGGTTCGCGGTCCCGTCCTTGAACCCGAACATGTTGCGCGGCGTTTCCTGCGATCTCGTGGTGGACGACGTCCGGCCGAATCCGAGTTGCGACCACCGCACCGAGACGACGCCGACACCGATTCGTGCGAGATTCCGGATCGCATGCACGGCGACCTGGGGGTCGTCGGCGCAGGCTTGGATGCAGATGTCACCGTACGAGCGTGCGGGTTCGATCTTCTCCTGCGCGAAGATCGGCAAATCCGCCAGCGCAGCCGGTTTGCGACGGGCGAGACCGAACCGGTCGGCGCGGTGCGGATCCGAAGCGCTGGGGCCGAACAATCCCGGTCCGAACCCGATCGTGAGCGTCAGATGCGCCGGCGACAACCCGAGCGCCTCGCCGGTGTCGGCGGGCGGCGTGTACGGCCCGAGGTCGAGAGCGCCGCCTGGTTCGGTGGCCTCGCCGCGCGTCATGCGTTCGGCAGCGGTCGTCCACTTCTTGAGCATGTCGATCAGGGCGTCACGAGAATCGGTGATGACGTCGAACGCCGCGAAATGCAGTCGATCCTGCGCCTCGGTGGTGATCCCCGCCTGATGCGCTCCCTGGAACGGCACGACCCGCTCGGGGTCGTCGCCCCGACGGCCGCCGATCGCGGCGCCCAGGGCGCCGCCGCCCGCGAGCCCGGCCGCCACGCCGGCCCCCGCGACACCGAGCACCGTGCGGCGCGAGACACCGGCCGACGCCTCCGGCGCCCCCTCGTCGGGATGTCCGCCGGGATGTCCGTCGGGATGTCCCGGTTGCACTGTGTTCTCGTCGCTCAACGCACCTCTCCTGCCTCGCCGCTCGCCGGTGGGCGGCCGATCGGCTCATCTACTTCTGCATCACCAGACCCGGCACCCGCGAAAGCGTTGCCGAGAGCGCGTCGACCCGGTCGGACAGCTCACGACGGGTCGCGGCGTCGACCGTGGCGTACGAGACGTATCCGTCTCCCTGCCGCAGCGATTCGATCGCGCCCCGGATCGCGGTGAACTGCGCGGTGATCGTGTCCATCAGCTTCTGGTCGCGCGCCGCGATCATCGGGGCCAGCTCACCGATCAGGGTCTCCGAGCCGTCGATGTTGGCGGCGAAGTCGTACAGGTCGGTGTGGCTGTACCGGTCCTCCTCACCCTTGACCTTCGTCTTGGCGATCTCGTCGATGAGCGCTTGGGGGCCGGCGACGAACATCTGCGTCTCGAACTCGAAGTCCTTCTTCGCCACCTCGTCACGGAGCTCGGTGACATCGGCCAGCAGCCGATCGGCGACGGTGTCGATCGCGCCCTTGGTGTCGTCGGTCGCGGCGCGCGCCGCATCGTCGGGCGAGACCTGGCCGGGCTCGTCGCCGACCTCGTCGGGCTTCGGCGGGAACAGGAACCGCTCGATCCGGTGGAAGCCGGTGAACTCCTGCGTGCCGCCCTCGGTGTCGTCCCACCGCATGTCGATCTTGGGATCGAGGTCCGGGAACGACTCGGCGACCGGTTCGATGCGCTCGTAGAACGTCCGGGTGAGGCCGAATGAGGCGCGCGCTGCATCGAGATCGCCGCCCTTCACCGCGCCGGTGAACGTCGCGACCTGCGAGACCAGTCCGTTGAGCTGCCCGCGCACATACTCCAGATAGCGGGCTTTGGCCGCTTCGACGTCGGCGGGCGCCTGACTCTTCTGCGTGGCCTCGCCCGTGACGGAGACGTCGGACCGGATGCCGGTGCCGACCATGCCGGGCTTGCAGGCGACGGAATACGTACCCGGGTCGGTGAACTCCGCGCTCAACTTCCCCTTCATCCCCGGGGCGATGTTCTCGACCTCGGCGAGCACCCGATTGTTCTGCCCGTACACGTAGAACTCGGTGACCTTGCCGCCGTTGTTCGTGATCTCGAAATCGGTGCGGCCGGTGGTGAGGTCGGTCGTCGAGAGGTCGCAGGCGTCGTCGGTGGACGTCACGGCGACCGCACCGTCGCCGGTCGACTTCGCTTCGCACGCGACCACGGTCAGGGGGACGGCGATGACGGCACCGAGGGCGACGACCGTGCGCACGATGGGGATGCGCACGATGGGGATGTGCACGGCGGGGGTGCGCACGGTGGGGGCGGAGTGGGGCATGGACTTCCTTTCCGGTGGTGACCGTCGAACGGGAACGTCGAGGATCGGTGACGGCTGTCGGGGTCGGCCGGTGTCAGGCGGCCGGTTCGTCGGCAGGCGCGGACCGTGACGCGGCCGACCTGTCGGGGAGTCCGCGGACGGCGAACAGTGGTCCGACGACCCCGAGGTAGGCGACCCACGCGATCACCTGCAGCCACGACGGGTCGGGGCGGACGTTGAAGACGCCGCCGAGGATGACCCCGTACCAGGCGTTCTGGTCGTACCAGGACGAGGCGTTGAACGCGGTGCCCTCCAGGAGCGGTAGCCAGCCGACGGTCTGGAGTGCGCCGATCCCGTAGGTGAGGATCCCGGCGGCGACGACGATGAGGAAGAACCCCGTGTACGTGAAGAACGTGCGGAAGTCGATGGCGATGGCGCCGCGATAGAGCAGCCATGTCAGGACGACGGCGATGACGATGCCGATCAGCAGTCCCAGCAGTGGCCGGATTCCGCCCGAGACGCTCTCCGCGTAGCTGACCATCAGCAGGGCGGTCTCGAAACCCTCGCGTCCGACGGCGAGAAACGCCAACCCGAAGACGGCGACACCGCCGGCGGTGAGGGCGGCGGTCATCCCCGATTTCAGGTCGCCGGAGATGTGGGCGGCGGCTTGTCGCATCCACAGCACCATCCCGGTGACGATGCCGACCGCGATGAGCGAGGCGATGCCGGCGAGCAGTTCGGCGGCGAACGGGGAGATCGTCGACGAACCGAATTGGATGATCAGGAAGGTTCCGATCATGAGTGCCAGGGCGGCGGCGACGCCGAGCCAGATCCATCGGAGGGCGTCACGGCGGTCGGATTTCACGGCGAACGCCACGAGCACCATCACGACGATTCCGGCTTCGAGGCCTTCGCGGACCCCGATGAGTCCGCTGCCCACCATCTGGGTGATGACCGATGGGGTCCCCTGTGCGATCACACTCGTCATAGATCGATTCCTGCCGGGAACGAGCCCGTCGCTGCCGGCGAACTCTGACTTGTGGTGCGCAACTCAGAATAACGCATGTTGGGTGAGGCTGGCCTAAGTGTTGGTCTCGGTGGTCGGGTCAGTACCCGTCACCCGGGCGGCATCCGCGGCGTCCGTCGCCCCGCCCGACCGTCACGGCGCCGACGGGGAACCCGCGCGTCGGTTCGGTCGTTGACACTCCGATATGGCACCCTTGGGCCTGGTCAGAAGCGATGCGGAGGAGTGAATCGGTGGCGAGATCGACGGTGGCGGGCGGCGCGAGAGCCGCGCGTGCGGTCACCAATGCGCGCCGTCGTCGCCGGCTCGTCGGCCCCGCGGCAGTGATGATCGTCGCAGTCACGGCATCGTGCGGCATGCAGATGCCGTGGGACAAACCCGACATCCCCGATGGTCTTCCGCCCGGAGTCGGGGTGCAGCAGCCGTACATCGACATCAATGCGCCGGGACGCACCGCCGAGTTGATGCGCGAGTGGGCCACCCCGATCTCCGACGCCACGAGCATCCCGCTGGTCTCGGTGGAGGCGTACGGCAACGCCGCCGAGATCCAACGGCAACAGCACCCCGAATGCGGCATCGGCTGGACCACACTCGCCGGGATCGCCGCCGTGGAGACCAAACACGGACGACACGGCGGATCGGGCGTCGACGCCAACGGTGACGTCCGCCCCAAGATCCGGGGGCCGCAGCTCGACGGGACCAACGGGAACCGCGAGATCCTCGACACCGACGGGGGACGGCTCGACGGCGACAGGAAATACGACCGCGCGATGGGGCCGTTCCAGTTCATCCCCGAGACATGGCTGCGATACGGCGTCGACGCCAACGGCGACGGTCGCGCCGACCCGGACAACATCGACGACGCCGCGCTCTCGGCGGCGCGCTACCTGTGCGCATACGCCGGCGGGGACATGACGACCGCGGAGGGCTGGGAGCAGGGCGTGCACGCCTACAACAACTCCACCCAGTACGTGCTCGACGTCCGCAACCACGCGAACGCGTACTCCGTGAACGTCCGCTACTGAACTGCGTTTATCCTTGACACGTACCTGTCGGCGACCACCGGTCCGCCGACCCGACGAACTGAATTGGGGCTGACAAGTGGCAATTATCGAGCAGGTGGGCGCGCGCGAGATCCTCGACTCCCGCGGCAACCCGACCGTCGAGGTCGAGGTGGTCCTGGACGACGGCACGTTCTCGCGTGCCGCGGTGCCCTCGGGCGCGTCGACCGGTGAACACGAAGCCGTCGAACTGCGCGATGGCGGCGACCGCTACCTCGGCAAGGGCGTCAAGAAGGCCGTCGAGGCCGTCCTCGGCGACATCGCGCCCGAGGTGATCGGCATCGAGGCCGACGATCAGCGCGTTCTCGACCAGACGCTCGTCGACCTCGACGGCACCCCCGACAAGTCCCGTCTCGGCGCGAACGCCCTGCTCGGTGTCTCGTTGGCGGTCGCGAAGGCGGCCGCCGAGTCGGCCGGACTGCCGCTGTTCCGCTACGTCGGCGGCCCCAACGCGCACATCATGCCGGTGCCGATGATGAACATCATCAACGGCGGCGCCCACGCCGACAACGGCATCGACTTCCAGGAGTTCATGATCGCGCCGACCGGTGCGTCGTCGTTCACCGAGTCGCTGCGCTGGGGTGCCGAGGTGTACCACTCGCTGAAGTCGGTTCTGCACAAGCAGGGGCTGAGCACCGCGCTCGGTGACGAGGGCGGGTTCGCGCCCGACCTGCCGAACACGGAGGCGGCGCTCGCGGTGCTGGCCGAGGCCGTCGAGAAGGCCGGCTACTCGTTCGGCTCCGACATCGTCGTCGCCCTCGATTCGGCGTCGACGGAGTTCTACCGCGACGGGGCCTACCAGTTCCAGGGCAAGCCGTACTCGGCCGAGGAGATGGTGGCCTTCTACGAGAAGTTGATCGCCGACTTCCCGATCGTCTCGATCGAGGACGGTCTCGGCGAGGACGACTGGACCGGGTGGGCGGCGCTCACCGAAGCCATCGGCGACAAGGTGCAGCTCGTCGGCGACGATCTGTTCGTCACCAACCCGGAGCGCCTCGAGGACGGCATCACCAGGGGCATCGCGAACGCTCTGCTGGTGAAGGTCAACCAGATCGGCACGCTCACCGAGACGCTCGACGCGGTCGCGCTCGCCCACAACAACGGCTACAAGTCGATGATGAGCCACCGCAGCGGCGAGACGGAGGACACCACGATCGCCGACCTGTCGGTGGCGTGCGGTTCGGGCCAGATCAAGACCGGTGCGCCGGCCCGCTCGGAGCGTGTCGCGAAGTACAACCAGCTGCTCCGCATTGAGGAGGGTCTCGGTGACGCCGCGCGCTACGCCGGTGACCTGGCGTTCCCACGCTTCTCGTTCGGTGCGTGATTAGCTAGAGGTCATGGCAGTGGGCGAGACCGGGCGCGGAGGGCGCGGACGGGGTGATCGGCGGAGGAGATCCGCCGGGACGTCCCGTCCGTCGTCGCGTCGCGCCCGGTCCCGCCCCACGTCGGCGGCTTCGAGGGCGGCCGAGGCTCCCGAAGCGGTGAATGCGGAGGATGTGGCGGCACCGTTGGAGGCGCGGCGCAGCGCCTCCCACGTCGGTGGGCGTCCGCGTCGTCGGTCGGCCGACCAGGGGGCCTCGCGTGATGACGGTCATCGCGGGGCCGGGTCGGCGGCCGGCTACGAGTCCGCCGATCTCCCGGCGCCGCGGTGGCGGTTGATCCGTGTCGGCCGCGGCCGCGGGATCAGCGTCACGACGATCGGTGCGTCGGTGGCGATCGTGATCTTCTTGATGCTGACGTTGGCGGTGCCGGTGCGCACGTACATCGCGCAGCGCAACGAGTTCTCGGAGCTTCAGCAGTCGAACGCCGAGCTTCGCGATGAGGCGCAGGAGTACCGGAACAAGCTGGCGCAGCAGAACGACCCGGCGTACATCGAGAAGGAGGCTCGCGCCCGGCTCGGGTACGTCAGGGAGGGGGAGAAGCCCGTCGTGGTGATCGACCCGAGCCGTGACGCGCAGGAGCGGGCCGAGCGGGCGGAGCGTAAACGCAACGAGACGCCCTGGTACGAGCAGTTGATGGACGCGGTGTCGACACCGCCCAACGAGTAGGAGTCACGCCCGGTGAGCATCGCCGACGACGATCTGCAGGTAGTGGCGCGACAGCTCGGACGTGAACCGCGAGGGGTTCTCGAGATCAGCTACCGCACGCCCGACGGGGCGCCGGCGGTCGTGAAGACCGCACCGCGTCTCCCGGACGGGACGCCTTTTCCGACGCTGTACTACCTCACCGATCCGCGGTTGACGGGCGCGTGCAGTCGCCTGGAGTCCGGGGGTGTGATGCGTGCGATGACGGCGCGGCTGGCCGACGATGTCGCGTTGGCTGCCGCCTATCGCGGCGCGTACGAGAGTTATCTGGCGGAGCGCGACGCGATCGAGTCGCTGGGCACGGATTTCGCGGGCGGCGGCATGCCCGACCGGGTGAAGTGCCTGCATGTGCTGGTGGCGCATTCGCTGGCGAAGGGGCCGGGGGTGAATCCGCTGGGGGATGAGGCCGTCGCATTGCTGGCCGATGAGGAGGGTTTCCGCGGCGTCGCCGTGCCAGCCGACTGGCCGCCGGCTGCGTCGTCCGCCGGGGAGTCGCCGACGGCTGGGGGCTCGCGGTGACTCGGGTGGCCGCGGTCGACTGCGGCACGAACTCGATTCGTCTGCTCATCGCCGATCTGGACGATTCCGGAACGCTGGTGGATGTGGATCGGGACATGGTGGTGGTCCGTTTGGGCCAGGGCGTCGATGCGACTGGACGGTTCGCCGACGAGGCGATCGAGCGGACGCGTGAGGCGTTGGCGGCCTATGTGGAGCGGATGTTGGCCGCCGATGTGGAGCGGGTGCGGATGGTCGCGACGTCGGCGACGCGCGATGCGAGTAATCGGGACGTGTTCTTCGCGATGACGGCCGAGCTTCTCGGTCGGGTGGAGTCGGGTGCGGTCGCCGAGGTCATCACCGGGGACGAGGAGGCGCGCCTGTCGTTTCGGGGTGCGGTCCGCGGTCTGGATGCCGCGGACGGACCGTTCGTGGTCACCGATCTCGGCGGCGGGAGCACCGAGGTGGTCGTGGGTGACGCCGACGGTGTGACGGGTGCGTACTCGGCGGACATCGGCTGTGTGCGGCTCACCGAGCGGGCGCTGGCCTCCGATCCGCCGACGCTCGACGAGGTGGATCGCGCGGTCGAGGTCGCCCGGGATGAGCTGGGGAGGGCTTTCGCCGCGGTGGACGTCTCTGCGGCGCGGACGTGGGTGGGTGTCGCGGGCACGCTGACGACGTTCGCGGCGCTTCATCTGGGCTTGGACTCGTATGATCCGGCGAGGATCCACCATGCCCGCATCCCGCTCGCCGACTTGCACGTCCTCTGCGGTCGCATCGTCGGGATGTCCCGCGAGGAGCGGTTGGGTCTCGGGCCGATGCACCCGGGGCGCGCGGATGTGATCGGCGGCGGCGCGCTGGTGACGCGCGAACTGGCTCGACACTTCGCGGACCGCGCAGCGATCACCGCGATGGTGGTCTCCGAGCACGACATCCTCGACGGGATCGCCCTGAGCCTGCGTTGACGGTCAGCGCCAGACGGTGGGGCCGTTGCTCACCGCCGGAAGTCGGCGCACGAGAGCGCGTCGGTCGCATCCCGGAGAAAGTCGCGGACGACGGTGCGGTCGGCATCGGTGAGTCTGGATTCGACGAGTGAGATGCGATCGAAGGCCGACTGAAAGAATTGTTCGCCCATCTCGCGAGCGGACTCGGTGACGGTGATGAGAATTCGCCGCCGATCATCCGCATCGGGGCCTCGGTGCACGAGGTCACGTGCGACGAGTCGGTCGACGAGTGTCGTGGTGGATGCCGAATTGATATTCAGGTGCCGACTGAGGTGGCCCGGGGTAGCGGCGATGCCGCTGCGTTCACAGTCGAGTAGCGCGATGAGTGCTCGCAAGTCGGTCGATCCGAGATCATGTCGGTCGGCGAACCTTTCCGCAGCAAGGCCTCCGCTGGACACGAGATTCCGTATCAGGTGAATCGTCGTCTGATCGGGAGGCGCCATACCGGAACACCATACAGCAGAACCTCGACTTGCTAGTATCTCGATAAACGAGAGAAGTGGTTTCGGTGGATACTTTTGCTGACCTGTACGAGAAGAGTTTGGCGGCGTGGCCATTGCAGGCCGAACGTCGGATGGTTCCGACTCGCTTCGGCCGGACTCGTGTGAATGCCGTTGGCCGAACCGACGGTCCACCGATCGTGCTCTTGTCGGGAGCCGGAGCGACGTCGACCGTGTGGGGGTCGATGGCGCATGCATTGGCTGAGGTGGGCTGGCGTGTGTACGCGGTCGATGTCTTGGGCGATGCGGGCATGAGTGTCCCGTCGGACGAGGATTTTAGAACCGCTGAACACTTGGCGCGCTGGTTCTGGGAGGTCGTCGACGGACTGGGAGTGGAGAAGGTTGCGATCGTTGGTCACTCATACGGTGCGATAGTGGGGACTGCGGTTGCGAGCCGTGCGCCGGCGAGAGTGTCAAGGTTGATCCTGGTAGATCCCAACTCCATCTTCGCTCGGATGAGTATTCGGTACGTGCTGCGAGCGTTTCCGGGCATCGTGATCCCCGGAGGTGGCCGACGCCGCAGACTCGTCGAGTGGGAGGCCGCCGAACTGGAACTCGATGACGAGTGGATCCGACTGACGGATCTTGCGGCAACGGAGTTCAGCATCCGGAACTTGATCGTCCCGAAGGTGGGGTCTGAAACCCTCGCTGGACTCGAAAGCGGCCCGCGAATCGGTATCATCCTGGCGGCACGTAGTCGAGTGCATCGGTCGCACCTCATCGGTCGACGGGTCGCGGCGCAGTACCCACAGTGGAACGTCCGAATCCTGCCCGGTGCCTCACACCACAGTCTTCCTGCGGTGCCCTCGAAACGGTTGAATCACGCTGTTCTGGGATTGCTGGGGAGCTGACGCTCGAGCCGTTGCTCACCGCCGGAAGTCGGCGCACGTTTCGCAGACGTCGGCGGGGATCACCCCGGCGCGCTGCAGGAGGCCGAAGGCCACACAGCCGAGGCACAGTCCGAACGCGAACTCCAGGAAGGCCGCGGCGATCAGCGCGCCGACCACGATCTGTGCCGCGAGGCCGTACCCGGAGAGACTGAGCGCGACCGCGGTCGCCGAGAACGCCAGCCCGATCGTCTGGGCGAAACGCTTCGGCGGACCCGGAACCGTCTTCGTCTTGCGCCACAGTCGGGGCACGATGACGTGCACGGCGAGCCGGCCGAACGGGGAGTACCGCGGGCCCGCCGGCCACGCGGAGTGCGAAGCCGATGGCGAGCAGCCCGTACAGCCACGGCGAATCGACGGCGACGGCCGCGGCGGCCAGGGCGATCACGAGTCCGGCGGTGGAACGCGCCGCGTAATCGTTCACGGGGTCGGGGAAGTCGAGCAGGCCCCGATGCCACGATGCGGGCCCGTCGACGGCGACCGGCGAATCGATGCGGGTGAAGACGGCGGGGTCGGTCACGGTGCGCTCCTTGCTGTGCAGACACCTCAGTTGTGCAGACACCTCACCGTACGAGCGCGTGCACGACCAGCCCAGGTTTTCTCTCACGCTGAACGAAAGGCTCGCGCTGAGATCAGTCCAGATAACGGGCGGCGACGACATAGTGCAGCCAGCGGTCGAGATCCGTCCTGATCTCAGCGGCATTGCGGCGTGTCGGGGATCCGGGAGCCCGCCGCGAACGTCTCAGTGACGGAAGGGTGCGACACATGAGGCGTCGACGGGGGATGGGCGATGACCGACATCGGGGGCCGGGATCCGGGGATCTACACACGGGCCCAACTGCTGGCTCGCGGCTATGACGATCCGGCGATGCGGCGGGCAGTCGAGGTCGGCGCGCTGGAACGGCTGCGATCCGGATGGTTCGCCGCGCCGGGACGGGACGACCGTGCGGCCGCAGCCGTTCGCGACGGTGGCGTCCTCACGTGCGTGGACGCCCTGCGCTTCCACGGTCTCTGGGTGCCGCCGGGACACCGGGACCTTCACCTGCGCCGAAGCAGCAACATGTCCGGCCGTCTGCCGGCGTGCCGGCCGCGGGTCGGAGTGCGTCGCAGCGCGCGAACGGCGGTCGATCCGGTGCCGACCGCTCTGGCGTATGCGACGCGGTGCCTGCCCGTCGACGAGTGGGTGGCGGTGTGCGACTCGTACCTCAACACCACCGGGCTCACCCGAGCCGATCTGTCCGATCAGCTGGCCGGGACCGGGGCGACGGTCGGCCGGTGGATCGCGAAGGTCGACGGCCGGGCGCAGTCGGGGACCGAGAGCGTCACCCGGGTGCGTCTCCGGTCGGCGGGGTTCTCGGTGGTGGTTCAACCCCGCATCCCGGGAGTCGGTCGCGCCGACCTGCGGATCGGCACCCTGATCATCGAGTGCGACAGTCGGCGGCACCACGCGACCGCCGACGGCTATCGCACGGACCGGCGGCGGGATCGCCGCGCCCTGGTGGACGGATGGTCGACGCTTCGGCTCACCTACGAGGACGTCTTCTACGCCTGGCCCGACGTCCTCGCCGACGTGCGGGCGCTGACCGCCGGCGGTCGACACCGGTCGCGCGGGGGTCGGGTGCCGGTCGACGGCGGGACGTGATCGCCGACACCCCCGATGTTGCCATTGACAATTGTAACAGTCGGTGGTGGCATGAAGCGTGTGATGCGATCCGAAGAACGACGAGCACGACCGGTGCCCCGACGAGCCTCGCCCCGGACGCGGGCCGCTGCGGCGGTGACGCGTGTCGGACTCGGCTCGGTGACCGAACGCATCGGCACCGGACGCCGGGGTGTGCGGGCGTCTCGACGGATGATCGCCGCGCTGATGGCGGCCGGTGGGCGCATGCCGCGCGGAACCACGGTGACGCCGGTGCGCGACGGGGCCGTGATCGGCGAGTGGGTGTGCGCACCCGGCGTCGATCGGTCCGGCCCGCAGGCCGTGTACTTCCTGCACGGCAGCGGATACGTCCTGTGCTCGCCGGCGACGCACCGCAGCTTCGTCGCCCGCCTGTCGCAGGTCACCGGACTGCCCTGCTTCGTCGTCGACTACCGGCTGGCGCCGGAGAACCGATTCCCGGCGGCGTCCGACGACGTGGTCGCCGGGTGGCGGTGGCTCATCGACTCCGGGTACGCGCCGTCTGACCTGGTGGTCGCGGGCGATTCCGCGGGCGGTCACCTGACGGCGGCGCTCGTGCTGAACCTGGCCGCCGACGGTGAGCCCGGGCCGGCGGCCGCGGTGATGTTCTCGCCCGTGGTCGACGTGACCTTCGGTCTCGCAGCCCGGCAGGAGCGGCGGCGGCGCGATCCGCTGATCACCGCGGCGGCCGCGCGCGAACTGTTGGATCTCTACACCCGCGACGCCGCCCCGGACGACCGCTGGATCGAACTCGACTATCGCGGTGCGGCCGCCGCCCCGCCGATGCTCATCCAGGCAGGCGGCGCGGAGATGCTGTCGGCGGACGCCCGGCATCTCGCCACCCGGGTGGTCGCCGCCGGCGGCCGCGCCGACCTCGAGATCTGGCCCGGCCAGATGCACGTCTTCCAAGCGCTGCCGCGGCTCGGACCGGAGGCGGACGCCGCCCTGCTGCGTGTGCGCGACTTCCTCCGGAAGACCACGTCGACCCCACGACTGCAAGGAGACATTCGATGATGGGACTGGACCGACTGCTGGTGAACCTGGTCCGCGACCGGCGGAGTCACGACGCCGACGCGGTGGTGACCGGGGCGGGCAGCGGCATCGGCCGCGCGTTCGCCCTCGAGTTGGCGCGTCGCGGCGGACGGGTGCTGTGCGCCGACATCGACGCCGACCGCGCGGCGCACACGGCGGCGCGGATCGTCGGGGCGGGCGGCATCGCGCAATCGCATCGCTGCGACGTCGCCGATCGCCGCCAGGTCGAAGACCTGGCACGGGCCGCGGAGCGGATGTTCGACGGGCCGCCGACCCTCGTGATCAACAACGCGGGCGTCGGCATCGGCGGCCGCACCGTCGGCGACGTCGGTGTCGACGACTGGAATTGGGCGTTGGGCATCAACCTGTGGGGCGTGGTCCACGGGTGCGAGGTCTTCACCCCCCTCGTCCGCCGTGCGCGGCGCGGCGGGATCATCAACGTGGCGTCGGCGGCCGGGTTCGCCGCGGCCCCGTCGATGGGGCCGTACAACGTGTCCAAGGCGGGGGTCGTGTCGCTGTCGGAGACTCTTGCGGCCGAGGTGGCCGGCTCCGGTTCGGCGGTCACGGTCCTGTGTCCGACGTTCGTGAAGACCAACGTCGCCCGCGACGGTCGGATCACGGCGGCGGGCCGCGGACTGGCGAGCACGCTGATGGCGTGGACGGGGGTCTCCCCGGAGTCGGTGGCGGCGCAGACGCTCGACGCCAACGACCTCGGCCGCCTGTATGTGGTGCCGCAGTTGGACGCGACCGTGATCTGGCATCTCAAACGCCACGCTCCGGCGCTCTACACCCGCGGCGCCGGCGTCCTCGCCCGCTTTCTCCCGACCGACGACCCCGACGGCGCCGACGAGGCGGCGACCCCGTCGACCACCGTTTCCGCTCACCGCTGAGCACCAGACACCGCGAAAGGATCCCGTCATGGCCATGGATTTGGAACGGATGCTCCAGATGATCAAGGACCGCCAGTGGGCGCTCGTCGACATCGACTGGGATGCACCCGGCGCTGAACTGATCGAGCCCGAACTGCATGCGAAGCTCAAGCCCTTCCTCTCGGATCTGATGTGGATCGAGAACGTCGGTGCTCGTGGTTTCGCGGCGATGGCGAAGAAGGCGCCGAATCCGACGTTGAAGACGATCTACGAGTACTTCCACGCCGAGGAGCAGAAGCACGCGAACGCCGAGCTCGCATTGATGCGCCGGTGGGGCATGCTCGACGGTGACGAGATCCCGTCGCCGAACGTCAACGTCCAGCTGGTCATCAACTGGCTCGACAAGTACTCCGACGACATGTCGCTGTCGATGCTCGGGACGGTGATCCCGATGCTGGAGGTGGCACTCGACGGTGCGTTGATCAAGTTCATCACCGACGAGGTCAAGGACCCGGTGGCGCAGGAGGTGTTCAAGAAGATCAACTCCGACGAGTCGCGGCATCTGGCCGTCGACTACGAGGTGATGGACCTGCTCGGGCAGGCGAAGGTGCGCAAGCTGATCACCGAGTTCGTCGGCGCCTGGGCCAGCCCGTCGTTGATGATGGGCGTCCTGTCGTACATTCCGCTGCTGAACAAGATGCGCGACAACATCGTCGCGATGGGCGTCGACGAGGAGAAGCTGTACGGCGCGATGCGCAAGTACCAGGCGGTCGGGGAGCGCAGTGCGTTCGCGCGGCGACTGCCGATGTTCCAGTTGGTGTCGCTGCACGGTCGGCTGGTCGTCAACCGCGACTTCGTCCCGTATCACGCTGTGGCCGACGGGCTGGTGAAGCTGACCGGGAAGATTCCGTTCGGTCTGGTGCACCGCACTCCGACGTGGTCGCAGGAACTGACCTACGAGCCGGCGGCGTGAGGGGGACGGCGTGACGATCTCGGTAGCGATCATCGGCGCGGGCTTCGCGGGCATCGGCGCCGCGATCCGCCTGCGGCAGCGGGGTGTGGACGACGTGGTCCTGTTCGAGCGGGGCACCCGCGTCGGCGGCACCTGGCGTGACAACACCTACCCGGGCGCGGCGTGCGACATCCCGTCGCGCCTCTACTCGTACAGCTTCGCGCAGAACCCCGACTGGAGTCACACGTACTCGTCGAGCGGTGAGATCCTCGAGTACATCGACCGGATGGTCGAGGACTTCGGGGTCGCCGAGCAGATCCGGTTCGGGCACGAGGTGACGGGGGTCGAGTACGACGCGGACACCGGGGAGTGGACCATCCGGTTCGCCGGTCGACGCCGAGCGGTGCGCGCGCGGTCGGTGATCGTGGCGTCCGGGCCGCTCGCCAACCCGTCGCTCCCCGACATCCGAGGCATCGACGACTACGAGGGGCGGGTCATCCACAGTGCACGGTGGGATCACGACTACGACTTCGCCGGGAAGCGCGTCGCGGTGGTCGGCACCGGTGCGAGCGCCGTCCAGATCGTTCCGGAGCTGGTGAAGACCGCGGAGGCGGTGAAGGTGTTCCAGCGGACGCCGGGCTGGGTGCTGCCGCGCGTCAACCGGTCGACGAGCGGTCTGGCCAAGCGGGTGTTCCGGGCGGTCCCGGGGGCGCAGGAGCTGGCGCGCAGCGCGTGGTTCTGGGCGCACGAGTCGGTGGCGCTCGGCGTCGTCTGGAACACGCCCCTGACGCGTGTCGTCGAGTCGGTGAGCGCACTGCACCTGCGCCTGCAGGTCGACGATCCGTGGATGCGTCGACAGTTGAGTCCCGATTTCGCGGCGGGCTGCAAACGGCTGCTCATGACCAGCGACTACTACCCGGCGTTGCAGGCCGACAACTGCACGCTGGTGACGTGGCCGATCGCTCGGATCGCGCCGCGCGGCATCCGGACGGTCGAGGGCATCGAGCACCGGTTCGACGCCATCGTGTTCGCGACCGGGTTCGAGGTCGGAAAGCAGGGGACGCCGTACCCGATCACCGGTCTCGACGGTCGCGACCTGGGCACCGAGTGGAGTGACGGCGCGTTCGCGTACCGGAGCGTCGCGGTGTCGGGGTACCCGAACCTGTTCTTCACGTTCGGCCCGAACTCCGGGCCGGGCCACAACTCGGCGCTGGTGTACATGGAGGCGCAGATCGACTTCATCAGCGATGTGATCGCGCAGCGTGAGCGGGCCGGGTGGAAGGCGCTCGACGTCCGCGCGGATGCGCAGGAGCGGTACAACCGGGATCTGCAGCGCCGGTTGGGGTCCACGACGTGGAACTCCGGATGCCGGAGCTGGTATCTCACCGACGACGGCTTCAACGCGACGATGTTCCCGGGATTCGCCACGCAATACGTGAATCAGCTGCGCCGCGTGGACCTGCAGGACTTCCGGATCCTGGTACACGACCGGGAGCCGGCCGTCGCCGTGTCACGATAGGCGACATGGCCGAGTACCGGATCGACGACCTGGCGCGTGAGTCGGGGACGACGACGCGCAACATCCGCGGTTACCAGGAGCGCGGGCTGATTCCGAAGCCGCTGCGTCGCGGTCGGGTCGCGATCTACACCGAGCGGCATCTGGCGAAGCTCCGGGCGATCAACAAGCTGTTGGGCAACGGTTTCACGCTGTCGCACAGCGCGACGTTCCTGACCGATCCGCGCGCTCGGATCGGCGAGGCGCTCGACCTCTCGGAGGTGTTGGGCGAGCAGTGGTCCAAGGGGCACGGGACCCAGGTGACGCGCGCCGACCTGGAGGCGATGCTCGGTCCGCTGGACGAGGCGACGCTGGCCGCCCTGGTCGACGCCGACATCGTGCGGCCGACCGGACGGGCGGGGGTGTATGCGACGGCCGACGACGCCATCGTGGCCAACCTGGGGCGGCTCGTGGACCGCGGGATGCCGCTGGCGCGGCTGATCGAGGTCCACGCGGAGTTCGCCGATCGTCTCGGCGGCGCGGTCCGCGTCCTGATGCAGGCGGCGCATGAGGAGATCATCCGCCGCCGCGGGGCGGGCTGGGAGCCGACGTCGAAGAAGGACGTCGCGTGGGTCACCGATCTGCTCGTCACCATGCGAACGGTGGGGACCGAGAACGCCTACAACGCGCTCGATCGGGCGTTGGACGCGGGCCGCGTCGATCAGCTCAAGGTGCACGAGGAGGCGGTCGCCGACGCCCGCACGGCGCGGCCCGGTGCGGCGGAGGCTAATCCCGCGGGGTCGCGGTGATGATCTCCAGGACCTGTTCGCCGTACTTCTCGAGTTTGCTGCGGCCGATCCCGCTGACGGCCAGCAGACCGTCGGAGTCGGTCGGCTTCATGCGGGCGAGCTCTTCGAGGGTGCGGTTCCCGAGGACGGTGTAGGCGGGCAGCCCGGCCTCGCGGGCGACGGCGGCACGCCACCGGCGCAGGGTCTCGAACAGTTCGAGGTCGTCGTCGGCGAGGTCGACGGCGGCACGGCGGGCGGGGGCCCGGCGTGCGGCCGGGGCGGTGACGTCCTCGCGGAGGGTCACCGTCACGTCGCCGCGGAGGATCGGTCCGGCCTGTTCGCTCATCCGCAGGACGCCGTAGTCGCCGTGCGGGACGAGGGTGCCGGCGGCGACCAGCTGACGGACCACCGAGCGCCAGCCGTTCGCATCGAGTTCGGTGCCGATCCCGTACGTCGACAGGCGATCGTGACCGAGCTGCGTGATGCGGGCGTTCTCGGCGCCGCACAGGATGTCGATGAGATGTCCGGCGCCGTACTCCTGGCCGAACTCGCGGCGCAGGCGCCACACCGTCGACAGCAGTTTCTGCGCGGCGACGGTCCCGTCCCATGTCGGGGGAGGCTGCAGGCAGGTGTCGCAGTTCCCGCAGGGCTCGATGTGTTCGTCGAAGTATCCCAGGAGCTGTCGGCGGCGGCAGGTGTGCGTCTCGCAGAGCGCGAGCATCGCGTCGAGGAGGCGTGTCTGCACCAGGCGGTGCGCCTCGTCGCCGTCGGATCGGCTGATGAGGCGGCGCTGGTTGACGACGTCGGCCAGACCGTAGGCCATCCACGCGATGGACGGCAGACCGTCGCGTCCGGCGCGCCCGGTCTCCTGGTAGTAGCCTTCGATGCTCTTCGGCAGGTCGATGTGCGCGACGAACCGGACGTCGGGTTTGTCGATGCCCATGCCGAAGGCGATCGTCGCGACGACGACGACGCCGTCCTCGCGGAGGAAGCGGTGCAGGGTGTCGTCGCGGACCTGCCGGTCGAGGCCGGCGTGATAGGGCATCGCGTCGATGCCGTTGGCGGCGAGGAAGGCGGCGGTCTTCTCGACGGTCGCCCGGCTCAGGGCGTAGACGATTCCGGTCGAGGGCTGCCCGTCGGGGCTGCCCTCCGTGCGGATGAACTCCAGCAGTTGGCGCGTGATCTGCGCCTTGGGTTCGATCCGGTAGGTGATGTTGGGGCGGTCGAAGCTCGACACGAAGTGCTCGGCCCGTTCGAGGTGCAGGCGCGCGGTGATCTCCTCGTGGGTGCGTCGCGTCGCGGTGGCGGTCAGCGCGATCCGCGGGACGTCGGGCCACAGTTCGGCGAGGTCGCCGAGGGCGAGGTAGTCGGGTCGGAAGTCGTGTCCCCACTGGGAGACGCAGTGTGCCTCGTCGATCGCGATCAGGGACAGTCGGCCGCGGGAGAGGAACTCGCGGGTGCCGCGTGCGCTGAGACGTTCGGGTGCGATGTAGAGCAGATCGAGATCACCGTCGAGGTAGGTCCGCTCCACCTCCGCGCGCTCGTCGGGCAGTTGTGTGGAGTTCAGGAATGCGGCGCGGACGCCGAGTTGACGCAGTGCCCCCACCTGGTCGGCCATCAGCGCGATGAGCGGGGAGACGACGACCGCGCAGCCGTCGCGGACGAGGGCGGGGATCTGGTAGCAGAGACTCTTGCCGCCGCCGGTGGACATGAGCACGACGGCGTCGCCGCCGCCGATCACATGGGAGACGATCCGTTCCTGGTCGCCACGGAACTCGTCGTAGCCGAAGACGTCGCGGAGAACCCGGTGATGCTCGGACACCGCGCGATCAGGCGTCGTCGGGCTCGTCGGACGCCTTGCGGGCGGCCCGTGCGGCGTCGCGCATCTCGAAGCCGTCGGTCACCAGGTCGCCGATCTCGCGGGCGACGTCGGCGACGGCGCCGGTGATGATCGACGAGATGTTCCCGACGCGGTGTGCGGCGTTCTCCACGACGTCCTGGATCAGATCTTTGTTGCGCTCGGCGCGGCCGACCACGATGGCTCCGTTCTCCGCTGGGTGGGCAGGTCCTCGGGGTGCACGACGGTTGTCGTGCACCCCGAGGGTACGCCAGGGGAGCTCAGGCCGCTCCGGCCGTCGGCGCGGGCTCGACGGTCACCACGACGTCGGCGTCGTCGCGGGTCATCCAGTTGGGGAGGGAGAGCTTGGCGATCTTCAGCCAGGTCGATCCGAGCTGCCGGCGGAGCGGTCCGGTGTTGTACGGCAGTCCGTAGCGTTCGCAGATCTCGCGAACCTCCACCGCCATCTCCGGGTAGCGGTTGGCGGGCACGTCGGGGAACAGGTGATGCTCGATCTGGTGCGAGAGGTTGCCGCTCATGATGTGGAACAGCGAGCTGCCGTGGATGTTGGCGCTGCCCAGCATCTGCCGCAGGTACCAGCGACCCTTGGTCTCGTTCTCGCACTCCTCGGGGGTGAACGTCTGGGCGCCGCTGGGGAAGTGCCCGCAGAAGATGATCGAGTACGACCAGATGTTGCGGATCAGGTTCGCCCCGGCGTTGCCGACGAGGGTCGACGCGAAGAACGGGCCGGTGAGGGCGGGCCAGATGATGTAGTCCTTGGCGACCTGCTTGCTCGCCTTGCGCCACATGCCCTTCACGAGGCCCTTGATGTCACTCCACTTGCGTTTGCCTGCGATCACGTTCTCGGCTTCGAGGTCGTGAAGCATGACGCCCCACTCGAACAGCAGCATCAGTGCGGTCGCGTATCCGAGGTTCCCGAGGAAGTACGGGTTCCACTTCTGATCGCGCGCCATGCGCAGGATGCCGTATCCGATGTCGCGGTCCTGGCCGAGGATGTTGGTGAACGTGTGATGCAGGTAGTTGTGGCTGTGCTTCCACTGTTCGCCGGGGCAGACGGTGTCCCAGTCGAACTCGCGTGAGTTGTAGGTGTCCTCGCGCATCCAGTCGTACTGGCCGTGCATGACGTTGTGGCCGATCTCCATGTTGTCGAGGATCTTCGCCACGCCGAGGGCGCCGACGCCGGCCAGCCAGACGGGCGGCAGGAACGGTGCGAACATCATGGCGCGGCCGGCGAACTCGAGCTTCCGCTGCGCGCGGATGATGCCGTAGAGGTAGTCGCGGTCGGTTTCGCCGAGGTCGTCGACGATGCGTGCTCGCAGGGCGTCGAGGTCGCGGCCGAGTTGTTCCACCTGTTCGTGGGTCAGCACGATCTCGGTGGCGTCCTCGGCGGTGCGGGCCACGGCGTTCGGTGCGGTGCGGATGTCGTGTGCGGGGGTGACAGTCATGGTTAAACCTCGATTTCCACGTCGCCGACGGGGGCGTTGATACAGATCTGGATGTGCTGGTCGGGTTCGGAGTCGAGCTCGCCGGTCAGGATGTTGCGGGTGCAGCCGCTGGTGCGGACCTTGGTGCAGGAGAAGCAGATGCCCATCCGGCAGCCGTACTCGGGGGTCAGGCCGGCGGCCTCGGCCTGCTCGAGCAGGGTGCGTCCGTCGTTGGGGGCGGTGACGTCGGCCGCGGAGTAGGTGACGTCGCCGGTGATCGGCTCGTCGGGGTCGACGACCACCGAGGTGTCGAGGCTGAACGCCTCGGTGTGCAGGCGGTCGGCGAGTCCGGCGGCGTCGGCGTATTCGCGGACGGCTGCCATCAGGCTGCTCGGACCGCACAGGTACAGCTGTGCACCGTCGATGCCGGCGACATCGGCGATGTGCGCACCGGTGAAGTGCTCGCCGGTCGCGGTCCGCGTGTAGTGAAGCCGCACGTCGACGTTGTCGACAGTGCGTCCCAGCGCTTCGAGTTCGGCCCGGTAGGGGACGTCGTCCGGTGTCCGCGCGTAGTGGACGAAGGTGATCCCACCGCGGTAACCCTCGGCGACGAGCGTGCGCATCATTGAGAGGACAGGTGTAATCCCACTGCCGCCGCTGATGAGGACGACGTGGTCGGGGAGCTCGGTGGGGAGGGTGAAGTCGCCCTCGGCGCGGCCGAGGCCGAGCACCATGCCGGGCCGGGCGTTCTCGCGCAGGTGGCGCGAGACGAAGCCGTCGGAGTGCGCGGTGACGGTGAGCTCCAGTTCCCCGGAGCGGGTCGCGGCGTTGGCGGGCGAGAAGTGACGTCGCTGGCGTACACCGTTGATGACGATGCTGACCTCGACGTATTGTCCTGGTCGGTGGCCGGTCCACTGGCGGGTCGGCTGCAGGGTGAGGGTCACCGACCGGTCGGTCTGGCGGCGGACGTCGACGACCTTGGCGCGGGTGTCGCGCCAGGTGAGCATGGGGTCGATGAGCTCCAGGTAACGGTCGACGGGGTACGGAGACGCCGTGGCCTCGACGATGGTCTCGACGAGGCGGGCGAGTGTGTTCGGCATCCTTGTGCTCCTCGTTCGTGGGGATGAATGTGTTCGCATCGTTCAGTGAACGACTGTACACAAATGAGCATGACACATCGTCCCGATGGGCTGTCAACAGTGCTGCCGTGTGGGCGTCGTCACGTCGGGCGGGTCACCGGGTTCGATGCGTGACGGTCGACCGCCTAGACTGGGGCGCTGTGACCCCCGCACCCGATTCACCTGGGACGACGTCCCGTCGCAGCCGTTCCAAGCGGCCGCGCGGCGAGTCCGTCGGCAGTCGGGCGGAGAAGAAGGAGCAGACGCGCCAGGCGCTTCTGGACACCACCATCGACTTGGTGGACGACCGTTCTTTCGGCAGCATCAGCCTGCGGGAGGTCGCGCGGGGTGCGGGTATCGTGCCCACCGCCTTCTACCGGCACTTCGCGTCGATGGAGGACCTCGGCGTCACCCTCGTCGAGGATGCGATGCGGGTCCTGCGCGGCGCGCTCCGCGAGGCCCGTCGCGATCTGGCCGGCCGCGGCATGCCGACGGCGATGGAGTCGCTGTCGATCCTGCTCGGCAAGGTGCGGGCCGACGAGTCCCAGTTCCGATTCCTGGTCCGCGAACAGCACGGCGGAGTCGCCGAGGTGCGTCGCGCCATCGGCACGGAGCTGCGGCTGTTCTCTCGCGAGCTGGCGATCGACCTGGCTCGGGTGCCCGAACTGGCCCCGTGGGAGGCCGAGGATCTCGAGGTGGCCGCGGATCTGATCGTCGCGATCATGATGACCACCGTCGCCGAGCTCCTCGACGGTGATGGACGGGATGCGTCCGAACGGCTTCTGGTGGAGCGCGCCGAGAAGCAGTTGGTGATGGTCTTTCTCGGGATGAATCAGTGGCGTCCACGCGGTTGATCGGGTCGACCGTCTGACGGACGGCGGTGCGCCCGACGCCGCGGATGTCCGAGTCATGGTGGATCATTGACGCATGACACAGCAGGGATCGCGCGTGGGCGCCCGGTTCGGGCCGTATCGTCTCGACGCGCTGCTCGGCCACGGCGGCATGGGTGAGGTCTACCGGGCCTACGACACGGTTCGCGATCGAGACGTCGCGATCAAGGTGTTGCACGAGAAGTTCGCGGGCGACGCCACCTACGAGGAACGGTTCCGTCGGGAATGCCAGGCGGTGGCGAAACTCGGTGAGCCGCACATCATTCCGATCCACGACTACGGTGAGATCGACGGCGTCCTGTACCTCGACATGCGGCTCGTGGAGGGTGAGGATCTGCGGGCGCGGCTGCGCCGGACCGGCGCCGCGATCCCCGGGGATGCGGTCGCCGTCGTCGAGCAGGTGGCCGGCGCGCTCGACGCCGCGCACCGGGCCGGGCTCGTCCACCGCGATGTGAAGCCGGAGAACGTCCTGGTGACGGAGAACGACTTCGCCTACCTGGTGGACTTCGGCATCGCGCATCAGAACGACGACACGAGGCTCACCCAGGCGGGGACCGCGATCGGGTCGTTGGCGTACATGGCGCCCGAGCAGTTCGACGGCGTGCCGACCACTTCGGCCTCCGACACCTATGCGTTGGCTGCGGTCCTCTTCGAGATCTTGACCGGCCGACCGCCGTATCCCGGCGACTCGGTCAGCTCGGTGGTCCGGTCGACGGTGATGTCGCCGGTGCCGGTGCCGAGCCTGGTGAACCCCGCGGTGCCGCCGGCGCTCGACGCGGTGATCGCCCGGGGCCTCGACAAGGATCCCGCGGCCCGATTCGGGTCGGCGGGTGCGTTCGCCAAGGCTGCGCGTGCCGCCCTGGAGGGGCACTGGCCCGACGGCGACTCCTCGGCGACGGCGGTCACGGGTGCCGGTGCCGCGGCGTACGACCCGACCGTGATCGGGCAGCGACCGCCGACCTCCCCGTATTCGGGCCCCCAGCAGTTCTCGGGTCCCCAGCAGTTCTCGGGTCCCCAACAGTTCTCGGGTCCCCAACAGTTCTCGGGACCGATGGGCTACGGACCGCCGATGGGTACCGGGCCGCAGGGCTATGTCTACGAGGACGATCGCGGTGGCAACGCGGTCCAGGTGGTTCTGGGGGTGCTGATCGCACTGCTGGTGTCGGCGCTGATCGCCATGGG
Source organism: Gordonia shandongensis DSM 45094 (assembly GCF_000423025.1). Classification (GTDB taxonomy): domain Bacteria; phylum Actinomycetota; class Actinomycetes; order Mycobacteriales; family Mycobacteriaceae; genus Gordonia; species Gordonia shandongensis. The sequence goes on from NZ_AUHE01000017.1 coordinate 39,530, forward strand.
GGTCTACTGGTTCGGGTTCCGGGACAGCGGCGACGAGAAGGCTGCGCCGACCACCACGGTCACCGACGTCGCCTCGCAGTCCGATGATCCGCCGGAGCCGTCGCCGTCCGAGGTGCCCAGCCCGCCGCCGGGCACCGTGCCGTGCAACGGGCAGGTCGGCGTGTGGGGCGGTGTCACGTCCTGCGAGTTCGCGCAGAACGTGTACCGGGCGTATGTGGCCGGCGGCCCCAAGGGGGAACCCCGGGTCGTCCGGGCGCACAGCCCGGTGACGCGCGAGGGATACACGATGACCTGTGCGCCGGAGACGGGGGTCGTGGTGTGTCGAGGCGGTAACAACGCAGTGGTGGTGATCATGTGACGGCCGTTCGGTGGGGGCGCGGGCGGTTCGGCCGAACGGTCGCCGCGGTGACGGCCGCGGTGTGCGCGCTGTCGGCGGCGGCGTGCGGATCGTCCGACGACGAGCCGGTGACGACGGTGACCGTGACGTCGACGCCGGGCGCGTCGTCGGCCCCGTCGGAACCGTCGACGCGGCACACCGACTCCGGCGCGAAGCTGGCCGCGGGCTTCACGAAGCTGCAGGCGTCGCTGTCGTCGCCGGTCGGCGTCGCGATCGTTCCGGTCGGCGGCGGTGATCCGGTGGTGTTCGGCGACCAGACGCCGCGGGTGGCGTGGTCGACGATCAAGGTGCCGCTCGCGGTGGCAGCCGAGCGGAAGAACGGTCGGAGTGACGCCGAGGCGGCCGCGATCGTGAACTCCGACAATGCTGCGGCCGAGTCCCTCTGGGGGTCGCTCGGAACGCCGAAGCAGGCGGCCGCGGCCGTGACCGAGGTCCTGCGCGAAGGGGGCGACGAGAAGTCGACGGTGCCCTCGGAGCGTGCTCGCGAGGGCTTCTCGATCTTCGGCCAGACGCGCTGGTCGGTTCGGGATGCGGCGACGTTCACGGCGGCGTTGCCGTGCATGGACGGCACCGACCACGTGCTGGAGTTGATGGGCGGTGTCGCGGGCAACCAGCAGTGGGGTCTGGAGGCGATCGAGAAGCGGGCGACGGCCGTGAAGGGCGGCTGGGGACCGGCCGAGAACGGCGGATATCTGGTCAGGCAGATCGGGATCGTGACGCTCCGCAACGGCGCGCGCGTGGCCGTGGCGATGGCGACGCAGACCGCCGCGGGTTCGGATGCCGAGGGTGCCGCGGTGCTCAGCTCGGTGGGCGAGTGGATCGGTGAGAACCTCACGGCCGTGCCGTCGGGTCGCTGCCGCTGACGTCTCGAGGTAACGCTCCGGCTACGCGCTGATTGCGGGTCCAGTACGCGCCGATGACGGGGCACCCCGGGCACCCTATTGTTACAGATGTTACTGGAGTGGCGATAGGTGTTTGGGGTGAGGAGTGGTGTCGTGCGGTTGGCGCGTGTGGCGGGAACGGTGAGCGTGACCGCGGTGATGCTGGGAGCCGTGGTGACGGGTGCGGGGGCCGGGACGGCCCAGGCGCTACCGGGACTTCCCCCACTGCCGCCCCTGCCGACACTGCCGACACTGCCGTCGATCCCGGGACTGCCTGCGCCGCCGCCCACCGTCGACCTGCAGAAGAGCTTCTCGTCGCTGAGCCGGAGCCTGACGAAGGCGACACCGGGGCGGATCGGCCTGGCCCTCACTCCGACGGGCGGTGCGCGAGGCCAGTTCTTCGGAACGGTACGGACGGCACGTGCCTGGTCGACACTGAAGGTTCCCGTTGCCGTGGCCGCCGAACGCGCGGGAGTCGACGATCTGGCGCGGCTGGAGTCATCGTCGATCCGCCGGTCCGACAACGACGCCGCCGAGACGCTGTGGACGTCGCTGGGATCGACGCGCGAAGCGGTCGACGCGGTGACCGGCGTACTGCGCGAGGGCGGCGACACGCGCACGAGGGTCATCTCGGAGCTGAGCCGGCCGCCGGGTTTCCCCGGTGCCACCCGGTGGGCGACCACCGATCAGTCGGTCTTCGCCGCCAACCTGCCGTGCCTCGACGGCGCCGACCCGGTCCTGCGGAACATGGGGTCGGTGGCCGCGAATCAGCGGTGGGGTCTGGCGCGCAGCACCTCGCGCACCGTCCGGACAGCGGTGAAGGGCGGGTGGGGGCCGGTCTCCGATGAGACGGGGAGATACGTGGTGCGTCAGCTCGCCGTCGTGACCACCTCGCGGGGTTCGATGGGCGTCAGCCTCGTGGCCCTCCCGAAGAGCGGAACGTTCGTCGACGGCCAACGCATGCTGACGCGCATGGCCGGCTGGGTGCGGAAGAACCTGCGGCACCTGACCGTCGGTGCGTGCGGCCCGGCCCTGCCCAGGTTGTAGTGCCCGGGCTGTAGTACCCGGGCTGTGGGACCCGGACTGCCGGCGTCAGCGGTCGGTGAACCTCGACAGCAGCAGGGCCTCGGCGAGCGCCGTCCGCCGGATCTCCTCGGGGTCGACGCTCTCGTTGGGCGCGTGGATGGCGCACAGCGGCTCCTCGACGCCGAGGAGGGCGATCTCGGCGTGCGGCACCGCTTCGGCGAGCACCGTGCACAGGGGGATCGACCCGCCCTGCCCGGAGAACACCACGGGGAGGCCGTCGTATGCGGACGACATCGCATCGATCAACCGCCGGTAGGCCGGCCCGTCCGTGGCGGCCGAGAACGGCCGACCGAACGCGTCGGGCTCCAACTCCACGGTGCACCCCCACGGGATGTGCGCACGCAGATGCGCCTCGAGTCGCGCATAGGCCTCGCGCGGTTCGGTGCCCGGCGGAACACGCAGGTTCAGCATCGCGGCGGCGGTCGGCATGATCGCCGCCGCGCACTCGGCGGTGCTCGGGGCGTCCATGCCGATGACGGTGACGGCGGGTCGCGCCCACGCCATGTCGGCGGGGGTGCCGCTGCCGAGGACCTCGGTGCCGGGGAGTGCGCCGACCATCTCGTGGAACTGCGCGGCGGTGACGTCGACGCCGCTCCACCGCTGATCGGCGGCCAGCTGGTCGATCGCGGTGTCGCCCGCATCGGTGCGCAGCGACGCCAACCCCGCGATCAGAGCGGCCATCGCGTCCGGCGCGGGACCGCCTGCGGCACCGGAGTGGACGCCGTTCTCCAAGGCCGAGACCGTGACCTTCACGTTCACCACACCCCGGAGGCTGGTGGTGAGGGTCGGGACGCCCACCGCGACGTTCCCGGTGTCGCCGATCAGGATGAGGTCGGCGTCGAAGAGGTCGGGACGCTCGGCCACGAGGTCTTCGATCCCCTCACCGCCGGCCTCCTCGGACCCCTCGATGATGATTCGGACACCGCAGGCGATGTCGTCGGCCGCGGCGCGCAGCGCGGTGAGGTGCGCGATGAGATTGCCCTTGCAGTCGGCGCTGCCGCGCCCGTACCAGCGTCCGTCACGGGGGGTGAGCTCGAAGGGCGGCGAATCCCACAGGGACTCATCGCCGGCCGGTTGCACGTCGTGATGACTGTAGAGGGCCACCGTGGGGCTGCCCTCGGGTCCCGGGCGGTATCCCGTCACGGCGAACGAACCGTCGGACGTGGGGATGACCTCCGTGTCGAATCCGAGGTCGCCGAATGCCGCGGCCACCCAGTCGGCGCTCGCACGGCACTCGGCGGCGCGGCTCGCGTCGAGATGGATCGACGCGAACGACACCAGTGCCGCCAGATCGTCGCGGGCGCGGTCCATCAGGGTCGTCACGCGGGCGGACAGGTCGGCCGGGTCGGGCGCGACGACGGAACGAGCGGAGCCATCGGTCATGACATCAAGGATGGCACGCCCGCGGCTGCCGTGCTCGGTGCCGTCGTGCTCGCGGCTGCCGCGCTCGGGGCCGTCACACCGACCGGGGAACGTCGAACGACGCGTGCATCTCCCAGTAGAGGATCTCCGCGGCGTCGATGCCCTCGGCGGTGACCGTGACCGGTCCCGCGTCGGTGAGGCGCAGCGCATCTCCCTGCGAGAGCGCGCCGCCGGGTGCGCTCGTGTCGAACGATGCGGCGTCGGTCCCGGCGACCTCGACGGTCACGGCCCCGCGCACCACGTACAGGTGGCCGAAGGGCGCACCCGGCAGCTCGACGGGACGTCCGGGGTGCGGGCGCGCGATGTGCAGTGCGGCATACCGGTTCCGGATCGGCAGGGCGGTCTCGGGGGCGTCGCTGCGACCGGAGACGGCGACCACCGGATCACCGGTGGCCAGGGCGTCGGTGAGATCCGCCGAACGGTGCGCGGGCTCGAGGTCGTCGGTGTGCGGCGGCACCCACATCTGGACCACGCGCACCGAGGCGCCCCGGTGGGTGGTGTTCGCATTCCGCTCGGAGTGGGTGACGCCGCGGCCGGCGGTCATCGCGCCCACGGTGCCCGCCGCCAGGGTCTCGGCGGTCCCGTGTGAATCGCGGTGCGCGACGGCGCCGTCCACCACCCACGTGACGATCTCCATGTTCCGGTGCCGGTGGGCGTCGAGTCCCTCGCCGGGTGCCACCACGTCGTCGTTGTGCATCGCGAGGACGCCGTGGGCATTGCCGAACAGGTCGAAGTTCCCGGTGCCGGGGAACGACTGCCGGGAGGTGAGCCATTCGTTCGCCCAGAAGTGGCGGCTGCTCGACGGGATGAGGCGCGCCGTCGGTGCGGGTGGGGTCATGGTTGCTCGAATCGGTCGAGGTGGGTGGACAGGTGCGTCATGGTGTCGGCGAGCGGTCCCCACGCGTCGTCGGGGACCGCGGTGAAGAACAGCTCGTCGACGTCGGCGACGTGGGCGGGTGCCGCTGCCTCGAACGCCGCGGTGCCCGCCTCGGTGAGGATCGCGTAGCTTCCGCGACGGTCCTCGCGTGCGGGTTCGCGCCGCAACCACCCCCGACGGCACAGGGCGTCGACCTGGTAGGAGAGGCGCGACGCCGAGAAGACCAGGTGTCGACGCAGTTCGTGCATGCGCAGTCGACGCCCCGGGCTCTCGTGGAGTCGGAGCAGGAGGTGGTATTCGTGCAGGCTCATGCCGGCGTCGCGCAGCCGCCGGTCGAGCTCGATCTGCAGGCGGGCGGAGTTCTCGATGAACATCCGCCACGCCGCGGTGCGCACGTCGTCGGACATCAGCGCGTGTGCGGTGTCAGTGCGTCCGGTGGGACGACGCCGAATCGCCCAGACCGGTAGTCCTCGAGGGCTTCGACGAGCTGTTCGCGGGTGTTCATCACGAAGGGACCGTACTGCGCCACGGGCTCCCGGATCGGGCGGCCGCCGAGGAGGAGCACCTCCATGGCGGGCCGGTGCGAGTCCTGGCCGTCGTCGGCGGCGACGCTCAGGTGGTCGCCGGTTCCGAGGACCGCGAGTTGCCCCTGGTGGACGGGTCGCTGCTCGTCGCCGACGGTGCCGCGGCCGGACAGGACGTACACCAGCGCGTTGAAGTCGGCACGCCACGGCGTCGACAGGCGGGCGCCCGGCGCGACGGTGGCGTGGGCGAAGGTGATCGGCGTGTGGGTGGCTCCGGGGCCGGTGTGCCCGTCGATCTCGCCGGCGATCAGCCGGACGAGCGTGCCGGCGTCGTCGGACGACAGGAGCTCCACGTGCCCGCTCTCCAGGTTCTGGTACCTCGGCGTGAGGAACTTGTCGGAGGCGGGGAGATTCACCCACAGTTGGACGCCGTGGAACAGACCGCCGGAGTCGACGAGCTCCACGGGCGGGGTCTCGATGTGCAGAATTCCCGACCCCGCGGTCATCCACTGGGTGGCGCCGTTCTCGATGACGCCGCCGCCACCGGTGGAGTCCTGGTGCGCGAAACGTCCGTCGATCATGTAGGTGACGGTCTCGAATCCGCGGTGCGGATGCCAGTCGGTGCCGCGGGGCTGCCCCGGTTCGTAATCGACCTCGCCCATCTGGTCCATGTGGATGAACGGGTCGAGGAGTCGGGGGTGGACGCCGGCGAAGGCGCGGACGACGGGGAAGCCCTCACCCTCGAATCCGTGCGGTCCGGTCGTGATGCCGGTGACCGGGCGGCCCACGCTGTCGGGGCCGGGGCGGCTGATGCGGGGCAGGGTGAGGGTGTCGGCGGTGACGGCGGGCATGGTGTCCTCCTTCGGGGAGTCCCGCCTCGCGGGTCTCCCTGGCTGCGCGTCCAGTTTAGTTCAGATTTGAACGACTGTGGTCGGCTCAACACGCATATCCGAGGTTTCATTCCCCGACAGCGCACGAAGCGTCATACTCTGGGGCCATGGCCATCAATCCGATCGTCGACCGTCCCGGGCGCGGCAACGACCGTCAGCGTCTGCGCAAACTCGCGCAGGCGGCGCTCAACGCCGACCAGACGGTCGATCAGGTCGAGGGCATCGTCGGCGACATCGGCCCGGTCCTGGCCTCGATGGGCGCCACGATCGAGGGGCTCGACTCCACGATCGACAGGTTGAACGTGACGCTCGACCAGATGAACACGACGATCGCGAAGGTCGACGACACCGTGCTGCGCATGGCGAGCGTCGTCTCGCGCCTCGAAACCGTCACCGGTCGGGTCGAGGCCGTCGTCGCCGTCGCCGAACAGGCCCTCAAACCCCTCACGATGCTCGAGTCGGCCGGCCACACGATCGAAGCCGTCGGTCGGGGCGTGGCATCCCGATTCGGGATCCGCTGAGCGACGCACCGTGAGATCCCAGACCCTCGCCGTGACCGGTCGTCACGGCATCGAGATCGTCTACGACGTCCACCGCCCCGGGGCCGAACCCGTGGGCGTGGTCGTTCTGAGCCACGGGCTCGGCGAGCACGCGCAGCGCTACCTGCACGTCGCGGCCGCGCTGACCGGACTCGGCTACCTCGTGGTGGCCCCCGACCACGCGGGGCATGGACGATCCGGCGGTCGCCGACTGGCGGTCGTCGACTTCGCGGACTTCGCCGCCGACCTGCAGACCGTCGTCGACGCGGTGGACCGCGGGGGACGGCCGACCTTCCTGCTCGGACACAGCATGGGCGGCGCGATCGCCCTCGACTACGCGCTCGACCGGCCCGACGCCCTCGACGGGCTCGTCCTCTCCGGTGCCGCGGTGACCCCGGGGTCGGACATGCCGACGGTCCTCGTGAAGCTGGCACCGCTCCTCGGCCGACTGCTGCCGCGCCTGCCGGCGACGACGTTGTCGGCGTCCGGTGTGAGTCGCGATCCGCGGGTCGTCGCCGAGTACGAGGCCGATCCGCTGGTGTGGCACGGCAAGATCCCCGCGGGTCTCGGCGGCGCACTCGTCGCGATGATGGGCACGTTCCCGGCGCGGCTGCCGTCGCTGCGGATGCCGGTGTTGGCGCTGCACGGCGGTGCGGACACCCTGGTCGACCCGGAGGGGACGCGGATGGTGGGCCGCCTCGCGGGCGGCGACGATGTGACCACCCGCATCTACGACGGCCTCTACCACGAGATCCTCAACGAGCCCGAGCGCGACGCCGTCCTGCACGATGTGACCGACTGGATCGAGTCTCACCGCCGGTGACGGTGCGCGCTCAGAGCCAGGCGGGATCGGTGTCGAGGGTCGTGCGGTCCAGGGAGGCCAGCAGCTCGAACCGCGGTCCGACCGCGGGCAGCTCGTAGGCGAAGAAGTACCGGGCAGCGGCCCGTTTACCGGCGTAGAAGGAACCCTCGTCGGCGGCCGCGAGGAACTGGTCGAGCCACAGCCACGCGACGACGACGTGGCCCGCGGCCTCGAGGTAGACGGTGGCATTCGCCAGTGCCAGCTCGGGATCGCCGGGCGCCCAGAGTGCGGCCGTGACCTCCGCCAGGCGGGTCGTCGCGGTGTGCAGGCGGTCGGCCATGGCGGCGGCCTCGCCGCCGGCGGTGCGGCCCCGCTCGGTCGTCTCACCGATCGTCGCGACCAGGAGCGCCAGTCCGCGACCGCCGTCCATCACCACTTTTCGACCCAGCAGATCCAGACCGTGGATCCCGTGGGCGCCCTCGTGGATCGGGTTGAGCCTGTTGTCGCGATAGAACTGCTCCACGTCGAACTCGGTGGTGTAGCCGTAGCCGCCGTGCACCTGGATCGCGAGGCTGTTGGCCTCCAGACACCATTGACTCGGCCAGCTCTTGGCGATCGGCGTGAGGACCTCCAGCAGCAGGTGTGCGCGCTCCCGGTCGGCGGTGGCGGGTGCGGTCTGCTCCTCGTCGAGCAGATGGGCGCAGTACAACCCGAGCGCGAGGGCGCCCTCCACGTACGACTTCTGCGCGAGCAGCATGCGGGTGACATCGGCGTGCTCGATGATCGGGACGGGGGCCGACGACGGGTCCTTCGCGGTGACAGGCCGTCCCTGCGTGCGGGTCTTGGCGTACTCCAACGACTTCCGATAACCCGCATGGCCGAGCGCTGTCGCGAGGAAGCCGACGCCGATCCGCGCCTCGTTCATCATGGAGAACATGTAGGCGAGACCGCGGTGCGATTCGCCGACGAGATAGCCGACGGCGCCGGGTTCGGCGGCCGGCGCGTGCGTGCCGTCGCCGAAGTTCAGCAGGGTGTTCGTGGTGCCGCGATTGCCCATCTTGTGGTTCAGGCCCACCAGCGCGACGTCGTTGCGGGTGCCGTCCGGCAGGAACTTGGGGACGATGAACAGCGAGATCCCCTTGACCCCCGGACCGCCGCCGGGTGCCTTCGCCAGCACCAGATGGACGATGTTCTCGGTGAGCTCGTGATCGCCGCCCGAGATCCACATCTTGGTGCCGCTGATCCGCCACGTGCCGTCGTCGGCGGGCGTCGCCTTGGTGGTGATGTCCGCGAGGGACGATCCGGCCTGCGGTTCCGAGAGGCACATCGTGCCGAAGAACCGGCCCGCCAGCTGCGGACGCACCCAGGTGTCGATCTGCTCGGGTGTGCCGTACTTCGCCAGCAGGTTCGCGTTCCCGACCGTGAGGAAGGCGTACGACGTGGTCGCGGCGTTCGCGGCCTGGAAGAACGTCGTCGCCGCGCGGGCGACGGTGTTCGGCAGCGCCATGCCGCCGATCTCCTCGTCGAATGTCGCCGCGATGAGCCCGGCCTCCGACAGCGCGGCCAGGGCCTCGCCGATCTCGTCGATCAGGACGACGCGGCCGTCGTCGGCGATCCGCGGTTCGATCCGGTCGGCCTTCTTGTTGTGCGGTGCGAACTTCTTGGTCGCGATGTCCTCGCTGAGGTCGAGGACGGCGTCGAACGTCTCACGGGAGTGTTCGACGAACCGCTCGCGGCCGGTGAGATCGTCGACGCCCAACCATTCGTAGAGCAGGAAGTCGACGTCGCGGCGGGAGAGATGCTCGGTCATGGTGTCGGGGCTACTTCGGGCCGGTCAGATGCCCACGCGGCCGATGATGCGGCCGACGGCGCGCGGTGACAGCGCGGACACCCCGCGGAGGATCACCGCGTATCGCGGATACACTTCGGCGGCCCCGGAGTCGACGGCGTCGAGCAGCCAGTCTGCGGCCTGGTCGCTGGTGAGGGCGGGGGCGGTGTCGTAGTCGGCGGTCGGCGCGATCATCGGCGTCCGCACCAGCGGGAAGCCGGCGTTGGTGACGCGGACGCCGGTGCCATCGCATTCGGCGTCCAGCGACCGGCCGAAGGCGGCGAGTGCCGACTTGGAGGCGTGATAGGCGCTGAACTTCGGCATCGATCCGGCGGTCACACCCCAGGTCACCACGTTGACGATGTGGCCGCGGCCGGCGTCGATCATCGCGGGCAGCAGCCCGAGGATGAGACGGACGGGGCCGAAGTAGTTCAACGCCATGGTGCGTTCGTAGTCGTGGAAGCGGTCGACGGTGTCGATCACGGGTCGACGGATCGACCGACCGGCGTTGTTGACCAGGACGTCCGGCGGTCCGAAACGGTCGAGGATCGTCTCGGCGAGGCGTGCGGCGTCGGCGGTGTCGGAGAGATCTGCGGTGACTGCGACGGCGTGCCCGCCGTCGTCGGCGATCGAGCCGCACACGGACTGCAGGGCGTCGAGGTGGCGGGCCACCGCGATCACCGTCGCGCCGCGCTGCGCGAAACGGTGTGCGGCGGCTTCGCCGATGCCGGACGAGGCGCCCGTGACGACGATCGTCGCGCCGGTCAGATCGCGCGTTCCGCCGCCCAGGAGGTGCCGAAGTCCGTGAAGGGTCCGGGGCGGGTTCAGCAGCGCGTTCACGACGGCGTTCATCGCGGGGGTCACTTGTACTTCTTGATCACCTGCAGGGCTTCCTCTGCATCGACGTTCTTGGCGACCAGCTTGCCGTTCTTGACCTTGCGAATGCTGTACAGGTCAGCCTTCTTCGCGTTCGCGACGTGGAGCCCGGCCTTCTTTGCCTTCTTGTTCAGATCTTCCAGCACGCCTGGATGGTAGCGCCTTCAGGTGAACAGCTTCGACCGGTTGGCGGGGCGGGGACGCCGGCGGGCGGCGAGGGGGCCCGCCCCGCTGTCGGTCGCGGTCACTTCGCGGTGACGCGAACCCTCACCGGCGACGTCCCGTCCGCGCTGATCAGCAGTCGTCCGTCGCTGGTCACACGGTGTGTTCCGCCGTCGACGCGCACGGTGTACCCGCGCGGGTAGTGTCGCGAGGAGACGTAGACCACCGTGGGTGCCGACACCGAACGGTCGGGTCGGTAGGTGTAGTCGAAGGCGCCGGTGGTCGCGTCGAAGCTCAACGATTCGGGGCGGCCCGCCGTCGCCTGCGGATAGGTGCGCACCAGAAGTCGTCCGGCCTCGCCGGCGAGCGGGTCGGATCCGACCGTCGAGCCGGTGTACCGCGACGAGTAGTGCCAGTACATCCAGCCGACCCGACGGCTGTCGGCGCGGGTGAGGGTGCTGTTGAGGACCGTCGGGTCGCCGTCGCCGAATTCGGTGACGAGCGCGGGGCGTCCGGTGCGGGCGCGGAAGTCGTCGAGGTGGCGCCAGGTGAGGTCATGCTGCGGCGTGCACAGGGCTCGGAACTCCTCGGGGAGCCCGAGGTAGATCGCCAACTGGGAGGCGATGCAGTAGTCGTGGGGTGCGAACACCACGTTCGACGAGCGGATGGTCGAGCGTCCCAGATTCGACGGCATCAGCTGGTTCCAGGTCACGTTCGGTTCCCAGTACACCGGCATGCGCGCGTCGGCGCCGCGGACGTAGCGGGTGAGCTTCTCCATGGCGCGCTGATACTGGCGGTCGAAGACCGGGCAGCCGAATGGGAAGCACGTGGGCGCCGCGGTGCCGGGCCACGGTTCGTTGAGCAGCTCCACGCCCATCACGCCGCGGTGACCCTTGAGGGCGGACGTGAGTGCGGCGAGTGCGGTGCCCAGGTGGTCGAGGACGCCGTATCGGTTGGTCCAGACCTCGTCCCAGGCGAGGTTCATGCTCGGCATGATGTAGTACAGCGGGAAGCCGGGGTTCGGTTCGAGTTTCGAGGGCCGTGCCTTGATCGACCACGAAGGGAACCCGTTGCCGCCCCACACCGACGACAGACCGTCCTGGTGGTTGTCGAGCAGTGTGCGGATGCCCTCGGCGGCCAGGGTGTCGACGACGTCGACGACGCGGTCGACGTACGCGGTGTCGACGCGGCCGCGGGTCGGCATCAGTCCGTCGAACGAGATTCCGAGGCGCACGGCGTTGAAGCCCTGGCGCGCGAGGTCCTTCGCGTCGCGGGCCGTGAGGGTCAGTCCGTCGCCGGGCTGGATGTAGGGGGCCTGTTTGTCGACGTTGTTGACGCCGTGGATGAGGACGGTGCGGCCGTGCTCGTCGACGATCCGCTCGCCGCGGGTGCCGAGGGGGCCGAGGAGGTCGCCGGTCGGCGCCGCGTCGGCGGGTCCGGGGACGGAGGTGACGACGGTGGCCGACACGGCGACGATGAGGGCGACTATCGACGCCAGCGCGCGGCGGATCGATGAGGGCATGGCTTCTCCTTCGGCGGACTGTTGTGTTCGCCGTATCGTACGAATGATCGACCGCAATATGGGACGGATGTCTCAAATTTGTCCGGGGGAATCGTCCGCGGGGGAATCGTTCCCCGGCGGACCCTCCAGGGCCGAGCGCAGGCGGTGCTCGAGGGCGGCGGTGCCCGCCGCGGGGAGATCGATCAGACCGTCCAGTTCCCGGCGCGCCCGCGCATAGGCCGCCTGCCGCTCCTCGGGAGAGGCGCCGTCGTCGGACGCGAGGTCGAGGAGCCGCCGAGCGCGAGCCAGCCGTTCCCGTTCGGCGGGGGCGAAATCGCCGCGGCGACGGCGACGCGCCTCCGCCTCGGCCACCTCGAGAGCGGCGCGGTACTCGTGCACGGCATCGCGGTAGGCCGCGACGGCGTCCGCGGCCGCGGCGTCGGCGGAGAGCTCATCGTCGGTCGGCCGCAGGAGTTCGGCCCGGGTGCGCGCCCGATGGAACTCCGCGGTGAGGGGCTCGCGCATGTCGATCAGCATCGGGTAGTCGATCACCGTCGCCAGATCGGTCTCGTAGGCGAACCACCGATCGTCGGCGGCCCGATGCTCGGCCGTGCACCGAGCCAGGTCGCGCCGCAGCGCCTCGGCGTCGATCCGGCCGCGACCGGTGGCCTCGGCGGCCGCGATCCTCGCCTCCTGCTTGAGCCGGAACTTCTCCAACCGGCGCTCGGACCGTCGCTCGTTCCAGGCGGTGACCGCGCGGACGGCGCCCCCGATGGAGCCGCCGAACACGAAGACCAGCCACCAGTACGAACCGATGAAACCGAGCAGCGCGTCCACCCGTTCAGACTAGTGGCGGCCCGTCGGCGGCCGATGGAGAAACCGGGGGATCTCGACACCCCGGAGAATTACCGCGATCTACAGCGATCTACAGGGGGGCTCCAGCGGGCTACAGCGATCTACAGGGGGAACCCGCGCTCCATGCAGTCCAGGGCGTCGAGGTACTCCTCGAGGTCGGGGAGCTCCTTCTCGCTGATGTCGACCATGTGGAACATCACGCCGGCCACCGCGGCCACGAAGACCCGCAGCCGCATCGAGTCGGGGTCGACGCCGAGGTACTCCGCGATCATCCCGGTGACCTCCGAGATCACCCGGTCGGACTCCAACTGGAACATCGCGCGCAGGGAGGGCTCGGCGCGCACGATGCGCAGCCGGTCGAGGTTGGAGGCCCACGGGTCGTCCACCTCGATCCGGTACATGCGCGTGAGGATCTCCCGCACCAGCGCGAAGTGATCGAGACCCGCGGGGATGGCCGCGAACGCCGCGGCCCGCTTCTCGTCGAGATCGTCGGAGACGATCACCTGTTCCTTCGACTGGAAGTACCGGAAGAAGGTCGTGTGCGAGACGTCGGCGGCGTCGGCGATCTGCGCCACCGTCGTCGCGTCGTAGCCCTGCGAGGTGAACAGGTCGATCGCGGCCGCGCGGATGTCCGCGCGCGTGCGGGCCTTCTGTCGTTCGCGCAGCCCCGGCCGCGTCTCGGGAGCCCGCGTCCCCGGAGCGCCGTGCTCCGGGGACGGGACCGTCTCGTCGGCGATCATCGCTGAACGCTCACCTCGCGGCGTCGGTGTCGACGGGCGTCTCGGTGACCGGCAGCCCGTGGTTGCGGACCTTCTCGCCCTCGATGTCGAAGTTGATCACCAGCTTGTCCAGCCACGCCGGCAGCCGCCAGGCCCGATCGCCGAGGAGCGCCAGCAGAGCGGGGACCACCGTCATGCGAATGATGAACGCGTCGAAGAAGACGGCGATCGCCAGTGCGAACCCCATCAGCTTGGCGGTGGTGTCGCTCGAGAGCATGAACGCGGAGAACACGCTGATCATGATGACGGCCGCCGAGGCGACCACGCGAGCGCCGTGGCGGTAGCCCGCGACGATGGCGTCGCGCGCGTTCATCCCGTGGTGGTATTCCTCGCGCATGCGGGTCACCAGGAACACCTGGTAGTCCATCGCCAGGCCGAACACCACGCCGATCAGGAAGATCGGCAGGAACGACAGGATCGGTTTGGTGTGCTCGATGAGCCCGAGGGTGCCGTCGGTGAAGATCGCCGTGGTGATCCCGAACGTCGCGATCATCGAGAACACGAATCCGAGGGTGCCGACGAGCGGGACCCACAGTGAGCGGAAGACGCCGATCATGATGAGGAACGCCAGGCCCACGACGACCACGAGGTAGGGGATGAGCGCGGCGTCGAGTTTGGCCGACAGATCCGACATGATGGCGGTCTGCCCGCCGACGTGGATCTCGGCCCCCTTCTTCTCGATGTCGCCGGAGATGGCGCGGATGGCCTCGACGAGGTCGTGGGTGGCCTCCGAGGACGGGGAACTCGTGGGGGTGACCACGATCAGCGCCGAATCGGCGTCGCGGTTGGGGGCCTCGGGTGACGGGCCGTTGCCCATCCAGGTGAGGGTCTGCGGCGTCGCGACGTCGGGCAGGGTCTTGATCGTCTCGACGGCGGCGTTCGCGGCGTCGTCGATGGTCCCGGAGTCGGTGTGCATGACGACGAACAGCTCGCCGCCGATGCCCTCGCCGAAACCGGTGGCCACCAGCTTCTGGGCGGCCACCTGATCGTCGGTGGTCATGTCCATGCCCAACTGCATGTTCTTCATCGGGACGGCGGCGGCGATGAGGATCGCCAGGCCGGCGACGACGAACGCCACTGGGCGGCGGACGACGATGCGGCCGAACTTCACGCCGAGGCTGTCGCCGTCGTGCGCGTGCTGGTCGGCGTGCTTGATCCACGGGATGCGCGGCAGGAACGCGAACCGGCCGAACGCGCCGAGCAGAGCCGGGATGAAGGTGAGTGCGGCCAGGACGGCGACGAGGATCGCCACGGCGGCGCCCAGTCCCATCTGGGTGATGATCGGGATGCCGATCACCATCAGGGCGGCCACGGCGATGATCACCGTGAGTCCGGCGAAGACCACGGCCGAGCCGGCGGTTCCGGCCGCGCGACCGGCGGCGTCGTCGCGGCTGCCGCCGCGGTCGACCTCCGTGCGGTACCGGGACACGATGAACAGGGCGTAGTCGATGCTCACCGCGAGGCCGAGCATGGTGATGATGGCCGTCGCGGCCTGGTTGATCGACAGCACCTCGGTGCTGAGCATCACCAGGAGCATCGTGAGACCGACGCCGACGATGCCGGTGACCAGCGGGATGAACGCGGCGATGAGCGCGCCGAAGGCGACGATCATGACGACGAAGGCGACGGTGAGACCGACGAGCTCGGCCTTGCCGGGTGGCTCCATGGTCGACATCACCCCGCCCATCGCCTCGACGGTCAGCCCGTCCCCGCGGTGCTCGGCGAGCACGTCGAGCAGGGCCTGCTTGGTGTCCATGTCGACGTCCATCAGGTTCATCGACTGGTGGACGGTGATGAGGCCGATGCGGCCGTCGTCGCCGAGCACCGTGGACGCCGTCTGCGGCATCTTCTCGGCGACCGTCACCGGATTCTGCAGACCGTCGCGATCGACGTCGTCGAGGGTCCCGAGGTCCGCGACGAGCGAGTCGATCTGCGCCGCGTGCTTCGCCAGCCCGTCGTCGGCCTGCACCACGACGGTGGTCGACGGTTCCTCCTGCTGCTTGGTGGCAGCCGGGAAGTTCTCCTGGATCTGCTCCATCGCGACGCCGCCGTCGGTGCCGGGCAGATCGAAGTCCTGTGCGAATTTCGGGTTCAGCAGCCAGACGCCGCCGAGGGCGATGGCCACGGCCGCGACCCACGCGACGAGCACCCACCACTTATGGCGGAACGAGAACCGCCCGAGGCGGAAAAGGATGGAAGACATGCTAACGATTGTTAGTCAGTCCCACTTTTCGCGGCAAGGGGAAGTGACGAGGACCATCCCCGCCGCGCCGACGTGGTGTGAGCCGCTCCGGCACGGCGGGGACGGTCGCGAAGGCCTACAGGCCCATGTCCTTGGCGATGATCGACCGCATGACCTCACTGGTTCCGCCGTAGATGCGGCTGACGCGGTTGTCGGCGTACAGCCGGGCGATCGGGTACTCGTTCATGTACCCGTACCCGCCGTGCAGCTGCAGGCAGCGGTCGATGACATCCGACGCCGTCTCGGTGCAGAACAGTTTCACCGCGGCGGCGGCGGCGGCCGTCAGCTCTCCCGCATCATGGGCCTCCAGGGCTCGGTCGACCATCGACTCCATCGCGTCGACCAGGGCCTTGCACGCTGCCAGCTCGAACTTCGTGTTCTGGAACGACGCGACGGGTTTGCCGAACACCGTCCGCTCGCGCGTGTACTCGGTGGCGAACCGCACGGCCGCGGCCGCCTGCGCGTACGAGCCGAAGCCGATCGACAGGCGTTCGCGGGGCAGGTTGTTCCCCAGGTACGAGAAGCCCTTGTTCTCCTCGCCCAGCAGGTCGCCGACCGGCACGCGCACGTCGGTGAACGACAACTCGGCGGTGTCGGACGTCCGGAGGCCGATCTTGTCGAGCTTCCGGCCCACCGCGTAGCCCTCCGACGTGGTGTCGACCACCAGCAGGCTGATGCCGAACCGGCGGTCGTCGTCCTTCGGGCGCGCGGTCCGGGCGCAGACGATCACGCGGTCGGCGTTGACGCCGCCGGTGATGAAGGTCTTGGCCCCGTTGAGCAGATAGTGGGTCCCGTCCTCGGAGAGCGTGGCGGTGGTCTTCATGCCGGCCAGGTCGGAGCCGGTGCCGGGTTCGGTCATCGCGATCGCGAACATCGTCTCGCCCGAGACCATCCCCGGCAGCCACGCCTGCTTCTGCTCCTCGGTGGCCAACTGCAGCAGGTACGGCAGGCACAGGGCGACGTGGACGCTCGATCCGCCGAAGGAGACGCCCGCGCGGGCCATCTCCTCGATCTGGACGGCCTCGTACTTGAACGACTCGATGCCGGCGCCGCCGTACTCCTCGGGCACCTCGATGCCGAAGATGCCGAGTTCGCCGAGTTGACGATAGAAGTCCTTGGGCACGATGCCGTCGTCGAACCACTGGTCGTAGACGGGGACGACCTCGGACTCGATGAACGACCGCAGGGTGGAGCGGAAGGCCTCGTGGTCGTCGGTGTACACGGTGCGGCGCATGACGCCACCTCCTCGATGGGTTGGGGGTTGGGTTTTCAAGGGGGTTGATTTTCAGGGGTCGGATGTCAGGGTTCGGATGTCAGGGTTCGGGGGACGGGGTTGCGGGTGTCTCGGGGGAGTCCGCGGTGGCGCCGACGAGACGGAGGGCCGCGTCGCCGTAGAAGGCGCCGACATCGTGCGGCGACCACGATCGACCGTCGCGGAACCAGCGGGCGACGTCGATGCCGCTGCCGATCATGGCGACGGCGGCCATCCGCGGGTCCGGGGTCGAGAAGACGCCGGCCGCCATGCCGTCGGCGAGCACGCGGGTGACGACGTCGTCGATCTGAGCGCGCAGTGCGACGATCTCGGCGAGGTGGTCGGCGTTCAGCGAGGCGAGTTCGTAGTTCACCACGCGAGCGCTCACATGATGGCGGGCGTGGTAGATCGCGAAGTCGCGGGCGACCGTGTGCAACTGCGTCACCGGGTCGTCCGACGATGCCGCGGCGACACGGACGATCTCCAGGATCTCCCGGTGGCCCTGCAGTGAGATCCGGAACAGCAACTCCTCTTTGGAGTCGTAGTGGACGTAGACCGCTGCCGGGCTCATCCCGGCGGCGGTCGCGATGTGACGGGTGCTGGTGCCATGGAACCCGAGCTCGGAGAACGCCGTCATCGCGCCCTCGAGCAGCCGTGCGCGCGTCTGCTCGGACTTGGCTGCTCGTGCGTCCGGGTCGCTGGGCACGCTCACCTCCGTATCCGCCGACCCCACCTGAATTAAGCGATCGCTTAATTTCCTCGGAACGGTAACACACATCTGCATCGCCGCGGAGTCCGATGCCGGCCGACGCTGTGCCATGATGGGCGCCGTGTACGTCAAGGTGTGCGGACTGACGTCGGTGGACGCCGTCGAGGCCGCGGTGCGATCCGGCGCCGACGCGATCGGCGTCGTGATGAACCGGAGCAGTCCGCGTGCGCTCTCGGCCGACGCGGCTCGCGGCATCGTTGCGGCCGCCCGCGACCTCGCCGCGGACGGCCCGCTCGACATCGTCCTGGTGGTCAACGACATGGACGCCGAACAGGCCGCGCGGACGGCGCACCGCCTCGGCTTCACCGTGCTGCAACTGCACGGCGGCCGTTACGGCGCCGACGACTTCGCGCGTGCCGGACGCATCGTCCCGCGACTCTGGCGCGCCACGTCGCTGGCCGACGATCCGCCCCTGGACGTCGGCGCATACGGCGAGGAGCGGCTCCTGCTCGACGCGCCGCGGCCCGGGTCGGGCCGTCGCTGGGACCTCGCCGACCTCACCGATCGCGAGGTGGGTGGACAGTGGTTGCTCGCCGGCGGGCTCGACCCCGACAATGTCGCCGAGGCGATCGCGTTGGCGCAGCCCTGGGGCGTCGACGTCTCCAGCGGCGTGGAGTCGGCGCCGGGCGTCAAGGACCTCGAGGCCGTCGCGCGTTTCGTTCGCGCGGCGAGATCCGCCGGCTGAGGGCGGCGCGACCAGGCACTTTTTAGGAGAGCCTCACTAAGGGTAGGGTGCCCTAAAGTTCCCTGCCTGAAGTTCCCCGCTGGAAAGTGACCCTCCCATGATCTCGCGCCGCCTCGTCGGTCCCCTCGCCTCCGCTCTCGCCGCCCTCACCGCCGTCGCCGTCACCGCCTGCGCGGCCGACGCCGACGTCCGGAACAACGCCGCCGACGGTTTCCCCGTCACCGTCGAGCACGCCTTCGGATCCACCACCGTCCACTCCGCCGACCGCATCGCGACCGTCGGCTGGAGCAATCAGGAAGTGCCCCTCGCGCTCGGCGTGGTCCCCGTCGGCATGGCCTCGGTCACCTGGGGTGACGATGACGACGACGGCATCCTGCCGTGGGTGCGGGCACGACTCGACGACCTCGGCGCCGACACCCCGGCCCGCTACGACGAGACCGACGGCCCCGATTACGAAGCCGTCTCCGACGCCGACCCCGACCTCATCCTCGCCGCCTACTCCGGCCTCACCGAGGAGCAGTACACCAAGCTCACGAAGATCGCGCCGGTCATCGCCTACCCGAAGATCCCGTGGGGCACCCCGTGGGACGAGACCATCGAGCTGAACGCCACCGCGATGGGACGCAAAGCCGAAGGCGCCGCACTGATCGCCGACCTGCGGGCCCGGATCGACGCCGCCGTCGGGGCACACCCCGAGCTCGCCGCAGCCTCCACGATGTTCGCGTACCTCGATCCCACCGACATGAGCAAGATCGGCTTCTACACGCTCAACGACCCGCGTGCCGAGTTCCTCCGGGACGCCGGACTCCCGGTGCCGGCCGCCGTCACCGCGGCCGGCCGCGGCTCCGACGAGTTCTACCGCGAGGTCAGCGCCGAACAGGCCGATCGCTTCGACGACGTCGACCTGATCGTCACCTACGGCGACGAGAAGACGCTCGCCCGGCTGCAGGCCGATCCGCTGCTCGGCAAGATCCCGGCCGTCAAGGCCGGTCACGTCGCGGTCCTGCCCGACTCGACTCCGCTCGCATCGGCGTCCAACCCCACCGCACTCTCGATCCCCGCCCACGTCGACGAATACTTCGGTCGGCTGGCCGCGGCGCTCACGACGTCGTGACCCGCGCGCAGACGGCGAGGGCGGTGATCTGCCTGACCGTGGGCACGGTGCTGCTGGCGGTCCTGTTCGGCGTCTCCATCGCCTTCGGCAGCCGCGGAGTCGCGCTCGACGAGATCACCGGCGCGCTCCTGGGGCACGCCGACACCTTCGGTGAGGCCGCGATCGCCAAACGCATCCCGCGGACCGTGCTGGCGATCCTCGTCGGTGCGGCCCTGGCCCTCTCCGGCGCGGGGATGCAGGCGGTGACCCGGAATCCGGTGGCCGACCCGGCGATCCTCGGCATCTCCGGGGGCGCATCGCTCGCCGTCGTCATCGGGCTGGTCTTCGGCGGTCTGACCGACCCGTCCTCGTTCATCGCGGTCGCGATCACCGGCGCCGGTGTGACCGCGGTGGCCGTCTACGCCGTCGGTTCGCTGGGCCGAGGCGGTGCCACCCCGCTGAAACTGGCCCTGTCGGGCGCGGCGACGGCCGCCGCCCTCACCTGTCTGACCAGTGCGGTGCTCCTGCCCCGGGTGGACGTGATGTCGCGGTTCCAGCACTGGCAGGTCGGCGGCGTCGGCGGCGCCGACTGGGACCGGATCGTCGTCCTGGCGCCGGTCCTGGGTGCCGGAGCGATCCTCACCGTCGCCTGCGCACGCGGCATGAACTCGTTGGCGCTGGGGGACGACGTCGCCGCCGGGCTCGGTGAGAACGTCCGACGCACTCGGCTGTTGACCGGTCTCGCCGCCGTCGCGCTCGCCGGAGCCGCCACCGCGATCGCCGGTCCGATCGGTTTCGTCGGACTGCTCGTCCCGCACGCCTGCCGCGCCCTCATCGGGGTCGACCACCGCTGGCTGCTGCCGTTCGTCGCCCTCGCCGGTGCCGGACTGCTGGTGCTGAGCGATGTGCTCGGCCGCGTGATCGCCCGCCCCGAGGAGGTCGACGTCGGCGTCATCACCGCCGTCCTCGGCGCGCCGTTCTTCATCTGGATCGTGCGCCGGCAGAAGGTCCGCGAACTATGACGACGGGTCCGCGAACCATGACGACCATCGACGCGGTGCGCGCGAGCCGCACCGCCCGCACCCGGCGACGGGTACTCGTCCTCGCCGCACTGGCCACCGTCCTGCTGGGTCTGTTCGCCACCGCGCTGATGGTCGGCCAGACCTTCTACCCGCTCGGCGCCGTGTGGGATGTGGTCGTCGGCCGCCGCGTCCCGGGGGCGTCGTTCACCGTGGGGGAACTGCGGCTGCCGCGCGCCTGCCTGGCGGTGCTGTCCGGCTTCGCCTTCGGCGTCGCCGGCGTCACCTTCCAGTCGCTGCTGCGCAATCCGCTCGCCTCACCCGACATCATCGGGGTGTCCAGCGGCGCGTCCGCGGCCGCCGTCGTGGGGATCGTCGTCCTGGGGCTGTCCGGCTCGCAGGTGGCACTGGCCGCGGTCGTCGGCGCGCTCCTGGCGGCCGCCGCGGTCTACGCGCTGTCCACCTCCGAGGGCTTCTCCGCGACCCGACTCATCCTCGTCGGCATCGGCGTGGCCGCCATGCTGACCAGCGTCATCTCGTACACCCTGGCACGCGCCTCCGAGTGGGACATCGCCGCCGCACTCCGCTGGATCACCGGCAGCCTCGGCGAACCCTCCTGGGATCCCGTGGGGCCGTTGGCGATCGTCACCGCCGTCGTCGTCCCGGTGATGCTGTGGTCGGCGCGCGAGGTGGCCGCGCTCGGCCTGGGCGACGACACCGCCGCCGGGCTGGGCGTCCGCGTCGAGAGCGTTCGCGTCCTCGCGATCCTCGGCGCCGTCTTGCTGCTGGCCTTCGCGATCGCAGGCACCGGCCCGATCGCCTTCGTGGCCTTCATGTCCGGTCCGATCGCCGCACGGCTGCTCACCCGGGCCGGTGGTTCCCTCGTGGTCCCCGCCGGCCTCGTCGGCGCCGTCCTCGTCCTGGCCGCCGATCTCGTCGGACAGTTCGCCCTGCCGCACCGCTACCCGGTCGGTGTGGTGACCGGCGTCCTCGGCGCCCCGTTCCTGCTCTATCTGCTCATCCGCGTCAACCGCTCGGGAGGAACACTGTGACCGCTCATGATTCCGCGACCGCGCCGCCGGTCCACACACTCGCGGCCCGATCCCTCCGACTGTCGTACGGCGACCGCGTGGTCGTCGACGACCTCGACGTCGCGGTGCATCCGGGCCTCATCACGTCCGTCGTGGGCGCCAACGGCTGCGGGAAGTCGACCCTGCTGCGGGCGCTGTCGCGGCTGCTCGCACCGGATTCCGGCATCGTCCTGCTCGACGGCGCGGACATCGCCGCGCGGCGTTCGCGCGACGTCGCCCGCGTCCTCGGGCTGCTCCCGCAGAGTCCGATCGCGCCCGAAGGGATCACGGTCGGCGATCTCGTCGGCCGCGGCAGGCACCCGCACCAGCGGGCCTTCGCCCGCTGGACCGCCGACGATTACGCGGCCGTCGCCCACGCCCTCGACGCGACGGGCACGGCCGATCTCATCGACCGGCCGGTCGACGAACTCTCCGGCGGTCAGCGGCAACGCGTGTGGATCGCGATGGCCCTCGCGCAGGAGACCGACATCCTCCTGCTCGACGAGCCGACCACCTTCCTCGACGTCGCCCACCAGGTGGAGGTGCTCGATCTGCTGACCGACCTGCGCGACGAGCACGGAACCACGATCGTGCTGGTCCTGCACGATCTCAACCTGGCGGCCCGCTACTCGGACCGGCTGATCGCGATGCGGGGCGGGCGGGTGCACGCGCAGGGCGCTCCGGACGACGTCGTCACCGAAGGCCTCGTCGCCGACGTCTTCGGCCTCGACAGCGTGGTCATGAGCGATCCGGTCTCCGGCAAGCCCGCCGTCATGCCGCGAGGGAGGCACCATGTCCGCTGACTCCACGCCCGCCGCCGAATCCGACCCGCAGGACGGCGCCGGTGCCTACGGGCTGGTCCGCGCCCGTGTCGGCGACGTCCACCGCCTGTCGCCGAGCTTCGTGCGCGTCACCCTCGTCGGAGCGGAACTGACCGACGTCGGCAATCCCGGCGCAACGTTCGATCAGCGGATCAAACTCATCTTCCCGACCGCCGCGGGCGTCCTGCCCGAACCGGCGGCGGGCGACGACTGGTACGCCGCGTGGCGGGCACTGCCCGCCGACGAACGCGGTTCGATGCGCACCTACTCCATCCGCGACCTGCGCGTCGCCGACGACGGCGCCACCGAGATCGACGTCGACTTCGTCCTGCACCTCGTGCCCGGGAACACCGGCCCGGCGTCGTCGTGGGCGGCGTCGGCGACCGTCGGCGACGAACTGCTCGTCGTCGGGCCGCGGCGCGGACGGTTCGACGGCGGCGGCATCGAGTATCTGCCGGAACCGTCGGCGGCCGTGCTTCTCGCGGGCGATGAGACGGCCGCCCCGGCGATCTCCCGAATCCTGGAGGACGCGCCGGCGCACCTGCGTGGTGTCGCGTTCATCGAGGTGCCCTCGGCGCGGGACCCGCAGCCGATCGCCGCGCCCGACGGGGTCGCCGTGCACTGGCTCCCGCGCGACGGTTCGCCGCACGGTGTGCGCCTGCGTGCGGCGGTTCGCGAGCATCTCGACGCAGCCCCCGACTTCGACGCAGCCCCCGACCTCGACGCAGCCCCCGACCTCGACACCGCACCCGACGCGGAGGCCGACGCCGCACCCGACGCGGACGAGACAGCCGATCTGGTGTGGGAGACGCCGACCTACTCGCAGACCGGGGAGCGGATCGAACCGGCGACCGCGGCGTCGGCGGACCATCGCTACTACTGGATCGCGGGGGAGAGCACCGTGGTCACCGGCCTGCGCCGCCATCTGGTCAAGGAACTGGGCGTCCCGCGCGAACAGGTCGCATTCATGGGGTACTGGCGCGAGGGCGTCGCGATGAAGGGCTGACCGGACCGGATGCGGAACAGAACGACCTCGGAAACGGTTGAATCGGGTATGGCTGAAGACACTGGTGACTACCGAATCGAACACGACACGATGGGTGAGGTCCGCGTTCCGGCGCACGCGCTGTGGCGCGCCCAGACACAGCGGGCGGTCGAGAACTTCCCGATCAGCTTCCGGCCGCTCGAACGCTCCCAGATCCGCGCGCTCGGCTTGTTGAAGGCCGCCGCGGCGACCGTCAACAACGACCTCGGGCTGCTCCCCGACGACAAGGCCCGCGCGATCGTGGCCGCCGCCCGCGAGATCGCCGACGGCCGCCACGACGACCAGTTCCCGATCGACGTCTTCCAGACCGGGTCGGGGACCTCGTCGAACATGAACACCAACGAGGTGATCGCCTCGATCGCCGCGGCGGCAGGCGTCGACGTCCACCCCAACGACGACGTCAACATGTCGCAGAGCTCCAACGACACCTTTCCGACCGCGACGCACGTCGCCGCGACGCAGGCCGTGGTCACCGAGCTGATTCCCGCACTCGACCACCTCCGGGACGTCCTGTCCGACAAGGCCCGCCAGTGGCGGACCGTCGTGAAGTCGGGACGCACGCACCTCATGGACGCCGTCCCGGTGACGCTCGGCCAGGAGTTCGGCGGGTACGCCCGTCAGGTGGAGGCCGGATCCGAGCGCGTCCGCGCGACGCTGCCGCGGGTCGGCGAACTCCCCATCGGAGGAACGGCGGTCGGCACCGGACTCAACGCCCCCGCCGGTTTCGGTTCCCGGGTCGTCGGCGAGCTCATCGCCCTCACCGGCGTCGACGATCTGCGACTCGCGAAGGACAACTTCGAGGCGCAGGCCGCACGCGACGGGCTGGTGGAACTGTCGGGCCAGTTGAAGACGGTCGCCGTGTCGCTGACCAAGATCGCCAACGACGTGCGGTGGATGGGATCGGGGCCCCTGACCGGTCTCGCCGAGATCGCCCTGCCCGATCTGCAGCCGGGCAGCTCGATCATGCCCGGCAAGGTCAACCCGGTGCTGCCCGAAGCCGTCACCCAGGTCGCCGCCCAGGTGATCGGCAACGATGCCGCGGTCACGTGGGGAGGCGGGAACGGTGCCTTCGAACTCAACGTCTACATCCCGATGATGGCGCGCAACGTCCTCGAATCGATCCATCTGCTGGCCAACGTGTCACGGCTGTTCGCCGACCGCTGCATCGCGGGACTCGAGGCTCACGAGGAGCATCTGCGCACCCAGGCCTCCTCGTCGCCGTCGATCGTGACGCCGCTGAACAGCGCCATCGGCTACGAGGAGGCCGCGGCCGTCGCCAAGGAGGCCCTCCGCGACGGCAAGACGATCCGCCAGGCCGTGATCGACCGCGGCCTGGTCGGGGACGCGCTGCCGGAGAAGGAACTCGACCGCCGACTCGACGTGCTCGCAATGACGAACCTCGACCGCGAACGCTGACGAACCTCGACCGCGAGCGCTGCCCCCCGGAGCGTCCCGACGTTCAGGGGGAGTCAGCGTTCGCGGGAGCGGATGCGGATGCCGCTGATCGGGACGCTGACGGTTCCCGACGGGTCGGTGAAGAAGTCGTTGCCCTTGTCGTCGACGACGATGAACGCCGGGAAGTTCTCGACCTCGATCTTCCAGATGGCCTCCATCCCAAGCTCGGGGTATTCGAGGACCTCCTGGCTCTTGATGCAGTCGAGCGCCAGCCGGGCCGCCGGCCCGCCGATGGACCCCAGGTAGAAGCCGCCGTGGGCGTGGCACGCCTCGGTGACCTGCTTGGACCGGTTCCCCTTGGCCAGCATCACCATCGACCCGCCGGCCGCCTGGAAACGCTCCACGTAGCCGTCCATCCGGCCCGCGGTGGTGGGCCCGAACGATCCCGACGCCATCCCCTCGGGCGTCTTCGCCGGACCGGCGTAGTAGACGGGATGGTCCTTCAGATACGACGGCATCTCCTCGCCGGCGTCGAGGCGCTCGGCGATCTTCGCGTGAGCGATGTCGCGCGCCACGACGAGGGGACCGGTCAGCGACAGCCGGGTCTTGACCGGATGCTTGGCGAGTTCGGCACGGATCTCGTCCATCGGCGCGGTGAGATCGATCTGGACGACCTCACCGCCGGAGATGTCCTCGGCGACCCCGGCGTCCGGCATGTACTGGGCGGGGTCGGTCTCCAACTGCTCGAGGAACACGCCGTCGGCGGTGATCTTTCCGAGCGCCTGGCGGTCGGCGGAACAGGAGACGGCGATCGCGACGGGGCACGAGGCGCCGTGGCGGGGCAGCCGCACCACCCGCACGTCGTGGCAGAAGTACTTCCCGCCGAACTGCGCGCCGATGCCGAACGACTGCGTGAGCTTGAAGACCTCCTCCTCCAACTCGGTGTCGCGGAAACCGTGCGCCGACATCGACCCGGAGGTCGGCAGGTCGTCGAGGTAGTGGGCCGACGCGTACTTCGCGGTCTTCAACGCGAACTCCGCCGACGTGCCGCCGATGACGACGGCGAGATGGTAGGGCGGGCACGCCGCCGTCCCGAGCGAACGGATCTTCTCGTCGAGGAAGCTCAGCATCCGCTTGGGATTCAGGATGGCCTTCGTCTCCTGGAACAGGAACGACTTGTTGGCGCTGCCGCCGCCCTTGGCCATGAACAGGAAGTGGTACTCGGGGCCCTTCGGGCCCTCCTCGGTCGCGTAGATCTCGACCTGCGCCGGCAGATTGGTGCCGGTGTTGCGCTCCTCGTACGTGGTCAGCGGGGCGAGCTGGGAGTAGCGCAGGTTCAGCTTCGTGTAGGCGTCGAAGACGCCGCGGCTGATGTATTCGGCATCGTCGACGCCGGTGAGGACGCCTTCGCTCTTCTTGCCCATCACGATCGCGGTGCCGGTGTCCTGGCACATCGGCAGGACACCGCCGGCCGAGATGTTGACGTTCTTCAGCAGATCGAGGGCGACGAAGCGGTCGTTGCCCGACGCCTCCGGGTCGTCGATGATCTTCCGCAACTGGGCCAGATGCGCGGGCCGCAGATAGTGGCTGATGTCGTGCATCGCCTCGGTGGTGAGACGCGAGATGGCCTCGGGATCCACCTTGAGGAAGGTGCGACCGTCGACCTCCACAGTCGAGACGCCGTCCGTGGTCACCAGTCGATACGGGGTGTCGTCGTGGGGCGCCGGCAGGAGGTCGGAGTAGAGGAATTCGGGGGCTGAAGCTGATTCACTCACCCGTCGATCGTATCCCGCGGGTATGCGAGGCCGATGACGGCGGGGTCCCGGGAGCACTACCGTTGGGTCATGACGATCGAACCGGAGAGCAAGGACTGGACCTGGGTGATCGACACCCCCTGCGTCGACTGCGGATTCGATCCGGGGACGCTCACGCGCGCCGGAGTCGCGGACCGGATCGCGGCGTCGGCGGCGGGCTGGGAGACGGTCCTGTCCCGCCCCGGAGTCGCCGAGCGTCCCGATCCACAGACGTGGTCGCCGCTGGAGTACGCCTGTCACGTCCGCGATCTGTACACCGTCATGCGGCAGCGACTCGAGCTGATGCGCGAGCGGCAGCCCGCACGGTTCGCCGACTGGGACCAGGACGCGGTGGCCGTCGCGGGCGACTATCGCGGTCAGGACCCGGTGGCGGTCGGAGCGGCGTTGGCCGCCAATGCCCGAGAGTTCGCCGACGCCTACCGCGCGGTGCCGGAGCGGGACTGGACACGGCGCGGCGAGCGCGGCGACGGGCGACCGTTCACCGTCGAGACCCTCGCCCGCTATGCGATCCACGACGTCGAGCACCACCGCGTCGACGTCGGGCTGCCGGCACGGAGGTGAGGGACATGCGTTTCGATTCCCGGTGTTTCGGGGTCCTGCGATGACCACGGCGTTCGTGCTCTCCGGCGGGGCCAACCTGGGGGCGATGCAGGTGGGGATGCTGCGGGCGCTCGCCGAGGAGGGCGTGACCCCCGACGTGCTCGTCGGCACCTCGGCGGGCGCGCTCAACGCATCGTTCGTCGCCGGTCGCGGTCTCACGGTCGACGTCGCCGACGAACTGGGCGAGATCTGGCGCGGACTGTCGACCTGGAGCCTGTTCCCGCCGAGCCCGCGGCGGATCGTCGGCGCACTGTTCGGTCGGCGCACCGCACTGTTCGGCGATCACGGACTGCGGTCGCTCATCGAGGACCACCTCGCATTCGAGTGCATCGAGGACTCGCCGATCCCGCTCACGGTGGTCGCGACGGACCTGCTCAGCGGCGACGAGGTCGACATCGACGCCGGCCCCGCGCTCGAGGCGATCCTCGCCAGCAGCGCCATACCGGGGCTCCTGCCGCCCGTCGAGCGGGCCGGACGGCTGCTGGTGGACGGTGGAATCGCCGACAACACCGCGATCTCCCGTCCCGTGTCGCGGGGCGTGGACACCATCTACGTTCTGCCCTGCGGTTACCCGTGCGCGCTCGCCGAACCGCCCGCGGGGGTGGCGAGCACGCTGCTGCACACGATGACCCTGCTCATTCACAAACGCCTGGTGCGCGACATCCGCGAGTACTCCGACGACGCCGAGCTCATCGTGGTGCCGCCGCCGTGTCCGCTGACGGTGGGGGCATTGGATTTCTCCCGCGCCGACGAGCTGATCGTGCGCGGCTACGAGTCGGCTCGCGCGTTCCTCAGCGTCGACGGCGGCCGCCGGGCCTCACCGGCCGACACCGTCGACGTCCACCCCCACGGGGCGGACTGCCGGACGGAATGACCTGCGTCTCTTGATCTACGATCGTGCGTCGTAGATCGCTACCATCGATGTCGTGAACGCCAGGACTGCGAAGCGACCGCGAAGTTGGCACCAGCGTGCGGGACTGCCCGTCCGCATCTGGATGGTCCTGCTGATCGTCGTCGGGGTGATGCACTGGGCGCTGCCCGATGCGCGCTGGCTGCTGGTGCACATGTTCACGATCGGTCTGGTCGCGAACTCGATCCTCGTCTGGTCGCAGACCCTCGGCGAACGATTCCTCGGTTACCACCTCCCCGAGACCCGCCGCCGCCCGCACCTGATCCGGATCTACGTACTCAACCTCGGTCTTCTCGTCACCATCGCCGGCATGCAGACGGTGCTGTGGTGGCTCACGACCATCGGCGCCGTGCTGATCGGACTCATGGTCGCCTGGCACGCGGTGGCGTTGGCCCTCCTGATCGGGGAGGCACAGCGGCACCGCGTCACGGCCGGTGAGGGGCGTGCCGAGAACGCGTTGAGCGTGTGGTTCTTCGTCGCCTCGGCGTCGCTGCTGCCGGTGGGCGCAGGCGTCGGCGCCGCCCTGGCATACGGATTCGGCGATCCCCTCCAGGCGGGCCTGGTGGTGACACACCAGGCGGTCAACCTCCTCGGTTTCCTCGGCCTCGCAGCGGCGGGCGTGCTGCTCATCATGTTCCCGCGGCTCCTCGGGGAGACGACGGTGCCGCTCCGCCGCCGTCCCGCGGCACTCGGCGTCCTCGTCGCGGGCATCGCCGTGATCTGCGGCGGCGCTCTCGCCGACCGGCCGGTGGTCGCCGCCGTCGGCGTCGGCGTCTACACGGCCGGATGGCTCGTCGTCGCCGCCCCGTTCGTCCCCGCCATCGTGCGTCGTCCGCCGCGAACCTATGCGTCGGCGTCGATCACCGCCGCGTTGATGTGGCTCATCGGGACCCTCGTCTGGTATGCGGTCGTCCTCGTGAGCGGGCCGTTCGTGCAGGACCGGCTCAGCCTGCTCACCATCGGGTTCCTCGCCGGTTTCGCCGCCCAGCTGCTCTTCGGCGTCATGAGCCACCTGCTGCCCACGATGATGGGCGGCGGCGAGGTCACCGCGGCGGGCAAGGCCGAGATGGACCGGTGGTGGCTGTGGCGGGTCCTCGTCATCAACGGCGGACTGCTCCTGTGGCTGCTGCCGATGTCGAGCTGGGTGAAGGTGGCCCTCTCGTCGCTGGTGATGCTCGCGTTCATCGTCTTCCTCCCCATCATGATCCGCAGCGCCGTCGTCGCGTTGCGCGTCCGGCGGGGCGAGACCGCAGCGCCGTCGCCGCGCACCCCGCAGCCGGGACTGCAGGCCGTGGCGGCGGCATCGGCGATCGGACTGGTGCTGGCCTTCGGCGTCGCGATGGGCGGCACATCGCCGGGGGCGCAGCAGGACGCGGCGGCCGGTGTGACCCCGACGGGACAGACCACCACCGTCGACGTCGACGCCGTCGGCATGCGGTTCACCCCCGAGACGATCACCGTTCCCGCGGGGAATCGGCTGGTCATCAGGGTGACGAACCGCGACACGATGGTGCACGACCTGGTCTTGGAGACCGGCGAACAGAGCGGCCGGCTGAGCCCGGGAGACAGCGCGACCCTCGACGTCGGCGTCGTCGGTCGCTCCGTGGAGGGCTGGTGTTCGATCGTCGGGCACCGCCAACAGGGGATGGTCCTGCACATCCGCGCCGAGGGCGGCACCGACGACGGTGCCCGAGGCTCGGGCGGCCACCACGGCGGACCGTCGGCCACGCCCCCGACCGTCGACCTCATGGCCGACCCGGGCGACGGTTTCCGCGCCCGCGACCCGCGTCTGGCCCCGGCACCCGGCGGCACGGTCCACCGATTCACGTTCGAGGCCACCGAAGACGTCGGCGAGATCGCCCCCGGCGTGCGACAGACGCTGTGGACGTACAACGGCACCGTGATGGGGCCGACGCTGCGCGGCAGACTCGGCGACGTCTTCGAGATCACGCTCGTCAACCGCGGCACCATGTCGCATTCGGTCGACTTCCACGCGGGCATGGTGTCGCCCGACGAGAACATGCGCGACATCGGTCCCGGAGAGTCGCTGGTGTACCGCTTCCGCGCCGAACACACCGGGATCTGGCTCTACCACTGCGCCACCGCACCCATGCCGGTGCATCTCGCGGCCGGGATGTTCGGCGCCGTCGTGATCGACCCGCCCGACTTGGCGCCGGTGTCGGCCGAATACCTGTTCACGCAGTCGGAGTGGTACCTCGGCGGCGACGGCGAACCGATCGACGCCGACAAGGTGGCCGCCGGCGGCGTGCCCGACCTGGTGATGTTCAACGGGTACGCGAACCAGTACATGCATCGGCCGCTGCGGGCCAGGGTCGGCGACCGCGTGCGGATGTGGGTCCTCGACGCCGGCCCCAACGAGCCGCTGTCGTTCCACGTCATCGGCACGCAATTCGACACCGTCTACAAGGAGGGCGCCTACCTGCTCCGGCCCGACCGGGACGGTCCGGGCGGGTCGCAGGTCCTCGACCTGGCCGCGGCGCAGGGCGGTTTCGTCGAGATGACGTTCCCCGAACCGGGTACGTACACGATCCTGAACCACCGGATGGTCGACGGCGACCGGGGGGCGATGGGCACGATCGTCGTCGAGTGACGGCCCCGCCCGACGGCGGACCCGCATGACGGGCTCCGGCACGTAATCTGGACAGGGTGAGCACGCGCGCGGGAATCGTGGTGACCGGTACCGAGGTCCTCGGTGGACGGATCTCGGACCGGAACGGCCCGTGGGCGGCCCGAGAACTGCTGCGCCTCGGTGTCGACATCCCGCACCTCACGGTGTGCGGCGACCGCCCCGCCGACCTTCTCGCGCAGCTGCGTTTCCTGGCCGCCGAAGAGGTCGACCTCATCGTCACCACCGGCGGACTCGGCCCGACGGCCGACGATCTGACCGTCGCGGTGGTCGCCGAGTTCACCGGGCGGCCCCTGCGCACGGACCCGGAGATCCGAGAGGTCATCGAGTCGGTGATCCGCGGGTGGGGACGATACGACGCGGATCGCCCGCTCCCGCCGGCGGTGCGGGCGGCGATCGACAAGCAGTCGCTGGTACCTGCCGGAGCGGAGGCGATCGCGCCGACCGGCACGGCGCCGGGCGTCGCGGTCCCGTCGGGACCGGATGTGCCCGCGGTCCTCGTGCTGCCCGGACCGCCCCACGAACTGCAGGCCATGTGGCCCGCGGCGTTGAAGACCGCGCCCGTCGCGGCGGCGATCGCGGATCGGGGCGTGTACGACGAGCAGATGATCCTCGCCTACGGACTGTCGGAGGCCGACCTCGCCGTCACCCTGCGGGCGGCGCATGACGAACTCGCGGGATTCGACGACCTCGAGATCACCACGTGCATGCGCGGCGGCGAACTGGAGATCGTCACGCGGTTCGCCGTCGCGGCGCAGCCGGTCTACCGGCGCCTGGAGGAGATGATCCTGCGTCGGCACGGCGACCGCGTGTACTCCACCGACGGCTCCTCGGTGGACGATCTCGTCGCGCGGCTGCTCGACGGCCGCACCATCGGGACGGCTGAGTCGTGCACGGGCGGACTCGTGGCCGCACGCCTCACCGACCGTCCGGGGTCGTCGGCGTTCATGGTCGGCGGGGTGGTGTCGTATGCGAACGAGGTGAAGTCGGGTGCGCTCGGGGTCCCCGCCGACCTCATCGCCGAGGTCGGTGCGGTCAGCGAACGGGTGGCCGCCGCGATGGCCGACGGCGCGCGCCGCGTGCTGGACTGCGATGTGGCCGTCTCGACCACCGGCATCGCGGGGCCCGGCGGGGGACGACCGGGCAAACCGGTGGGCACGGTGTGCTTCGGTGTCGCGATCGCCGGGAGGGACACGGACACGGTCACCCGCCGGTTCCCCGGCGATCGGGAGACGGTGCGGCGGTTGGCGGTCGCCACGGCGATGCACCTCGTCGCCGACGCGCTGGCATCGGGGTGACGGCTGAGGTTCAGACGGGGACGCGGTCGCGGACGATGCGGTCGCGTCCGCCGTTCTTCGCGCGGTAGAGCGCGACGTCGGCTCGGGACAGCAGATCGTGTGCTGCGGCGTCGACCGCCCCCGTAGCGCCTGTTGCCGTAGCGCCTGTTGCCGTACCGCCTGCTGCCGGGACGGTCCTGGGGTGGGTGATCGCCAACCCCACCGACACCGTCACGGGCGTCCGCCGGGCGACGGCGGCGTGCATGGCGTCGACGATGGCCGTGCGATCGGCGTCGGTGTCTCCCGGCCGATACCGCAGGACCAGGGCGAACTCCTCGCCGCCCAGGCGCGCGGCGAAGGCGTCGTCGCCGGCGTAGTCCGCGATCACGCTCGCGACCTGGCGGAGGCAGGCGTCGCCCGCGAGATGCCCGTGCCGGTCGTTGTACTCCTTGAAGTGGTCGACGTCGATGATCGCGACCGCCGCGCCCCCGTCGCCGAGCCATTCGCGCAGGTGCCGATCGAACGACCGACGGTTGAGGATGCCGGTGAGGGCGTCGATGCGGCTCGCCGCGTCGAGTCGGTCGGTGTGCTGCCACAGGAGCCGCGCGGAGAGCTCCTCGCGGTACGCGAAGCGGAGGGTCACGGCCGCCATCGACAGCATGGTCGCGTAGGTCTGCAGGTTCACCGAGGTGAGGGGCAGGACGACGGCGTCGGCGACGATCACCGCACCGAGCAGCCCGAGCATCGCCGGCAGCAGCACCGAGTAGCGGATGCACACCAGGGACATGCCGAGCAGCAGGGCGATCGGCCAGATCATGGGGACCACGTCGATGCCCTTGGGCAGGAGATAGAGCCGCTCGACCATCTGGGCGGCGACGATGACGGCGACCGCACCGATGAACAGGGGCGTCGACAGGCGGCGGAGCCGAACCGAGACGGTGCCCGCGAGGCCCACCAGGGCCGCGGGGAGCATTCCGGCGACGATGACGATTCGGCCGATGCCGACGGCCTCGTCGGGCAGACCGAGCGGCCACCGCTGGCCCAGGAAGATGAGCGTGACGATGGCGGCCGTACCGGCCATGATCAGCCGCCGGGACGGAAGCCCGCGCACCTCGTACGACGCGCGGAACCGACGCTCGGACTCCCCGTCGGTGAAGCCGATCGACGCCGGCGTGGTGTGCATCGTGCGGGGGTCGGCGCGGAACGCCCGACCGGCCGGCGTCGACGGAGCGATCCCGGTCCCGGATGCGGGGGCCGCAGAGGAGTCAGCTGCAGAGGAGTCAGCTGCAGAGGAGTCTGCTGCGGGGGAGTCTGCTGCGGGGGCGGTCGCCGCATCCGACGCGGGTTCGGCCACCACCAGGCGATCGCGGCCCGTCTGCTTCGCACGGTACAGCGCGTCGTCGGCGGTGGTCATCAGGTCGCGGACGCCGCCGGCGACGTCTCGCCCCGCGACGTCGAGGAAGGCCAGCCCGGCGGACGCCGTCACCGGTGCGAGGGCGTCGTCGAGCGTCCCGACGGCCGCGCGGACCTCGTCGGCGCGACGGAGCACCGTCGCCTCGTCGTCGCCGACCCAGACGATGACGAACTCCTCGCCGGCGACCCGCGCGACGAACTCGGTGGGGCGACCGGCGGTGGCCGCCGCGAGCCGGGCGCCGACCTTCGCGAGGCAGGCGTCGCCGGCGGGATGCCCGAACCGGTCGTTGTAGTGCTTGAAGTGGTCGACGTCGAGGAAGGCGACCGCCACCGGGAGCCCCGATGCGACGCCGGCGGCGAGAACCTCGTCGAGCCGGCGACGGTTCGGCAGCCCGGTGAGGGCGTCGGTGCGGGTGACTCGGCCGAGCCGACGTTCGGCCGACCACACGGTGCGCAGCGACCGTTCGTACTCGAAGACGTTGACGGCGGGTACGAACACGATGACCGACGAGGCCAGCAGGTCGATCATCGCGGCCGTCCCGGGCGGTGTGGCGATGATCTCGATTCCCGCGATCGCGGCGAACCCGATCACCATCGACGAGACGAGGACGGGGAAGCGGATCTGGACGACGACGAGGCTCAGCAGGAAGGCGACGGGCACCACGAGGGGGATCAGGTCGACTCCGGTGCGCAACCCGGCCACGCGCGCGGTCATCAGCACCACGACGTCGATGTACACCGACGCGATGAACAGCGGGGTCGACCACCGCGCGAGCCGGCCGCCGAGCGTACTGGCCCAGCGGACGATGAACGGGATCGCGAGGCCGATGAGGAACAACGGGCGGTATCGGTCGAGGTCCGGCGGGATCTCGATGCCCGAGATGCGGATGCCCGCCAGCAGCAGGACGGCCGAGGCGGCGAGGATGAGCCACATCTCCGTCCGGTAGATCCGGGCCGAGGCGGCGAAGTCGGCGCGGAATTCGCGCTCATCGGCCGCGGACAGCGGAGGCGGCGACTCGGGGAGCAGTCGGCGCACGACGGCGGCGCTCAGCCCGGACATGACGATCGAGAGTCGAGCACCCGGTGGCGCGATTCAGGAATCTTGCCCTCGGTGTTCACAGAACCGATCATGTCATGTGACGGACGGTTTCTCCCAGCGCGGGGTTCGGGCGGGGGTCTCAGCGGTCGGTGGGCCGCAGGGCCGCCCACACGAGGAACAGCGCTCCGACGGCCACCAGGATCACGCCGACCCAGATGTTGGCCCCGGTCCCGACGGACATGTCGACGGGATTCGACGACGGCGGACGGTCACCGGCTCCGGCCTCGGCCGTCGCCGGCAGCAGACCGCCGATCAGCAGGATCACCCCGTAGATCGCCATCAGGGCGCCGATGATGCTGCGAATGTCGAACAGCTTCGCCACGATGCGCGACGTGCGGTCGCTCCCGGAGTCGCCGGTCTTCTCGGTGTCCCCGGTCTGCTCGGGGCGGCCGGTCTTCTCGGTGTGGTCACTCATTGCGGTCCCTCCTCAGGGTGCGAGCGGAGCGGGATCAATGGAACACCGCGTTGAGAACGATCACGAGCACCATCACCAGGATGCCGAGCGGCACGGGACGGCTGTACCAGGGGGTGCCGTGCGGGTCGTCGCCGAGCAGCGTCTTCTTGTCGGTGAGGGAGTACACGAAGCCCTCGAGTTCGGCGGCCGGTTTGGGGGCGGTCACCAGGGAGACCGCGATCGACAGCACGATGTCGACGACGAAGGCGGCGATCGCCGCGACGAACGCCATGCCCTGGCCCGGCAGATCGATGACGCCGGTCTCCTGTAGGACGAACACGGTCATGGCCGACGCGGTGCCGCCGACCAGCCCCACCCAGCCGGCGGTGGGTGTCATCCGCTTCCAGAACATGCCCAGGATGAACGTGGCGAACAGCGGTGCGTTGAAGAACCCGAACAGTGTCTGCAGGTAGTCCATGAGGTTGGAGTACCCGGCGGCGATCGTGGCGGTGCCGATCGCCAGCAGCACCGCGCCGATCGTCGCGATGCGCCCGACGGTGATGTAGTACGAGTCGGGCCGGTCCTTGACGACGTACTGCTGCCACAGGTCGTAGCTGAACACGGTGTTGAACGCGGAGACGTTGGCCGCCATACCCGCCATGAACGAGGCGAGCAGGCCCGCGACGGCGACGCCGAGGAGACCGTTGGGCAGGATGTCGCGCATCATCAACAGCATCGCGTCGTTGTAGGTGACGCCGTCGCCCGACCCGGTGTTCTTGAGGTGGATCATGTCGCCGATCGCGGCGGCGCAGATCATGCCGGGGACCACCACGACGAACGGGATGAACATCTTGGGGATGGCGCCGAGGATGGGGGCGCGGCGCGCCGCCGATGTGGAGTCCGACGCCATGGCGCGCTGGACCTCCACGAAGTTGGTGGTCCAGTATCCGAACGAGAGCACGAAGCCCAGGCCCAGGACGATCCCGACGACCGACCACACCGGTGAGGAGAACCCGCTGAGCGCCTGACCGGGCCAGGAGCTGAGCTGATCGTTCACCGAGGCGGTCACCGCGCCCGCGGTGTCGTGGGAGTCGAACATCTTCTCCTTGAGCCCGCTCCAGCCGCCGATCTTGATCAGGCCGATGACGGTGAGGGGCACGAGTGCCGCGAGGATGACGAAGAACTGCAGCACTTCGTTGTAGATGGCCGCCGACAGACCGCCGAGCGCCGTGTAGGTGAGCACGACCGCCGCCGCCACGACCAGGGAGACCCACTGGGGCCAGCCGAGGACCGCGTTCACGACGGTGGCCAGCAGGAAGAGGTTCACGCCGGCGATGAGGACCTGGGCGATCGCGAAGCTCAGCGCGTTCACCAGGTGGGCGCCGGTGCCGAAGCGACGCCGCATGAACTCGGGCACCGACCGGACCTTCGAACTGTAGTAGAAGGGCATCATCACGATGCCGAGGAAGACCATCGCCGGGACGGCGCCGATCCAGTAGTAGTGCATCGTCGACAGGCCGAGCTGCGCGCCGTTGGCGGACATCCCCATGATCTCCACGGCGCCGAGGTTCGCGGAGACGAACGCGATGCCCGTCACCCAGGCCGGCAGGCTCCGTCCGGACAGGAAGAAGTCGATGCTCGTGGCGACCTTGCTGCGAGCCAGATATCCGATGCCGAGAACGAACACGAAGTACACGGCGATGAGCACGTAGTCCATCACGCCGGTGTTCAACCGGAGGACCGTGTCGGATGCCAGGGTCATGGCGGCTCCTTGGGAACAAAACCGATCAGTGGTCATCAGAAAGTAACAGGAATCACCGCCTCTGTGGAATGAAAGTGTGCTTTTCCGTTGGAATCTGTGTGCTGTTGATACAGTTCCGGTCATGTTGGTGGCAGAGAGGCGCGCGCTGGTGCTCGCCGCGGTGACCGAGCGCGGCGCCGTCCGCGCCACCGACCTCGCCGACGAGCTCGGCGTGTCGGTGATGACCATCCGCCGCGACCTCGAACAGCTCGAGGCCGCAGGCGAACTCAGCAAGGTCCACGGCGGCGCCGTCAGCACCACCCACCTCGACGGTGTGCGCGGCCTCGAACCGCCCGCGGCACTGAAGGCAGAACGCGAACCCGCAGCCAAACGGGCGATCGCGGCCCGAGCCGTCGACCTCATCGACGACGGCATGACCGTGGCGCTCGGCGCCGGCACCACGACCCTCGAACTCGCACGCCTCCTCCGCGGCCGCGACATCACCGTCGTGACCAACTCGATGTCGATCTTCGCGCTGCTCACCGACCCGGGAGAGCGGATCCTCGATCCGGGGGCGGTCCAACTCACCGGCGGGCAACGCACCCCGTCCGACGCCCTGGTGGGACCGGTCGCCAACGCCGCCCTCGAACGCTATCGGACCGACGTCGCCGTCCTCGGCGTCCACGGAATCGACCCGACGGCCGGGATGACCACGCCGAACCTTCCGGAAGCGGAGACCAACCGCAAACTGCTCGACACCGCACGATCGGCGGTGATCCTCGCCGACCACACCAAGTACGACGAGATCGGTGCGCACCTGTACGCCACGTTCGCGCGGATCGACCGCATCGTCACCGACGCGGGGATGCGGCCCGACCAGCGGCGGACGCTCGCCGCCGTCGTCGACCTGATCGTCGCCGAATCGCCGAAGGAGCGGACCACGTGACCACTTCGCCGGTACCCGCCCCCGCCGGGCGGGTCCTCCCGCAACCGCAGCGCAGTCACCTGGCCGACGGCCGCGAGATCCTGTTCTTCTCGACGGCCGCCGAACCGCCCCGTCCGCTGCCCGACCGCCGCGACCTGCCGCCGCGACCGGCCGCGTCCCCCACCGAGGTCCGACGCGACCCGCGGACCGGGGACTGGGTCATCGTCGCGCCCGCCCGCCAGGAACGGACCTACAAACCGCCGCGCCGCATGTGCCCGCTGTGCGCCGACCCCACCGGACGGTCGAGCGAGGTGCCTGCCGAACGATACGACGTGGTGGTCTTCGAGAACCGCTTTCCGTCGCTGTCGACCGCCCGCCCCGGAACGGGGTTCACCCTGCCCGGTGTGAGCGACGAACTGGAGGTGGCGGCGCCCGGGTACGGCCGGTGCGAAGTCGTCTGCTTCACCGACCGGCACGAGGGCTCGTTCGCCGACCTCACCGAGGCTCAGGCGCGGCTCGTCATCGACACCTGGTCGCACCGGACCGCCGACCTGCTCTCCCGCGACGGCGTCGCCGAGGTATTCTGCTTCGAGAACCGCGGCGAGGAGATCGGCGTGACCCTCGCCCACCCGCACGGGCAGATCTACGCCTACCCGTACCGCACCGACCGGACGTCGACACTGTTGGCCGAGGCGGCCCGGTACCGCGCCGAGACCGGCGGCGACCTGTTCGAGGCGATCGTCGCGGCCGAGGACGCGGGCACGCGCGTGGTCCTGCGCACCGAGCACACCGTCGCGTTCGTTCCGTTCGCGGCCCGCTGGCCCGCGGAGGTGCACGTCTACCCGCGCCGTCCGGTGCGATCCCTGGCCGAACTCACCGACGACCAGGCCGACGATCTGGCGGGCGTCTACCTCGCGGTGCTGCGCGGCTTCGACGCGATGTACGACGCCCCGCTGCCGTACATCGCGTCGTGGCACCAGTACGCCCCCGACGTGGCCGACGGGCGCCTGCACGCCGAACTGTTCTCCATCCGCCGCAGCCGCGACAAACTCAAATACCTGGCCGGATCGGAGTCCGGACGCGGCGCCTTCGTCACCGACAAGACCCCCGAGGCGATCGCCGAGGAACTGGCCGCCGCGATCGCGAAGGCGCGGGCATGAGCCCGGCGACGGTGCGCGCCTTCGCCCCGGGACGCGTCAACCTCATCGGCGAGCACACCGACTACAACCTCGGCTTCGCATTGCCGATCGCCTTGGACCTGGGGACGCTGGCGGACTTCACCCCCGACGACGGCGACGCCGTCCGGGCGTCGTCGGCCACCGCACCGGGATCGGTCGTCGTCCCGCTCGACACGGAGCCGGGCGGGGTCGACGGCTGGGGCGCGTACGTCGCCGGCTGCGTGTGGGCGCTGCGCACCGCCGGTGTGCCCGTCCGCGGCGGCGACCTGCGGATCGACTCGGAGGTGCCCGTCGGGTCGGGACTGTCGTCGTCGGCGGCCCTGGAGTGCTCGGTGCTGCTCGCACTCGTCGAAGCGGCTCGAGCGGAGAGCACCGGCGACGGCGGGAGGACACCGACCCGCATGGAGGTGGCGCGGTTGGCGCAGCGCGCCGAGAACGAATACGTCGGCGCCCCGACGGGACTGCTCGACCAGCTCTCGAGCCTGTTCGGACAGCGTGATCGGGCGCTGCTGCTCGACTTCCGCACCGCGGAGGTCACACCGGTGCCGGTGGCGACCGACGGTGCACATCGGCTGTTGGTCATCGACTCGCGAGCACCGCACCGGAACGTCGCCGGCGAGTACGGCGAACGGCGCGCCTCGTGCGCGGCGGCAGCCGATCACCTGGGGGTCGAGACGTTGCGCGACGCGGCCGTCGACGACTGTCGGCGACTCGCCGACCCGGTGGAGGCCGCGCGCGCCCGCCACGTCCTCACCGAGAACCAGCGTGTCCTGGCCGCGGTGGCCGCGCTCCGCGCAGCCGATCACCGCGCCTTCGGTGCGTTGATGACCGAGTCGCACGCCTCGATGCGAGACGACTTCCAGATCACCACCGACCACATCGACTACATCGTGGCGACCGCGACCCGTCTCGGGGCGCTGGGCGCGCGGATGACCGGCGGCGGATTCGGCGGCTCGGTGGTCGCGCTGGCCGAGACCGCTGTCGCCGACCGGATCATCGCCGACCTGCCCGCCGCGGTGACGGCCGCCGGATTCCCGGAACCGGTGGTCCGCGCCGTCCGGCCCGGGGCCGGCGCACACCTGCGCTGATCAGGGAACGCTGATCACGGAAGCCTGAGCGGGGAAGACTGAGCAGGGACCTGGGACGCAGCCCCCGCGCCGTCCGGCGGGCCCCAGCTCCACACCGTCGACGCCGTCACCGGATCGCCGGGGCGCACCGTGCGCGGCGCCGTGGCGAGTCCGTTCGGCGGTCCGGTCTGCGGTTCCACGCAGATCGCGTCCACGGGATGGTCGAAGATCACGACCCAGCGCGCGTCACTGCGGATGCGCAGGGATCGGCGCCCGGGCCATTCGAGTCGCACGTCGACGCCGTCGGGCATCCCGAAGCAGTCGTCCCACGGTGGCGGCTGCGGGTCGATTCTGCGGCCGGTGGGGAGGTAGTCGTCGCCGCGTTCCTCCTGCCAGGCGGGGGCGGCGTGGACGCGGAGGTCGCCGTCGCCGGCGGCCAGGCGGCGCCGGAACCACGGGTGCCATCCGACCTGCGCGGGGAACGGATGCGCGTCGGAGCGGACCGTCATCCCCAGTTCCACGGCGTCGGACCGCAGCCGGATGTCCTGGACGACGTCGCCCGCCCACGGCCAGCGTCCCTCGAGCCGCTGGGTGAGGAGCACCCGGTCGGGGGTGTGCTCGACGACCCGCCACGGATGGTCGCGCACCGTGCCGTGCAGGGCGTGGGGCGGGTCGTCGCGGGGGAACTCGAATTCGCGGCCGTCCACGCGGAGGACGCCGCCGCCGAGGCGTCCGCACCAGGGGGCCATCGGGAAGCAGCCGCCGTCGTCGCCGGGGCGGAGGAGCTCGTCGGCGCCGACACGCAGCGAGGTCAGACGGCCCGTTCCCGGGCAGACGCGGACCTGCGCGTCCGTGGTGTTCAACGCGAGAGTGTCGTCGTGGGCGCGGTCGTCGGTGGGGGCCACGGAGTCCACGATAGGCGCGTCCGGCGTGGCTGATCCGTCGGTCGGGTGAACGACGGTCGCGCGTAACGACGGGCCTGGTCCGCGCGACGTAGTCGGTGTCCGCTGTTCGTACGACTGGGCCGAGAGGAGGGATCCCTGATGGGTGATGCGAGTCCATTGGTGGCGGTGGGAATCGTCGCCGCCGTCGTCGTCTCCATGATCGCTGCGGCACCGCTGCTGATCGGCGGTTTCATCAACGGCACGCTGTAAGGTCCGTGCCCACCGACAGGGCGCCGCGCCGGCCTCGGCCGACAGGCGCCCTCTCGGTGCGCACGGAGACCGCCGAACACACTTCGGCGACTTTCGTGTCCGTGGGAGCGCGAAAATCACCGAAGTTGCGCGAGGTACGCCGCGGTCTGCTGGCGGGCGATCGAGACGAGGCGGTCGAGGCCGAGGTTCACGTCCACGAGGTGAGTGTCGAACAGCGGCAGCTCGTTGAAGTGCTGGGGAACGACCGGGGTGGCGTGCAGCCGGTGGGAGCCGAGGTCGTCGGCGCAGCGGACGGCGAACCGGCCCGGTCCGGTGGTCCATGTGGAGGTGGATGTCGGCAGGTCGCCGGGGAACGTCGAGATCTTCATCAGGATCGCGATCATGCTCATCGCGTACGGCCTGCTCGGGACGGTCACGCCCACCGGCCGCCGGTCGCCGCTGAGAGTCAGGGGGTCGGTGCATGCCACCCGGTAGCGAGGTCCTGTCGGCAGGTGCATGGTCGTGCTGAGCAGATCGAGGGAGCTGTTGCCGAACAGTGACGGCAGCCCGGCGATCAGATCGGTTGAGTATGCGGTCACGCAGCCGAATTCGCCGCGACGGGTGCAGATCGGGATGTTCCGGAAGTCGCCGCCGGTGGTCGCGCCGCGGGCGGTCATCATGTTGCCGCCCATGAGGAATGCGCCGACCAGCTTCTTTCGGACGGCGGGGTGGGGGTCGACCTCCTCGCGGATGAGTTTGCGGAGCACCATCGTGCCCTGCGAGTGGCCGATGAAGATCACGCCGCGACCGTTGTTGTCGGTGCGCAGGTATTCCCGCCATGCGCGTCGGACGTCGCCGTAGCCGATCGCCGGCAGGTCGCGGTTCCCGACCCACGAGGCCATGACCGCCGGGGTGAGTCCCCAGAGCGTCATCTGGCGGTAGACGGGTGCGAAGATTCGACACCGGTCGGCGAAGGGAGCCGCTTGAAACCGGGCGATGGAGCGGACCGCGGGGACCGGGGATCGGTCGGCGACGAGACCGGACGTGTCGGTGACGGTGGGGTAGACGTAGAAGCAGTCGACCTTCTTGTCGGCCTCGGGGATCGAGGTCGCGGGCGTGCGTTTGCCGGTCAGCATGTCGGTGGTGTCGTTCGGCAGGTCGCACGGGTCGCGGGGCATGTCGGGTCGGCACAGCCAGGTGGTTCCGCCGGGTGTCGCCTCCGCCGGAGCCGCGACGGTGCCGAGCAGACCGCACGCGACCGCGGCCGCTGTCATGACTGCACTCGCTCGTACCCGGATTCTCGTCATGTCGCGACCTTCCGCCCGCCCGGACCCCGTCGGTTCGGACAGTACGACGTCGACGGGTCGATCACGGGCGAATCGAGGAACCCGGGGAGGGGCGCGCGGGCACTCCGACTGGAGCACGACCGGGATGTCAGCGCGGGCGCTCAGGTATGTCAGGGTGCCCCCAGTCGGGCTCGAACCGACACTGGGCGGATTTTAAGTCCGCTGCCTCTGCCAATTGGGCTATGGGGGCGTGTGCGACAAGCATGCCAGGATGTGGGCGTCGGCTGCTGGGCCGGGGCGGGGAACAGATCGATCCCGACACCTGTTGAAGGGGGAGAATCCGTCGCACACGTGGAGGCCCCCATGCAGGTCGAGATCTGGACCGACATCAACTGCCCGTTCTGCTACCTCGGGAAGAAGCGGTTCACCGACGCGCTCGCCGAGTTCGAGCACGCGGGGAGCGTGCAGATCACGCACCGCTCGTTCGAACTCGATCCGACGGTGCCCGTCGACGAGTCGGGCGACGTGGTCGACAAACTCGTCGCCAAGTACGGGCGCACGCCCGAACAGGTGGCCGCCGGGGAACGGCAGATGGCAGCGGCGGCAGGCGAGATCGGTCTGCAATACATCACCAGCGGCCGCGACTACGGCAACTCGTTCGACATGCATCGGCTCCTGCACTGGGCGCGCGACCTCGACCGGCAAGAGGAACTGATCGACGCGCTGTACGCGGCGAACTTCGCCGACACCGAGCCGCTGTTCGGCGACCGCGAGCGTCTCGTGCGCGTCGCCGTCGACGCCGGATTCGACGAGACGACCGTCCGCGACGTCCTCTCCGACGAGCAGCGCTACGCGCAGGCCGTCCGCGACGACGAACGCCAGGCGCAGGAGTTCGGCGTCAACGGCGTCCCCTTCTT
Organism: Gordonia shandongensis DSM 45094; assembly: GCF_000423025.1. Classification (GTDB taxonomy): domain Bacteria; phylum Actinomycetota; class Actinomycetes; order Mycobacteriales; family Mycobacteriaceae; genus Gordonia; species Gordonia shandongensis. The sequence continues at coordinate 82,741 of NZ_AUHE01000017.1, forward strand.
CGTCTTCGACCGCACGTACGCGGTCTCCGGCGCCCAGCCCACCGAACTGTTCACACAGGCGCTGAACCGGGCGTGGGGCGACCGATCGACGCCGACGATGCTCGCCGACGGCGACGCCTGCGGCCCCGACGGCTGCGAAGTCCCCCAGAACTGAGGCACGCTCAGCCGCCGACCGTGCATTCGACGATGACGACGACCGGAGCGTCATGCCGTCGACCGCGGGGAGCGAGCGGGAGGTGGGGCGTCAGCGCCGCAGGGTGGAGCGGGCCAGCAGCACGGCGGGGACGGCGCCGATGAGCAGCAGCGCCACGCCGTACGGGCTGGCCGCCGTGAAGTCGAGGACCTCCCCGTCGGTGGTCGCCCACAGCGCGGTGGCCAGCGAATGCTCGCCGGTCGGCTTCATCAGCAGCGTCGTGGTCAGCTCCTTGCCGGCGTCGAGGCCGACCAGCAGCGCGCCCGTGCCGATGGCCGGAGCCGCAAGCGGGAGGGTGATCCTCGAGAAGGTTGTGACCGGTCCGCGGCCGAGCGCGCGCGACATCTCGTCGAGCTGCACCGAGGCCTGCGCGACCCCGACCTGCTGGGCGCCGACCGCCAACGGCAGGAACATCACGACGTACCCGGCCACCAGCAGCGTCGGGGTCTGATAGAGCGGGTACAGCCAGTGCACCGAGATGTAGACCAGCGACAGCGCCATGATCACGCCGGGCAGGGCGTGGGCGATCCACGTGGACCGTTCGACCGCACTCGACACGGTACCCGGATGCCGGACGGCCATCAGCGTGACCGGCAGCGCGCACACCGTGGCCACGAGCGCCGCCGCGACCGCCCACTGCGCGGTGTTGCCCAACGCGGTGCCCAGCTGATGCCAGTCGATGTCGCCACCGGCGCCGGTGATGTGATCGACGAGACCGGACGCGGTGACCCACAGCGGGACCGCGAGCGCGGCGACGACGACGGCCGCGCACAGCAGCAGCCAGAACCCGGTGGTGACGCCGAGCCGCCACGGCATCGGCGGGCGCGGCGTCCCCGTCCCCGTCCGCACCGGGGCGCGACGCCCGCGCAGCAGCCGGTCGGCGGCGAGCAGCACCAACGCACCGACGGCGAGGACGACGGCCAACGCCCGCGCCGACTCCGGCATCCCCAACACGTTGGCGCGCTGGACGATCGCGGTGGTCAAGGTCTCGTAGTTGAGCATCGCGACGGCGCCGTACTCGGCCAGCATGTGCAGGCTGATGATGAGCACCCCGGTCGCGATCGCCGGCCGCAGCTGCGGGAGGGTGACGCCGACGAAGGCGCGCACGGGTCCGTGACCGAGGGAGCGAGCGGCCTCCTCCTGTGCCGGATCGAGCCGTCGCAGCGCCGTCAGCGTCGGCAGGAAGACATACGGGAACAGCGTGAGGGTGAGGATCGCCGACGCCCCGCCGAGCCCGAAGATCAGATCGGTGTCGGGAAAGTATCGGTAGCTGAACGCCACCCACGCATACGAGCCGACGAATGTCGGGACGCCCAGCGGGAGAGTGAGCAGCACCGTCCACAGGCGGGGCAGCGGCAGGGTGGTCCGGGCGATCAGCACGGCCGCGCCGATGCCCAGGATCGCCGACCCGACACTCACCGTGACGACCAGCGCGACGGTGTTCCGGATGAGCGGCCACGTGGTCGGTCCGTCGAGCTCGTCCCGCAGCAGGGAGAAGCTGAACCCGGCCCGCAGCAGCAGGTAGGCGGCCGGCGACAGTGCGGCGAGCGCGATGAGCACACCCGGCACCGCGAGAGTGAGGGGTACCCGACGTCGCGGGCGGGGGCGCGCGCCGACCTCGGGTAAGACCTCGTCGATCGCCGACGGCTCCGGCTCGATCGCCGCGAGGACGGTCGAGCCGGAACCGGTCGACGGATCAGCCATGCGTCGCCGTGGCCGTCAGACGATCCCGCTCTGCTTGAGCAGGTCGTTGGCCTCGTCGACGTTCTTCAACGACGCCTGGTCGAACTCGGGGAACGTCAGCGAGTCGAGCGCGGGTAGGCCGTACGCGCTGGTGACGCCCGGGGTCAGCGGGAACTGCGGGCTCTGGGTCGCCACGATCTTCTGCCCGCCGTCGGCGGAGGCCAGCCACGACAGGAACTCGGCGCCCTCCTTCTTCTTGGAGCTCGAGGTCAGGACACCCGCACCGGAGGCCAGCATCAGCGAGCCGGCGTCGGTGTTGTTGAGGTAGTGGACGCGGGAGGTCAGCGCCTTCTCGCCGCCCTTCTGCTTGGCGAGGATGTACCAGTAGTAGTGGTTCGAGAGTCCGAACGCGTGGCGGCCGGCTTCGACGCTGTCGCGGACCTTGCCGTTCTTCTGCTCGTTGACGCCGTTGGCCTTGATGCCCTTGAGCCATGCGAGCGTCTTCTGCTTACCGATGGTGTTCAGCAGATACGTGGTCGTCGACTTGAACGCGCCCGACGGGGCGTAGGCGAACCGGCCCTTCCACTCGGGTCGGGTGAGGTCGAGGATCGACGACGGCAGTGCGTCCTCGGCGATCTCGTCGGGATTGAAGAACATGACGCGGGAGCGGGCCGCGAACGGCAGCCAGTGCCCGGTGGACGGGACGAAGCGCTGGTCGGGGACCTTCAGGACGGCGGGGTCGACGGTCTCCAGGAGGCCTTTGGCGTCGAGGGTGCCCATCGGCGCGGGCTCCTCGGTGATGATGACGTCGGCCTTCGAGCGGTCGCCCTCCTCGACGATCTGCCCGACCATCTCGGCGTCCTTGCCCGCGCGGACCTCGACCGGTGTGCCGGTGGCCTTCTCGAAGCCGTCGGCCAGGGCCTTCGCCAGGTCTTCGTGCTGGCCGGAGTAGATCGTCAGGGCGTCGCCGGAGTCGTCGGCCGAGCAGCCGACGGTCAGACCGAGTGCGGTGACGGCAACGGCTGTGGCGGCGAGCAGCCGCGCGGTGCGGCCGCGTTTCCACTGCAGGGACATGGTTTCTCACTCTCGTCGCGAAGTCGGTTCGGGCCGCGCTCGCATGCTGTCACCGTGAGAACACGACGGATGTAAGGATAGTCTTCCCTCATAACTCGGCGGGAGAGGGGTGTCACACAGTCGCGTCGACGGTGTGCACGGCGCGCACCCGGACCGTGGCGTCGACCGACGGCAATGCATCGCCCGCGGCACGCAACCGCAGCGGCGTCCCGTCGTCCAGACGCAGCCGCACCAGACCGTCGTGCCCGAAGAACCGGGTGGCGCACACCGTCGCGGGCACCCCGGAATCGGCGATCTCGAGCTGCTCCGGCCGCAGCATCACGGTGTCGCCGTCGACCGACGACGTCGCCACCGTCAACGTTCCGAGCACGCAGTGCACGCGCGTCCGACCGTGGTCGTCGGCGTCGACGACGGTGCACGGCAGATCCACCGAATCGCCGAGGAATGCGGCGGCTTCGCGGTCGGCGGGTGCGCGGTACACCGCCTGCGGCGTGCCCTCCTGCACCACCCGCCCGTCACGCATCAACGCGATGTGATCGGCGAGCGAGAGCGCCTCGTCCTGATCGTGCGTCACCAGCACGGCCGTCGTGTCGATCCGCGCCAGCAGGTCGCGGACCTCCTCGCGCAACTCCACGCGCAACGCGGCGTCGAGGGCGGAGAACGGCTCGTCGAGCAGGACGACCGACGGCGCCGGAGCGAGGGCCCGAGCCAACGCGACCCGCTGCTGCTGCCCGCCGGACAGCTCGGCCGGCCGGCGGCGGCCGTAACCGGGCAACCCGACCAACTCGAGCATCTGCTCCACCCGATCGGTCCGCCGCCGCCGTTCGGCGGGCCGCAGCGACGGCCGGCCGCCGCCGGGAAGCCCGTAGCCGATGTTGGCGGCCACGCTCAGATGCGGGAACAGCGCGCCCTCCTGGGCGACGATGCCGACACTGCGCTTCTCCGGCCGCACGAAGACACCCGGCCCGGCGACCACGGCGCCGTCGAGCCGGACGACACCTCCGTCGGGACGGTCGAAACCGGCCAGAATCCGCAGGAGCGTCGTCTTGCCGCACCCCGACGCGCCGAGCACCGCGGTGAGTCCGCCGCGCACGACGTTCAGGTCGACCCCGCGCAGAGCGCGCACCGGCTCGGGGCGCGCGGGGAAGACCCGGGTGACGCCGCGGATCTCGAACATGACGCCAGGCTACAACCGTCGGCCGCGGGCGCCGCGATCGGTCAGGGCGCCACGTCGAGGAACTCGGTGAACCCGTACTGGTCGTGGGGGCCGATCACGGCGAACTCGAACAGCCCCCGACCGGCCAGATCGTCGCCGTTCTCGGTGAGCGTGAAATCCGACAGGTGATCGACGGGACAGAACATCGCCATCACCGGATCGAGGCCCGCGATGCTCAACCGCTGGGACTCCACCTTCTCCTCGCCCTGCCACATGCCGTGACGCCAGTCCTCCTCGAGCCCGTACCCGGTGCCGAAGCCGATGTAGTTGGCGAGCCTCGGGCGGCACTCCACCGCGATGGTCGACCCGTCGGGTTTCACGAAACGGAGGGTCGCCGACTCCGGTTCGCGGCCGCCGGAGACGAAGCGGACATCGTGTTCCACCCGGCCCAGCCACTCCGGTTCGCGGTCCGGATCGTTCCAGACCCGGCGGGCATCGCCCATGATCCGCTCCCCGCTGCGCAACTCCTGAACGAGGACGATCACGGAGTAGTCGGGAAACCGCATCACCGAGTAGATCCAGAAGAACGTCGTCGCCTCCGTCTCGGCGGCGCGCCGCCCCGGAGGTTCGGCCTCGCCGACGGGCCGCACACCCCACGAGCGGTCGCGATTGCCGCGCCACGTCTCGGGCTCCACGTCGAAGTGTTCGCCGTCGACGGTGAGCGATCCCGTCCAGCGGCCGGTCTGCACGAACCGCATCGTGTCGAACGTGACCCGCTCGAGCTGCCGTTGAAAGTGACGCGGCTCGAGTGCCGCCGGGCCGTCGGCGTCGAAGACGAGGTCGAACGACAGGTCGCCGTGACCGGGCTCGAGGCGGACCGCGAGCCGCGACAGGCCCTCGAGGACCTCCACGTGGAACGGGCCCACCCGCAGGTCGTTGCGGTCGGCGCCGAGCGCCCGCGAGGCGCGGACCACGATGTGGTCGTCGCGGTGGCGGACCACGGCGAAACAGTCGCTGACGCCGAGATTCGGATACACGCCCAGGCCGATTATGAGCCACGGGTCGTCGGGGTCGCCGTGATGGCAGTTGAAGTAGTAGCGGTCGTAGAAGTTGCGGTCGGACGTTCCGACGTGGCGGACCACCTCGGCGACCTGGTGGATCGGGTAGTCGTCCATGGGTGAGAGCATCAGGCGACTCCGTCCCAGTAGGTTCCGGCGAGCATCGCCTCGAGGGCGGCTCGGTGCATGATCATCTCGTCGGGGTCGGCGGGTTCGGCGACCTGCCCGAATCGGATGGCGCGGCATTGGATCCGAAACATGATCACCGCGTGAATGAGCGCGGAGTACGTGATGTAGAAGTCGAGGTCGACGGGGCGATGCCCGGTCTGGCGCTCGTACTCGGCGGCCACGTCGTCCTTCCGCAGGAAGTCGGGGAGGCCCTCCATGCCCGCGAGTGCGGCGAGGTCCTCGAAGAAGCGGTGCAGGAAGATCATCCAGGCGACGTCGAGTTCGCGCGGACCGATGGCCGCCATCTCCCAGTCGAGGACGGCGACGGGCGCGAAGTCGCGGTACATGATGTTGCCGATGCGCGCGTCACCCCAGGTGAGGACGCCGTCATCGGTGTCGGGGAGGTTGTCGTCGACCCAGGCGAAGGCGCGTTCGATGAGCGGGGAGCCGGCGCGTCCCGCGCTCGCCCAGTCGTAGAAGTCGCGGAGTCTGGTCACGTGGGCGCGCAGCGGCGTCTCGCCGTCGGCGGGTCGGGCGACGAAGAAGTCGGGGACGGGCGCCGCGTGGACGGCCGCGAGGACGCGGACCGAGGCGCGCATCATGGCCGCCCGCTGGTCGGCGGTGGCCTCGGTGACCCACGAACCGAAGGTGTACGGCATCACGTCGGGCGGGACCTCGCCGTCGACGCGGTCCATCACGAAGAACGGTGCGCCGAGCGCCTCCGGTTTCGGCTCGGACCACCACAGTCTCGGCAGCGGGATGTCGGTGTGGTCGCGGACGTGTTCGACGAGGCGGAACTGGCCGTCGAGGTCGTATGTCGGGAACACCGGGTCGCTCTCGGGCTGCGGGGCCACCCGGACGACGACGTCGCGGTCGCTGCCGCCCCATCGGGCGCGGGCCAGGAGCGTCTCGCTGGACATGCCGTTCGATTCGGGGACCGTGACCTCGGTGACCGTCGCATCGGGGCCTTCGACCGACCGGATCCATGCGTCGAGTCGGTCGCGGAGCCATTCCGGGTCGCGGCGGGAGTCGCTGGGCCGCGCGATCTGGGCCTTGTCGGCGTCTTCGTTGTCAGCCATGAGTCGATTGAAACACGTTCTAGTCGGGATGTGGGGTCGATCACCGACGGGTGGCACAGACTTCAGGTCCTGAGATATCGCTGATAAGTTAACGCCGGTAACTCACCTGCGATCGGGAGACCTCGATGCTCACTCGACTCACATCGCGCGTCGCGTCCGCGCCCCGAACCGTCCTCGGCGCGGCCGTCGTCCTCCTCACCCTGTGCGGGATCTACGGCCTCGGCGCCGCCGACCAGATGCTCGCCGGCGGTTTCGAGGACCCGCACGCCGAGTCGTCCCACGCCCGCCAGATCCTCGACGAGGAACTCGACCGCGGCGGCGCGAACATCGTCGTGAAGATCGACGGCCCCGAAGGCGTCGACATCTCGCACAGTCCCGAGGCCGAAGCCGTCGCCGCCGACGTCGTCACCCGGCTCACCGCATCCGGCCACATCCAGGACCCCGTCCTCACCCTGTGGAACGACCCCGGCCTCGCCGGAGAACTCCTCAGCCGCGACAAGACGTCCACCCTGGTCGTCGCCGGCGTCCGAGGCGGTGACGAACTCGCACCGGGGCGGGCCGCCGACCTCGCCGAGACGATCCGCGGCGACCGCGACGGATTCCACATCGCGGTCGGCGGTGAAGCGTTGATGTTCAGCCAGGTCAACGACCAGACGTCGAAGGACCTCCTCGTCGCCGAGGCCATCGCGATCCCGATCAGCTTCCTGCTGCTCGTCATCGTCTTCGGCGGCGTCGTCGCCGCAGCCCTCCCGGTCCTCATCGGCGGATCGGCCATCCTCGGCACCCTCGCGCTGCTGCGCATCGTCGCCGGCCTCGCCGACGTCTCGATCTTCGCGCTCAACCTCACCACCGCGATGGGCCTGGCCCTCGCCATCGACTACACGCTGCTGATCATCACCCGCTATCGCGAAGAGGTCGACGCCGGACTCGACCGGCGGGCCGCCGTCCTGCGCACCATGGACACCGCGGGCCGCACGGTGCTCTTCTCCGGGATCACCGTCGGACTGTCCCTGGCCGCGCTCGGCATCTTCCCCATGTACTTCCTGCGGTCGTTCGCCTACGCGGGCGTCGGCGTGGTCATCGTCGCCGTCGCCGCCGCCCTCATCCTGACGCCCGCGCTGCTCATCGTCCTCGGCGACAGGATCGACGCGTTGGACGTCCGCGCCTGGATCCGACGCCGACTCGGCCGCCCGGAACCCTGCGTGAAACCGGTCGAGCAGAGCGGCTGGTACCGCATCGCGACGGCCGTGCTGCGACGCGCCGTGCCCGTGGCCGTGATCGTGCCCGCGATCCTCCTGCTGCTCGGGGCGCCGTTCCTCGGCATCAAGTTCGGCTTCCCCGACGAACGCGTCCTGCCCGAGACCGCCGAGGTCCACGCGGTGCAGAAACAGATCGACGACCAGTTCGCCGAGAACTCCGGCGGCACCGTCACCGCCCTCGTCGAGGGCGACGTCACCGACGCGGCCCTCGGCGACTACGCCTCCTCGCTGTCGCGAGTCGACGCGGTCGGAGCCGTCAGCACCCCCGCCGGAATCTTCGCCGACGGGCGCCCGGTGGCGCCGGGCGATCCCGCCGACCGCATCGGCGACCGCGCCGTCGTGACGATCTCCAGCACCGTCGCGCCGCTCAGCGACCTGGGGCGCGCCCAGATCGACGAACTGCGCGACGTCGCGACCCCCGCCGACGCGCGCGTCAGCTTCACCGGGATGGCCGCATTGAACAACGACGTCGTCGACTCGTTGTACAAATACGTGCCGTGGGTGCTGGGGGTGATCGCGATCGCCACCTACGTGCTGCTGTTCCTGTTCACCGGCAGCGTCCTGCTGCCGCTCAAGGCGCTCGTCCTCAACATCCTGTCGCTCTCGGCGACCTTCGGCGCCATGGTGTGGATCTTCCAGGACGGGCACCTCGGGGCGTTCGGCACCACACCGACCGGGTATCTCGTCGCCACCATGCCCGTGCTCATGTTCTGCATCGCCTTCGGCCTGTCGATGGACTACGAGGTGTTTCTGCTCGGACGCATCCGTGAGGAATGGCTCAAGTCCGACCGCGACCACGCCGCCAACGATCGGGCGGTGGCCGTCGGCATCGCCCGGACCGGCCGGGTGGTCACCGCGGCGGCACTGCTGATGAGCATCGTGTTCGCCGGCATCGCCGCATCGGAGGTGTCGTTCATGCGGATGTTCGGCGTCGGTCTCGCCCTCGCGGTCCTGATGGACGCCTCGTTCATCCGAATGCTGGTGGTTCCCGCGTTCATGCGGCTGATGGGCGTGGGAAACTGGTGGGCACCGAAACCGTTGCGTGCCCTGCACGAGCGGATCGGGCTCACCGAAGAGTGAGACGGTCGGCGAACGGGGCGCGACGGATGACGGGATGCGACGGAGAAGGACGGTGGTGCCAGTGAGCGCCGATGCGGATCGGGCGGCCGTCCGGCCGCGGTCGCCCCGCGGGGCCGGCGAACGACTCGCCGACGAGATCATCACCGCGACCACCGAACTGCTCATCGAGACGGGCAGCGAGGACGCCGTGTCGATCCGCGCCGTCGCCCACCGCGTCGGAGTCACCCCGCCGTCGATCTACCTGCACTTCGCCGACAAGGAAACCCTCCTCGACGCCGTCTGCGCCCAATACTTCGAGCAGTTCGACGAGGTGATGGTGGCCGCGGCCCGCGGCGTCGACGACCCGATCGACCGGGGTCTGGCCCAGGGCATGGCCTATGTGCGATTCGCGATCGACAGCGCCGTCCTCTACCGGATCACCTTCGGCCGCGTCACGCCGCCCGGTGAGCCGACACTCACCGACCAGGTGCTGCTGTCATCGGCGTTCGTGCACTTCTCCGAGACCGTTCAGGACGTGATGGACGCCGGGATGATGCCGCAGGGCGACGTCGTCCCGCGCGTCCTGCAGCTCTGGTCGGCCGCGCACGGGGTGGCGTCGCTGATGATCTCCAAACCGGGTCTGCCGTGGGGCCACGACCTCGACCTCGCCGAGGCCACGCTGAGGGCCGTATCCGACGGACTCCGTCAAGAATAAGTAAACTCGGAACCGAATCGGTCTCATGGTCGTTGAGATACCGACACACCTGCGCACGTACATCGTCTAAGGAGCATCAGTGCGAGAGTCCAACAACCCGATCATGCGCGGCGTGATTCGGGACAACAAGAAGGATGCGAACGGGTACGCGACGTTCGGCACCGGCCTCGCCGGTGCGGGGCAGGCGTCGATGACGCACGGCCAGCAGCAGCATCTCGAGCAGTACACGCAGGGATACCAGGCCCCGGCCGGCATCCGCCCGATGACCATCGACGACGTCGTCACCAAGACCGCGATGACGCTCGGCGTCCTGATCGCCGTCGCCGTGGCCTCCTACGGGATCATCGCGACCAGCGGCGGCGGCGACATCCTCGCACAGCAGAAGATGGCACTCCCGTTCCTCGCCGTCGGTGCCATCGGCGGCCTGGTGCTGGTCCTCATCGCGAGCTTCGGCCGCAAGCAGGACAATCCCGCGATCGTTCTCGCATACGCAGCGTTCGAAGGCCTCTTCGTCGGCGCCATCTCGTTCGTCTTCGGCAACATGAGCGTCAGCGACACCTCGCCGGGCGCCCTCATCGGACAGGCGGTCCTCGGCACCATCGGCGTGTTCGTGGGCATGCTGATCGTCTACAAGGTCGGCGCCGTGCGCGTCACACCGCGATTCACCCGCATGATGACCGCGGGTCTCGTCGGCGTCCTCGTCCTCATGGTCGGCAACCTCGTCCTCGGCATGTTCGGCGTCGAGACCGGACTGCGTGAAGCCGGCCCGATCGGCTACATCTTCTCCCTCGTCTGCATCGGTCTGGCGGCCTTCTCGTTCCTCATCGACTTCGACGCCGCCGACCAGCTGATCCGCGCCGGTGCACCGTCGAAGGCGGCGTGGGGGGTCGCGCTCGGCCTCACCGTCACCCTGGTGTGGCTGTACGTCGAGATCCTGCGCCTGCTGAGCTACCTCAACAGCGACTAGGACGACGCGCCCCGCGGCGAGTCGCTCGACGAAGCCCGGCCGTGCATCGAGAAATCGAATTGCACGGCCGGGCTTCGTCGTGTTCGCTGTAGTGGTTCGCCGCTGCCGGAACCTTCGCCGCCGGGGTGCACCACCGACGCGGTACCTGTCCACCGCACCCGCCGACCGACGAGAGCTCATATGACCGCCGACCCCGCAGCCGCACCCGCCGACGACACCGCCGGCACCGCGATGCCACGCACCGATCTGACGATCATCGCCACGCTGATCGTCGCGACCTTCGTCGTGATCCTCAACGAGACGGTCATGAGTGTCGCGATCCCCGTCCTGCAGGACGACCTGGGCGTCGACCCGACACAGGGACAGTGGCTGACCACCATCTTCATGCTGACGATGGCGGTGGTGATCCCGCTGACCGGGTTCCTGATCCAACGCTTCGGCACCCGCACCATGTTCATCGCGGCGATGACCCTGTTCGTCCTCGGCACGCTGCTGGCGATCGTCGCTCCGGGATTCGGCATGGTCCTGGTCGCGCGGGTGGTGCAGGCGCTCGGCACGGCCGTGATGCTGCCCCTGCTGATGACCACCGTCATGACGCTCGTCGCCGAAGAACGCCGCGGGGTGATGATGGGCAACATCTCCGTCGTCATCGCCGTCGCCCCGGCCCTCGGCCCCACCCTGTCGGGCCTCATCCTCGAGAACTGGCACTGGCGCTGGATCTTCGGGGCCGTCCTGCCCATCGCCGTCATCGCGCTGCTGGTCGGTGCGGTGTTCGTGCGACCGGTCGGCGACCGCACGTCCGAGCCGGTCGACGTCGTGTCGATCCCGCTGGCGATCGCCGGATTCGGCGGCGCCGTCTACGGCCTCGTCGGCATCGGCCAGGCGGCGGAGGGCAACGCCGCGATGCCCCTGTGGATACCGTTCCTGATCGGCGGCCTCGGCCTCGCCGGATTCGTCGGACGCCAGATCGTCCTCGCCCGCGCCGACCGCGCCCTGCTCGACCTGCGGGTGTTCGCGTCACGGCCGTTCGCGCTGTCGATCGTCCTTGTGGTCGCGGCGATGGCCACCATGATGGGCACCTTCATCGTCGTGCCCTACTTCGCCCAGAAAGTCCTGCTGCTGGGGCCGATGACGACGGGACTGCTGATGCTGCCAGGCGGCCTGCTCATGGGTCTCGCGTCACCGCTCATCGGACGGATCTACGATCTCCGCGGCCCGCGAATCCTCGTCGTCCCGGGAACGCTGGCGATCGCCGCCGGCGTCTGGCTCCTCACCCGGATCACCCCCGACACGTCCGCCTGGCTGCTCGTCGTGGCCCAGGCGATCCTGTGCCTCGGACTGGCGGCGACCTTCACGCCGCTGATGACGTTGAGCCTCGGTTCGCTCGCACCCCACCTGTACTCGCACGGCTCCGCGGTGCTCGGCACCCTCCAACAGGTCGCCGGTGCGGCGGGCACCGCGGTGTTCATCACGGTGATGACCGTCGTGTCGACCGCCGACCAGGAGGCGGGCGTGCCCGCACCCGACGCGATCACCAACGGTGTGCGGACCGTCTTCTACGCCGCGGGAGCGCTCGCGCTCGTCGTCGTCGCCGTCGCACTCCTCGTGCGGGACACCGCATCGTCCGCACCCGCCGAACAGTACGAGGGCGGCCCCGGAACCCGGGACCGCCCTGATCGCGACGTCGAACCGATCAGCTCAACCGCTCGATGATCATCGCCATGCCCTGACCGCCGCCGACGCACATGGTCTCCAGACCGAACTGCTTGTCGTGCGTGCTCAGGTTGTTCATCAGCGTCGTGGTGATGCGGGCGCCCGTCATGCCGAAAGGATGCCCCAGAGCGATCGCGCCGCCCGAGACGTTCAGCTTGTCGTGATCGATGCCCAGTTCGGCGGCCGAACCCAGCACCTGCACGGCGAACGCCTCATTGAGCTCCACCAGATCGATGTCGGAGATCGACATCCCCGCCACCCGCAGCACCTTGCGGACCGCCTCGATGGGGCCCAACCCCATGATCTCCGGCGACAGACCCGTGGCCGCCGTGGCGACGACCCGCGCCAGCGGCTTGAGGCCCAGCGCCTTCGCCTTCGCGTCACTCATGACGACCAGTGCGGCCGCACCGTCGTTGAGCGGGCAGGCATTGCCCGCGGTGATGGTGCCGTCGGGACGGAACACCGGGTTGAGCTGCGAGATCTTCTCGTACGTGGTGCCGGCGCGCGGCCCGTCGTCGGTCGACACCGCCGTACCGTCGGCGAGCGTGACCGGATCGATCTCGCGGGCGAAGAAGCCGTCGTCGATGGCCTTCTCGGCACGATTCTGGCTCAGCACCGCCCAACGGTCCTGGTCCTCGCGCGAGATGCCCGTGTACGACGCGACGTTCTCCGCCGTCTGGCCCATCGCGATGTAGACGTCCGGCAGCAGCCCGTCCTCGCGGGGATCGTGCCACGCTCCGGCGCCGCCCTCGGCGGTCTTCGCCGTGCGCGCCTCAGCCTCGGCGAACAGGGGATTCTTGGAGTTCGGCAGACCGTCGGCAGCACCGGCGTACCCGAAACTCGACACGCTCTCGGCGCCCGCCGAGATGAAGACGTCGCCCTCCCCGGCCTTGATCGCGTGCAGCGCCATCCGCGTGGTCTGCAGCGACGACGAGCAGTAGCGGTTCACCGTCACACCCGGCACGTGGTCGAGACCGAGCTGCACGGCCACCGACCGTGCGATGTTGTACGCGCCGGCGCCACCGGGCTGGCCGATGCCGAGATGAATGTCCTCGATGTCGGCGGCGTCGAGCTCCGGGACCTTGGCCAACGCGGCCGCGATCATCTGACGGGCGAGCTCGTCGGGCCGGACATCCTTGAGGGAACCCTTGCCGGCACGGCCGATCGGGGAGCGGGCATGGGCGACAATCACTGCTTCAGTCATGCGCTGCACCTTACTCCAGGGGTCCGACGGGATCCGACCGATGACCCGATCGCGGCCCGGACGGGCGCGAGGCCGTCTCGTTTGGGACCATGGACGGTATGCGCATCGCCAATCACGTCGTGGACCTGGTCGGAAACACCCCGCTGGTCAAGCTGAACAAGGTCGTCAAACCCGGCTCCGGGCTCGTCGCGGCCAAGGTGGAGTACATGAACCCGGGAGGCAGCTCCAAGGACCGGATCGCCACCCGCATGATCGATGCGGCCGAGGAGTCCGGGGAGCTCAAACCCGGTGGAACCATCGTCGAACCGACGTCCGGCAACACCGGCGTCGGGCTCGCCCTCGTCGCCCAGCAGCGCGGCTACAAGTGCGTCTTCGTGTGCCCCGACAAGGTCGCCGAGGACAAGCGGAACGTGCTGCGCGCTTACGGCGCCGAAGTGATCGTGTGCCCGACAGCGGTCCCGCCGGAGCATCCCGACAGCTACTACAACGTGTCCGACCGGCTCGCGCGTGACCTGCCCGGCGGCTGGAAACCCAACCAGTACGAGAACCAGAACGGCCCGCTGAGCCACTACGAGACCACCGGTCCGGAGATCTGGGACGACACCGACGGCACGGTGACGCACTTCGTCGCCGGCGTCGGCACCGGCGGCACGATCACCGGCACCGGCCGGTACCTCAAGGAGGTCTCCGACGGCCGCGTCAAGGTCATCGGCGTCGACCCCGAGGGATCGGTGTACTCCGGCGGCTCGGGACGGCCCTACCTCGTCGAAGGCGTCGGCGAGGACTTCTGGCCGGGCGCCTACGACCCGACGGTGCCCGACGAGATCATCGCCGTCTCGGACGCCGACTCGTTCGAGATGACCCGCCGCCTCGCCCGCGAAGAGGGCCTGCTGGTCGGCGGCTCCTGCGGGATGGCGGTCGTCGCGGGACTGCTCGTCGCCGAGCGGGAGGGCCCCGACGCCGTCGTCGTGGTCCTGCTGCCCGACGGCGGTCGCGGCTACATGTCGAAGATCTTCAACGACGACTGGATGAGCAGCTACGGTTTCCTGCGCACCCCGCTCGACGGGGTGGAACGCGAGGAGTCCCGCGTCGGCGACGTGCTGCGCGGCAAGGGCGGGACGTTGCCCGATCTGGTGCACACCCACCCGCAGGAGACGCTGCGCGACGCCATCGAGATCTTGCGCGAGTTCGGCGTCTCCCAGATGCCCGTCGTCGGCGCCGAGCCGCCCATCACGGCAGGCGAGATCGCCGGCGCGGTGTCCGAGCGCGACCTGCTCAGCGCGGTGTTCGAGGGTCGGGCCAACCTCGCCGACCCGGTGTCGAAGCACATGGGCGAACCCTTCCCGCTGATCGGCGCCGGCGAGGAGGTCTCCGAGGCGATGGAAGCTCTCGGGGCCTCTGACGCGTTGATGGTGGTGGAAGACGGCAAACCGATCGGCGTGATCACCCGCCACGATCTGCTGGCGTTCGCGAGCACGCATCCGATGGCGGTGGCACGGCAGGAGGAGAAGTAGATGGCAGACAACGATTTCGTCGGCGGCGGATTCTCGACGACCGCGATCCACGCGGGGTGGGACCCGGACGGCCGGACCGGTGCGGTCAACGTCCCCATCTATGCGAGTTCGACGTTCGCTCAGGACGGCGTCGGCGGCATGCGCGACGGTTTCGAGTACGCACGCACCGGCAACCCCACGCGACGGGTGCTCGAGGCGAACCTCGCGGCGATCGAGAGCGGTCGCTACGGGCGTGGTTTCGCCTCCGGGATGGCGGCGACCGATGCGATGCTGCGGGCCGCGCTGCGCCCCGGTGACCACATCGTCATCCCCGACGACGCCTACGGCGGCACGTACCGGTTGATCGACAAGGTCTTCACCCAGTGGGGCATCACGTATTCGGTGGCGCCGGTGATCGACCCGGAGGCCGTCGCCGCGGCGATGACCCCGCAGACCAAGCTGGTGTGGGTCGAGACGCCGACGAACCCGCTGCTCAACGTGGGCGACATCGAGGCGCTCGCCGCCGTCGCGCATGCGGGTGACGCCAAGCTGGTCGTCGACAACACCTTCGCGACGCCGTACCTGCAGCAGCCGCTGCGGCAGGGTGCCGATGTGGTGCTCCACTCCACCACCAAGTACCTCGGCGGGCATTCGGACGTGGTCGGCGGGGCGATCATCACCGACGACGAGCAGTTGGACGCCGACATCGCGTTCCTGCAGAACGGTGCGGGCGCGGTTCCCGGGCCGTTCGACGCCTATCTCACGATGCGCGGCGTCAAGACCCTCGCGGTCCGCATGGAGCGGCACTGCGACAACGCCGAGAAGATCGTCGAATTCCTCGGTACTCATCCGGGAGTCGAGAAGGTGCTGTACCCGGGCCTCGCCGACCACCCCGGCCACGAGGCGGCGGCACGCCAGATGCGCCGATTCGGCGGGATGCTCTCGGTGCAGCTGGCCGGTGGCCGTGACGCGGCCCTCGACTTCTGTGCGCGGACCAAGATCTTCACTCTCGCGGAGTCGCTCGGTGGGATCGAGTCGCTGATCGAGCATCCCGGAGCCATGACGCACGCGTCGACCGCCGGATCGCAGTTGGAGGTTCCCGACAACCTCGTGCGGCTCTCGGTCGGCATCGAGGACGCCGAGGATCTGCTCGAGGACGTCCGGCAGGCGCTCGCCTGACCCAGCCCGAAGAACTTGGGTGATTTTCCGGTCCATGAGAACCGGAAAATCACCCAAGTTTCTGTCGCACTTCTGTCATTGCACAGCGCGACGGAGGTCAAGGGCTCGAGCGAGTTCGGCGAGGACCTCGTCGGGTTGGTACTCGAGCCGTTTCCAGGTGAACACGAGGGGAAGCCAACCGATCGAGGCGAGCGCACTGGTGGTCGCCTGGTCGTTCTCCCAACGGTCGTGCTGGTGGTGGAACGCCCATCCGTGCAGTGACACGGCGACCTGTTCGGCGGGCCACGCGAAGTCGAGCCGCCGATTCCCGAGCCACACCTGCTGCTGCCATCCGGTGATCGAGTGCTTGCGTAAGAACCGGACGAATCGGCGTTCGAGTTCGGATTCTGAGAGGCTGTCGGCCGATTCGAGGATCGGTCGTGCCGGGCGCAGACCGTGGATGCCGGAGTTGCGGTCGAGGGTCGCGCGGAGTTCGGCCACGGTGACGCGCCGCGTCTGTAGGACGCGGTCCAGGATCGCGATCCCGTCGGGGAGTTCGGCGGCCGCGGTGAGCACGGTCAGCGGAAGCGCGGTCACCGGGATGCCCCGAACGTTGCTGATGTCTTCGGCTGGGTAGGTGCGTCGGCGGATGGATGCGGGGACGACGCAGCGGGGCGTGTTGCTGCCGCTGCGGGCGACCGACGCGGTGACCTCGTCGGGGAGGCGGTCGGCGAGGCCGTGGAGCCACGCTGCGGCGGTGCGGTCGATGACCGCCCCGGTGTGTGCGGAGCTCACGATCCTGATGCGGGCGGCGTCGGTCATCCGGTGCTCGGCGGACAGGTGGGTCGACCGCGCGTGTGGTGTCCACAGGCCGCTGCGGCGGCGAGCGCGGATCTGGCCGCGCGTCATCCCGAGCGTGAGGGCCTGGGCGGTGGTGATCACGCCGTCGTGGTCGGCCAGGTGTTCGGCGACGCGCAGGTCGCTCGCGCGCTCATCGTCCATGCCGATTGGACGCTCCGGCCGGCCCGACGGTTCCGCAGCGGGCCTCTCGGGCGTTTCGTGGGGGCGGGGGCAGCCGGCGAAGGCAGGTCAGCCGGCGAAGGTCGCGAAGTGCTTGATCGTGTCGGTCTTCACGGTGCCGAATGCGCCGTTCGCGATCGGCCCGGACAGGAATGGCGGCAGTCCGACGCCGCCCAGTTCCATCGCGAATTTCCAGATGAGACGTGACCCGTTGGCGGCGGGTGAGACCTCGGTGTACTCGCCGAACTTCTTGAGACCGGGAACGCTGGCGCGGACGCCGTGGAATGCGTGCTTGTAGGTGGAGGTCGCGGAGTCCTCACTCCACACGAAGAACAGCTCGTCCATCTTGATGAATCCGGGCGCGAGTGCGACCGACCGTGTGGTGCCGACGTGGTGAGGCGGCGTCGAGGTGTACTCCACAGAGTTCAGGGCGCGGCACCAGTCGAGGGTGTTCTGTCGCGTGAACTCCGCCCACGCCGTTTCGGGGGACACCGGGATGTTGACGTCGATGGTGTAGCTCATCGGGGCGATGTCGAAGTAGGACTCGTCGAATGGTTCGAGGTCGTATGCCATGGCCACGAGTGTAGTGGTCGCCGTCACGTCGGGGCGCCGACAGTATGACGGTGCGCGTGTGTCGGCGTGACGTTCGGCCGCTCGGGAATCTGACACGGAACCGTTCTCGGCTCGGCAGCGTCTAATTCATAAGCGTCTGGATCAGCGCCTGGATCCCGGAGACGCCAAGACCACGTCGGCGAAGGGGGCCGTGGCGAAGACCGCGCTGGGGGGTGCGGTCTTCGCCACGGAACTTCCAAGTCGACGGCGGAACGACGGAGGCACGAGTGGCAGACCTGATCTTCGACCCAGACCTTTGGGCCCGTCGCGCCAGCGTCGCGAGGGAATCGGCGACTTCGCTCGACGCTTTGGGGGATCGGCTCGCGAGTCTTGTGAGTCGAAACTATTTTGGTTGCGGCTGCGTGGAGGGGGAACGGATGTTCACGTTGTTGCAATCACTCTTGAGCGCTGGGGTTGGGATGCTGCAGGACGCTGCAAGTGCCGCCAGCAACATCAGCGAACTGACCACACTCGGAGGCCGAATTCTCGAGACCTCGGACGGCCAGACGGGTCTATTCCAGATGGACGGTAAGTGATGCCTCGGCGAGTCAGTAGTTGCTTACTGATTCTGGCCATGGCAGGTCCGTTGCTGCAGGGATGCAACTCAGAGGGATCGATTCCGAGGGCGGGGAATAGCGCCGTCGTTAGCCAGGGTTCGTCGCGAAGTCTGCCTAAGCCTAGGCAGACGGATGCGGCTGGCCGGAAGTTACCCTTCGAAACGAAGTTTCATCGTCGTTGGAGTCGTGCGAACAGCGGTACGGAGTACGAGCCGTGCACTGCGTTAGATTCGGGAACACTTCAATCGCTCGGGGTCGATCCGGTGAGTGCCGAGGATGCTGCGGGGACTGACGGTCAGACACTTCGCGGTTGCCGGTGGCAATTCCAGGCGAACGATGCAGCTATTCGGTGGACGTTGATGCAATTTGTTGGAAATTCGCCGAGCCTCAACGAGGACAAGCGGCTGAAGTCAACAAGTCATGACATTTGGCTTCCCGACGTCCGCATGGCGGGCCGCACCGTAGGCGTTCATCGCACTACCAACAACCGTGATTGTGACACCTACGTGCAGTCAGGGGATGCGGCCGTAAATACGATGGTGCGCAATCATGGAAGACCGGCTGCAACCCCGGAGGAGATCTGCGAGCGGGCGTTGGCCTTCACGCGGGCGACGATCGAGGAATGATCAAGACCTGTGGATCTGGGAGGGCGTGCCTTCCCGCAGAATGATCCCGGTAGTCACTTGATCAAGTCAGCGTTGCAGCGCTGGCGGAAAGGCACGCCTCGTGCTCACGGTAGTCAACGCCCCTGATGGTTCCAACCAGTCCAACGACGATCACCGGTCGATCCTCGATGAGATCGTGCGCGACGGGGCCCGGCAGATGCTCGCCGCAGCCCTGCAGGCCGAGGTCGCTGCCTATGTCGATCAGTTCACCGATCAGGTCGATGAGCACGGTCGCCGGCTGGTGGTGCGTAACGGCTACCACAACGAGCGGGAGGTGATGAC
>NZ_AUHE01000018.1 GCF_000423025.1 Gordonia shandongensis DSM 45094
AGATGCGGCTGGTGGGGCCGTGGTCGTAGTACACGTACACACCGGTAGCAGTGGTCACGCTGATCTTGGCGAACGGGCGGACGCTGATCGGCCCGAGAGCGTTGGACACGTTCAGCTCGATGCCGGACAGGACGATGTCGGCAACCGGTTGTGTCAAGGCGATTTCAGCGAGGGTGACGGTGGTGATCTTGCCGGCGCCGACCTCGAATTCCAGATCCGCAGCGGGGATGACGGTCGCTTCGGCACCGAGTTCGCCGCCGACTTCGCCGATCTTGCCGCCGCCGCCGGATCCGGAGATGGTGACCTCTGGGGCGATCTTGGCGTTCACGCCGCCGGTGAGCTTGAGCTCGGGGGTGTGCGCGGTGACCTTGACGCCATTGGGTGCGATCGAGACTGGGTAGCCGATCTTGTAGCCGACCTCGACGGTGGCACGCACAGACTTGCCGCCGATGCCGCGCAGCGCGGCGTGCACGTCCGAGGACAGCAGTGCCTCACCGGATAGCGGGGAGGAGTCCAGCGCCGGGATCTTCTTGGCACGAAGTTTCGATGCGGTCAGCGTGATGTCCACGCCTTCGCGGGTCTTGTGGGTGCGGGCGTCCGCGGGCGCAGCGACGAGTGTCGCCAGAGCGGTGAAGGCCGCCAGTACGACGGCCAGCCCGACGGTGAGGTGTCGTCTCATTCTGTTGTGTCCCCGATCTTCTGTGGTTGCTGGTTTCTCAGTGGATTCACAGTCCATCAAGGACGTAATCATGACAAGTTCTGAAAGTCGAGCAGCACTCCGGCTGTGACGGTAACTGTTCAGGTAGAAGGCTTGATAATTTTATCCGGTCCGGATAAAACTCCTCGATTGAGGGTGGAATCTGGTGTCGACGAGGTGGTTTTTGTGCCGTCGGCCTTGCATCCGGATGGTGTGAATCGGCCCGCTGCCAGGTGGCTGGCGGGTGTTGCTGTCTGACCACGCTCGCCCGGGGAACCGTGTCATAGAAGGATGGTCCCTTTATGGCGGTTGCCGGGATGGTGGCGATGATGATCGTCACCGGTGGTCGGGGCGCGCTCGCCAACCCGCTGTTCCTGATGTTCCCGCTGATGATGGTGATGTCGATGGTCGGGATGTTCGCCTCGGGCGGACGCGGCGGGCCCGAGCGAGCGGCGGAACTCAACGAGACGCGCAAGGACTACCTGCGGCATCTCGGGCAGCTCCGATCGAAGGTGCGTGCAGCCGCCGATCTGCAGCGCGCCGCCGCCGATTGGGATCATCCCGCACCGTCGACGCTCATCGGGATGATCGGCGGCCGCAGGATGTGGGAACGCCGCCCGTCCGACGACGATTTCGCGCGCATCCGGGTGGGGATCGGCACCCATCGACTCGTGACCGCACTCGTTCCGCCCGAGACGCCGCCGGCCGACGATCTCGAGCCGGTGTCCGCGGTGGCGCTGAGACGGTTCGCTGCGGCCCACGCCGCGGTCGACGACCTGCCGACCGCTCTCGACCTGCGAGGTCTCCCCGCGGTCAGCATCGTCGGCGACCCCGGTCCGGCGATCGCCCTCGTCCGCGCGATGGTGTGCGGGCTGGCGGTGCTGCACGGTCCCGATCAGCTGCGGATCGCGATCGTCACCGACGATCCGATCGCCCCGCGCTGGGACTGGGCGAAGTGGCTTCCGCACACCGGGCATCCGTCGCGCCGCGACGCGCTGGGGGCGGCGCGCATGATCTACCCGACGCCGGCCGCGGCGCAGGCCGACCTGGCGGAGGACCTCGCCGACCGTGCGGGCTTCAGCCGCACGGCGCCGTCGCTCGCGGCGACGCACCTGGTGCTGGTGGTCGACACCGATCGGATCGCCGCCGACGGACTCGACCCGGACCGGGGCGGCGACCTCGTCGACGGAGCGGGCCTCGACGGTGTGACGGTCCTCAGCCTCGGCGCCGCACCGACCCCGTTGGCCGTGACGCGGGGACTGCAGTTGGTGGTCTCGGGGGAGTGGCTGGCCGCCCACACACCGTCCGGCCTCGAAGCCTTCGCGGTGGTCGACGGGCTCGCGCACGCCGAAGCCGAGGCGGTGGCACGGCGCCTGGCACGGTATCGGCCCGCGAGCATGGACGCCCTCCTCGACCTCGACACCCCGGTGACCGCGTCCGATCCCGGTCTGCCCGCGCTGCTGGGGATCGCCGACCCCGGCACGCTGACACCGGGCGACGCGTGGGCGGGCCGCGGCGGACGAGCGCGACTCCGCGTCCCGATCGGGTTCACGTCCGACGGCGCACCGGTCGACCTCGACCTCAAGGAGAGCGCCCACGGCGGGATGGGGCCGCACGGACTGTGCATCGGCGCGACGGGCAGCGGGAAGAGCGAACTGCTGCGCACGCTGGTGACGGCGTTGGTGGCGACCCACTCGCCCGACGAGTTGAACCTCGTCCTCGTCGACTTCAAGGGCGGCGCCACGTTCCTCGGGTTGGAGCGGCTGCATCACACGGCCGCGGTGATCACCAACCTCGAACAGGAGTTGGCGATGGTCGACCGGATGGCCGATGCGCTGTCGGGGGAGTTGACCCGCCGCCAAGAGGTGCTGCGTGCGGCCGGGAATTTCGCGAACGTCACCGATTACGAGAACGCGCGAGCCGCCGGGGCCGATCTGGCTCCCATGCCCGCCCTGTTCATCGTCGTCGACGAGTTCTCCGAACTTCTCGCTCAGAAGCCGGAGTTCGCCGACCTGTTCGTCGCGATCGGGCGGCTCGGTCGGTCGCTGCACATCCATCTGCTGTTGGCTTCGCAACGTCTCGACGAGGGGCGGCTCCGCGGCCTCGACAGTCACCTGTCCTACCGGATCGGGCTGAAGACGTTCTCGGCCAACGAGTCCCGGACCGTGCTCGGAGTCCCCGACGCCTACCACCTGCCGAGTTCGCCGGGCGCCGCGTACCTCAAATGCGATTCGGCGCCGCCGGTCCGGTTCACGACGTCGTTCGTCTCGGCGCAGTACCGCCGTCCGGTGAGGGACGACACGGCCGGCGCGGCGGCATCCGGCGGGTGTGCGCCGATCCCGTTCACCGCCCGCGACGTCCCGCTCCCCGAACCGCCGAGTCTGCGGGCCGACGCGGAATCGGGGGATGCGCCGTCGGCGACGGTGATGGAGACGATCGTCCTCGCGCTCGCCGGGGCGGGGACCCGTCCGCACCAGGTGTGGTTGCCGCCGCTGGGAACGGCGTTACCGCTCGATGCGCTCCTGGGCGGCGACGCGGCGTCGCCGCGCGACGGCGGCGGCCTCCGGATTCCGTACGGGGTGGTGGATCGGCCGTTCGAGCAGCGCCGCGACACCGCGTGGCTCGACCTGTCGGGCGCCGCGGGGCACGCCGCGGTGGTCGGCGGACCGCAGTCGGGGAAGTCGACGGCACTGCGGACCCTGATCTGCGCGGCGGCGTTGACGCACACTCCGCGCGAGGTGCAGTTCTACTGCCTCGATTTCGGCGGCGGGACGCTCGGCGCGCTTCGCGGGCTGCCGCATGTCGGTTCGGTCGCGACCAAGGCGCGGCCCGACGCGATCCGTCGGACGGTCGCCGAGCTGACGGCGGTGCGCGACCGCCGCGAGACGGTGTTCGCCGCGGCGGGCGTCGAGTCGATGCGCGAGTACCGGGCGATGCGCGCAGCGTTCGACGGCGACGCGGACGCGGATGCGGATGCGGATGCGGACAGGCTGGATCCGGACAGGCTGGATCCAGACAGGGACGAGTACGGCGACGTCTTCCTGGTGATCGACGGCGTGGGTGTGCTCCGGTCGGAGTTCGAGGCGCTCGAGGAGAAGGTCGGGGCGCTGGTCGCCGGCGGGCTCGCGTACGGCGTGCACGTGATCGTGACGGCATCGCGGTGGGGTGAGATCCGGCCGGCGATGAAGGACCTGATCACCGGCCGCATCGAACTGCGGTTGGGCGACGCCCTCGACTCGGAGATGGGGCGTCGCGCCGCTGCCGCGGTACCCGAAGGGGCGCCGGGGCGCGGCATCACCGTCGACGAGAGGCATCTGCTGGTGGCGGTGCCGCGGATCGACGGCGCCGCGACCGCGGACGGCGTGTCGACGGCCACGGCGGCGCTGGTCGCCGAGGTGGCGCAGCGCCACCGGGGTGCGGCCGCGCCGCCGGTGCGGACCCTGACCGAGCACGTCGACGCCGCGCAGCTGTCGGTCGGCGCGGGCCCGCTCCCGCCGGGGAGCGTGGCGATCGGAACCGCGGAGTCCGATCTGCGCCCCCGGGTCCTCGACTTCGATGCGCAGCCGCACCTGCTCGTGTTCGCCGATGTGGAGGCGGGGAAGACGCAGACGCTCCGAACGGTGCTGCACGGTCTCGTCGCCGCCGGGTCGCCCGACGACACGAAGATCGTTCTCGTCGACTACCGGCGGGGACTGCTCGGCGAGGTGCCCGAGGCGATGCTGGCCGGATACGCCAGTTCGGAACGCACTGCGGCGCCGATGATGGCGCAGCTCGCGGAGTTCTTCGTGGGCCGGCTCCCCGGTGACGACGTGTCGACCGATGAGCTGCGGACGCGGTCGTGGTGGTCGGGGCCGACGGTGTACCTGGTCGTCGACGACTACGACATGGTCGCGACGGCATCCGGGAACCCGCTCGGTCCGCTGCTGGAGCTGGTGGGGCACGGCCGCGACATCGGCTTCCGGATGATCGTCGCCCGCCGCTCCGGCGGGGTGGGCCGCGCACTGTTCGATCCGATGATCGCGGCACTGCGCGACCTGTCGTGCGATGTGCTGCTGATGAGCGGCGATCCGGACGAGGGATACATCGTCGGCCGTCATCGCATGCAGCGTCTCCCCGTGGGGCGCGGGGAACTCGTCTCCCGGTCGCATGCGCCCGACATGGTGCAGGTGGCTCTCATCGGGGAGGAGTCGTGACCGCGGGCGGCCGGGGGACGGGCCCGGTTCTCGACCTCGGCTTCGGTGTGGTCGACAGTGGGGCGGGGAGCGTCGATGTGGGCCCGCTCGTGGAGGACATCGACGATGTGGCGCGGCGCAGTCGGGTCCGTCCCGTGCTGGCGGAATTGGCGCGGGGGATTCGCGGTCCGCTCGTGGTGCTGCATCCGACGGTGTGGGGCGGGGTGCGGGTGCCGGCCCTGCTGGCCGAGCTGGCCGGCGTCGGGCTGCGGGCGTCTGCGATACCGCGTGCGGTCGCGGTGGCGGCCGCGCACGCCGATGCCGGGGCGGATCGGTGCGCGGTGGTGGAGACCGCGCTGGTCCCCGAGACCGGTGGGCATTGGAGTGTGCACGCTGTCGGTCGGGTCGACGGACGGTGGGTGCTCGGCGACGGGCGGGTGACCGCACCCGGTGCCGTTGCCGGTGATGAGGGGTGGCGTGTGATCGTCACCGATGCGGACGCGGTGGTCGTCGACGGTCCGGATCCGGCTGAGGTGGCCTCGGCGGTCGCGCTGCTCACCGACCGGTTCGGCGTCCGCGCGCAGACGGCCGATCGGGAGCGGATCCGACGGCACGGCGACCTGGTGGCCCCGATCAGCGCCGCGGACCTCCTGTCCGGTCAGGTGCCGGCTCCGCCGTCGGCGGGCCGGCGCAGCGTGCGCGGCCCGATCGCGGCCGCCGTCGTGCTGGCGGTGGTGGCGATCGTCGGCGCGGTGGTCGTGCACTGGCCGCGCGGTGCGGCTTCCGGCGGTCAGAGGGTTGCGGTCGGTCGCGTGTCGGTGGTGGTGCCCGGTGACTGGCCGCGCACCGACATCGACCCGGACGCCGACGACGGGGCCGGCCGCCGCTCGGTGTTCGCCGCGCCCGACGGCGGGGCGCGGTTGATCGTCGTCTCGTCGCGACTGCGTGTCGGGTCGACCGCGGAGACCGTCGCGACCAGCCTGCGGAACCGGATCGCGCAGCGCGGCGACGACGCCGTCGCGGACTTCGCGGCCGACCTCGACTACGCGGGGCGGCGGGTGATCGGGTATCGCGAGACGCCGGCGTCGGGGACTGCGATCTCGTGGTACGTGATCGTCGCCGCCGGGGTGCAGGGGAGTGTGGGCTGTCAACGGGGAACGGGCGACGAGGGAATCGAGGGCCCGTGCCGCGACGCCGTCGCATCGATGCGGGTGCGGTCGTGAAGTCGCGGCCCTCGAAATCGGACCGACGACGGAGAGGATTCTCGATGAGAAGCAGGCTGCCCCGACTGTCCCGGCGCTCCCGCATCGTCGGTGGTGCGGTCCTCGTGCTCGTCTGTGTCTACCTCATGTCGATCACGGTGTTCGGCAGACCGTATGGCATCATCTCGTTCGACACCAGTGCCCACGTGGAGCCCGGCAGGGATGTCGTCAGTCGGACCGCAGGATGGGACCAGCTCTACCTGTCCGACTTGATCGGAAAGACTCTCGCAGAATCGAAGCGGAAGCTCGGTACGCCCGGCGTCGACAACACTCTTGCTCCCGAGGGTCAGGGCGGCCTGATCGTCAGGGTGGACGCTGCGCCAGACCACGCTGAACCCGCACCCGAGATGATCGTCGTCGGATACTGCGTTTTCATGGAGCTCGCCGACCGACACTTCCTCACCTTGGCCGTCGCAGATCCCGCGACGATCGATTCGGCGGCCCGTCGAGCGATCGTCGATGAACCCGAGCAGGTGGCCTATCGGTACATGGCCGAGCATCGGTGCGACAGTGACGCGATCGGCCAGTTCACTCCGTGGCTCGTGGTGCGACCGTTCGCCCAGCGATAGAGCCGCCTGTCTCGTGGCACGCCTGTCTCGTGGCCCGTCGCTCATCAGATGTCACGGATGTGGTGGATGACGAAGACGAGGAGGGCGGCTCCGCCGATGACGGGGTTGAGAAACAGCGAGATGGGGATGCCGGGGTCGGCCCACGGGTAGTACAGCGAGACCTCGAACGTCTGCCACAGCGGCATCGCTGCGATCGCCCACCAGCCGGGCAGGCGGCGTCGACGAGCAAACAGGACCAGTCCTGTCCCGGCCACCGCATTGAGGTACGCCCAGGGGGAGAGTGCGTCGTAGAAGAACCCGGTGACGATCAGGACGAGGACGCCCAGCACCACCAGCCAGCTCGCGGGTCTCATGTCGAAAGGAGTCATGTGACCACCGCACCAGGAACCCGAGCGGTCGGCATCGGTGGTTCGCCGCTGTTCCGGTGCGTAGAACCACGCAGTCCCGGCCGCCGGCGTCGGCGGCGGTTCCGGGCTATTCCGGCACGGTCGCGCGGAACTCGAGGCGCACCTCGTCGGCCACCTTCAACGCGCCCATCATCAGCGAATACGGTTTGATCCCGAAGTCGCGGTGGCTCACGACGGTACCGGTGCTCACGGTGGATCCGGTGGTCACAGTGGATCCGGTGGCTACGGGGGATCCGGTGGCCACGGGCACTCCGGCGGCGCCGTCGACGTCGAGATCTACCGTGTGCGGCCGGGTGGTCCCGCAGATCGTGAGATCACCCGTCACCCGGTAGCCGGCGTCGACGGCGGTGATGTCGCGGGACCGGTAGGTGATCGTCGGGAACCGGTCGGCTTTCAACGACTTGAGCGCATTGGTCCGGGCCACCGCCCGTTCGGGCGCCGTCATCGGGGTGAGACCGCCCTCCCCGGAACGCACCTGCAGCGAGTCGACCTCGGCAGACAGCTCCACCGACTCCGGCACGTCGTCGGCGAGAACCACCGCGGCCGACCACCGCGACACATCGATCGTGAGCCGGTGGCCAGTTCGCGCCGCCCGCCCCGTCACATCGGTGTGCAGGGTCAGTGCCCCGTCGTCGGGGCCGAACGTCCACTCGCGTGCCATGCGTCCACGATACGGGTGCCCCGCCCATGCGCGCGTCCCGCGTTTTGACCGGCGACCCCGCGCCCGCGTAATCTGGTCCGTCGGTGCACTGCATCCACAGAGCTCCCGGGTCCCCACTGGTCGCCGGGAGGGCCCTCTGCAGGCGCGCCCGACCAGCAGCCAACGAAACCAGTGAGGACTACTGTGCCTACCTACACCCCGAAGGCCGGTGACGTGACCCGCGAGTGGTACGTCATCGACGCCACCGATGTGGTGCTCGGCCGCCTCGCCGTTGCGAGCGCAAACCTGCTCCGCGGCAAGAACAAGCCGACTTTCGCCCCGCACATGGACGGCGGCGACTACGTCATCATCATCAACGCCGAGAAGGTCGCCGTCAGCGGCAACAAGCTGAACGACAAGCGCCTCTACCGCCACTCGGGTCACCCGGGCGGCCTGAAGTCCCAGACCATCGGCGAACTCCTGGCCACCAAGCCGGAGCGCGTCGTGGAGAGCGCCGTCAAGGGCATGCTCCCGAAGAACAAGCTGGGCAACGCGATCGCGGGCAAGCTGAA
Source organism: Gordonia shandongensis DSM 45094 (assembly GCF_000423025.1). Lineage (GTDB taxonomy): Bacteria > Actinomycetota > Actinomycetes > Mycobacteriales > Mycobacteriaceae > Gordonia > Gordonia shandongensis. The sequence continues at coordinate 8,320 of NZ_AUHE01000018.1, forward strand.
GGTCTACGCCGGCCCGAATCACCCGCACACCGCGCAGAAGCCGGTTCCCTACGAGATCAAGCAGGTGGCCCAGTGAGCAACGAGAACGTGAACGACGTCGAGGTCGTCGCCGACGAGGTCCTCAGCGAGGACGGCAGCTACACCACGGAGTCGGTCGAGGCCGCTCCCACCGAGACCGCCACTCGCGGCCCCGTGGTCCTGGACCGTCCGGTCCAGTCCGTCGGACGCCGCAAGCAGGCCGTGGTCCGTGTCCGCCTCGTGGCCGGCACCGGCGAATTCTCTCTCAACGGCCGCACCCTCGAGGAGTACTTCCCGAACAAGGTGCACCAGCAGCTCGTCAAGTCGCCGCTGGAGGCCGTCGAGCGCACCGACGCCTTCGACATCCAGGCCCGCCTCGTCGGCGGCGGCCCCTCGGGTCAGGCCGGTGCGATGCGTCTCGCCATCGCCCGCGGCCTCATCGAGGTCAGCCCCGAGGACCGTCCGACCCTCAAGAAGGCCGGATTCCTCACGCGTGACGCGCGTGCCGTCGAGCGCAAGAAGTACGGCCTGAAGAAGGCCCGCAAGGCTTCGCAGTACAGCAAGCGCTGATCGCTTCGACGACTGTGGCTCGCCTTTTCGGCACCGACGGCGTCCGAGGCCGGGCCAACGACCAGCTCACCGCAGAGCTGGCGTTGGCCCTGGCTTCGGCCGCCGTTCGCGTTCTCGGTGCAGATGCGCATCCGACCCGACCCCGCGTGGTGGTGGGTCGTGACCCCCGGGCCTCGGGGGAACTCCTCGAGGCCGCCCTGTGCGCCGGACTCGCCGCGGCCGGCGCGGACGCGGTGCGCGTCGGCGTGGTCCCGACGCCCGCGGTCGCATTCCTGACCGCCGACTACGCCGCCGACTTCGGTGTGATGATCTCCGCATCGCACAACCCCATGCCCGACAACGGCATCAAGTTCTTCGCCCGCGGCGGACACAAACTGCCCGATCACGTGGAAGACGCGATCGAGGCCGCGATGGCCGACCCGCAGGAGCGGCCCGTCGGCGCGGCCGTCGGCCGGATCGTCGACGCCACCGACGCCGAGAGCCGCTACCTGGCACACCTCGCCGCCGCGGTCCCGACGTCCCTCGACGGGGTGACGCTCGTCGTCGACTGCGCCAACGGCGCGGCGTCGACCGTGGGACCGCACGCCTACGAGGCGGCGGGCGCCCGCGTGATCCCGATCTTCGCCGAACCCGACGGTCTCAACATCAACGACGGCTGCGGATCGACCCACCTCGGGAAACTTCAGGCCGCCGTCCTCGAACACGGAGCCGACCTGGGTCTCGCCCACGACGGGGACGCCGACCGCTGCCTGGCGGTCGACTCCACCGGCGCGATCGTCGACGGTGACATGATCATGGCGATCCTCGCCCTGGCCATGCACGAGGCGGGCGACCTCACCGACGACGTCCTCGTCGCGACCGTCATGAGCAACCTCGGTCTGCACCTGGCGATGAAGGCCGCGGGCATCGACGTCCGGGTGACCGGCGTCGGCGACCGCTACGTCCTCGAAGAGCTCCGTTCCGGCGGCTACGCCCTCGGCGGCGAACAGTCCGGTCACATCGTGGTCCCGGCCTCGGGAACCACGGGCGACGGGGTGCTGACCGGCCTCATGCTCGCCGCGCGGATGGCGCAGACCGGACGCCGGCTCGCCGATCTGGCCGCGGTGATGACGGTGCTCCCACAAGAACTCATCAACGTGCCCGTCACCGACAAGCACGCGGTGGCGTCCGCGGGATCCGTGCTCGCCGCGGTCGCCGAAGCGGAGAGCGAACTCGACGGCACCGGCCGCATCCTGCTGCGTCCGTCGGGCACCGAGCAGCTGGTGCGCGTGATGGTGGAGGCCCCGACGCCCGAATCGGCGCGCGGTATCGCCGAACGCGTCGCCGCCGTCGTCGCCGACGTCTGACCCCGACCGAACCGGGAACGCCGAACCGGATCCGGCGTGTCGGGGAACCGGATGCGGGCCGCGTGCGTCCAATGGTTATGACGGTGTACTCCACGGAACCGGAGCCGGCGTCGATCAGCATCGACCTCGACGCGGTCGCGACGCTCACCCGCCGCCGCGGTGATCTCGCCGCCGCCCTGGGCCGCAGCGCGCGGCTGTTGGCCGACGTCGACGCCGACCGCTGGGTGCACGACGGACCCGCCGCGAGCGCGGCCGTCCGGACCGGAACCGCACTGGGCGAGCTGGCCTACCGACTGACCGCGTGCGGCGTCCGGGTCGACGCCCTGGTCGCCGACCTGGGGCGCGCGTCCACCGCATTCGCCGCCGCCGACGGCGACGCGGTGTCGCACCTGCGGGGCGTCCCGTGAGGAGCGATGTGCCGAGCGGGTCCTGCGCCGACCCGTTCGTGGCGCTCGTGGCCGCGTGCCGAGACCTCGGCCTCACGACGACGACGGACACCGCCGTCCGCGCTCCGCACGCCGGCGTCGACGCATTCGACCTCGCATTGTTCACCACCGACGCCGACCGGCTGAGTCGGGCCGCCGGCGACCTGACCTCGTGCGAGGACGCCGCCGTCTCGTGCGACGACTGGTCGGGCCGCTCCGGTCGGTCCGCCCGCGACGTCCTCGACGGGGTCGATCGCCGAGCCGACGATCTCATCGCCGCCGTCGCATCCGGTGCCGCAGTGACGGTCGCGGCCGCCCGCGTCCTCGTCGACGTCCTCGACCGGCACCGCGGCGTCGTCGAGACCGTGAGCCGGCCGCGGGTGGGCGGCGTCGACCTGGACGCCCTGCCCGCCGCGCTCGCTGCGGGAGCGGTCGACGTGCACGTCGTGCGAGCCGACGTCCAGGCCCGCCTCGAGTACGCGGCCGCCGCGGGCCGCACCGCGAGCGACGCGATCGCCGATGCACTCGGCGGCGTCGCCGACGCCTGGCGCAGGTCGGGGGAGTCCGACGGGGAACTCGTCCTCGCCGGACTGCAGTGACCGACCGACGATGATCGGCGACGCGAGGACCGGCGACGCGAGGACCGGCGGCGAGAGGACCGGCGACAGGAGGACAGGACCGTGAACATCGGGTGGATCGACGCCGTCCACGACCGCGCCGAGCGTGAATTCGACGCCGCCGAACACAGATTCACCACACGCCTGCGGGAGCTGCGGGAACCGCCGGAAACGGCCGGTCGGCGTTTCGGCCGTCCGCCGCGACGCCGACCGGGCGTCGCGGGTGAGGCCGCTCTGCTCGGCCCCGCCTGGGCCGCCCGCCGCCCCGACGGCGACGCGCACCGCACAGGACCCGAGACGCCGGGCGACCCCCGTGTCATAGGGTGAAGGCGTGATCGGGAACAAGACATCGGGAAAGAAGAAGTCCGGCGGCACCGACGCTCCGGCGCCCGAGAAGCTGTGCAAGGAGCTCGCGCGCCGCGGTCCGTACAAGGTCGACCGCGGGGACCTCGGCATCGTCGGCATGTCCGGTCCCGTCTACGCGCCGCGAACCGGCCGCGACCTCCCCGCCGTCGCCTTCGGTCACGGCTGGATGCTCGGCAGCGCCCGCTACCGCGACCTGCTGTGGCACCTCGCCTCGTGGGGGATCGTCGTGGCGGCGCCCGACGGCAGCCGCGGACCGTTCCCGTCCGACATCGACCTGGGCACCGATCTCAGGGCCGCGTGCACGGTCCTCGGCGGCGTCCGACTCGGCGACGGATCCGTGACCGTCGATCCCGACCGGATCGGCGTGGCCGGACACGCTTTCGGGGCGGCGGCCGCCGTCCGCGCCGCCTCGACCGAGATCCTCCTCGGCCGGCCGCCGGTGACGGTCCGGGCGCTCGCCGCGCTGTTCCCCGCGCCGACCACCGCCGACCTGTACCCGGCGGCGACCACGGTCACCGCGCCCTCCCTGGTGCTCAGCGGCGCCGCCCACCTGGCCTCGTTGACCGGCAACGCCCTCGACCTCGCCGAGAACCTCGCCGCCGGTGCCGACCCCGACGCCGAGAGTGTGGTGTTGCGCACACTCGTCGCGAGCACGGCGGCCGACCTCGTGGAGCGGCCGTCCCTGCGATCGCTCGTCGGGATCAACGGTGCCGACAAGGCCACCCACCGCGCCGTGCGCGCCCAGCTCACCGGTTTCTTCCTGCACCGTCTCGCCGGCGACGAACGGTATGCGGCGTTCTCCGATCTGGACGTGACGGCCGGCGACGCCGTCGCCGTCGACGTCCCGACCGCACAGCGACCGCGGCTCGACGCGATGTCGCAGCTGCTGGGCTCCAAGGAGCCCTCACCCAAGCAGGAGACCGTCACGCCTTCGTGAACCGGCGGCCGCCGACTGGACGGTATTCTTGGTTCCCATGTGTGGAATCGTGGGATACGTGGGCAAGCGCGACGCGCTCGACATCGTCGTCGAGGCCCTCCGCCGGATGGAGTACCGAGGCTACGACTCCGCGGGCGTCGCGATCCTGGACGGTGCCGGCGGGCTCGCGGTCGAGAAGAAGGCCGGACGGCTGGAGAACCTCGACAAGCAGCTCGCCGAAGTCGGCCGCGACGCACTGAGCGGCACCACCGGGATGGGACACACCCGGTGGGCGACCCACGGCCAGCCGACCGACCGGAACGCGCACCCCCAGGTGAGCGCCGACCGTCGGATCGCGGTGGTCCACAACGGCATCATCGAGAACTACGCACCGCTGCGCACCGAGTTGGAGGACGCGGGCGTGGAGTTCGCCTCCGACACCGACACCGAGACCGCGGTGCACCTGCTGGAACGCGAGTACGCGGCCGGTGATCACGCCGGCGACTTCGTGGGCTCCGCGTACGCCGCCCTGCGCCGCCTCGAGGGCGCCTTCACCCTGGTGTTCACCCACGCCGACCATCCGGGCACCATCGTGGCCGCCCGCCGGTCGACGCCGCTGGTGGTCGGTGTCGGCGACGGCGAGATGTTCGTGGCGTCCGACGTCACGGCCTTCATCGAGCACACCCGCAACGCCATCGAACTCGGCCAGGACGAGGTGGTCGTCATCACCGCCGACAGCCATGAGATCACCGATTTCGACGGGAACCCCACCGGCGGGACGGCCTTCCACATCGACTGGGACCTCGCGGCCGCCGAGAAGGGCGGCTACGACTACTTCATGCTCAAGGAGATCGCCGAGCAGCCCGAATCGCTCGCGAACACCCTCCTCGGCCACCTCCAGGACGGCCGCATCGTCCTCGACGAGCAGCGGCTGTCCGATCAGGACCTGCGGGACGTCGACAAGGTGTTCGTGGTGGCGTGCGGGACGGCGTACCACGCGGGGATGATCGCGAAGTACGCCATCGAGCACTGGACGCGACTGCCCGTGGAAGTGGAGTTGGCCAGCGAGTTCCGGTACCGGGACCCGGTGCTCGACCGGTCCACGCTCGTCGTGGCGATCAGCCAGTCGGGCGAGACGGCCGACACCCTCGAGGCGGTGCGTCACGCCAAAGACCAGAAGGCCCGCGTCCTGGCGATCTGCAACACCAACGGCGCGCAGATCCCGCGCGAATCGGACGCCGTCCTCTACACCCATGCGGGCCCCGAGATCGGCGTCGCGTCCACCAAGTGCTTCCTGGCGCAGATCGCGGCCGCGTACATGGTCGGGTTGGCCCTCGCGCAGGCGGTCGGCACCAAGTACGCCGACGAGGTGACCCGCGAGTTCGAGGCGCTCGAACAGATCCCGGCGGCCGTGGAGACCGTTCTGGAGCAGATGGAACCGGTGCGCGACCTGGCCCGCTCCCTCGCCGACTCCGACACCGTCCTGTTCCTGGGGCGGCACGTCGGTTACCCCGTGGCGCTCGAGGGTGCGCTGAAGCTCAAGGAGCTCGCCTACATCCATGCGGAGGGTTTCGCGGCCGGCGAGCTCAAGCACGGTCCCATCGCGCTCATCGAGGACGGCCTGCCGGTGATCGTCGTGATGCCGTCGCCCGACGGCCGCGCACTGCTGCACTCCAAGATGATCAGCAACATCCGGGAGATCCAGGCGCGCGGCGCTCGGACGATCGTGCTCGCCGAGCCGACCGACGCGGCGGCCGCCCAGGTGGCCGACCATCTGATCCCGATTCCGCACACGCCGACGCTCCTGCAGCCGCTGGTGTCGACGGTGCCCCTGCAGGTGTTCGCGGCGACGGTCGCGCAGACCCGCGGATACGACGTCGACAAGCCCCGCAACCTCGCCAAATCCGTCACCGTCGAGTGACGGCGGGAGCAGTACGTCCGTGATCGGGTTCCACACCGCCGCGCAGATCCGGGCCGCCGAGGAGGCGACCGGGGAGCTGTTGACCGGCGGCGTCCTGATGTCGCGGGCCGCGCGAGCCGTCGCGATCACCGTGCTCGGCGAACTGCGAACGCGGTGCGGCGGGACGTACGGTCGGCGGGTGCTGCTGGTGGTCGGCGCCGGAAACAACGGCGGCGACGCCCTGTATGCGGGCGCGGTGCTCCGCCGGCGCGGGGTGGCGGTCGACGCGCTGCTGCTGTCGCCGGAGAGGACCCACACCGGCGGGCTCGCCGCGTTCCGGCGCGCGGGCGGCCGGATCGTCGAGCGGGTGCCCGCAGACCTCGACGTGGCCGTCGACGCGGTCGTCGGGCTCGGCGGCCGCGGACCGCTGCGCCCGCCCGCCGCCGACGTCTTCGACGCCGTCGCCGCCACCGGGGCCGCCGTGATCGCCGTCGACCTGCCGTCGGGCATCGACCCCGACACGGGTGTGGTGCATCGACCGTCGGTGACCGCGGATGTGTCGGTGACCTTCGGGGCGCGTCGCATCGCGCACCTCACGGCCGCCCCGGCGTGCGGTCGCACGGTGGTCGCCGACATCGGGATCAGTCCCGGAGCCCCGGCGGTCACCGCGCCGGACGACGCGGAGGTCGCCGACTGGTGGCCGGTGCCGGGGCCACGGGACGACAAGTACAGCCAGGGCGTGACCGGTGTGGTCGCCGGCTCCGCGACGTATCCGGGGGCGGCGGTGCTGGCGACCTCGGCGTGCGTGGCGGCGACCTCCGGAATGACCCGTTATGTGGGGACGGCGGCGGCCGAGGTGCTGGCCGTCTGCCCCGAAGTGGTCGCCACGGAGCGGCTCGCCGACGCGGGACGGGTGCAGGCGTGGGCGGTGGGCCCGGGAATCGGGACCGGACCGGAGGCCGCCGAGACCGTCGCCGCGGTCCTGGCCTCCGACGTCCCGGTCCTCCTCGACGCCGACGCCCTCACCGTCCTGGCCCGGACCCCGGGCCTGCTGACCGGCCGGACGGCGCCGACCCTCCTGACGCCGCATGCCGGCGAGTTCGCCCGCCTGGCCGGTGCGGCACCCGACGACGACCGGGTCGACGCCGTGCGCTCGCTCGCCGCGCGCCTCGGGGCGACGGTCCTGCTCAAGGGGCGGGTGACGCTGGTCGCCGACCCCGGCGGCGAGGTCAGCGGGAACGATGCGGGCGCATCGTGGGCCGCCACTGCGGGGGCCGGCGACGTGCTCACCGGGATCGCGGGCGCGCTGCTGGCGGCAGGGCTGCCGGCCCGCCGAGCCGGGGTCGCGGCCGCCCGCGTCCACGCCGCGGCGGCCGTCGCGGCGAGCGGTGGGGCGCCGATCGGGGCGAGCGCATTGCGCGACGGGATCGCGCCGGTGCTCCGGACCTTCGCGGGTTTGCGAGAATAGATCCGATGGACTCGCATGCAAACCTCTACGCCACCGTCGATCTCGGCGCCGTCGCCCACAACGTGGGCGTGCTCCGCGAACGATCGGGCGCCGACGTCATCGCGGTGGTGAAGGCCGACGGCTACAGCCACGGCGCCGTCCCGGTGGCCCGCGCGGCCCTGGCCGCGGGGGCGTCGGCGATCGGTACGGCGACGATCGGCGAGGCCCGCGCGCTGCGTGCGGCCGGCATCGACTCCCACATCACGGCGTGGCTGCACACGGGGGCGTCCGACTTCGCGGCGGCGATCGCCGACGACATCGACATCGCCGTCTCCAGTCCCCACCACCTCGACCTGGTGCTCGCCGCCGCCCGTTCGCTGGGGCGCCCCGCGACCGTGACGGTGAAGGTCGACACCGGGCTCGGACGCAGCGGGGTGGGCCCGGACGACTGGGAGGCCGCCGTCGCGACCGTCGCGGCGGGCGTCGCCGAGGGGGCGTTCACCCTGCACGGCGTGATGTGCCATCTGGCGTTCGGCGACGAACCCGACCATCCGATGAACGACCGGCAGGCGCAGCGGCTCGACGAGGCCGTCGCCGACCTGCGGCGGCACGGGGCGCCGCCGCGGATCGTGCACATGGCGAATTCGCCCGCCGCGCTGGCCCGACCGGATCTGGCGCGCGACGCCGTCCGACCCGGGCTCGCGGTGTACGGATACTCGCCGATCCCGTCGATGGGCGATTTCGGGTTGCGGCGCGCGATGACTCTCGAAGCGCGGATCGCACTGGTCAAACGGGTCTCGGCCGGTCAAGGCGTGTCGTACAACCACACCTGGTCGGCTGCGCGCGACACCGTCCTCGGCGTGGTCCCCGCCGGCTACGCGGACGGTGTCCCGCGGCAACTGTCGGGACGCTTCTCGGTGCACGTGAACGGGCGACTGTTCCCCAGCGTCGGACGAGTGTGCATGGATCAGTTCGTGATCGACCTCGGGCCGGACGGCGGCGGCGTCGCCGAGGACGACCGGGTGGTGCTGTTCGGTCCGGAGTCCGCCGGGACCGGCGACCGAGTGCCGACGGCCACCGACTGGGCCGACACCGTCGGGACCATCGACTACGAGATCATCTCGCGCGTCGGCTCCCGGGCCGTCCGCCGCTATGTCAACGACCCGGAGGCCCTGGGATGAGCCCGGGGGACGGGATGAACCCGGACCGGCGTCGTCGGGCGGCGTGGCGGTCGGGACTCTCACAGGCCGGAGCCCTGGGCGCCGAGGCGGCAGGCGGTGCGTTCCGTCGGCGTCGGCGCACCGACCAGCGCGTCGACCCCAACGAGGGCGTCGACTTCACGGCGATCTATCGGGACGAATCGGCCACTGTGACCGCCGACGACGGCGTCGCCCTGGCCGTGCGCTCGGTGGTGACCGGCGGCTCGGGCGATCCGGCCCGCCCGTGGGGGCGTTCGGCGACCCCGGAGCTGACCGTCGTCTTCGTCCACGGCTTCACCTTGCGGATGGCGTCCTGGCACTTCCAGCGTTTCGGGTTGGCCCGCCGCTGGTCCGACCGGGCGATCAAGATGGTGTTCTACGATCAGCGCGGTCACGGCGCCAGTGGTCGTGCGTCGGCCCAGACGTCGACGATGGCCCAGTTGGGCGACGATCTGGCGGCGGTGATCCGCGCGATGGCCCCCACGGGGCCGGTCGTGCTGGTGGGGCACTCGATGGGCGGGATGTCGATCATGTCGCTGGCCCGACGACATCCGGACCTGTTCGCGCACCGCGGCCGCATCGCCGGGGTCGCGTTGATCTCGACGGCGGCCCGCGGCATCACCGAGGCCGGTCTGGGGGAGGGGCTCAACAATCCGATCGTCGACGCCCTCCGCGTCTCGGTGCGCTACATCCCGCGGGCGGTGCAGGCCGGCCGCGGTGTGACGCGTCGCGCGGTGCAGCCGGTGCTGATCGCGGCGAGCTTCGGACACGGCCATTACAGTCCGGTCCTCGGACGGGCGGTGGAGTCGATGATCCAGAACACCCGGATCGACACGATGGTGAACTTCCTGCATGTGCTGGAGAGCCATGACGAGGCGACGGCGCTCCCGTCGATCGCGCAGGTCCCCACCGTCGTCTGCTGCGGGACGCAGGACCGGTTGACGCCGCTGCCGAACTCGCTGAACATGTACGCCCAGCTGGGTGACGATTCGCGTCTGGTGATCGGCGAGGACTGCGGACACATGTTGCAGATGGAGGCCCCCGACCTGGTGAACAATGCGATCGACGATGTGGTGGCGCGTTCGCGACTGGCCCTCGGTCGCCCGGTGATGCCGTGGAGGCGGGCCGACGATGCCTGACGTGCACCGCACACGCGGCGAGGCCGGGTCCCGCGTCCTGCCCGAGGTGGCCGACACCGAGGCCCTCGGCCGGCATCTCGCCGACTGTCTGGGGCCCGGCGACCTGGTGATCCTCGACGGTCCGCTCGGCGCGGGCAAGACGGCGCTCACCCGCGGTATCGCCGACGGTCTCGGCGTCGCGGGCCGGGTGTCGTCACCGACGTTCATCATCGCGCGCCAGCATGCGCCGGGCGGCGACGGACGGCCGGGTCTGGTCCACGTGGACGCCTACCGGCTCGGCGGTCTGGACGACCTCGACGCGCTCGACCTCGACACCGATCTCGACGACAGCGTGGTGGTGGTCGAATGGGGCGAAGGCGTCGTGGAACGGCTCGTCGACGAGTATCTGCTGGTCCGACTGCGCCGCGACGACGAGACCGAGACGAGGCGTGCGACGTGGGAGTGGGTGAGCAGATGAGCGACCGGAGCGGGCGCGTTCTGGCGATCGACACGGCGACCTCGGCGGTGGTGACCGGGGTCGTGGAGTTCGCGGGCGCCGATGTCACGGCGATCGACACGCTCGCGGAGCGGGTCGTGACCGATCAGCGCAGGCACGCCGAGGTCCTGACCACGCTGATGCGCGAGGTGCTCGACGAGTCGGGGACCGCCCCCACCGATCTGCGCGCCGTGGTGGTGGGCTGCGGTCCCGGACCGTTCACCGGACTGCGGGTGGGGATGGCGACCGGCGCCGCGTACGCCGATGCCCTGGGCTTGCCGGCGTACGGCGTCGGGACTCTCGATGCGATCAATGACGCTGCCGACACGGCCGCTGCCGAGACAGCCGAGCGGGCGGGGACCGGAATCCGTCGACTCGTGCTCACCGACGCCCGCCGCCGTGAGGTCTACTGGGCCCTCTACGAGGGGGTCGAGCAGATCATCGGGCCGGAGGTGAGCGCTCCCGACTCGCTGGTCGGCCGACTCGCCGAGCGTCCGCCGGAGACCGTGATCGGCGAATCGCGGTTCGCCGAGCGGTTCGGCGCCCGGGGCGTCGACCTGGTGGCGCCGACGTCGGCGTCGCTCGTGCGGTGCGCCGGCGACCGGATCGTCGCCCGCGCGGACGCGGCCCCGTTGACGCCGCTGTACCTGCGGCGTCCCGACGCCGTCGAACTCAAGGACCAGAAGCGCAAGGCGCTGCTCCCGCCGCCGCCCGAGAGGCCGGCCCCGTGACCGGCCCCGTGACCGACCCCGTGGTCGACGCCCTGACGCGGGCCGACCTGCCGCGCTGCGTCGAGGTGGAACGCGCACTGTTCGCCGACGAGTCACCGTGGTCGATGGACGCCTTCGTCTCCGAGCTGAGCGCACCCCACACCACCTACGTGGCGGTGCGTCCGGCCGCGGGCGCCCCGATCGCCGGATACGCGGGGATCAGCGTGCTCGGTCCGCCCGGGGACCAGGAGTGCGAGGTGCACACGGTCGCCGTGGCGTCCGAGCACCGCGGGGCAGGCTACGGGCGGCTCCTCGTCGACGCGCTCCTCGAGGTCGCCGACGCCGCGGGCGCCCCGGTGTTCCTGGAGGTGCGGACGGGGAACGCCGTCGCGATCGCGTTGTACAAGAGCGTGGGATTCACCGTCGCCGGTCTGCGCCGCAACTACTATCAACCGTCCGGAGCCGATGCGTACACGATGGTGCGCGACGCGCGATCCGGGACGTCGGAAGGGCGTGGGGACTGATGATCGTGATGGGCATCGAGAGCTCGTGCGACGAGACCGGTGTCGGCGTCGTGTCGTGGGACGGTCGGGGGGCCGAACTGCTTGCCGACGAGGTGGCCTCGAGCGTCGACGAGCATGCCCGCTACGGCGGTGTGGTGCCCGAGGTGGCCTCCCGCGCCCACCTGCAGGCGATGGTGCCCACGATGCAGCGGGCACGCGAGGCCGCGGGGATCGACCGACCGGATGCGATCGCGGTGACGATCGGCCCGGGGCTGGCCGGAGCGCTGCTCGTGGGGGTCGCCGCGGCCAAGGCCTATGCGCTGGCCTGGGACGTCCCGCTGTACGCCGTGAATCACCTCGGCGGTCACGTGGCGGTCGACACGCTGGAGCACGGGCCGATGCCGGCGTCGGTGGCCTTGCTGGTGTCCGGCGGACACACGCATCTGTTGGGGGTCGAGGATCTGTCGCGGCCGATCGTGGAGTTGGGGACCACCGTCGACGACGCCGCGGGGGAGGCCTTCGACAAGGTGGCGCGGCTGCTCGGTCTGGGATATCCGGGCGGTCCGGCGCTCGACGCCGCGGCCGGCGAAGGCGATCCGGAGGCCATCGACTTCCCGCGCGGCATGACCGGTCCGCGGGACGCCCCGTACGACTTCTCGTTCAGCGGGCTCAAGACGGCGGTCGCCCGCTATGTGGAGGGACGTGTGCGCAGCGGCGGGTCGGTGTCGATCCCGGACGTGGCCGCATCGTTCCAGGAGGCGGTCGCCGACGTGCTGACGGCCAAGGCGATGCGGGCCTGCCGCGATCGTGGCGTGGAGACGCTGGTGTTGGGCGGCGGTGCGACGGCGAATTCGCGGATCCGGTCGCTGGCGCAGGAGCGGGCGGAGGCGGCGGGCATCGACTTGCGGGTCCCGAAACCGCGGCTGTGCACCGACAACGGTGTCATGGTGGCGGCGCTCGGCGCCCACGTGATCGCCGGCGGAGCGCCGCCGTCGCCGTTGACGGTGGCGACCGATCCGGGGATGAGCGTTCAGATCAGCAAGCTCTGAGCGAACCGGCGCATTTCGCACACCCTCCCCTTGAGTGCTGGCACTCGGATGGGTAGAGTGCTAGTTGGCTCCGATGCACTGCCGCGGCACCCGCGACGACGTGGCATGCGACCGGTGCCGCGAACTTTCAATCAGTGATCATGAAGGAAAAGGACTGACATCGTGGCGAGTGTGAACATCAAGCCGCTTGAGGACAAGATCCTCGTTCAGACCGTCGAGGCTGAGACCACCACTGCCTCCGGCCTGGTCATCCCGGACTCCGCGAAGGAGAAGCCGCAGGAGGGCAAGGTCATCGCCGTGGGCGACGGCCGCGTCACCGACCAGGGCAACCGGATTCCGGTGGAGGTCAAGGAAGGCGACACCGTCATCTACAGCAAGTACGGTGGCACCGAGATCAAGTACGCCGGTGAGGAGTACCTCATCCTGTCGGCGCGCGACATCCTCGCGGTGATCGGCTGATACAGCCGACACGACGACTGACGACGCAGCCCCGGTCATCATGACCGGGGCTGCGTCTCGTTCGGGGCCTGCCGCGCCTTCGGCCCGCAGCCGGTGAGGTGCGGGCCGCGACGGCTGTCAGCCGGCGATGCGATGGGGGGTGCGGCGACGCAGCAGATTGCGCTCCGACTCGGTGAGGCCGCCCCAGATGCCGTACGGTTCGTCGACGCGCAGTGCGTGACTGCGGCACTGCTCCAGAACGGGGCACGCCGCGCACACCTGCTTGGCGCGGCGCTCGCGCCGCATGCGGGCCGCGCCGCGCTCCCCCTCGGGATGGAAGAAGATCGACGACTCCAGACCGCGGCAGTTGCCGTTCATCTGCCAATTCCAGAAATCGGAGTTCGGGCCGGGCAGTTTATCGATTGTGGTCGTCAATCTTCGCTCCTGAATACTTGACGCTTTCGCTGACGAGGCTCACGGTATGCGGGCGCTGAAAAGCGAGTCAAACCCGTGAATTCGGTGGACTGCGCGCAATCGAAGCGGGGTTCGGTGAACTGCGGGTGTCGTGATGTGGACCACGTCGCATCGAGGCGGTGGCCGGAGTTCACCTCAGATATGCGTCCGTGACCTGCGCAAATAGTGGACGGGGCTGCGGATGCGGGGTGGCGAATCCGGTCACCGGCGGCGATGGGATGATGTATTCCGATCCGACGAAGGTTACGGGCATATTGCCGTGCGATGGAGTGCGCGGCAATCATGTCTTACAGCGATCACCATGTGTTAGCCCAAATGCAATCTGCGCACACGCGTTTCACGGTGTGTCGGAAAGGTGTGTCGAGAATGTCGACCGAATGGCAGGAAGCGTTCGGCACGCCCGCACCGACGGGGGCGCCCGCCGGCGCCGACGCGTGGGCTCGCATCGTGGCGCTCGGCGGCTCGGGCCGCGCCGCAGCGGCCCGAACCGCGGTCACGCGACTGGGCGCCGGCGGTGCCGACCCGGCCGTCATCGCGTTGGCGTTGGCCACTCGCGGCTCACTGACCCGACAGGCGGGGCGGCACCGCACGGCGCGCATCGATGACGGCGCGGCACTGGCGAGGGTGTCGCCGGCCGGCGGGGCGGACGACCGGTGGACGCGCGCGGCCCGCGTCGACGCCCTGATCGGTCTCGCCGCCGACGGTCTCGGCATCGGCGACCTCACCGGCACGCGCCGGTTCCTCGAGTGCGCCGAGGAGATCCTCGACGCGCCGGCGGCGGCATCCGTCGGTCGGCCGACCGACCCGGCGGCAGCGTGGATCACCGAGGGGCGTCCGGCGCTGCGCGCCGGCTGGGTCCGCGCCGAACTTGCGCTGTACACCGCCGACCCGGCGGCGCTCGCGCACGCGGACGCCGCCGCGGCGCTCGCGGCCGAGGCCCCGTCGGAGCGACATCGGCTCAAAACCGCGCTGATCGGCGCGGCGGCCCGCGCCGCGGCGGGCGACTTGCCGGCCGCCGAAGCGTGCGCGCGCGACGTCGCCGACCGGTGTCGACAGGCGGGACTGGCACCGCTGGAATGGGCGGCGCGGAGCCTGTTGGCCGGGGTCGCCGAGAACGGCTCGGATGACGCGATCCGGGCAGACGTGCTGCACGGGACCCTCGTCGCAAACGGGATGCCGTTCGCGCCATTGGCGGGTGAGTGAATGTCGACTCGCTACGCTGGATTGATGACTGGCCGCAGGTGGGTCCCGATGGAGCGGGCGTCCGACGTGCTCTCAGCAGTCGTTCCCGGAGGCGTCGATTGCGGCGTTTCCGGCGATATCTTCCGTAGGCGTAACACTTCGACGGCTCGGCAGCGATGAAACTGACAGGTGATGCGTTGGGCCAAGCGGTCCGAGCGGCAGCAGAAGGCGACCGCGCTGCGCTGACCTCAGTTCTCGAGAGTGTGCGCGAGCCAGTCCTGCGCTACTGCCGGGGACGCATGGGTGCCGGAGAACGCCATCTGTTCTCCGCCGACGATGTGGCTCAGGAGGTGTTGATGGCGGTGATGACGGCACTGCCCCGGTACGAAGACCAGGGGCGGCCCTTCATGGCATTCGTCTACGGCATCGCCTCCCACAAGGTGGCCGATGCGATGCGCTCGGCGGCCCGCATCAAAGCGGATCCGGTGGACGAGGTCCCCGACTCCCTCGACTTCTCCGGCGGTCCCGAGCAGGCGGCCCTCGAATCGGACGCCTCCCGCCGGATGCGCGAGCTCCTCGAGCATCTCCCGGAGAAGCAACGCGAGATCCTCGTGCTGCGCCTGGTGGTCGGCCTGTCGGCCGAAGAGACCGCCGAAATGGTCGGCAGCAGCGCGGGGGCCGTTCGCGTGGCTCAACATCGGGCCCTGACGAAGCTGAAGAAGATCATGACCCCAGGAGGTGAGCGTCGATGAGCGACCATCGGGACGAGACCGACCCCATCGACGTTGGCGCCGTGCGCCGCGACGACGCATTCCTCGATGACCTCGCGGCCGGTCGTGCCGCGCGCATCGAGACGGACGCGGAGTACGAGCTCGCGGGCTTGATCGCCGCGTGGCGTGCCGACGCCCAGTCCGGCGGCGTGCCGACGACGCCCACCGCCGACGAGGTGGTGCGCGCCATCGCCGCCGACGACGAGCGCGATCGTCGCGGCGGCCTCGCCCGCCGCCTCCGCATCGTCTCCGGTGCGGCCGCGATCCTGGCGGTCGCCGGAGCGGGCCTCCTGGTCCTCTCGGAGGGCTCGCAGCCGGGCGATCCGCTGTGGTCGGTGAAACAGGTCGTCTTCTCCGAGCAGGCGCAGCAGACGCAGGCTCGGATGAACGCCGAGGACAGCCTCTCGGGTGCGCAGGCGGCGTACGCCTCCGGCGACACCGTGCGCGCACGGGAACTGCTCGAGAAGGCCGAAGCCGACATCACTCCGCTCCGCGACGAGAAGGAGGCGGCGTCCCTGCGTCGACGGATCGATGCGCTCCGCGCCCAGCATCCGACGACCAAGCCGACGTCGCCGACCGTGGACTCGTCGCCGACCGCGCCGAGCGACACCGACACCGTCGATGACCCGGATCCGAGCGACTCGGACTCCTCGGAGCCCTCGACGCCGTCGGAGAGCTCGTCCTCGTCGCGTCCGTCGACATCGAAGACCTCGCCGCGGCCCACCGGATCGACGACCTCGCTGCCGTCGAGCGACGCGCCGACCTCGTCGGTGCGCTGAACCGCGGCCCCGAACGGCGAAAGTCGGCCGGGGTGACCCCGACCGGCCGCCGCGCGTGGAAGCGGCTCAGTACCGCTCGTGAAAGCGCAGGGACGCGTCGGCGTAGCCCCGGCAGTACTCCCACGTGACGTAGTCGTCCGGATGCGGATCGACGGCGGGTTCGTGCGGGCGCACGGAGCCGTCGACGAGCAGCTGGCGCAGGTTCGCGCGCAGCATGTCCCAGTCGTGGTAGTGATCTTCCCGACAGTCCTCGCACATCACGACGAGGCCGCGGATGCCGCGGGGCGACAGGAGTCGCTGATAGACGCTCAGATCGGCCAGATCCTCTTCGACCGCGGCTCGTTCGGCCTCGTCAAGGGGGATTCCCGGATCGATCGCATCGAGTGCCGAGGCAGGATCGTCCGGGTCGTCGGCGAAGGGGTCCGGCGGGAGTCCGGGGAACTGGTCATGCACGCCTTCCACCGTAGCCGATGACCGGGCCCCCAGACCTCCGGCGTCCACAGTCGATACGATGTATGGATGACGCAGGTTCGCACTGGTGGAGATGATCAGAACAAGGTCGCGATGCTCGGCCTCACCTTCGACGACGTACTGCTGCTTCCCGCGGCGTCCGACGTCATTCCGAGCGCGGTGGACACGTCTTCGAGGTTGACGCGCGACATCACCCTGCGCGTCCCGCTGGTGAGTTCGGCGATGGACACCGTCACCGAGGCGCGGATGGCGATCGCGATGGCGCGAGCCGGCGGCATGGGCGTCCTGCACCGCAATCTGTCGATCGAGGCGCAGGCCGCGGCCGTCGAGACCGTGAAGCGCTCCGAAGCCGGCATGGTCACCAACCCGGTGACCTGCCTGCCGACCAACACCCTCGCCGAGGTGGACGCCATGTGCGCCCGCTACCGCATCTCGGGACTGCCCGTGGTCGATCCGGCCGGCGATCTGGTGGGCATCATCACCAACCGCGACATGCGGTTCGAGCACGACACCTCGCGACACGTCTCCGAGGTGATGACGCCCGCGCCGCTCATCACGGCCTCCGAGGGCGTCTCGGCCGAGGCCGCGCTCGGGCTGCTGCGGCGTCACAAGATCGAGAAGCTGCCGATCGTCGACGGGGCGGGCAGACTCACCGGCCTCATCACGGTCAAGGACTTCGTCAAGACCGAACAGCATCCCCTCGCCACCAAGGACGCGGACGGTCGACTGCTCGTCGGTGCGGCCGTCGGTGCGGGTGACGAGGCGTGGACTCGGGCGATGGCGCTCAGCGACGCCGGGGTCGACGTCCTGGTGGTCGACAGCGCCCACGGACATTCGGGCGGTGTGCTCGAGATGATCACGCGGCTCAAGGCGGAGATCGGCGACCGCGTCCAGCTCATCGGCGGCAACGTCGCGACCCGCGAGGGCGCGCGTGCGCTCATCGACGCCGGGGTCGACGCGGTGAAGGTCGGCGTCGGGCCGGGATCGATCTGCACCACCCGCGTGGTGGCGGGCGTGGGCGCTCCGCAGATCACCGCGATCCTCGAGGCCGTCGCCGTGTGCAAGGAGGCCGACATCCCGGTGATGGCCGACGGCGGTCTGCAGTACTCCGGCGACGTCGCCAAGGCGCTCGCGGCCGGCGCGTCGACCGCGATGCTGGGGTCGCTGCTCGCGGGTACCGCGGAGTCGCCGGGCGAACTCATCCTGGTCAACGGCAAACAGTTCAAGAGCTACCGCGGCATGGGCTCGCTGGGGGCGATGCAGGGCCGCGGCCAGGGCAAGTCGTACTCCAAGGATCGCTACTTCCAGGACGATGTCCTCTCGGAGGACAAGCTCGTCCCCGAGGGCATCGAGGGCCGCGTCCCGTTCCGCGGTCCGCTGGCGCAGGTGATCCACCAGCTGACCGGGGGGCTGCGGGCCGCGATGGGGTACACCGGCTCGCACACCATCGCCGAACTGCAGGAGGCGCAGTTCGTGCAGATCACGGCGGCCGGACTCAAGGAGTCGCATCCGCACGACATCACGCTCACCGCTGAGGCGCCCAACTACTATGCACGCTGAGCGGGCGGCGGCCTTCGCCGCGCCGTGCTCACCGACAGTTTGATCAGAAAGGCGCAACAGTGCGTGACCTCGTCGAGTTCGGCATGGGCCGGACGGCCCGTCGGACGTACGAACTGGAAGACATCTCGATCGTCCCGTCCCGTCGGACGCGGTCGTCGAAGAACGTCTCGACGGCCTGGCAGATCGATGCCTACCGGTTCGACTCGCCGATCCTGAACCATCCCACCGACGCCCTCGGGTCCCCGGAGTCGGCGATCGAGATGGGACGGCTCGGGGCGCTCGGCGTGCTCAACGGCGAGGGACTGTGGGCGCGGCACGAGAACGTCGAGGAGAAGATCGCCGAGCTCGTCGAGGTGGCGGAGAAGGATCCGGACCCGTCGGCGGCGATCCGTCGTCTGCAGGAGCTGCATCGGGCGCCGATCGACGTGGACCTGCTGGGTCGTGCGGTGGCGCAGGTCCGCGAGGCCGGTGTCACGACGGCGGTGCGGGTCAGTCCCCAGCACGCCCCCGATCTCACGCCGGCGTTGATCGCGGCCGGCGCCGAGATCCTGGTGGTGCACGGGACGATCATCTCCGCGGAACACGTGGTGCTCGTCGATCGCGGGGCCGACGACGGGTTGGTGGCCGAGCCGCTCAACCTCAAGACGTTCATCTCCGATCTGGACATCCCGGTGATCGCCGGCGGCGTCCACGATCACCGCACCGCGCTGCACCTCATGCGGACGGGGGCGGCCGGAGTGATCGTGGGGTACGGCTCCACCGAGGGCTCCACGACCACCGGCGAGGTGCTGGGAATCGGCGTGCCGATGGCGACGGCCATCGCGGATGCGGCGGCGGCGCGGCGGGACTATCTCGACGAGACCGGCGGCCGGTACGTGCACGTCATCGCCGACGGCGACATCCACGCCTCCGGCGATCTGGCGAAGGCCGTCGCGTGCGGTGCGGACGCCGCGGTGTTGGGTACGCCGCTGGCGGCGGCGGCCGAGGCGCCGGGGCGGGGCTGGTTCTGGCCGTCGGCGGCCGCCCATCCGGACACTCCGCGCGGGGCGCTGCTGCAGGTGGCCCTCGACGAGGGGCGGCCGTCGCTGGAGACGGTGCTCAACGGACCGTCGGACGATCCGGACGGTCTGTTGAATCTGGTGGGCGGGCTGCGTCGGTCGATGGCGAAGGCCGGGTACAGCGATCTCAAGGAGTTCCAGAAGGTGGGGCTCTCGGTCCGCGCCTGACGTGCGTGGCCGCCGGAGACGGTCCGGCGACTTAGCCTGCGCTTACTATCCCTAATGAGACAATAGTCATTAGTATGGTTCGCTATGGCGCAGACTGACTTCGACGTCCTCATCATCGGTTCCGGTTTCGGCGGGAGCGTCAGCGCGCTCCGCCTCGTCGAGAAGGGGTACCGCGTCGGCGTGATCGAAGCCGGCCGCCGCTTCGAGGACGACCAGTTCGCCAAGACCAGTTGGCGTCTGCGCAAATTCGTGTGGGCGCCCAAACTCGGGCTCATGGGCATCCAACGCGTCCACATGCTCAAGGACGTCATGATCCTCGCCGGAGCAGGCGTCGGCGGCGGATCCCTCAACTACGCGAACACCCTCTACAAACCGCCGACCCCGTTCTTCACCGACCCCCAGTGGAACCACATCACCGACTGGGAGGCCGAGCTCACCCCGCACTACGAGCAGGCCCGCCGCATGCTCGGCGTCGTGACCAACCCGACGTTCACCAACTCCGACCGCATCATGAAGGAGGTCGCCGACGAGATGGGGGTCGGTGACACCTTCACCTCGACGCCCGTCGGCGTGTTCTTCGGCGCCAAGACCGGCGGCACGGGCGAACCCGGCCAGAAGGTGCCCGACCCGTACTTCGGCGGTGCCGGACCCGAGCGGACCGCGTGCACCGAATGCGGCGCCTGCATGACGGGCTGCCGGGTGGGCGCCAAGAACACCCTGATGAAGAACTATCTGGGGCTCGCCGAACGCAACGGTGCCACCATCATCGACCGCACCACCGTCGACCGTCTCGACCAGCGCGGCGACGGCACGTGGGAGGTCTCGACGCACCGATCGTCCGCGTGGGGGCCGCTGGGTGCGCGCCGCCGCCGGTACACGGCCGACCAGGTGATCGTGGCGGCGGGCACCTTCAACACCCAGAAGCTCATGCACCGGGCCAAGGAGACGACGCTGCCGCGGGTGTCGGACGCGATGGGCGTGCTCACGCGCACCAACTCCGAGTCGATCCTCGGTGCACAGGCGCGCTCCTACGATCCGGAACGCGACTTCTCCGAGGGCGTCGCGATCACGTCGTCGTTCCATCCGACGTCGAACACCCACATCGAACCGGTCCGGTACGGCAAGGGCAGCAACGCGATGGCCTACCTGCAGACGATGCTGACCGACGGCGGAAGCCGCCTCAACCGGTTCGGTCAACTCCTGGCGCAGATCGCCCGGAACCCGATGATGCTGGTCCGCCTGCTGTTGGTCCGCAAGTGGAGCGAACGCACCGTGATCGCGCTGGTGATGCAGAACAACAACAATTCGTTGACCACCTTCGTGCGCAAGCGGGGACCGTTCAGGTACGTGACGAGCAGGCAGGGGATCGGCGACCCGAACCCCACCTGGATCCCCGAGGGCAACGAAGCGACCCGACGGATCGCCGCGAAGCTCCCCCGGGGACTGGCCGGCGGCACCTGGGGCGACATCGTCAACATGCCGTTGACCGCCCACTACCTGGGCGGCTGCGTGATCTCCGATGATCCCGACCGCGGCGTCATCGACCCCTACCATCGCGTGTGGAACTATCCGACGCTGCACATCACCGACGGCGCGGCCATCACCGCGAACCTCGGCGTCAACCCGTCGCTGTCGATCTCGGCGCAGGCCGAACGGGCCATCGCACTGTGGCCGAACAAGGGGGAGACCGACCCGCGTCCGGCGCAGGGCGAGGCCTATGTCCGTCTCGATCCGGTGGCGCCGAGTGCGCCCGTGGTCCCCGCGGACGCCCCCGGTGCACTGCGGCTCTCGATCACCCCGGTGACCGGGAACGACAGCACCGCATGACCGGTGGGCGCCCCGCCGCCGGAGCTCGGCTCAGATGAAGAGCGCCGGATCGGCGTAGGGGTCGCGGGCCGGCTCGGTCCGCGCCGGTTTGGGCGGCGAGGCGATCCCGACGGCCACGTGGCCGGCCGGGACGTCGCGCACCACGACGGCGTTGGCGCCGACCTTCGCGTCGTCACCGAGTTCGATGGGACCGAGCACCTTGGCGCCCGCGCCGATGAGGACGCGGTCGCCGACCGTCGGATGCCGCTTCCCCTTCGACATGCTGACGCCGCCGAGGGTGGAGCCGTGGAACATCACCACGTCCTCACCGATCTCGGTGGTCTCGCCGATGACCACGCCCATACCGTGATCGATGAACATGCGGCGGCCGATCCGCGCCCCCGGATGGATCTCGATGCCGGTGAGGAACCGGGCGAACTGCGAGAGCAGCCGCGCAGGCAGCCGCGCGGCGCCCCCCGAGTTCCACAGCCGATGCGAGACCCGGTGGAACCAGAGGGCGTGCACGCCGGGGTAGGCCAGGGCGACCTCGATCATCGACCGGGCCGCGGGATCGCGCTCCTGCGCGGCGCGGAGATCCTCGCGCAGAGTGCGCAGGAGGGGAGCGGTGCCCTCCTGCGCCGAGCGCGTCTCACTCCGGGCCGGCATCAGTCGACCAATCCCTCGAAGAGCGGCGTCGACAGGTAGCGCTCGCCGAAGTCGGGGAGGACCACCACGACCGTCTTGCCCGCCATCTCGGGACGCTTGGCGACCGCGACCGCGGCGGCCAGCGCGGCACCGGAGGAGATGCCGACGAGCAGCCCCTCCTCGGTGGCGGCGCGGCGCGACCAGGTGAGCGACTGGTCGATGTCGATGTCGATGACCTCGTCGTAGATCGTCGTGTCGAGGACCTCGGGAACGAAGTTGGCACCCAACCCCTGAATCTTGTGGGGTCCGGGGGCGCCGCCGTTGAGGATGGCGGACTCCTCGGGTTCGACGGCGAAGATCTTGACCTCGGGCTTGCGCTCCTTGAGGACCTGGCCGATACCGGTGATGGTGCCGCCGGTGCCGATGCCCGCCACGACGGCGTCCACGGCGCCGTCGGTGTCGGCCCAGATCTCCTCGGCGGTGGTCCGGCGATGCACTTCGGCGTTCGCCTCGTTGGCGAACTGGCGGGCCAGCACCGAACCGCGACGCTCGTCGGCGATCTTCTCGGCGGCGGCCACCGCGCCGGCCATGCCCTCACCGGCGGGCGTCAGGACGAGTTCGGCGCCGAACGCCCGCAGCAGGGCGCGACGCTCGCGTGACATCGACTCGGGCATCGTCAGGACCACGTTGTATCCGCGGGCGGCACCGACCATCGCCAGCGCGATGCCGGTGTTGCCGCTGGTCGCCTCGATGATGGTCCCGCCCTCGGGGAGGTCGCCGGACGCTTCGGCGGCGTCGACGATCGCGACGCCGATGCGGTCCTTCACCGAATTGGTGGGGTTGTAGTACTCGAGCTTGGCCAGGACGGTCGCCTCGGCGCCGTCGGTGATCCGGTTGAGCCGGACCAGCGGAGTGCGGCCCATCAGGGCGGTGACGTCGGTGAAAACAGTGGCGGACATGGCAGTACCTCGTTTGTCAGATGCGGGGTTTGTCAGATGCGGGGTTTATCAGGTGCGGGGTTTATCAGGTGCGGGATGTTCGGGTGCGGGATGTTCCGATGCGGGGTGCCGCCGATGCGACGACGCCCCGCGGGAAACGCCAGGGGCCGGAGTATGGAGCGTCTCGGACAGCGGCGACCTCACGGCCGCGGGTGCACGGACGCTCTACAGACAGTGATCGGTCAGCAGATACGCGGAATGGGCGAACAGAGCACGCGACAGGTGCGGAAAGATGTCCACCGCGTTCTCCTCATCGTTCGTCGGACCGTCCACCAGAGATTAACAAGTCTGCGCCCCGGGATGTTCCGGCGACCTCCCGGTCGCTGCGTCGGCGCTCGCCGGACGGCCGCGACATCAGTCCATCCCGCGGGCGGCGAGGGTCTCGGCGAAACCGTCGGCGGTACGCAGAGCAGCCAGGACGGTCGGTGCGAGCAGGACACGGGGACCGGGCCGCAGGCCGCGGGCGCGGCGGGCCTGGTCGACCTGCCGGAGGATCGCGGCGATCAGCGGGATGCTGCGGATGGTCAACGCGAACGTCATCGCGATGAGGTCGGTCCGCACCCCGAACCGGCGCAGCGGGCGCAGGGCGCCGACGACGGCGTCGAGCATGTCGGTCGTCCGAGTGGTGAGGGTGACGACGGCGGCGAGCACCACCGACGCCAGGAGGATGCCGCACACCACGGTGGCGGCGGCGAGGTCGGCGAGCGCGAACTGGATGACGAACAGCGCCGCCAACACCCAGAGGACACCGCGGATCTGCGACCACGCGGCGCGCGGCGGAATCCAGGCGACCACGAACGTGGCGAGGCTCGCGCCGACGGCGACGCCGGCGCCGACGGGCGTCCCGACGACGACGGCGACGGAGATGATCGAGACCAGGAGGGCCACGATCTTGACGCCCGCCGGAAGGCGGTGCAGCACCGACCGGCCGGGAACGTAGACGCCGATCATCGACGCATCAACGCCCGGTAGTGGGTGATCGCCGGTTCGGGGGCGTCGTCGGCGACCACCCGGCACCGGTCGAGGACGATGACCCGGTCGAAGTCGGCCAGCATGTCGAGATCGTGGGTGAGGACCACGAGCTGCTCGTCGAGCCGGGCGAACGTCTCGTGCAGCATGAGGGAGTTCCGCAGGTCGAGCATGGTGGTCGGCTCGTCGGCGACGAGGATCGACGGACCGATGACCATCACGGCCGCCAGGGCGAGGAGCTGCTTCTGGCCCCCCGACAACAGGTGGGAGGGCTGGTCGGCGTGGTCGTCGAGCCCGAAGTCGGCGAGGACGGCGCGGGTGCGGCGGCGTCGCTCGTCGCGGTCGGCGACCGTCCTCGACAGGGACAGCTCGATGTCTTCGGCGACCGTCGGCATGATGATCTGCCGGTCGGGGTCCGAGAAGATGAAGCCGACGTCGCGGCGGACGCGCCGCTTGTTCTTGCGGACGTCGAGGCCGTTGACGGTCACGGTGCCGGCGTCGGGGGTCACCAGGCCGTTGATCATCCGTGCGAGGGTCGACTTCCCGCTGCCGTTGGCGCCGATGATCCCGACCCGGTGTTCGGTGATCGTCAGGTCGATCCCGTCGAGGACCGTCCGGTCGCCGAAGGCGTGGACGACGCCGGAGAACTCGATCGTCGGGGCGGCGTCAGCCATCCGAGCCCGACTCCGACCCGCCGGCTTTCGTTCCGTCGGCCTTCGTTCCGTCGGCCCTCGATCCACCGGCCTCCGTTCGGGGCGCCGACCGCAGCGGTGCGATGAGTCCGGGGCGTCCTCGGTGGACGGGGACGGCGACGAGTGCGGCGACGACGGCCTTGGCGATGTCGCCGAGCACGAACGGACCGTTGACCGCGAGGGCGGCGCCGAACGAGGTCCCGCGGATCATGAGGCCGGCGACGCCGAAGGCGTAGAGCAGCAGCATGCCGCCGATGAGGTTGATGACGATCCCGCCGGCGACGCGGTACTTCGGCATCATCGCGGCCGTGAGGACGCCGATCACGATGACCGCGGGGAGGAACCCGACGAAGAACCCGGCGGTCGGCGAGTTCAGGGACACCCATCCGGTGCGGCCGCCGGCCAGGATGGGCAGACCCGCCAACGCCAGCACCATGAAGATCACCACGGCCAGGGTGCCCTTCTTGGGGCCGAGGACGGCGCCGGCGAGCATCACGCCGAGCGTCTGCAGGGTGATGGGCACACCGGCCGTCAGGTTGAACTGTCCGACGAGGCCGAGGACGGCGATCAGAGCGGCGAAGACCGCGGCCTGCGTCAGGTCCGAGAGGTCGAGCGTCCACCAGCGGGGACGGGGCGCGGTGGCGTCGGGGGAAGTGTTCGTCACAGTGGACAGGGTATTTCGCCCGGCTCTCACCGCGGTAACCGAGGTGGCGGGGCTGTCAGCCGTTCAGACGGGCGGCGAGTTCGGTGGCGCACCGACCCAGCAGGGCGATGACGTCCTCGGCACGGTAGCCGGGCGTGCCGAACGGGACGTCGGCGAAGCGAGCCTCGCGGATCGCGGCGGGCGTCACCCAGGCCACCGAATGGTCGTCGGGGTCGCGGAATCGGGCCGCGACGGTGTCGAGGAAGGCGTCGACCTGCCGCATGTCGAGGCGGTGCGCGCCGAACCGCGCGGTGCGCACCGGTGCGGAGAGCACGTCCTGCGGCCCGAACGACGGTGGCGTCGGACGGGGGCGTCCGTCGGCGGCGGCGAGCCCGTCGGCGCACAGCCCGAGAAATGCGTCGACCTCGTCGGTGTTGTAGCCGCGCTGTCCGACGGGTGGCCGCCCGAAGCGTTTGGCGGACACGGCGTTCGCGTCGATCCCGGCGAGCCGAGGGTCGTCGGGGGTGCGGAATCGTGCTTCGAGCAGGTCGAGGAAGGCGTCGACCTCGTCCTCGTCGTACCCGCGCCGACCGAGGGGCGGTTTGGAGAAGGCGACGTGGTGCACGTCGTCGGCGGAGATCGGCATACACCCAGTATCGCCTGTCGGTTGCGAGGTCCGCGACCGCGCCGCAGAATCGGTGTGCAGGGGAGTGACAGGGGGGAACATCGATGTCGGAGTCACGCACGGCGACGGTGCGGGCCTATGCGCCGCACCTGAACCTGATGGTCACGATGGTGATGTTCGGCAGCGCCTTCGCCAGCTCGAAGGTGGTGGTCGGCGCGATGCCGCACGAGGTGGCGGCCGCGTTCCGGTTCGGCGGCGGCGCCCTCGTCCTGGCCGCGGTGGTCGCGGTGATGCCGCGCCGCGGACAGCGGCTCGGGCGACGGAACGCGATCCGTGCCGCCGCGGTCGGTGTGATCGGCGTCTTCGCGTACAACGTGCTGTTCTTCTGGGGACTGTCGTTGGCTCCGTCCGTCGACGGAACCATCATCGTTCCCGTCTTGAGTCCGATCCTCACGGTGGTCGCGCTGTTCGCCTTCCGCGGTGAACGGGTGAGTCGCCGCCAGGCGGTCGGACTCGCGACGGGCGCGGTCGGCGCCGTGGTCTTCCTCGTGGCCGTCGGCGGGAGCGGAGATGCGGACCGTCTCGTCGGCGACGCGATCTTCGTGGCCGCCGCCGCGGCGTGGGCGGGGTACAGCATCGTGTCGAAGTCGGTCCTCACCGGAATCGAACCGCTGCGCGCGACCACGTGGGGGGTGTCGACGGGGGCCGTCCTGCTCGCGCTCTATGCGGCACCGCATGTCGGGGCGACGGCGTGGAGTGACGTCGGGGCCACGGCGTGGCTCAACGTGGTGTTCCTGGCGATCGGGCCGACGGCTGTGGCCTATCTCTTCTACTACCGCGGGCTTCGGCACGTGAGTCCCACGGTCGCGACGGTGATGATGTTCACGGTCCCGGTGGTGGGCATCGCCTGCTCGTACATCTTCCTCGGTGAACGCATCAACGCCGGTCAGATCGGCGGAGCCGTCGTGCTGCTCGTCGGGGCGCTCCTGGCCGTCGTGGGGCCGACGGCCGGCGGAGCCCCGGAATCTCGAGTGCGGTCATCGGTGCGGGACGATTAGCGGTGCCGGACGATCAGCGGTGTGCGGCCGCCGCCGGGGTCGGACGGCGCGGATTGATCGGCGCTCGCGTTGATCCGGCTCGCGCGGGAAACACTCAGGTGGGGAGCGACTGCAGCCAATCGTTGAACGCATTCATGCTGCGAGGCCCTGAGGTCCAAGTACATCCTGAAGCCGAAGGCTGAACTGCGCGCGTGGATCGAGCATGATCCACCTTCCTGCCACGGGTCAGAAGATGAACGGGCGGATTGCGTCAAGGAACGCGCGGAACTCCGGCGACCCCAGACCGAGCATCATCGCGAGTTGAGCAAAAGGGTCCTGCATGTTGGTCCTCCCTGGTGTGGCGATCAGTGCCTTGCGGGGCTTATGTCGCGATCAACCCGCCGACCGTTACGCGGCGATGCCGATGCCCGCGGCCCGGGAACGCGCGTCGTCGGGGAACGGCGTGCAGACCTACGTCGTGACCACGCCGGCCTGGCATGCCCGTGCGGTACCTGCATCGTACGGATGTCTCGATCGGCACGGGTATGCCGCGAAGCCGCGACCACTCCAGGGGTTATCGGCAGGGTTGGGGGCATCACATCGGGGGTCGTGGTCCTTCGGTGTCCGCATGGGCTGCAAGGGGGCTCGTCTCGATGAGGCGTATCACCACACTTCTACTGCTCACCTTTCTCACTGCGTTCACGTTGGCGGGATCATTGCTCGCCGGACCGGCGGACCTCGCCGTCCTCGGACGTTCACGCAGCGCTCAAGTGCGACCGTCCGTGCAACGGTCGAGATCGGCTACAAGACCGGTTTCCCGGTTAGCGATAAGCTCACTGGTGTAAACCCTCAGTTTTCTATGGAGGTGCGGGCTCTGGTCGAAAGATTGAGGAAAGCGAAAGGTGAAGGTAAGGACATTCCGCAGATGAGAGAGTCCAAAGGCCTACGATGAACCGAAGCTTGATGAGAATCCTGTTTCTTCCCTGCGTGTTCTTTATTCTCGTTGAGGCGGTATACTACGGGTTGGTTTCGTCCCAGGCTCGCACTTGTGGAACTTTTGATGGGGGCGAGGCGGCTGTATTTGTGTATGCTTACGCCCCCGTCAGTCTGTTCGTGTCTGCAGTAGTTATCGGCGCAGCGGCGATGCTGTCGTGGGCTTGGGCAACGCGATTTCAGTTCCTGCTTATCCTGACTGCGGTTTCATGCATCCTCGTGTGGGCTTTCGTGAGTGCCACTTTCTCGGAGCCGCCTCCTGACCATGCGATTAGAGGCGTGTGTCCGGGTGGTGTGCCGTCGTGGTGGCCAGGATTTATCCCATTGTTCTGAAGTAGAACGGGCTTTGTGGGCTCTTCACGGTCAACCAGGCGATTCACTTGACATCCAGTCAGGTGCCGATCCGCGATCCCCGACGCACGGCGAACACTGACCTTCGGACGAGTGGGCGCACGGTGCCTACGGGTCGTCCCCAATGGGAACAGAGGGGAGGACACAGGTTGACCAGCGGCGACCACCCCGGCGGCCAACCGATACACTGACGCCCGTGACGGATACCTCCACCGACCACCCCCGCCCAGTCCTCGTCATCGACTTCGGTGCCCAGTACGCGCAGCTGATCGCCCGCCGCGTCCGAGAGGCCCGCGTCTACTCCGAGGTGATCGCCCACGACGCGAGCATCGAGGAGATCCGCGCCAAGAATCCGGCCGCCGTGATCCTCTCCGGCGGACCGGCGTCGGTGTACGCCGCCGACGCGCCGCAGATCGACGACGCACTGTTCGAGCTCGGTGTGCCCGTCTTCGGCATCTGCTACGGATTCCAGAAGATGACCGCGTCACTCGGCGGCGTCGTCGCCAACACCGGCGGACGCGAGTTCGGTCGCACCACGCTGACCGTCGCCGACGACGCCGGCAGGCTCCACCGCGACCTGCCCGACACGCAACCGGTGTGGATGAGCCACAACGACGCCGTGCAGCAGGCGCCCGACGGCTTCACCGTCACCGCGTCGACGCCGGGCGCGCCGGTCGCCGCCTTCGAATGCGTCGAGCGGCAGATGGCCGGCGTCCAGTACCACCCCGAGGTGCTGCACAGCCCGCACGGCCAGGAGGTACTGACCCGATTCCTCTACGACGTCGCCGGACTGGCGCCGACGTGGACGGCCGCGAACATCGCCGAATCCCTCATCGCCGACGTCCGCGCCCAGGTCGGCGACGACGGACTGGCGATCTGCGCGCTCTCCGGCGGCGTCGACTCCGCCGTCGCGGCAGCCCTCGTCCAACGCGCCATCGGCGACCGGCTGACCTGCGTCTTCGTCGACCACGGACTGCTGCGGGCCGGTGAACGCGAGCAGGTGCAGACCGACTTCGTCGCCGCCACCGGCGCCCGCCTGGTGACCGTCGACGCGAAGGACGTCTTCCTCGGCCACCTCGACGGCGTCTCCGACCCCGAGACCAAGCGGAAGATCATCGGCCGCGAGTTCATCCGGTCGTTCGAGGGCGCCGTCAGCGAAGTCCTCGGCGACCAGGCCGCGGCCGGCAAGAACGTCGACTTCCTCGTGCAGGGCACCCTGTACCCCGACGTCGTCGAATCCGGAGGCGGCAGCGGCACCGCCAACATCAAAAGCCACCACAACGTCGGCGGACTGCCCGACGACGTCGAGTTCAGCCTCGTCGAACCGCTGCGCCTGCTGTTCAAAGACGAGGTGCGGGCCGTCGGCCGCGAACTCGGACTCCCCGAAGAGATCGTCGCCCGCCAACCCTTCCCCGGGCCCGGCCTCGCGATCCGCATCGTCGGCGCCGTCACCGAAGAACGCCTCAACCTGCTGCGCAAGGCCGACCTCATCGCCCGCGAAGAACTCACCGCCGCCGGCCTCGACGGCCAGATCTGGCAGTGCCCGGTGGTTCTGCTCGCCGATGTGCGCAGCGTGGGCGTCCAAGGCGACGGCCGCACCTACGGTCACCCGATCGTGCTGCGCCCGGTGTCGAGCGAGGACGCCATGACCGCCGACTGGACCCGCGTGCCCTACGAGGTCCTCGAGACGATCTCCACGCGGATCACCAACGAGGTCCCCGATGTGAACCGGGTGGTCCTCGACGTCACTAGCAAGCCGCCGGGCACCATCGAGTGGGAGTGAGTCACCGGCGGCGGAAGCCGCTGGCGACCAGCCCCGCGCCGACGACGAGCCCGCCGGCGATCAGCACCCACGTCACCCCTCGGACGTCGAAGAGGAACGGTCCGTCGGCGAGGCACCACGCCGCCACCAGCAGTGTGACCAGCGCCGACAGCGCCATCATCACCGACCGCTGACGGTCCGGCTCGCCGGTGGTGGATCGGACATCGGTGTTGTCGGTCATCGCTTCATCTCCACGCTTCCGAGGGACAGGTCTGCCTCGACGGTCAACGTCGGGGTCTTCGCGTCGGGATTGACGACGCCGTCCGGGCACGTCTGATCGCCGATCGTCGTCGAGCACCGCGTCCGCACGCGGATGTCGGCCGGCAGCAGGACGGTCACATCGCCGATGCCCTGCCGGATGTGCACGGTGCGGTCGCGGTCCAGATCGCGCAGGTCGCGCAGATCCAGCACGCTGGTCCCCACCGTCAACGTGTACCGCTCGCTGAGCTGCTGCGCGCTCTGCGGATGCCACGCGCGGTCGCCGACGCCGCCCGCCGGAAGCGTCGGCCGACCGTCGGCGAACAGCGTTGCGACGACAGCGATCGCGCCGACCACGATCGCCAGGGGGACCAGACCGGCCGCCCGGGCGTTGGCGGGACGCCGCTGCACGGCGTCGACGAGCATGCCGACGCCGAGGACGGCGAGAGCGAGGGCGGCGATCCGGCCGACCGAGAACCACGCGACGTCACCGGCGACGTGGGCCGCCGTGGCCGCGGTCGCGACGATCAGCGCCAACCCGGCGAACACCGGGGTCACCGGCGACCGGCGCGGCTTCGGCGGCGGCTGCCGGTCGGGTGCGCTCGGGTCGGGCAGATCCCAGGCGAAGGGTGCCGCGCCCAACGGATCCCAGGCGGGCGGGGTGTCGTCGTCGACCGCCGGCCCGGAGTACGGCATCGCCGGATCATCGGCGCCCGGCGCCCCACCGGCGCCGGCGGCCGCGGGATGGGGCGCCGTCGGTGCGTCCGCGGCGGCGTCCGCAGCGGCCGGGGACCGCGCATCCCGGAGTTGATCGGCACTGGTCCCGGCCGGCGCCTGCGGCGTCCGCTGATACAGCAGCCACCACCCGGCGAGCATCAACACGATGCCGAGCATCGCACTGCTGCCCCAGAACGGCGACGATGAGCCCATGTTGCCGAGTGCGACCGCCGCGACGACCGCCGCGGCGATCCAATACCAGGCGATCTCGTGGGGCCCGGTGACGTGCGGTCGAGGTCGCGGGGCGCGACGTCGCGGGGCCGCCTCGTCGTCGGCGGGCATCACCACCAGCCCCGCGATGTAGAGGATGACGCCGCTGCCGCCGAAGATCGCGGCGACGACGAACGCGACCTTCACCAGGGTGGCGTCGACGCGGTATCGCCGCGCGATACCGGCGCAGACGCCGCCGATCGAGTTGCCGTGCCGTCGGCGGACGGGTCTGGTGTTCCAGAGATCGGTCAGCGCTGTGGTGTCCATGCCATCGATCATGGCGCGCCGTCGGCGCCGAGAGATCGGGTATGACCCTGAGTTCCTCCCTGATGTGCCGGCCACCGGTTTCGTGCCACTATCGAAGCGATGACAACCGCGCCCGAACTCCACAGCCCCGACCGCCTGCACCGACGCAGCGGCGGCAAGGTCATCGCGGGCGTCTGCGGCGGGGTCGCCGACCATCTCGGCGTCGACGTCTTCCGCGTGCGGGTGGTCTTCGTCGTCCTGGCCGCCCTCGCCGGAGCGGGCGTCGCCGCCTACGGAATGCTGTGGTTCTTCTGCCCGACCGGCGACGACGCGCAGCGGCCGTCGCCGCGCGAGCGGCGGCAGGCCCAGGGGCTGATCGTGCTGGGCGTGATCGCCCTGCTGGCCAACGGACTCGTCGCCTCGAGTGCTCCGGGATCGTCGCTGCTGGCCCTGATCGTGGTGCTCGGCGGCGCCGCGCTGGTGTGGCGCGAGGTCGACGTGACCGGCGCGGCGGGCGGCGGCCTGGTCACCTGGTTGCGGCTGGCGGCCGGCGCGACCCTCGTCGTCGGCGGACTGATCGTCCTCGTCGCCGCGCCCGACGCCGCACTCGCCGGGATGAACCCGACCCTGTTGGCGGTGTTCGGCACCCTCGCCGGTGTGGTCCTGCTGACCGTGCCCCTGTGGATGCGGATGTGGCGGACCCTCAACGCCGAGCGCGCCGCCCGCATCCGCAACGAGGAACGCGAGGAGATCGCCTCGCACCTGCACGACTCGGTCCTCCAGACCCTGGCGCTCATCCAGAAGCGGTCGGCGCAGCCCGACGTCGTCGCCCGGTTGGCCCGGCGCCAGGAGCGTGAACTGCGCCAATGGCTCTTCGGGGAGGGGGCGGGTCGCCGCGAGTCGCTGGCCTCCGCCGTCGCCGCCGTCGCCGCCGAAGTCGAGGATGCCTACGGTGTGGAGGTCGAGACCGTCACCGTCGGCGACGTGAGTCCCGACGAGGTGCGCGACGAGCAGATCGCGCGCGGACTCCAAGCCCTGATCGCAGCCGTCCGCGAGGCGATCGTCAACGCAGTCAAACATTCCGAGGCCGACCGGGTCGACGTCTACTGCGAGGTGGACGCCGAGCGGATCGAGGCGTTCGTCCGCGACCGCGGCATCGGCTTCCGCCTCGACGACGTCGCCGACGACCGTCAGGGCATCGCGAAGTCGATCACGGCCCGGATGGAACGGGTCGGCGGCGCGGCGCGCATCGACTCGACGCCGGGGCGGGGCACCAACGTGGCGGTGACGCTGCCGCGTGCCCGGACCGAGCAGACGGTGCCGGAGACCGATCACCAAGAGGAACAGGAGTGCAGCAGGGATGACGTACCGCGTTTTCCTCGTCGACGATCACGGGGTGTTTCGTTCGGGCGTGCGGGCCGAACTCGCGTCCGAGGGCGATCTGGACGTGGTGGGTGACGCCGGCACCGTGGCCGAGGCGACGGCGCAGATCGCGGACCTGCGCCCCGACGTGGTGCTGCTCGACGTCCACATGCCCGGCGGCGGCGGGGTCGCGGTCTTGCGCGGGGTCACCGACGCCCTCGGATCGGATGCGCCGGTGTTCCTCGCGTTGAGCGTGTCGGATGCGGCCACCGACGTGATCGCGACCATCCGGGCGGGGGCGCGCGGATACGTCACCAAGACGATCGACGGCGCCGACCTCGCCGACGCCGTCCGCCGGGTGGCCGAGGGCGACGCCGTGTTCAGTCCGCGGCTGGCGGGTTTCGTGCTCGACTCGTTCACCGGGAAGTCGCCGGCACCCGAACCGCAGCTCGATCCCGAACTCGACTCGCTGACGCGCCGCGAGATGGAGGTGCTGCGACTGCTGGCCCGCGGCTACACCTATCGGGAGATCGCCGAGGAGCTGTTCATCTCGGTGAAGACGGTCGAGACGCACGCATCGAATGTGCTGCGCAAGACCCAGCAGTCCAACCGGAACGCACTGACCCGCTGGGCCGTCAACCGGCAGATCGGCTGACCGGGAGCCTCCGGTCGCGAAGGTCGGCGTCCCGACGGGTCCGCGCGCCGGTCGGCCGGACGGCGGTCAGCCGAGCAGCACGATGAAGATCGCCACCACGGCGGTCAGCAGGACGAAGACGGCGAAGATCGCCGCGGCCAAGGCGCCGTTCCCGGCGGATCGCTGCGGGGGAGGCGCCGCCGGGTACGCGCCGGGGTACGTCCCGGGCTGTGACGGATAGCCGCTCGGCGGGGACGGATAGCCGCTCGGCTGCGACGGGTAGGGGGCCTGCTCCGGGTAGGGGGCCTGCTCCGGCGGAGCGAAGTACCCGCTGTGGGCGACCCGCGTCGCCGGACGCGGCGGGGGCGTGGCGTGCGCGGTCGGCGAGTACGACGCACTCGAGCCGACGGCGCCGGCGTCCGCGGGCGGAACCGTGCGTGCGCTCAGCCCGGTGGGGACGAGTCCGGTCAGGACGTTCTCGGCGCCGCCGAGCGTGCCCGCGGCGAACTGGGTCAGCAGATCGCGGGCATGCGCCATGGTCGGACGATTCTGCGGGCTGGGCTCGAGCAGCTGCAGGAGGACGGGGGCGAGTGCGCCGGCACGGGTGGGCGGAGCGATCTGGGCGAGCGCCACCCGATGCATCGTCGCGATGTAGTTGTCGTCGCCGCCGAACGGCGGCCGCCCCTCGATCATCGTGTAGAGGGTGGAGCCGAGGGAGAAGACGTCGGACGCCTCGGTCGGCTCCTCGCCGCGAGCCACCTCGGGCGCGAAGTAGGCGGGGGTCCCGGTGACGATGCCGGTCTGGGTGATCGAGACGTCGCCCTTGGCGCGGGAGATCCCGAAGTCGGTGATCTTCACCAGGCCCGCGTTGCGGGCACCGGTGGTGATGAGGATGTTCGCGGGTTTGATGTCGCGGTGGATGATCCCGGCGCCGTGCGCCTCGCTGATGGCGTCGGCCACCTGCGCGCAGATCTGCGCGGCCTCCACCGGAGCGACGACCCCCTCGTCGGTGAGGACGTCGGCCACGCTGCGGCTGGGCACGTACTCCATGACCAGCCACGGCTCGTCACGATCGAGAGCGACATCGTGCATGGCGACGGCGTTCCGGTGCGAGAGTCGCGCGGCGAGGCGCCCCTCGCGCAGGGCGCGGGCGCGGGAGGTCTCGGCGGTGCTCTCATCCATGCCACTGGTGGTGAGGACCTGCTTGACGGCCACCTCGCGGTCGAGCAGCTGGTCGTGGGAGAGCCAGACCGCCCCCATGCCGCCGCGACCGATGCGACGGATCAGACGGTAGCGCCCGGCGACCAGGTAGGACGGTCCGGGCGCGGCGGGGGAGGAACTCATGCCCCGATGATATAGGCGCCGCTGATGCGGGCGGGGGCACCCTTGACGCAATGGTCGCACATGTGTTCGGATGAAGCGCATGACGGCGATGCCCGAACTGGTGTACGGGGACACGATGAGATCCGTCATCCTCGATGAGGCGCCGGGGGTGCGGATCCACGAGGTGCTGGCCTCCGGTGTGGTGGAGTCGGTGACGAGCGACCGGCGGCACCCGCATTCGTTCGCGGCGGCGGCCATTCGCCGCGCGGGCGACGTGGTCCAGGTGCGGCTCAATGCGCCGGCGGTGCTGCGCCGGGAGGTCCGGCGGCGGTCATGGCGTCGGGAGACCGTGGTGTTCGGTGCGGACGACGACCCCTACCAGGGCGCCGAAGAGCACTATCGACTGATGCCGCAGATGCTGTCGGTGCTGGCCGAGGCGCACACCCCGGTCGCGATCTACACGTCGTCGCACCTGGTGACCAGGGACGTCGCGCTGCTGCGGCTCATCAGCCACGTGGTCCCGGTGACGATCACGGTCGTGATCGGGGCGCTCGATGCGGAGATCTCCCGACGGATCGACCCCGGGGCGGCGACGCCGTCGGCCCGGCTGGACGCGATCGGGCGACTCGCGTCCGCGGGGTTGGCGCCGCGGGCGCAGATCGCACCGCTGGCGCCGTTCCTCGCCGACGACACCGATCGGCTCGACGAACTGCTCGCCGCGCTCGCGGCGGCCGGCGCGACGGGCGTGTCGGTGGCGCCGCTGCGACTCGACGGTGCCGCGGGGGCGGAGTTCCTGTCGTGGGTGGCCGATGCGCACCCGGCCCTCCTGCGGCGCTACCGGTCGCTGTACGGGCGACGCGACTTCGTCTCCGCCGAATACTCGGCGGCATTGCGGGCGCGGATGGCCCCGCTGGTGGAACGGCACGGTCTGGGCAGCCGCTCGCCGGCCGGGGAGCCCAGAACCGGGGAGTCCAGAACCGGGGAGCCCAGAACCGGGGATGCTCGGGGCGTCGCGAAGCCGAACGCGGGGGATTGTGAACGGCAGTCTGCGGAGGCGACGCTGACGCTGTTCTGAGCGCCGGGAGCTGCTGTGTCGGGAGCTTCTGTGTCGGGAGCTGCTGTGTCAGGAGCTTCCGGGCCCCGAGAGTTCCCGGTAGAGCCCGACGCAGAGGGCGCCGAGGAGGAGCAGGATCACGATCAGGCCTCCCAGGATCGGCTTGCTGACGGCCACGTCGTCGGGGAGCTGGTAGGCGGTGACGAAATCACCGAGATACCAGGAGGGGTGAATCCAGATCGCGAGCGGGACGGCGACGGCCGCAATCGATGCCGCGGCACCCGTCCCGACGAGCGCGCCGGCGAAGGGCCGCACCGCCGGGGACGGGGCGAGTGCGGCGAGGGCGCCGAGGATCGCGACCGCCGCGACGGCGACGATGAGCCAACCGCGCCCCGCCGGGGCGGCGTCCACGGCGCCGCCCGCGCCCTGGCTCATGCCCAGACCGTTCCAGGAGACGTCGAAACCCAGGGTGCGGAGGCTGATCCACGGCAGCGCCGTGACCGCGATCGCGGTGGCGGCGCTGATGATGACGGCGAACGGGAGTACGCGAGTCTGCATGACTCGAATGTAGTGCCCCGACTGTTGTCTTCCCGACTGTTGTCTTCCCGCCCGTTGTCTTCCCGCTCGCTGTTTCCCTTCTCGCTGTTTCCCTTCTCGCTGTTTCATTGACTCCTGTCGGTGGCGACTCCTATCATCGAACATGAGTTCGACTACCGGTATCTTCCCTGCCGGGTCGGGCGCGATTGATCCATCCCGGGCGAGACGTCCGGTTCGACGAGGGGAAGCGTCATGAGTGCAGAGTCGGGTGATCGGACGCCCGAGATCGAGGAGCTTCGTCGCCGTCTGCATCGGATGTCGGGCGGTCCGGTGCAGATGGAACAGGGACGACCCGCACCGCACCGCACCGGAAGGGATGAATCCGGACGGGATCGGGTGTCGACCGTGCCGGTCCCGAGGGCGCTGGCCGATCTGTTCCCCCGCGGAGGTCTGCCGCGGGGGTCGGTGACGGCGATGTCGGGGGCGTCGGTGATCCCGATGTCGATCATCGCCGAGGCGAGCGCACGCGGTGCGACGGTGGCGCTGGTGGGACTGCCCCGACTGAATCTGGCCGCAGCCGCCGAACTGGGTGCCGACCTGACGCGGATCGCGGTGGTCGCCGATCCGGGAGCCGATCGATTCGAGACGGCCGCGGTGCTCCTCGACGGCATCGACCTGGTGGTGCTGGGGTTCGAGGGGCGGTCGGGCCCGGTGACGGCGTCGGTTCCGCCGTCGCGCGCCAGAGTGCTGGCCGGCCGTGCGCGGAAGCAGGCGTCGACGCTGATGGTGCTCGGCGACTGGCCGGGCGGCGCGGCGCGAGTGCGCGGCGACGTCGTGACCTACCGGCACCTGCCGGTGCGTCGGAGCGGATACGGGCGCATCGGCGGATTCCAGGTGGCCGTGGAGGTGCGGGCGCCGGGGGCGCGCCCGGTGCTGGGGACCGTCGACCTGGTCACTCCCGGATGGGGGGAGGCGGAGACGATGCGTCTGGACCGGATCGAACCGGTCCGGACCACTCTGGAGGTGGCGAATTGACCGGTACCGACACGCGGCGCGTACTGGCCCTGTGGTGCCCGGACTGGCCGGCGGTGGCGGCCGCGGCGGCGACCGGCACCGGTGCGGAGACACCGGTCGCCGTGCTCCACGCGGGACGGGTGCGGGCGTGCTCGCGATCCGCGCGAACCCAGGGCGTCCGCCGCGGGATGCGGAAGCGGCAGGCGCAGTCGCTGTGCCCCGACCTCGCGGTGCACGACGCCGACGAGGCGCGGGACGGCCGACTGTTCGACCCCCTGGTGGCGGCGGTGACCGACATGGTGCCGACCACGGAGGTACTGCGTCCGGGCCTCCTGGCGTCCGCCGCGAACCGTGCGGCGAAGGCGGTCGGCGGTGAAACCGCTCTCGCCGAACGGCTCGTGGACGCCGTGGCCGCCGAAGGGGTCGCGGCGCGGGTCGGGGTGGCCGACGAATTGTTCACCGCGGTGCTGGCCGCCCGGTCCGGGCACGCGGTCGCGCCCGGCGGAGACGCCGAGTACCTGGCGGGCAGGCCGATCACCGATCTCGTCGTGGAGCCCGCGCTCACCGGACCGGGACGTGACGACCTGGTCGACCTGCTGTGGCGGTTGGGGATCCGGACGCTGGGAGCATTCGCCCGACTGGATTCGGCAGATGTGGCGTCCCGATTCTCCGCCGACGCCGTCACCGCGCATCGACTGTCCCGCGGGATGGCGGGGAGACGGCCCAGCCGGGCGCCCGTCCCCGACGCGTTGGCGGTGGAACACCGCTGCGATCCCCCGATCGACCGAATCGACGCCGCGGCCTTCCTGGGCAGGAGACTGGCGCAGGATCTGCACGAACGACTCGCAGCCGCCTCGCTGGCCTGCACGCGACTGACGATCCGAGCCGTCACCGAACGGGGACAGGAGCACGCGCGGACCTGGCGATGCGCCGAACCCCTCACCCCGGAGGCCACCGCCGACCGAATCCGCTGGCAGTTGGAGGGCTGGCTCAGCGGGACGGGGGCGACGCAGGGCCCCGACTCGCCGGTGACACGGCTGATCCTGGAACCGGTGGAAGTGGTGGATCCCGGTGCGCTGACGTACGCCCTCTCGGGGGCGGGCCTCCCCGCGGTGCGAGGAGACGGTCTCGACGGTCGGGCGCGCCGCGCCCTGGTGCGGGTGCAGGGACTGCTCGGCGGCGAGGCCGTGCGGGTGCCGATCCCCAGCGGCGGCCGCGGCCCCGCGGAACGAGTGGCCCTGGTGGCCTTCGGCGACGAACCGGTCGCTCCCCGCGACCCCGCGGCGGCGTGGCCCGACCGCGTGGCCCGCCCCGTCCCGTCGCTGCTGACCCAGGTGGGGGCCGAGCTGACCGACGTCGACGGCATCGCGGTCACGGTCGACGACCGGGGGGCGTTCAGCTCGCCCCCGGCGCACGTGCGGGTGGGATCTCGGACGCACCGGCTCCGCTGGTGGGCGGGCCCCTGGCCGTCCGCTCCGGGAAGCGCCAGAGCCCAAGTCCTGGTGGACGACTCGCGGGCGCTGCTGCTGTGCTGCCGAGACGGCGTCTGGACGGTGGAGGGGATCTATGAGTGAGAGCCCGGGCGCGCGAGCCGGATGCGCTCAGGAGTTGGCGCCGCGTGCGATCACCGGCCACGCCTCCACGGAGCCGTCCGCACGCACGACGGTCAGGTCGTCGACCAGATTCACCGCGGTGCAGACGTGGTTCGGGATCACGCGCACGCGGTCGCCGAGATCGGGAATCACCTCCGCGTCGTCGGGGAACTCGACGACGCCGTGATGTTCGGACAGCGAGACGATCCGCGCGTCCGGGTGGTCGGCGAGCCGGCCGAAGCCGGTCGTCCACGCCGGCCGGTCGGCCCCGAGGACCTTGCTGCCCGAGTCGAGGACGACTCGATTCACGTGCCGACTCACCACCGTCGCGATCACCGTCAACGCCACGTCGTCGACGTCGGCGCTGCCCAACTCCACCTGCTGAGCGTCGTTGAAGGGGTACACGCCGGGACGGACCTCGGTGACGACTCCCGGCGTGAGGAGACCGACCGTCGGTGTGGATCCGCCGCTGACCACCGCCACGTCGATCCCCGCCGCGCGCAGGCCGTCGGCCGCCGCGGTGAGCGCCGCGAGCTCGTCACGCGCGGCGGCGTGACGCGAGTCGCCGGGCCCATAACCGTGTCCGGGAAAGGTGAACACCCCCGCCACGTCGAGTCCCGCGTCGCGGGCGGCCCGCGCCACGTCGGCCGCGCCGTCGGCGGAGACACCCGTGCGGTGCATGCCGGAGTCGACCTCCACGATCACCCGGACCCGAGCGCCGGCCAGCCCGTCGGCCAGGTGGCGGGCGCCCGCGGGCGAGTCGACACCGACGCTCACCGCGACGCGGGCGGCCAACGCGCGCAGTCGAGCGGCCCCCGCGGCCGTCGGCCACAGCGGATAGGCGATGAACAGGTCCGTCACCCCGGCGTCGGCGAAGGCCTCGGCCTCGCCGATGGTCGCCACCGACAGGCCCGTCGCGCCGGCGTCGAGCTGTCGCCGCGCGATCTGCGCGCACTTGTGGGTCTTCGCGTGCGGTCGCAGTCGGACCCCGCAGCGTTCGGCCAATCGCGCCATGGCCGCGATGTTG
Source organism: Gordonia shandongensis DSM 45094 (assembly GCF_000423025.1). Classification (GTDB taxonomy): domain Bacteria; phylum Actinomycetota; class Actinomycetes; order Mycobacteriales; family Mycobacteriaceae; genus Gordonia; species Gordonia shandongensis. Next base: position 48,455 of record NZ_AUHE01000018.1, read on the forward strand.
CGGTCGAGACGCGCCGCGTCGACGACGAGCACCGGGGTGTCGAGGCGGGTCGGGACGTCGGGGACGGTCATGGCACCGATGGTGACACGTCAGACCAGGCGGCCGAGAGAGGCGTCGGACTCCTCGTTGATCAGGAACTCCTGGTGCAGGAGACGGTTGGTCAGTCGCGGCGCCGTGTGATGGCCGAGATCGATCAGGTCGCCGAGCAGCGTGTTCACCCGTTTGGGGCGTCCGACTATCGCGTGCAGGACGCGATGCGCGGCCTTGTCGACGCTCCAGATGCCGCGCATCGTCTCGTACGCGTTGGTCGGCACGATCATCCGCGTCCGGGTGAGGGGGATGCGCACATTGGTGAAGGTCACGTGGTCTGAGAGCGTCTCGGCGCCGGTGGCGTCGCTGAACGCCTCCAGTGCGGCCTTCGAGGCGGCGTACGCGCCGAACCTCGGCGCCCGGCTCTGGACCTCGATCGACGAGACGTTCACGATGTGTCCGGCCTGCCGATCGATCATGTGGGGGAGCAGCGCGAGGGTCAGGTAGACGGCGCCGAAGTAGTTCACCGCCATCATCCGGTGATAGTCGTGCGACCGGTCGACGGCGTTGACGGTGGCCCGCCGGATCGACCGGCCGGCGTTGTTGACCAGGACGTCCACGTGACCGTGTTCGGTGATCACCGACTTCACGAGGGTCTCGACGGCCGACTCGTCGGTGATGTCGGCGGGGTAGGCGAAAGCGCGACCGAGGGGCAGATCCTCCTTGGGGACCTCGGCCTCCAGTTCGGCGGCGGTCTCCGCGAGCCGCTCGGGTTCGTGGGCCACGAGGAACACGGTGGCACCGCGACGGATGCACATTCGTGCGGTGGCCCGACCGATCCCCGAAGAGGCGCCGGTGACGAGGATGTGCTTGCCGACCAGCGGGCCGCGGGGGTCGACGTGCCGGTGGCGCGCCGGGTCGAGGTGCGTGCGCCAGAACTCCCACAGTCGCGGTCCGTACTCGGTCAGATCCGGCAGGTCGACGCCGAGGGTCGCCAGCCGGCGGAGGGTGTCGTCGCTGCGGAAGACGACCGGCTGCGCGGCGGTGTCGATCACGGCGGGCGGGAGCCCCGCCTGGGCGGCGAGCAGGTCGCGGCCGGGTCGCAGGGGGCCGCGACCGGTGGCGGCCAGGACCGGTCGCAGCACCGCCGCCGGGACGGCGTTGACGCCGCGCGGGGCGTCCCGGTCGGGCATCACCGCGTTGAACAGGTCGGTGATGGAGCGTTGGCGGCGGTCGCCGAGGTGGAACACCCGGCGGCCCGCACCGGGGTCGACCGTCATCAGCGCGGTCAGCGCACGGGCGACGAAGTCGACCGGGACCACGTTGACGTGGCGGAGGTTCGGCATCGGGACGGGCAGAAACGAGGGCAGGGCCCGGATCGCGGCCAGATGCGCGAAGAAGTAGTAGGGGCCGGTGACGGCTGCGGTCTCGCCGGTGACCGAGTCGCCGACCACCGCCGCCGACCGGTAGATCCGCCACTGCAGGTCGTCGGTCTCGCGGACGGTGCGTTCGGCGTCGTAGGCGGCGCGGTGGAACGCCGTGGGGAACCCCTGGTCGACGTCGAAGTCGGATTCGGCGAAGTCGCCGTCGTGGTCGCCGGCCACGGCCATGGACGAGAGCTGGTGGAGGATCGCCTGGCGGTCGGCGGCGAGGCGGGCGACGGCGGCGGTCCCCTCGACGGTGACGCGCCGCAGGTCCTCGTCGTCGGCGGTGAGATCGGTGACGCGAGCGAGATGGACCACGTGGTCGATCTCGTCGGGAAGGTCGCCGCGACGCAGTCCCAGACCGGGTTCGGTCAGGTCGCCGGGCACGGAGATCACGCGGTCGCCGCCGTCGAGGCTCTGCATCGCGGTGGCGAACCGGGCCAGGGAGGAGGGGCGGACCAGCGCGTACACGGCGGCCTGCGGGTGCTCGTGCAGCAGCCGTGCGATCACCCGGCGGCCGAGGAAGCCGCTGCCGCCGGTCACGAAGTAGCTCGTCACGGCCGCCAGCGTCTCATACAACACTTCAGTTCTGAACGATTTCGACGAGGAGGTCGATCGATCGATCCGCTTCGAGGGACCGCACCCCTGGACTGAATCGAACGTACGTCCTATTCTCGGGTGGTGGGTTGGAACAACGGTCCGCCGACCTGGTCGGAGATGGAACGGGTGCTCTCGGGACGTGCGCCGTCCGCCGGGGATCGTCGTGGGGAGACGTTCCCGCCGGGAGAGGCGCCCCGAGAGGAGATACGGCGAGAGGAGACGCGGCGAGCCGGCGGCTCCCGGGTCCCGTACGCGGAGCTGCACGCGCACAGCGCATACAGCTTCCTCGACGGGGCCTCGATGCCCGAGGACATGGTGCGCGAGGCCGCCGGACTCGGCTTGCGGGGACTGGCGCTGACCGACCACGACGGCTTCTACGGCGTGGTGCGTTTCGCGGAGGCCGCCGCCGAGGCCGGCATGCCGACGGTGTTCGGCGCGGAACTCTCCCTGCAGCGCGACACCGCACGGGCCGGTGCGGTGGACCCGCCGGGAGAGCATCTGCTGATCCTGGCCAGGGGCGGCGAGGGATACCGCCGACTGTCGCGGGTGATCGCCGACGCCCACATGAGGGGCGGCGAGAAGGGGCTGCTGCGGTACAGCGCGGACACGATCACCGACTACGCGGCGGACGGGCACTGGCTGGTCCTCACCGGTTGCCGCAAGGGCGCCGTCCGGCGGGCCCTCGACCGCGGCGGCCGGTCGGCGGCCGACACCGTGCTGGGAGAGCAGATCGAGCGTTTCGGCGCCGGTGGGCTGGCCGTCGAACTCAGTCCCGGGCCGGGCCCCGACGGCGACGAGCGCAATGCGATCCTCGCGTCCCTGGCGGCCGAGCACGGGGTGCCGACGGTCGCGACCACGGGGGCGCACTTCGCCGGCCCGTCCACCGGTCGGCTCGCGACGGCGATGGCAGCCATCCGCGCCCGGACCGACATCGCGACGATCTCCGGCTGGCTGCCGGGTGTCGGCGGCGCACACCTGCGCAACGGTGACGAGATGCTCCGGCTGATGCCCACCCACCGCGACGCGATCGACAATGCGGTGGCCTTCGCGAGCGAGTGCGCATTCGAACTGGGACTGATCGCCCCGAAGCTGCCGCCGTTCGACGTCCCCGCGGGGCACACGGAGGCGAGTTGGCTGCGCGAGCTCACCGAGCGGGGTGCGCGAGAGCGGTACGGCACCCGGTCCGACCGACCGGACGCCTACCGGCAGATCGACCACGAGTTGACGATCATCGAGATGCTCACGTTTCCCGGATACTTTCTGATCGTCCACGACATCGTCGCGTTCTGCCGTGACAACGACATCCTGTGTCAGGGGCGGGGCAGTGCGGCGAACTCGGCGGTCTGCTTCGCCCTCGGCGTCACCAACGTCGACCCGGTCGCGAGCGGACTGCTGTTCGAACGGTTCCTGTCTCCGGAACGCGACGGTCCCCCCGACATCGATGTCGACATCGAGTCCGACCGCCGCGAGGAGGTGATCCAGTACGTCTACTCCCGGCACGGGCGCGACCGCAGCGCACAGGTCGCGAACGTCATCACCTACCGTCGGCGCTCGGCGGTCCGCGACACCGCCCGTGCGCTCGGCTACGCACCGGGGCAGCAGGACGCCTGGAGCAAGGATCCCGACGCGGCGCCGGCCGACGTCCGCGAACTGGCCGCGCAGATCGCCTCGCTGCCGCGGCACCTGGGCATCCATTCGGGAGGCATGGTGATCTGCGACCGCCCGATCGCCGACGTCTGCCCCACCGAGTGGGCGCGGATGGAGGGACGCAGCGTCCTGCAGTGGGACAAGGACGACTGCGCCGCCGTCGGACTGGTGAAGTTCGACCTGCTGGGGCTCGGCATGCTCTCGGCACTGCACTATGCGATCGACCTCGTGGCCGAGCACACGGGGATGCGGGTCGACCTCGCGACCCTCGACCTCGGGGAGGAGGCGGTCTACGACATGCTGTGCCGCGCCGACTCGGTGGGCGTCTTCCAGGTGGAGTCCCGCGCCCAGATGGCGACGCTGCCGCGGTTGAAGCCGCGAACCTTCTACGACCTGGTCGTCGAGGTGGCGTTGATCCGGCCCGGACCCATCCAGGGCGGATCGGTGCACCCGTACATCCGGCGCCGCAACGGGCTGGAGGAGCCGACGGTGGAGCACCCGTCGATGGAGCGGGCACTCGGCCGCACCCTGGGGATCCCGCTGTTTCAGGAGCAGCTGATGCAGGTCGCGGTCGACGTCGCCGGATTCGACGCCGCCGGCGCGGATCAGCTGCGGCGGGCGATGGGGTCCAAGCGCTCCCCGGAACGGATGGAGCGACTCAAGGCGAGGTTCTACGCGGGCATGCGGGAGAAGCACGGCATCACCGGGCCGACGGCCGACCGGATCTACGAGAAGATGGCGGCCTTCGCCAATTTCGGTTTCCCCGAGAGTCACTCGCAGAGCTTCGCGTCGCTGGTGTTCTACTCGGCGTGGTTCAAACTGCACCATCCGGCGGCGTTCTGCGCGGCGCTGCTGCGTGCCCAGCCGATGGGGTTCTACTCGCCGCAGTCGCTGGTGGCCGACGCCCGCAGGCACGGAGTGACGGTGCACCGGCCCGACGTGAACCATTCGCTCGCCCACGCGGATCTGGAGAACGGCGGGCTCGACGTGCGGATCGGGTTGGGGGCGGTCCGCGGGCTGGGGGACGATGCGGCCGACCGGGTGGTCGACGTGCGCCGCACCGGTGGCCGGTACCGGTCGGCGGCGGATCTGGTGCGCCGGGCCGAACTGTCGCGCACACAGGTGGAGGCGTTGGCGACCGCGGGGGCGCTCGAGAGTCTGGGACTCGACCGTCGTACGGCCCTGTGGGAGGCGGGGGCGGCGGCCGGTCTCCGCGACGACCAGCTGGCGGTGGTCTCACCGCGGGCGGCACCGACGCTCCCGGGCATGTCGGACGTCGAACTGGCGGCGGTCGACGCGGTGGCGACCGGGGTGACGCCGCACTCCTATCCGACGCAGTATCTGCGACCTCGGCTCGACGCGATGGGGGTGACTCCGGCCGACGCCCTGCTGTCGGTGGCCGACGGCACCCGGGTCCTCGTCGGTGGTGCGGTGACGCATCGGCAGCGTCCGGCGACGGCGTCGGGTGTCACGTTCGTGAACCTGGAGGACGAGACGGGCATGGTCAACGTGGTGTGCTCGGTGGGCCTGTGGGCGCGCTACCGGACGGTGGCGCGAACCGCGCCCGCACTGCTCATCCGCGGTCGAGTGCAGAACGCGGAGGGGGCGGTGACGGTGGTCGCCGACCGTCTCCAGCGGCTCGATCTGCGCGTCGGGACCACCTCGCGTGACTGGTGTTGATCCGGGCTCAGCTCCCTCGTCGGGGTTCGGGGCCGACGTAGCGGGCGATCGGCCGGATGATCTTGCCCTCGGCGGCCTGTTCGAGGATGTTGGCCGCCCAGCCGACGATCCGCGCGACCCCGAACGTGGGGGTGAACATCTCGGGCGGCAGCCCGACCTCGCTCATGAGCACGCCGGCGTAGTACTCGACGTTGGCGTAGAGCTTGCGGCCGGGTTTGAGGTCGTTGATCGCGGTCTCGATCTCCGATTCGACGGCGGTCGCGCGCCGCACGAGCGGTGAGTCGTATCGCTGCGTGACGACCTCTTTGAGCAGTTCCGCCCGGGGGTCGTGTGTGCGGTACACGGCGTGCCCGAAACCCATGATGACCTCGCCGGCGGCGATCTTGTCGCGCACCCAGTCTCGGGTGTTCGCCGGCTCGCCGATCTCGTCGAGTGCGGCCAGTGCCCGCCCCGGGGCCCCGCCGTGCAGCGGTCCGAGGAAGGCGCCGAGCGCACCGAGCAGCGATGAGGTGATGTCCGATCCGGACGAGGCGACCACCCGGCCGGCGAAGGTCGATGCGTTGAAGCCGTGGTCGATGGTCGTCACGAGGTAGGTCTGCAGGGCTTCGACGGCTGCCGGGTCGGCGGAGCCGGTGGCCATCCGGAGGTAGTCGGCGGTGTGGGAGCTGTCCGGGTCGGCGTCGATGACGTCGAGTCCGCGCGCCAACCGGTGCGCGGCGGCCACGACGGTCGGCGCGAGTGCGGCGTATCGCAGTGCGGCCTCGCCGCGCTGCTCGGGTGTGAGGTCGAACAGCGGCCGTTCGGTGATGCCTTCGGTCGCCAGCGCCACGCGCAGGGCGGCGAGGGGCTCCACGTCGGCGGTCACCACGTTCCGCAGCAGGTCGACGGTGGTGCCGGAGAGCACCCTCAGTGCGCCGACGCGTTCGGCGAAGGCGGCGGATTCTGCGGCGTCGGGCAGGTGCCCGTGAACCATGAGGTGCCAGACGTCCTCGAAGGTCCGGGTGCGCGCGAGTTGCGTCGCGTCGTATTCGCGGTAGTGGTAGAACCCTTCGTCGCCGCGTACGTCGCCGATGGTGGTGTCGGTGACGATCACGTTCTTCAGGCCCCGGGGAACGGTGATCGGTGAGTTCATGGTGATGAGTCTGCGCTCGGGCGCCCACCGCCGCAATGCTTCGGGGTCGATCGTCGCCGCAGGTCGGTGAGCGGTATCGGGGGTGCGATGAGTGTGGGCGCAGGGTTGTCAGACGGCAGGGGTGTCAGACGGCGCCGCGGAAGTCGTGCTGCCGCCAGGCCTCGTAGAGTGCGACGCTCGTCGCGTTGGCGAGGTTCATCGACCGGCGGTCGGGGAGCATGGGGATTCGCAGTCGGTCGGTGACGTGCGGGTCGTCGAGGACCTCGTCGGGAAGCCCGGTCGGCTCGGGGCCGAACAGCAGGACGTCGCCCGGTTGGTAGGAGACGTCGGTGTGGAAGCGGGAGGCGTGCGCGGTGAAGGCGAACACGCGTGTCGGCCGCAGCGTCTCCCACGCCGCATCCAGGTCCGGGTGGACCGTGACGTGCGCCATCTCGTGATAGTCCAGGCCCGCGCGGCGCACCTGGGCGTCGGTCATGGTGAAGCCGAGGGGTTCGACGAGGTGCAGCTCGCAGCCGGTGTTGGCGGCGATCCGAATCGCATTGCCGGTGTTCGGCGGGATGCAGGGCGCGAAGAAGACGATCCGGAACACGGGGCGATCCTATGCCCGCCGCGCAGGGGCGTCGACCACCGGGGGAGCGAGCGGGCGCTGGAGAATCGGGCGCTGGAGAATCGGGCGCTGGGATCGAACGTTGACACGGTTCGAACGATCGTGCGAGAATGGGTTCATTCCGTCATCGATTAGGCGTTGATCCTCTCACGATCCGCCGACGCAGTGACGAATCTCCCGAGGAGTTCCAGGGTCGTGAATCGCGCGCCGTCCGGCGCAGGCGAGTCATCGAGAGAACCTCATGCAGACCGTCGACACGGCTGCCACCGGAGTACCGAAGACCCGTGACCTTTTTCCGCAGGGGACGATCCCTGCCGTTCGAACCGTGCCAGGAGGCATGACCATGCGTACCACCACCATCTCACCGACCATCGCCGACGACCTGACCGCACTGGATCCCAAGCAGACCGTGTGGTTTCAGATCGACGACGCGACCGGCTTCTACGTGACCGTCGAGGAATTCCTCGCCGTCGCACGCTCGCAGACGGCTGCCGCCGCTGCCTGACTCCGGGCGAACCTGAAGCCGGGCGAACCTGAAGCCCGGCAGCGGCGGCTACCGAGTTTCCCCGCCGCCGCTCGGTGTCTTCCGACTCGCCTTCGCCGCGCCCCAGTGGACCACGCTCGAGAAGAGTTGAAAGATGCCGACGACGAGCGAGACCGCGGCGAGCGCACTCGCGCCGCCTTGGATGTCAACGGACACGTCGAAGACGTCGTCGGTCAGCAACGCCGAACCGGCGGCGACGATCAGACACACCCAGGTGCGCCGCAGCGCCGCGGTGGCCTTGCTGTAGCACTGGGCGTTCGCCGCGGCGTCCAATGCGATCCGCGACCGCAGCTCCACTTCCGCGGCCATCTTCTCGCGACCGGCGACCGACTCGTCGAGTGCGGCGAGGATCTGGATGTCGTCGCGCAGCATGCGATGCGCGCGTGCCGCCCCGAGCCCGGCGAGGGCGTGGGGGATGGCCGCGACGATCGCGGTGCCGATCGCCACCGCCGCGACCGCCGTGACGGTCGACAGGATCTGCGCGGTCGGGACGGAAACCAGGGAGTGTTCGATCGGCGCCGTGAGCATCGTTGCTGTCATGGTGCGAGTGTGGTCCACGGATCGGCACGGCGGGGGACTCCCACGCCGAGACCGGACTATTCGGTCATCGGATGCGGTGGCGCGGACGCCGTCGGCCACGCCCGATCGGCGGTCCGGGTGGGATCGGCGGGACGCCAGTGGAAGAATGGAGCCCCGTGACGGCGATTCGACTGGACGGCAAACTCACCCGCGACGAGATCTTCACCGACCTGACGGCCCGCGTGGAGCGGCTGGCGGAGGCCGGCATCACCCCCGGCCTGGGCACCATTCTGGTCGGCGACGACCCCGGATCCCGCTCGTACGTGAAGGGCAAGCACTCCGACTGCGCCAAGGTCGGCATCGCGTCCATCCGCAAGGACCTGCCCGCGGACGCGAGCGCCGACGACCTCGACGCCGCGATCGACGAACTCAACGCCGACCCCGCCTGCACCGGGTACATCGTCCAACTCCCGCTGCCCGCTCATCTCGACGAGAACGCGGCGCTCGAACGCATCGCTCCCGAGAAGGACGCAGACGGCCTGCACCCGATCAATCTCGGTCGCCTCGTCCTCGGCAAGGCCTCGACGCTGCCGTGCACGCCCCGGGGCGTCATCCACCTGCTGCGCCGCTACGACATCCCCCTCGACGGTGCGCGCGTGGCCGTCGTCGGCCGCGGCGTGACGATCGGTCGCCCCATCGGCCTGCTGCTCACGCGGCGCAGTGAGAACGCCACCGTGACCCTGTGCCACACCGGAACCCGCGATCTGGCCGCGGAGGTGGGCCGCGCGGACATCGTGGTCGCCGCCGCCGGGGTCGGACACCTGATCACCCCCGACATGGTGAAGCCGGGCGCCGCGGTCGTCGACGTGGGCGTCAGCCGCGTCGACGGAAAGCTCACCGGCGACGTGCACCCCGACGTGTGGGACGTTGCCGGCGCGGTGTCGCCGAACCCCGGCGGGGTGGGGCCGCTGACGCGGGCCTTCCTGCTGGCGAACGTCGTGGAACGGGCCGAGTCGCAGGCCGCGGACGGACGCCGATGACCCCCGTCGATCCGACTGCCACCGGAGACGTCGAGTCGGTGCGTCGCGCACGCCGCCTCCACCGCTTCATCGTCGGGATCCCGTACTACATCGTGCTGTCGGTGATCCTCGTCGGCGTGGTCCTGGTCGTGATCGACCGTTGGCGCCGCGGCACCTTCGTCTGCGGATCGGCACTCATCCTGGGGGCCGTCTTCCGCGCCTTCCTGCCGTCGGGTCGCGTCGGTCTGCTGCAGGTGCGCAGCCGAGTGTTCGACGTCGTCGCCATGGGTGCGATGGGCGCCGCGGTCCTGTGGCTGTCGACGTCCATCGACTCGCTGGGGACGGCCTGAGGGCGGTCGGCTAACGTCAGGCCCGCGGCCCGGACAGGTCGAGGGTCTCCGCGAGAAGCGCCGCGACCGGCTCCTTCTCGGTGAGGAAACCGTCGTGGCCCGCAGCGGATCGGATGATGCGCAGACCGCCGACGCAGTTCCCCAGTTCGCGGGCGATCTCCTCCTGCTGGGCCAGCGGATACAGGCGGTCGGAGTCGACGCCCCCGACGATGGTGGGCACATCGCAGCCCGCCAGGGCGGCGGCCACGCCGCCGCGGCCGCGGCCGACATCGTGATTGTTGAGGACTTCGCTGAGCTGTACGTAGGCGCCGGGATCGAAGCGGGTGCCCAGCTTGTGCGCCTGATGCTCGAGGTAGCTCGTGATCGCATAACGGCCGCCGGCGAGCGGATGCTCACCGTCCTGCGGGTGATTCGCGAAGCGCGCGTCGAGTTCCGCGTCGCTCCGATAACTCAGGTGTGCGATCCGTCGAGCGATGCCCATCCCGGTCAGCGGTGTGCGACCCGACTCGTAGTAGTCGCCGCCGAGCCAGTCCGGATCGGCCGTGATCGCCGCGATCTGCGTGGTCTGGGTGCCGATCTGATCGGCACTCGCTCGCGCGCCGACGGCCAGGACGAGAGACGCCGCCACCCGATCGGGGTGGGTGACCTGCCATTCCAGGACGCGGGCCCCGCCCATCGAGCCGCCGGCGATCGCGGCGAACCGGGGGATGCCGGCGCGCGTGAACGCCGCGGCCTCGGCTCGCACCAGGTCGCGGACGGTCAGCCGCGGAAACCGCGACCCCCATGGGCGTCCGTCCGGGGCCGACGCCCCCGGACCGGTGGAGCCGTAGCATCCGCCGATCGCGTTGGGGGCCACGACGCACCACTCGTCGGTGTCGACGGCACAACCCGGACCGATGAGTCCGTCCCACCAGCCGGTCATCGAGAAACGCTCGTCGGCGGGCCCGGTGACGTGGGAGTTCCCGGTCAACGCGTGCAACGCGAGGACCACGTTGTCGCGCGCCGCGGTCGGGGTGCCCCACTTCTGGAAGGTGACGGTGACGTTCGGCAGCTCGGCACCGGAGTCGAGTGCCAGAGCGCCGATCGAGACCGCGGTCTGCGACCCGTCGGGGAGATCCTCCCAGTCGGGGTCGCTCACCGTCGTGGCGGCGTCGATGTCGACCGACACCGGCCGTCTCCTTCCGTCGAAGTGGTTGCGAGTGTCAGGCGCCGGCGGCGGCCGTGAACCCCTCGGCCAGGTCGGCCAGGATGTCGTCGATGCCCTCGATGCCGACGGCCAGCCGGACGAGGCCCGGGGTGACGCCCGCGGCGAGCTGATCCTCGGCGGACAGCTGGCTGTGGGTCGTCGACGCCGGGTGGATCACCAGCGACCGGACGTCACCGATGTTGGCGACGTGGCTGTGCAGCTTCAGCGCGTTGACGAACGCCTTGCCCGCTTCCACGCCGCCCTCGATCTCGAACGACACGATGGCGCCGGCACCCTTCGGCATGATCCGCTGGGCGAGCTCGTAGTACGGCGACGACTTCAGTCCGGCGTACGAGACGGAGGTGACCTGCTGGTGGCCTTCGAGGTAATCGGCGACCTTCTGCGCGTTCTCGACGTGCCGCTCCACACGCAGGCTCAGGGTCTCGATGCCCTGGGCGAGGAGGAAGGCGTTGAACGGGGCGATGGCCGCACCGGTGTCGCGGAGCAGCTGCACGCGTGCCTTGAGCGCGTAGGCGGGTGCGCCCAGATCCGCGTAGACGACGCCGTTGTAGCTCGGGTCGGGAGTGGTGAATCCGGGGAACAGATCCTGACCGTCGCGCTGGACGCGCCAGTCGAAGGTGCCGCCGTCGATGATGACGCCGCCGATCGCGGTGCCGTGGCCGCCGATGTACTTGGTGGCCGAGTGGACCACGACGTCGGCGCCGTGGGCGATCGGGTTGAGCAGGTACGGGGTGGCGACGGTGTTGTCGACGATCAGCGGGAGGCTGTTGTCGTGGGCGACCGAGGCGAGTCCGTCGATGTCGAGGATCTGGTTGTGGGGGTTCGAGATGGTCTCGGCGAACACCGCGCGGGTGTTCGGCTTGATCGCGGCGCGCCACGACTCGAGGTCGTCGGGATCCTCGACGAAGGTCACCTCGATGCCGAACTTCGGCAGGGTGTGCTGGAAGAGGTTGTAGGTGCCGCCGTACACGCGCGGGCTGGAGACGACGTGGCCGCCGGCCTCGACGATGTTCTGGATCGCGTAGGTGGTCGCCGCCATCCCCGAGGCGACCAGCAGTGCCGCGACGCCGCCGCCCAGGGCCGCGAGCCGCTGCTCGGTGGTGTCCTGGGTGGGGTTCATGATGCGGGTGTAGATGTTGCCGGGCTCGGCCAGCGCGAACAGGTTGGCCGCGTGGTCGGTGTCGTCGAAGACGAACGAGGTGGTCTGGTAGATCGGCAGGGCGCGCGCCTTGGCGGTCGCGTCGACGACCTGTCCTGCGTGAACCTGGTTGGTCTCGAAACTCCACTGGGAGGCGTCAGACATGGACGGCATCACTTTCTTGGTCGGGGGCCGCCGTGCGCCCCGGGGCGGGCGGCGGCGTTCGCTCCAGGGTCCGACCTTCGGACCCGCGCTTGCTGCGGCGACGGGGTTGTCGCAGCCAGGTCATCACCCGGAGCACCCCACCGCGGTTGGAGGGTTGCCGGTCAGCAAGCCGGGGCTCAGTGCTGACGCTCATGACCTGATGGTGAGGGTATATCAGCCGCCGAAGACGCCCGAAACGGACTGGGGTCCACTGGGTGAAACCCTTCCCAACCGCCGCGTGCTGTGCTAGGACGGGTGAATTCTCTCCGACGCTCCGGTGACCGAGTGGAGAACGGTTGCCCACATCGTCGACGCGGGTGGCCGGCGGCGACATCGGTGGGGGAAGATCGTCGTCGTGACTTCATCGCCTGCACCGTCCGGTGCGTCGTCCCCGCTCTCCCCGCGTGCAGTTCGCGCCGTCGCGCTGCCGGCGGTGTGCTCGGCTCTGGTCGTCGGCGGCGTCGCCGTGGCGCCCGCCACGGCTCACGCTCAGGCCCCGGCCCCGGCTGCCGCTCACGCTCAGATCCCGGCCGCCGCTCAGGCTCAGGTCCCGGCCCCGGCGCAGACTTCGGTCGACGCGCCGAATCCCGCGCCTGCCCGCACCCCCGAGCGTGACCGGACCCCCGAGCGTGACCGGCCGGTGGACCGAGACTGGACGACGGACCCGTTGAGCATCGACGCGTCGGTGACCGTCGGCGGCGTCCTCCAGGTCGACGTCGCGCGCGACTGGGGTCGCAGCGACGACCTCACCGTCGGCGTCACGGTCGGCGCGGGACTCGACCCGGACGGTCGTGACGCGCCGGTTCTGGTCCCGCCGACCGAGCTCGGGCACGTGGAGGCGACGTTCCCGATGCTCGATTCGCGGCGGCTGCTCGACATCGCCTTGACCGCCGTCGGATGGGCGTGACGCGGGTTTGCACGATCGCTCGGTCGCATGGGGGCGATGAGATATGCTCGGTAAACAGTACGGCCGTTCTATTAAGTGCTGCTCAGCGTGGAGTGGCCGGGCGTACTACCTTGGACGTGAATAGTGCGCCGGGTCACTGATTCGGCGCGGTGAATACATCAGACAGCTAAGTCATCAGACTAGGGGTGCGGGACCACCACGTGAGATCCACGTCGGGCCCGGATTCCGCAGAGGAGCCGCGCGGCACACAGAGCGCGGTCGACCGCCGAGGAGGGCACTGAGCCATATGGGCAAGATCAAGGTCGAGGGCACCGTCGTCGAACTCGACGGCGACGAGATGACGCGGATCATCTGGCAGTTCATCAAGGAGAAGTTGATCCACCCGTACCTCGACGTCAACCTCGAGTACTACGACCTCGGCGTCGAGCACCGCGACGCCACCGACGACCAGGTCACGGTCGACTCGGCGCATGCGATCCAGAAGCACGGCGTCGGCGTCAAATGCGCGACGATCACCCCCGACGAGGCGCGCGTCGAGGAGTTCGGCCTCAAGCAGATGTGGCGCTCGCCCAACGGCACCATCCGCAACATCCTCGGCGGCACCATCTTCCGCGCACCGATCCTGATCTCGAACGTTCCGCGGCTCGTCCCGGGCTGGACCAAGCCCGTCGTCGTCGGCCGCCACGCGTTCGGCGACCAGTACCGCGCGACCGACTTCAAGGTCCCCTCGGCCGGCACGGTCACCATCACCTACACCCCGGACGACGGCAGTGAGCCCATCGAGCACGAGATCGTGAAGATCCCGGACGAGGGCGGCGTCGTCATGGGCATGTACAACTTCAACAAGTCCATCGAGGACTTCGCGCGCGCATCGTTCAACTACGGATTGCAGCGCAACTACCCGGTGTACCTGTCGACCAAGAACACGATCCTCAAGGCGTACGACGGCGCATTCAAGGACATCTTCCAGGACGTCTTCGATCGCGAGTTCAAGAGCGAGTTCGACGCCGCCGGCCTGCACTACGAGCACCGGCTCATCGACGACATGGTGGCCTCCTCGCTCAAGTGGGAGGGCGGCTACGTCTGGGCGTGCAAGAACTACGACGGCGACGTCCAGTCCGACACCGTCGCGCAGGGGTACGGCTCGCTGGGGCTGATGACCTCGGTGCTGATGACCCCGGACGGCAAGACCTGCGAGGCCGAGGCGGCGCACGGCACCGTCACCCGCCACTACCGTCAGCACCAGCAGGGCAAGCCGACCTCGACCAACCCGATCGCGTCGATCTTCGCCTGGACGCGCGGACTCGACCACCGCGGCAAGCTCGACAACACCCCCGAGGTGCGAGAGTTCGCCGAGCAGCTCGAGGACGTGGTCATCAAGACCGTCGAGTCCGGCAAGATGACAAAGGATCTCGCGCTCCTGGTCGGCGGGGACCAGTCGTACCTGACCACCGAGGAGTTCCTCGGCGCGCTCGACGAGAATCTGCAGATCGCCCGCCGCTGACCGCACGGCGACGACGATCGCCGACCGCACCGTGATACGAGACCGGCCCCGTTCCGATCGGAACGGGGCCGGTCTCGCGTCGGTCGCGGGCCGCGACGGGGACCGCGTCAGATGATGGTGCGTCCCTCGTCGCGGGCCTTGCGCCACTCCCGGTAGAAGCCGCGGACGATCACCGACAGCGTTCCCAGGGTGAGCACGGGCCACACCAGGACGTACAGGGTCAACCAGAACTCGCTCATCAGATCTTCTCCTTGTCGGTGTCGAGGTCCGTGTCGCGGTCGTCGTCGGTGTCGTCGACGGCGACACCCGAACCGGTGGTGACGGCGGCAGGCGCGGTCGCGTGTTCCGCACCCAGGTCGACGTCGATCTCGTGACGATCATCGAAGTCGCCGGTCGTCTCGGCGATGACGGCGAAGTCGAAGCGTCTCGTCGTGTTCGCCATCGTGATCGCCAGGCACACCAGGGTGCTGACCGCGTACGCCACCAGCGACCCGGACAGCACGGCGTACTGGTGCAGGAACCCGATGCTGAACGGCGCGATGGCGATCGGCGCGATGACGCCCACCGCGATCGCGGGTCGCAGCCCGAGGAAACCGAACACCATGAGGCCGGCGACGACGCCGACACCGATCGTCGAGAGCACGTCGACGACCACACCGAAGCCGCCGTCGAGCGAGACCCACTCGAACCGGACCGGCAGGAACACCGCGACCGCGGTCACCACCGCCACGCTGAACGCCAGGTTGGTGACCCGGTTCCAGTAGAAGCTCGTGATGACGGGGAACACGAGTGCACCCCACAGGGCGCCGACGAACACCAGGAGGTCGAGGATGTTGAAACTCGACCCGGCGAAGTACATCGCCGTCACCGTCGCCACGATCATCGTGATGCGGCCGATGAAGACCATCTTGCGGGGGTCGGCGTGCCTGCGCCCCACCTGCTGTCCGTAGATGTCGGCCATCACGATCGACGCCAGCGCCGTCATGTCGGCGTCGGCGGTCGACGAGAGCGAACCGATGATCATGATGAAGAACAGGCACAGCAGCGCCGTCGGCAGATAGGTGGCGGCGAGCTGCGGGATCAGGTTGTTGACGTCGCCGTCCGAGGGGCTGTCACCCGAGTACAGCGCGATCACGCCGAGCATGCCGATGCCGATGATCGCCGAGCCGTAGCCGAAGGTCGCGGTGACGAACGTCTTCTTGATCAGATCCTCGCGGACCGCGAACAGACGCTGTGCGATCGTCTGGTTGCCGATCGCGTATGCCAGCACCGCGGCGATGTACGGCGCACCCTGGTTGTAGAACGCGTCGGAGGAGAAGAAGTTCTTCTGCGACGGCGTGAGGTTGGCCGCCCCCTCCGTGAACAGGTCGGGGCCGCCGGCCGCGAAGAAGACCACCGGGATGATGATGACGACCGCGCCCAGCATGAAGACCACCTGGACGAAGTCGGTCAGCACCGATGCGCGGAAGCCCGACCACAGGGTGTAGAGCAGCACGCCGCCGCCGATCGCGATCACACCCTGGGTGAACGTGAACGGTGAGAGCATGTCGATCAGCGCACCGCCGGCGATGAGGTTCGCCGTGAGGCTGATGATGCTGCCGAGCACGTTGGAGCCGGCCAGCAGCAGCTGGCTCGACCGTCCGTGCCGGGCGAACATCACTTCGGCGATGGTGTGGGCGCGCGGTGCGACCGCGCGGATCCGCTTACCGAACGGGTAGATCAGCAGAATCATCAGCGCGCCCCACAATCCGTAGTGGATGGGGCCGGAGATCCCGTAGGTGTACCCGGATTCGGCCGACGCGTACATCGACGCGGCCCAGATCCAGGTAGCGGTCATCGATGCGGCGGAGATGCCGAAGCCGATTCGTCCGCCGCCGGTCATGTAGCCGTCGGCGTTCTCGGTCTTGCGGCCGATCCGCAATGCGATGAACAGGCTGGTCCCGAAGAACGCCACGAACAGGGCGATCACCACGGGACCGGAGAGTTGTTGAAGATCGGACAACTGAGTTCTCTTTCTCGTCTGGCGCCGAGAGGTTCCCGGCGCAGTGCGTCAGGAAGTGAGACCCATTCAGTTGTCGGGAGGCTCGAGTTCGTCAGTCCGAGGGGGCAGTCCGGTGAACGGCGCCTCGACGGGCGGCTTGTCGATGGTGCCGGCGGGCGTCGCGGCTTCCAACTCTCTCAATCCTCTCAATCGGGAATAGCATGTGTATGTGTTGTATCAGCCGTGCGTACGAGGGTTTCCGACGGGTCGCCCCAGTGTGATCCGGACGGTAGCAGTGTGAGCCGTGCGGTAGCAGTGTGAGCCGTGCAGTAGCAGTGTGATCCGTGCAGTATCGGTGGGATCACACCCGGAATCGGGAATCGCCGGACCGGCGCGAGCGTTGACCAGTCGTGCGTGAAACCAGTGTCGATGTCGCCGAACCCGCCGCCGCGGCCCCGCCGAACCGCCGGGGCACCCTCGGGGTGATCCTCGCGTTGGCTCTCGGCGGCTTCGGCATCGGCACCACGGAGTTCGTCGCCATGGGCCTCCTGCCGAACATCGCCGACGACATCGGGGTCGCCGAACCGACGGCCGGCCACATCATCTCCGCGTACGCGCTCGGTGTCGTCGTCGGCGCCCCGGTCATCGCGGTGCTCGCCGCCCGCGTCTCACGCCGCTCACTGCTCATCGGACTCATGGTCGCGTTCACCGCCGGCAACGCCCTGAGCCTGGTGGCAGCCGACTATCCGCTGCTGTTGGCCGCGCGCTTCGTCGCGGGGCTCCCGCACGGCGCGTACTTCGGTGTCGCCGCCCTCGTCGCCGCCCACCTGGCCGGCCCGGGCCGCCGGGCCGCGGCCGTCGGCCAGGTGATGATGGGACTGTCGGTCGCCAACGTCCTCGGCGTCCCGGCCGCGACGTGGATCGGCCAGGCCCTGGGGTGGCGGGCGGCGATCGGCGTCGTCGTCGCGATCGGCGCCGTCACCGTGATCGCGCTGTGGACCGTGCTCCCGCACCTGTCGTCCATGACGGTCACCGACCCCCGTACCGAGTTACGCGGACTCCGCCGCGGCCAGATCTGGCTGACGCTCGTGATCGGCACGGTCGGCTTCGGCGGCTTCTTCGCGTTCTACACCTATCTCAACACCGCGCTCACGTCCGTGGCCGGACTGCCGGAGAGCACCGTCCCGCTGGCGTTGGCGCTCTTCGGCGTCGGGATGGTGGTCGGCAACTACGTCGGCGGACGACTCGCCGACACGTTCGGCGACCGCGCCATCGGCATCGGGATGGCCGCGGCGGCGACCGCGCTGGTGACCTTCGCTCTCACCGTCTCCACCGGCTGGCCGGCGCTCATCGTCACCTTCCTGATCGGCTGCGCGGGCTCCACCGCGCTCCCGGGACTCCAGACCCGTCTCATGGACGTGGCCCACGATGCGCAGACGATCGCGGCGGCACTCAACCATTCGGCGCTCAACGTCGCCAATGCGATCGGGGCGGCCCTCGGCGGCGCCGTGATCTCCGCCGGATTCGGCTACCGCGCACCGGCGCTCGCCGGCGCCGGGCTCGCGCTGGCGGGTGTGATCATGCTGCTCGTGGCGACGGCGACGGCCCGCCGACCGGAGCGCGTCACGGGCTAGAGTGGGGCCTCGTGACTGACTCCGGCTTCTCGATCACCACCGTCAACGTCAACGGCATCCGCGCGGCGGTGAAGCAGCGCAATGAGCACAACCACGGAATGCTCCCGTGGCTCGACGAGTACGGACCCGACGTGGTCCTGCTCCAGGAGGTCCGCGCCACCGACGCGATCGCCCGCAAAGCCCTCGCCCCGGCCCTGGCCGCCGGATGGCATCTGGAGCACACGGAGTCGCAGATCAAGGGCCGCGCCGGGGTCGGGATCCTCTCGCGCACCGAGCCGACGGCCGTCCGGACCGGATTCGGCAGTGCGGAGTTCGACACCGCGGGCCGCTACCTCGAGATCGACGTCGACCTGGGCGGCGGCCCGATCACGATCGGCAGCCTGTACCTGCCGTCGGGCGCCGCCCTCACCGACGATCCGAAAGACGTGGAGAAGTACGAGGAGAAGAAGCGCTTCCTCGCCGAATTCGGTCCGTACCTGCGCGAGCTGCTGCACTCCGGCCGCGACGCGGTGGTCGCGGGCGACTGGAACATCGCGCCCGACGAGCGGGACATCAAGAACTGGAAGGGCAACGTCAAGAACTCCGGCTTCCTCCCGCACGAACGGGAATGGGTGGCCGGCGTCCTCGACGACGGCTGGGTGGATGTGGCCCGACGCCACCACGGCGACGTCGCCGGTCCGTACGCGTGGTGGTCGTGGCGCGGAAAGGCCTTCGACAACGACGCCGGCTGGCGGATCGACTACCACCTGGTGACCCCGGAGCTGGCCGGCCGGACGCGGGAGACCCGGGTCCACCGTCCCGAGGCGTACGACCGCCGCTGGTCCGATCACGCGCCGGTGACCGCGTTCTTCGACTGATCTCCCGTCTGAAAGAATCGACGCCATGAGCACCGCCGCACCTCGTCGCGTCCTGTCCGGGATCCAACCCACCAGCGACTCCTTTCACCTCGGAAACTATCTCGGTGCGGTGCGCCAGTGGGTGCAGCTCCAGGACGAGTACGACGACGCGTTCTACTTCATCCCGAACATGCACGCGATCACGGTCCCGTTCGAGCCGGAGGTGCTGCGCGAGCGGTCACGACGCTCGGTCGCCCAACTGCTCGCGGTGGGTCTCGACCCGTCGAAGGCCACGATCTACCTGCAGTCGGACGTCCCGGAGATCTCGCAGCTGACCTGGGTGCTGACGTGCCTGACGGGGTTCGGCGAGGCGAGCCGGATGACGCAGTTCAAGGACAAGTCGGCGCGCGGCGGCCTCGACTCCGCCGGTGTCGGACTGTTCTCGTACCCGATGCTGATGGCGGCCGACATCCTGATCTTCGACGTCGACGACGTTCCGGTGGGTGAGGACCAGCGCCAGCACCTGGAGCTCACCCGCGACCTCGCCCAGCGATTCAACAAGCGGTTCGGGAAGTCGTTCACCGTGCCCGACGCGAAGATCGTCCGCGAGTTCGCGAAGATTTACGATCTGCAGAATCCGGTCGCCAAGATGAGCAAGTCCGCGGACTCGGACGCCGGATTGATCAATCTGCTCGACGACCCCAAGAAGTCCGCCAAGAAGATCCGCTCGGCGGTCACCGACAACGACCGCGTGGTCGCATTCGACCGGGAGAACAAGCCGGGCGTCTCGAACCTGCTGACCATCCAGGCGGCACTGACCGACCGGGGCATCGACGAAATCGTCGCCTCCTATGACGGCAGGGGCTACGGTGACCTGAAAGTCGACACCGCCGACATCCTCACCGAGTTCGTCACGCCGCTGCGCAGCAGGGTCGACGAGATCCTCGCGGACCCGGGACACCTGGACGCGATTCTCGACGACGGCGCGGCCCGGGCCCGCGACGTCGCGTCGGTGCGGTTGGCCGACGTGTACGAGAGGGTGGGATTCGCCCGTCGCCGAGCGTGACCTGACGCCGGCGACAGTCTCACCAGGACCTGATCGACGAAGGGAACCATGGATCGCGTCAAGGCGCTCACCGCGCAGGCCAAGGCTCTGTACGAGAACCTCCTGGAGCGATGGACGTGGCTCGCCCACGTGCTCAGGATGCTGGAGTGGTACACGGAGCGGCGGGGCAACGCGTACGCCGCCGCGATCAGCTTCACCGGAATCCTCGCGATGGTCCCGATCCTCATGGTGTCGTTCTCCGTGGGCGCCTTCGTTCTCGCGTGGAACCCCGAACTCCTCGACACCGTCACCGACGCCGTCGTCGACGCGGCGCCCGGTGAACTCGGAAAGCAGCTCAACTCGGTGATCGACTCCGCCATCGCGTCGCGCACCACGGTCGGTGTGATCGGTCTGGTCACCGCGTCCCTGACCGGCATCGGCTGGATGGGGCTGCTGCGGACCGCCCTCACCGAGATGTGGGGCGGGCGGCTCAAGACGAACGCGGTCATCAAGAAGCTCTACGACCTGGCGATGTTCGTGGTTCTCGGCCTGATGTTCGTGGCGACGATCGGCCTCACGGTTGTCTCCACCGGGCCGTTCGGAAAGCAGATCATGGAGTTCCTCGGGCTCGAGGAGACCACGGTCGGCTCGCTGCTGCTGCGGGTGGCCTCGATCCTCGTCTCGGTGGCCGCCACCTGGGCGTTGTTCATCGTGGTCCTCAAGGTCCTCCCGCGCAACGGGCTCTCCGTCTCGGCGATCCTCTGGCCGGCGCTGGCGACGGCGGTGATCTTCGAGATCCTCAAGTCGGTGGGTGGAATCTATCTGCGGTCGGTCCTGAGCAGTCCCGCCGGCGCCGCATTCGGCCCGATCATCGGTGTGATGGTCTTCGCCTACCTCGCCTCGCGGATCGTGCTCTACAGTGCCGCCTGGTGCGCGGCGGACACCCGCAACGAGGGCTACATCATCGACGACGAGATGGAGTCGCGGCAGCCCGACCCGACCCCGGTGGTCCTGGCTCCGGTCTACGAGGCGCAGCCGCAGCGCGAAGCGCGACGGCTCGTCACGGCCGCCGGGGTGGGCGCGCTCGCCGCCGGTCTCGCGGGGGCCGCGGGTCTGCGCCGCCGCCGCGACTGACGGTCGACCCCGCCGCCCGGTCGACCCCGCCGCCCGGTCAATCCCGCCGCCGCGACCGCACGGTGAGCAACCAGACGGCGCCGGCGGCGGCGAGCACCGCGGCCACGGCGCCGACGGCGATCCACACGCGTCCCGACGACGCGGAGTCGTTGGCCGACGCGGTCTTCGTCTCCGGCGCGTGCAGCGGCGACCGCTGCGAGTCCTCGTCGACCGCGAGGGACCCCACCGAGACGTCGCGGGGTGCGGCGAAACCGTAGTCGAGCATCCGCTCGGCCTGGTCGAAGTACGAGTTGCCGGCGTAGTTGAGCCCGTACATCTGGACGATGAGCACCGACCGGCCGTCCCGCGTCACCGCGCCGACGAACGTCTTGCGGGCGTCGTCGGTGAAGCCGGTCTTGCCGCCGAGCATGCCGGGGTAGCCGTCGCGCAGCAGGGAGTTCGACGTGCCCATCGTGTATCCCGGGTGGTCCTCGTCGCCGGGGACGTCCTTCTGCTTGGGGTACCCGGGGAACTCGTAGGTCCGCAGCGCGATCATGTGGCGGAAGTCTGCATTGCGCATGGCCTCCCGGAAGATGAGCGCCAGATCGTACGGAGACGTCGACATGCCGGCGGCGTCGAGCCCCGACGGGCTGGCCGCCCGGGTGTCGCGGGCGCCGAGGTCGGCGGCCTTCCGGTTCATCTTCTCGAGGGCGGTCGGCACGCCGCCGAGCTCACGGGCCAGGATGGCGGCGCAGTCGTTGCCGGAGACCATGAGGAGCCCGGTCATGATGTCGCGCAGCGTGTAGCGGCCGCCCGGGCCGACTCCGCACGAGTCGCCCTCGGCCGTCCAGTCCTCGGCGGTCGCGGTGACGGTGGTGTCCAGATCGATCTCCTCGAGCGCCGTGAGCGCCAGGAGCACCTTGATCGTGGACGCCGGACGGTATCGGCCGTGCGGATCCTTCGCGGCGATCACGTCACCGGAGTCGAGGTCGGCGATCAGCCAGCCGGCGGAGGTCAGCCCGGACGGGACGTCGCCGGCGGCGGGGTCGGTCACCAGACCGCAGCCGGCGAGCCGCTCACCGCCCACGGCGGGCGTCGGCACGGGGAGCGGCGTCGGTGTCGTCTGTCCCGCGGGGACGACCTCCGAGGCGTCGACCGCGGGCGGCGTGCTCGTCCGGTGCGGACAGTCGTCGGTGGCGGGGGTGGTCATCGGGACGGTGGTCGGATCGAGTCCGGCCGTCGGCTCGGCCGATGCGGCGCCCGCACCCGAGAGCAGCGTGCTCGCCACGACGGCCGCCGCGGCGAGCACGGCCGCGGGCGGGTACGGCGAACGAATGGTGGTCGTGAGAATCCGCATGATGGGGGTCACCATACCGGGCGCGGCGTGACTCACCCGATCGACGGACCCGGACACACGACACCGCCCGCGGCCGATGACGGCCGCGGGCGGAGTCTGGGCTGCAGAGAAGGTCTCTAGCGGGCGAACATCAGTGCACGCTTGACTTCCTGGATCGCCTGGGTCACCTGGATGCCGCGGGGGCACGCGTCGGTGCAGTTGAACGTGGTGCGGCAGCGCCACACACCGTCGACGTCGTTGAGGATGTCGAGCCGCTCGGCGGCGCCCTCGTCACGGCTGTCGAAGATGAAGCGATGCGCGTTCACGATCGCGGCCGGACCGAAGTAGCTGCCCTCGTTCCAGAACACCGGGCAACTCGTGGTGCAGCACGCGCACAGAATGCACTTGGTGGTGTCGTCGAACCGTGCGCGGTCCTCGGGCGACTGCAGGTTCTCGCGCGTCGGCTCGTGGTTCTCACCGCTGGTCACCAGGAACGGCTTGATCGCGCGGTAGGCGTCGAAGAAGGGCTCCATGTCGACCACGAGGTCCTTCTCCACCGGGAGCCCCTTGATGGGCTCGATGGTGATCGTGAGCTCCTTGGACGGATCCTTCGGCAGCATGTCCTTCATGAGGATCTTGCAGGCCAGCCGGTTGACGCCGTTGACACGCACGGCGTCCGAGCCGCACACGCCGTGTGCGCAGCTGCGTCGGAAGGTGAGCGTGCCGTCGAGGTACCCCTTCGTGTACAGCAGGAGGGTCAGCAGGCGGTCGGACGGGAGCGCCGGCACGCGGAAGCTCTCGAAGCCCTGGGCGTCGGGATCCTCCGGGTTGAAGCGGTAGATCTTCAACGTGACCATCGTCGCCTCCGGCGGCACCGGGGGTGCGACATTGGCATTGTTCTCGATGGTGGCAGTCATCAGTACTTCCGCTCCTTCGGCTCGTAGCGAGTGATGACGACGGGCTTGTAGTCGAGCTCGATGTCCGAGATCAGTCCCTCGCCCTTCTTGTAGGCCATGGTGTGGACCAGGAAGTTCTTGTCGTCGCGGTCGGGGTAGTCCTCGCGGGCGTGGCCGCCGCGGGTCTCCTTGCGGTTGAGCGCACCGACGACGGTGACCTCGGCCAACTCCAGCAGGAATCCCAGCTCGATGGCCTCCAGGAGGTCGGAGTTGAACCGCTTGCCCTTGTCGGTGACGGTGAGGTGGTCGTAACGCTCCTTGAGCGCGCGGACGTCCTCGAGCGCCTTGGTGAGCGTCTCCTCGGTGCGGAACACCGCGGCGTTGTCGTTCATCGTCTGCTGCAGCTCGGTGCGGATCGCCATGACGTTCTCGTGACCGTGATCGCTGAGCATCTGGGCGATCCAGTCCTGGACCATCCCGTCGGGGTTGTCCTCGAGCTCCACGAAGTCCGACTCGTTGGCGTACTCCGCGGCGGCGAGGCCGGCGCGGCGGCCGAAGACGTTGATGTCGAGCAGCGAGTTGGTGCCGAGACGGTTGGCGCCGTGCACCGAGACGCACGCGCACTCACCGGCGGCGAACAGGCCGTGGACCACCTGGTCGTTGTTCGCCAGGACCTGTCCGTTGATGTTGGTGGGGATGCCGCCCATCACGTAGTGACAGGTCGGGTACACCGGGACGAGCTCCTTGACGGGGTCCACGCCGAGGTAGGTGCGCGAGAACTCCATGATGTCGGGGAGCTTGGCCATCAGCGTCTCCTCCGGGATGTGGCGGACATCCAGGTGGACGTAGTCCTTGTTGGGGCCGCAGCCGCGGCCTTCGAGGACTTCGAGGACCATCGACCGGGCGACGATGTCGCGGGGTGCGAGGTCCTTGATGGTGGGGGCGTAGCGCTCCATGAAGCGTTCGCCGCTCTCGTTGCGCAGGATGCCGCCCTCACCGCGGACGCCCTCGGTGATGAGGATGCCGAGGCCGGCCAGACCCGTCGGGTGGAACTGGTGGAACTCCATGTCCTCCAGCGGCAGACCCTTGCGGAATACGATGCCCATGCCGTCACCGGTGAGGGTGTGGGCGTTGGAGGTGACCTTGTACATGCGGCCCGAGCCGCCGGTGGCGAACACGATCGACTTCGCGTGGAAGACGTGGATCTCGCCGGTGGCCAGCTCGTAGGCGACGACGCCGTTGGCGACGGGCTCGCCGTTCTCGTCGGTCGTCATGTTGATGTCGAGCGCGTAGAACTCGTTGTAGAACTCGACGTTGTGCTTGACGCAGTTCTGGTACAGGGTCTGCAGGATCATGTGGCCGGTGCGGTCGGCGGCGTAGCAGGCGCGACGGACCGGCGACTTGCCGTGATCACGGGTGTGGCCGCCGAATCGACGCTGGTCGATCTTGCCTTCGGGCGTGCGGTTGAACGGGAGGCCCATCTTCTCCAGGTCGAGGACCGCGTCGATGGCCTCCTTGGCCATCAGCTCGGCCGCATCCTGGTCGACGATGTAGTCGCCGCCCTTGACCGTGTCGTAGGTGTGCCACTCCCAGTTGTCCTCCTCGACGTTCGCGAGGGCGGCGCACATGCCGCCCTGGGCGGCGCCGGTGTGGGAGCGGGTGGGGTAGAGCTTGGTCAGGACTGCGGTCCGGGCGCGGGGCGCGGCTTCGAGAGCGGCGCGCATCCCGGCGCCGCCGGCGCCGACGATGACCACGTCATAGCGGTGTTCCTGCATTGGTTTTCAGTTCTCCTTAGCTGCTGGCGCCGAAGGTCAGGATCGCGTAGGTGCCCATGATCAGCACGAGGATCATGGAGAGGGCGAGCAGGACGTTGAGCCAGAAGCGGGTCGAGTCCTTGCGCGAGTAGTCGGCGATGACGGTGCGGACGCCGTTGCCGCCGTGCAGCTGGGCGAGCCAGAGCATGGTGAGGTCCCAGATCTGCCAGAATGGCGACTTCCAGCGATCGACGACGAAGCCGGCGTCGATGCGGTGCACGCCGTCGTCCAGCATCAGCATGATGAACATGTGGCCGAACGTGAGGATGATCAGGGCGATGCCCGAGAAGCGCATGAACAGCCATGCGTTCTTCTCGAAGTTGCCGCGGTTGCGGACGCGCGGAGCGTTCGGTGCGTCCAGGCTGGCCGGGCGATCGTACGAGGTGCCGAGGGTCTTGACTTCAGTCATTGGTCTGACGCTCCTTTAGAACGCGTGGGTGAACAGGAGCTGGAGCATGCGCACGGCTCCGGCGATGAACGCGATCGCGAAGATCGTGAGGATCACCCAGAGCAGCTGGCGCTGCAGCCTGGCACCCTTCGACCAGAAGTCGATCAGGATGACGCGCAGGCCGTTGAGCGCGTGGTAGAGCACGCAGAAGACCAGCCCGATCTCCATGAGACCGATCAGCGGCGTCTTGTAGGTGTTGATCACCTCGGTGTAGGTGTCCTGGTTCACCCGGATGACGGCGGTGTCGAGCACGTGAACGAACAGGAAGAAGAAGATGGTCACGCCGGTGATGCGGTGCAGCACCCAGGACCACATGCCAGGGTCGCCCCTGTACAGAGAGCGCTTACGCACCGGTGCCGGTGCAACCTCGGTGGGGGTGCTCATCGCGAAACTACGCCTCCAGTGTCGTCGACTCATTGGATGGGGCCGCTGGCGATCGGGAAGGTCGCGGGGGACCCAATGCACCTGACTCTAAACCTAAGCTGAGTCCGGTCGTAAATTGCCTGAGCAATGTGATCAAACTCCACACTTTTAATTAGGTGTGCCTTACCTTTAATGGCGGACGGGAAAGATGGGCGAAATGGCCGACGAAATCGATGTCGCACAATTGCGTGACACCGCAAAAGCCGTGATGACCAGGGCGTATGCACCTTACTCGCGGTTCAGTGTCGGTGCGGCCGGCATCACATCGACCGGGCAGATCGTCTCCGGTGCCAATGTGGAGAACGTCTCATACGGTTTGGGCGTGTGCGCGGAGGTCTCGATGGTGTGTTCCGCGGTCGCCGCCGGTGCACTCGGAACGACCGACGACGCACCGCGCCCCACGCTCCGGGCCGTGAGCGTCTCCGACGGCCGCGGCCACGTGCTCACCCCGTGCGGACGCTGCCGCCAGGTGCTCCGCGAATTCGGCGGAGACGACCTCCTCGTCGACACCGCCGACGGGCCGCGTCGACTCGGGACCCTGCTGCCCGACGCCTTCGGGCCCGACCATCTGCGGGACGCGGCGCGCCCGGCGACCGCACACCGCCCGGAGACCGGCCGATGAGCCGCACCGACCCCGTCGGGATCATCACCGCGAAACGCGACGGCGCCGACCTCGACGACGAGCAGATCCGCAGCGTGATCGCCGGATACACCGCGGGAACCGTCGCACCGGAACAGATGTCGGCGCTCCTGATGGCCATCGTCTGGCGCGGTCTGACCCGGCGGGAGACGGCCACGTGGACCCGATCGATGATCGACACCGGCGTCCGCCTCGACTTCTCGGACCTGCGCCGCGACGGCCGTCCGCTCCCGACCGTCGACAAACACTCCACCGGGGGAGTCGGCGACACCGTCACCCTCACGCTGACCCCGCTCATCGCCTCCCACGGCGTCGCGGTCCCGCAACTGTCCGGTCGCGGACTCGGACACACCGGCGGCACCCTCGACAAACTCGAATCGATCCCCGGCTGGCGGGCCGACGTCGACGTCGACGAGATGCGCGCACTGCTGGAACGCACCGGAGCGGTCGTGTGCGCGGCCACCGCCGACCTGGTGCCCGCCGACCGGCTGCTCTACGCGCTGCGCGACGTGACCGGGACGGTCGCCTCCGTCCCGCTGATCGCGGCGAGCATCATGAGCAAGAAGATCGCCGAGGGCACCTCCGCCCTGGTCCTCGACGTCAAGGCGGGATCCGGCGCATTCATGACCTCCCTCGACGACGCCCGGCGGCTCGCCGAGATCATGGTGGCGCTCGGCGGCGACTCCGGAGTCCGGACCTCGGCGCTGATCACCGACATGTCCGCACCGCTCGGACGTTCCGCAGGCAACGCCGTCGAGGTCGCCGAGGCGCTCGAGGTCCTCGCCGGCGGCGGCCCCGCCGACATGGTCGAGCTGACCCTCGCGCTCGCCGCGGAGATGCTCGACGCCGCCGGTCTGTCCGACGTCGACCCCGCCGAGCATCTCGCCGACGGCCGGGCCATGGACTCCTGGCGGGCGATGATCGCCGGTCAGGGCGGCGACCCCGACGCACCCCTGCCCACACCCCGCCACACCCACGACGTGCTCGTCGCCGCCGACGGAGTCCTCACCGGTCTGGACGCCCTCGCGGTCGGGGAGGCGGCCTGGCTGCTCGGTGCGGGGCGCAGTCGCCCCGGCGACGCGGTGTCGTCCACCGCCGGAGTCACCTGGCACGCCGGAATCGGGGATCCCGTCCGGCGGGGCGCACCGCTGCTCACCCTGCACACCGACGATGAGGAGACGATCGATGCGGCAGTGCGGGCGCTGTCGGACGCGGTGACGATCGGGGAGCGTGCGGACACGGCGGCGCCGCGATCGCGGATCCTCGACCGGGTCGCCCCGGGCGGAACCGTCAGGACGCGGTGACTCGCGCTCGATGGGCGCGCGGCAGCGGCAGACCCCGGTCGGCGAGCACCGCGCGCAGGCGGGTCGGGTAGTCGGTGATGATCCCGTCGACACCGTGGTCGAGCTGGGCGATCATGTCGGACCGCTTGTTGACCGTCCACGGGATCACCCGGAGCCCCGCCGCGTGCGCGCGAGCCACCAGTGCGGCGTCCGACAGCGTGAAGTTCGGCGACAGGACGTCGAAGCCGGCATCTCGGACGGCGGCGACCACATCCCCGCCCCACCGGCGGTAGTCGACCGGACCGAGCCACACCGAACCGGGCTTCCATGTGCTCTCGTCGTACAGCGCGACGAGCGGAACACCCGGGGCGCGGGCCGCCACGAGCGGCAGACTGCGCCAATCGAAACTCTGGATCTCGACTCGGTCGAGGACGTCGGCGCGACGGACCTCGCGGAGGATCGTCGACACGAACTGCTCCGGAGTGGCGCTCCGCGACCGGGCCTGTGCCTCGATCTTGGTCTCGATGTTGAACCGCACCCGGTTGCCGCGATACGTCGCAGCGAGGTCGAACAGCTGACGGAGCGTGGCGATCCGATTGCCCCGCACCCGCTCGGCGGTGGGGAAGTCGGCCAGTCGACGGTCGCAGACCAGCGTGCTGATCTGTCGGTAGGTGAGGTCGTGGACGTCCTTGCCGACATACGGGAAGCTGCGGTCGCCGAACGACGCGGGAACGGTGTCGCGGCACTTGTCGGCCGAGATCTCCGGGTCGTGCCACACCAGCGGCACACCGTCGCGCGTCAGGACGATGTCGAGTTCGAGCGTCGTGACCCCCAGCTCGATGGATCGGGCGAAACCGTACAGGGACTCCTCGGTGTGCTCACCGCGACCACCGCGATGCGACTGCAGATCGATCGCACCGTCGGGGGCGGCTGCGGCGAACGACGGCGGGACGCAGCACGCGATCGTCACGGCGATCAGCGCGGTGGTGAGGCGGCACAGACGGGATCTCATGGCCGGGACGCTAATCGGGCCGGATGACGGCGCGGTGACCGCGGGGTGACCACCGGGTCAACGCCGCCGATCGGCGCTACCGTCGGAGACCATGACGTCCACTGGGGAACCCATCACCCTCGACCGGTGCCGACTGGCGCCCAAAGTCCTCCTGCACGACCACCTCGACGGGGGTCTGCGCCCGTCGACTGTCCTCGACCTCGCCCGTGCGGACGGTTACCGCCGGCTGCCCGCCGACACCGCAGACTCGCTGGCCCGCTGGTTCGCGACGGCCGCCGACAGCGGCTCGCTCGACAGATACCTGGAGACCTTCGAGCACACGGTCGGCGTCATGCAGACCGCGCCGGCGCTGGAGCGGGTCGCCCGCGAATGCGTCGAGGACCTGTGGGCCGACGGCGTGGTCTACGCCGAGGTCCGCTTCGCACCCGAACAGCATCTCGAGCGCGGCCTGAGTCTCGACGAAGTGGTCGAGGCCGTGCTGCGGGGCGTCGACGAGGGGCAGCGGCAGGCCGAACGCGACGGTCGACCGATCATCGTGCGGGTCCTGGTGACCGCCATGCGTCACGCGGCACGATCCCGGGAGATCGCCGACCTCGCCGTCGCCTACCGCGACCGCGGCGTGGTCGGCTTCGACATCGCCGGCGCCGAGGCGGGCAACCCGCCGAGCAGGCACCTGGACGCCTTCGAATACCTGCGGGCGCAGTGCGCGCACTTCACGATCCACGCCGGGGAGGCGTTCGGGCTGCCGTCGATCCACGAGGCCGTCGCATTCTGCGGAACCGACCGGTTGGGGCACGGGGTCCGCGTCATGGACGACGTGACGATCCCCGACGGCGCTCGACCCGGCGATCCGGAGTTCGCCGACGCTCGGCTGGGGCGCGTCGCCGCGTACGTGCGCGACAAGCGCATCCCGCTGGAACTGTGCCCCAGCAGCAACGTCCAGACCGGCGCCGTCGCGTCGCTGGCCGACCACCCCTTCGACGTGCTGGCGGCACTGCGATTCCGGGTGACCGTGAACACCGACAACAGGCTGATGAGCGACACGACGATGAGTCGGGAGTTCATGGTCCTCCACGACCAGTTCGGCTACGGGTGGACCGATTTCGAACGCTTCACCGTCAACGCGATGAAGTCGGCGTTCCTCGGGTTCCCCGAACGCCTGCGCATCATCGACGACGTGGTGAAACCCGGCTTCGCCGTGCTGCGGGGCTGATCGGCGGCCGACCGCCGATCAGCCGCGTCGGACCAGGCGCTCCTCGAAATCGTGCACCAGCGCCCGCCACACCTCGGCCTCGTTGTCGAACGGGCCGGACGGCGCCAGCCGTTTGGGGTCCGGATGCGCGGCGTAGTCGACGAACCAGCCGAGCGGCGTGGTGGTGGCCAACGCCTCGTTGACCGAGTCGATGCCCGCGTAGTCGCCGGCGTCGAGCAGCAGTTCGGCGGCCAGATCGACCTGTTTGGCGTCCACGCGACGGGGTCCGTCGAGGATGTCCTCGTCGATGCCCTGCAGCGCGTACGTGTTGTCGGGCAGGACGGGGTACTCGATCTCCCCGGTCTCCGCCATGTCCCGGACCTCGCCGAACGTCGCCAGTTTGGCCAGGTCGTGATCGTCGTTGTCGGCCAGGAAACGGGTCAGTGCGCGCTCGGAGCCGAACCCGAAGATCGTGCCGCGACGACCGAGGAAGAGCGGATCGTCGTCCAGGTAGCACCGCAGGGTCAGGAACTCTCCACCGTCGGTGTAGATCCGGATCGGGTCGATGCCGATCGCGCCCCAGAACTCGTCGACGTCGTCGTCATCATCGTCGTCGTCGGAGTCGTCGTCATCACCGTCGTCATCATCACCGTCGTCGGATTCGTAGAGGGGGTCGATCGAGTCGAACTCCGGCTCGTCCTCGTCCTCCGCCGATGCGGCGGCGGCGATCTCGTCGTCGGCCACCTGCACGGCATCCGAATCGACGTCGGGCACCGTCACCACGTCGTCGAGCGCGTCGATCACGTCGTCCCAATGCTTGGCGATGAGGCGGCCGATGCGGACCCACAGGTCGATGCCCTCGCGGCCGTCGAAGTTGGTGGTCCCGACGGTGACGGCGCCGAGGATCGGGTTGCCGTTGAACACCTTGGTGATCGGGGTCAGCTCGCAGACCTCACCGATGATGCGGACGATCTCCAGCGCGTCCTCGAGCTCGGCGAGGACCTCCGGGCGGGGATCCTCGGCGGCGAGTTCGGGCACCCCGATGAGGTCGTAACTGTGCCGGTCGTCGGGTACCAGCTCCGCAGCCTGAACCTTCTTGATGAGCTCCCACGCCGGGTGGTCCGCGAGGTCGTTCTCGTCGTCGGTGCGAACGAACGCGACCAGCTCGGCGGCGTTGGGGAACGCGTAGAGGTCGTCCTCGAGCCCGAGGAGCGCCTCCCACTCGTCGTCGCCCTCACGCCACCGTGGAGCCCACAGCGTGAAGAAGTTGCCCTCGGTCAGTCCGAGTTCGATGGGAACGATGTCACCGGCCATGATCACAGAGCGTAATCACAATCCGATCGGAATGCCGAGTGACCCCGCCCCAAGTGCTCCCGGGGCGGGGCCGACGGCTGCTCGAACGACTACATCGACGGTGACATGGACGGCTTCATCGACGGCGCCATCGAGTCGCCGGGCGCCATCGAATCGCCGGGCATCATGCTCTTGTCCGGCGCCATGCTCTTGTCCGGGGACATGTGGTCCGACGGCATCATCTGGTCCGACGGGGTCATCTGGTCCGACGGGGTCATCTCGGACGTCGGCGACATCATGTCCGACGACGGCGTGTCGTCGGAGGAGTCCGAATCGCTGCACGCGCCGAGCAGCGCGATCAGGGCGGCGGCGCAGGCGGCCGTCAGCGCGGCGCCGGTACGGCGGGTCTTCCTGTTGGTCCGAATGTTCACGGTGGTTCCCTTCCTCGTCGGTCGTGGGACGCGGACTGCGCCCTCAACGGTGATTCGGTGCCGCGGATCTCACGGATGGGTGCCAATCCGGGGGACGTTCGGTGTCGAATCGACAGTGTGAGGACGTTGAACGATTCACCGCCGGGGCAGGCCGCCACCCCCGAGGACCTGCTCGTCGCGGTGGCGGCCGGCGACCGGTCCGCGTACACGGAGCTCTTCGACACGCTCGGCCCCCGCACGCTCGGGCTCGCCCGCCGCGTCGTCGGGAGCCGGGCGCGCAGCGAGGAGGTCTTCCAGGAGGCGTGGCTCCAGGTGTGGCGCACCGCGTCGAGTTACGACCCCGCGCGGGGCAGCGCGTCGGCGTGGATCACGACCCTGGTGCACCGCCGCGCGGTCGACACCGTGCGACACGATGTGGCCGAGCACCGCCGCGATGAGCGGTTCGAGTCGGCCCGGGCCCCGGCGTTCGACTCGGTGAGCGACGACGTCGTGGCCCGTGACGAGCGGACGAGGGTGCGGGCGTGTCTGGAGACCCTCACGACCAGACAGCGCGAGGCGATCGATCGCGCCTACTTCGGTGGTCTCACCTACCGCGAGGTGGCGACGTCGCTCGCAGTGAATCCCGCGACGATCAAGACGCGGATCCGCGACGGCCTGGAACGACTGCGCACGTGCATGGGAGGTGTGATCGATGGGTGACCACCCGAACGATCTGCTCGCGCTGTACGCGCTCGACGTCCTCGACGAGGTCGAGGCGGCGCGCGTGCGACGGCATGTGCACGCCTGCGCCGACTGCGACGAGGAGGTCGCGATGTGGCAGGAGGAGGCGGCACGACTCGGTGACCGGGCGGTCGAGGTGCCCCCGGATCTGAGACGGCGGGTTCTGGCGGCCGTCGACGCCGACCCGACCGGCCGGCGGTCGGCCGGGTCGGTGCGGCTGCTGCGCGGTCGCCGAGCGGTCGCGGCGGCAGCGGTGGTGCTCGTCGCGGCCGGCGGCGGCGTGGCGGCGTGGCGGATTCTCGACCGGAACGCCGATCCGGCGTCGTCGTCGGTGACGGCGAGCGACGCGATGATGGACAAGGTGCTCAGCGCCCCCGACATGCGGAAGGCGACGGGCCCGATCGGCGGCGGCGAGGTGAAGGCGATGTATGCGCCGTCGCAGCGGGCGACGGTGGTGACGGCCGAGAACCTGCCGCCGGCACCCGACGCGATGGGCTACCAGGTGTGGATCACGGTCGGCGGGCGCATGAAGTCGGCGGGCATGGTCACCGGCGGCGACTCGTCGAGCGTGTTGATGACCGACATGGATCGGCCTGCCGACGTGTCGGTGTCGGTGGAGCCGATGAGCGGGTCGTCCGCACCGAGCTCACCGATGCTGGTCTCGTTCCCGATGCCGTGACCGGCCAATCCGGGGTCGGCGTCGTGACGAATCCTCGGTGACGGGCCGGCAATGCGGTCCGCGACGGCGAGGGAGTCGATCACGATGCTGGCAATGATCCTGGTGGGGTTGGTGGGCGGACTGGTGACCGGTGTGTCGCCGTGCGTCCTGCCGATGATTCCCATCATCTTCGTGACCGGGGCCGACTCGGCGGGCGCGGGCCGGCCTCGGGCGCGGGCGGTGGCGATCATCGCCGGTGTCGCGGTGAGCTTCAGCTTGATCACCCTGTTGGGAACGCTGCTGTTGGCGGCGCTGGGGCTCCCGTCCGGTGTGTTGCGGTGGACGGGGATCGTCCTGTTGGCGCTCATCGGGGTGGGGATGATGGTTCCCGCGGTCGCGCACCTGCTGGAACGGCCTTTCGCACGGATTCCGGGGTGGGCGCCGACCGGACGCGGTGGCCGGCTGGCTCCGTTCGTGCTCGGTCTGGGTCTGGGAACGCTCTACGTCCCGTGTGCCGGTCCGGTGCTCGCTGCGATCGCCGTCGCGGGCGCCACCGGTCATATCGGGTGGGGGACCGTGGTGCTCACGGTGTCGTTCGCGATCGGCGCGGCCACACCGCTGGCGATCTTCGCTGTGGCCGGCGCATCGCTGTCGGCGCGTCTGGCCGCGTACCGGAGCCGCCAGCGGGCGTTCCGCGCGGTGGGCGGCGTGATTCTCATCGGGCTCGCCGTGGCGCTCGTCTTCGACGCCCCGACGCGCCTGCAGCAGGCCATCCCCTCGTACACCTCGGCGATCGATCGGGCGTTGTCGCAGTCCGACGCCGTGAACGACGCTCTCGGCCGCAGTGCGGGCGGCGCCGCCGACTGCACGGGCAGCGGGTCGGGCCTCTCCGACTGCGGACCGGCTGCGGGTTTCGACGGCGGCGGCCGCTGGTTCAACACGCCCGAGGGGCGGCCGTTGACGCTCGACGGTCTCCGGGGGCGGGTGGTGCTCGTCGACTTCTGGACGTACTCGTGCATCAACTGTCTGCGCGACGGTCCGCATGTGCGGAGCTGGTGGTCGGCGTATCGGAAGGCCGGGCTGGAGGTCGTCGGTGTCCACACTCCGGAGTTCGCGTTCGAGAAGGACGCGGGCAATGTGGCGTCCGCGATCGCCGACGAGCACATCGGGTATCCGGTGGTGCAGGACAACGATTACGCGATCTGGAACGCGTACCAGAATCGGTATTGGCCGGCGAAGTATCTCATCGACGCGGAGGGCCGCGTCCGTGCGGTCGGTTACGGCGAGGGCGGCTACGAGCAGATGGAGTCGCGGATCCGGAGTCTGCTGCGGGAGGCGTCGCCGGGTGTCGATCTGCCGGCGCCCGTCAGCGGGGCCGACGACGACACGGCTGTGACGGGTCATCGGTCGCCCGAGATGTACCTCAACCCGTTGCGGGCGGGTGACGCCTACCGCGGAACCGGTGACCTGCGGGAGGGGACGGGCGATTTCGCGTTCGGCGCGCGGCAGCCCGACGACTCGTTCGGGCTGTCGGGACGTTTCGAGGTGTCGGGGGAGTCGGTGCGCGCTGTGCATGATGCGCGGGTCCGGGTGGCGTCGACGGCGTCGACGGTGAATGCCGTGCTCGGCGGCCGCGGCCGCGTCGTGGTGCACGTTCCGGGGGCCGCCGATCGCATCGTCGACGTGTCGGGTCCTCCGCGGCTGTACACCCTTGCGATGGGCGACGACGCGCGGCGGGAGGCCGTGCTCGATCTCGCCGACGGGGTGAGCGTCTACACGTTCACCTTCGGGTGACGGTCGAGCCTAACGCGTCCAGGTGAGCGTTTTGCCGCGAGCGAGGTACGTCAGGTTCATCTCATGTGTCGAGTACCCCTGTTCTGGCCGTCGTGACGAGTTCAGCCCGAACACATCGCCCTGCTTTCATCAGCTATCCATGCCGCCGCGCAGCTTCCCGACCGAATCGAACCCTGACCACTCGTCTACACGCCTCGTTCGGTGACCAACCGACGGTCGAACCACCCGATTTCGACCTCCCAGATATGGACACTGAGGACACTGTCGGCGATCTTCGCGGCGAAGGACTCCGCCCCGGCCCGATCCGAGAACACCCCGCGGGGATCCGCATCAAAGTCGAGATCCCACCCCACGACCGGATGGTCCTGCGGTCCTCCGTTCTCGAAAAC
Organism: Gordonia shandongensis DSM 45094; assembly: GCF_000423025.1. Classification (GTDB taxonomy): domain Bacteria; phylum Actinomycetota; class Actinomycetes; order Mycobacteriales; family Mycobacteriaceae; genus Gordonia; species Gordonia shandongensis. The sequence goes on from NZ_AUHE01000018.1 coordinate 83,905, forward strand.
CACATACACGCGACCGCTGTCGACGGGACCATTCTTACTGGGGTGAACGGTCTGAGGATAACTCCAGCAGACGATCCGATCAGAGTCGATCTGACCTGCGATAAAGATTTCATCGTCGCGGTCTGCCGCGATTCCCGCGAACACTGTTTTGAGTGTGGTCTCATCCCGGGCAAGGATCACTTGGACCGTTTTCGGTCTTCTTTTTTTCCACAACAGCCTTCACCCCCTCCGACAAACTCATCCGTCACAACGTTGGCGTACAGATTCTGTGCGCACGCGATATCGATCCCACCGACGGCGTCCCCTTGACGCTAGCTTCCAATCCGAATCAGTCGCCATCGACGCTGCCGTCCCGCGTTCACCGCGGCCGATAGAAGCCCTCGAAGGTGTGGTCGAGATTGGTGGTCCGGACCGGGTTCACTTGAACTGGATCTCCGGCTTCGATCATCTGGTCGTTGCCCACGTACATCGCGACGTGACCCGACCATACGGCGAGGTCGCCGGGTTGCAGATCGGCCTGCGACACCTGGAATCCGGCCGTGTCCTGATCTTGCGCCAGACGCGGGATCTCCAGTCCCGCCTGCCGGTAGGCCCACTGGGTGAGGCCGCTGCAGTCGAACCCGCCGGGTTCCGTTCCACCCCACACGTACGGGGTGCCGCGCATCGACAACGCCGCACGCACGGCCTTCGCCGCCCGCTGGTTGGGTGCGTACGCCACGGACCCGTCCGGCAGGGTGATCGGGATCCGCCCCGGCGCCGTCGAGTTCCCATCGAGTGCCGTCGCTCCGGGCGGGGCCGTATCGGCGGGCGCTTGGAAACGCCCCAACTGCGCGGTGTCGCGAGCCAGCTCGTCTCGGGCCCGTGCGATGACCTGCATCCCGCGGGCGATGTGATCGGCCGCGAGCGGAACCAGCGCGGCCAGACCCGCAGGCGTCGTGACCGCCGGAACCGTGGACGCCGCCGCGACGAACGACTCGACCAGCGCATTGAGTTCGGTGTTGGCCGCGCGGACATGCCCCGCGGCGGACTCGATGAGGGCGGCGAGGTCGGCACCCGACTCACCGACCGTCTCATCGGCTCGCCCCACCCGGTCGGCGGCGGCCGCCGCCGCGTCCCCGCCGACCCCGTGCCATCCGGCCCGCGCCGCGGCCGCACTGCGCGCCGCATCGTCGCCCGCCGCCGTCAACGCGGTCCGCGTCCCG
>NZ_AUHE01000019.1 GCF_000423025.1 Gordonia shandongensis DSM 45094
GACGACGCTGATGTGCTGCTGGAGTTCTACCGTTACCCGGCCGAGCACTGGATTCATCTGCGCACGACCAACCCGATCGAGTCGACCTTCGCCACGGTCCGGTTGCGCACCAAGGTGACCAAGGGCCCCGGCTCACGGGCCGCGGGACTGGCGATGGCCTACAAACTCATCGAAGCCGCACAGACGAAATGGCGGGCCGTCAACGCACCCCACCTCGTCGCTCTCGTCCGGGCCGGCGCTACCTTCAAAAACGGCGAACTCGTCGAACCCGGCACCGTCTCACCCGACCAGCAGGAGGCTGCCTGAAACAACCTCATCCACAGGTCTTGACAATAGCTCGCGACGATCTCGAGGATGCCGCTGTGACTCTGAAGGCTGAGCGCCTCCAGGTCTCGAATTCCGACCCGGCGGTACCGAAATCGTCGAGAAACCGCAGCTCATCGCTATTGCACACTACCGTGGGCAGACAATGCAGTGTGCAGTCGCGACATTGGGGGAGTGTCGCCGATCGAACGTGGGTCCCTGGATTGGGACACCTATGCATTCGCGTTCGGTCATCGACTGCAGACGGTTCGCAAGGCGCGCGGCTTGTCGCAGGAGGAGCTCGCTCACCGGTGCGGACTGCATCGCAACGCGGTGTCGAACCTCGAACGAGCCACGGGCAACAGCGCCCCGCACGTCGCCGACCCACGACTGTCGACCGTGTACCGACTCGCCAAAGCGCTGGACGTACCGCCCACCTACCTGCTCCCCGCCGCCGAGGAGACGCTCCCGCTGCGCGCACCTGAACAAGAGACCGCGACATCGGTGTCGGAAATCGAAGCAGAACTCCGCCGGCGTCTGAGCGCCGACGACCAGACGCCGGACCATTGAGCGCAGACGACTCAGCGGCGCCGGACCGTGTCCGACGCCGCTGATCAGTCGTCTGATGCGTGCGCGAGCTATGCTCGCGCACGGGCCGCAGCGATTACGGCTGGTAGGGCTCCGCGCTGACCAGCGTCACGCTGACCTCGGCGCCGCTGGGAACGGTGTACGTGCGCGTCTCGCCGACCTCGGCCTCGATGAGCGCCGCACCGAGCGGCGAACTCGGCGAATAGATCTCGATATCGCCCGACCCCTCCTCGCGCGTCGCGATGAGGAAGGTCTCCTTGTCGGACTCGTCGCCGTCGTAATACACGGTGACGACCGACCCGGGCAGAGCGACACCGGACTGCGCGGGCGCCTCGCCGACCTTCGCCTTGTTCAACAGGTCCTGCAACTGACGGATACGCGCCTCCTGCTGCCCCTGCTCCTCACGAGCAGCGTGGTAACCGCCGTTCTCCTTCAGGTCACCCTCTTCGCGGCGCTCATTGATCTCGGCGGCAATGACCGGCCGATTGGCGATGAGCGAGTCGAGCTCATCCTTCAAGCGCTCGTACGACTCCGGGGTCAACCAGGTCACACCCGCATCGGTCATTGTCGTCTCCTTTGCTGTCCGTTACTGGACGATCTGTCCGCTCCTGGACTGCGTCTAAATGCAGCAACACGGCCCCTCGCGGGGCCGTGCTTCCTCAATGATAGCAGCAGCTGTGGTTCAAAGCACACGCGTTGACGCCGAGGAGGCTTTGCTCAACGCCTCCTGATACGTCGGCTCGGCGCGCTTGACGGCTCTCACCACAGCGTAGGTGACAGGCATGACCACGACCTCCACGAGGGTCTTCCAGACGAACCCGATCACCACATAGTTCGCGAAATCCGACCAGGTGGCGATGCCGATCGCCGTCGCCGCGATCGAACAGAAGACGAGAGTGTCGAAGAACTCGCCGATCACCGTCGACCCGATGAGACGCGCCCACAGCCGCCGCTCACCCGCCCGCGCCTTCATCCTCACCAGCACGAACGAGTTGAGGAGTTCGCCGACCACATAGCCGGCGAGCCCGGCGGCGACGATTCGCGGCACAGTCCCCAGCACCGATTCGAACCCGGCCTGCCCGTCGTAGAAACCGGCCGCGGGCAACGCGATCGCCGCCCAGAAACACAGCGAGGCCAGCACGATCACCGCGAACCCCGACGCGATCGTCCGACGCATCGCACGGAAGCCGTACACCTCGCTGATGACGTCGCCGACGACATAACTCAGCGGAAACAGGAAGAACGCGCCGTCGGTCACCAGACCATCGACGTGCAAGGGGCCGAGGTCGAAGCGGAGCCAGCCGTCGAACAGGACGACGGCCTTCGTCGCCGCGATATTGCTGATCAGCATGATCCCGACGAACACCGCCGTCAGAACCGCATAGTAGGGGGTCGACAGGGTCGCGAACACCGCTTTCCCGGTGCCGCGGCCACCCCCGTCGGGTGCCGAACTCATGCGACGGTCATGCGGCCGGCTTCAGATACGGCGGGACGCTGGTGGAGCAGCCGAAGATCTCACCGATCACCGGCGGCTCCGACGTGCTGACGATGGTGCGCGCACCGACCTGGGTTTCGCGGCTGCCGGGGATCACCACCTCGCGGCGTCCCACCTCGGATCCGTCCTTGGCCCGCGCGCGGGCAACGCATGCGACCGCCTGGCTCGGATCGTCGCGGTTGACGGTGAACTGGACGGCCACCCGATCGGGGGAGAGCAGCTCATAGCCGGTGGCCTGGCCCGAGACCTCCGGGTCGCCCAGTTTCCGGAACGCGATGTACGCGACCGCGGCGCTGATGACGACGACCAGGACCACCAGGAAGTAGAACCACCGCTTGCGGCTCTTCGGCGACCGTTCGGTCGGGTAGGTCGCCTTCGGGCCGCTGCGCGGGGCCCCCTGGTCAGCGCCCCCGTCTGATGTGCTCACGCGTCAATACCTACCATGTGAGGGGAGAGCTTACGAAGGTGAGGAAGCGTGACCGAACGCGCGAACGGACTGCGGCTCATGGCTGTGCACGCACATCCGGACGACGAGTCGAGCAAAGCTGCTGCGACGCTGGCCAAATACGCAGCTCAAGGCCACGAGGTGATGGTCGTCACCCTGACCGGAGGTGAGCGAGGCGACATCCTCAACCCGGCGATGGACCGCCCCGGGGTCATGGAGAACATCACCGAGGTGCGGCGCGAGGAGATGGCGGCCGCTGCCGCCGCCCTCGGGGTGCAGCACCGGTGGCTCGGCTTCGTCGACTCCGGTCTCCCCGAAGGGGATCCGCCGCCTCCGCTGCCCGACGGCTGCTTCGCGCTCGTCCCGGTCGAGGAGGCCGCCGAGCGGCTGGTCGCGACGATCCGTGAGTTCCGGCCGCACGTGATCATCACGTACGACGAGAACGGCGGCTACCCGCACCCGGACCACATCAAGTGCCATGAGGTCTCGGTCGCGGCGTTCGACGCCGCGGGCGACCCGTCCGCCTACCCGGAGGCCGGCGAGCCGTGGACGCCGCTGAAGCTGTACTACACGCACGGGTTCATCCGTGACCGGATCCTGGCGTTCTCCGAGGAGTTCGACAAGGCCGGCATGGAGAACCCGTTCCGCGAGTGGCTCGCGAAGTGGAAACGCAACCAGGGCGACCTGATGGGGCGGGTCACCACGCAGGTCGAGTGCGCCGACTACTTCCCGCAGCGTGACGAGGCATTGCGCGCGCACGCCACACAGATCGACCCGAACGGGTTCTTCTTCGCCATCCCGATGGAGTGGCAGACTCGCCTGTGGCCGACCGAGGAGTTCGAACTGGCGCAGACTCGCGTGCAGACCACTCTTCCCGAGAACGATCTCTTCACCGGAATCGAGCAGCCATGAGCGCCCTGAACCTCACCACCGACGTCATGATGGTGCTGGCCGACGAGGACCCGAAGGGGCCGGAGTTCGGCAAGGCGTCGCCCCTGGGCCTCCTGGTCATCCTGGTGCTGCTCGTCGCGGTGTTTCTGCTGATCCGGTCGATGAACAAGCGGCTGCGCAAGCTCCCCGAGAGCTTCGACACCCAGAACCCCGAACCGGATCAGGCGTTCGACGACGGCACCGATCGGGTCGACGAGGCCGTGTCCGGCGAGAACGCCGCGCCGACGGCAGACGGTTCGGAGTCGGGACGCGGACCGTCCGACGACGGTGCCGGCGACGCGAACGATGGAGGGCAGCGTGATGAACGACCAGCCGATGGGGGACCGCTCGGGCGCGAGTAGCGCGAGCAGTCCGGGCAACCGGCTCGGCGAATCGTCGAGTCCGTATCTGCGTCAGCACGCCGACAATCCGGTGCACTGGCGCGAATGGGGCGACGAGGCGTTCGCCGAAGCTCGACGCCGCGGGGTGCCGGTGCTGCTCTCGGTGGGGTACGCCGCGTGCCACTGGTGCCATGTGATGGCCCATGAGACGTTCTCCGACGACCGACTCGCCGGCCTCATGAACGACGGCTTCGTGTGCGTGAAGGTCGACCGGGAGGAGCGGCCCGACATCGACTCGGTCTACATGGCGGCGACCGTCGCCATGACCGGTCAGGGCGGCTGGCCGATGACCTGCTTCCTGACTCCGGACGGCGACCCGTTCTTCTGCGGCACGTACTATCCGCCGACGGCCCGCAACGGCATGCCGGGGTTCGACGAGGTCCTCGACGCGATCGGACGGACCTGGCGTGAGCGCCGCGCCGACGTGCTCACCGCGGGAGCCAAGATCTCCGAGCACCTGCGCGACACCGCCTCGGCGCTGCCGACGGGCCCCGCGCTCGACCGGCAACTGCTGCTCGACGCCGTCGGCGCGATCCTGTCCGACGAGGACCGCACCGCCGGCGGGTTCGGGTCGGCGCCCAAGTTCCCGCCGTCGGCGCTGCTCGAGGCGCTGCTGCGCGTCGACGAGCTCGCGGGCGCCGACGATGCGGCGTCGGCCGCGCTGCGGACCGCCGACGTGATGGCGCGCGGCGGGATCTACGACCAGCTGGGCGGCGGTTTCGCGCGATACGCCGTCGACCCGGACTGGGTGATCCCGCATTTCGAGAAGATGCTGTACGACAACGCCCTGCTGCTGCGCGCGTATGCGCATCTGGCGCGGCGCGGGGATGCCACCGCGTTGCGGGTGACGCGCGAGACCGTGGGATTTCTCGACGAGGAGCTGTGGACGGGCACCGGATACGCGTCGTCGCTCGATGCCGACACCGAGGGCGTCGAGGGGCTCACGTACGTCTGGCGGCGCGACGAACTCGACGGCGTCCTGGGGTCCGAGGACGGTCGGTGGGCCGCCGATCTGTTCACGGTGACCGACGAGGGCACCTTCGAGGGCGGGACGTCGACCCTGCAGTTGCGTCGCGATCCCGACGACGTCGACCGCTTCGAGTCGGTGCGCACCCGGCTGCGGGCGGCGCGTGGCATGCGGCCGCAGCCCGACCGCGACGACAAGGTGGTCACGAGTTGGAACGCCATGACGGTGACGGCGCTCGCGGAGGCGGGCGCGGCGCTCGGCGAGCCGGCCTGGATCGACCGGGCCGCGGAGGTCGCCGACACGCTTCTGTCGCTGCACGTCGTCGACGGTGACGTGCAGCGGACGTCGCTCGACGGTCGTGTGGGGACACCGCTCGGGGGGTTGGAGGATTCGGCGGCGCTCGCGACGGCGTTGCTGACCCTGCATCAGGTGACCGGCGATGTGCGGTGGCGGTCGCCGGCGCTCGCGATCTGCGACCGGATGATCGACGTCTTCGCCGACCCCGAGGCGGAGGGCTCGTGGTACGACGCCCACGGGCACGAACTGCTGCTGCGCCCGCGCGATCCGGTCGACGGTGCCACCCCGGCGGGCGCGTCCCTGGCGGCGGAGGCGCTGCTGCTGGCCTCGGTCCTCGCTCCGGACGCCGCGGACGGCGCACGGTACGGCGCTCTGTGCGATGCGACGCTGGCGCGCGCCGGACTGATCGTGGCGAAGGCGCCGCGCTCCGCGGGACATTGGCTGTCGGTCGCCGTCGCCCGACTGGCGGGCCCGGTGCAGGTGGCGATCGCTCAGGGGGAGGGGAGTGCGGGCGAACTCGCGGCGCAGATCCGGCGTGGTGCGCCGGGTGGCGTCGTCGTGGTCGCTGGCGTCCGCGACAGTCTGCCGCTGCTCGAGGGACGCGGCCCGATCGGCGACGTCGACGCCGCGTATGTGTGCCGGGGGCCGGTGTGCGACCTGCCCGACACTGATTCCGAGGCTGTGCTAGCCTCGATTCCGTGATTCCGGCACAGCGTTATTGGCGCTTCTTTATCAAGGCTCCGGGCGGGGCCGAGATGAAGCGATAGCGCGCGTCCATCACACCTTCCCCGGAGCCTGAGCAGTGACCGAACGGTCGCTGCTCTCGTCGTTTCCGGGACGATCTCCACTGGGTTGTCGAGGAGCGTGGTCATCGAGCAGCGTCTGCCGCTGCCGGCCGCGGCCCGGACGACGAGGACCGTCCGGTCCGCTCGCACCGATCTCGCGCCCGACCTTGAAAGGCACATCGAAGTGACCATCACCAACGACACCGCGCAACACACGTCGACTTCGGATCGGCGGGTGACGGCGTTCTCGCCGGTCCCGTCGCCGGAGGCGTTGCGCGCAGAACTTCCCCTCAACGCTCGCCGCGCCGAGGCGGTGCAGCGTGATCGTGAGGAGATCGCCGCGATCCTCGCCGGTCGGGACGATCGGCTGATCGTGGTCGTGGGTCCGTGTTCGGTCCACGACCCGGTGGCGGCTCTCGACTACGCGCGCCGCCTGGCGCCGCTGGCGCAGGAGTACGCGGACTCGTTGAAGATCGTCATGCGGGTGTACTTCGAGAAGCCGCGCACCACCGTCGGCTGGAAGGGTCTCATCAATGATCCGGGCCTCGACGGTTCGTTCGACGTCGAGCGGGGTCTGCGGACTGCGCGGTCGCTGCTGCTGGACGTCATCGATCTCGGGTTGCCGGTGGGGTGCGAGTTCTTGGAGCCGACGAGCCCGCATTACATCGCCGATGCCGTCTCCTGGGGCGCCATCGGGGCCCGGACCACGGAGTCGCAGGTGCACCGACAGCTGGTGTCGGGTCTGTCGATGCCGGTGGGATTCAAGAACGGGACGGACGGCAACGTCCAGGTGGCGATCGACGGTGTGCGGGCGGCCGCGTCCGAGCACGTGTTCTTCGGGGTCGACGATTTCGGTCGCGGGGCCGTGGTGCACACGTCGGGCAACGACGAATGCCATGTGATCCTGCGCGGCGGGACCGGCGGTCCGAACGCCGACGCGGCATCGGTGGCCGAGACCGCCGAGTCGCTGGCGTCGGCGGGGTTGGCGCCGAAGGTGATGGTCGACTGCTCGCACGCGAACTCCGGTAAGGATCATGAGCGGCAGGCGCAGGTGGCGGTTGAGATCGCCGATCGGGTGGCGGCCGCGCGCCGCGAGGGTTCCGTGCCGGTCCTGTCGGGGGTGATGCTCGAGAGTTTCCTGGTTCCGGGTGCGCAGTCGCTCGACGCGGCGGCCGTCGGCGACGGTACGGGATCGTCGGGGCTGGTCTACGGCCAGTCGATCACCGATGCGTGCATGGGGTGGGAGACGAGCGCTTCGGTCTTGGCCGCGTTGGCGCGCGCCGCGCGCGGGTGAGGCGGGGGCCCGGGGCGGTTCTCGCCCCGGGTCGCGTGGCCCGGCGACGACGCATGTGCTAGAAGTTAGCTAAGCCTATGCAAAGGTAGGTGGAGGCGGACGGCGTGCACGCGTCAGAACGGGAACGATATGGGAACGGGCTTTCAGGGAGCGGTTCTGCGCGCCCTCGGCGCGAAGAACCACCCGGCGACGGTGACCGGGAAACGCTGGATCACCGACCACGTGGTGCGGATCGACTTCCGGTGCGACCACATCCTGCACGCCGACGGTGAGAAGCCGTCCGCCTGGGTCCGGGCGTGGTTCCCCGACCCGGACGGCGGATCGAAGTACTTCCAACGCGGGTACACCCTGGTCGACCCCGACCCGGACGCAGGAACGTTCGCCCTCTGCTTCCTGGTGCACGAGCCGGCCGGCCCGGCATCCACCTGGGCGCGCGACGTCGAGGTCGGCGCCGAGCTGCTCATGACACGTCTCGGCGGCGACGGATACGACATCGAAGACGGCGGAGAGGGGAGCGGCGGCGAGAACGGTCCGCGCGGCTACCTGCTGATGGGCGACGTCGCGGCGTGGCCCGCGATCGTCTCGATCATCGACCGGATCCCCGCCGGCACACCGGTGCGAGCCGTGATCGAACACGACAACCCCGACGACCGCGGCCTGCCGATTCCGCAGCGGGACGGACTCGAGGTGGACTGGGTGCCGATGCGCGCCGATCGCCGCGCGCTCGTCGACGCCATCGGCGACCGCGACTACCGCGGGTGGAAGACCTGGGTGACCGCCGAGACCGTGGCGACCCGACTCGCGAAGTCAGCGCTGAGCCTGGCGCACGAACAGAACAAGGCCACGATGCACACGCAGGCGTACTGGATGGCCGGACGTGCGATGGGCAAGCAGGTCGACACCGCCGAGGACACCGGAGACGACGACACCGGAGACGACGACACCGGAGACGACGACACCGGAGACGACGACACCGCGACGGCGTCGGGATCCACCCCGACGGCGGCCCCTGTGCGGGCGAAGCGGACAACACCCGGAGCCCCGACGACCACCGGAGACAGGGCAGCAGCCGGAGACAGGGCAGCAGCCGGAGACCAGGCAGGGTCGATCCTGCGGCCGGCGCTGCCTGCGCTGATCCTGGCCGCGCTCGTCGCCGTCGTCCTGGCCGTTCTCACGGTGGTCCCGCTGATCCTGTTCGCCGAGGCCGCGCGACTCCTGGTCGACGGCGCCGACCGCGCCGACCTCGTCGACGTCGCCGTGACAGCCGCCGTCGTCTTGGCCGCCGGTGCCGGAGGCGGGGCGCTGCTGATGACCGGCCTGCACTTCTACGACCAGATGTACGCGGCCGCGTTGCGGCGACGCGTCCTGGACAAGCTGACCCGGCTGCCGCTCGGCTGGTTCACCGCGCGGCGCGGCGGCGAGATCCGAGCGGTGGTCACCGACGACATCACCGCGCTGCACTACCTGGTGACCCACGCCGTCCCCGATCTCGTCGCCGCGGTGGTGACGCCGCTGGTCATCATCGGATACCTGTACTCGGTGCAGTGGGTGCTCGCCACGGTCCTGCTGATTCCGGTGATCGGCTACGTGGTGGCGATGGCGCGGCTCGCCACCGCCGACAAACCGCGACTGCAGCGGATGCTGCGCTGGAACGCGACCCTGCCGGGGGACACCGAACGATTCATCGCCGACCAGCGGGTCGGTCGCGTCTTCGGCGACCGCGCCACCGTCGACCTGCCGACCGAACTGCGCCGACTCACCGAGTTCATCGCCGACTGGCAGCGCGCGACCATCGGGGCGAAGGCGGTGATCCTCCAGCTCAACCGGCCGATCACGTCGACGGTGGTGGTCGCGCTCGCCGGGACGGCACTGATCAGCATCGATGCGATGCCCGCGGCGGCGATTCTGCCGTTCCTGATCCTCGGCACGTCCTTCGGCGACCGGTTGCTGGCGGCGTCGTACGCCATCGGCGGACTGCGGTCGGGAGTCAACGGCAAGGCCGCTCTCGACCTGCTGCTGACCACCCCGGAACTGGCGCGTGCGACGAAACCGGTCGACCCTCTGGCCGCATCCGGGTCGGCGCGGGTGGAGTTGCGGGGCGTGCGGTTCGGATACACCCCGGGGCGTCCGGTGGTGGACGATCTCACCCTCGCCCTGCCCGCGGGCACGACGACGGCCCTGGTCGGGCCGTCCGGGTCGGGGAAGTCGACTCTCGCCGCGCTCGTGGCGCGGCTGTGGGATCCGGATGCCGGTGCGGTGCTCCTCGACGGCGTCGACCTCCGCGACATCCCGGAACCGCAGCTGCGAAGCCGGATCGCGGTGGTCCTCCAAGACGTCCAGTTGATTCGGGGGACCGTCGCGGAGAACATCGCGCTGGGGACCGTCGGCGTGAGTGCGGCCGCCATCGTCGAGGCGGCCCGCGCCGCGTACATCCACGATGAGATCGAGGCGCTGCCCGACGGCTACGACACCGTGGTCGACCGGGACAGTCTCTCGGGCGGGCAGCGGCAGCGGATCGCGATCGCCCGCGCACTGCTCGGCGATCCCCGGGTGGTGGTGCTCGACGAGGCGACGGCGGCCGCCGACCCGGACTCGGAGTGGGAGGTTCGACGCGGGTTGACGAGCCTGCTGGATCGCCGGACGGTGCTGGTGGTGGCGCATCGACTCCACACGATCGCCGACGCCGACCAGATCGTCGTCCTCGACGGAGGTCGGATCGTGGAGCGCGGCAGCGGAGCCGACCTGCTCGCATCCGGCGGCATGTACGCGGCCATGACCGCTCGGGCTCAGGAGGCACTGCGGTGATCATCACGGATCTGGCGGCCGTCACCGGCGCCCCGCACCGGCGTGACCGGATCGTCTTCACCGCACTGACGGTTCTCGCGACGGCGCTCCAGGCGGCCGTCGCCCTGATGCTCGTCCCGCTGCTGGAGGCGCTGTTCGGGGATCGACCGGCCGACGCGTGGCCGTGGGTCGCGGCGATGCTGGCGGGCCTCGCCGTGGCGTGGACGGCAGATGTCGCGGCCACGCACGCGGGCGTCCGGATCGGCCTCGGCCTGGTGCGAGCCGGCGAACGCGACGGCGTGGCCGCCATCCGGCGCCTCGATCCGGGCGACCTGCACTCCGACCGCGCGTCGCGCCTGCGGGATCTGGTCAGCACCTCGGCTCCGGAGGCGGTGTCGTCGGTGGTGCTGCTGCTCTCGCCGCTCATGCACGCGGTGCTGCTCGTCCCGATGCTCGCGGTCGGTCTGCTGCTGATCGCGTGGCAACTGGCGGCGGTCGCGCTGATCGGCGGCGTCCTCCTGTTCGCCGCATTCCTCGCGGGCCGTGCGGCCGTCGCGCGATCGGAGGCCGCGTTCGCCGATGCGGGACGGGCGATCGACGACGCGATGTTCGAGTTCGGCTGGGCTCAGCCGACGTTGCGCGCGGCCGGCGCGGCAGGGGCCGACGGGGGCGCCGCAGGGGTGGGGAGCGTGGAGTCCGCGGTGGCCGCGTCCCGTCGCCACGGGTTCCGACTGCTCGCATGGCAGGTGCCCGGCGACCTGGTGTTCAGTGTGGTCGGACAGCTCGTTCTCCTCGGCTTCGGCGTCACCGCCGGCGCGTTGTATCTGTCGGGGGATCTGTCCGGTGTCACGGCCGCCGCGATGATCGTCGTACTGCTCCGGGTGGTGGAGACCACCGGGTCGCTGGCGCTGTTGGCCACGCCGTTCACCGCGATGGAACGCCTGCTGGCCGACCTGCGCGGGTTGGCCGGCGACGACGACCCGAACCCGGCGACCCCGAACCCGGTGACCCCGACCGCGGCGACCCCGGACCCGACCGGCGGGCGGCCGCGACCGGTCGCGGCCGCGCTCCGATCGGTGGGCTACGCGTACCCCGACGGGACGCGGGCGCTCGACGGTGTGGACCTCGACATCGAGGCGGGGCGCATCACCGTGGTCGTCGGCGCCTCCGGGTCGGGGAAGTCGACGCTGCTCGACGTGCTCGCCGGTCTCCGTGAGCCGACCGCGGGGAGTGTGGTGTTCGACGGCGCACCGGCGCCGGCGGCCCGGCGGCTGGCCGATTCCTCGGTGGTCTTTCAGACGACGTCTCTGCGTTCGGGCACCCTGGCGGAGAACGTGTTGACCTCGGCTGACGCGGATCTGACGGAGATCGCCGATTCGGCGGGGCTCGGCCCGGTGCTGGCGGCGCTGCCCGACGGGTGGGACACCCGCGTCGGTGAGGGCGCGAACACTCTCTCGGGTGGGGAGCGTCAGCGGGTCGGTCTGGCCCGCGCCCTGGCCAAACCCGCCGGTCTCCTGCTCATCGACGAGGCGACGTCGGCGCTCGACGTGGTGACCGAGCGTGCCGTGGTCGACTCGCTGCGGCGGATCCGCGGCGATCGCACCGTGGTGATCGTGACGCACCGGCCGGCGCTGGTGTCGCTGGCCGACTCCGTGGTCGTCCTCGACGGCGGTCGGGTGGCCGACTGCGGATCGGTCGACGACCTCCGAGCTCGCGGCGGTGTCTTCGCCGACCTGTGGCGGCGGTGGCGCGAGTCGGAGGGATGGCGGGTCTGACCGGGCGGCGGCGCGCCGGTGTCAGTGCAGGACCAGCAGCCAGACGGCGATGTAGTGCAGCAGTGCGGCCACGGCGGTGCAGGCGTGGAACACCTCGTGGTAGCCGAAGACGCCGGGCCACGGGTCGGGGCGCCGCAGGGCGTAGAGGATGCCGCCGACGCTGTAGAGCACGCCGCCGACGGCGAGGAGCACCATCACGCCGACGCCGGTGTTGCCGATCAGCATCGGGCCGACACCGACGATCAGCCAGCCGAGAGCGATGTAGAGCACCACACCCAGAGCGCGCGGTGAGCCGGGCCAGAGGAGTTTGAGGGTGACGCCGGCGATCGCCCCGATCCACACGGCGCCGAGCACCCACCAGCGGACGGGGGAGTCGAGGCCCATGATGCAGAAGGGCGAGTAGGTGCCGGCGATGAAGATGAAGATCATCGAGTGGTCGGCGCGCTTCATCGCGACGCGCGCCCGCGGCGTCGTCCAGTCGACGCGGTGGTACACCGAGCTCACGGTGAACAGTCCGCAGATGGTGACGACGTAGGCCGCCACCGCCGCGACGGCGGCCGCGGGGCGCTGCATGGCGGTCCCGACGATGAGCACGATCCCGACGGAGGCGGCGACGAACGCCGCGTACTTGTGGATGACACCGCGCAGGGTCGGCTTCGCCTCGTCCGAGTGACCGGTCCCGGCGGGGTGACCGGTCCGGGCGGGATGATCGGACCGGGCGGGGTGATCGGGGATCGCACCGGTGGGCGTCACGACAGTCGAGGGACTCTCCGTCATAGAACCTACGGTACCGTAAGTTCCGCTCGGGTAACTTGCCGACAGAGTAATGTTCTCACTGTGAAATTGCTCCCCGATCGGCTTCGCGGCGGCATGCTGCGGGTCTACGAACACCGGCTCGTTCAGCTGATGGACCCCGACCGGATTCCACGCCACGTGGCGATCATCTGCGACGGGAACCGGCGCTGGGCCCGCGAGGCGGGCTTCGACGACGTCAGCCACGGCCACCGCGTGGGGGCGCGCCGCATCGCCGACATGCTCGGCTGGTGCGCGGAGGTCGGCATCGAAGCCGTCACCATCTACCTGCTGTCGACCGAGAACCTCACCCGGGACTCCGACGAACTCGACGCGCTGATGGAGATCGTCCCCGACATCGTCGACGAGATCTCCGACGTCGACGCCGACTGGCGCGTGCGGATCGTCGGCAACCTCGACCAACTCCCCGCTCCCGTCGCCGAACGTCTCCGCGGGGCCGCGGTCCGCACCGCGCACAGCACCGACATGACCGTCAACGTCGCGGTGGGATACGGCGGCCGCCAGGAGATCGTCGACGCCGTCCAAGACCTCCTCGCCGAGGCGGTCGACGCGGGCGTCTCCGGCGCCGAACTCGTCGAGCGGGTCACCGTCGACGCGATCGACGATCACCTCTACACGCGGGGGACGCCCGACCCCGACCTCGTGATCCGCACATCGGGCGAACAGCGACTCAGCGGCTTTCTGCTCTGGCAGAGCGCCTACTCGGAGATCTGGTTCACCGACGCCTACTGGCCGGAGTTCCGGCGCGTCGACTTCCTCCGCGCGCTGCGCGACTTCGCCGCCCGGAACAGGAGGTTCGGCCGATGACCGGTCGGCGTACCGTGAACCCCACACGACCCGACGCAGCGGAGGAGCGGGCATGAAGATCACGGTCGTCGGAGCCAGCGGACAGTTCGGGTCGATCCTGTGCGACCGCCTCGACACCCGCGGGGCCGAGGTGGTGCGGGCCCATCGCGGGGCCGGCGTCGACGCCGTCACCGGAGCCGGACTCGCGGAGGCGTGTGCGGGCGCCGACGTGATCGTCGACGCCACCAACCTGATGTCGATGCGGGCCGCGGAGTCCGAGAAGTTCTTCTCCGCGGTGGCGACGAACATCGCGCGGACGGCACGCGCCACCGGTGCGGCCGTCGTATACCTGACGATCCACGGTGCACCCGATCCGGCAGTCGCGCGAATGGGTCACTACCGCGGCAAGGCCGCCCAGGAACGCGTCTACTCCGCCGAATGCGGCGACACCGCGACCGCCGTGGCCTCCACCCAGTGGTACTCGCTCGCCGAGACGTTCCTGTCGGCGATGCGGCTGGGGCCGATCGCCGCCGTCCCGCACATGGTGGCGCGGCCGGCCGCCGTCGACGACGTCGCCGACGCGATGGCCGACGTGGTCCTCGACCCGGCGCGGCCCGACCGCGTCGTGGTCGCCGGGCCGGAGGTCATGGACATGCTCGACGTCGCCCGAATGATCGCGGCAGCCGACGGCACGCCCAAGAAGGTGGTCGGCGTGCGCCTGATCAAGGGGTTGGCCGGCGGGGCCCTCGTCCCCCAGAATCCCGACGTCGTCACCACCACCACGGTCGACGACTGGCTGGCCGCGCGCTGATGGCGGCTGCGACGCCCGCGATCGCCGCCCTGGAGGACGCCGGACTGCCGTTCCGACTGCACCGGTACAAACACGACCGTCGCCGCGACGACTACGGTGCCGAAGCCGTCGCCGTCACCGCCGCGACCCTCGGCGTCGACGCCGCGCAGATCGTCAAGACCCTCGTCATCGACCTCGGCGGAACACTCGGCGTCGCAGTGATACCGGTGCCGGCGAAGCTGTCGTTGAAGGCCGCCGCGAAGGCCCTCGGTGCGCCACGGGCGGAGATGGCGCAGGCCGCGGCGGTGACCAGATCGACCGGGTACGTCCTCGGCGGCGTCTCGCCCCTCGGCCAGAAGACGACCCTGCCCACCGTCGTCGACGCCTCGGTGCTGGCGTGGGATTCGATCCTGTGCAGTGGCGGCCGCCGCGGACTGGAGATCCGACTCGCCCCCGCCGACCTGGTGTCGGCCACCGGGGCGGTCGTCGCCGAGATCACCGCCTGAAGCGTCCTACAGTTTCCGCAACCGCACCCGGTTGATCGAGTGGTCGCCGTCCTTGCGGAGCACCAGGGTGGCCCGCGGTCGCGTCGGCAGGATGTTCTCGATGAGGTTCGGCCGGTTGATCGACGTCCAGATGTCGCCGGCGGCGATCGTCGCCTGCGCGTCGGTGAGCGACGAATAGTAGTGGAAGTGCGACTCCGGGTCGGCGAACGAACCGGTCCGCATCTGCAGGAACCGCGAGATGTACCACCTCTCGATGTCGGAGGTCTTGGCGTCGACGTACACCGAGAAGTCGAACAGGTCCGACACCGTGAGCGTCGGACCGGTCTGCAGGACGTTCAGACCCTCGACGATGAGGATGTCGGGCTGGCGCACCGAATGCACCACACCCGGCACGATGTCGTAGCTGACGTGGGAGTACACCGGCGCGGTGACCTCCGGGGTCCCCGACTTCACCTCGGTGACGAACCTGAGCAGCGCGCGACGGTCGTACGACTCGGGAAAACCCTTGCGGTGCATGATCCCGCGCCGTTCGAGTTCCGCGGTCGGCAGGAGGAAGCCGTCGGTGGTCACCAGGTCGACCTTCGGATGCGACTCCCACCGCGACAGCAGCGTCGCCAGGACGCGGGCGGTCGTCGACTTGCCGACGGCCACCGATCCGGCGATGCCGATGACGAACGGGACCTGCCGATTCCGCTGGCGTTCGCCGAGGAACGTCGACGTCGCGGCGAACAGCCGCTGCCGCGCCTCCACCTGCAGGTGGATGAGACGCGAGAGCGGCAGATACACCTCGGCGACCTCGTTGAGATCGATCTGCTCGCCCAGGCCGACGAGCTGATCGAGCTCCGACTCGTTCAGCACCATCGGCATCTTCTGCCGCAGTTCCCGCCACTGCTTGCGGTCGAGTTCCAGGTACAGGCCGGGATCGCGGTCGTGGGGTAGACGCGCCATGGACGGTAAGGCTACAGGGACCGGGATCGGAGTTCGCCGGTAGCGTGGCTCACATGACCTCCGGTGGCGTGACTGACGAAGCGGTGACCGAGTACCTCCGGCTCGGCCTCGCGTTCGACCGGATCGAGGAGGGATTCGTCGACGCGTACACCGGCGATCCGGCCCTCCGGGCCGAGTCGGAGAACCTCCCGGCCCCCGAGCCGACCGAGTTGGCGGCACGGGCGCGCAGTCTCCGCCGCGACCTGCCGTCCGACCCCGACGACGACCGGTCGGCCTTCCTCCGCGCACATCTGCGGGCCCTGGAGTGCTCGGCCCGTCGGTTCGCCGGCCACGAGATCGGCTTCGTCGACGAGGTCGACGCCTACTTCGACGTCCGCATCGCACCCGGCGACGAGGAGGAGTACCGCCGCGCGCACGCGGACCTCGCCGTCGCCCTCGGCGTCCCGGGCGCGACCGGTGAGACGCTGCGCGAGGCGTACCTCGCCTACCGTCGCGCCGACGAGATCCCCGCCGCCCTCGTCTCCCCGCTGATCTCGGAGTTCGCCGGCTCGTTGCGCGAGACCGTCCGCCGCGAATTTCCACTGCCCGACGGGGAACTCGTCGACTTCGAGGTGGTCGGCGACCGGCCGTGGTCGGGGTTCAACTACTACCTGGGCGACTATCGTTCGCGCGTCGCGGTCAACACCGATCTGCCGCAGTACCGTTCGTCGCTGCCGGGGCTCATCGCGCACGAGGCCTACCCCGGTCACCACACCGAGCATTGCCGCAAGGAGCAGCGGCTCGTCGGCGCGGGCCTCGACGAGCACTCGATCTTCCTGGTCAACACGCCGCAGTGCCTCATGGCCGAAGGCCTCGCCGATCACGCACTCGCCGCGGCCAAGGGCGACGGCTGGCAGGAGTGGGCCGCGGAGATCTACGCCGACTTCGGACTGCGGTTCGACGCGGAGCGCGCGCGGGCGGTGTCGGCCGCGACGGCCGGGCTGCTCCGCGTGCGGCAGGACGCCGCCCTGGCACTGCACGACCGCGGGGCCGACGCTGACGAGGTCGCGGCATTCCTCCAGCGGTGGCTGCTGGTGCCGCCCGAACGGGCCCGGCAGATGCTGCGCTTTCTCACCTCACCCCTGTGGCGGGCGTACATCTCCACCTATGTGGAGGGATACGCGCTGCTCGGGACGTGGCTCGACGGTGCGGCGGCCGCCGCATCGTCGCGGCTGACCCGCTTCGGTCGACTGCTCGACGAACCGCTCACCCCGGCACTCCTGCGGGCGGAGTGCGCACCTTAGACTGAACGGCATGAGCCAGTTTTCCCAGTCCCTTGCCGACCTCGACCCCGACGTGGCCGCCGCAATGAACGGCGAGTTGACCCGGCAGCGCGACACCCTCGAGATGATCGCCTCGGAGAACTTCGTCCCGCGGGCCGTGCTGCAGGCGCAGGGCAGCGTGCTCACCAACAAGTACGCCGAGGGCTACCCGGGTCGCCGGTACTACGGCGGCTGCGAGCACGTCGACGTCGTCGAGGACATCGCGCGCGACCGCGCCAAGGAATTGTTCGGCGCGGAGTTCGCCAACGTCCAGCCGCACGCGGGTGCGCAGGCCAACGCCGCCGTCCTGCAGGCCCTCATGGAACCGGGGGAGACCCTCCTCGGCCTCGACCTGGCTCACGGTGGTCATCTCACCCACGGGATGCGGCTCAACTTCTCGGGCAAGCTCTACGAGAACGCCTTCTACGGGGTCAGCAAGGAGGACTTCCGCGTCGACATGGACGAGGTGCGCAAGATCGCCCTCGACACCAAACCGAAGGTGATCGTCGCCGGCTGGTCCGCCTACCCGCGAACGCTCGACTTCGCGGCGTTCCGGGAGATCGCCGACGAGGTGGGCGCGCACCTGTGGGTCGACATGGCGCACTTCGCGGGACTCGTCGCCGCCGGTCTGCACCCGAGCCCGGTGCCGCACGCCGACGTCGTCTCCACCACCGTCCACAAGACTCTCGGCGGCCCCCGGTCGGGTCTCATCCTGGCGAAGAAGGAGTGGGCCAAGAAGCTCAACTCGGCGGTGTTCCCCGGCCAGCAGGGCGGCCCGCTCATGCACGCCGTCGCCGCGAAGGCCGTCGCGCTGAAGATCGCCGGCTCGGAGGAGTTCGCCGAGCGGCAGCGTCGCACCCTGTCGGGCGCGTCGATCCTCGCCGAGCGGCTCACCGGGCAGGACGTCGCGAAGGCCGGCGTCTCGGTCCTCACCGGCGGCACCGATGTGCACCTGGTGCTCGTCGACCTGCGTGACTCGGAGCTCGACGGACAGCAGGCCGAGGACCTGCTCCACGAGGTCGGGATCACGGTGAACCGCAATGCCGTGCCCTTCGATCCGCGGCCGCCGATGGTCACCTCGGGTCTGCGGATCGGCACCCCCGCCCTGGCGACCCGCGGGTTCGGCGACACCGAGTTCCGCGAGGTCGCCGACATCATCGCCACCGCGCTGGCCGCCGGAAAGTCGGCCGATCTGGCCGCGCTCCGCGCACGCGTCAGCGCGCTGGCCCTCGACTTCCCGCTGTACGACGGTCTGGAGGACTGGGGCCTGATGAGCGGCAGGTAGACCCCGCGAACCACGTCACGTCAGCGACCCCGGCGGTTACCCGCCGGGGTCGCTCGTCGTTTAGGGTGGATGCGTGGCTGCACTGAGCAATGAGGACTTGATCAACGCGTTGGAGAAGGCTCTCCCGGAGATCGCCGAGGAGCACCAGCAGGAGGCGACCGCGTGGAACCCGGGCGACTGGGTGCCGTGGGACCTGGGCCGGAACTTCGCGTTCCTGGGCGGTGAGGACTACGACCCGTCCGACTCCACGCTCGACCCGACCGCGGCGGCGGGCCTGGTCGCGTTGCTGCTCACCAAGGACAACCTGCCGTCGTACCACCGCATCCTCGGCATGCACTTCCCGCCCTTCTCCGACTGGCGGAACCTCGTCGGCGTGTGGACGGCCGAGGACAACCGGCATTCGATCGTGCTGCGCGACTACCTCGTCGTGACGCGGGCGAGCGACCCGGTGGACGCGGAGAACCGTCGCCGCATCCACGTCGTCGCGGGCTGGCGGCAGAACCCGGACGCGCTGGAACTCACCCCGATGGATGCTCTGGCATTGCTCGCGGTCCACGAGAACCAGTGCGTCGGCTTCGTCTCGCGGCTCCGGGACCGCGCCGACGACGACGTGCTCACGACGATCCTCGACAAGATCCGCGCCGACGACTCCGTGCAGGCCGCGACGTTCGAGGCGTTCCTGTCGGCCGGCCTGGTCGCCGACCAGGAGGCGACCGTCGCCGCCGTCGACCGTGCGCTGGAGGCGATGGAGCCGATCGGATCGGACATCGCCGACTTCGACGAGCAGCGTGCACTGATCGCCGACTTCGAGAACGAGTCCACCAACGCCGCGGTCGCAGCGCGACTCGTCGACGAACTCAAGCTCGACAGCCTGCAGGAGCTCAGCGCCGACGCCGAGGCGGCGCGGTCGCGGATCCTGGCGCGCGCCGGCCGCTGACACCTGTCCCGGCAACCCCGACATCCCGGCATCTCGGTAACTCAGTCTTCACCGACACGCAGCCCGTCGTTGGGCGGGCCGTGATGTGACGCGGCGTACGTTGAACGTGACGGGCCGTGGGGAAGCGGTTCGTTGCGGGAGGTTCGATTCATGGACTACGGCGTCGGAGAGACCCCGTTCATGGGAGGGCCGGCCCCGGCTCTCGCCGAACCCGGCCCACACCGTCAGGTGTGACCGGACGACGCGCGATCCGACCGGCTGACTCACAGACAGGTTCCGTGCGGGGCCGCACGGACTAGGAGTCCGACGTGACCGCTCGCCGTACCTACGTCCTCGATACCTCTGTCCTGCTGTCCGACCCGTGGGCGGTGACTCGGTTCGCCGAGCACCACGTGGTGCTGCCGCTGGTCGTGATCGGTGAACTCGAGGGCAAACGCCACCACAGTGAACTCGGCTGGTTCGCCAGGGAGGCCCTGCGCCTGCTCGACGACCTCCGGGTCACGCACGAGCGTCTCGACGTCCCCATCCCCATCGGGGACGAGGGCGGCACCGTGCAGGTGGAGCTCAACCACACCGACCCCGCGGTCCTCCCGGCGGGATTCCGCAACGAGAGCAACGACTCCCGGATCCTGGCGTGCGCGTTGAACCTGCGCGCCGAGGGGCGGGACGTGACGCTCGTGTCCAAGGACACTCCGCTGCGGGTGAAGGCCGGAGCCGTCGGGCTCACGGCCGACGAGTACCACGCCCAGGACGTGGTGGTGTCGGGGTGGACGGGGATGGACGAACTCGACGTGGCCGACATGGAGATCGACGCGCTGTTCGCCGACGGCGTCGTCGACGTCGACGACGCGCGCGACCTTCCGTGCCACACCGGCATCCGGATGCTCGGCAACGGCCAGAGTGCGCTGGGACGGGTCACCGACACCAAGCAGGTGCAGCTGGTGCGCGGTGATCGGGAGGCGTTCGGGCTGCGTGGACGATCGGCCGAGCAGCGGGTCGCGCTCGACCTGCTCCTCGACGACTCGGTCGGCATCGTCTCGCTCGGCGGAAAGGCGGGCACGGGCAAGTCGGCGCTCGCACTGTGCGCCGGCCTGGAGGCCGTTCTCGAGCGTCGGACGCAGCGGAAGGTGGTCGTCTTCCGGCCCCTGTACGCGGTCGGCGGCCAGCAGCTCGGCTATCTGCCGGGCAGTGAGTCCGAGAAGATGGGGCCGTGGGCGCAGGCGGTGTTCGACACGCTGGAGGGATTGGTGTCGACGGAGGTGATCGACGAGGTGCTGTCGCGGGGGATGCTGGAGGTGCTGCCCCTCACGCACATCCGCGGGCGGTCGTTGCACGACTCGTTCGTCATCGTCGACGAGGCGCAGTCGCTGGAGCGGAACGTCCTGCTGACGGTGCTGTCGCGGCTGGGCGCCGGATCGCGAGTGGTCCTCACCCACGATGTCGCGCAGCGTGACAATCTGCGGGTGGGGCGGCACGACGGCGTCGCCGCGGTGATCGAGAAGCTCAAGGGGCACCCGTTGTTCGCGCACATCACGTTGACGCGCAGTGAGCGTTCGCCGATCGCGGCCCTCGTCACCGAGATGCTCGAGGAGTTCGCCCCGGGCGCGGCACTGTAACCACGCGGCCCTCCCGCGTCACCCGTCCTCCCGCGTCAGAAAAGCACACGCGCGGCCGTTCAAACGGCCGCGCGTGTGTCTGTGTGACGCGGGAGGACGGGGTGTGACGCGCGAGCGTGTCAGGGGTGGCGGAGGAGGGAGACGGCGAAGTCGGCGTCGGGCCGCCAGGGCCGGACGTCCCAGGTCGCCAACCGCAGGTCGAGGACCAGGTCGGTCTGTGCGACGGCCGCGTCGAACTGCTCGATCGGCAGTTTGGCGACGTGGAAGCCGACGGCCAGGACGCCGTCGGACGCCAGATGCTCGGCGAGCCGGCGCAGGACGACGGCTTCGGAGTCCGGGGCGACGAAGGCCATCACGTTGCCGGCGCAGACGATGGCGTCGAAGAGGCTGCGCGCACCGTCGTCGTCGACGAGATCGAGATCGGCGAGGTCGGCGACCCGCCAGTCGGGTCCCGGGTGATCGGTGCGGGCGGCGTCGACGAGTTCGGGGTCGACGTCGACGCCGGTGACCCGATGGCCGGCCCGGTGCAGGTGTCCGCCGACGCGGCCGGGGCCGCAGCCGGCGTCGAGGATCCGTGCCTCGCGTCCGACCATCGCGTCGATGAGGCGGGCTTCGCCGACGAGATCGGCGCCGTCGGCCGCCATGTCGCGGAATCGGCTGATGTACCACTGGCTGTGACCGGGTTCGGTGTCGGTCAACCACCGGGGTGCAGACGTCATGGGCACCACCGTATCCATCGAGGCCGAAGCGGGTGTTCGACCGTTCACAGAACAGTTGCAGAAGGGTGACGATGGTCTCGGCCGGTGGCCAGACGCAGGGGACGACTGGCACACTGAGGTGGTGCTGAAGTTACTGATGAGGCGAATGTTGCAATTGGGGTTTGCAGTCACCGCAGCCCTGGCCGCCCTCGCGGTGGGTGCGGGAACGGTGTCGGCCGCCCCGCAGGCACCCTCCGCGCCGAGCGGCTCCGACCCGATCTCGACGCTGATCGAGAACCTGCTCAAAGGGCTCACGAACCCGGACGAGCCGAAGAAACCGGACGCCGAGACGTCGCAGATGATCGTCGTGACGGCGCCCGTCGCGACGTCGCAGACGGCCACCCTCACGGCGTTCGAGAAGGACGACGCGGGCGCCTGGAAGCCCGTCATCGGACCGACGAAGGCGTTCCTCGGCGAAAAGGGCATGGGCAAGGCGCAGGACAACGTCTACCGCACCCCGGAGGGCACCTTCCCGCTCGACCAGGCCTTCGGACGCCAGGAGAACCCGGGCACCAAGATGCCGTACTTCACCACCACGCCCGAGGACTGGTGGGACTCCAACGAGAAGTCGCCGACCTACAACACGCACGTCAAGTCGGCGACGAGCCCCGGCGGCGACAGTGAGAACCTCTACAACACCGGTCCGATGTACGACTACGCGGTCAACATCAACCACAATCCGACGAACACCCCGGGTGATGCGTCGGCCATCTTCCTGCACGTGAGCAACGGCGAGCCCACGATGGGCTGCATCGCGATCGAGCGGGAGAAGATGGTCGAGGTCCTCAAGTGGCTCGATCCGGCGAAGTCGCCGAAGATCACCGTCGGCGTGAACGTCGACGCCCCGAAGGAGGCCCCCGGTCCGTCACTGCCCGGCGCCGACCTGCTCGGCGGGATGCTCGGCAACCTGACCACCCTCATCCCCGACGTGCTCGAATCGGTGCCGTCGACGCCCTGACCGGCACACGGGGTCAAGCCACATCGGTGAACCCGGGCCCGTCCGCGATCAACGCGGACGGGCCCGGTGTCGTTTGCGTGCTGGGTCGGTCGGTGCCGTGGGGTCAGCGGCTCCGGACGAGCTCGAAACCGGTGGCGTGCGGGGAGTCGAAGCCGTCGATCGGCGCGGTGAACATGTCGACCTGGTTGCGCGCCTGCTGCTCCACCGGCGTGGTCGGGTCGAGAACCTTGAGGTACACGTCGTGGCAGGCCAGCGAGTTGACGGCGGCCTCGACGTAGCCGTCGACGTCGACGGCGTGGGTGCGTTGCGGACCGTTGACGAACAGCCAGGCCGGCGGATCGGTCAGCGCGTCGTAGGCGTCGACGACCGCTGCCGCGAACTCCATGTGGTCACGCTGGTTGGGCATTCCGGGCGCCCACTCGGGGCCGCCGTAGGTGCACAGCACCACCTGCGGCGCGATGCGCTCGATCGCCTCGGTGATGGCGGCCCGCAGGTCGGGCGTGTTGTGGATCTCGCTGTCGGGGAAGCCCCAGAACTCCACGTCGTCGACGCCGACGACGGCCGCCGACCGCCGCTGCTCGTTCTCCCGCAGCGGCCCGGCCTCGGCCGGTGCCATGCCCTCGATGCCGGCCTCTCCGCTCGAGGCCAGACCGTAGACGACGTGTTTGCCCTCGGCCGTCCACCGCGCGACGGCGGCGGCCATCCCGTACTCGGGGTCGTCGGGGTGGGCGACGAGGACGAGGGCGGTGGACCAGTCGGTGGGGAATGTCTCAAGGCTCATGGCTGCCACCGTACGCGCGCCGCGTATCAGTGAGGTCCGTACGCGCGAGCCGCGTACGCGCGCGAGCCGCGACCGGCCGGGAGGTCGGCGGGACCGTGCACGTCAGCCGATCAGACCCCGCGCTCGTGCTGTCGCGACGACCTTGCTGCGGCTGCCGACGTCGAGTTTGTCGAAGATGTGGACGAGGTGCGACTTCACGGTCGCCTCGGAGATGAACAGCCGTTTGGCGATCTCCCGGTTGCTGAGGCCGAGGTCGAGGTGTTCGACGATCTCCAGTTCACGGGCGGTGAGCGCGGGCCGGGTGTCGGTGACGCGGGTCATCAGCCGTGCGGCGACGGCCGGACCGAGGACGGTCTCTCCGTCGTCGGCCGAGCGGATGGCGCCGACGAGGGTCTCGGGGGCGGCGTCTTTCAGGAGGTAGCCGGTGGCCCCGGCGTTGATGGCGCGAACGATGTCGGCATCGGACTCGTAGGTGGTCAGGATGAGGACGCGCGGCGGGTCCGCGAGCGCTCGGATCGCCGCGGTGGCGTGGATGCCGTCGGCGTCACCGGGTTCGGTGCCGTTCAGGCGCAGGTCCATGAGCACCACGTCGAGTGCGGTGGTCTCGGCCGTCGCGATGGCGTCCGCGGCGCTCGAGGCTTCGGCGACGACGTCGAGGTCGTCGACGGTGCCGAGGACCGCTCGCAGCCCGGCGCGGACCACGGGATGGTCGTCGACGAGCATGATGCGGATCATGTCGGCTCTCCGATCGGGACGCGGGCGTGCACGGTGGTGCCGTCGCCGGGCTGCGACTCGATCGACACGGTACCCCCGCATTCGACGACCCGGCGGCGCATGGTGTGCAGTCCCATCCCGGAGCCGTCCGGTGAGACCGCGGGGGCCGCGGTGTCGAATCCGCGCCCGTCGTCGGCCACGTCGAGGTGGACTTCCCCGGGCAGGTGGGTGAGGGTGATCGCGACGCGGTCGGCGTCGGCGTGTCTGGCGCTGTTGGCGAGGGCCTCCTGCGCCACACGCAGCAGGGCGTGGCGGGTGGCCGAGGGCAGCGCGATCGGCGACCCGTGCGTCGAGAACGTGGTCGACATTCCGGACACGGTGGCCCGGGCGGCGGCGGTGGCCAGCGCGTCGGACAGGCCGTCGGGCTCGAGGTCGGGGCCGTGCAGTCCGCGCAGGAACCGGCGGGACTCGGTGAGGGCGGTCTGCGCTGTCTCCAATGCGGTGCTGACCTGGATGTCGCGCTGCGGTTCGGCCGTCTGGTGGTTCAGGGCCGCTCGCAGCAGCAGGACGATGCTCGCGAGGCTCTGTCCGGTGCCGTCGTGGATCTCGCCGCCGAGGCGTTCGCGTTCGGCGAGGATCCCGGCCTGTCGTTCCTGTTGGGCGAGCCGTTCGCGGGTGTCCAGCAGGTCGACGATGAGCTCGTCGCGTTCGTCGACCATCGCCGAGACGCGCCCGTAGATGCCGGTGATCGCGGCGGCCGTCGCGATTCCGATGACCGGTCCGATGACTCCACCGAGACCGACGTCGGGGGTGTGCAGCAGCGTCGCGGACACCGACACCGCGGCGATGACGAGTTCCGCGACGACCGAGGCTGGGACGCGGAGGAAACGCCAGCACAGCATGGCCAGGACGAACGCGAGCCAGACGAACCCCGGGGACAGGAGCACCAGGGCGATCCATCCGGCGGTGAGCGTCAGCACCCACCCCGCGGGGACCGAACGGCGGCGGGCCATCGCAACCGCGCCGACGATGTACCAGGCGACGACGGCGAGGGCGCCGGCGACGGCGGTCGCGGTGCCGCCGAACGCGATCGGTGCCTGGCCGACGACGGCTTGGCGCACGCCGATCGCGGCCAACGCCAGGAACAGGATGTGTCCGCCCCATTCGGCGTAGCTGTCGGTGCGGTGGTCGGTGGTCACAGGTCCAGTATCACCACACGGGGCGGCCGATCGGCGCGTCTACAACTTTCGATGGATGCCGCCGCGCCATCGGATGCACGCGGATCTGCAGATCGTGCGCGATGCCGTCGACGTCGATTCCCGAGAGGCTGGAAGCAGATCGATTCCAGGAGGTTGCGGTGTATTTGGGTCTGCGTGAGATCCGTTCGGCGAAGGGACGTTTCGCCGGCATCGGCGCGGTGGTCGCGTTGGTGGCGTTCATGGTCGTCGGGCTGTCGGCCTTGACCGAGGGGCTCGGTCAGCAGTCGATCTCGGCGGTGCAGGATCTGCCGGGTGCCGGTGTGGTGGTGCAGGAGGACGACGGTTCGCCCGCTCTGCTGTCGGACAGCTCGGTGCCGGCGGCGACGGTCGCCGATGTGACCGCCCGCGACTCCGGTGCTCGCGAACTCGGTATCGCGACACTCCGCGCCGGGGCGGGGGAGCGCAGCACCACGGTGTCGGCGTTCGGCCGCAGCGACGTCCACGAGGTGGCGCTGGAACGCGAGGTCGCCGAGACGCTCGGCATCGGTGCGGGTGACTCGCTCCAGATCGGCGACCGGTCGGTCGAGATCGACGCGGTGTCCGACGTCGGGCACTACGCGCACCAGCCGGTGGTCGAGTTGCCGCTCGCGACGTGGCAGGAGGTCTCCGGGCGCGACCAGGTGAACGCCGTGATCGTCGATGCGGCGGTCGACGCGCCGGCGGGCAGCGTGATGGTGGAGACCTCGGCGGTCCTCGACCTCGTGCCCGGGTACCGGTCCGAGCACATGTCGCTGCTGCTGATCCAGGGGCTTCTCATGGTGATCTCGGCCGTGGTGGTCGGCGCGTTCTTCGCGGTGTGGACCGGGCAGCGCGTCCCGTCGCTGGCGGTGGTCCGCGCGATGGGCGCCGGCCGCTGGTATCTGCTGCGCGACGGTCTGTCGCAGGCCGCCCTGATCCTGGTCGCCGGCCTGGCGGTGGGCGGCGGCATCGGTCTGGGCGGTGTCTCGTTGATCGGCGACGCGGTCCCGATCGCCATCGAGCCGGTGATGACCGGGACGGTGCTGGGCGCCATGGCGGTCCTCGGGCTCGGCGGTGCGGCCCTCGCCCTGCTGCCGCTGCTGCGGGTCGATCCGTTGCGCGCTCTCAACCGATGACCGGCCAGACGGCACCTGAATCCGATCCCCCACGAACGCGCCCCTGACGGGCCCCGAGAAGGAGAACCGACGATGAGTCTCATCCTCAACGACATCACCCTCACCTATCCCGACGGCGACGGTGCCGTGGTGCGCGCGGTCGACCGCGTGAGCCTGCGCGCCGACCGCGGACGCACGGTGGCGCTGACCGGCCCGTCGGGGTGCGGGAAGTCGAGTGTCCTCGCCGTCGCGGGCACCCTGATCCGTCCCGATTCGGGCGGCGTCGAGGTCGGCGGCGTCCGCGTCGACGACCTGTCGTCGGAGGAGCGGGCCGCCGTGCGTCGGGAGCGCATCGGCTTCGTCTTCCAGCACGACAATCTGGTCCCGGGGCTCACTGCGCTGGAGCAGGTTCTGCTGGCGGTGCACGTGTCCGGCGGACGGCCTTCGGCTCAGCGGCGGCGGGCGTTGGAGATCCTCCACGCCGTCGGCCTGGCCGACGCCGCGGGCCGGATGCCCGGTCAGCTGTCGGGCGGCATGCGGCAGCGCGTCAACATCGCGCGGGCGCTCGTCACCGAACCCGAGGTGCTTCTGATCGATGAGCCGACCTCGGCGCTCGACTCCGAGCGCGGCGCGGAGATCATCGACCTGCTGATGCGGCTCACCCGTGAGCGCGACGTCGCCTCGCTGCTGGTGAGCCACGATCTCGGCACGCTCGGCGACGTCGATGAGACCCTGCACATGCGCGACGGTGCGCTGGTGGGCGCACCGGCGGTGGCCTGACGCGAAGCAGGGCTCCGGAGTCGATGACTCCGGAGCCCTGAGCTGTCTGTCGAGCGGTGTCGTCCTAGATGTCGAGGCGCGCGTATTCGCGCAGCTTGGACGTCTGGTGCACGGCTTCGATGGTGCGGATGGTGCCCGACTTCGACCGCATGACCAGCGACCGCGTGGTGGCGCCGTTGGGGCGGTAGGTGACGCCGCGGAGCATGTCGCCGTTGGTGACTCCGGTGGCGCAGAAGAAGGAGTTCTCGCCGCTGACGAGGATGTCGTTGGTGAGGACCATGTCGAGGTCGTGTCCGGCGTCGACGGCCTTCTGGCGTTCGGCGTCGTCGCGCGGCCACAGTTTGCCCTGGATCTCGCCGCCCATGCACTTCATGGCGACCGCGCTGATGATGCCCTCGGGGGTGCCGCCGATGCCCATCAGCATGTCGATGGTGCTGTAGTCGCCGGCTGCGGCGACGGTGCCCGCCACGTCGCCGTCGGAGATGAGGCGGATCTTGGCGCCCGCGGCGCGGATCTCGGCGATCAGATCGGAGTGCCGGGGACGGTCGAGGACCACGACGGTGAGGTCGGCGACGTCGATGCCCTTGGCGGCGGCGACCGAGTTGATGTTCCACTCCACCGACTGGTTGATGTCGATGGCGCCCTTGGCGGCGGGACCGACGGCGATCTTGTTCATGTAGAACACGGCCGACGGGTCGTACATGGTTCCGCGTTCCGACACGGCGATGACCGCGATGGAGTTGGGGCGCCCCTCGGCCATCAGGGTGGTGCCGTCGATGGGGTCGACGGCGACGTCGACCTCGGGGCCCTCGCCGTTCCCGACGACCTCGCCGTTGTACAGCATCGGGGCCTCGTCCTTCTCGCCCTCGCCGATGACGACGGTGCCGCGCATCGACACCGTGGAGAGGAGTTCGCGCATCGCGTCCACAGCGGCTCCGTCTCCGGAGTTCTTGTCTCCACGACCGACCCAGCGGCCGGCGGCGAGCGCGGCGGCTTCGGTGACGCGGACCAGTTCCATGGCCAAGTTGCGGTCGGGGGCTTGCTTCGTCATGTGGACTCCACCTTCGTTGCGAAACCTGTTGAGGTCTTGGTCTCGATTCTTCCATGACCGGCGGCGGCGATTGGCTGGGGGCGCCGCACAACTGCGATACTGGATGCCATGGCCGATAAACCCCGGATTCTCCAGGACAGCAGGGATCTCATCTGGTCGCTGCTCCCGTTGGTGCTGATCGCTCTGGTGATCGCGGGGATCGCGGGCAGCTGCTCGTGGGGGTTCGGCGACAAGGCGGCGCAGGAGAGCATCCCGTCGTTCGATGTGCGCGACGGGCTCAAGGCGGACGCCGCGTCGATGCCGTTCGCCGTGCGTCACCCGGCGGTTCCGACGTCGTGGAAGCCGAACTCGGGGTCCACCCAGGAGGTGGGCAGCACGGTGTCGAGCAATGTCGGTTGGATCGCCGACAGCGGTGCCTATGTGCAGCTCACCCAGACCGATGCTACCGAGGAACAGCTGGTGATGAAGCTGGCCGGCAGTGAGGCGGCCGGTGAGGGCGTCGAGACGATCCGCGGACTGCGGTGGGTGAAGTACCGCGGGGAGGACGACAAGGTCTGGATCGCCGATATGGGTGACGCTCGGGTGGCGGTCAAGACGCGCGGTGGCGCGGACCTGCTGACGACGCTCGCCACGGCGGTCACCGAGGCGTCGCCGATCAGTGCGGAGCGTCCGAAGCCTGCGGACGGTCCGGCGCCGTCGCCCACTCCCTGACGGTCACTGCCTGACCGTCACTCGTCGTCGGTGCCGTCGTCGGTGTCGTCGTCGGTGTCGTCGTCGGTGTCGTCGTCGGTGTTGAGCGCGGCCTCGATGCGGTCGCGGGCCCCCTCGAGGTGCTCGGTGCACCGGGCGGCGAGCGCTTCGCCGCGCTCCCAGAGCGCCAGCGACTCGTCGAGGCCCAGACCGCCGCGTTCCAGACTCGATACGACGTCCGCCAGCTCGTCGCGCGCCTGCTCGTAGCCGAGTTCGGCGACGGGCACCGTCACCTCGTGATCGGCGCTGTCGGTTTCTGGTGTGTCGCTCACTGGTCGTCCTCTTCGGTGGTCTGGGGGTCGGAATGCCGCCGGTCGGAGCCGTCGGGCGCAGACTCCCGATCGCCGACGACGGCCGTCACCGACCCGTCGGTG
This sequence comes from Gordonia shandongensis DSM 45094, assembly GCF_000423025.1. GTDB lineage: Bacteria > Actinomycetota > Actinomycetes > Mycobacteriales > Mycobacteriaceae > Gordonia > Gordonia shandongensis. The sequence goes on from NZ_AUHE01000019.1 coordinate 29,545, forward strand.
ACGCGGATGCGCACGCGCGCTCCGGGCGGAAGATCGTCGACGGTCGCGGCGGCGCGGCGATGGTCGGTGTCGATGCGCTGCACCACCGAGTACCCGCGCGCCAGTGTCTGCGCCGGACCGAGCGACCCGAGCTGGGCGGCGAGGCGCTGGAGCCGATGCTCCTCGACGGTGAGCGTGTGGGTGAGGCTGCGGCGGATGTCGCGGACGGCGGCGTCGACGTGCGTCTGACGGTCGTCGATCATCCGCAGCGGGTTCGCCAGTACGGGGCGGCGGCGCAGGCCGTCGACGACGTGCTGTTCGCGGTGCACCCACCCGCGCAACGCCTGTGCGCTGCGTCGGCGGAGCGCGGTGATCGCCTCCAGTTCGGCGACCACGTCCGGGACCACCTGCTTGGCGGCATCGGTGGGGGTGGCGGCGCGCAGGTCGGCGACCAGGTCGAGCAGCGGCGTGTCCGGTTCGTGGCCGATGGCGCTGACCACGGGTGTCCGGCAGTCCGCGACGGCGCGCAGCAGCGTCTCGTCGGAGAAGGGCAGGAGGTCTTCGACGCTGCCGCCGCCGCGGGCGATGATGATGACCTGTACGTGGGGCTCGCGGTCGAGCGCCGCCAGGTGGTCGAGGATCGCGGGGACGGCGCTCGGGCCCTGGACCGGGGCGTCGCGGACGTCGAACGCCACCGCGGGCCAGCGACTCTCGGCGACGGCGAGGACGTCGCGCTGGGCTGCGCTCGCGCGGCCGCTGATGAGGCCGATGGTGTGCGGGAGGAACGGGAGGGGCCGTTTGCGGCGCGGATCGAAGAGTCCCTCGGCGGCCAGCAGGGCTTTGACCCGTTCGATTCGGGCGAGGAGCTCGCCGATGCCGACCGGTCGGATGTCGGTGATCCGCAGCGAGAGGGTGCCGCGACCGGTGTAGAAGTTGGGCCGACCGCACACCACCACGCGCGCACCGTCCTGCAGGGGGACCGGGCTGCGCTGCAGGAGACCGGGGTCGCAGGTCAGCGAGATGGAGATGTCCGCGGAGGGATCGCGCAGGGTGAGGAACGCCGTCCGAGTCCCCCGCCGCATGTTGATCTGGGTGAGTTGCCCCTCCACCCACACCTGGCCGAGCCGGTGGATCCAGTCGGCGATCTTGAAGCTCAGGGTCCGGACCGGCCAGGGGCTCTCCGGCGAACTGGCCTGACTAGAGCTCACGGTCGGTGCTCACGGGCTGTCGGAGTGGGGTCACCGCGCCGATTCGGACTTCTTCTGCTGGCTGACGATGCGGTTGTCGATCATCGTGACGAACGGGGTCCGGTTGCGGCCGGCCTTCTCGAAGTCGCGGATCTCGGTGAGCTCCTCGACGCTCAGGCCGCGGACCTTCGCGCGCAGCTGAGCGAGCGTCAGGTTCTGGTAGTCGATGACGGCGACGACGTCGGGGACGTCCTCGTCGGCCACGTCAGCGGCGCGGGACGCCGGGGACGCGTCGGCGACACCGACGGGCGTCGAGCTGTAGAGGGCGAAGCGGCCGGCGTTCGCCGCGGGCGGTTCGGCCTCGGCGGCCGTGGCCGCCGGCTTCTTCGCAGCGGCCTTCTTCGCTGCGGGCTTCGTCGCTGCGGGTTTCTTGGGTGCGGGCTTGCTCGGGGCGGAACCGTTGGTCTGCGCCTTCGGCGCGACGGTGCTCGGTGCGACGGTGCTGCTGTCACCGGCGTCGTCGCGTGCGGCCTCGACACGCGCGGGCGCGTCCGGCAGCAGCGGCTCGGGAGCCTCGTCGTCTTCGTCGAAGTGCGCCCACTCGGGCTGCTCCTCGGCGGTGTCGCAGTACGGCGCGAGGAACTCGTCTCCCTTGATCGCGAGCTCGGCGACGTTCTGCTGCAGGCGCATGCCCGCCTGCAGTCCCCGGCTGACCGCGCTCATGGGGAAGGTGATGACCCGGGTCGGCAGTTTCCGGGTCTCCTCGAGGGTGGTCGCGACCAAACCGGCGACCAATCGGGCTGTGTACGGAGGACGACTCATGGCATTACTGTCTCACAGCCGTACCCTGGAGGTCATGGCTGACAACAAGCGCGTCCTACTCGCGTCGCCCCGTGGATATTGTGCAGGCGTCGACCGGGCCGTGGAAACGGTCGAAAAGACACTGGAGAAGCACGGTGCGCCCGTGTACGTCCGCAAGGAGATCGTGCACAACCGTCACGTGGTCGACACCCTCACCGAGCGCGGTGTGATCTTCGTCGACGAGACCGACGAGGTCCCGGAGGGTGCGATCGTCGTGTTCTCGGCGCACGGCGTCTCCCCGGAGGTGCATCGCACTGCGGAGGAGCGGCAACTGCGGACCATCGACGCGACGTGCCCGCTGGTGACCAAGGTCCATCACGAGGCCAAGCGTTTCGCCCGCGACGACTACGACATCGTGCTCATCGGGCATGAGGGGCACGAGGAGGTCGAGGGCACCTCGGGGGAGGCTCCCGAGCACATTCAGATCGTCGACGGCCCCGATGCGGTCGACAACGTCGTGGTGAGAGACGAATCACGGGTGATTTGGCTCTCCCAGACCACGCTGTCGGTCGACGAGACGATGGAGACCGTCAAACGGCTCCGCGAGCGCTTCCCTGAGCTGAACGATCCGCCGTCGGACGACATCTGCTACGCGACCCAGAACCGTCAGGTGGCGGTCAAGGCGATGGCGCCGAAGTGCGATCTGGTGATCGTCGTCGGTTCGCAGAACTCGTCGAACTCGTTGCGGCTGGTCGAGGTGGCACTGCAGAACGGCGCGAAGTCGTCGTTTCTCGTCGACTATGCGCGCGACATCGACGTCTCGTGGTTCGACGGCGTCTCGACCGTCGGCGTCACCTCGGGTGCGTCGGTGCCGGAGGTGCTGGTGCGCGGCGTGCTCGACCTGCTCGCCGAGCACGGCTACGAGGACGTCGAGACCGTGACGACCGCGCAGGAGACGCTCACGTTCTCCCTGCCGCGTGAGGTCCGTCCCGCGCGCACCCCGCGCTGACGACGACTATCGAGTCCGCTGCGCCGGCTCCGTGACGGCGGTGCGTCGGCTGCGGGCGGCGACGATCCCTGCGGCGCCGAGCACGGCGGCACCGAGCACGACGGCGCCGATGGCGATGCCGGTTCCCGATGCGGGATCGTCGGGCGCTTGAACGAGGGGGATCGGCGTGCCCGCGGCGGTGCGGTCGGCGGAGTCGGACAGGTCGGCGGTCAGGGCCGCTGTCGGGTCGATGACGCCGGCGCCGACGGCGGCGTCCCGACCTCCGCCGTGCGCGGTCCGGACGATGCGGTCGACGACCTGGTCGGCGCGCAGGTCCGGGAATCGGGACCGGACGAGCGCCGCGAGTCCGGCGACATACGGTGCGGCGTACCCCGCCCCGGCCAACGGCATCGGCCCGTCGGGTGTCCGCAGCGAACCGGTGAGCCGCCCGGTGCCGTCCGGGGCCACGACGTCGGTGCCCGGAGCGGCCACGCCGACCCACGGTCCGCGGAGACTGAAATCGGCGGGCGATCCGTCCGCGGCCGACACGGCCCCGACGGTGAGGACCAGCGGCGCGAGCCGGGCGGGTGTCACCACGGTGCGCAGACGCTGCAGAGCGTCCTGCGGTGAGGCCGCTGCGCCGGGATTCTGGTCGCCGCAGGGCCCCGACGCACCGCCGGGCGTGAGGTTTCCGGCGGCGACGACCACGACGGCATCCCGGGTGCGGGCGTACTGCAACGCCGACCGCAGCCGGGTGTCGTCGAGACGCGTGCCCGCGGCGGCACAGGCGACCTCGGAGATGTTGACGACGCCGGCGCCGAGATCGACGGCCCGCACCACGGCGCGCGCGAGGGTGTCGACCGGACCGTATCCGGCACCGACCGTCGGCGTAGGCCGCCGGCGGTCACCGTCCGTGCGGGCGTAGGCGCCACTGGACTGACGAATCGCCAGGATGGCCGCATCGGGGGCGACCCCGACGAAGGCATCGCCCGGTGACGCGCGGCCGGCGATGATCCCGGCCACGAGCGTGCCGTGCGCATCGCAGTCACCCCGGCCGTCGCCGTCGCCGACGTAGTCACCGCCCCCGCGCACGCGCGGCAGACGCGGATGCGGGGTGACGCCGGTATCGATGACGGCGACGGTCACGCCGGCGCCGCGACTGAACCGGTGGGCGTCGGCGATGCCGAGCAACCGGTGGCCGGACGGCTCGTCGGTGACCGACGACGGCAGCGTGACGGCGCAGTCGGCACTGCGTCGAACGTCGTCGGGTGCGGCGATGGGCTCGGCGGAGACCGGGCGGGCCACCCGGGTGGCACCCGGACTCGCGGGTGGCGGCGCGGCACCCGCCGGCGCCGATACGGCTCCCGGCGTGCACGCGAGCAGCACCGCGACGGCGAGCACCGGCCGCGACCGACCGGTCATGCTCCGCGGACCGTCCGGTACAGGTCGAGCACCCACACCAGCAGCGGGAGCACGGCGACCAGCACCCCGTACTCGGCCACCTCGGCGGCTCGAACCTGCAGCGGTGAATACTCGCCGCCCGGTGCGATCACGCCGATGAGCAGCGCGACGGTCCCGAATCCGAGGACCGCGACGAAGGCGGTGAACGGCGACACCCCGCCGCCGACGGTCCACGCGGCCAGAGTGGCGACCGCCGTCATCGCGGCGCCTCCGACGAGGACGGCGGACTGGCGGCGATCGACGTGGGTCCGGCCGCGGGCCAGTACCGAGACGATGATCGCCGCGCAGTACACCGCCGCGACCGTCGACGGCCCCGCGGTCGCGGCGACCGCGACGGTCGCGGCGGCGACGATCGCCACCCCTCCGGCCAGCAGGCCGGTGAGGATCGACGACGCGGCGCCGGCCCGCCGGGTGAGGTCGTCGTCGAAGACGAGACCGGCGATGGCCTCCATCGGATCGTCGTCGGTGCGCGCCGCCGCCGGGTCTCGCAGCGCCAGGGCGTCGACGCCGGGGACCGGATCGTCGAGCTCATCGGGAGGCGGCGGTGCGGCGGTCGGGACGGCCGGCAACGGCAGCCGCGCCGCCGCGACGGCGAGGCGCGGTGCGAGCAGCACGGTGGCGACCGCGACCGCGGCGAGACAGGCTGCGATCCGTTCGGGGGCGAGCGAGACGATCGTCGACGCGGCGGCGCCGACGGCGAGCAGCGCACATGCGGTGGCGACGGCGACGTGGGCGGCCGTGGCGACACCGGTGAGGCGATGACCGATCACGGCGACGACGAGGGCGGCGGTCGCCGCCACGGCGGTCCGGGCGTCGGCGGGACCGTCCGATGTGACAGCCCACGCCGTCGACGCCGCGAACGAGGTGGCGGCCAGCGACACGGTGGCGATGACCTCGGTGGCGATGACCTGGGTGGCGATGACCTCGGTGGTGGCGGCGAACCGGCGCCCCAGCGCCGCGACGGTCATCAACAGTGCCGTGGCGGCGGCGGTGATCGCACCGACCGCGGCCGCATCGCCGCGGTCCGTCGCCCACCCCGCCAGGACGAACGCCGTCACCGCCGCGGCGAGGAACACCGCGCAGCCGGTGCGGACCGCCGCCGACGGCGACCACGCGGGCCGCGTGCGGCGCAACGCCGACGCGACCCCGTCGGCCACGTCGTCGACGACCGTCCGGCGGGCGACCGGGTGATCGGGACGCACCAGCAGAAGCTCACCGTGGACCACCCCCGCGTCGGCGAGGGTGTCGGACGGACGCAGTCGGGTGCCGTCGATCCGGGCCAACGTCCACGGCGGTGTCGCGACGCGGTCCGTGGCGCCGAAGCTATCCGGAATACGCAGTGCCACAAGCAGGTCCGGCATCAGGGCCGCGATCGGAACGCCGAGCGGAAGCCCGGCGTCCAACTGCGTGTCGCCACCCAGAATCGAGGTCCGGACGATCTCCGGTTCGATGAATGCAGTCATATCGCACACCTTCCCCCCAGGTTCCTGATACAACCCATCCATCGCGTGTGCGGCGATGGATGCGTTCGAGGAAACCACGATTCCCCGCGTCGCGGCCGGTGTTTGCCGAAACACCGCGTCGGACCGCCGCGCGAACGGGGGCTGGGGGGCTCAGATGGACGGTTCGGTATTCGGCGGCGCACCCGTCGTCGCCTTCACGCGGCGACCTCGGCTCGTGACGACCGCTCCGCCCGACGGTGAGGTCGAGTTGACGGCGCCGCCGGAGCTCTCGCGTGCGGTCCCACCGAACATGCTGGTCCGGCTGCTGCCGGTGGTGATGGTCGTCGCCGTCGTCGGGGCGAATGTCGGAGAGCCACTATAATCTCGCGGTATGCGAGCGATCATATACTGCCGAGTGTCCTCCGACCCAGCCAAGCGCGGCAAGTCCGTTACCGAGCAGGAAGCGGAATGCCGCGACGTCTGCACACGCGAAGGCTGGGACGTCGCCGAAGTCCTCGTCGACAACGATCTCGGCGCCTCCCGCTACTCACGCGGTGAACGAACCGCGTACGCACGACTGGAAGCCACCCTCCGACCGGGCGATGTGCTCGTCACCTGGGAAGCCTCCCGCGCCCAACGTGACCTATCGGCCTACCTCACCCTCCGCGACCTATGCGCCGACCGCGGCGTCCTCTGGTCCTACAGCGGCCGCACCCACGACCTCACCCGCGGAGACGACCGCTTCACCACCGGCTTAGACGCACTCCTTGCCGAGAAGGAAGTCGAGCAAACACGCGAACGCGTTCTGCGTGCCGTCCGGGCCCGCGCTGCTGCCGGTCGACCGCACGGGAAGCCGCCGTACGGCTACCGCGTGGCTCGCGACCCCGACACCGGCCAGTCGACTGGCCGCGCGCCCGACCCCGAGCAAGCACCGCGCGTCCAAGAGATCATCCGCCGAATCCTCGCCGGAGACAGCATCTACCGGATCTGCCGAGACTTCACCGACCGCGGAATCCCGCGACCCCGCAGCAGCGACACCAACGCGTGGGACGCGACCACGGTCCGCCGCATCGCGAACAACCCCGCCTACGCGGGGCTGCGGGTCCACCACGGGCAGGTCGTCGGCCCCGGCACCTGGGAGCCGATAATCTCGGTCGACGACCACGAGCGCGCAAAATCCCTCGTCTCCGACCCTTCGCGCACGACTCGCCCGAAGACCGGCGACGGCCCCGCCTGGCTCCTATCCGGGATCCTGGCCTGCGCGCACTGCGGCAGCCCGTGCGTCCGCAACAAGACCCGCGGGAAACCGATCTACGCGTGCGCCGGCCACCGGTATGCCGAAACGGGATTGCGGCACTGCACCGGTCGTGTCATCGAGCGCGTCGACCCGTACGTCACTGAGGCGATCATCCGGAGGCTCGAAGGCCAGGATCTCGTCGATGACCTGTGCGCGAGCGATGTCGAGTATCGGGCGGCGGCGGATGAGGCCGCGGCATTGCGCCGCCGCCTGGATGGGTTCACTGATGCTGCCGCGGAAGGGGAGGTGTCGCCGTCGGCGTTGGCTCGGATCGAAGCGAAACTCCTCCCGCAGATCGAGGCTGCTGAGCAGCGTGCGCGGAGTCGGGTGTCGCCGCTGGTGGAGTCGATGCGTGGGGCGGGCGCACGACGGCGGTGGGACAGTCTGCCGATGCTGGACCGGCGCGAGTTGGTGCGAGCGTTGACTGCGTCGATCACCCTGTCGTCGGTGGGCCGCGGCCGCAAGACCTACCCGGACGGTGAGGGCATCACCATCACGTGGCGGTAGTCATGCCGGTGGCTGCCACGACCAGTCGCCGTCGCACGCGGCCTCGACTGCCGCGACCTCGAGCGGGTCGAGGTGCTCCATGCGCATCCACGCGGTCTGCTGGTCGACCCACAGGTGATCAGCGAGATCGTGCAAGCACGGGTGCCGGAGCCACAGGAAGGCGTCGACCAGTTGCTCCAACGTGACCAGCCGGCGGGCTGACTCCAACTCGACGATCTGCTCTTCGACGTCAGGGTCATGATGCTCGCGGCCGCGGCGCTCGATGTGCACGAGCTCGTGCGTCAGCGTGCACCGACGTTCGGCTTGGGATAGGCCGCGGTGCAGCCAGATGGTGCGTCGGCCGATCAGTCCCATGTGGCCGGGGGAGAGTCGGCGGGTGCAGTCGATGTCCAGGTCGGGGTGTAGGTCGCGAGCCAGACGCCACGGATGCCAGGAGTTCATACCGGACATACGAGCATGGGGCTCTGACAGAAAACGCCGTGACCAGGAACTACACGCGTGTGATTAGCAGGCGGATAGTTCGCGCTGGACGGTGAAGTTGTCCCAGTCTGGTGTCGCTCCACCTGCGGCATGCACGATTGTTCGTGCTGCCGTCATGCCGCGATTCACGGCCCGCACATCGTCGGTGTCCTCCACCGTGATTGTTAGGTCGAGGGTGGCGCCACCGATGCAAATCCCAGTGTCGGCGTTGAAGCGCCCTGGGTTTCGTTCCGAGTCTCAGCAAGGAGAATCAGAACATGCCCAAGAAGTTCAGTCCAGAACTGCGTGACCGTGCCGTGCGCATGGTCTACGACCGCCAAGCCCGCGAGGGCGGACCTCGCGCAGCATCGATCCGTGCCGTCGCGCCGCAGCTCGGTGTCGGGACAGAGACGCTGCGGATCTGGTGCAATCGCTACGGCGCCACCGAGCCGGTCGGACCAGGAGAGTCGCTCGAGGAGGAGAATCGCCGTCTCCGCCGGGAGCTCGCCGAGGCGCGGCGTGCGAACGAGATCCTGAAGGCCGCCTCAGCGTTTTTCGCAGCGGAACTCGACCGCCCCACGACGAAATGATCGCGTTCGTCGACATGCATCGCGAGAAGTTCGGGGTCGAGGCCATCTGCCGCATCCTCAGTACGACAGAATGTGGGTTCATCACCTCCCGCGGATACCGTGCGGCCAAGAACAGGCCGGCCTCCGCTCGCAGCGTTCGGGACGAGATGCTGGTGGAGGAGGTGCAACGGCTTCATCAGGCGAACTACAGCGTCTACGGGGTCCGGAAGATGTGGCACGCTATGCGCCACGCAGGATGGGACGTCGGCCGCGACCAGGTCGCGAGGCTGATGAAGATCGCCGGCCTGCAGGGCGTTCGCCGAGGTCGAAAGCCTGTCACCACCTGCTCCGCAGACGGAGATGACCAGCGCCCGGACCTCGTTGAACGGCGGTTCGTCGCGGATCGACCGCAGCAGCTTTGGGTCGCCGACATCACTTACGTCCGGATGCTCTCCGGGTTCTGCTACGTCGCATTCATTACCGATGTCTTCAGTCGCAGAATTGTCGGCTGGGCGGTCGCGCCCACGCTCCACACGGAGCCTCTGCCATTGCTCGCACTGGAGCATGCACTCCAGTCCACCGGGGTGAGCAGGAACGAAAGCGGATTGATCCACCATTCCGACAGAGGTAGTCAATACGTCTCGCTCGCCTATTCGGACGCTCTCCTCGCCGCGGGAATTACGGCTTCAGTGGGTACCGTCGGCGATAGCTACGATAACGCGCTGGCCGAGACAGTGAACGGCCTATACAAGGCGGAGTTGATCTACTCCAAGCGGATCTGGGAGTCCGTCAGCGAGGTTGAGTTCGCCACGATGGGCTGGGTCCACTGGTGGAACACGTCCCGGCTCCACGAAGCTCTCGGCTACCGCACCCCGGCGAACGTCGAAGCGTCCTACACTCACACCACGACGACCGCGCCCGCGGCCGTGTAACCACGGAACGAAACCCAGGGCGCTTCAG
>NZ_AUHE01000020.1 GCF_000423025.1 Gordonia shandongensis DSM 45094
CTATCAGCAGATCATCGCCGCCTACGAGCACCCGAAGCGGCGGGAGGGCAAGAAGCTGATGTGGAAGGTCCTCAAACGGATACAGAAGGGAGTACCCGCTGAACTTGCCGAGCTTGCTCAACTCGGCCGCACCCTGTGGGCACGCCGCGCTGAGATCCTCGCGTACTTCGACGTCGGCGTCTCCAACGGTCCCGTCGAAGCGATCAACGGACGCCTCGAACACCTACGCGGGATCGCCCAGGGCTTCCGGAACCTCAACCACTACATCTTGCGGTCCCTGCTGCACTCCGGCCAGCTCGCTGACCGCATCCACGCACTCTGAAATCCGAAGAGCCGGTAAATTGAACTCGTCTCGATCTCGCTTAACCCGTCGACACACGCGAGACGGTGCCCTAACGTGCACGGTGCAGCCAGATGCTGCTCGTCGGGGATTCCAACACTCGCTGAAGGGATCAACAGATGGAAACGCTCGGAGAATTCATCAATCTATTCTTCGGAACTATGGGCGACTGGTTCGGGTTCTTCTGGGGCTGACGCTTACCCACCCCTAGCTCGAACGCCGCTTCTATAGCTTTCGAAGGAGGTGAATCAGATGATCTCTAATTTCGTCGATCTCGTCGGCACGCTCGGAAACCTCTTCTTCGCTGTCGTGCCCGGACTGATCACCGGATTCTAAGCCGACCTCGGCAAGCACATCGGGGGTCGTCTGCAGTTCGAATCTGCGGACGACCCCCGATTCATTCCGTACGAGTCACGACGCGCACCGGGGCCGGTCCGGAATGTCCGAGGTGCGCGCTACCTTCCATCCATGATTCGCAAACAAGGTCCATGGTCCCTGTGGTGGCTCACCGGCATCACCCTCGGCATCTACTACTTCGTCTGGTACCAGCGCGTGAACGACGAGCTGGTCGCCATGACCGGCCGGCCGGCCGAGAGCTGGGGCGCCTGGTGGTCCCAGCTCGTCCCGATCTACGGCGCCGTCGGGTTGCATCACACCGCGGTACGCCTCAACGACGCTCACGCGGCGATCGGGTCGCCGACCCGAGTGTCGCCGACGGTCGCGTGGCTGTGGGCGCCGGTCTGGTTCGGGTCCCACACCCGGTACCTGCAGCGTCGTATGAACCTCCTCGCCGACGCTCACGCGGTTCGTGGCGCCACGATCGCTCAGCGAACGCCGTAGAGACTCCGACTCCAACTCCAACTCCAACAACAGCAACGACAACGACAACAGCAACAACATGGAAAAGGCCCTGACCTGCATACGCAGGTCAGGGCCTTCTGCGGTGGCGGGGGGATTTGAACCCCCGGTGCGGGGTTACCGCACGCAGCATTTCGAGTGCTGTACCTTCGGCCGCTCGGACACGCCACCGCGAAAAACTGTACCGCAGGGCCCGATGAGCACGAAATCGTCAGGTCACAGGCTGTTTCGGTGCGATTCAGCCGCCCGTCAGCTTGGCCGCGATCTCCGACAGCTTGGCCTTGGCCGTCTCCACGGCATCGGCGATCTGATCACTGCCGGCGATCTCGTCGAAGCGGGCCTTCGCCGAGTCCACGGCACCGCTGACCTGCTCACTGTTCGCGATCTCGTCCAAACGGGCCTTCGCCGAGTCGACGGCGCCGGAGACCTGCTCACTGTTGGCCAACTCACCGACCTTCGTGACGACGCTCTCGACGATCTCGTTGATCTTGTCCATCGGATCGGACACGGGATTCTCCTTCGGCGGCGGTGGCAGCGCATCGGGCGACTGCCGTGGGACTGCTCACCGGTCAATCTGCCACATCACGGCGCCCCTTGGATAGGTCATCCGGGCAGACTCCGGGCAAACGTCAGGGACGTCCCCGACGCCGGGCGAAGAAGTCCCGGACGAGCTCACCGCACTCGCGCTCCCGCACCCCGGCGAGGACCTCGGGCCGATGGACGAGCCGCGGATCGCGCAACACGTCCCACAGCGACCCGACCGCACCGGTCTTCGGTTCCCAGGCCCCGAAGACCACCCTGTCGACGCGGGCGAGCCCGATCGCTCCGGCACACATCGTGCACGGTTCCACGGTGACGACGAGCGTGCACCCCGACAGTCGCCAACCGTCCCCGTGCCGGGCGGCGGCAGCACGCAATGCCACGATCTCGGCGTGACCGACGGGATCGCGATCGGCTTCGCGGCGGTTCGCGGACCGCGCCAACTCCCGGCCGTCCGGACCGAAGACGACGGCGCCGATGGGCACGTCGTCCGGGTCGGCGGCCCGTGCGGCCTCGAGGGCGACGGCCATCATCGCGTCGGCCTCCCGATGCACCCCACCACGGTCCGACATCGTCACCGGGGCGGTCAGTGACCGAGGGAGTCGAGGACCGTCGACAGTTCGTCGGCGAAACCGAGCCGCGCCGCGATCATCCCGATCTGCTCGTCGGCGTACAGGTCGGTCTCACCGAGGATGATGCTGAGCACCGCGTCGGGCAGACCCAGATCCGCGAGGATCGACAGGTCTCCCTCCTCCCACGGATCCACGTCGTCGAGCTCATCCGGGTCGAGGTCGGGGATGTCGACGTGCAACTCGTCGAGGACGTCGGCCGCGATGTCGTAGTCGATGGCGGCGGTGGCGTCCGACACCAGGAGTCGCGCCCCGCCCGGCGACGGCCGGACGATGACGAAGAACTCGTCGTCGACGTCGAGCAGACCGAACACGGCACCGGCCGCGCGGAGTTCGCGGAGCTGGGTCTCGGCATCGGACAGGTCGTCGAGAGCCGTCGGGGCCAGCGCGGACACCTTCCACCCCGTGTCCTCGCGGACGACGGCGACGGCGAAGCCATCCACATCGATGTCATCGCTCGCTGAGCTCGGCTTCGGCATGTTCGCCACGGTAGCCGCTTTTCAGGGCTCTCCCAAGTCCGTTCGACGCAGATGTGCCACGCTTGTTCCGTGTCTGCCGCACCGTCTCGACCCAGCGTTCCGCCGTTCGCCGAACCCGTCTGCATCCTCGGTCTGGGCCTCATCGGGGGATCTCTCCTCCGCGTCCTCGCCGACACCGGGGTGAGGGTGTTCGGCTACAACCGCTCGGCGGGCACCGTCGAACAGGCGACGGCCGCCGGCTACGACGCGTCGAGCGATCTGGACGCCGTCCTGACCCGCGCCGCCCGCACCGACGCCGTCGTCGTCCTCGCCACCCCGTTCACGGCGCTGCCGACGATGCTCGACGCCGTCGCTGCCACCGCCCCGAACGTGCTGTTGACCGACGTCGTCAGCGTGAAGGAGCAGGTGGCCGAGCTGGTCGCCACCCACCATCCGGCGGCGCGGTACGTGGGCGGACACCCGATGGCCGGCACCTCGGCGTCGGGGTGGGAGGCCACCGACCCCGCTCTCTTCCGCGACGCCATGTGGATGGTCACCACCCATGACGACACCCCGGCCGACGACTGGCTGACGATCGCCCGACTGGCTCGCGCCGCAGGCTCCTACGTGGTTCCCGCAGCCGACGACGCCCACGACCGCGCGGCCGCCGCGATCTCCCACAACCCGCATCTGACGGCCGCCGCGACCGCCGCCGTCGGCGCCGGTGAGAGCGACCTCGCCCTCCGGCTGGCTGCGGGAAGTTTCCGCGACGGCACCCGCGTGGCGGGCACCGCACCCGATCTGCAGCGAGCGATGTTGGAGGCGAACGCGGTCGCCCTGCTCAACACCCTCAGCGCGACCATCGACCGGCTCACCGCGGCGCGGGACGCCTTGCGCGACACGGGGAGCGTCTCCGTGCTCGTCGACGCGGGCCACCGGGCGCGCCTCGCCTATGAGCGGATCGCGGCCGCCGCCCCCGAACCCATCGTCGACGTCCGCGTGGGCGAGGACGGGTGGGCCGAGGAACTGCGCAGGCAGGCGCATCTCGCCCGCGTGTGGATGTGAGACGCCGCTTCCGTCAGAGCAGCGCCGCCACCCCGGGGTAGTCGAGGACGATCCCGTCGTCGTCGACGACGAGTTCGTCGGTCCGACCGGCGCACGCCACCGTCACCCGCCCGGCGCCGCCGCCGACGTAACTCATCGACGCGGCGTCGATCTCGCATTCGGGAAGCCGGAGCGTCACCACCGGGACGTCGTCACGCCGGCCGCCTGCCACGATGCCGAACCGGCGCAGCGGGATGCTGGCGAAGAACGGCGACCCCTCGACGCTGACGGTCTCCGCACCGTCGAAGTGGCTGCGGACGCTGCTCGTCGGCGTCTGGACCATCCAGCGACCGTCCATGTCGCGGCTCACGTCGAGCGCGCTCTCCCCCGGCTCGCGCAGCAGGCGCACCGACAGTCGACGCGCCACGCCGGAGTCGGTGGTGACCAGTTCGTACGACGCCGAATACGCTTCCCGGTCGGCGGCGGCCGCGACGATGCGACCGTACGCGCGGACACGGGATCCGTTGACGTTGAGGCGGACCTGCTCGAGCCGACGGCCGTCCGGACTGCGCCAGGTCAGCATCGCTTTCACGCCGGCGTCGGCGGGCGAGGATTCGAAGGACGTCACATCACCACGGTAGCCGCACCGGCGCCGTTCAACCCGTGTACCGGCAGTCGAGGACGGGCGTGCCGGGCCTGTCCTCGGATGATGCGCGGGCCACCTCGCGGCCGTCGACCTTGATGGCGCACGACGCCGGCTCGGCGCCCTGCGGGATCACCATGATCCGCAGCAGGGCGTTGTCCGTGCCGCGGACGCTCTTGGTCCACGGTCCGCCGCGGGTCTGCGCCAACTCCACCGAGGTGTCGTCCACGTACAGCAGCGTCGCGGCGCCCGACTCCACCTCGTAGGTGACCGCCGCGCCACGCGTCGGGACGCGGGGGCCGGTCTCCGGTCCGGGCGAGCGGCGTTCCTGCGACTGGTCGGGGATGCCCTGCAGGTACGGGTCGTCGGTGGACTGCGACGAGGGCGGCGCCGATCGGGTGACCGGCTCGTCCCCGCGGCTGAACAGTGCGTTCAGTGCGACACCGAGGCAGATCACGCCGACGAGGATGGCGGCGAGACCGACGGCCATGCCGCGGCGATCGGCTCTGGCGGCCTCGGTCGGGGCCGGCGGCACCGGGGTCGGTTCCGGCACGGGGTCGGGCTGCGGCCCGGCCTCGCTGCGGAGCTGGTCGTCATAGGTGAACCGCGGGTCGCCGTCGGGGCCGTAGCCGAGCGGAGGATACGACTGTCCGGCGGCCACCGGCGGGCGGTACTCCGGTCCCCGCCTCGTCACCCGGTCGTCCACCGTTGCTCCTCCGTCGACGCGTCACTCCCCTTCGATGGTGCCAGAGCCCACGGTCTGTCGCGTCGGCGTCACCGGTCGATCGCCGCCGAGGTCACGTCGGCCATGCGGCGTTCACCGAGTGCGTTCGGATGAACCGGGACGGGCTGGACGGTGGTGATCAGCGGCTCCACCCAGCGAACGCCCTCGGGTTTGCAGGAATCGTGGCCCTCCGAGGCCGAGGCGACATCGACGAGTGTCACCCCGGTCTTCGCGGCCGCCCGGGCGATCGCGTCGTGCAGTGCGGACTGCAGCCGATGGGTGAACGCGTAGTCGCCGCCGGCGAGCGGCAGTGCCGGGCAGAAGCCGTTGGTCCGCGGCGCGATCCACGGATAGTTGAGCGCGTACACGTCGGCGTTCGGCGCCGCGGTCCGCACCGCGGTGAACGCCTTCACCAGGCTCGGATAGGTGCCGGTGCGAACCTCGGTCATCAGGGTGCGCTTGTGCCTGTCGCTGCAGGGCGACCCCTGCCAGGCCGTCGAGACGCCGGCGATCACGCAGTCCTTGATCGCGCTGCCGAAGACGTCGCCGTCGTTACCGCCGATCGCCAGGGTGACCAGGTCGACGCGGTCGTCCAGGGCGTCGAGCTGCGGCGGCGATCCCTTCTGCTGGGAGGTGAAGAAGTCCTCGGTCGCCGCGCCGCCGCAGCTGACGTCGGTGAGTCGGTAGCCGTGTTCGCGGGCGACGATGTGCGCGTAGTTGTTCACCGACTGCCAGCAGGACTCCGGGGTTCCGGCGGCGATGGGCGACACGCCCGATCCCGCCGAGAAGCTGTCGCCGAGGTTGACGTACTCGACGGCTCCGCCGGCCGCCGCCGTCGGAGCGGCGAGGGTCGGTGCGGCCAGGCCCGCCGCCGCCACCGCGACGCCCGCCGCCGCGGTCATGATTCTGCGCAGGGTTCGCGAGGTCATCCAATGCTCCCGGGTCTCGGTCGAACAGACCACATCGGCCATGGATGTGTACGTTACATCACCCGACCGCGCCCGCACCGCGCGATCGCCCCGAGCGGACCCCGGGACCGACCGCACACGGAATGTCAGACCCTTCTGCGAAACTGTCGACACCCGCTGACAGGAGGACCGCAATGGCTGTCGAGTTCGAGTTGAACGAGGACTGGGAGAAGGAGGCGTCGAAGCCGATCGAGGTCCGAGAAGGCGCGTCGAGAGATGAGATCGAGGCAGAAGTGAAGAAGCAGTTCACGAAGCGCGGTCTGACCGAATAGACGCGGTATGACCGAACAGCGGCGGTCCGACCGAATAGACACTGCCGCGCACTCCGCTCCCCACCGGAGCGTCCCGGGGAGTTGCAGGGTCAAGGGTGGGCAACACGAGAGGACCCCCTCCCGATCTCCCGGAAGGGGGTCTCACCTGGTGATCCTGTGCGCCCGTAGGGATTCGAACCCCAAACCTTCTGATCCGTAGTCAGATGCTCTATCCGTTGAGCTACGGGCGCGCTGCGAATCTCTCGATTCGATTCTTCAATTGTACCGGGCGCGTATCCCGGTCGGCGGAGGCGAGAGGATTTGAACCTCCGGTCCCATTTTCATAGGACAACTCATTAGCAGTGAGTCCCATTCGGCCGCTCTGGCACGCCTCCCAGTGGAGTTCGGTTTCGAACCGCCGGGGAAGAACATTACACAGGGCCCGCAGCAAGATCAAATCTCCTGCCGGGTGGACGCCGACCCGCTGGTCAGGCATACATTTGAGGGGTGAACATGCGAATTCGCCCCGACCTCGACGCCCTGACCGCGTACGTCCCGGGAAAGACCTTCCCCGGCGCCGTCAAACTGGCCAGCAACGAGGTCACCGAGCCTCCGCTGCCGAGCGTCCTCGCCGCCGTCGCCGACGCCGCCGCGCACGCGAACCGCTACCCCGACAACGGGATGGTGGAGTTGACCGACGAACTGGCCAAGGCCACCGGCGTGACGCCGGCCGAGGTCCGCGTGGGGTGCGGGTCGGTGATCCTGTGCCAGAACCTCGTGACGATCACCTCCCGCCCCGGCGACGAGGTGCTGTACGCGTGGCGATCATTCGAGATGTACCCCGTCGCCACGCGAGTCGCCGGCGCGACCCCGGTGGAGGTCCCCCTCACCGGCGACGCCGTCCACGACCTGTCGGCGATGGCCGACGCCGTCACCGACCGCACCCGCCTGATCTTCGTGTGCAACCCCAACAATCCCACCGGAACCGTGGTGCGGGCCGACGCGCTCCGCGACTTCCTCACCCGCGTCCCCAGCGACGTGATCGTCGCCCTCGACGAGGCGTACATCGAATACACGCGCCTCGACGACGCCCACGGCTACGACGCCGTCGACCTCTACCGGGAGTTCGAGAACGTCGTGGTCCTGCGCACCTTCTCCAAGGCGTACGGACTCGCCGGACTCCGCGTGGGCTACGCCATCGGCGCCCCCGCGATCATCGAGGCGCTCAGCAAAGTGCACGTCCCGTTCACGGTGAGCACCGTGGCGCAAGCAGCGGCGATCGCCTCCCTGCGGGCGAGTGACGAACTGCTCGCCCGCACCGACGCCGTCGTCGCCGAACGCGAACGGGTCACCACCCGGCTGCGGGACCTCGGCTACCGCGTCCCGGACAGTCAAGCCAACTTCGTGTGGCTCGACCTCGGCGACGACTCCACACGCTTCGCCACCGCGTGCGCGGAGTCCGGCGTGATCGTCCGACCGTTCGCCGACGACGGCGTGCGCGTCACCGTCACGCACCGCGCGGAGAACGACGCCTTCCTCGCCTTCGCCGAGAGCTTCGCCTCCTGAAACACAGAATCACAGGGAGGGCGCGAGCGCCTCCTGAATCACAGGGAGGGCGCGAGCGCCTCCCAGGCCCGGGGGAGATCCATCTTCCAGTACGGCCAGCTGTGGGTCCCGATGAACCGGAAACCCGGGGTGTAGGGGATGTCCTTACTGCTCAGCAGTGTCGCGAACTCCAACGAGCACCGGTTGGCACCCACCTCGAGCGCCGAGCCCGCCGCGATCTGCGCGTCCACCGGACCGTCCTTCGGGTCCCGCTTCTGCGTCAGATCCTGCGGCCCCACGGCGCCGGTCCCCGACGACAGGAAGATCGCCTTGCCGCGCAGCGCGTCCAACTTGCGCGCCGGATCGTGCGCCCGCCACCGCTTGCTGCCGGGGGCGCCCCACATGTTGGTGGCATCGCCGCCCGCCTTCGCGACGGTCGTCCGCACGTAGGCCTCATTGGCCGGCCCCGACACCGGCGGGCATCCGCTCAGCGAGGCGACACCCCGGTACAGCGACGGATGCCGCGCGGTCAACGCGAACGCCGCCTGGCCGCCCATCGACAACCCGATGATCGCGTTGCGTCCCGACCCGTGGAACTCCTCGTCGATGAGCGAGGGCAGCTCCTCGGTCAGGAACGTCTCCCACTGCGGTTTGCCGAGCTTGTCGTCGCGGCGGACCCAGTTCGTGTAGAATGTCCCGGCGCCGCCGGCCGGCAGGACCACGTTGACGTTGCGGCCGGCGAAGAACTTCTCGGCACCGCCCTTGGTGATCCAGTCGGAGACCTTGTCGCCGCCGTCGGCGCCGTCGAGCATGTAAACGGTCGGTCGCGGGGCCGTGCCGCCGGGCGACAACACCGTCACCGGCACCGATCCCCTCATCGACGGCGACTTCACCGTCAGATCGGTGCGATGGATGCTGCGGACCTTCTCGGCAGCGATGCGCGCGTGCCTCGGAGCGGCGTCCGCGGGCGCGCTCACCAGGCCCGCCGCCACCGTTCCGGCGACGAGGAGGGTCAGCGCAGCGGACGTCCGCGATGTCAGTCGATGAGGCCACATGGGCGCCAAGAGTACCGGTCGGATACTACGAGGAGGTTAACGTCGCCTGTGAACCTCCCACTCCCCGCGGCATTAAGCTCGCACGCATGACCGCGACGCCACCCGACGAGACCCGGCACACCGATACGACCCGGCCGTACGCGTTCACCGCCGAGGTCCCCGTCCGCTGGTCGGACATGGACGCCTTCGGGCACATCAACCACGCGCGAATCGTCACTCTCATGGAGGAGGCGCGCATCCAGTGGTTGTTGAGCGCCGGCGACGAATACGCGCCCCTCATCACCAGCGCCATGATCGTCCACGTCGACATCCGGTACCGCGCGCAGCTCCGCCACGAGGACTCGCCCCTGCAGGTCGGGATGTGGATCACCCGGTTCCGGTCCGTCGACTTCACCATCGGATACGAGATCCGCCCGGCGGCCCCCGAATCCGGATCATCACCGGCCTGCGTCGCCTCCACGCAGATGGCCGTCGTCGACGTCGAGAAGCACACGCTCCGTCGACTCAGCGACGTCGAGAAGGGATATCTGCGCGCCTGGGGTCGCCCCGAGATCCGCCGGTGATCCCCGCAGGCCGGGAACGTCAGGGCTCGTAGCGCTCGGGCAGCTCGACGGGAGCGGCATACCCGAGCTGAGCGATGTTGCCGGCCAGCACATCCCGGTAGATCTTCAGCTGCTCCTCGCCGCTGCGCACCTGCTGCGACAGACGACGACTGTGGTCCGCCGACAGTTCGCGGTCGCCCGAACGCGCGAGCAGATGGTCGATCCGGGCGTCGATGGTCGACGCGTGGTCGAACTCGTCGAGCAGTCGCAACTCCACCGCCGCCGACTCGACGGTCGAACAGATCTCCGTCAACGCATGCACGCGGTCGATGAGCTGCGTCCACACCGGGCGCAGCGCCTCCTCCCGCTCGGTGATGTGCGCCAGGAATCCGGCGTCGAACCCGCCTCCGGCCCGCGCCCGATCGAGATCGACCCGCAACGCGCGCAGGGCCACGACGTCGGACGCGACCTCTGCCAGTTCCGCGTGCAGGTTCACCTGGACTCGCTGCATCTCGAAATGGTCCGAGCACCACGCCGGGTTGGTCCGGATCCGATCGTAATAGTGTCCAGCCACGAACAGCAGCGTCTCGTACCCGTCGGCGAACCCCGCACCGCGTCCCGCATCCTGCGTGGTGGGCGCGGTACCGAACACCTCGTCGGCCCACTGCTCCACCTGGCGTCG
The DNA here is from genome assembly GCF_000423025.1 of Gordonia shandongensis DSM 45094. Taxonomy (GTDB): domain Bacteria; phylum Actinomycetota; class Actinomycetes; order Mycobacteriales; family Mycobacteriaceae; genus Gordonia; species Gordonia shandongensis. The sequence continues at coordinate 10,280 of NZ_AUHE01000020.1, forward strand.
TCCCGCGCGTCCGGCGACCTTGTCGACGACACCGGCCACCCGGTCGAGCGCATCGGTGCCCGCCCACCGCGCTCCGGAGGTCGAGAGGTTCGCGACCGGGGTGTACGCGAGGCCCGAGAACAGCTGTTCGCGCTCCTCGATCTCCAGGTAGACGTTCTCTCTGCGCTCGCGGCGGATCGCACGCATCCCCGTCGGCAGGACGCCCTTGGCGGTGACCACCGCGCGACGCGCCTCGTCACGCCGCCGCACGAGGGCCGCGAGCCGCGACCTGATGATCGGGACCACGACACCGGGAATCCGGGTCGACGACAGTTTGCGCTCCGCGTGCGCGATCCCCCGCTGCACCCGCCGGAGCTCACTGAATCCGGCCGACGGGACCGGCATCGCCAATCCCTGCGAGATCCTGCGGACCACCGTGGCACGCGCCGTCGGTGCCAGATAACCGGCCGCGATGAGCAGGCACGCCTCGTCGGACAGCTCGGGCGGCTGCCCGGGAACCCGGGCGTCGACCGTCCACTGCCGGATGGCGGCCGCGTCGACGGAACGCTGCGGAGAGGTCATGGCGCGATTCTACCCGCGGCCGGGCTCCGGTCCGCGTCCCCGCGTCGCCACAGCGGCGCCGTGATCCGGTGGACGAGCCACGCCACCGGAACGCTGACGAGTGACGTCACCGCGAACACCACGACCGTCGACCCGGTGAAGACGCGGAATCCGACCACGTCCATGACCAGTTCCATCACCATCACGTGCACGAGGAAGAACTCATAGGAGATCTCGCCGAACCACACCATCGGCCGACTGCCGCACAGTCGGGACCACCGACCGTCGCCGACGGTCAGCGGTGCGACGACCCCGAGCGCCACCACCGCGTACAGGAGGTGTTTGACGACGGCCGCCCCGCCGTCGTCCGGGACGATCGTCGGCTCACCCGCGAAAGCCCCGCCCGAGGCGAAGAACGCCGCCGCGGCCGACGTCACGCAGAGCCCGGCGGGGATCCGCGTCACCAGCGCGGCGACGACGGCGAGCAGCATGCCCGCGACGAACCAGCTCGCGAAGGCCGGCGGCCACAACCGGGCCGTGGGATCGACCCCCTCGAGACCGTGAACCACCAGCGTCCACACCGGAGAGCACACCGCGAGCCCCGCCAGGACCGCGAGCAGCAGGTCGGGGCGCCACCGGTCCCGGCAGACGATCCGCGCGAGCGGCCACGCGACGACGGGCAACGCCACGTAGTACGCCACCTCGGCGCTCATGCTCCACATCTGCGTGAGCCCCGTGTGCAGGTACCCGAAGCCGTACACCTGAGTGAAGGTCAGGTTCCGCACCAGCGCCTCCCAACCGTGCCCGAGGTCGGAGGCGTCGGTGCGCACCAGGAAGATCGCGTACACGGCGAGCACCGTGAGCCAGTAGGCCGGCAGGATTCGCCGAGCACGGTGCCACGCATAACGGCGCAGCGGCGGGTAGGGCAGCGGCGGAAACGGTCGAGGCCCGTCCCGCAGCGCCCGCACCCACGGGCTGAACAGCAGATAGCCCGACAGGACGAAGAAGATCGCGACGCCCACCTCGAACCGCGCTGCCAGCCGGCCCACGTAGTCGTCCGTGTAGTGCCCCGTCCAGAACGCCGCATGCGTGAGGCACACCGCAGCCGCCGCGACCGTACGGATGCCGGTGAGTGCCGGCCGACGCCCCGAAGCGGCCCCGCCGGCCGGGACCGTCAGATCCATCCCCGCTCGCGGGCGATGCGCGCCGCCTCGGCGCGCGTCGCGGCACCGGTCTTGCCGATCGCCGACGACAGATGGTTGCGGACCGTCCCCGGCGACAGATGCACCTCGGCGGCGATCGACGCGACCGTCGCGCCCGACAGTGCGGCCACGAGCACATCCGATTCCCGCGGCGTCAGCGGATTCTCACCGTTGGTGAGGCTCTCGGTGGCCAACGTCGGGTCGATGACCCGCAGTCCGGCGTGGACCCGACGGACCGCGTCGGCCAACTCGGCGGCCGGCGTGTCCTTGACGACGAATCCCGACGCACCGGCGTCGACCGCCCGGCGCAGGTAGCCGGGCCGACCGAACGTCGTGACGATGAGGGATCGGACGCCGGGCAGCTGCTCGGTGAGGATCTCGGCCGCGGCGATGCCGTCGACGCCCGGCATCTCGATGTCGAGGAGACATACCTGGGCACCGCTGTCGCGTGCCGCGTCGAGCACCTCGTCACCACGTCCGACCTGCGCGACCACCGCGATGTCCGGCTCCAGATCGAGCAGCGCCGCGAGTGCGCCGCGCACCAACGCCTGGTCGTCGGCGAGCAGCAGCCTGATGGTCTCCACGCGTTCCTCTCGTCACCGGGCCCCGACGGTCGGGCAGACCTCGAGAATAGGGGCTCAGCGGCGGCGGGGGTCGGCGGTCATGTCGACCCGGACCACCGTCCCGGTCTCCTCGGAGGTCACCGAGAACGCCCCGCCCGCGGCGTCGACGCGTTCCGCCAACCCGCTCAGCCCGTTGCCGTACCGCAGGACGGCCGATCCACGGCCGTCGTCGGCGACCGTCAGCGACGTCTCGTCGACCGTCACCGAGCACCGGCGGGCGCCACTGTGCCGCACCACGTTGGTCACCGCTTCGCGCACCACCCACGCGAACAGTTCGGAATGCGGCGACTCCGTCCCGCGAGGCGGGAGGTCGGCGGCCACACCCGCCGCCGACAACGCGCTCGACGCCGCCGCGAGAACGTCGTCCAGGTTCGGGGTTCGCAGTGCGCCGACGGTCGCGCGCACCTCCGCGAGCGCATCCCGAGACAGCGAGTTGACCTCGGCGAGCTCCCGCTTCGCCCGATCCGGATCGAGGTCGACGAGACGGGCGGCCAGCTCGGTCTTCACCGTGATGACGGTCAGCGAATGCCCCAGGATGTCGTGGACGTCCCGGGCCACGCGCTCGCGTTCGTTCACCACCGCCAACTGTCGGCTCAGTTCGCGCTGCCGCTCCTGCTCCCGTTCGCGCTGCTGCTCGGCGTCCCGGCTCAGCCGCGTGATCATCATCATCACGCCGACCACCGCGAACACGACGAGCAGACCGACGTCGACGCCCCATCCGGCCCATTCCGGGATGCCGATCGCCGAGAGGAAGATCGTCATGATCCCCGCCAGGGAGACCGCAGGCGGGACCGGTACCGCGAACGCCACGACCGCCATCAGGAAGGGCGCCACCGCGAACGCCCGGCCGCCGATGATCGCGACCAACAGCGCGGTCATCACCAGCAGGATCACGAACCCCGCGGTCGCGGGGGACCGCCACCACGGAGACCGGGCCGGCTCCCACATCGCGTACACGCATTCGAGCAGGTACACGATCACGAACACGATGATCGTCAGGAAACCGACGACGGTCACCGGCGTCGGCCTTCCCGCACCGGCGACGGCGAGGATCGGGTACACCATGAACACCAGCCACACGGCGCCGAACACCCACCGCCCGGTTCGCCACGGAGCGGTGAGCGAATCACACGGTGGGGTCATCGGTCTCTCCCGGTGGTCGGGGACGAGTCGGGCGTCTCGCGACGGTCCGGTCACTGCCTGCGAGTGCTGCGAGTGTAGAAGTATCCCGCGGCCGTCGCGAAGATCACCGCCCAGACGACGGTGTTGAGGACCATCACCCAGAGGTCGATCTGCGTGCCGTACACCGTCACGCCCTCATCGAGCGGATACCGGGCCAGCGAGACGACGCCGAACATCGGGGTGAACTCGGCGATCCGCAGCATCACGCCGTTCAGGGGGACGAAGACGTTCCCCGCGAACGCCAGCAGCGCCAGGATGCCGCCGAGAACCTGCATCGCACCGTCCGACTTGAAGACGCTGCCCATCGCCAGGCCGAGCGCGGCGAAGACCGCCGACCCCACCCACGCGATGACCAGGCACACCACGAAGACGCCGACCGACGCGCGGGCACCCGAGATGAGGCCGACCGCCGCGAGGAGCACCACGGGCAGGGCGCTCATCGTCAACGCCACCGCCACCTTGGTGGTGACATAGCCGCGGGGAGTCAGGGGCGTCATCATCAGCGTTCGAGTCCAGCCGGCCTGCTGCTCCAGGGAGACGGCGGCAGCATTCGACGCCGCCGCCAGGACCGCGCCGTAGAGCGCCATGCCCACCAGCACGTAGAACGCGACATTGCCCGCCCCGGCCCGCTCGTCGCTCGGCTGGGTGGCGCCGAACACCAGGTACAGCAGGGCGGGCATGGCGATCGTGAAGATCATCGCGCGCTTGTTGCGCATGATCCGGCGGACGTCGTTGCGGAGGTACACGCCGGCGACACCGGACGCGGAGACGAGTGTGGTCATGACTGGCCTTTCGAGAGTGAGTGCGTGGACGGGTTCGTGGTCAGGACGCATCGCCGGTCAGGACGCATCGCCGGTCAGGGCGACGAACGCGTCTTCGAGGTTGTGGGCGGCGATCTCGACGTCGCGCGCGGCGGTGTGGGTGAGCAGATGCCGGGCGAGGACGTCGGAGTCCGCGAGCGACAGATACAACCGTCCGCCGCGCCGTTCGATCACCTGGAGGTCGGGGAACACGCGCAGCAGGTCGGGCAGCACGTCATCGTCCAGGACCGCCGACACGATGCGGCGGCTCGACCGCGCACGGATCTCCGCGGTGGAACCGTCGGCGACCACCTCGCCGTGCGCGATCATGACGATCCGATCGGCGAACGCGTCGGCCTCCTCGAGGTAGTGGGTGGCGAACACGACGGTCCGGCCGCGCTGCGCGTCGGCACGCATCGCCGCCCAGAACGTCCGCCGCGATTCGACGTCCATCCCCGCGGTCGGCTCGTCCAAGACGATCAGGTCGGGGTCGGGCAGCAGGGCGAGCGCGAACTTGAGCCGCTGCTGCTCGCCGCCCGAGCACAGCGACACCTTGCGGTCACCGAGGTCGGCGATGTCGGCGCGCCGCATCACCTCGTCCATGTCGGCTGCGCCGCGACCGTGCAGCGCGGCGATCGTGTGCACCGTCTCGGCGACGGTGAAGTCGTCGAGCAGTCCGCCGGTCTGCATCACCGCGGCGATCCGGCCGGCCCGTGCCGCCTCCCGCGGGTCCCGGCCGAACACGCGGACCCGACCGCTGTCGGGGGCACCGAGCCCGAGGACGATGTCGAGGGTCGTGGTCTTCCCCGCACCGTTGGGGCCGAGGAACGCCACCACCTCGCCCGGTTCGACCGTCAGGTCGATGCCGTTCACGGCGAGCACCGAATCGCCGCCGGTGCCGCGGAACCGTCTGGTGATGCCCTCCAGGTCGATGGCGGGGGCCGCTGCCGTGCTGAGGTGTGTCGTGTTCATGCCCTTCACTGTGCTGCGCCGCCGGACGCCGCACCCGGAGCGGATGTCATCATTCCGCCATGACGTCTGTCATGGTCGAGGGTCTGTCATGGTCGCCGGGCGCGAGTCAGTCTGTGTGACGCTCGTGGTCGACGACCCGCCAGCGCACCGAGGTCACCGCGGGTTCCAGTGACAGCTGACTGACGGCGGACTCCATCGCACGGTCGTCACGCCCCTCGTCGGAGACCAGCGTGGCACGGACCGCCACGGCGCCGTCCTCGGTGTTGCGGCTCCCGATCGCCTGCAGGTGCAGGTGGCTGCGGGTGAGTGCCTGCACCAGCATCACGCGCACGTGGGCCTCCGACTCGTCGCGCGTGACGGCGACGAACTCGTACTCGGCCGGGTCCTCCGAGGCCCCGGAGTCGGGCACCCTGTCGACGACGCGGCCCACCGAACGGAGGACGGTGTTCACCACGATGACGACCGCGGTGCCGAATGCGGCCGCCACGTACAGGCCGGCGCCCGCCAGCGCGCCCACCGCCGCCGAGCACCACAGGGTGGCGGCCGTGTTCAGTCCCCGCACCGTCAACCCGTCGCGCAGGATCACGCCGGCGCCGAGGAAACCGATGCCCGAGACGATCTGGGCCGCCACTCGCGTCGGATCGCCGCCGACGAACCCCTCGGCCGACAGCACCACGAAGAGCGCGGAACCGACGGCGACCAGCGAGTTGGTGCGCAGTCCGGCCATACGCGCCCGATATTGACGCTCCAGTCCGATCAGCGTTCCGAGTCCGGCGCCCGCCAGCACCCGCAACATCATGTCCAGTGTCATGTGCATCCGCACCCCGTCCCCATCCCCGCGGCCTCCCCGCCGCGGTCACGCTCACCGTGGCACGGGGTACCGGGGCCTGCAACCGGAGACCGGGGCCCTCTAGCTGCCCCCGATCTCGTCGCCCCCGATCTCGTTGCCCGGGTCACACTCCGCGGGCACAATCGATGAACACCCCGATTCCGCGCCGAGCGGCATCGGTTCGGCGGCGAGAGGACAGCGATGCGCGACACCACGTCCGTCTCGGTCCGCGTGCGCCGCGCGTACGAGGAGTTCCTCGCCGGCGCCCTCCCCGTCGACGGGGTGGTCCGCTCGCTCGTCCGGGACTCCTGGATCCGCTCGCGGAACCGGGGCGTCGACCCCGTCGACTCCGACCCCGGCACCGCGATGACCGACGGCGACCTCGAGGAGTACCGGTCGGCGCACCGTCTCGCCGTCGTGCGTCCGCTCGTCCAGTCGCTGATGCTCGACGACATCGCCGGCGCCGGCGTCGTCGTCGCCCTCACCGACCGCCACGGGCGACTGCTGTGGGTGGAGGGCGATCACAGCGCACGCGACGCCGCGGCCCGAATCAACTTCGTCGAGGGGTCGGTGTGGAGCGAGGAGACGGTGGGGACCAATGCGCCCGGTCTCGCGCTGACAGTCGACCACGGCGTACAGATCATCGGGCCCGAGCACTTCTCCGGACCGGTCCAGCAGTGGAACTGCGCCGCGGCCCCGGTCCACGACCCGGTGACCGGCGAGACGCTCGGCGTCATCGACGTGACCGGCGGACCGGCGGCGGCCGTGCCGTTCGCGCTCGCCGCCGTCCGGTCGGTGGTCGCGGCCGTGGAACGCGAACTACGCACGCGCGCCGTCGACCTCGCCGCACCCGAAACGTTCTCCCCCGGTTCGTCGGCCACGCCGATGCGACGCCTCACCGTCCTCGACGACGGTCCCGCCCGCTGGCGGCAGGCCGGAACGGCGCCGCGCCCGCTCTCCCCGCGCCACGCCGAGATCCTGATCCTGCTGCAGTCGTACCCCGAGGGGCTCGGCACCGAGCAGCTCGCGACGATGCTCTCCGACGACGGCCTCGGCGCCGTGACCGTGCGCGCCGAGATCTCCCGCCTCCGCCGCGACCTCGGCGACATCGTGGCCTCCCGCCCCTACCGGCTGACGGTCGAGATCGGCTCCGATCTCGACGACGTGCGGCGGATGATCTCCGCCGGTGAACTCGCGGCCGCCGTCCACGCTCTCGGCCGCGGCGGGCTCCTCGCCGAATCGTTGGCTCCGGGTATCACCGAGGTCTTCGACGAGGTCCTCGAAGACCTCCGATCGTCCATGTTCGGCGCCGGCGACGTCGTCGCCCTCGGCGCCTGGGTCGCGTCCCCGCACGGGCGCGACGACATCACGGCCTGGCGCGGACTCGCCCAAAGGCTTCCCGTCGGCCACCCGGACCGCGCCGTCGCCGAAGGTCGCGCGCGTCTCCTCGACCGCCGCTTCGGCGTCACCCGCTGAACCCCGCGCGCCGACCGCATCTGCGCTGCAACGTGTCTGCAACCACACGACGCCTACCGTGTGGTGTACCTCACCGAAAGAGTTCGCAGCCGCAGAGTCTGCAGAAGGAGTACCCCGTGACCGTCTTCGCCAAGCCCGGAACCCCCGGCTCCGTCATGAGCTTCGAGTCCCGCTACGACAACTACATCGGCGGCGGCTGGGTCCCGCCGGTGAAGGGGCAGTACTTCGAGAACACCTCGCCCATCGACGGCAAAGCCTTCTGCGAGGTCGCGAGGTCGACCGCCGAAGACGTCGACCTCGCTCTCGACGCCGCCCACGCGGCCGCCCCCGCCTGGGGTAAGACCTCCCCGGCCGAACGCGCCGTGATCCTCAACAAGATCGCCGACACCATCGAGGCCAACCTCGAGAAGATCGCCGTCGCCGAGACCTGGGACAACGGCAAGGCCGTCCGCGAATGCCTGGCCGCCGACATCCCCCTGGCCGTCGACCACTTCCGCTACTTCGCCGGCGCCATCCGCGCCCAGGAGGGCGGCGTCTCCGAGATCGACCAGGACACCGTCGCCTACCACTTCCACGAACCGCTCGGCGTGGTCGGTCAGATCATCCCGTGGAACTTCCCGATCCTCATGGCGACCTGGAAGCTGGCGCCCGCCCTCGCCGCAGGCAACGCGATCGTCCTGAAACCCGCCGAGCAGACTCCGGCGTCGATCCTCTACCTGTTCAGCCTCATCGGCGATCTCCTCCCCGAGGGTGTGGTGAACATCGTCAACGGCTTCGGTGTGGAGGCCGGCAAACCGCTCGCGTCGAGCAACCGGATCCGGAAGATCGCCTTCACCGGCGAGACCACGACCGGCCGCCTCATCATGCAGTACGCCTCCGAGAACCTGATCCCGGTGACGCTCGAACTCGGCGGCAAGAGCCCCAACATCTTCTTCGAAGACGTCATGTCCAGCGACGACGGGTTCCTCGACCGAGCACTCGAGGGCTTCACGATGTTCGCGCTCAACCAGGGCGAGGTGTGCACCTGCCCCAGCCGTTCGCTGGTGCAGGAGAGCATCTACGACGACTTCATCGAACGTGCCGTCGAACGCGTCAAGGGCATCAAGCAGGGCAACCCCCTCGACACCGACACCATGATGGGTGCGCAGGCGTCCAACGATCAGTTCGAGAAGATCCGCTCGTACCTGGAGATCGGCAGGCAGGAGGGCGCCACCGTCCTCACCGGCGGCGAGCCCGCCGACCTCGGCGGCGACCTGTCCGGCGGCTACTACATCCAGCCGACGGTGTTCGGCGGCAAGAACGACATGCGGATCTTCCAGGAGGAGATCTTCGGTCCGGTCCTGGCGGTCACGTCGTTCTCCGACTACGACGACGCGCTGACGATCGCCAACGACACCCTGTACGGACTCGGCGCCGGCGTGTGGAGCCGCAACGGGGCTGTCGCCTACCGGGCGGGCCGTGACATCCAGGCGGGCCGCGTGTGGACGAACACGTACCACGACTACCCGGCGCACGCGGCGTTCGGCGGATACAAGCAGTCGGGGGTGGGACGCGAGAACCACCTCATGATGCTGAGCCACTACCAGCAGACCAAGAACCTGCTGGTCGGCTACGCCCAGAGCGCCAAGGGCTTCTTCTAGGCCGGCCTGACATGTCTGAGACCGCAGCTGCTGAACGCGTGGTCGCCACCGACTCCGCCGTGGAGCTCCTGACCAAGCTGTCGGAGCTCCACGGCGGGCTCATGATGCATCAGTCCGGTGGCTGCTGCGACGGTTCCGCGCCCATGTGCTATCCGGTCGGCGAGTATCGGATCGGTCAGCGCGACGTCCTCCTCGGCGAGGTCGAGCTGCCCGATCCGCTGCCGCCGGTCCGGGTCTGGATCAACGGCGACCAGTTCGAATTGTGGAAGCACACCCAGCTGATTCTGGATGTGGTTCCCGGACGGGGGTCGGGATTCTCGCTGGAGGCCCCCGAGGGACTGCGCTTCCTGTCCCGGTCCCGGGTGTTCACCGACGAGGAGAATGCTCGGCTCGACGCATCACCGCCGCGTACGGGCGCCGACTTCGACGACTGACCGCCCGCCCCTGCCTCGACGGTTCTTCTAGCCGGCCAGGGCGACACCGCCCAGGGCGACCCCCGCGACGAGGATCGTGCCGAGCAGCGCCTGCGCGAACGGTCGCCACCCGACCCCGCGCATCACCGACGCCCGCACCCCCATCCCCAGGGCCGACATGGCGATGGTCAGCAACGCCACCTGCACGTGATGCCCGACGTCGACGACCACGTCGGGAAGGACTCCGGTCGAGCGGATCACCGCGCAGGCGATGAAGCCGATGACGAACAGCGGCACGATCGGCGGCCGGCTCCCCGCCTCACCGGTGAGGCGGCGTTGCCGGATGCTCAGCACGGTCACCACCGGCGCGAGCATCAGCACGCGGGCGAGCTTCACGATCACCGCGAGGGTCAACGCACCGCCGCCGATCATCCCGCCCGCAGCCACGACCTGTGCGACCTCGTGGATCGACCCGCCGGCCCACAGTCCCGCGAGCCGATCCGACAGCCCCATCGCGTGGGCCGCCAGCGGGACCGTCGGAATCATGAGCGTCCCGAAGATCACGACCGTCCCGACCGCGGTCGCCGTGTCCTCGTCGTCGGCCTCCACCACGCCGTCGACGGCGGCGACGGCCGCGGCCCCGCAGATCGACATGCCGCAGGCGATCAGGAGGCGCCGCGCGAACGGGAGGCCGAGGGCCCTGCCGATGAGGAGCCCGCCGCCGATCCCGACGGCGACGATCGCAACGACGACGGCGATCATCCCGACGCCGAGGCCGAGGACGTCACCGAGGACGAGTTGCAGGCCGAGAACGGCGACGCCGACCCGGAGGAGCGTCTTCGCCGAGAACGCCACACCGGGCGCACAGGCGGCCGGAATGCGGACGACGTTGGCCAGGATCGCGCCGAGCACGATCGCCAGGAGCAATGGACTCGCCGCCGGGACCGCGAGGTTGACGCCCATCGAGACGAGCGCGATGGCCACGCAGACGGCGACACCGGGGAGCAGTGGACGCAGCCGGCGTCGTCGATGGTCCTCGGTGGGGGCTGAGGTCGTCGCTGTCATGTCGTCCACGGTCGCGTGAACCGCCGCGGAGCAGTAGCCCCCATCGCGACATACGCCTATGCAGATTCGATATGACAGCAGGTCACCGATTCGTCCCGATGACGGTTTCTGGTGAGATTCGGTCCGGTAGTCTCGGCGCCTGTGGATCTCCGCTCACTCGACCTGCTCGCCCTGGCCATCCTCGTCGGCGTGGACGACCACGGCAGTCTCAGCGCGGCGGCACGCGAACAGGGGATCGCCCAACCCAACGCCAGCCGGGCGCTCGCACGCCTCGAACGCCGGCTCGGCGTGACCCTCGTGGAACGCGTGACGACCGGATCGCGACTGACCCCGCAGGGGACGGTCCTCGTGCACTGGGCACGACAGGTCGTCACCGACGTCGCCGAGATGCTCGACGTGGCGGCCGGGATGCGGTCGGACGCCGCCGCCGAGGTGACCGTGAACGCGTCGATGACCGTGGCGGAACATCTGATCCCCCGTTGGCTCGGATTCTTCCGCACTGAGAATCCCGAGACGACGGTCCACCTGCGGGTCCAGAACTCGTCGGCCGTGTGCGACGCCGTCGCCGACGGTGAGTGCGACCTCGGGTTCACCGAGGGACCGTCGATCCCGGCGGGGCTGCACAGTGCGGTCGTCGCCCGTGACCGGCTGGTCGTCGTGGTCGCCGCCGGCCACCCGTGGGCGCGGCGGAGCGAGCCGCTGGACATCGCCGAACTCGCCGCCACCCCGCTCCTGGTCCGCGAACCGGGGTCGGGCACCCGCACCACCCTCGACGTCGAACTCGAGGGCCACGAGCGTCCCGAGCCGATCCTCGAACTCGGCAGCAGTGCGGCCATCCGGACCGCCGTCTCGGGCGGAATGGGGCCGGCCGTGCTGAGCACCCTCGCCGTCGACGAGCAGGTCCGGTCCGGTGAACTCCGGATCGTCGACGTCGACGGACTCGACCTCTCCCGCCTGTTGCACGCGGTGTGGCGGCCGCCGAAGGAGTTGCGGGCCCCGCCGCCGACCTCGTCCGCATCGCCCGGCGGGCCGGACGGTGACCCCGGACGTCCGACCGCCGCGTCGACCGCGTGCCGCCGCACTCCTGTGGACACGACCGTCGACCCGCGGCCGATGGGCGCCGGCTGTCCGCACCGGGGTGGCGTTCGCGCTGCCCGCGCTGGTGCTCCTCGCGGCCGGGCACGGCAGCGACTCGGTGCTCGCCGCGCTCGGCTCGTTCGCCGTCCTCTACGGCGAGAAGCGCCCGTATCTGATCCGGTGGCGGGTCATCACCACGACCGGCGTCCTGCTGGTCGCGACCGCCGCGGCCTTCGGCTGGATCGGCGCCTGGGTGGGCGCCGAACCGGCGCTGGTCCGGGAGTTGACGATGGTCGGTGCGCTCGGCGTCCTCACCGCGGCCGGCGTGTTCGTGGTGATCGCGCTCCGCCTCGGCCCGCCCGGCCCGTTCTTCCTCGTCCTCGTCGGCGGTGTCGCCGTCCTCACCGGCCGTCACGGGATGTCGCCCTGGACCCTCGTCGTGTTCACGGCGGCCGGCTCACTGTCCGCCCTCGTCGTGAGCATGGCGCCGATGCTGCTGCGACCACGGGGGCCGGAGGAGGCCGCGACCGAGGCGGCACTGGCGATCAGCGAACGGTTCCTCGCCGCCGGCGCCGGCCCCGCACACCACGACGGTGTGGCGTCGTCGACCCTCAACGCGTGGTCGGTGCTCCATGACGCCGCGCAAGCCGACAGCGATCTCGCCGCCCGACTCTGGCGGACCCACCATCGCGTTCACGGAAACGAGCGGGCCGGGATCCTCGTGGCGCCGCTTCCCCGCCCGGACGTGCTCCGCAGACTCCGGTTCGCCGGTCACCGGTGGAGCCACGCGACGATCAGCACCGCCCGGGGCACCGCGTCGGCGGTCGCCGCGGGCGCGATCTCGGTGGCGGCGGGCCTCGGGCGTCCCGACTGGGCCGTCATGGGTGCGGTCCTCGTGCTGCAGCTGGGCCCCGACCGGATCCGCGGGACCGTGCGGGGTGCGCACCGCATGATCGGGACCCTCGCGGGACTCTGTCTGTTCGCGGTCCTGCACGCCCTCGATCTGCACACCGGGTGGTTGATCGCGGTCCTGGCCGTCCTGAACGTGCTCATCGAACTGACCGTCACGACGAACTACGCACTGGCCGTCACGTTCATCACGCCGCTGGCCCTGTTGATGGGGTCGTCGCCGGTGCCGCTCGGTCAGCAGATGACCGACCGCGTCGTCGAGACCCTCATCGGGGTGGCTCTCGCCGTCACCTCACTGTGGCTCATGCTGCCGCGCGCCCACCGCACCACGGTGCGCGCCGCGGATGCCGCGGCCCGCGCGGTGTGCCGGTCGGTGGTCGAACACGCATCGGTCGACGCCGTCGACTCGCCGAGCGTTCGCACCGATCGACGCGACCTGGTGTGGCTGCTGTTGGAGGCCGACACCGCGGCCGCCGACAGCGCCAACGACGAGCCGCGGTGGGCGACCGACTACTGGCCGACGCACCTGCTCAATCGCAGCGTCGGCTACGACACCCTCACGGCCTGCTGGCGCGCCGGGGAGGGCAGACCGCTGCCCGCGGCGGTGAGTGCGGGGCTCACGACACGCATCGACGCACTCGATCCGCCCGCCGACGCCCGATAGCGTCGGTCATCTCCGCTTCCGGCGTCCGCCACTGCGCCCGCCGCTCCGCCTGCCGGTCGGGCCGCGCCGGGGATCGGCTGCTTCGCGATTCGCTCGGCGCGCCGCAGCCTTCTGCCGTGCCGTCCGTTTCGGCTGGTCGGCGTTCTGGCCGCGCGACGATCCCGGACGTCGTCCCCGGACGATGCCCACCAGTTCGTCCGCGAGGTCGGAGGTCGGCGACGGCCACACCAATCCCACGCGGCTGACGGGTGCGTCGGTGATCGGACGGTAGACGAGGTCGCGGCGATGGTGGAGTCGCGCCAACGATTGCGGAACCGCGAGGACCCCGACGCCCGCGGCGACGAGTTCGACCGCATCGGCGGTGGTGGCCGGGCGATGATCGACCACCGCGCCGGGAGCCGCGACCCACTGCAGGGGGTCGTCGAGCGGCATCAGGAACTGTTCGTCGGCCACATCGGCGAGCGTCAACTCGTCGCCCAGCGTCAGGTAGTGGTCCTTGCCGACGACGAGCACCGTGGTCTCCTCGTACAGTTCGATGACGTGATGGCGGCCCGGGTCGAGGGCGTCGGTGTCGACGGGAATCCGGGTGAGGGCGGCCTCCACCTCCCCGCACGCCAGGGCGGCGATGCTCTCGTCCACCGTGCACGCGATGAGCTGCAGTGCCACGTCCGGCAGTCGCTCCGCCCAGACGCGGGCCCATTTACCGGGCGTCGCCCCCGGCACATAGGCCAGCCGGAAGGCCCCGGCTTCTCGATCGCCGGCTTCTCGCTGCTCGTCGTCCACTCGGTCAGGCTAGCGGCCCCGACGGCCTGCGAACGCCAGCAGCCGGTCGCCCGGGTCGTCCGACACCGGGTCGAGGGCGGGCCCGAAGTAGCCCGCCGCACGCAGTTCGTCGATCACGTCGGCCGCCTCGGCGAGGACGGCATCGACCAGGGCGGTGGGCGGCGACCACGGCGTGCCGAGTGCGACGGCGAGATCCCGGCTGTGCAGCGTCAGCTCCATCACCCGCATCACGGTCAGTGCGGCGCCGGGGCGGCGACCGGCCACGTGGTCGACGAGGGCGTTCGGGTCGGCCCGCTCAGCGGCCTCGCGGAAACGGTGCTCGCAGTCCCAGAAGACGTCCACACCGCCGTCTCCGGCGCCTTCGCGGGCGAGGTAGTCGCGACCCCGCGTGGCTGCGGTGGCTGCCGCGTCGGCGCCGTCGAGCAGCAGCGCGTATCGTTCGGCTCCGCCGATCACGTGGTTCACCAGGTCGCGGACGGTCCAGCCGTCGCATCCGCCGGCGGCGTCGAGCATCCCGTCGTCCAGATCGCCGGCCACCGAGACCCACAGCGACTCGGCCAGACCCAACGTCTCATCGGCGCGGACGGCGTCGGCTACCTCCTGCGCGGTCCTCGTCTGGACGCCGATCGCCGCCAGGTCCGCCACCCGTTCCGGTGTGGTCTGGGAGGTGGCGTCGGTGACGAGGACGGTGCGATAGTCCCGCTCGCTGGCGTCGAAGAGCGTCGCGCGCGGGCAGTTCGGCAGGTTGCACCCGGCAACCACGACCGTCGTCACATCGTGATCGCTCAGAAACTCGTCGAGCGCGGTGCGGTGGAATGCCGACCACCGCGGCTTGTAGAGCACGTACTCCGCGGGTCCGATCTGCTGGACCGCGCCGAATCGGAGCGACGCCCAGTCGAGGTCGACCGCCGGGGCACCGAGTTCGACGGCGATCAGCGCACCCGGCGTTCCGGGTTCGACGACCGCGTCGCCCCGCTCGATTCCCGCACGCCGAAGCAGATCCACATCGCTCTCACCCGGGCGGTACGACCGCACGACGTGCACGATCGGCCGCGCCGACTCCCGGAACGTCCGGGCTGCGCGCGCCATCGCCGGGAGCCGCTCCGCAGTTCCCGGCACGGCTGCCGGACCCGACACGAAGTCGTTCTGCACATCGATCAGCACCAGTGCCGCATTGGCCCAGTCCGGGACGAGGTAGTCCACCACGGTCTCGATCGTGGCACAGGGTCGACCGCGCCGCCGGCGGTCGGTCCGTGTCGGGTGGGCGTGCGAAGGACATCAACCACTGGGCCGTGGTGGCCGCGCGTCGGGTCGAGGTCGTCTGGCGGGGACGATGCGGCCGCGTCCTCGACCCTCACAATGTCGGACCGCCGGAGTATCATCGAACATGAGTTCGAGATAGTTTCAGGGGGACGCCATGACCGCGACGATGATCTTTCCGCCCGGACCGGGCAACCCCGGCCCCGGTCCGGCATTGCGCGGGCCCGGTGAGTTGGCGGAGCCGTCGGTGACGGTGACCGATGAGGAATTGGTGATCCGGCTCCCGCGGCCCGCCGGAGCGGCCGGGCGGGCAGCAGAAGGCAGGCACTTCGAGGACAGTGCAGGCGCCGAGAACGCCGCGGGCGGTAAAGGGCCTGGGCGTGATGATGCGGCGATGATGCTCTTCGCCGCCCGCGCCGACTCCTTCCACGGTCTGGTCCTGTGGCACCGGTATCGGGCCATCTACGACCTGGCCAGTGACCGGATCGCCGAGGCGAATGCTGCCGCCGACGCCAACACCGACACCGCCGGGAACGGGAGCGGTGATGTGTTCACGCGGCTTTATGATCCGCTGTGTCAGGTCGCCGCCTCCTACGCGGTGGTGGCCGGGGTGCGGCAGTGCACCGCCGAACGCTTCGTCGATGAGGCCCTCGCCTGCTTCGACCGCATCCCCGCCATCGGGAGACTGTTACGCGACGGGGTGCTGACGCCGTTCTGGTTCCGCCGCGCCATCGAACAAACCGCACTCATCGACGACCCCGACATCCTGGCGTTCATCGACACCGAAGCCGCCCACCGCCTCACGACCATCGGCGGGCTCACCGCACGCCGGGTGGAGAACACCATCGCCCACATCGTGGCCACACACGACCCCGACGCAGTCACCACCACCCGCGAAGACACCCGCGCCCAGAAGAAGGTCCTCGTCGCACCGGTGACCGACACCGTCTCCGAACTGATCATCACCACCTCCACCGAGGATGCGGTGCTGTGCAAGGACACCATCGATGCGGTCATCGCCGGCGTGTGCCGCCACGATCCACGCACGAAGGGAGAACGACGTGCTGATGCGGCCGTCGCGCGTCTGACCGGCACCCCGTTCGTCTGCGCGTGCGAACGCGCCGATTGTGCTGCTGAGCTCTCCGATCACGATGTGGCGGCGCGGTGTGCGAGCATCGTCCTGCACGTCGTGGTCCGCAAAGAAACCCTCGACGGCAGCAGCGACACCCCCGCCGTACTCGACGGCCACGGACCCATCTCCGCCGCCCACGTCCGAGAACTAGCGCAACGTCCCGACGCGACGACTCGGGACCTGGACCTCGGTCGGCTCCTGGATCGGACCGCGCAGCGCGGTAATCCGTACCGACCCACGGCCGTCCTCGACACCGCGGTGCGCGGCCTGTTCGGCACGTGCTCCTGGGTCGGGTGTGATCGACCCGCGTGGCGGTGCGATCTGGATCATGTCACCGAATACAACCATGCCGATCCGGGGTCGGGTGGGCCGACGTGTGCGTGCAACCTCAATCCCAAGTGTCGCTTCCACCACGGCCTGAAGACTCATACTCGGGGCTGGCTCGATGATCAGATCATCGACGCCCACGGCATCGTCTGGACCGAGCTCACCACCCCCGAAGGCATCACCGTGCGGCGGCAGGCCGCCAACATCTGGCTGCTCCCCGAACTCGGACTCCTGCCCTGCGACCACAACACCCCGACCACCAGCGACCCGGACAGTGCCCCGAACGGTGACCCCGCCGGTAATCCCACCAGCGCGACACGCCGAACAACCCGACACGCCGAGAACGCACCTAAACGCACTCGGACCCGTCTCGAGGCCAAGCACCGATATCGGATGCAGCAACGGGCGATCAACCGCCGCCACCGCGAAACCGAAGAAGCCGAACAGACCCGAGCTGCCCGTGCCGCCGGCGGAGACGGCCGTCCACCGTTCTGACCGGAAACCTGGAGTTCTGTCTGCGGGCCCTCCCGGAGTGATCGACGCCCAGAGCAGTTCTGCCGCCGATGAGCCGGTCCGTCTGCCGTCAGCGATCCTCGCCCAACCGGGGCGGTGCAGTCCGGTACGCGGCCGGCGTCGCCGACAGCCCGATCGGATTGGCGACCGTGCGAACCGGACCGTCGCGGCGCGGGTCGTCGATCTCGACCACCGGATCGAGCCCGAGCCGGTCGGCGAGCGCGAACGCCTCCGCGAGATCGTTCACCGGGCCGCACGGCACGCCCACCGCGCCCAGTCGGGTGAACCAGCCGTCGGCGGTGTCGGCGGCGAGCAGCTCAGTGAGCTCGGCGACCAAGGCCTCCCGATGCTCCACCCGCGACGCATTGTCGACGAAACTCGGGTCGTCGGCCAGCCCGGGCACACCGAGTTCGCGAGCCAACGCCGCGAACTGCCGATCGTTGCCGACCGCCAGGATCAGCGGACGATCCGCGGTCGGGAACGGCTGATACGGGACCACCGACGGATGCGCATTGCCCATCGCCCGCGGCACCGCGCCCGCACCCACGTATCCGGCACTCTGATTCGCCAACCCCGAGAGCAGGGACGACAGCAGGTTCACCTCCACCCGCTGCCCCGTCCCCGTCCGGTCCCGGTGGCGAAGCGCAGCGAGGATCCCCACCGCCGCATGCAGTCCGGTCACCACGTCGACCAGCGCGACCCCGACCTTG
This sequence comes from Gordonia shandongensis DSM 45094, assembly GCF_000423025.1. Taxonomy (GTDB): domain Bacteria; phylum Actinomycetota; class Actinomycetes; order Mycobacteriales; family Mycobacteriaceae; genus Gordonia; species Gordonia shandongensis. The sequence goes on from NZ_AUHE01000020.1 coordinate 28,397, forward strand.
GTCGGCTCATCCGGCGACTGCCCCGTGATGCTCATCAGACCGCCGACGGCCTGGACGAGGAGGTCGTATCCCGGCAGCCGATTGTGTCCGCCGAAACCGGTGATCGAGCAGAAGACGACACCGGGATTCACCTCGGTGAGGGCGTCGTATCCCAGCCCCAGGCGATCCATGACGCCGGGCAGGAAGTTCTCGACGACGACGTCGGCCCGCGACACCAGGTCACGCGCGGCGGCCAGCCCCTGTGGGTCGCGCAGATCGATCGCGACCGACTCCTTGTTCCGATTCGCGGCCTGAAAGTAGGTGGCCTGCCCGTCGGCATACGGCGGCCCCCACGCGCGGGTGTCGTCACCCGCACCGGGCCGCTCGATCTTCACCACCCGCGCCCCGAGATCGGCCAGCAGCATCGTCGCGTACGGGCCGGCCAGGACGCGCCCGAAGTCGACGATCAGCAGATCGTCGAGCGCACCGCCGCCGGAGTCCGCGGCACTCACCGGAACGCGGCTTCGCCCGTCAGCGCACGCCCGATGGTGAGCTGATGGACCTCCGACGTGCCCTCGTAGGTGAGCACGGACTCCAGATTGTTGGCGTGCCTGATCACCGGGTATTCGAGGGTGATCCCGTTCGCTCCGAGGATGGTTCGGCACTCCCGGGCGATCGCGATCGCCTCGCGGCAGTTGTTCAACTTGCCGAGACTGACCTGCGCCGGCTCCACATCGCCCGCGTCTTTGAGGCGTCCGAGCCGGTAGGCCAGCAGATGCCCCTTCCCCACTTCTAGCGCCATATCGGCCAGTTTGGCCTGCGTAAGCTGATAGCCCCCGAGCGGTTTGTCGAACACCGTGCGCGTGGCCGCGTACTCGACCGCCGTCTCCAGGCAGTCGCGGGCCGCCCCCATCGCTCCGAAGATGATCCCGAACCGCGCCTCGTTGAGGCAGCTCAGCGGTCCGCGCAGTCCCGCGGCCTCCGGCAGCATCGCCGACGACGGGAGACGCACATCCTGAAGAACCAGTTCGGAGGTCACCGAGGCGCGCAGCGACATCTTGGCGCGGATCTCGGGCGCCGAGAAGCCCGGCGTGTCGGTCGGGACGACGAATCCGCGGACGCCGCGCGCCCCGTCTTCGAGGTCGGTCTTCGCCCAGACGACGGCCACGTCGGCGACCGAGCCGTTGGTGATCCACATCTTGGCGCCGTTGAGCACCCAGTCGTCGCCGTCGCGCACCGCTCGCGTCCGCATCCCGCCGGGGTCGGAACCGAAATCCGGTTCGGTGAGGCCGAAGCAGCCGATCGCCTCACCGGCGGCCATCGCCGGCAGCCACTGCTGCTTCTGCTCCTCGCTGCCCCACCGGTGGATCGCGAACATCGCGAGCGAGCCCTGCACCGAGACCAGCGACCGGATCCCCGAATCCATCGCCTCGAGTTCCAGACACGCCAGCCCGTAGGTGACGGCGCTCATGCCCGCGCATCCGTAGCCCTCCAGGTGCATGCCGAGGACCCCGAGGTCGCCGAGTTCGCGCGCCAGGTCGCGCACCGGGATCCGCGCGTCGTCGAACCAGCCGGCGATGTGCGGTCGCACACGCTCGTCACCAAACCGGCGGACCGTGTCGCGGATCTGTCGCTCCTCGTCGGACAGCAGGGAGTCGAGCGCGAAGAGTTCGGTGACGGTACGGGTGTCGGTCATGTTTCCTCCTGGTCGTCGAGACCGGTTCGGCGAACCGTGCCGGCCCACGTGCTGTGCGTCGATCCTCCCCCGCCGGGGACGTGCGCCTACATCGGGGCCGAGTCGGCCTCCACGAGAACCTTCACGGCAGCCGCCAGATGCGGTGCCGTGTCGTATCCCTCGCGGACGATCCGATGCAGCGCGAAACCGTCGATCATCGCGACGATCTGCCTGCTGAGCATCTCCGGGTTCGCGACGCCGATCGCCCGCAGCGCTTCCAGGGCCGCCGCCTCGAATCCGCTCAGGACCCGCTCGGCGGCCACCCGCAGATCATGGCGGCGGTCGGCGGCCAGATAGGCCTCGAACTGCGCGATCTCCTCGGTTCGGTTCACGGTCATCGCGACGTCGACGATGCGGTCGACGAACTCGTCGACCGTCACATCGCCCGCGACGAACTGGGCGCTCACCGACTCCAGTCGGCGCAGCAGGCCGTCGCAGACCTCGGTGACGGCCGCGGCGATCATGTCGTCGATCGAACCGAAGAAGTAGCTCGTCGACGACAGCGGGACCCCGGCCCGCGCCGCGACCAGGCGGTGCGAGACGCCCTCGACTCCTCGCTCCGAGATCAACTCGATCGTCGCAGCTATCAACTCGTTGCGGCGCTGCTCACCGCGCGCATATCGGGATCGTGCAATGCCGGACACGGATCGACGCTACCCGACGCCGTCACCGCCCGTCGCGGCCTCGGCATGGAGTTCACGGTGGTCGTCCTGCAATGCCGCGATGAGCGCCCCGGTGGCCGCCGGGACGTGGCTTCCCCGCGTCATCAGCACGAAGGTGATCGGCGGCAACGGCGGCAGGTCGAGCGCGAGTTCGGTCAGACCGTCGGGCACGAGGGACGCCGCGAAGGGCATGACGCCGAGCCCGCCGAGCGCCGCCGCGCGCAGACCGCTCAGGCTGCCCGACGTCGCCACCGTCCGGTGGGCTCGGCCGGCCGCGCCGAGCGCGTCGAGGGCGGCGTCGCGGGTGAGGCTCGGCCGCGGGTACAGGACGAGGGGCACCGGTTCGCCCGCGGCGAGCTCGAATCCCTCGACCCCGATCCACACCTGCCGGTCGCGGATCAGCGGCCACGACCGGAACGCGTCACCACCGCTGGTGTCGTCGATGCGCATCGCGAGCACGGCGTCGAGTTCCCCGGTCCGCAGCAGCCGGTGCAGGACCACGCTGAGCTCCACGGTGAACTCGAGGTCGATGTGCGGGTGCGCCGCGGTGAATCGCCGCAGGAAGTCGGGGAGCCTGGTGAGCGCGAAGTCCTCGGACACCCCGAAGCGGACGAGACCCCGCGGGCCCGTCGCCCCGAGCGTCTCCACCGCTTCGTCGGTCAGGTCCAGGATCCGCCGCGCGTAGCCGAGAAAGATCTCGCCGGCCGCGGTGAGGCGGACCGTGTGGGTGTCGCGGTCGAGGAGGGGCTCGCCGACCTCGTCCTCGAGCGCGCGGACGTGCCTGCTGACGGCCGACTGGCTCAACCCGAGTCGGCGGGCCGCCGCCGAGAACCCGAGCTGTCCGGCGACCGCGACGAAGGTGCGCAACTGCACGGGATCGAGATTCGCCATGGAGTCGAGCCTAATCGCGCTTATGTCGATTCGTGCACACAGTGACCACGATTTCACTGTTTCCGAATAACCGACGCACTGTGACGATCGTTCCCATGCGCTTTCGACTCCCCGGCTTCCTCGACCCGTTCCTGCTGCTGTTGATCGCGCTGCCGCTCGTCGCCACCGTGCTGCCGGCTCGCGGCGGCACGGCCGACGCACTCGACACCGCGACCATCGTCGCCGTCTGCCTGCTGTTCTTCCTCCACGGAGCCAAGCTCACCCCCTCGGACGCCAAGGCCGGATTCACCCGGTGGCAGTTTCAGCTCGTCGTCCTGGCCTGCACCTTCATCGTCTTCCCCCTCCTCGGGATCGCGATCGTCCACCTTCCCGGATCGTTCCTGAGCCCGGTGATGGCGACCGGCTTCCTGTTCCTCGCCATCCTCCCGTCGACCGTCCAGTCGTCGATCGCGTTCACGTCGATCGCGCGCGGCAACGTCGCCCTGGCCGTCAGCTCGGCGTCCATCTCGAACATCCTCGGCGTCGTCCTGACGCCCCTGCTGGCCGGGATGCTCCTCGGCTCGTCGGTCCACATCACGCCCGAGTCGCTGCTCGGTATCTTCGGCGAGCTGGTGGTCCCGTTCGTCGCAGGCCAACTGCTGCACTCACGACTCAAGGGCTTCCTGGCTCGGCACCGTCGCGTGGTGACCGTCGTCGACCAGGGTTCGGTGCTGCTCGTGGTGTACGCGGCGTTCAGCATCGGCGTCACCCAGGGGCTGTGGACCGTGGTGCCGCCGGCGCAGCTCGGTGCCGTGATCGCGGTCTCGGTGGTGCTGCTCGCCGTCGTCCTGGGGCTGTTCGCGGGTCTGGGTCGACTGATGCGACTGTCCCGGGAGGACGCGATCGTCCTCCTGTTCTGCGGCTCCAAGAAGAGCCAGGTGTCCGGCCTCCCGATGGCGACGCTGCTGTTCCCGTCCGCGCAGGTCGGGATGTACGTCCTGCCGTTGATGATCTTCCACATCATCCAGTTGCTGGTGTGCGCGACCCTCGCCAACCGCTTCGCCCGACACGCACCGGAGTCCGCCACCCGGGAGACCGCGGCCGCCCCGGTCTGACCGCCCGTCCGTGAAACGTGGGCGGCGGTGAGGCAATATAGATGTATGTCGAATCAGGATGCGATGGAGCCGTGCTGTCCGCCGCCGGACCGTCCGACGGACGCCCGCGACCACACCGGTGACGTGACACGAATGTTCAAAGCCCTCGGCGACCCCGTACGCCTGCAGATGCTCACCCTGATCGCCCGGCACCCGGAGGGCGAGGTGTGCGTGTGCGACATCGCCGCCGGATTCGACCTCACGCAGCCGACCGTCTCGCACCACCTGAAAGTCCTGCGAGACGCCGGGCTCCTCGACTGCGCGCGCCGGGGAACGTGGGTCTACTACTGGATGGTCCCCGCATCCGTGCACACCCTGTCTGCCGTGCTCACCGACCTCACTCCTCGCGGGGCCGCGGCATGACGACGATCCAGAGACCCGCGCGGCTCTCGACCCTCGATCGGTATCTCGCCGTCTGGATCGGTCTGGCGATGATCGCCGGACTGCTCCTCGGCCGCCTGGTCCCGGGACTCAACGACGCCCTCCAGGTCGGCGGGGTGTCGGTGCCGATCGCCGTCGGCCTGCTGGTGATGATGTACCCGGTGCTGGCTAAGGTCCGCTACGACCGACTGCACACCGTGACCGGCGATCGCCGCTTGATGGCGACGTCCCTCGTCTTGAACTGGGTGGTCGGGCCCGCCGTGATGTTCGCGCTCGCCTGGGCCTTCCTCCCCGATCTCCCCGAGTACCGCACCGGCCTCATCATCGTCGGGTTGGCCCGGTGCATCGCGATGGTGATCGTGTGGAACGACCTCGCGTGCGGCGACCGCGAGGCCACCGCGGTGCTCGTCGCGATCAACTCGGTGTTCCAGGTGGTCATGTTCGCCGTGCTCGGCTGGTTCTATCTCGACGTGCTGCCGGGCTGGCTGGGTCTGGAGCAGACGTCGATCGACGCGTCGCCGTGGCAGATCGCGGCCTCGGTGCTGGTGTTCCTCGGCATTCCGCTGGCCGCCGGCTTCTTGACGCGCCGATTCGGCGAACGCGCGCGGGGCCGGGAGTGGTACGAGCAGCGCTTCCTGCCGCGCATCGGGCCGTGGGCGCTGTACGGGCTGCTGTTCACGGTGGTGCTGCTGTTCTCGATGCAGGGTGAGGCGATCACGTCCCAGCCGTGGGACGTCGTCCGGATCGCTCTGCCGCTGCTGTGCTATTTCGTGCTGATGTGGGCGCTGGCTTTCGGGACCGGCGCCGCCGTCGGCCTCGGCTATCAGCGAACGGTCGCAATGGCGATGACGGCGGCCGGCAACAACTTCGAGCTCGCGATCGCGGTGTCGATCGGCACTTTCGGGGTCGCCTCGGGGCAGGCGTTGGCCGGCGTGGTGGGGCCGCTGATCGAGGTCCCGATCCTCGTCGGCCTCGCGTACCTGTCGCTGCGGCTGCGTCGGCGGTTCGCCGACGATTCTCCGACGAATGCGCCGAGCGGGTCTCGCCGCGGCTAGGTGAACTCGGCTGGGCGTTGCCGGCTAAGTGTTGCCGGCTAGGTACAGCTAGGCGGTGGTGACCGGCGCGTCGTCCGGCCGGACGGTCTCCGGATCGGAGCCGTCCCAGCATTCCACGCCGGTGAGTCCGGGGACGTCGTCGCGGTGGAACACCGGGTCGAGTCCGCGGGCCCGCTGCACCGAGTAGTTGCGCAGCAGGGCGACGGCCACGCCGCCGATCGCGAACAGGCCGACGATGTTCACCGTCGCCATCACCGAGGAGAAGACGTCGGCGAGGTTCCACACCAGCGACACCTTCGCGATCGCACCGAAGAACACGAAGCCGACGACGACCACCCGGAACACGTTGAGCACCGTCCGGCTCCGCGTGAAGAAGGCGATGTTGGTCTCGCCGTAGTAGTAGTTGCCGATCACCGAGCTGAACGCGAGGAAGAAGAGGATGACGGCGAGCAGCGGGCTCGCCCACGATCCGACGTGCTGTGCGAGCGCCGTCTGCGTCAGCTCCACACCCTCCACGTCGCTCCCGTAGTCGGGGTTCGACAGCAGGATGATGAACGCGGTCGCCGAGCACACGACGAGGGTGTCGAAGTAGACGCCGAGCGTCTGGACCAGGCCCTGCTTCACCGGATGGGAGACCGCGGCGGTCGCCGCGGCGTTCGGTGTGGAGCCCATCCCCGCCTCGTTGGAGAACAGGCCGCGTCGCATTCCCTGCATGATCGCCGCCCAGACGCCGCCGCCGACCACTTCGCGGATGCCGAACGCCGAGCCGACGATGTCGCGGACCACGTCGGGCAGTGACGACAGGTTCAGCACGACCACCACCAGCGCCAGGCCCACGTAGAGGATCGCCATGAGCGGGACCAGCACTTGGGAGACACCGGAGATGCGGTGGACGCCGCCGAAGATCACGAGGGCGGTGAGGACGGCGAGGACGCCGCCGATCACGTACGGGATCCAGTCGGCGTCGTGGCCGACGGCGAGGTCGACGGCCTTGGTGATGGAGTTGGACTGGACGGCGTTGAACACGAAACCGTAGGTGAAGGTGATCGCGACGGCGAAGATGAACGCCATCGCGATGCCCGCGCGGCGGTTCTTGATGCCGCGGCTGAGGTAGTACGCCGGGCCGCCGCGGTAGTCGGCGCCGTCGCGCACCTTGTAGAGCTGGCCGAGGGTCGATTCGACGAAGGCCGTCGCGCCGCCGACGATCGCGAGGATCCACATCCAGAACACGGCGCCCGGGCCGCCGACGGTGATGGCCACGGCGACGCCCGCGACGTTGCCGGTGCCGACGCGCGATGCCGCCGAGATGCAGAACGCCCGGAACGCCGAGATCTGGGTGCCGCCGGCTTTGCTGCGGGGCGGGCGTTCCTTGATCGCCTTCGCCATCTCCGGGGTGAGGCGGATCTGCACCACCACCGTGCGCACACCCCACCAGAGGCCGGCGCCCACCAGGAGCACGATGAGCACGTAGCCGTACCGGTCGTTGAACCAGACGACGGCGTTATCGAGGAGATCCATTCGGGAAGTGTAACGGCCGACAGGCCGTTCGACCGACGGTCTCGAATGCCCTGTCGGCGGGCTTCACCGCCACTGGAAATCGGTCGGCTCCGTGCGTCGCCACGTGGGTCGGCGCCGGTCGGTCGGCGGGTTCTCGATCAACGCGAGCGCCCGGTGAGCAGAGCGGTACAGCTGCGCCTCCGGCACCGCCGTGCCTGCCAGGTGGTCGAACGAGAACCGCAGCCGGTCGGCGTGCAACCGCCACCCCCGCCGCTCGTTGTCCGCACACTCGAACAGGTACGCCCACGCGCCGAACACGTCTCGGCGGGATTCGGGTATCCGACGGACGGTGAATCCCGAACGACCGTCGTACAGGTCGACGTCGTTGCGGTATTCGTCGGCGGTCACCGGGGTCGCCGCGTCCCGCTCGACGATGTGCAGCACAGCCCCGCCTTCCAGATCGGCCCACGCCCGCTCTGCACGGTCGAGGTAGGCATCCGGATCCCAGTCGGCATGCGCGTAGTGGTCATGGGCCTTCTGCGTCAGCGCCCGCCCGGCGAACGCGTCGGGCACCACCGTTCGGATGGTCGACAGCGACCACAACCATCCCGTCTCGTTCACGTCGGCGAGGATAGTCGGGGTCTCACCGGCGCATCGGCGGACCCGGAACGACGTTGGACCGGCGGAGGATCCGTTCACCTGCGGCATTCCGGTCGACGATGTCGATGTCGGTGCGGCCGCTCTGGTTGATGGCCCAGTTCAGT
>NZ_AUHE01000021.1 GCF_000423025.1 Gordonia shandongensis DSM 45094
GTGGTGACTGCGTCGGGGTCGTGTGTGGCCACGATGTGGGCGATGGTGTTCTCCACCCGGCGTGCGGTGAGCCCGCCGATGGTCGTGAGGCGGTGAGCGGCTTCGGTGTCGATGAACGCCAGGATGTCGGGGTCGTCGATGAGGGCGGTTTGTTCGATGACGCGGCGGAACCAGAACGGCGTCAGGACCCCGTCGCGTAACAGGCGCCCGATGGCGGGGATGCGGTCGAAGCAGGCGAGGGCCTCATCGACGAAGCGTTCAGCGGTGCACTGCCGCACCCCGGCCACCACGGCGTAGGAGGCGGCGACCTGACACAGCGGATCATAAAGCCGCGTGAACACATCACTGTTCCCGTTCCCGGCGGTGTCGGCAGCGGTGTTGGCGTCGGCGGCAGCATTCGCCTCGGCGATCCGGTCACTGGCCAGGTCGTAGATGGCCCGATACCGATGCCAGAGGACCAGGCCGTGGAAGGAGTCGGCGCGAGCGGCGAAGAGCATCATCGCCGCATCATCACGCCCAGCATCATCACGCCCAGCATCATCACCACCCGCTGCCCGGCGGGCCGCTCCAGCGGGCCGCGGGAGTCGGATCACCAACTCCTCATCGGTCACCGTCACCGACGGCTCCGCGAGCTCACCGGGCCCCCGCAACGCCGGACCGGGCCCGGGGTTGCCCGGTCCGGGCGGAAAGATCATCGTCGCGGTCATGGCACCCTCCCCGAAACTCCCGATCACATAGGCAGTGATCTCGAACTCGAACCATCTCGAACTCACGTTCGATGATACTCGCGGGGCCCGACAGATGGTTCAGCAATCCGGACGACCACGACGCCACCCCGACGCCCGGGCCACCCGCACCTTCGAATGCACCGATGACCCGGCGACGTCTTCCCCGTCGCCGAGCCACCGGGTCCACGAACGGATGCGAACACCAGTTCGATTAGAGGTCACGGTACGTGTCGGCGACCCGGCGGACAAATCCGACCGCACCAACCGATAGGCTCCGACAGTCTGCTGTGCACACCGGGTGCGGTGGGCGATCGAGAGGACACGGTCACCGAAAGGCGGGAACGCGGCGATGTCGTCGAGCTTCGACTCCACCCCGATCCGCATCTCGTCACTGCCTGCCGAACTCGCTCACCTCTGGCTCGACCCGGCCGTCCACACCTATGTGACCGCGATGCACTACCCGCGGGGCAGCGAATCGGATCGCGTCCCGCTGTGGCGCGACCACATCGGCCGACCGGGCTGGTCGGCGTTCGGCGCCTTCGCGACCGTCGGCGCCGTGGAGGCGCTACGTCCGACCTTCTCCCGGCTCCGGGTGCGCGCACCGCTGGCCGTCTCCGACCGCGAAGTGCTCGTGGGGGTGGCATACGGCTACCGCGGTGCCGCCGATCAATGGTGGAACCGGCAGCTCTACACCGGCCTCCTCCGCGACGGGAATCCGCCCGCGGAGGCGCGGGACTTTCTGCGCGACTACTTCGAGCTCACCGAACTCCACGTGCATCCCGCAGCACAGGGTCGCGGAGCCGGAATGCGACTCCTCACCGCCCTCCTCCGCGACCGCACCGAGGCGAAGGTCCTGCTGTCGACACCCGAGGTTCCCGACGAGGCCAATCGGGCCTGGGAACTGTACCGACGCCTCGGATTCGTCGATGTCCTCCGGGGCTTCACGTTCGCCGGCGATCCGCGGCCGTTCGCCTTCCTCGGCCGGCCCCTCCCACTGCCCGGCTCTCAGCACCGCTGAACACACCGGCGCCGGGCTACCCGGCAAGCGGGGACCGTTCTGGCACGATGAGGCGGTGATCTCCGTTCGTCGATCGTCCACGCTCGCACTCGTCGCACTCCTCGCGACGATTCCGGTGCTGAGCGGCTGCTTGACGAAGTCGACCACCGTCGGCGACCAGTTCTCGGGAACCGTCATCGTCGCGACGACGCCGTCGACCAACCCGCAGACGCCGGTGTTCGACATCCCGGCGTCTCTGGGCGCCCAGGTGTGGCAGGACGATTATCCGGAGCAGGACGAGTCGTCGACGGACCCCGCACCCACCACGACGCCCTCGCCGCCGCCGAACCGCGACGCAGAGCCCTCACCGGAGGGCAAAGTGGGCTCGCGGTTGACGTTCGACCACCTGTCGACCGGGCAGTTCGGCCAGCTCGGCGACATCGTCGCCTCAGCGCTCCCCGACCCCGCGGCGACCGTCACGTTCAAAGCAAACCGCAGTGACGACATCGTCCGTCTCCGCGGGTCCGCCGCGCTCGCCGGAATCGACCCGGCCACCGCATACATCTCGATCGAGGTGACGTTCGGCGGGGAGATCGTCGCGACGAACGGCAAGCAGACGGGATCCGAATCGGTCGCCTGGACGCCCACCGGCGGACAGGACGTGGAACTCCAGGCCGACTCCGAGTACGCCGACCCGGCGACGGCCGCGGTTCCGAGCTGGACCTGGTTCATGGTGCTGCTGTGCGCAGTCGTCGTCGCCCTCGTGATCTACACGGCCTATCAGTCACGCGACCGCGGACCTCGGCCGGGGCGCACGAAGCGGCGTAAGCGCCGCACCTCGGACGAGACCACCGCGAAGGACGCGGGCCCCGCGGACTCCGACGACTGACGGCCGCCGGCAGTCCACACCCGTCAGACCGGGGCCAATGCCCCTCGGACGTCCACGCCGATCCGTTCGAGGACCTCGCTGGTCGCCTTCGCGAAGTTCAGGGTGCAGAAGTGCAGGCCCGGAACGCCTTCCGAGATCAGCCGCAGGGACGCCTCCGTGCACAGGTCGATGCCCACCTTCCGGACTTCGGCGCGATTCTCCTCGGGGCCGTCACCGGCGGCGCGCGCCAACCGTTCTTCGACGGCCGGCGGGATGGTGCTGCCCGACAGTTCGGTCATGCGGCGCGCCGACGCCAGCGACGTGATCGGCATCATCCCGGGGATCAGCGGTTTGGCCGCCTGCTCGGGGTCGGCGGCGACGAGTCGGTCCCGCAGCCGAAGATAGTCGTCGACGTCGAAGAACATCTGCGTGACCGAGTATTCGGCGCCCGCGCGCAGTTTCCGGACGAGGTTCCCGGTGTCGGCAGCCAGGTTCGGCGCCCGGTGGTGCCCTTCGGGGAAGGAGGCGACGCCGATGTGGAAGTCGCCCAGATCACCGATCAGCCGCACCAGCTCTTCGGCGTACTCGACACCGCGCGGATGCTTCACCCAGTCGCCGAGCGGGTTCCCCGGCGGGTCGCCGCGCAGCGCCAACAGGTTCACGATCCCCTTGTCGGCGTACGACCCGACGAGCCCGCGGATCTCGTCGATGCTGTGGTTGACGGCGGTCAGATGCGCCACCGTCGGCAGCGTGGTCTGGGTGGCCAGCTCACCGGCGATCCGCACGGTGCGATCGCGCGTGGTGCCGCCGGCACCGTACGTCATCGACGCGAATGCGGGGTTCATGCGTTCGAAGGTGCGGACCGCCCGCCAGAGGCGGGCCTCGGACTCCGCATCGCGGGGCGGGAAGAACTCGACGGAGAACGGGACCGGCCCCGAGTGGGGGGCGGCGAGACGTTCGATGACCGACTGGCCGGTTCGAGCGGCGGCGTCGGCCCCGGGGGCGGTGGGTTCGATCACTCCTCCATCATACGAACCCGCGGGAGTGCTCCCGGCTGCGCCGAGGGACCGCACACCCCGGTAACCTCTCCATTTGTGGTGAGGATTGCGCAGGTTCCGGCCGAGGTCGACGAGGTGCTGACCGAGTTCTTCGACTCGTCGCGACCCGTCCTGCACGACATCTATCCTGTCGTCGCCGAAGCCGGAGACCTGCTGGCAGACTTCGTTCTGTCGGGAGGCAAGCGGGTGCGCCCACTGTTCGTCTTCGCGGGATGGCAGTGCGGCCGCTCCCACCCGTCGGCGGCGATCCGCGACGGGGACGAGCTCGCGTCCGAGTGCGGTTCGGATCATGATGGGTCTAATTCGTCCTCCGCACTGCGGGTCGGCGCCGCCATCGAACTCATTCAGGCGTGCGCGCTGATCCACGACGACATCCTCGATCGCTCCGACACCCGTCGGGGACGCCCGACCGTCCACCGGCGGTTCGAGGCGACCCACCGGGATCGGGATTTCTCCGGTGACGCCGAGCGTTTCGGGGTCAGTGCGGCGATCCTCGCCGGCGACCTCGCGTTGGCGTGGGCCGACGACCTGGTCCACGGTTTGGGGCCCTCGACCGGCGCCTCGACCCCGGTGGTCCGCCTTCCCCATGCCGCAGGGGCCCTGTGGTCGCAGATGCGCACGGAGGTTCTCGGCGGCCAGTTCCTCGACATCGTCAACGAGGCGTCCGACGACGAGTCGATCACCGCCGCGTACCGGGTCATGGAGTACAAGACCGCCGCCTACACGGTGGCGCGTCCCCTCCAGCTCGGCGCGGCGCTCGCCGGCGCCGGGTCCGAGCTGTCGGAGGCGCTGCACGGCATCGGCCTCGATCTCGGCGTCGCGTTTCAGTTGCGCGACGACGTCCTCGGCGTCTTCGGCGACCCCGAGCTCACCGGGAAACCGTCCGGCGACGACCTGATCGAGGGCAAGCGAACCGCGCTGCTCGCCGAGGGCCTGCGTCTGGCGTCACCCGAGGGTGCGCGACTGCTGAGGTCGAGCGTCGGCCGCGACCTCGACGACGCCGAGGTGACCGCCGCCCGGAACGTGCTCGTCGAGTCCGGGGCGCTCGACGCCGTCGAACGTCAGGTCGACGACCGCCTGTCGGCCGCATTGACGGCCGTCGACGACCTCGACGTCGCCGACGGTGCCCGCGCCGATCTGGTCTCCCTCGCCCGCCGCATCACTCACCGGGAGAGCTGAACCGATGGCCCGCGACGCCACCGTCGTCGTCATCGGCGCAGGTCTGGCCGGGTTGACCGCCGCGGCACGGCTCCGCGCCGCCGGTCACACCGTGACGATCTTCGAGGCGGCCGACGTTCCGGGAGGCATGGTCCGCACCGAGACCCTCGACGGCCACCGGTTCGACACGGGCGCCACCGTGCTCACGATGCCCGGCCTCGTCGTCGACGTCCTCGGCGAACTGGGCGTCCCCGAGGCGCAGGCGTGGCGGCGGCTCGCCCTGTCGCCCGTCGACCCGGGGTACGTGATGAATCACGCCGACGGGACGTCGCTGGCGGTCCCCCACGACGCGTCCCGACTCGCCGACGTCGTCGCCGCCGAATACGGCGACCGGCAGGCCGACGGCACGCGGGCGCTCCTGGACTGGCTGCGGAACGTGTACGAGGCCGAATACGACGTCTTCCTCAACCGCAACTATTCGGGGCTGCGGGATCTCGCCGGCCCGTCGACCCGGTCGGCCGCAGCGCGGCTGGTCCGCCTCGGCGCGTTGCGTGGACTCGCCGGAGCCGTCGGCCGATTCGTCGACGACCCGCGCCTGGAGCGGGCGTTCACCTTCCAGGCCCTCTACGCCGGAGTGCCGCCGACGCGTGCCCGCGCGATCTACGGGATCATCGCGGACATGGACATCGGGCGCGGCATCTGGGCGCCCGAGGGCGGGATGGGACGCATCGGCCGAGTGTTGGCCGACGCACTCGGAGACGCCGGTGTCCGGATCGAGTACGGGACGCGTGTCGACCGCATCCTGCGCCGCGTGGACGGCTCGGTCTCCGGGGTGATGGTCGGCGACCAGACCGTCGCCGCCGACGCCGTCGTCGCGACTCTCGAGCGAGACCGGGTCGCCGACCTGCTGCGGGAGTCCGGCGCCCGGCGGCGCAGGCTCCGCTACTCCCCGAGCGCCGTGGTCGTGCACGGACTGCTGCCGGCGGGTGCGGCCGATCGTTGGCGCAGCGGCCATCACATGCTCGACTTCGGCGCCGCCTGGGCGGAGACCTTCCGAGATCTCACCGCGCGCCGCGGACGGCCGATGCGGGACGGCTCGTTCCTCATCACCCGCGCGGCCGTCTCGGATCCGGCTGCTTTCGCCGTCGACGGGCTCGAGTCGATCTCCGTGTTGGCGCCGACACCGAACCTGGTGTCGGCCGACCTTCCCTGGGATCGGCTCGCCGAACCGTATGCCGCCGAATTCCTCGGTGTGCTCGAGGAGCGCGGCTACCCCGGTCTCGCCGACCTGCGGGTACTGCGGATCGACCATCCGCTGTCGTGGCTCCGTGACGGTCTGCCCGCGGGGACGCCGTTCTCCGCGGCGCACACCATCGCTCAGACGGGGCCGCTGCGCACCCCCAACCTGTGGCCGGGAACCGGGAATCTGGCGATCGCGGGGAGCGCCACCGTGCCCGGCGTCGGCATCCCGCCGACCCTGCTGTCCGGGGGTCTTGCCGCCGACCGGGTCTCCGAGTACCTCGCCGGCCACTCGACGGCGGGCGGACGATCATGAACGCTGCGTCCCCACCGACTTCTGCGTCCGCACCGACGTCGGCATCATCTCGTCTCAGGGCGGGGTCCGTCCTCTCTGTGGTGCGCCGGTATCCGGACGCGCTCCTCGGCCTGGTCGGCTCCCTGCTGGTCTTCGCGGGCAGTTACGGGCTCGCCGACGTCCCCCGGAACGATGCGACGCTCGAAGGCCTCGGCTTGGCGCCCATGACGTACGGATACGGCAAGACGCTGTCGGGGTTCGCCTTCTGGCTGGGGATCGCGCTCATGGTGATCGCATGGGTGCGGATCGGCCGTGACCATCGGCGGATGAGTCTTCGCGCCACACTCACGACGATCGGCGCATGGACCGTCCCGCTGATGTTCGCAGTGCCGACGTTCAGCCGTGACGTTTACGCCTATCTCGGTCAGGCGGCCGTCCTCCAGCACGGGTTCGACCCCTACACCGACGGCCCGGCGCACAATCCGGGACCGATCGTCGACTCGATGGCGCAGATCTGGGCTCCGACGACCTCGCCGTACAGTCCGGCGTTCATGCTCCTCATGCGCGGGGTCGTCGGCATCGCGGGCGACAACGTGTTCGCCGGCGTCTTCCTGGTCCGGCTGGTGCTGCTCCCCGGACTGCTGCTGACCATGTGGGCGGTGCCGAGGATCGCCGCGCATTTCGGGGCGAGCCGGCGGCTGGGACTGTGGCTGGTCTTGGTGAATCCGATGCTGCTGGTGCACCTGGTGGCCGGCCCCCACCTGGAACTGCTCATGATGGGTCTCCTGGCAGCGGGTGTGGCGCTGGTGCTCGACGGCCGCCACGTCGTGGGACTCCTTGTCCTCGGCGTGGCGGCGTCGGTGAAGATCACCGCGGCCATCGCGATCCCGTTCGTCCTGTGGATCTGGATCGACCACCGTCGCACGGCCCGGCGGACGGAGTCGCCGGACGCCGCGGAGCCCGTCGGGTTCGCCGAGCGTGTCCGGCTGTTCGTCGCGACGGCCGGCATCCCCGCTGCCGTGTTCGGCGGGTTCACCCTGACGCTCGGGCTCGGCGTCGGGTGGATCAACGGCCTCTCGTATGCCTCCCGCATCATCAATCCGTTCACGATCCCGATAGCCGTCGGGCACGTCGTGACGTATGCGGTCGCGCCGCTGACCGTGTGGAATCTGCAGGAAGTGCTCGTCGTGACCCGGTTCCTCGGTTCGCTGGCGCTCGCCGTGATCCTGGTGACGCTGTGGTGGCGCAGTCGCGGCGGGGAGCGCGCGGCCACGGCGGCGATGGCGTGGGCCATGTTCGCGCTGCTCCTGCTGGAGCCGTCGACGCTCCCCTGGTACTACACGTGGGTCGCGTGCATCGCGGTCGCGTTCACCCTGCCGATGTGGGCCAGGCAGTGGGTCGTCGGGGTGAGCGTCTTCTTCCTCATCACCTTCCAGCCCGACGATTCGATCCTGTTCTACAAGCCCCTCGAGTCGGCGATGGCGTTGGCCCTCTCGGTCCTCGCCGCGGTGTCCCTCCGCCGCCGCGATCCGCTTCGACTCCGGTCGCTGTGGTCTCTGCTGGTTCGCGGCTGACGCCATGATCGCTCGCCCTCCCGTGGCTTCCCGCACTCGCGTGGCTCCCGCCGCCGACCGCGGCTACCGGGTCGCCGCCCGGATCGCCGCCCGATCCGGCCGTACCTATCATCTGGCGTCGCGGCTCCTCCGCCACGACGCTCGACGCGCTGTGCACGCGCTGTACGCCTACGCCCGCATCGCCGACGACATCGTCGACGGCGGGCTGCCGGCCACCGTCGCGATCACCGCTCTGGACGACCTCGACGATGCGCGCTGCGACGCCCTCGCCTCGCGGGGGCGGGGTCGTGTCGAACCCGAGGTGGCCGACGTTCTCGCGGCGCTCGCCGACGCTGTGCGACGCTTCGGGATCGATGCGTCGACGTTCGACGCCTTCGGTCGATCGATGCGGATGGATCTCCCCGGGCATCCCCTGCACCGGTCGCGCTTCGCCACGCTCGACGAGCTTGCGGAGTACACCTACGGGTCGGCCGCGGTGATCGGTCTGCAACTGCTGCCCGTCCTCGGCGCCGATCCCGCCGACCGGCGAACGGCGGCGGGGGCGGCGCTTCTCGGCGAGGCGTTCCAGCTCACGAATTTCCTGCGCGACGTCGCCGAGGATCTCGCACGCGACCGCATCTATCTGCCGGCCGATCAGCTCGCGGCGTTCGACGTCGATGAAACGGTCCTCCGCGGCTGCGCTGCGGCGGGTCGTGCCACACCCGGGGTTCGTCGGGCGGTGGCACACCTGATCGCCGTGAACCGCGATCAATACCGGCGCGCGGTTCCCGCCGCCGATCGGCTGCCCGGCGTGAGCCGACCCGCGATCCGCGCGGCCGCCGTCTCGTATGCGCGGATCCTCGACGAGATCGAGCGACGCGACTGCGACGTGTTCGCCGGACGCGCGGTGGTTCCGACGAGTCGCCGGGTCGTCGATGCGACGCTCGCGTGCCTGCGCCGCCCCGCGCCGAGGTGAGTCGAACGGCGATTCAGAAGGCCTGCGCATGAGCCCGGCGGATCACCTCGCGCGCCGAATGGGTGTGCAGGGCGTCCGCCGGACGCAGTCCCAGGTCCTCCTGTTCGGTGAAGAGCCACTGCATCGCCTCGTCGCGGGTGTAGCCGCCGTCGAGGAGCATCGTGACGAGACCCTCGACATGCTTGGCGAGTCCCCGCTCGCCGAAGAACGCCTCGGGGATCACCGGGATCCCGTCGCGTGAGGCCGCGAGGAGGTTGTGGTCGCGGATCAGCGTGCGCAGCCGGTTCCCGGAGACGCCGAGCCGCGCGGCGGCCTCGTCCAGGTCGAGAACCGGAACGTCGGCGGGGAGGATGTCGATCGAAAGCGGAAGTGAACCCACGCCGATCACCCTACCGCGACCCCGCGCGGCCTCCACGGTCGATTCGCATCCAGCGGGTAGATTCGGTCACCGTGACGACCCCTGACGATCCGCTGCTCGGCCGCGTCCTGGAGCGGCGGTACCGCATCGACGCGCCGATCGCGCGCGGCGGCATGTCCGCAGTGTATGTCGGCACCGATCTGCGCCTGCACCGGCGAGTCGCCGTCAAGGTCATGGACTCGCGTTATGTCGGCGACCCCCAGTTCCTCCGCCGCTTCGAGTTCGAGGCGCGCGCCGTGGCCGGTTTGAACCATCCCGGCCTCGTCGCCGTCTACGACCAGAGCATCGACGGTGACATCGCCTTCCTGGTCATGGAGTTGGTTCGCGGCGGCAGTCTCCGCGAACTCCTGCGCGAACGCGGCCCCATGCCGCCGCATGCGGTCGCCTCGGTCGCCATCCCCATGCTGGGCGGTCTCGGCACCGCCCACCGTGCGGGGCTGGTGCACCGAGACGTGAAGCCGGAGAACGTGCTCGTGTCGGACGACGGCGACATCAAGGTCGCCGACTTCGGTCTGGTGCGCGCCGTCGCCGAGGCCGGTGTCACGTCGGCCAGCGTCATTCTCGGCACGGCCGCGTATCTGTCGCCCGAACAGGTCGACTCGACCGACATCGACGCGCGCAGCGACGTCTTCTCCGCGGGCGTCCTGCTGTTCGAGTTGTTGACCGGGCGACAGCCCTTCAGCGGCTCCACTCCGCTCGCGTTGGCGTACCAGCGCCTCACCTACGACGTCCCGGCGCCCGGCGACCTGATCGAGGGGGTCCCCGAGCAGTTCGACGAGATCGTCCTGCGGGCCACCGAACGTCGGCGCGGCGACCGCTTCCGCGACGGCTTCGAGATGCAGCATGCGATCCTCGACGCCGCCGACGATCTCCGCCTCCCGGCGTTCACGGTGCCCGCACCGCATCGCGCCGCCGAACGTGTCACCGCCGCGATCGCCCGCCCGGTGCGGCCCGTCCACGTGCCGGCGCGCGGAACCACCGAATTCGGGGATCCGGCGGACGATTCGGCAGACCCGTACGCGAATGATCACGCCGATGAGTACGCGGACGACTACGGCGATGTCGGCCCCGTCGACGACCCGGCCGACGACGAGACCTTCGCGGCGCTCGGAGAGTTCACCCGAACGGACGCCGGGCCTCCGGTCCACGATGCGCCGGTCGCCTCGGGAAGCACTGCGGCAGCGGTGATCTGGGTGTCGCTGGTGATCGTGGTAGCGGTCGCGCTCGGCGCCGTCGGGTGGGCCGTCGGCGACTACCTCGCCTGACGTCGCCACGAGCCACGCGGTACCGGACCGGTCAGCCGCGCAGCATCTCCGCGACGAGGAACGAGAGCTCCAACGACTGCTGGGTGTTCAGCCGCGGATCGCACGCCGTCTCGTACCGACCGCTGAGGTCGAGATCGGAGATGTCCTGAGCACCGCCGAGGCACTCCGTGACGTCCTCACCGGTCAGCTCGATGTGGATGCCGCCCGGGTGTGTGCCGAGCGCACGGTGCACCTCGAAGAAGCCCTGCACCTCGTCGACGACGCGGTCGAAATGCCGGGTCTTGAATCCGCTCGACGACGTGTGGGTGTTCCCGTGCATCGGGTCGCACTGCCAGATCACCTTGTGGCCGGTCTCCTCGACCGCCTGGACGATCGCCGGCAGCACCTCGCGGACCTGACCGTTACCCATCCGTGAGACCAGCGTGAGCCGGCCCGGCCGGTTGTCTGGGTCGAGCGCCTCGACGTACTCGACGGCCTGCTCGGGCGTCGTCGTGGGGCCGATCTTCATTCCGATGGGATTGCTGATCAGCTTGGCGAGCGCCACGTGGGCGCCATCGATCTGCCGCGTCCGCTCACCGATCCACAGGAAGTGAGCCGACAGATCGTAGAGCACCTTGTCGTCGCCGCCCCGCGGGTCGTCGGCGAGGCGGAGCATCGCCCGCTCGTAGTCCATCACCAGTGCCTCGTGGGAGGCGAAGATCGACGCCGACTCGAGGCTCGAGTCGGTGACCCCGCACGCATCCATGAAGCGAAGGCCGCGGTCGATCTCGGCGGCGAGGGCCTCGTACCGAGCTCCCGCGGGCGACGTCCGGACGAACTCGCGGTTCCAGTTGTGCACATGGGCCAGACGCGCTTCCGAACCGGTCAACGACCGCACCAGGTTCATCGCGGCGGCCGCATTGGCGTATGCGCGCACCAGCCGTGACGGGTCGTGGACGCGGGCGGCCTCGGTGGCGTCCAGTCCGTTGACCATGTCGCCGCGGTAGGACAGCAGGCCGAGAGCGTCCGTGTCCGAGGACCGCGGCTTCGCGTACTGACCCGCGATCCGGGCCACCTTGACGACCGGGAGGCTCGCGCCGTAGGTCAGAACGACGGCCATCTGCAGGAGGGTGCGGATGTTGCCCTTGATGTGCGGCTCGGTGTTGGCTGTGAAGGTCTCGGCGCAGTCACCACCCTGGAGCAGGAAGGCCCGGCCGTGCGCCACCTCGGCCAGTTGTCCGGCCAGCTGCTCCACCTCCGACGGCATGCAGATCGGCGGCACGCTCTCCAGGACGGTGCGCATCTTCCGCGCCTCCTGCGCCGGCCAATTCGGCTGCTGCAGCGCGGGGCGCGACAGCATGTCGTCGAATTCGTCGGCGAGCCGTCCCGGCAGCGGCGGGAGTTCGGGCAGTTCGTCGATGGGCACGTCCACGGTCCAGTTCACCACGGCTACCAGACTATCGCGCCGCTCACGTCGACGGCCGTGACGGCCCTCACCGACCCGCTGCGGCCTCGATGGCCCGCCACTTCGCGAGGTTGTGACGCGCGTCGGCGAGCGCGTCGTGCGCGTCACGCGGGACCGGTGGGAGCTCGGGGCGTCCCGCGCACTCCCAGTGCTGTTTCAGTTCGCGCGTGAATCGCGGCATCTCACGCGGCAGCTCGGTCATCGACCCCCACAGCTGACACAGCACCACGTGGTCGTACGCCCCCACCCAGGCCCACAGTTCGACGTCGTCGTCGGGTTCGGTGAGGAAGTCGAAGAGGTTCTCCCGAATCGCACGGCGGCTCCGCCACGCTCGGTCGGCCGGCGAGGGCAGCTTGTCGAGGACGTTGGCTCGCACCCACTGGCCGGCTCGCGCGGGATCGAAGTCGGTCGAGACGGCGTAGAACTCACGCCCGTCCTCGCCGACCACCCCGATGGACACCAACTCGATGGTCGTCCCGTCCTCGATGAACTCGGTGTCGTAGAAGTAGCGCACGGGTTCTGATTATCCACGGACGGCGGGTGATACTGGGGAGCATGTCCTTCGCCCCCGGTCTCGGACGTCTCGCCTCGGCCCTCACGCGGTGGCGTCCGAGCGTCGCGACACGCATCGCGATCTCCGCGATCTTCCTCGTCTCGGCGACCCTGCAGATCTTCGGCGTGCCCTTCACGTCCAGCTTCGGCACACGCACCCGGTTCGACATGGACGTCTACCGGATCGGCGGGCAGATCTGGCATCAGGGGTTGAGCCTGTACGCCGACGGGTCGATGCCGTTCACGCAGGACGGCATCTGGCTGCCGTTCACCTATCCGCCGTTCGCGGCGCTGCTGTTCACCCCGCTCGGCGAGATCCCGCTTCCGGTGGCCAGCGTCGGCATCTCCGTGGTGACCGCCGCCCTCCTGGTGATGGTCACCCGCGCCTGTCTGACAGTGCTCGACGTCGGGTCGACCGACAACCGGACTGCGATCGCCGTCGTGATCTCGACCGCGAGCATCTGGTTCAACCCGTTCTGGATGACCCTCGGCTTCGGTCAGATCAACATGGTGCTCATGGCGATGATCGTCGCCGACGTCTTCCTCCTCAATCGGTTGCGCCACACGCGATACCAGGGCGTCCTCATCGGGATCGCCGCAGCCGTCAAGCTGACCCCGCTGGTCTTTCTCGGGGTGTTCCTGCTGGGCCGACGCCTGCGGGCCTTCGCCACCGGGATCGCCGCATTCGCCGTCGCCGCGCTCCTGGGCTGGATCTGGATGCCCGCGGACTCCGTCACCTACTGGACCGACACCCTGTTCCACACCGGCCGGATCGGTGAACCCGAGGGCCGCATCAACCAGAACCTCAACGCCGCATGGCTTCGCGTCTTCGGCGACACCGGCTCGGCCGCGACCGTCATGTGGATCGCGAGCTCACTCGTCGCCGCCGGTGTCGCAGTCGCCGCCGTCCGCGCCGCGGATCCGGTGCGCGCCCTGCGTCCCGGGTCGACGGCGGGACGCGTCCCGGCGATGATCGTCACGCTGTCGATAGCGATCTGGGGGCTGCTCGTCTCGCCGACCACGTGGGCGCACCACTGGGTGTGGTGCGTGCCCGCCGTCCTCACCTGCCTGGTGCTCGGGTATCGCGGCGGCACGACCGGCCACCGCATCGTGTACTACACGCTGGCCGCCGCGGGAACCGGGATCTTCGCCGTCGGACCGTTCCAGCTCCTGCCGCCCATCCAACACGGGTGGGAGCCGTGGCAGCACGTCGTCGGCAACGCGTACACGCTGTGGGGACTCGGCCTGCTCGTCGCGTTCTGGCTGCTGCCCTGTCACCGCACCGTCGCCGCCGCGAGCGACGCCGTCAGGCCGCCGGCTTCGCGCCCGGACCGGACGGACTCGACGGAACGTCCTTGACCGTCCCGTCGGAGTTCTTGAGGCTCGCGGCGTACACGTCGACGTACTGCTGACCGCCGAGCCGCATCAGGGCGTACATGATCTCATCGGTCACCGCGCGTTCGATGAAGCGATTGCCCGCCATCCCCTCGTAACGCGAGAAGTCGAGGGGTTCACCGACGCGCACGGTGATCCGCGTGGGCCGCGGCAGCACGGTGCCGGGCGGGTTGATCCGATCGGTGCCGACCATGGCGACCGGGATGACCGGCGACCCGGTCTCCAAGGCCATCCGAGCCAGTCCGGTCTTCCCCTTGTAGAGACGACCGTCCGGCGACCGCGTGCCCTCCGGGTAGAGGCAGAGCAGACCGCCGTCGTCCAGGACTCGCCTCCCGGCCTTCAGAGCGCCCGCTGCGGCGTCGGCACCGCTGCGGTCGATGGGGATCTGCCCCGAGGTGCTGAAGAACCAGCGCTGGAAGCGCCCTTTGAGACCGGTCCCGGTGAAGTATTCGCTCTTGGCGAGGAAGAAGATCCGGCGCGGCACCATGAGCGGCAGATAGAAGCTGTCGACGACCGCGAGGTGGTTCGACGCGATCAACGCGTGTCCGTCATCGGGGATGTTCTCGAGGCCCTCGATGCGCGGCCGTCCCATCAGACGCAGACCCGGGCCCATGAACACGTATTTGAAGAGGTAGTACCACATGGAGATCTCCTGCCCTGCTGCCGACGACCGTGCTCACGGTCACTCCTGTGCGAAAACGCGTCGGGTGCAACTCTACTGGCTGCCCGCCGCACGTGCGGCGAGTCCCTGCCGTGCGACCTGTGCCGCCCCGATCACCCCGGCCGACTCCCCCAGCTGGGTGCCGCGGATCCGCGCCAGACTGCGGTGCCCGCTGCCGGTGATGGCCGCCGCATAGTGTTCGCGCGCATCGTCGAGGAACAGTCCGGACGCCGCACCGACGCCGCCGGCCAGAACCACCAGGTCGGGATCGAAGACGTCGGCGATCATCCCGAGCCCGTAGCCGAGCCAGCGGGCCAGATCTCCGTACGCCGCCAACGCCGCCGGATCGCCGTCGGCCGCCGCCGCAGCAACCCGGCGGCCGGTGAGCGACCCCGGGTCGGACTCCGATTCGGCCGCCAACGCACTGCGCGGATAGTGGTGCGAAGCAAGCAGTTCGAGCACGGTGTCGACCAGTGCCGTCCCGCTGCAGTACCTCTCCCAGCAGCCGCGTTTCCCGCAGCTGCACGGTCGACCGTCCGGAACCACCGTCAGATGCCCGAACTCCGGGGCGACGCCGAAGCTGCCCCGGTAGATCCTGCCGTCCATGATCATGCCCGCGCCGATGCCCGTGCCGATCGACAGGACGAGGCTGTTGTGACCGCCCGCGGCCGCACCGAAGTGCAGTTCGGCGACCGCCGCGGCGTTCCCGTCGTGTTCGGCGAAGACCGGGATCCCGAGCCGTTCGGTGAGGATCGCGGGCACCGGAGCCTCCCGCCAGGCGAGGTGCGGGGCGAACCGAACCACCTGACGGTCGGGGGTGAGGAAGCCGGCGATCGCCACGCCGACAGCGCCGACCGCCCACCGGTCCTGCAGTTCCGCGACCAGTCGGTGCAGACAGTGCTCCAGGGAGTCCGACGTCGGCGGCGTCGCCGTTCGCAGCGTGTCGAGCAGCCGTCCCTGCGGATCGACCACCGAGGCCCGGACGCTGGTCCCCCCGATGTCGATGCCGACGGTCAGCTCGGGATTCTCGGGCCGCGCCATGTCAGTGTCCCGCGGGTGTGACGGTCACCGAGATCGTCTCGAAACGGCTCGGGGCGTCGTCGGTCGCGACGCGATCCGAGCGGAGCACATCGGCGACGGCCTCCAGGACCGCGACGAGGGCGGCGATGATCCGGGCGAGCAGATCACCGAGTTCCTTGACGAGAGTTCCCACTTCGCCGAGGAGATCCGGGATCGGCGACGCCGCGTTCGGTCCGGTGGCGCCCGATGCGGTGGCTCCGGCGATGAGTCCGGCGAGCTGATCGATCTGATTCGCGACACCGAGGAGAAGCGTCTGCACGGGATCGCCCGCGGCGCCCGCGCCGCCGGCGCTCGTGTTCTCGGTCATCTTGCTGACGGATCCTTCACAGACGGGGGTGGACGACTGCGGTGATTGTAGCCGCCGGACGGTCTACGGCTGGGAGCGCATCGGCCGCTGGGGCCACACGTCGGGGTCCGGCCGGAATCGCAACACCAGTCGACCGTCACGCCAGTCGGCCCCGCCGACCGTGCAGCGACGGAGTACCGGCGGCAACCGCACCGGATGGCGGAAACCGGAGACCGTGACGAGCAGATCGTCTCCGGACCTCCCCAACGCCAGGCGAGCGGGATCGGGCAGCCCCTGCGGCCACGCCAGTTCGAACACGCTGTCGAGGTCCTCGCCGCCGACATGCGTCACCGTCATCGCACCCGAGCCCCGCGGACGGCCACCCGGCGTCGGCAGGTCGACGGCCACCCGCCGTACCCGTGACAGGCGGTCGATGCGGCCGCTCGCCGCGCCGATCTCCTGCACGACGACACCGTCGACCCGGCGCGCGATCTCGGCGACAGCGCGGGTGTCGAGTCCTCCCGGTCCCGCATTGACGTGGACGGACCGTAACGGAAGCGCCGTGAGGTCGGCGATCGCCGACATCTCACCGACCGCCCGTTCGCCGCGCGAATCGGCCGGAACCACGAGGTGCGCGGCGACCCCGTGCGGGTCGCTGAACAGGTCGGCGACGTCGACGCAGTCGCGGTCGATGCCTTCGACGGCGGCCGACAGCTGGGCCAGGGCCGGCTTCTCCGCCGCCGCAGCCAATCGGACGTGGCGAGGCCACAGCCGTTCGAGCGCCGCCGACAGCACGGTCGGCGCCCGCAGCAGAGCGAAGGCGTCACCCGCCCCCGACAGATCGACCACGACGCGTCGCCAACGCCCCTCGGTGGCGGCGTCGCGGATCCGCCTCAGCAGCAGGAACTCCTGCGCGCCGGGCAGGGACGTCAACTCGCCGGGGGCGACCGACGCGAGGGTGCCGACGACCGGCAACGCCGACCGACCGCCGATGACCGCGGTGAGCGCAGCGGTGAACTCGGCCCACGCCTGTTCGACGACCTCGAGCGGATCGATGAGCAGCAGATCGACCGACGCCGTCACCGGAACCGGCTCGCCCGGGACGCGGAGGACGCCGAGCAGGTCCGGCAGCGGACTGCGCCCGTCGAACGACACCAGCAACGTGTCCCGCTCGTCGCTGATCCGCAGCCCTGACGTCCGATCGGGCGACGAACCACCGCAGGCGGCGGCCGCGGCGAGCACGGAGGCACCCGAGCCACCGGGCCCGAGCACGAGGTGGATGGGCGCTAGATCGATCAGCCTTCGACCCTCTTCTTGAGTTCGCCGAGGGCCGCCTCGATGATGGCCTTCTCGGCGCGACGCTTCAGTTGACTGATCATCGGGATCTGCAGGTCGACGACCAGCGAATACGTCACCTTCGTCGAACCCGGAACCTGCTGGACCAATCGGTAACTGCCCTCCTGCGAGCGTTGCAGGTCGCTGGAGATCAGCCGCCACGACACACCCGCGCCGGACTGGTCCCACGTGTAGGCCAGCTCGTAGGTGTCGGCGAGCACGCCGGCGTCCAGGACGAACCGAACGCGCACGCCGCGCCCCAGCTCGTCACGGTCGAGCACCGACACCTCGCGCGCGGCGGTGACCCACTCCGGGTAGTTGTCGAAGTCGGCGATCACCGCCATGATGTCGGCGACGTCGGCCCCGATGACTGTCGACTGCTCCGTGTGATCGGCCATCGCCCTACTCCTCCGCGGTGCCGGCCGACGCGGGCACCGCCGGGTCGCCGGCCTCCCGGTCGCCCTCCAGCAGCCACTTGACGTGGAACGACATGTCCTTGCCGGCAATCCTGCGCACCCGGTTCATCTCGGCGAGAGCGTCCATGCGCGCCCGCGGCTCGACGGGCACGTCGCCCGTCGGCTCCGCGTGCAGGTAGTAGTGCAGGGTGAAGCCGTCCATACTCGCCTCGCACCAGATCTCCATGGTGCCCGACAGCGGCCCGTCGACCGTCCAGCGGACACCCTGGTCACCGCGGTCCTCGACGACCTTCAGCACCAGATCCGGCCACCACTGCCGCCAGCGTGCCCGGTCGCCGACGACCGCACCGGCGAGAGAAGGCGCCGCGGCTACGAAGACCTCGTCGGCAACCTGAATGCTCGTCACCGTCTTAGCTTCACATACCCGGCCCCGTCCGGGAAACCCGACCGGTCGGGACCGGCGCCTCGTGGGCGCTACGGCACCGGCCGCTCGGGGGCGATACGGCACCTGCCCCTCGGGGGCGATACGGACTGCACCCTCGAGGGCGATAAGGTGGCCGCAACGATTCAGGTCCGTGCGGATTCACGTCTGTGCAGATGTTCTTCGGTGTTGGAAGGTGTAATTGATGGCCGAGTACCGCGCCCCCGCGCATTTCGAGATCTCGCAGGAGCGGAACGCGTCCGACGTGCTCTTCGACATCGTCGAGAAGCGGGGCAGCCAGACCGTCTTCCGCCGACAGGAGGGCGACCGGTGGCTGCCGGTGACCGCCGCGGAGGCGGGCGCCCAGGTGATCGCCCTGACCAAGGGGCTCATCGCATCCGGCATCGAGCCCGGTGACCGCATCGCCATCGTCTCACCCACCCGGCTGGAGTGGACGCTGCTCGACTTCGCGATCTGGTCGGCCGGAGCCGTCTCCGTCCCGGTCTACGAGTCGTCCTCGTCCTCGCAGATCGACTGGATCATGGAGGATTCGGGCGCGACCGCCATCATCGTCGCCGGCCCGGAGCACCGCGCGGTCGTCGACCGCGCCGAGTCCGTCACCGACGCCGTCCAGGTCTTCCAGATCGACGTCCCGGACGGCCAGGGGCTCATCGACCTGCTCACCGAGCGGGGCGCCGACGTCTCCGACGACGACGTCGCCGCACGCCGTCGCACGCTCGGCGCCGCCGATCCGGCGACGCTGATCTACACCTCCGGCACCACGGGACGTCCCAAGGGCTGCATGCTCACCCACTCCAATCTCCTCGGCGAGATCGAGGGAGTCATGCAGACCTCGTTGAACACCCTGCTCGGCGAGGGCAAGCGCCTGCTCATGTTCCTGCCGATGGCTCACGTGTTCGCGCGCGCCATCAACCTGGTCGCCATCGACGCAGGCGTCGAGGTCGGCTACACCAGCGACATCCCGAACCTCGTGCCGATGTTCGCCGTCTTCCAGCCGTCGTTGATCCTGTCGGTGCCGCGCGTCTTCGAGAAGGTCTACAACTCGGCACGCCAGAACGCCCACGACAGCGGCAAGGGCAAGATCTTCGATCTGGCCGCCGACATCGCCGTGGAGTACTCGACGGCACAGCAGGCCGGCGACGTCGGTCTCCTGCTGCGGGCCAAGCACACCGTCTTCGACAAGCTCGTCTACGGCAAGCTCCGGGCCGCCCTCGGCGGCGAATGTGAGCTGGCGATCTCCGGCGGCGGCCCGCTCGGCGAGCGCCTCGGCCACTTCTTCAGCGGCGCCGGCATCCCCGTCTACGAGGGTTACGGGCTCACCGAGACCACCGCTGCCGTGGCCGTCAACACTCCGGGCCAGGTCAAGATCGGCACCGTCGGCCGTCCCATTCCCGGCAACGCCGTCCGCATCGCCGACGACGGCGAGGTCCTGCTGTCCGGCGAGGTCGTCTTCACCGGTTACTGGCAGAACGACGAGGCGACCGCGTCCGCCATCACCGACGGCTGGTTCCACACCGGCGACCTGGGCTCGCTCGACGACGACGGCTACCTGCGGATCACCGGCCGCAAGAAGGAGATCATCGTCACCGCCGGAGGCAAGAACGTCTCACCGTCGCAGATGGAGGACGTCATCCGCGGCAACGCACTCGTGTCGCAGGCCGTGGTGGTCGGCGACCAGAAGCCGTTCATCGCCTGCCTCGTGACCATCGACGACGAGGCCTTCGGTCCGTGGAAGCAGCGCGCCGGCAAACCCGCCGACGCCACGGTCGCCGACCTCGCCGACGACGCCGATCTGCGGGCCGAGATCCAGACGTCCGTCGACGCCGCCAACGAGACCGTGTCGCACGCGGAGTCGATCAAGAAATTCCGTGTCCTGCCCGAGGACTTCACCGAGGAGAGCGGCGAGCTGACGCCGACGCTGAAGGTGAAGCGCAACGTCGTGGCCGACAAGTGGGGCGACGAGATCGACGCGATCTACCAGAAGTGACCCGGTAGCCTCCGAACCGGCCGGGCGGTCCGTCAGAGCAGTCGCATCAGACGGGCCGCCTGCTGCCGCCACTGCCAGTTCTCGACGGCCCAGTCACGACCCGCGGCCCCCATCGCCTCGCGCATCGGGGCCGACGAGAGGAACTCGACGACCGTGTCGGCGACCTCCGCGACGTCCCGACCGTTGACGACGGTCCCGGTGACGCTCTCGCGGACCGTCTCCGGCGCACCGCCCGAGTCGCCGGCTATCACCGGGATCCCGCTCGCGGACGCCTCGAGGAAGACGATCCCGAGTCCCTCGACGTCGAGGCCTCCCCCGCGAGTCCGCGTCGGCATCGCGAACACGTCGGCCAGCGCATGGTGCATGGGCAGCTCGTCAGCGGGCACCCCGCCGGTGAACAGCACCGAGTCGGCGACGCCCGCATCGTGCGCGAGGCGGTGGAGGGTGTCCGCGTAGGGGCCGCCGCCGACGATCACCAGCCGGGCGTCGGGCACGCGCCGGAGAACGGTCGACCACGCCCGGATGAGCACATCCTGTCCCTTCCGCGGCACCAGCCGCGACAGACACAGGACCACCGGCGCGTCGCCGAGACCGTAGCGGGCGCGCAACAGTTCGCGCGCCGCCGGGTCGGGAGCGAACCGTTCCACGTCGACCCCGCAGGGCACGTACTCGAGTGCCGCGGACGCACCGAACGCCGCCGAGAATCGGTCCCTCGTGTATCTGCTCACATAGGTGATGACGTCCGAATTGCGACCGATGTAGCGCAGGACCTGCCGCGACCCGGGCAGCATCGACCACCCGACCTCGTGCCCGTGCGTGCTGGCCACGATCCGTTGCGCTCCGGCCCGTCGGAGCGCCGGACCGAGGACGGCCAGCGGCGCCGCCGCCCCGAACCACACGGTGTGAACGCCGTGTTCACGCACCAGTGCCGCCGCCCGCCGCTTCACGAACGGCGTCGGCAGCATGAGGCTCGTCGGATGCCGGACGATCCGATACGGTGCGGCGGCGTCGTACTCCCGGCAGCCACGCCACTTCGGGGCGTA
This sequence comes from Gordonia shandongensis DSM 45094, assembly GCF_000423025.1. GTDB lineage: Bacteria > Actinomycetota > Actinomycetes > Mycobacteriales > Mycobacteriaceae > Gordonia > Gordonia shandongensis. The sequence continues at coordinate 21,197 of NZ_AUHE01000021.1, forward strand.
CACCACCACCTGCTCGGGCGGCAGGAAGGAGATGAGGTTCTCCAGATACGACTGGATTCCGCCCGGCCGAGGCGGGAAGTCGTTCGTCACCAGCAGGGTGCGCTGCATCAGCGCGCCTGCTTCCGCAGCCACTTCTGCCAACCGGCGATCATCGCGGCACGGTCCCGGCCGATGGCGTCGGCGAACGCCTTGTTCATGGCGTCGGTGTCGCCGCCGGCGCCCACCTTCGCGTACATGTCCCTGAGTTTCTCATCACCGACCGTCTCCCCCAGATACGCGGCGAACGACCAGGCCGCCTGGTAGGCGACGCGCGCGCCCTCCGAGTCGACCGAGAACGAGCCGTCGGCGGGCAGAGCCTTCGGGACGTCGCCGCCGGCCACGGCCGCGGCCAGTTCGGGTGCAGCCTCGACCAGCGATCGATAGGTGCCCTTGCGTCCGACGTACTCCGGGACGCCCTCGCTGAGCCACAGGGGGGCGTTCTCCGCGGTCGCCAGTCGCGACGCCACATGCGTCAGCTCGTGACGCAGGACCACCGCGAGGGCCGGCGCCTCCAGCGTTCTCGCTGCGGGGGCCAGCACGATGCGTTGACCCACCACCTCGTCCTTCTCGCGGTCGATCCGGCTGAACACGGTCGCCGCGGCGGCCACCGTCGTCTCGCTCGAGTCGGTGCCCGTCAGCGTCGAGAACTGTTCGGCCGTCGACGTGGCGATGACCGCGGTCCGGCGCGGCCAATCCTCGCCCCAGAACTCGGTGACGGCGCGAACCGCACTCGGCAGGGCCTTGCGCACACGGGAAGCCGCCGCCTCCGCGCCCGGATAGCTCAACACGGTCGAGCTGCCACCGAGCGTCCGGACGTCGAGCGCCGCGAGTCCGGGGAACGCCCACGGCCCGAGCTCATCGACCTTCGGATGATCGCGTGCCGCCTGCGACGGATCGGGAGACAGACTGCCGTCGCCGACCACTTTCCAGTCGTCGCCGTACCGCGCGAACGTCATCGTCTGGTGAAGGGTGACCGTCGGTTCGTCGAGCCCCGGGCTCCGGGCCCCGCCCAACGCGTAGTCGAGCTCAACGGGAGTCACCCACGTGTCGGTGGCTCCCTCGTCGTCGAGTCGAGCGGCCAGGTCGTCGTCGACCATCCGCTCGGCACCCTTCTGCGGCGCCACCCGGTACGCGAAGTCGCGCAGCGTGAGCTTCTTCGTCGGCGCACTGAGGTTCCGCTGGATCGTCTGCAGTCGGTCCCGGAAGCGGGACGACGCGGCACCGTCGAGCAGCGCGTCGAGGCCCTTCTCATCACGGGTCCGCAGCGTCGAGGACAGCTGGTCGAGCAACGCCGTGACACCATCCACGCGCTGCTGCTCGTACGGATTCAGCGGGGTCGTCGACGCTGAGTCCGAGGCTCCCCCGGCGGCGTCGTCTCCGGCCCCGCACGCGGCCACGGGAAGCATCAGGGACACCGCGGCGATGAGGCTCGCGGCCGATCGTGTGAACCGCACTCAGTACCGTCGCGCGGAGTTGTACGGACCGGCCTTGTCGACGGGTACGACAGCCACCGGAACGCCGAACGTCGAGGCGTGCACGACATAGCCGTCGCCCACGTACATTCCGACGTGCGTGGCGCCCGGGTAGTAGATGATCAGGTCGCCGGGCTTCAGGTCCTCGCGGGCGACGGGCCTGCCGCCTGCGAGCTGGGCCTCACTGGTCCGCGGAAGTGTCACCCCGGCCTGTCGGTACGCCCACAGCATCAGGCCCGAACAGTCGAAGGTCTTGGGCCCCGTGGCGCCCCAGACGTATTCGTCGCCGATCCGCGACAGCGCGGCCTGCACCGCGATCAGGGCGGGCGACGTACCCTTCGGCACCGACTTCGGATCGAACTTGTACTTGGGTCCGCGCAGCGCAGCCAGCTGCTTGCCCGTCATCGATTCGTAGATCGCGCGGATCTGCACACCCTGAACCTGCAGGCCTGCCTGCTCGGCTTGCAGCCGACCGCGGGTCTTCTGCGACGCTGCGATGGCCGCGGACGCGGCCTTGGCGGTGTCCTCGGCCTTCTTCTTGGCCGCAGTCGTCGCCTTGGCGGTGTTCACCACGCTCCGAAAGTCTCCGGCCGCCTGCCGCGAGACGATCTCCAGCCCGCTCATGTTGTCCAGAAGACTCTGCGGCGAGTCGCTGACCAGCATCGCGTAGAGGCGGTTGACTCGCGCTCCCCGATAGCTGACGCGAGCGAGCGCGTCGACCTTCCGCTGCGCAGCGTCCATCTTCGACTTCATCGAGGCGAGCTTCTTCTCGGCCGCCGCAGCCTTCTTGCGCTCGGTTTTGACGATCTTGCGCTGTTTGTCGTATTCGACCTGGGCCTTGTTCATGGCCTCAGCGGACTGTTCCGCCTTCACCGACAGCTTCTTGTACTTCGCGAGCAGTTGGTCCGCCGACCGCGCCGGGGCGGCCTGCGCCGGCGCCGCTGTCAACGACGTCGCGGGAAGGAGGGTCGCGATGAGGACGGCGGAGACCAGCAGGGCGATCGCAGCGGTGATCCGAGCGAGGCCACGCCCCGGCACGGCGCGCGACACTCGACCGTCCGTCGTGGCGGCCTCGGCGCTGATCGAATCACCCACGGTGCTGAACCCTCTTGTCTCCGTCGGCGGTCCCGTCTCCGGTGATCGCCGACACCCAGTCTCCTCGAAAACCCGTGAGGGCGGGCGGACGCCGCAGCGTCTCACCCGCCCCGCAGGAAGTTCATCCAGTCATCGGTCGCCCAGGTCGTGTCAGTAGCGACGGATACCGGTGACGTTCCAGGCCTTCACCTTGTCGCGCTTGACCGGCACGCCGTAGGTGGAGGCGTGAACGAAGACACCCTTGCCGGCATAGATGCCGGCATGGCCGCCGCCGTTGAAGATCAGGATGTCGCCCGGCTTGGCCGATGCGAGCGAGGCCACCGGGGCGCCGCCACCGAGCTGGCCGTAGCTGTCGCGCGGGATCGTCTTACCGGCCTGCTTGAACGACCAGTAGAGCAGTCCCGAGCAGTCGAAGGCGTTGGGGCCGGCGGCACCGTACGAGTACGGCGAACCGATCTTCGACTCAGCGGCACGGAGGGCACGCTCTGCGCGCACCTCCTGGCGGTCGAGGTTGCCCTTCAGCTTCGGCTTCGGCACCGCATTGTCCGGCAGGCCGGGGATGTCGAAGGTTCCGATGTTCGGGATCGTCACCGGGGCGGCGTCTGCCGAGGGAGCAGCTGCGAAGGCCACCGACCCTCCGACGGCGAGGCCGCCTGCGAGGACTGCGGTCTTGGCGGCCCGACGACCGGTACCGGGCTGCTCCAAACGATGCTTGGCCACGAAAACACGTACTCCTTGTTGTTCTCCCTGTCGCCGACCGGGTTAGCTGTCGGATTCGGGCCGGAAGAGATGGCCCTACGCGTACCCCGGACCCTCGCGGATCCAGGCTGTGCGATTCACCCCGATCCGTGCGGCGACTCTCGTCGACCGCACGGAAGAAGTGGTTCCCCGGCTCGCCCCCGTTTGGTGAGGACGATTAGGCGTGACACTCGCAGACACACGGATCGCTCCGGGATGTCCCTGAGTGGAATGTCTCGGAAAGATTACGAAACCCTGACGTCGATGTCCACCAACCCGAGGCCTCGAGGGCACGGAAGCGGCGATCACACCGCGCGGAGCCGCAGCGTCATTCGGTCGTCCGACTCGCTTTCACCAGCAGAAACGTCCCGTTTAGCCGCTTGAGCGACGTCCACGCTGATCAATTCCGTGGCGCTGAACACATCGATGGCCTCCGCCAGCGGGTCGACGTCTCCACTTCCCCACTCCACATCCTCGTACCCGCTGGTCAACGGCGCAATGAGGACATTCATCATGCAGTCGTCACATGCCTTCGCCCTGGCCGGGCACGTCCCGCAATCGATGATCACTGTGATCTGCCTCTCTTTCGCGTCACAGCCGCCGCGACACGCCCGCGCGGGGCCGTCGATGCGTCGGCGACTCTCAAACCTTCAATGCCGGGTGCAGACTATGGGCGAGCTCCGACAAAACCATCTGGTGCGGACCCGCACCCTCCGGAACGCGACTGTCAGACCCCGCGAGTATCATCGAACATGAGTTCGAGACGGTTCGAGTTCGAGATGGTTTCGGGGAGGACGCCATGACCGCGACGATGATCTTTCCGCCCGGACCGGGCAACCCCGGGCCGGGTCCGGTGTTGCGTGGGCCCGGTGAGTTGGCGGAGCCGTCGGTGACGGTGACCGATGAGGAGTTGGTGATCCGACTCCCGCGCCCCGCGGGAGCGGCCGGCCGGGCAGCGGGTGGTGATGATGCTGGGCGTGATGATGCGGCGATGATGCTCTTCGCCGCTCGCGCCGACTCCTTCCACGGCCTGGTTCTGTGGCATCGGTATCGGGCCATCTACGACCTGGCCAGCGACCGGATCGCCGAGGCCAATGCTGCCGCCGACGCCAACACCGCTGCCGAGACTGTCGGGAACACCGATGTGTTCACTCGGCTTTATGATCCGCTGTGTCAGGTCGCCGCCTCCTACGCGGTGGTGGCCGGAGTGCGGCAGTGCACCGCCGAACGCTTCGTCGATGAGGCCCTCGCCTGCTTCGACCGCATCCCCGCCATCGG
>NZ_AUHE01000022.1 GCF_000423025.1 Gordonia shandongensis DSM 45094
GTACTCGGCGATCGCGGTGAAGGTGTCGCCACGATTGATCCCCACCAGGATCTGCTCGCGCTCGTCAATCGTCAGGCAGCCCTGGCGTGGCTCCCAGCCGAACGGCTTGGCGTCGGCGTGCCTGCCGGTGCGGGCCATGATCCCGACCATCGGCGCGCTGCAGCCGATCTCCTTGGCGATGTCGACCAGCCGCCAACCCCTCGCATGCAGCCTGAGTGCCAGCTGCTTCTGCTCCCGACTGAGATGACCGTGCTTGCCCTGCATCCGGATCCTCCTGTGATCAGTGACTGCCTCATCTCACAGGACTCGTTGCACTGACCGCTTGAATCCGCCCTCGGGTTCGGGTACGCGAACCTCGATGGAGTGCCCGTATGCCTGAGTTCCCGCGGCACCGGAGTAGTGCACGGGGCGGGGGCGGCCCGCCGCGGTCGGCGCGCCGAGGTGGGCCTCCCATTCCGCGACGGCGCGCGGGGTGACGCGGGTGGCCAGCGGGGAGATCCGGGAACGGGCGCCCTGGGGAGCGGGAGGCGGCGCGGAAATCGAAGTCATCGGGGAGACCTTCTACGCGGGGATACGAGGAGTTGCGCCGTGCCGGGAGGGAGCAGGAGGCGAACTCATCTGACATACTTGCACATCACATGATCCCTGTCGACTGGACCGCAATACCCCCTTTTCGGTGATGTGCATCACAAGCCTCTCGGGTGGCCCGCGATCCGCTCGATGCAATCACGGGTGCACCGCCCCGGCGCGAGGCTGCGCGGTACTGTGCTTGGAGCCCATGCTCGACATCCGAGGAGTGCACGTTGACTCAGCCGCCCCACGACGGCCCCACGCTTCCACCGGAACCGGGCGACCAGCAGCCGAACCCGGCCTACCCCGCATCGCCGACGGCCTACGACGGCCACACCGCCCCCGCCGGACAGCCCGCGATGGCCGTCACCCCCGCTCCTCAGTCGGACCCCACCGCTGCCACCACGGCGACCGCGACCACCGCGGCCGAGGCCGCCGCGGTCCGCCGCTGGCGGATCATCGCCGCCATCGCCTGCGTCGCGGCGGCCCTGCTCATCGTGAGCTTCTTCATCATCCGGCACCGCAACTCCGGTCCCCCGCCCGCCGCGGTCACCAGCACCCTGACGACCACCACCACGGAGGTCTCGACCACCGAACGGGTCCGCATGCGGGTCACCACGGCCACCGAGTCCCGGTCCCGCGTCGACCGGCGGACCGACACCGAGACGAAGACCGAGACGAAGACCGTCACACGGACCCAGCCGACCACGATCACCGAGACAGTGACGACCACTGCGCCCCCACCGGAATCCTCGGCGGAGTGACACCCCCGCCCCGGTAGCCGGAAGTGCGGTCTAGTGGTGGAAGTGCGGTCTAGTGGTGGAAGTGCGATCCGTCCGCCGCACGCGGCATCGGCGCCGTCAACGATTCGAGGAAGTCGACCTCCGTACGGATGTCGCGCAACAGGATCTCCGCCAGATCGCGGCTCAGCCCGGCTCGGACGACGATCCGCTGAATCACCATGTCTGCCAGATCGTCGGCCATCGGGTAGGCGGGCACCTGCCAACCCTTCATCCGCAGCCGATCCTGCAGGTCGTACAGTGTCCAGTTCCGTGGGCCGTCGACCAGACGCCACGCGAACACCGGGATCGTGTCCCCGCGACTCAACAGTTCGAACGGCCCCATCCGGGCGATCTGCGCCGACAGGTGCTGCGCCACCGTCAGCGACTCCTGCTGCACCGCCCGATACCCTTCGCGCCCCAACCGGAGGAACTGGTAGTACTGCAGCAGGACCTGCGCGCCCGGGCGTGAGAAGTTGAGCGCCAGCGTCGGCATGTCACCGCCGAGATAGCTCGCGTGGAAGACCATCGACTCGGGCAGCGCCGCGGAGTCACGCCACACGATCCAGCCGACTCCCGGATACACCAGCCCGTACTTGTGCCCCGAGGTGTTGATCGAGACCACCCGTTCCACCCGGAAGTCCCACTCGAGGTCCGGTTGGCAGAACGGCGCCACCATCGCCCCCGACGCCCCGTCGACGTGGATCTTGACGTCCAGGCCCGTCTTCTGGTGAATGTCGTCGAGCGCCGCGGCGATCGCGCGCACCGGCTCGTACAACCCCGTGTACGTCTGCCCCATGATCGCGACCACGCCGATGGTGTTCTCGTCGACGTAGTCGGCGAGATCGTGGCCGTCGAGGACGAGATGGTCGCGGCTCACCGGCACCCAGCGCGGTTCCACCTCGAAGTAGTTGCAGAACTTCTCCCAACACACCTGGACCGCAGTCGACAGCACCAGGTTCGGCGTCTGCGTCGACGCCCCCGCCGCCCGTCGCCGCGTCTGCCAGTGCCGTTTGAGCGCCAGACCGCCCAGCATGCACGCCTCCGACGAGCCGATCGTCGAGGTGCCGACGGCCCGCTCGACGTCGGGGTTGTGCCACAGATTCGCGAGCATCCGCCAGCACCGGTCCTCGATCGCCGCCGTCGCCGGGTACTCGTCCTTGTCGATCATGTTCTTGTCGACCGTCTGGGCGTACAGCGCCTTGGCCTCGTCGTCCATGTAGGTGGAGACGAAGGTGGCCAGGTTGAGTCGCGCATTCCCGTCGAGCATCGCCTCGTCGTGGACGATCTGATAGGCCGTCTCGGGCAGCATCATCGACTCGGGCAGTTCGTACCGGGGAAGCTCGGTCGCCTCACCGGAACGGTTGAACACCGGCCTCAGGACCATCGGGTCGTCGCCGGTGAACCCCCGGTGCGAATGACTGGTCGGCATCGTCGTCCCCCTCCCCCGTCACGCCATCGACCGCAGCCGCGGAACCACGTCTTCGGTGAACGCCTCCAGGAATCGACGCTGGTCGTGGCCCGGATTGTGGAAGACCAGATGGTTCAGTCCGGCGTCGATGTAAGCCTTGATCTGCTCGACGGCATCGTCCGGATCGGATGCCACGATCCACCGTTTGGCGACCTGCTCGATGGGCAGTTCGTCGGCGAGACGCTCCATCTCCACCGAACTGTCGACGCTGTGCTTCTGCTCGGCCGTCAACGACAGCGGCGCCCAGAACCGGGTGTTCTCCAACGCCCTGTCGGGGTCGCGGTCGTAGGAGATCTTGATCTCGATCATCCGGTCGATGTCGGTGAACTCGCGCTCGTTCTTCGCGGCCCCCTCCCGGACCGCCGGAATGAGCTTCTCGGTGTAGAGGTCCATCCCCTTGCCCGAGGTGCAGATGAAACCGTCTCCGGCGCGACCCGCATACCGCGCGACGACCGGGCCGCCTGCGGCGATGTAGACCGGGACCGGCTTCTCCGGGATGTCGTACATGTAGGCGCCCTGGGTCCGGTAGTAGTCGCCCTCGAAATCGACCTTCTCGCCCGTCCACAGCTCACGCATGAGCCGGACGGCCTCGCGGAGGCGCGCGAACCGCTCCTTGAACTCCGGCCACTCACCGGTGAAGCCGGTGGCGAACTCGTTGAGCGCCTCCCCCGTGCCGACGCCCAGCATCACCCGATCCGGGTACAGGCAGGCCATGGTCGCGAACGCCTGGGCGACGACCGCCGGGTTGTAGCGGAACGTCGGCGTCATCACCGACGTTCCGAGTTGGACGCGCGAGGTGCGTTCACCGACCGCGGCCATCCACGCGAGGGAGAACGGGGCGTGACCGCCGTTGTGACGCCACGGCTGGAAATGGTCGCTGACCGTCACCGAGTCGAGTCCGAACTCCTCGGCCATCACCGCCACCTCGACCAGTTCGCGCGGGTCGAACTGTTCCGCCGACGCCTTCAATCCGAGCTTCAGTGGTGCTGCCATCGTCTCTCCTCGAGTCGGGTGGTCGCTGGTGGCGAACTCATCGCGATCGGCCGAACCGTCCACGACCGAACCGTCCACGACCGAACCGTGATCCACCTTACGTTCCTCGCCCTGCGAGACCGCCGGACCTGGTGCACAATGACCTCGACGTGCCGCCGCGGCGCGTAGCCCGTGTCACGCCCGGAGGTCTACTGCCCGTGCCGATTCCGTCGGTCTACCTGCTCTCCGACCGAGCGCCCGCCCCGCGCACCCTGTGCGACGTCCTCGCCGACACCGCGCGGCGGCATCCCGACGCGCCCGCGGTCGACGACGGCGACCGCGTCGTCAGCTACTCCGAGCTGATCGCACTCGTCCGGCGGGTCGCCGGCCGTCTGGCCGATCACGGGGTGCGACCGGGTTCACGCGTCGGCATCCGGATGCCGTCGGGCGATCGTCACCTCTACATCGCGATCCTGGCCACCCTGTACGCGGGCGCAGCCTACGTGCCGGTGGACGCCGACGACCCCGACGAGCGCGCACGGCTGGTGTTCGACGAGGCGGACGTCGACGCGATCATCGACGGGGACGGCATCCACCCGGTCGCGGACCCCGACCCCGAACCGGGGACGCGCGAGTCGCTCGGCACGTCGCCGGCGCGGCTCGACGACGACGCCTGGATCATCTTCACGTCGGGTTCCACGGGCCGACCCAAGGGTGTCGCGGTGACGCACCGCAATGCCGCGGCGTTCGTCGACGCCGAGGCCGCACTGTTCCTTCCCGACGATCCGCTGCGGCCCGGCGACCGCGTGCTCGCCGGACTGTCGGTGGCCTTCGACGCCTCCTGCGAGGAGATGTGGCTGGCCTGGCGCCACGGCGCCTGCCTGGTCCCCGCGCCGCGGGCGCTCGTCCGCTCCGGCACCGACCTCGGCCCGTGGCTCGTGAAACGCGACATCAGCGTCGTCTCGACGGTCCCGACGCTCGCCGCACTGTGGCCTGCCGAAGCGCTCGAGGCGGTGCGACTGCTGATCTTCGGCGGCGAAGCCTGCCCACCCGACCTCGCCGACCGACTCGCCACCGACGACCGCGAGGTGTGGAACACCTACGGGCCGACCGAGGCGACCGTCGTGGCGTGCGCGGCCCGCATGCACCGCGGCCGGCCCGTCCGCATCGGCCTGCCGCTGGCCGGCTGGGACCTGGCCGTCGTCGACGCCGACCAGCAACCCGTCGAGGTCGGCGACACCGGCGAACTCGTGATCGGCGGCGTCGGCCTGGCCCGCTACCTCGATCCGGTCAAGGACGCCGAGAAGTACTCGCCGATGCCGTCGCTCGGCTGGGATCGCGCCTACCGCAGCGGCGATCTGGTCCGGCTCACCCTCGAGGGGCTCGAATTCGTCGGCCGCGCCGACGATCAGGTCAAGATCGGCGGCCGCCGCATCGAACTCGGCGAGATCGACTCCGCCCTCCAGAATCTGCCCGGCGTCGGCGGGGCCGCGACCGCTGTCCGCTCCACCGCCGCGGGCACGGCGATCCTCGTCGGCTACCTCGCATCCGCCGATCCGGACTTCGACGTCGCCGCCGCGCAGGCCGCCCTCCGCGCCGAACTCCCGGCCGCGATGGTCCCCCGGCTCGTGCGGGTCGACGAACTGCCGACCCGCACATCGGGAAAGGTCGACCGGGACGCCCTGCCGTGGCCGCTGCCCGGCACCGACGCACCGGCCGCCGACCTCGACGGCACGCAGGCGTGGCTGGCCGAACGGTGGACCGCGGTCCTCGGCGCCCCGGTCGGCTCCCCGGACGCCGACTTCTTCGCCGAGGGCGGCGGCTCGCTGACCGCGGCCCGACTCGTGACGTCCCTGCGCGAACGCTATCCGGACATCACCGTCGCGGTCCTCTACGACCATCCCCGCCTCGGTTCGCTGGCCGAGTACCTCGACACCGCCCACCCGGAGGCCGGGCACGCCGATCCGAACATCCCGTCCACCGACCGGAGTCCGGTACCGCCGGTCCCCCGGCGCACCGGGATCGCGCAGACGATCGCGTCGATCCCGCTCGCCACCCTCAGCGGAATCCAATGGATCACCTGGCTCGGGGTCGCCGACAACATCGGGCGGACGGTCGCCGACGCTCTCGGCTACGACGCCCCGTGGCTCGTCCCGGTGAACTGGTGGGCCCTCGCGGCGGCGTTCATCGTGTTCGTGACCCCGTTCGGCCGGCTCGTGATCGCCGGGCTCGGCGCCCGCATCCTGCTGGCGCGGGTCGGCCCGGGCCGGTATCCGCGCGGCGGCTCCGTCCACGTCCGTCTCTGGCTGGCCGAACGTCTCATGCACGCCTCCGGCGCCCACAATCTGTCGGGAGCGCCGTGGATGCCGACGCTGGCGAGGGCGCTGGGCGCCACCGTCGGCCGCGGGGTCGATCTGCACTCACTGCCACCGGTCACCGGGCTGCTGCGACTGGGCGACGGCGCCGCCGTCGAACCGGAGGTCGATCTGGCCGGGTGGTGGATCGACGGCGGCGACCTGCTCATCGGGGAGATCGTGGTCAAGTCCGGTGCCACCGTCGGCGCCCGCTCGGTGCTGTTCCCCGGTGCGCGCATCGGTCGTGACGCGATCGTCGACCCGGGATCCGCGGTCACCGGGACGGTGAAGGCCCGGCAGCGGTGGGGCGGTTCACCGGCGGCGAAGGTCGGCAAGGCGCGTCCCGAATGGCCGGCGACGCGGCCCCCGCAGCGACTCTGGTGGGTGCCGGTGTACGCCGTCAGCGCCCTGGTCGTCTCGGGCGTCCCGATCCTCGCCCTCGCGGCCGGACTCGCGGTGGCCGGATCGTGGGCGCTGTCGGCCCCCGACGTCGGCACGGCCGCCGTGCGTGCCACCGCACTCGCACCGCTCGGCGCGCTCGCCGCGACCGCGGTCTTCGCCGTCGTCACCCTCGTCGCCGTCCGGCTGCTGTCGATCGGGATGGTCGCCGGCGTCTACCCCGTCCGGTCACGGACCGGGTGGCAGGTGTGGGCCACCGAACGCCTCATGGACTCGGCGCGCACCTACCTGTTCCCGCTGTACGCGAGCCTGCTGACCCCGTGGTGGTTCCGTGCGCTGGGGGCGCGGATCGGCGCCGGCACCGAGATCTCCACGGCCCTGGTGATCCCCAAGTTCACGGTGGTAGGCGACGGGTCGTTCCTCGCCGACGACACCCTCATGGCGTCGTACGAGCTCGGCGGCGGCTGGATGCGGGTCGGTGAGGCGAAGGTCGGCAAACGCGCCTTCCTCGGCAATTCGGGGATGGTCGCTCCGTCGCGCAAACTCTCCAAGAACTCGCTGGTGGCGGTGCTGTCGTCGGCGCCGACGAAGTCGAAGAGCGGATCCAGTTGGCTCGGCAGCCCGCCGGTCCGCCTGCGGCGCAGTGCCGCCGAGACCGACGATGCGCGCACGTTCTCGCCGTCGCCCGCACTGCGCGTCGCACGCGGCGTCGTCGAGACGTTGCGTCTCGTCGCCGTGATGGTGTCGTTCACGATCGGCGTCGGCGTCCTGTTCGCACTCCAGACCCTCGCCGTCCGTCACGGTGTCGTCGTCGCCGCCGCATGCAGCGGCCTGGTCCTCCTCGCAGCGGGCGCGGTGGCCTGCGCGGTGGCGGTCGCCGCCAAATGGGTCGTCGTCGGCCGGATCTCCGCCTCCGAACATCCCCTGTGGAGTTCCTTCGTGTGGCGCAACGAGTTGTCGGACTCCTTCGTCGAGACCGTCGCGGCACCGTGGTTCGCGAATGCCGCCGCCGGAACCCCGGTCCTGACCCTGTGGTTGCGCGCGCTCGGCGCCCGCATCGGACGCGGCGTCTGGTGCGAGTCGTACTGGCTGCCCGAAGCCGACCTCGTGGAGCTCGGCGACGGAGCGACTGTGCAGCGCGGCTGCGTGGTGCAGACGCATCTGTTCCACGACCGGGTGATGGCGATCGACGAGGTCCGTCTCGCATCCGGCGCCACCCTCGGTCCGCACTGTGTGGCGCTGCCGGCGTCGGGGCTCGGCGCATCGGCCACCGTCGGCCCGGCCTCGCTGGTGATGCGCGGCGACGAGGTACCCGCGCACAGTCGTTGGCAGGGCAACCCGATCGCACCGTGGCCGCGCTGAGCCACCGCTGACCGAACCACCGCGACGGTACGCTCAGACAGGCCGCACCCATCATCGAAGGAGAGGCAGCCGTTGCCCGGCAGACTCGCAAAGAAGGCGTCGCACACGCCGACGCTCAGTGCCGCCTCCCACGAGTTGGATCCGTACCTCCCCGACAGCGGAAACCTGGGATATCGGGTGTCGCGGTACGACCTCGACATCGAATACCGGGTCGACTCCAATCGACTCGCGGGCACCGCGACGGTCACCGCGACCGCCTATCAACCGCTGCGCAAGTTCTCCCTCGACCTCGCCGACAGCTTGCGCGTCCAGCGCGTCTCGGTGAACGGGCGTCGTGTCCGATACGCGCATCGGTCGGGAAAGCTCGCGGTGACCCCGACCGATGCGATCCCCGCGGGCGGTGCACTCACCGTCGAGGTCCGATACGGCGGAAATCCGCGACCCGTCCGCAGTCGGTGGGGCACCGTCGGCTGGGAGGAGCTCGAGAACGGCGCGCTGTGCGCCAATCAACCGAACGGGGCCCCGTCGTGGTTCCCATGTGACGACCACCCGGAGGCCAAGGCCCCGTTCCGGATTCGCATCACCACCGACAGTCCGTATTTCGCGCTGGCCAACGGTCGGCTGATCTCCACGCGCCGTCGTGCCGCGATGACCGAACGCGTCTACGAGCAGGTGGAGCCGATGGCCACCTATCTCGCGTCGATCCAGATCGGGCAGTACGAGCACCGCGTCCTCGCCGAGGGTGGCGACGTTCCCGTCCACGCACTGCTTCCCGCCGCCCTCGGCGAGGCCTTCGACGCCGGCTTCGGCAGGCAGGTCGAGATGGTGGAGGCGTTCACCGAGATGTTCGGCCCGTATCCGTTCCCCGCGTACACGGCCGTGGTCACCGAGGACCCGCTCGACATCCCGCTCGAAGCCCAGGGGTTCTCCACCTTCGGCGTCAACCACTGCGACGGGACCCTCGACCACGAACGTCTGGTGGCGCACGAGCTGGCCCATCAATGGTTCGGCAACTCCGTGACCGCGGCCCGTTGGCGCGACATCTGGCTCCATGAGGGCTTCGCCTGCTACGCCGAGTGGCTGTGGAGCCAGCACAGCGGCGGGAGGTCGGCCGACGAGTGCGCGCGGCACTACTATGCCAAGCTGGTCGCTGAACCGGGGCCGACGACGCTCGCCGATCCCGGCCCCGACGAGATGTTCTCCGACTGGGTCTACAAGCGGGGCGCGATCACCCTGCACGCGCTTCGCCTCCGGTTGGGCGACGGCGACTTCTTCGCCCTGATACGTCGCTGGACCGAGAAGTACGCGTACCGATGTGTCACCACGGAGGATTTCGTGGCGTTGGCGTCGACGTTCACTCGCGAACCGCTCGGCGACATCTGGCAGGACTGGCTGCACACCGTCGACCTGCCTGCGTTTCCCACCATGCGCTGACACCGTCTGCCGACGCCGGGTCGTCGGCAGGTCTCGTCGGCAGGTCTCCTCGGGCCCGAGATCGTCGGAGCCGGGATTGTCGGAGGCGGGATTGTCGGACCCTGCGAGTATCATCGAACATGAGTTCGAGATGGTTCGAGTTCGAGATCACGGCCTATGTGATCGGGAGTTTCGGGGAGGATGCCATGACCGCGACGATGATCTTTCCGCCCGGACCGGGCAACCCCGGTCCCGGTCCGGCATTGCGCGGGCCCGGCGAACTCGCAGAGCCGTCGGTGACGGTGACCGATGAGGAGTTGGTGATCCGACTCCCCCGACCCGCGGGAGCAGCGGGCCGGGCAGCGGACCCCGAGGACGGGAAGGCTGCTGGGCGTGATGATGCGGCGATGATGCTCTTCGCCGCCCGCGCCGACTCCTTCCACGGCCTGGTCCTCTGGCACCGGTATCGGGCCATCTACGACCTGGCCAGCGACCGGATCGCCGAGGCCAATGCTGCCGCCGACGCCAACACCGCTGCCGAGACTGTCGGGAACACCGATGTGTTCACTCGGCTTTATGATCCGCTGTGTCAGGTCGCCGCCTCCTACGCGGTGGTGGCCGGAGTGCGGCAGTGCACCGCCGAACGCTTCGTCGATGAGGCCCTCGCCTGCTTCGACCGCATCCCCGCCATCGGCCGCCTCCTACGCGACGGGGTCCTGACACCGTTCTGGTTCCGCCGCGCCATCGAACAAACCGCCCTCATCGACGACCCCGACATCCTGGCGTTCATCGACACCGAAGCTGCCCACCGCCTCACGGTCATCGGCGGGCTGACCGCACGCCGGGTGGAGAACACCATCGCCCACATCGTGGCCACACACGACCCCGACGCGGTCACCACCACCCGCGAAGACACCCGCGCACAGAAGAAGGTGCTCGTCGCGCCGGTGACCGATACGGTCTCCGAACTGCTCATCACCACCTCCACCGAAGACGCGGTGCTGTGCAAAGACACCATCGATGCGGTCATCGCCGGCGTGTGCAGGCACGATCCACGCACGAAAGGCGAGTTGCGGGCCGATGCGGCCGTCGCCCGCCTGACCGGGGTGCCGTTCGTCTGCGCGTGCGAACGCACCGACTGTGCCGCTGAGCTCTCCGATGCGGATGTGGCCGCCCGGTGTGCGAGCATCGTCCTACACGTCGTGGTCCGCCAAGAAACCCTCGACGGCAACAGCGACACCCCCGCCATACTCGACGGCCACGGACCCATCTCCGCCGCCCACGTCCGAGAACTAGCGAAACGCCCCGACGCGGTCACCCGAGACCTCGACCTCAGTCGGCTCCTGGACCGGACCGCGCAGCGCGGCAATCCGTACCGACCCACCGCCGTCCTAGACACGGCGGTGCGGGGCCTGTTCGGCACGTGCTCCTGGGTCGGCTGTGATCGGCCCGCGTGGCGGTGCGATCTGGATCATGTCACCGAATACAACCACACCGACCCCGGTTCGGGTGGGCCGACGTGTGCATGCAACCTCAACCCCAAATGCCGCTTCCACCACGGCCTGAAAACCCACACCCGCGGCTGGCTCGACGACCAGATCACCGACGCCCACGGCACCGTCTGGACCGAGATCACCACCCCCGAAGGCATCACCGTCCGCCGGCAGGCCGCCAACACCTGGCTGCTCCCCGAACTCGGCATGCTCCCCTGCG
>NZ_AUHE01000023.1 GCF_000423025.1 Gordonia shandongensis DSM 45094
CCGGTGTGGGTGCTCATATCAGTTGGACGCAGCCGCCTCCCGATCGGTTCCGGCGCGTCCCACCGGCGTGTCCGCAGGCGGCCTAGGATTGCCCCATGCCCGACAGCGACACCCGGTCCACCCCCGACTCGCACCTCTCGATCCGCGTCGTCGATCACCCGCTCACCCGCGCCTGGCTCACCGTCCTGCGCGACGAGTCGACCTCCAATGCCGCCTTCCGCGATGCGCTGGCGCGGTTGTCGCAGATGCTCGTCTACGAGGCCTGCGCCGACGCCGAGGAGGAGCCGACCACCGTCCAGACGCCGGTCGCCTCCGCGCCGGGCACGCGGCTGACGTCGCCGCCCCTGTTCGTCCCCGTCCTGCGCGCAGGACTCGGCATGCTCGACGCCGCCCTCGACGCCGTCCCCGGATCGGGCGTCGGCCTGGTCGGGATGGCGCGCGACGAACAGACGGCCGAGCCCGTCGAATACCTGGCCTCCCTGCCCGCCGACCTGACGGGCGTCAGCGTCTGCGTCCTCGATCCGATGCTCGCCACCGGCGGATCACTGGTGGCGACCCTCGACCTGCTGGCGCGCCGCGGTGCCACCGACCTCACGGCCGTCTGCGTGGTGGGCGCCCCCGAGGGCATCGCCGCCCTCGAACGGTCGGGCCACCGGCTGCGGCTGATCATCGGCGCCGTCGACGACCGGCTCAACGACGACAAGTTCATCGTCCCCGGCCTCGGCGACGCGGGCGACAGACAGTACGGGCCGCGCTGAGTCCCCAGCCGGTGTCCAGCCGGCCGGCTCAGTCGACCCAGGACTGGACCATCGGCTCGGTCTGGACCACCTTGCCGTCGACTCGGATCCGCAGGACGCTGGTGGACACGATGTAGTCGGTGTTGCCGTTCGTCGCGACGAACGTGTCGCCGCTGCGCGCCGGGTACTGGATCTCGGGGGACGCGTCACCGTCCGCGGTGCTCTTGTAATAGTTGCGGCCGCGTTGGCTGCCGACCTGACACACGACGACCTTCGACCGACCCGTCGTGCCGATGAACACGGCGACGTCGTCGCCGTTGCACCGGGGGCCGCCGGAGAAGCCGTGGACGTCGGCGCCGCTCACCGGAATGGTCCGGCCCGGCGGGTTCGGGGCAGGCGGTGGATTCGGGGCGGGGGAGTCGTCGATCGGGGGCCGGTCGGACGAGTCGTCCGGAGCGGGCGCCGGTTGCGGCCGGTCACCGTCATCGGACGGGGCCGCGGTGTCGGAGGAGTCGGCCTCCGTCGACGAATTCGAATGGTTCACGTAGATGACGGCACCGGCCGTCCCGCCGCCCAGGACCACCAGCCCCGCGATCACCGCGATCAGCACGGCAGGCGACGTCCACGGTGACGGCCGACGCGGTCCGCCGGGATACTGGTGCCCGCCCGAGTACTGGTGCCCACTCGGAAACTGCTGTCCACTCACCGGTCGCCCTCCTGTCGATCTCCGGTCGCGGGCAGATCGGCGAGAACGGCATCGAGTACGCCGGTGAGCTCGGCCCGCGTCTGGCCGACGGTACCCCGGGACACCTCGACGGTCAGCTGTCCGTAGTACTTCAGCTTGGCCTCCGTACCGCTGGGACGGGCGATCACGCGGAGCGCGACGCCGTCGGCCCGCCGCCCGGTGAACTCCACGGCGTCGGTGCGCAGACCGTCGTCGCGGATCGCGTAGTCGGTGGCCCGTACCGGGAAGCCCGCGAGCACGGCGGGTGGAGCATCGCGCAATCCCGCCATGAGCGCGGCGATCTCCGCGGGCCGCTCCAGGCGCAGGGCCCGCTGGGCGGTCACATGCACGCCGACCCGACGCTGCAGATCGTCGAGCGCCGCGGCCGGCCCACCGTGATCGACCCACTGCGCGGCCAGATGGGCGCAGGCGACGGCAGCGGAGATCCCGTCCTTGTCGCGGACCGCATCGGGATCCACGCAGTGCCCCAGAGCCTCCTCGTAGGCGTACACCAGGGGTTCGCCCGCACGGACGAGCCACTTGAACCCGGTGAGCGTTCGGCGGGCGTCGGCGCCGAGCCGTCCGGCGGCCTCGTGCAGGAGCGTGCCCGACACCAACGAACTCGCCACCACCGGCCGGGACGCGTGGACGGGAGCGGTTCGGGACAGCAGCCACGTACCCAGCAGCGCACCGGTCTCGTCGCCGGTGAGCATGCGCATCCCGTCGCCGTCGCGGACACCCAGTGCGCACCGGTCGGCGTCCGGGTCGAGGGCGATCGCGAGGTCGGCGTCCACGTCGTCGGCCACCGCGAGCAGCAGATCGGTGGCCCCCGGCTCCTCCGGGTTCGGAAACGCCACGGTCGGGAAGTCCGGATCGGGGTGGAACTGCTCGGCGACCACGTGCACGTCGTCGAAGCCGCTGCGGTGCAGCGCCTCCACCGCCAGGGCGCCGCCCACCCCGTGCATCGCCGTCAGCGCGATGCGGACCCCACCGCGGGGGGCGTCGCCGAAATGCTCGGTCAACCGGTCGAGGTACGCCCCGACGACGTCGCGGGCGCGGGAGTCGGGATCCACCGGACGTCGATCGATCCGCGACCCCACGGCACGGATCGCGGCCTCGATCTCCCTGTCTGCCGGCGACACCAACTGGGCCCCGACGGTGTCTGATCCGCCGGCCGCCGATCCCAGTGCGCCGAGGTAGACCTTGTAGCCGTTGTCGGACGGCGGGTTGTGCGACGCGGTGATCATCACCCCCGCCGCGGCCCGCAGACGTCGAACGGCGAACGCCACCAGCGGGGTGGGGCCGGGATCGGGCAGTGCGATGACGTCGAAGCCGCGGGCGGCGAACACCTCCCGCGTCGCGGCGGCGAACTCCGGTGATCCGTGCCGGGCGTCACGGCCCACCACCACGGGTGCACCCGCTGCGCCGCTGGCGGCGAGCCAATCCGCCAGACCGGCGGTGGCGCGGGTGACGGTCTCGACGTTCATGCCGCCCGGCCCCTCGCGCACCGGCCCCCGCAACCCCGCGGTGCCGAACGTCAGCATGGCGGTCACCGCGCGGGGAGTTCGGCGATCACCGCGCGGAGCAGTCCGCCCATCCGCGCGGCCGATGCACGGCCGACCGCGAGCACCTCGGAGTGATCGAGCGGATCGCCGGTGATGCCGGCGGCCTCGTTCGTCACCAACGACAACCCGAGGACCGAGAGTCCCGCGGCGCGCGCCGCGATGGTCTCGTGGACCGTCGACATGCCGACGAGATCGGCACCGATCGCGGCCAACATCCGGATCTCGGCGGGAGTCTCGTACTGCGGACCCGCGAGTCCCGCGTAGACGCCGTCGACGAGACCGGCGTCGACGCGCCGTGCCGCCTCCCGCAATGCGGGACTGTAGGCGTCGACCATGTCGACGAACTGGGCGCCGTCGAGCGGCGACCGCCCGGTGAGGTTGATCTGGTCGGAGATCAGGACGGGCGTGCCGACTCGCAGATCGGGGCGGATACCGCCCGCCGCGTTGGTGACGACCGCGGTGTGGACGCCGGCCGCGGCCGCCGTGCGGACCGCGTGGACCACCCGCGCGAGCGGGTGCCCCTCGTAGGCGTGGACGCGTCCCAACATCACCAGGACGCGGGTGTCGCCGATCCGCAGCGACCGCACCGTGCCCGCATGGCCCTGTGCCGAGGGCGCCGCGAAGCCGGGCAGCGCCGTCATCGGCACCTCGCTGTCCGCGGCGCCGAGGGCGTCGGCCGCCGGTGCCCAGCCCGACCCGAGAATGACGGCCACATCGTGTCGGGGGCAGGAGGTTTCGGTGGCGACGGCGGCTGCTGCTGCGGCGGCTGCCGCAGCCGGATCGACTGACGGGTCCATGCCCCAACCTTAAATCGTCGTGACCTCGACTGCTCCTCGGGAGACGCCCGGCGCTAAGGTTTCTGCCATGCCGTACTTGACTCTCACCGATGACGTCGCCGAGCTGTACCTGGGTACCGAGGGCATGGAGCTCGACGAGACGAACCCGGAGAACCGTTTCTCGCCCGACTGGATGGACACGGTGTCCGGGCTCATCGACGAGGCGGGCGCCGCGGGGCGGCCGCTGATCGTCACCGCGACCGGGAAGTTCTTCACCAACGGACTCGACACCGACTACATCTTCTCCGGCGCGTCGCTGCCGCCGTACCTCGACGCCGTCCACGCCCTGTACGCGAAACTGCTGACCGTCGCGGTGCCGACCGTCGCCGCGGTGCAGGGGCACGCGTTCGGGGCGGGCGCGATGCTCGCGTTGTGCGCCGACCACCGGATCATGCGGTCCGACCGCGGATTCTGGTCGCTCCCCGAAGCCGCCCTGAACATGCCGTTCCCGCGCGGGATGGCGGCCCTCATCCGCACCCGCGTCCCCGACGCGACCGCCACGGAGGCGATGCTGACCAGCCGCCGTTACGGCGGCGCCGACGCGGTCACCGCGGGCATCGTCGAGGAGGCCGTGGAGTCGGAGCGTCTCCTCGACCGCGCTCGCGAGGTGGCCCGCGAGCGTGCTCCGTTGGCCGGCGAGAACCTCGGCACGATCAAGCGCGGACTGCGTCAGGCACTCCTGGCCGACCTCGCCGCGAAGACCCCGGACTCGCTGCTGTGAGTCTCCCGGCGATCGACGCCTGGCTGGCCGACAACCTTCACCGCGTGGTGACGTGGCGGCGGGAGATCCACGCCGAGCCCGAACTGTCGAAAGCCGAGTACGCGACCACCGCCAAAGTGGTCGCGATCCTGGCGGCCGCCGGATTGACCCCGCAGATCCTGCCGACGGGGACGGGCGTGGTCTGCGATTTCGGCCCGGTCGATGCGCCGCGCATCGGTCTGCGCTGCGATCTCGACGGTCTGCCGGTCCCCGAACAGACCGGGCTGCCCTTCACCTCGCGGGTGGAGGGGGTCTCGCATTCCTGCGGACACGATGCGCACACGGCGATCCTCCTCGGCGCCGGTCTGCTCCTGGCGGAGGCCGCCGACCGCGGGGAGCTCCCGTTCGGCGTCCGCCTGCTGTTCCAGGCCGCCGAGGAGGTGATGCCCGGCGGTGCGCTCGATGCGATCGACGCCGGCGCGATGGACGGGCTGACCCGGATCTTCGCGTTGCACTGCGATCCGCACCTCGCTGCGGGGACCGTCGGGTTGCGGGCCGGGGCCCTCACCTCGGCGGCCGACCGCGTCGAGGTCCACCTGCGGGGCCCCGGCGGACACTCGTCGCGCCCGCACCTGACGGCCGACCTGGTGTACGCGATGGGAACGGTGATCACCGGGCTGCCCGGCATCCTGTCGCGCCGGGTCGATCCGCGGTCGGGCACGGTGATGGCGTGGGGTGCGGCGCACTCCGGCGACGCCCCGAACGCGATCCCCCAGGAGGGCCGCCTGCGCGGCACGGTCCGCACCGGCGACCGCGATGTGTGGCAGGACTTGGAACCGTTGGTGCGCAGCACCATCGGGCAACTCGTCGCCCCGCTGGGCGTGACCTACGACCTGACCTACGTGCGCGGGGTCCCGCCGGTCGTCAACGACGAGACCAGCATCGCGATGCTGCGCCGCAGCGTCGAGGCGATCGGTCCGGCGGCGGCCGTCGACACCCCGCAGTCGCCCGGCGGCGAGGACTTCGCGTGGTATCTGGAGAGCGTGCCCGGCGCGATGGCCCGGTTGGGTGTCTGGAGCGGGGTGGGACCCCGATGCGATCTGCACGCTCCCGACTTCGACATCGATGAGCGTGCCCTGGGCATCGGCGTCGCCACGCTGGCCGGCGCCGTGCTCGGCGGCGAACTGGACTGACCGTCGGCCGACGGATTCGACCGCCCAGCCGGAACCGGCGGGAGTCAGAAGCCGCGCGAGTCAGAAGCCGCGGGAGTCAGAAGCCGTCGTCGAGGGGTTCGTCGGGGCCGGGACCCACATTGCGGGCCTCGTGAAGGCGAAGCTGCTCCACGTAGTCGGCCGGCGCGCCGGCCACTTCGGCGGCGTCGGCCATCACCCCGAGATATCGCGCCGACGGCAGCCCGCCCTCGTATCCGTCGATCACGTAGAGCCATGCGAGGACCGGACCGTCGGCGGTCTCGACGCGAGCCCGGATCTTGCGGTGGACCCCGAGCTCGGTGCCCTCCCAACGGTCCAGGTTCTTCTCGTCCTCGCCGGTCACGTCGTAGAGCACGACGAACACCATGGCGTCCGGATCGTCGCGATCTTCGGTGACCGTGGCCAGCGCGCCCTCCCAGCCCAGGTCGTCGCCGGCGAACGTCAGCCGCCACCCGCGGAGCCAGCCGGTCGACGCCATCGGGGAGTGGGGAGCCCGCTCGAGCATCTGAGCGGGATCCATGTTGGAGGCGTACGCGGCGTAGATCGGCACCCGCCCAGACTATTCGGTCGGCATCACCGGGGAAACACCACCTGGTCCCGCGGCGAGAACCCACGGTCCGACGGGCACGGCCCGGTCGCAGCAGATAGGTTTGTCAACGGACAGGACCGTAGGACGTCGACGAGGAGTGTGGACTGTGGCGAAGATCGTGATCATCGGGAGCGGGCCGGCCGGGTACGAGGCGGCGCTCGCCGGTGCGGCGTACGGCGCCGACATCACGATGATCGACTCCGACGGTGCCGGCGGTGCGTGTGTGCTGTGGGATTGCGTCCCGTCGAAGACGTTCATCGCGTCGACCGGAATCCGCACCGACGTCCGACGTGCGCAGGACCTGGGCGTCCGCGTGTCCGTCGACTCGTCGGCGATCGACCTTCCGCGCATCCACCAGCGGGTGAAGGATCTGGCGTTCGCACAGTCCTCCGACATTCGCGCGCGCCTCACCAGCGAGGGCGTCCGGATCGTCTCGGCGCGCGGTCGACTCGCCGAGACCCAGCCGGGCGTCGGCGCGCACACCGTGATCGCGACGCACCCCGACGGGACCGAGGAGGAGTTCGCCGCCGACGTCGTGCTCATCGCGACCGGCGCCTCCCCGCGGATCCTGCCGACCGCGGTGCCCGACGGCGAACGCATCCTCACCTGGCGTCAGCTGTACGACCTCGATGAACTTCCCGACCATCTCGTGGTGGTGGGTTCGGGTGTCACCGGCGCCGAGTTCGCGCACGCGTACACCGAACTGGGAGTCAAGGTCACCCTGGTCTCGAGTCGTGACCGGGTGCTGCCGCACGAGGACGAGGACGCCGCCCGCGTCCTCGAGGACGTCTTCTCCGAACGCGGTGTCACGCTCATCAAACACGCTCGTGCCGACGAGGTGACGCGCGATGCGACGAGCGCGACGGTTCGCCTGGCCGACGGCAACGAGGTCACGGGCAGTCACGTGTTGATGACGGTCGGCTCGGTGCCCAACACCGACGGACTGCGTCTGGACGAGGCGGGGGTGACCACCGACCGCGGCGGATACATCACCGTCGACCGCGTCTCGCGGACGTCGGTGCCGGGCGTGTACGCGGCCGGCGACTGCACCGGCGTCCTTCCGCTGGCGTCGGTGGCCGCGATGCAGGGCCGGATCGCGATGTATCACGCGCTCGGCGAGGGGGTGAGCCCCATCCGACTCAAGACCGTGGCGTCGGCGATCTTCACGCGGCCGGAGATCGCCAACGTCGGCGTCTCCCAGAAGGCGATCGATGCGGGGGAGTACCCCGCGCGCACGGTGATGCTGCCGTTGTCGACGAATCCGCGCGCCAAGATGAGCGGGCTGCGCCGCGGCTTCGTCAAGATCTTCTGCCGGCCGGCGACCGGCGTGGTCATCGGCGGTGTGGTGGTGGCGCCGAACGCGTCCGAGCTGATTCTGCCGATCGCCCTCGCAGTGGAGAACAAACTGCAGGTCTCGGAGGTCGCGAACACCTTCTCGGTGTACCCGTCGCTGTCGGGGTCGGTCGCGGAGGCTGCGCGGCAGCTCGTCCGACACGACGACCTCGACTGACCGTCGTCCGGAACCGGTCGGTGGTCCCCGTGGCACCGACCGGTTCTCGCGTGCCCGACGGTTACGAGACGCAGGAGCTGGAGACGGCTGTGAACGGTGAATAGTTGTGAGTGATGAGTAGTTGGGGCGAACTGCTGGGGCGCGAGCATCGCGCGGCCATGACGGTGATGGCGGGCGGGATCGCGCTCTTCGCGGTGAACGTGTACCTGACGACGTCGCTGCTGCCGAATGCGGTGGCCGACATCGGCGGTCAGGAGCTGTACGCCTGGACGATGACGGTGTTCCTCGTCGTCTCGGTCATCTCGTCGATGCTGGTCAGTCGGTGGCTGGCACGGTTCGGCGCCCGCCGCGCCTACATGCTGGCGTTCGCTCTGTTCACCGTGGGGACCGCGGTCGCCGGGGCATCACCGACGATGACGGTGATGCTCGTGGGGCGAGCCCTTCAGGGGTTCGGCGCCGGACTGTTGGGCGGCCTCGGATTCTCGGTGGTCCGTCTCGTGCTGCCCGCGCACCTGTGGCAGCGATCCATCGCGCTGATGTCGGCGATGTGGGGTGTGGGGAACTTCGTCGGCCCGGTGGTCGGCGGCTTCTTCGCGCAGATCGGTTTGTGGCGCGGCGCGTTTGCGGCGCTCGGGGCGTTCGCGGTGGCCCTCATCGCGATCACCGCACGTGCGTTGCCGGCGCAGACGGCGGGGGCCGGCGACGCCGGTCGTGTCCCGTGGGTGTCGTTGGCCCTGCTCACCGCGGCGGTGGGTGCGGTGAGCGTGGCGTCGCTGGTGACCGGTCCGGCCACCTGGGTGCTCATGGCGGCGGCGGTGGTCGGCGCGGCGGCGTTCGTCGGGTGGGAGCGCCGCGCGGAGTCGCGGGTGCTGCCGGCGATGACTTACCACGGTGCGTCGCCGCTGCGCTGGATCTACCTGGCGATTCTCGTGGTCGCCGCGGTGTCGACGGTCGAGACGTTCCTGCCTCTGTTCGGGCAGCGCCTCGGCGGCCTGGGGCCGTTGGCGGCGGGTTTTCTCGGTGCCGCGATCTCGTGGGGATGGACGGTCGCGTCGATCTCGGCGAGTGGAATCGAGAGCGATCGAGGGCGCCGGGCGGTTCGCCTCGCGGGGCCGATCATCGTGGGGACCGGGTTGATTCTGTACGGGATCCTGCAGCGTGACGATCCGTCCGTCCTCGTGATCGTGTCGTGGTATGCCGTGCTGTTCTTCGGCGGCTGCGGGATCGGCATGGCGATGGCGCATTGGTTCACCGCGGGCATGCGGGTCACCGATGACGATGCGCAGGCGGCGCAGGCGTCGGCGGGGCTCAACACCAGCCAGCTCATCGCCAACGCGTGCGGATCGGCTCTCGCCGGGCTGTTGGTGGCGCTCGGCGGGCCGGACACCGTCGGGTCGGCGCGGATGCTCAGCTTCGGCTTCGCCGCCCTCGCGTTCTGCGGGGTGGCGGTGGCGCTCCGCGAGTTCGCCGTCGACCGACGCTGGCGTGCGATGTCCGTGCACCACGGCTGATCCGGATTGTCGGACCCCGCGAGTATCATCGAACATGAGTTCGAGATACGGCGAACGTCATCGGGAATTTCGGGGAGGGTGCCATGACCGCGACGATGATCTTTCCGCCCGGACCGGGCAACCCCGGGCCGGGTCCGGTGTTGCGTGGGCCCGGTGAGCTCGCGGAGCCGTCGGTGACGGTGACCGATGAGGAGTTGGTGATCCGACTCCCGCGGCCCGTAGGAGCGGCCGGCCGGGCAGCGGACGGCAGGCATATCGAGGGCAGTGCAGGCGCTGAGAGCACCGCGGGCGGTGAAGGGTCTGGGTGTGATGATGCTGGGCGTGATGATGCGGCGATGATGATCTTCGCCGCTCGCGCCGACTCCTTCCACGGTCTGGTCCTGTGGCATCGGTATCGGGCGATCTACGACCTGGCCAGTGACCGGATCGCCGAGGCGAATGCTGCTGCCGATGCCAACACCACCGCCGACACCGCCGGGGACGGGAACAGTGATGTGTTCACGCGGCTCTACGATCCGCTGTGCCAGGTCGCCGCCTCCTACGCGGTGGTGGCCGGGGTGCGGCAGTGCACCGCCGAACGCTTCGTCGATGAGGCCCTC
>NZ_AUHE01000024.1 GCF_000423025.1 Gordonia shandongensis DSM 45094
CAGCAAACTACCGTCCTCGTTGGCCAGAACGATCACCTGGGACCAGGGCGCGGAGATGTCGCAGCACGCGGCGTTCACCACTGCCACGGGTATCCCGATCTACTTCTGC
This sequence comes from Gordonia shandongensis DSM 45094, assembly GCF_000423025.1. GTDB lineage: Bacteria > Actinomycetota > Actinomycetes > Mycobacteriales > Mycobacteriaceae > Gordonia > Gordonia shandongensis. The sequence continues at coordinate 110 of NZ_AUHE01000024.1, forward strand.
GATCCCCACTCGCCCTGGCAGCGCGGGAGCAACGAGAACACCAACGGCCTGTTGCGTCAGTACCTGCCCAAGGGCACTGACCTGAGCGCCGTCACCCGCGAGGAGTTGGACGCGATCCAGGACAGCCTCAACAGCCGACCGCGCAAGACTCTGGGCTATCTGACACCATCAGAGAAGCTCGCAGAGCTTCTTGCGCCCACCGCTTGAATCCGCCATCTCGTTCGCCTTCCGCAGCTCCGAAACCTCCTTCTTCAGCCGCTTGATCTCCGCGGCCGCGTCGGTGGTGAGCCCGGGCTTCACGCCAGCATCGACCTCGTAACGGCGCTGCCACAGACGCAGCGTCTCCGGGCTCATTCCCAGCAGGCCTGCGACGTGCCGGATAGCGCTCATCATCGTCGGGTGCGACGGTCTCGTCTCCGCGAGCATCCTGAGCGCACGGTCACGCATCTCCGGCGAATACTTCCTGTTCATGATGATCCATCCTTGCTTGAAGAACGGAACGAAAGCCAGGCCGATTCATCATGCTGATGTCGGCCAGGCAGTCACCGCTGACGATCAAGCTGGTGGTCAGGTCCAGAAGGATCTTCGCCGGATCGTGCGTGGCCAGGGGTTTACGCCACGGCGCGAGCGCAGTCCGTAGAGCGTCGGTGAGACCGGAGATCTCGGCGGTGCCGGTGGCCAGGACGCTGCCGCCATGGGTGATGATGCCAACGCCGTCGGCGGTGGCCTGAATCTGCGGGTAGAACACGGTAGAGTTCTTCACCAGAAAGGTGCTCCTCGCCTTGCATGTAATTGGAGTTTCGCAACAACAATTATTGCAGGTCAGAGCACCTTTCTTCATCAAATCAGCAGATCAGATGCATTCGGCGATGAAAGCGCGAGGCTAGGTACCCGGACTGCAGACTCGCCCGAGTCGATGGCGTCCAGCAGGGCTAACCCTAGGGTTTCCTCCGCAGAGCTCGCCCCGTCGCGGTGTCGCCGATGCCGTCGACGAGGCCCGAGTAAAGCACCTGACCACCATGGCGGCCAGGCCCCGGGCCGAGGTCGATGAGCCAGTCGGCCATGCGGATCACCTCAAGGTTGTGCTCGATGACCACGACGGTGTGGCCGTTGTCGATGAGGTCGTCGAGCACCGACCCGAGTCCCGCGATGTCGGTCAGGTGCAGCCCGGTCGTCGGTTCGTCGAGAAGGTAGATGCTGGGCTCGGGTGCGTCCCTCAGCTCCTTCGCGATCTTCACCCGTTGCGCCTCACCTCCCGACAGCGTGTTGAGCGGCTGTCCGAGCGTGAGATACCCCAGTCCAACCCGCTCGAGGTGGACGAGCCGCGACCGTATCGCCGGCTCATCGAACCGAGCGATGGCCTCGCTAACGGTCAAGTGCTCGACGTCGGCAATGGACAGCCCGTCGACGGTGTGGGAGAGCGCTTCAGTTGTGAACTTCGTTCCCTGGCACGTCTGGCACGTCGTCTCCTGCCCGTCCATGAACGCGAGGTCCGTGTAGATGACGCCCAGCCCCTGACAGGTGGTGCAGCCACCGTCCGAGTTCGCGCTGAACAATCCAACGGGCGCACCCGTGTTCCTTGCGAAGACCTTTCGCAGCGCCTGCGCGATACCTGCGTAGGTGACCGGCGTCGAGCGACGGTTCGCCGCAACCGGCTTCTGATCGATCGTGATCGCCCCGTGCTGGCCGACGAGGTCGGCCGCGAGACTCGACTTCCCGGATCCGGCGACCCCGGTGAGGACCGTGAGCACCCCGCAGGGAATATCGACGGTGATGTCGCGGAGGTTGTTCGTCCTGGCATTCACGATCGTCGCCCACCCGACCGGCTTTCTGGGCGTCGACCTAGTCGGTATTCGTGCCTTCAACGCTTGGCCGGTCGGTCCATCGGAGTCGAGTAGAGCGCGGTAAGTGCCCTGGAACACGAGTTGACCTCCCGCGTTGCCGGGCCCGGGACCGATCTCGATGATCTCGTCGGCTCGGGCCATCACGGCGGGATCGTGTTCGACGACGAGGACGGTGTTGCCGCGGTCGCGGAGGCGGCAGAGGAGCTCGACCATCGCATCGACATCGTGGGAGTGGAGGCCCACGGTCGGCTCGTCGAAGACATAGAGCATTTCGATAAGGCTTGAGCCGAGATGCTTGACGGCCTTGATGCGCTGGGACTCTCCGCCGGACAACGATGAGGTCGCGCGGGCGAGGTGGAGGTAACCGAGTCCGATGGTGACCATTGCGTCGAGTCGCTCGAGGAGAGCGGCGACGACGCTACCCACCTCGGGCCGGTCGATACCGGCGATGACGTCGCGGAGTTCGGGGATCTCGAGCCCCGACAGTTCGCCGATGGTGCGGCCGTCCACGGTGGCACTGCGGGCAGCCTCCGTGAGCCGTCCGCCGTGACAGCTTGGACATGTCGTCGAGTGCGTGAATTCGGCGATAGTCTTCCGCTTGCGTTCGGAGAGAGTGTCGGAGGTCCGCAGGTAGATCCGTTCGAAGCGCTCGACCACTCCTTCGTAGTCGTTCGGCATCTCGACGCCGAGCGCCTGCACGCTGGATCCTCCGTAGAGAAGGGCGTCGATATGCTCCTGTGGCCAATCACGCAGTGGTGAGTCGACGGCGAAGACGCCGATCTCCGCATACTTCTTGTACCAGTACTGGCCCTCCCCGAAGCCAGGCAGGGCGATCGCCCCTTCGTCGAGGGAGCGATCGCGGTCGAGGAACTTCTCGACTTCGGGGGCGACGACCTCCCCGATTCCCGTACAGGTCGGGCACATGCCCGACGGGTCGTTGAAGGAGAACGCCGAGGACTCGCCGACGTGCGGCTCGCTCAACCGGGAGAACAGGAGGCGCAGGTAGGTCCAGGTGTCGGTGATCGTGCCGACGGTCGACCGGGCATTTCCGCCGAGCCGTCGTTGGTCGATGAGGATCACGGGTGAGAGTCCCTCGATTCTGCCGACGTCGGGCCGCGTCCACCTCGGCAGCCGATTGCGGGTGAACGGCGGGTAGGTCTCGTTGAGCTCCGCACCGGCCTCGGCGGCGATGGTGTCGAAGACCAGCGAGGACTTTCCCGAACCGGAGACACCCGCGATGACGACCAGGCGACCGCGGCGGATATCGAGGTCCAGATGATCCAGATTGTTGGTCACGGCTTGTCGGATCCGAATGGCCTGCTCAGTCATGGCTCCGAACGTATGACAAGATCCGGCCGGATCCTGACCGTATTTCGCGACATACTGGCGGCATGGCCGACGTGACTCGACGAATGCTGGATCTGCTCACTCTGCTGCAGACCAAGCGACGATTCACCGGTGGCGAGCTCGTCACTCGGCTCGGTGTGAGCGAGCGAACCGTCCGCCGCGATATCGACCGGCTCCGGGAGTACGGCTATCCAGTCGATGGCACTCCCGGGCCCGGTGGCCACTACGGGCTCACCGCCGGCCGCGCGATACCTCCATTGATGTTCGACGATGAGGAGGTCGTCGCAATCATGCTCGCGCTGGCAGCGGGTGCGGGCGCTGATCCGGGCGAGCCCGGGAGTATCGGAGGGGCGATGATGCGGGCATACGGAAAGCTCGATCAGGTCCTGCCGGCGCGCCTGGGGCTGAGCGCGGCGGCGGTGAGGGCGAGCGTTGAGGCGGAAGCGGTGCGTGCGCCGACCGTTGACATCGCCGACATCGCACTGATCGCCACCGCCATCCATGAGCACCGAGAGCTCGAGTTCGTCTATCGCCGAGGCGACCGAACGACCCACCGACGAGTCGAACCGCATCGCCAGGTCCACCACCTCTTGCGCTGGTACCTCGTCGCGTGGGATCTCGACAAGGATGATTGGCGGGTATTTCGCACGGATCGAATCGACGGCCTCGGCGTGCGCACCTCAGCATTCGAACCGCGGCCGATGCCGGCGGACGCGGCACTCGGCCTCGTCAAGGCAGGGGTGAAGCGCTCGAGCCGCAGGGCGGTGGTGACGGTCGAGGCCTCGGTCGACGACGTCGTCGCCGCGCTGGCCTTCCAGTCGATGGAGACTGAAGCATTGGGCAGCCGACGGACGCGAGTGACTCTGCAGTGCGAAGACTGGCACTGGCTGCTGTTCATCCTCAGCCATCTCGAGAACGCCTTCGCGATCGATGAGCCCGTCGAATGGTCCGAGGACATCAACCGCTTTGCGGCATCAGTCCGAAGATGATGAGCCAGCAGTGCGGCTCTGATCAGGCGTTCCGGCGAACGCAGGCTCTACCATTGCGCGGCGGCTGCGGGCGAGGACCACGCACGGATCATTCCTTGAGCTTCCCGACCCGCGGTCAGTGCGTCACCCCTGCGACCACCACGTCGACGAGCCGCTTGACGTACGCATCGTCGACGGTGAGATCACGCACGAGTGCGTGAAACCAGATGTTGCCGGCGATCAGGTCGATCACCATGGCCGGGTCAGGCTCCGACCCGGCAGGGAATTCGCCGCGCGCCACAGCTCGTTCGAAGATGACCTGTTCGCGTTGAAGTCGGTCGACGAAGAAGGCTTGCGCAGCTGCGCCGGTGGCCGAACTGCCCGGGATCGCGACGACGATTGCGGCGATGATTCGCTGTGTTCGAGGGTCAGCGAGGAGTCTGGCGACTTCGCGAGCGAACTCGAGGAGGTCACCCCGGAAGCTGCCCGTGTTTGGAACGGCGAACTCCAGACTGGGCGCATTCACGAGGGCGTCGGCAAGAACTTCCCCCTTCGTCGCCCAGGCGCGGTACAGCGTGGTCTTGTTGACCCCCGCTTTCGCCGCGATGCCTTCCATGGTCAGTGCGTCGTACCCGTGGTCCCCGAGTAGTTCGAGAGTCGCCGAGTAGATCGCCTCCGCCTTGCGGGGCCGTGATCCGGTCCTGTCCATGCACTCGACAATACCCATTGTGCAACGATCCGTTGCAATCTGCGCGATTCGCGTGCTATCCATGATTGCAACGCACCGTTGCATATGGAGGTTGAGCATGGACCATCCCGTTCCAGTCGTGCTGATCCACGGCATCAGACTGTCCGGCGGGTGCTGGCAACAGCAGCAACGGCTGCTGAGCAGCCGCACGAGCATCGCACCCGACCTTCCCGGCCACGGCGCACGACGAGGCGAAGTCTTCACCCTCGACGCCGCCGTCGACGCCGTGACGGCGGCGATCGACCGAGTGGGCGGGCGCGCCGTGGTCGTCGGGCATTCACTCGGTGGGTACGTCGCCGCAGACACGGCCGCACGTCACCCCGAGAAGGTGGCCGCGCTGGTCGGGTTCGGGTGCACCCTCACCCCGAACAAGGCGCTGTTGAGGGTATTCGCGCTGGCCGACCTCGGCCTCGCGAAGACATCGGACTCTGCTCCGTGGTCAATGCGTCGACTACTGCGTCGCGCCCTGCCCGCGGAGATCGCCGAGCCGGTCCTCGACGCCGGCATCGCCCAAGGGGCGGTACCGGCGGTCCTAGAGTCGTTGGCGACCTTCGACCCCGTGGACGCCTTACGCAAGTATCCGGGCCGGACTGCCCTGGTCAACGGCGGCCGCGATCACTTTCGCCTCGGCGAACGTCGCTTCGCCGACGCGGCTCAGAACGGCGGGATCCACGTCGTTCCGGGCGCCGGTCACTTTCTGCCGCTCACACACGGCGACGTCTGCGCCCACATCATCGAAGACGTCGCGGCTCTCGCGGACGTCACGCCCGCGACCACCGCATCAGGAGGATGCCTGAACCGTGTTGGGTTTGATGGACGGTAGGAATCCGGAAGGTACCCGCCATCATGGCAGCCCCCGCTGATCACCTCGCTGTGGTTATCGCCGCCGCCGCTGACGACTACGCCGGGCAAACATTATGGGCGACGATCGGCGGGGCTGCGCTCACGGTCGACGACCTTGCAATGATCACGCTCGGACCCGGACAACCATTGCCCCGCTTTGTTCATCCCGAGGTGTTCGATCGGCTCATCCGGCCGGGAGCTATTGTCAAGACCTGTGGATGAGGTTGTTTCAGGCAGCCTCCTGCTGGTCGGGTGAGACGGTGCCGGGTTCGACGAGTTCGCCGTTTTTGAAGGTAGCGCCGGCCCGGACGAGAGCGACGAGGTGGGGTGCGTTGACGGCCCGCCATTTCGTCTGTGCGGCTTCGATGAGTTTGTAGGCCATCGCCAGTCCCGCGGCCCGTGAGCCGGGGCCCTTGGTCACCTTGGTGCGCAACCGGACCGTGGCGAAGGTCGACTCGATCGGGTTGGTCGTGCGCAGATGAATCCAGTGCTCGGCCGGGTAACGGTAGAACTCCAGC
>NZ_AUHE01000025.1 GCF_000423025.1 Gordonia shandongensis DSM 45094
CTATCAGCAGATCATCGCCGCCTACGAGCACCCGAAGCGGCGGGAGGGCAAGAAGCTGATGTGGAAGGTCCTCAAACGGATACAGAAGGGAGTACCCGCTGAACTTGCCGAGCTTGCTCAACTCGGCCGCACCCTGTGGGCACGCCGCGCTGAGATCCTCGCGTACTTCGACGTCGGCGTCTCCAACGGTCCCGTCGAAGCGATCAACGGACGCCTCGAACACCTACGCGGGATCGCCCAGGGCTTCCGGAACCTCAACCACTACATCTTGCGGTCCCTGCTGCACTCCGGCCAGCTCGCTGACCGCATCCACGCACTCTGAAATCCGAAGAGCCGCAAATGCTGGCGTTGACCAGCACTGACGCACGCACATCCGACCTGAAGGCACTGCGCCTTTCGCCTGTTCGCGATCGCAGCCCGGATCGCTCGACACGCCCGCCAGCGACGCCTACGATTCGACGCCCGCACAACCGACACCTGCCTCCTCGTAGCCGCGACCAGCCGACTCGACCGCTGCCGAACCAGCACCTGATCTGCACACCCATCACGTATCCGAACGAACTGAAAGACACCTCCCGGACCTGTGAAACCCGACCGCATCCGACGGCACCCGGGCAACCTCTCGTACCCGACTGCCGTACCCGACTCCGCCGCAAGCAATTCGAACGACTCAGGTCTGGACATCACTCCGGCGAAAGATCGAGGCTAACGACCGACATTCGGAAAGTAGGGGTCCACGCTAATGCACGGAACACTCTGGGATTTCGATACTCGGTGTAGTTCGTTGGAAACGTACATCCACGCGCGACGATTGTATACGACTGAGAGGTGTTCAGAGCGGTCCTTGTTACATCCCTCCTGGAGAAGGATGTTCTTCGAATCCCCACCAGATAGGAATGCGTTTGTGTATGGAGTTACGATCTGATCATATTGAGTCGCAATTGACACATAACGAACGCCGGGGCGAGTGTCGCCGTTCTGGTAGATCTTGTCAACGAGTGGCGAATACTCGGCCTGTTGGGGAAATGCGGGGGCAAGTGAATTAAGAAGATCGAATCCAAACTTGCCTAAAGGGGGGAAGAGGTCGCGTGCGTAGATCAAACTACTCCCTGACGTCCCGTGATTGCCTGGGACGATCCCGACCAAGGTGTCGACAGCTTTAGAGCCGCCAAGGAAGTTTATGTAGTAGTGCGGTGTCATACCGCCACCCTGCGACCAGCCAACCAGGTCGACGCGCGCTGCCCCGGTTCTAGCCCGAATTCTGTCGACACCCGCTTTGAGGTCCATTGCTGATTTCCGGATACCAGCGAGGGATTGAAAGGGCATTCGTGAAGATGTGGTGACATTTCCATAGTTGAAATGGTATACGCAGAATCCCTCATTCCTCAGGAAAGGTGATCCCGCCATCCATTCCCACCCGGAACCTGTAGTCCCGTTGACGAGAACAACAGGATTCGGGTGGTCAGGATTAAGCTTACAGTTGTAGTCGTTTGCCCCCGGTGGGCTCCAGCCCGGGGAGGTAACAGTGCGAAGCATGGCCGGAAATGATTCTCCGAGGTCCCAGTTGATCGGAAGATCTCGGTGGGGGGTCTCGGCGATGGCTTTTGGCGAATTCCAGTTCGCCGCTAGGAGTGAGCATACGAGTAGTACAGCGGCGGACGCTAATCTATGTGTAATCAACGGCTAGACCTTACCTAGTTCAAATTCTTTCTCGGACGATTGCGTGAGACACTCATGTCAAGACTCGATAGAAATTCGTCGACATTGGCCAGTGCGGATACCGACTCGGGCGTGAAGGGTGCAAGCATCTGGAAAACATGCGGCTGACCTTCCCACGCCTGCAGTACTGCACGCGTCCCTAGCTCGACGAGACTGTCTACAAGTGTGCGGTTGCTCGTCAAAACTGGCTCTTCTGCCCCGCACTGCAGCAGTACCGGGACGGGCGGAAGTGCGGAGATGCTCTGCAAAGGCAATATCTCATCGCGCGGATTCGCGAGACTCGCGGCTCGATCCGCGAACCGCAGCGAGAAGAAGGAGTCGCGAGGGGCGCCTTTCTCGTGTACATAGTCTGGATCGAGCCATGCCGAAAGTCCAACAGCTGCCATCGGCAACGTCCGGCCTGCCGAGACCAAGCGCTTCAGAACTGAAAGCATGAGGTTTCCCCCAGCCGAATCGCCCGAGACTACAAGAGGGTGATCAGGGTACGTAGCCTCCGCCCATTCATAAGCCCTCATGCAGTCAGCGATCGCAGAGGAGACCGAATACTCGGGCATCAGTCGATAGTCGAACAGCACCACCCGCGCCCGGCAGGCTTTTGACAACTCAGAGGCCAATAGGCGGTGCGTTCGGGTTGATCCGAACACGAAGCCGCCACCATGTATATGCAGAATGGTTCGTTCCGGTGAACGAACGGTGGGGTTCACCACTACATCTACTCGCATTCCTCCTACTCGCTCAGAGTCGACTACTGAAGAGCGTGAGAGCGGAACGATAGGTGTCGCGAGTATCCAATTCGCAGCAACCATTGTCGATGCACGTACAGGAACGATGTCTGCGATTACTCTCATGAGCCTGAAGAAGACGTTGATCAATCCCAATCGGAACCGCCTGCCGGAATAGGGATGAATGAATGATGTCACTCTATCGTGCTCCGATCGTGGTGGTACTGGCGCAGAAAGATTCTTTCATCAAGAGAGTACCTCAGCTCTTCCGCAGAGGGCACGGTTGAACGCGCGCACGATTGGACCGACCGGCCGATGAGTGATTCGTGAATTTGCTTCGTTGAAAGCGGGTACGTACCGAACAGAGGGTGGTGCGAATCGATTGTATGCTCGGAGAAGTATGCGGATACCATTTCGAATCCCGCGTCGTTGCAGTCCGCGATCGGAAATGTCTATGAGCGCTGTGAGCTGCGTTGGTAGTAGCTCGTCTACGAATCCGTAGTATATTGGACGCGCCCAACGTGGGATCAGTGTCGCAATGTACTCGAGGATCTCTTTCCCAGCTGGGGTCATAGCAAGGTCACCGCTCGAAATGTACCGAGACACCGCAACCTGAAGTTCGTCGAGTGTGCTCGGCATGCCCTCGTCAGGCAATCCAAAACAGGCGCCAAATCGGCGGCTTTCATCGACGTAGCGATCCCACTCTGTCTTTGTGAGACTCTCCACGGTTGCCTCATACAGAAGATATCGGCTCCAGAAGTAGACCAGATGAACCCAGAGGAGGCCGTCAACCGAGTTTGCCGCGTATCGCGACCCCTCCGTGTACTTTCCGGCGGCGTTCTTGGTGATTCCTTCGATTCGACTGTGGCGTGAGTAGAGGGAGCTGCTGACCCGGCCGACTTGTTCCGGCGTTCCAAATGCAACCCTACTTAGCAGTAGATATGTCTGTGCGAATCGTTCCTTTGGGTTTGTAAAAATTCGAGAATGTTCAAATACACCCCAAGCAACGGCTGGATGGGCCACGTCAAGGTGACCGCCGATTGACGTCGCGAGGATGTTTACCGACGCGAATCGGTTGACTTTCCAAACGACGGACGTAGGCCCGAACAGCCCCCAGCCCGTCTCGTGGGCGGCTAGTAGCCCGTCATGGAGGCGATGCTCGAACCGCTCCCGGTCGACCGGGTCATCCGGTATCTCTCTCACACGCATCCTTTCGAAGAGCTGCACGCAACCGTCACGGTGAGACGATTATGTATCTAGTAGTCTCTTGGTATAGTTGCAGAATCCTCTCCGCTACGCAAGGTTTGATATCGTGACTCGCCCTGGAGAACCCCTTGACGTACTTCTGGGCCGCGCAGTCGTTGCGGCGAGCCTGGACGGCCCCGATAGTGACGATGATGCTGCGGTCTTCGCCGCAGTCGTACGCGTGATCGCGGACCACGGTGTTCGTGCGGTCACGATGGATCGCATCGCCACTGCATCAGGGGTGAGTAGAGCTACGCTCTTCCGACGCTTTGAGAGCAAGGACGGACTGCTGCAACAAGCGCTGACCCACGAAGTCAGACAGTTCTTGAAGCAGATGGCCCATGCGCTCAACGAAACGCCGTCCGTGCCCGACCGGATCGTCGGCGCACTGACGTCCGCGCTCAGCCTGTCCTCGCATCCGCTGCTCTACGGTGACCTCGACGAGGTGGATCGATCCGACTTTCGTCGCGCGCTCACGAGCGGCTCGCCCAGCGCGCTTGAGCTTGGGCATGAGTTCGTTACGGGTCGGATCGCCTCAGCACAAGCTTCAGGCGAGATTCCCCCCGGAGATGCCGATCTAAAAGCCGACGTCCTGATCCATGTAGTTCTCGGGTATGCACTGGTCCCACATAGTTCGATCGACATAACTGATGAATCTGTGTTGAGAACAATCGCAACCAAGGCACTATTGCCGATCGTTATGGGCGGCTGACCGAGAGCCAACGCGCCATCGACCAAGCCCACGCAGCACCTGGCAAGATCGTCGACCAGCGAGCCCTTCGCCTGTGCATCGGGGCGGGTACACCCATCGCGAGGCGTCGGCCGCGATGCGGTCCGCAGCTTCGGCGAGTTGGTACCTCCAGAACATGCTTTGCTCTCAGGTGATCTCCGGCAGCAGATGCACGACACGCAAGGCGCATTCGCTTCGGGCGGACCGGTGTTCGAGTCCGGGTGGTTTTGTCGGGGCGTTCATGTTCGGGCCATCGGAGTCTGATTCAGGAGCCGATGTGGTGGGGCCGAAGGTTATCCGGCTCTTCCGGTTTGACGGTGCGTAGAACCGGTTCTGGTTACCACTACATGTAGGGGCGGGACGGCTGCGCATGGTGGGCCCGGCGGCGAGTCGTGGCGAGGTAGGTGGGTCCTGTGGTGTCAGGGTGAAAGTTCTGACACCCACACCACGAACACCAACAGGACCCATGGCCGAGAATACCGCGATCGCTGACACCATTTGCCGCACCATCGACCTCGGAGTGACGATCACCGGCGCAGCCCTCGACGGGCAGGACCGCACCCACCTCTACTGCGAACTCCGTGCCCCGGATGATCGGTGCCCAGGCTGCGGGGCGGCCGGACGGTTGCGTGATCATGTGCACCGCGAGATCGCTGACCTGCCGATCGTGGGCCACCCCACCCGCCTGCACCTGCAGGTGCCCCGCTACCGGTGCGAGAGCACCGCCTGCGACCAAAGCATTTTCCGGGCCGATATCGATGACATCGTTGCCCCACGAACCCAGGTCACCCGCCGCACCACGGCCTGGATGTTGCGGCGGATGATCGTCGACAAGATGAGCGTCACAGCCGTGGCCGCGGCAGTCGGATTGGGCTGGGACACCGTCAACACCATCGCCCTGTCAGCGGCCCGGAATCTGGCCGCGGCACCGGAACGTCTCGACCGGGTCCGGATCCTCGGAGTCGATGAACATAAGTGGAAACATGTTCGCGGACAAGGAGATCCGAGTTTCGTCACGGTACTGGTCGACCTCACCCCTGTCGTTGACGGCACCGGGCCGGCCCGGCTGTTGGACATGGTCGCCGGCCGATCCAAGGCCGCGCTGAAGAACTGGCTCGACGCCCGCGATCAAGCCTTCCGTGACCGCATCCGGGTCGTGACGATGGACGGCTTTTCCGGCTACCGCACCGCCACCGCCGAGAGCCTCGATCACGCCCGAGCGGTCATGGACCCTTTCCACGTCGTCCACTTGGCCGCCGAAAAACTCACCCGGTGCCGCCAACGCGTCCAGACCGACACCTGCGGGCATCGGGGCCGCAGTGGTGATCCGCTCTACGGTATCCGCCGGACCTTGTTGACCCGGACCCGGTTGCTCACCGATAAGCAGAAAACCAGGCTCAAGACCGGTCTGGATGCGCACGACGAGCATGTGGCAGTCGCGATCACCTACGCGATCTGAACCGTCCTGGTCCGGTCGGAGACCTGGATTAGGGGCTCTTCGGATCTGAGAGTGCGTAGGCGGTGTGCGTCGGCAGCGGAAGTGACCACAACATGTAGACGGGTCCTGCGGTGCGAAGATGGAAGTTCTCACACAGCCACACCGCACACACAGGACCCATGCACAAGCCTACTTCCGCCGTCGTCGACACGATCTGCCGAACCACCGAACTCGGCGTCACGATCACCGACGCCGCCATCGACGCCCAGGACCGCACCCACATCTGGTGCACCGTCCTCGATCCCGATCCACACTGCCCGACCTGCGGAATCGCCGGACGCCTGCGCGACCACACCGAACGCGTAGTCACCGA
>NZ_AUHE01000026.1 GCF_000423025.1 Gordonia shandongensis DSM 45094
CTGAGATGACCGTGCTTGCCCTGCATCCGGATCCTCCTGTGATCAGTGACTGCCTCATCTCACAGGACTCGTTGCACTGACCGCTTGAATCCGCCGATCCTCAAGGCTGCGAGCATCTTTTTCGCGAAGGAGCTCGACCACCCCTCGACGAAATGATCCGGTTCATCAACGAACATCGAGAGCGTTTCGGGGTCGAGCTCATCTGCCGCGTCCTTCGACCGGCAGTCCAGGGGTTCCTTACCTCCCGCGGCTACCGCGCCGCGGTCGCCCGTGTGCCCTCGGCGCGGCAGCTGACGGATGAGCTGCTGGTCCCGGAGGTCAGCCGGTTGCATGCGGAGAACTACGGTGTCTACGGGCGTAGGAAGATGCATGCGCTGATGCGCCGGCACGGATGGGAGGTCGGCCGCGACCAGACCGAACGCCTTATGCGCCTGGCTGGAGTTCGAGGCGTGAAGAAGTCGAAGCGCGTGTTCACCACGCGCTCGGACAGGACCGCGGAACTACCAGGTGATCTGGTGAACCGCCGGTTCACCGCCCCCGCGCCGCGCCGCGGCGGCTCTGGGTGTGCGATGTCACCTACGTCGCCACCTGGGGCGGGTTCGCCTACGTCGCGTTCGTCACCGATGTCTACTCACGACGCATCGTCGGCTGGAACGTCGCGGCGACCCTGAAAGCGGAGATCCTGCCGATGCAGGCGCTCGATATGGCCGCATGGGACGCCGGTGACGATCTCACCGGGCTCACGCACCACTCGGACCACGGGTCGAACTACATGGCGATGGTCTACACCGACCGGATCGTCGAGCTCGGCGCGGTTCCCTCGACCGGAACGGTCGGCGACTCGTTTGATAACGCGATGGCCGAGGCCGTGAACAACCTCTACAAGACCGAGCTGATCCGTCAGCGCAGTCCGTGGCGGACCGTTGAGCAGGTCGAGGTTGCGACCCTCGAGTGGGTCTGGTGGTGGAACAACTCCCGCCTCCACGGCGAGCTCGACATGCGCACCCCCATCGAGGTCGAGCAGGCGTACTACTCTGACCTGGAATCAGCCAATCCGGCCCCCGCCGGACAAGGCCCACGATAGGAACGAAAGCCAGGCCGATTCAAGGCTTCGCCCAGAACCAGATCTGGCTCGCCCTGGTCGAACTGGCCTGCGATCTGCTCGCCTGGACCCAAATGCTCGCCCTGACCGGCACCCCGGCACGCCTCTGGGAACCCAAACGTCTGCGGACCCGACTGTTCTCGACCGCGGCTCGTCTGACTCGCCACGCCCGGCGACTCCGGCTTCGCTACGACCAACAACACCCGTGGACCAGTCTGATCACCGCCGCCCTCCACCGCCTGGCCGCCTACCCAGCACCCGGCTGACCCGACAGCCGGGCCCCGACCGCACGACATGAAAGAACCTGATCTTCCGGTGATGTGGAACCCGGACGCACCGACGCTCGGCGACCTCGTCGTACCCGACAGGCATAATCAGGCGCGCAGCCAACAATCCGAAACCGCACAGGCCAGGACATCACCCCGATGAAATTTCGAGGCTAGCGGCAAGGCGTGCTTGGTGAATCCTCCGCCAGGCTTGGTATCTCAAATCGTCACCCGGCATGCCGGTGACGGCTTCTCGGGCTGCAGATGGCGGCAAGCAGGTCGCTCGGAACTGCGATGATGGCAATGTGAATGAGCAAACGCAGCACCTACCCACTGGAATCCGAGTCGTAGTGTTCGATGTCGGCGAGACACTCGTCGATGAGTCTCGCATGTGGGCACAGTATGCGGAGGCCGCAAACGTCGCGCCGTTCACGCTGATGGGGGTCATTGGATCGCTGATCGAACGCGATGAGCCGCACAACAAGGTTTGGGACATCCTCGGAGTTGCCACGCCGGCAATCGAGACGGAGATCCGAGCCGCCGACCTTTACCCGGACGCACTCGACTGTCTCATAGCCGCAAAGGACGCCGACCTCGTCGTCGGCATTGCAGGTAATCAACCTGCTGGGGCAACGGAGTGTCTGTGGAAGCTCGGCTTTGCCGCAGACTTCGTCGCGTCATCGTCGGATTGGGGCATCTCGAAACCTTCGCCAGGCTTCTTCTCTCGCATTGCCGAAAGTTCCGACGCTGAGCCCCACGAAATCCTCTACGTAGGTGACCGTCTCGACAACGACATCGTCCCCGCTGCCGTCAGCGGCTTCCGAACCGTCTTGCTGGAAAGGGGGCCATGGGGCCGTATCCACAGTCGTCGAGCCGAAAGTGCTCGCGCCGACCTCTGCTTGGGGTCACTGGACGAACTGGCAAAACTATTGAACGTCCCGGACGCCGGGGCTCGCGTTGAGTCCGCCAACGTCACTCAGCCTCGTGAGCCGCGGATAAGAAGCGTGCGTGCTGCCGACGTCGAAATGTTGGTGGAGCTGTTTAATGATCTGTCGTATCCGGCGACCGCCGATCAGATCCTTTCTCGAGTATCGCGGCTGCTCAGGGATGATATGTACAGGATGTGGGTGGTGGAGAACGGCGAGAACGGCCTCGATGGCTTTGCCGCCGGTCACATTGTTTTCCCGGTAGAGGACGACCAGCCGGCAGCCCAACTCATCGCGCTGGTGACCTCGGAGCACGCACGAGGCGGAGGCCTCGGAGCTGAACTCTGTGCGGCCTTCGAGGAGTGGGCGCTATCCCAGGGCGCTCATCGCGCCGTGGTCAACTCGGGTTCCGATCGTTTACGGTCCCATGATTTCTACAAGAGCCGCGGTTGGGAGCGGACCGGACTGAGGTTCGGGAAGCGTCTCGCGTAGACACACCGCCATCTTCAAATGACGGGAATTGACTGATCGGACGTTCACCCTGTGAGGACTGATGGACAGTAGTGCCGCATAGAGTGGGGGATCCTATTGATGTCATACTGCGGATTTGGCTTCGATCTGGGCCAGTAGGCAAAGACGGTGCTCGCCCTTGAGGAATGATCAAGACCTGTGGATCTGGGAGGGCGTGCCTTCCCGCAGAATGATCCCGGTAGTCACTTGATCAAGTCAGCGTTGCAGCGCTGGCG
>NZ_AUHE01000027.1 GCF_000423025.1 Gordonia shandongensis DSM 45094
GCCCGGCCCCGGACCCGAAGATCAGCCCCAATGGGTCGGACTCAGCGATCGCCCACGGTTCGGTAAGGCATACGACCCCGCCGAAAGCGACAAGTAGCGCAGCTAAACCAAGCCTGGAGACCCGTTTGCGCTGCTCGGCTTCCAGGCCGGCATCGCGAAGGTCGTGGTCACCGCGGCGGGAATGCTGGTCGAAATCATCGGCACGATGGTCATCTACCGCGGCATGATGCTCGTCCTCACGGCCATCCCGACGATCCTCGAACGGCCGCTGTCCGAGCGCATCAGCGACATCGACCAGGGCGAGGCGATCGGCATCGCCGGGGCAGGCGTCGGCGCGGCCATCGAGGCCTTCGACAACCCCAAGACGGCCGTTCTCGTCGTGACCCTGGTCGTGAGCATCGGCATCATCATCGCCACGATGCTAGCGCTCAAGGTGCGGGGCGCGCTCATCAACGGCATCGACGACGCGATGCCGAAGGCGATCAACAAGTTCATGGGCTCGGAAGTCTCCAGTGGCGGCCCGGCGCGATGCGCCAGGGTCTTCCAGCGTGGCGTGTCGATGGCGGCTACGTCGGCGATCATGAGCCGCGGCAGCGGCTGTGGTGGTGACGACGGCGGTGACGGGTCCGACGGCGGCGTCGAGCAGCGAACCGACGAGGGCGTGCCCGGTGCCGGGGATGGCTCGATGACCGTCGGCGAGGGCGGCGGCCTGCTGGACCAGTCCGGCAACCCGGTGAAGGGCACCGACGGCAAGCAGTCGACGGTGTCGGGGATGCTCGGCAGCGACGGACCGCTCACCGACGGCAGCGGCGGCGAGATCATCGGTGCCAGCGGCTCGCCGCTGACCGCCGACGACGTGACCGGCTTCGGACCCGGCGGCGAGCTGCTGGGCGAGGGCGGCGTGCCGATGACCGACAACGCCGGCAACCCGCTGACCAACGCCAACGCCGCGTCGATGGCCGGCAGCCTTGCAGGTCAGAAAGCGATGGCCTCGGCCGTCCTGCGCAACGGACTGTCGGACCAGGAGAACGCCGCGGGCGTCCCGGTGGACACCCTGGGCAATTTCGGCGGCGTCGCACCGTCTGCGGCTCCCGTCGAGACCACCGCAGCACCACGCCCGGGCAACCTTCGGGACGACGGAAACGGCAACCGGCGTGATGCGCCAGGCGATGAGCATGGCCGCCGTCCAGGCCGGCACCCAGCGGGTGTTCGGCCGATCGTCGAACCCCAACCTCGCACGCACGGTGCGCGAGTCGATGGGAGGCTCCGGCGGCCAGGGCGGCAGTTCCGGTTCGTCCGGCCTGGGCAGCCTGCCGAAGAAGCAGAAGCCGGCCTCACAGCTGGGCACCACCGCCACAACGATGCTCACCGCGAACGCAATGCTGCCTACGCGGGGTGCCAACAGCGACTGAAATCTGGTTGAAGAAGAAAGACCCCTCACCGGGCTAATTCCAGGTGAGGGGTCCTTCTCATCGCTCTGATCGCTACGGAGCAACTCGGTTCACAATACGAGCTACCGATCCGATTTCGCGTAACGAAGCCCCACACTCGTCCACCGAGCAAGGTCGCTCGCCGCCTCATCATCGTCGAACTGAAGGTAGACAGTCACACTTCTGGACACTGGTTCGAAGCCTGACCGAATCCCCTCCGGCGAACCGATCTCCGAAATGATCGAGCACAACATCTCAATGAAGTCCCTGAGATCCACGCGCCCCTGCAGACCGACTCCACCTCGCAGCACTTTATCCGCGTGCCAGATAATCAGGTCAAGACCAGAGGCCGCCTCCTGATACTGAAGATCGTCGTCAAAAAAGTCCTGAAGGCAGTCAACCAACGCATCCTTACTGAACCCGAAGTACCAGGGAAACTGAAAAGCGGCCGCAAACTCATCGAATAGATCGTTAAACGTGGAGCAATTCCATCCGCGAACGTGCACAGGGTAACGACCAGAATTCCGCGAAGCATACTCGACGCGACCTGAATCGCGGAGGCTCTCGACCAATATCGAGAAATCCGTACCGCTCAGGGGCGCTTCAGCCATCTACCTAAGCCTCCAAGAGTTCGAGACGAGATTCTACACCGAGCATGGTTGCGCCACTCACACTCGCCCAATCTACCGCAGGCAGGCGAGATACTCATCGAGCATAGAGCTCGACCACTTCCACATCCACCAACACCCGTGGAGCAGTCTGCTCACCGCCGGACTCCACCGCCTGGCCGCCTACCCAGCCCCCGGCTGACCCGGCAGCCCGCCCCTGACTCTGGAGACGAAAGAACCTGATCCTCCGACGACGTGAAACCCGGACGCACCGACGCTCGGCGACCTCGTCGTACCCGACAGGCATAATCAGGCGCGCCACCATCAATCCGAAACCGCACCGGCCCGGACATCACCCCGATGAAATCTCGACGCTAAATTGATAAAAGTCTGGTCAGACCCACGCTCACGGAGCAACTCTGCACATAACCCAGGTTGCCAATCTGTTTCTAGTAGCGGAGCCCATACTCGTCCACCGATCAAGGACGGGGACGAGTACGATCCTACAACTTCAATTCCTGCGACGGCCGCTAGATCCTCAACAGAAAACCCATCCGGAGAGTTCAACACAGAAACGGGAATCGCAATATTCATATTTGGGCTCTGAACATACCGATAAGAACGCCCACCCATCGACACCTTCCGTTCATAATCACCGTCCACCGCCCTCGCCACTCCGCCACGGATCAGCATGATCCGCCGAACCCTATTTGTCGAGACCACATTCGTGATGCCGAGAAATAGCGATATCGTCGTCGTAGACTGAAACCGTATGCATGTGTGCGATCTAGCAGTAAGCAGCGCCGCATATGCAATGACCAGAGCAATTCCGATTACAGGCTCTTCGGATCTGAGAGTGCGTAGGCGGTGTGCGTCGGCAGCGGAAGTGACCACAACATGTAGACGGGTCCTGCGGTGCGAAGATGGAAGTTC
>NZ_AUHE01000028.1 GCF_000423025.1 Gordonia shandongensis DSM 45094
CAAGGATGACTTCGACAACCTTTCGTTGAGTCGAAACAGTCGCAGTTGACTCACTGGATCGAAACATCGTGGACACGGGCACTACCCTCCAATCTCCCTGCACTGTTTCCGAACTCAACTATGGCCACACTCTCATCCGACGCTCCGTCACCCTCCGAGGGTATCGGTATAAGTCGTTGAGGTTGCTAGCACTACTTCCTAGTGAGGGCGAACTAGAACACTGTCCACATGTATTCCGCCATTGAATTTTGGTCCACATCGCTGTTTGTTCTCGTAAGATGCCAACGATGCTCTGGGATCTTTTCTAACCAACTCTAGTTGGCTCGGTGAAAGTTCTTTCGAAGAAGCGGTTCCAACAGACAGCAATAACCTGTTTTCTAACTCCATTACGACGCAGTAACCAACAACTGTTTGCTCATCTAGATGCGAGGTAGTATCACGTCCAGTTGATGCAGAGATGAACTTCAGTCCTCCATCTTGTTGCGGGGCAAGAGTGTTATCTATGCCCGGTTCTCCGAGTTTATCCCGGACCTCATCGGCGGACAATCCGATCAGGCTTATGAATCGAATGCGATCCCATTTATCATAATCCGGCCCGGGTCCGACAGTTGAGCCAGTATTACCAGACTTCTCGCCTCCCCAGAGTGATCCCACAATAGAGAGTGGCCTGCCGAAAACAAGAACTAGAACAAGGTAAATAGCTACTATTGATATAGTAGTTACGAAGATCGCCCGAAATCTCCTTGAACGGATGCTTTTACTCCTTTTTACTTCCATTGCAGGTTTGATCCTATCGGTCCGCGTCGTTCTTGAACCGCGCTCGTCGGGAACCATTGATAAGCAGTATATCTCTTGTACTCGCCATTTCGCTCTGAAACGATGTCATACTTCCAAAGCTCCCAGACTTGGTAGTAGGCGATCTCTTCTCCGGGCTTAAGGTCAGGAGGAGCAGTTTGAGATCCGGAGCGGTCGATTCCTTTAGCTTCTCCAGTTTCGGTTGTTTTGCTGTTGCCGACGGCCAGTCCAAGACTAGCTCCGCCATTTTCGACGCCCCCCGAGCCCTCGACTGATTCGGTATTAGAGGCCGATTGCGTTGATGAGTTGGAGAGGTTCATGCCTTGTGTGCAGCTACTAGGAAGCCTTGCGTCCGTTCTGCGACATAGGCCAGCCGGGGCCTCTCCCGGCTTCGGACTCATCTGAATTAGAGTCCGATTTTCGATGTACCAGTCGTAGTCTGTGTAGCATCGCGCTAAGAGTCCGTTTACGTTGTGGGTCCCTTCAGGGCACCTCCAGTTGTTAACCCATCCATCAGGAGAGTTTGCGGGGCCGTTTAGGATTCGACCCTGGCTGTCTTTGTTGCAGTACTTGCATCCATCGTTAATAGGATCACTTGGCGGCGGAGTGTCACCGTACGCTTGGTATTTGTAGTTATCCAGGATGGTCATCAGCCCGAATGGGGACGATTCTCCACTGTCACGGTTTCGCTGAGCACCGCGACGCTGACCACTGTTGTTCTGCTTCTCAGTCTCGTTGGGTGTTACGGGTTTATGTGTCCTTCCACCACTGGTATCACTTCGCCCAGGTATACGTGATCGGGGCGTGTTCGAGGTTCGCGGCGTTGCCTGCCCTCCGATTGGTGCCTGATCGGTTTCTGAGTGTTCGATTTCTCGGCGCTCGGTAGGTGCGTTGAGATTCGGCCCGTCCGATTTGCTCTCGGGTGCTTGGGTGGTGGGGCCGCCGGGTTTTTCCGGAGTCTCCGTGGGGGGTTCTGAGGGTGAGAGTGTTGGCGGTGGGGTGTTACTGCCTCCGCACTTGTAGGGTGCGGGTGGTTTTTTGCCGATGGCTTTCCACGCTGCGTTGTAGGCGGCTGTTTCGCGTTGGCAGCGTTCGGCGAG
This sequence comes from Gordonia shandongensis DSM 45094, assembly GCF_000423025.1. GTDB lineage: Bacteria > Actinomycetota > Actinomycetes > Mycobacteriales > Mycobacteriaceae > Gordonia > Gordonia shandongensis. The sequence goes on from NZ_AUHE01000028.1 coordinate 1,896, forward strand.
GGTTTCCGCGGAGGCGGCGGGGGCCAGCGAGATCGCTAGGACCAAGACGGCGATCATCGCCAACAAGACGACGAGAGCACCGGTGAGGAATCCATGCTGGTGATCGGCTCGATTATAGGTCGTGTTCACGTTTTTCGCCCCTTCTTAGATGCGGCTGGTGGGGCCGTGGTCGTAGTACACGTACACACCGGTAGCAGTGGTCACGCTGATCTTGGCGAACGGGCGGACGCTGATCGGCCCG
>NZ_AUHE01000030.1 GCF_000423025.1 Gordonia shandongensis DSM 45094
GTCGGTGCGGCCGCTCTGGTTGATGGCCCAGTTCAGTACCGTGATCCGATACCGGTACCCGGCAGATCTGCTGCGGACCAGACCGATGACACCCAAGCACCGAGGATACAAAACAATGAGCGCACAGACGGACCCCTGCAATCGCCGTCTACGATGAGCTTTCATGCACCCAGTGCAACGCGAAGTATAAAGCTTCGGCAAGGCCGGGACAGACCACCGTCATCCCCTCTGCGTAGTCACACTCATTCGTCCTTAGATTTTACTCCCCTGCTGTTACCCCGTTCAGATATCACGAAGATAAGACCGGATAACAGAACCCAACATCCGACGGCCAGTCCCGCAATTGGGGGCACTCCGTCGAGCACGGCCGTCGAAATGCTACCTGTCGCAACGCTCAGGGCGACGACGACGATTCCCCGAATCCACGGACGATCGTAACGGAATATCCGAGCAGATAAGGCTGCAGCCAGCGGGATTGCCGCGACAGCTACATCGACAAACCAAGCAGTATCACTCTTAGACATCCGGACTCCTCGCAGCTTCCGCAACGAACCAGCCCCTGAGGGGCATTACCGATTCTCTAGAACTCTTGCTGCCACCCTCCCGATTGGTAACCGCGTGTTGCCGAAGGAACCCACAACTAGGATCGAATAAGTACTGCACATCAAACCATATCCGCATATTCACGTTCTCGTACGACCCACTCACTCCGACCGAGAACACTGAATCTACGATACCAACGATCGGACTAAGGATAACTCGGAGAAATGAATTCGACAATTCGAGCAGTAAATACTCGAGCAAATTCTCGCGCGAAGGAATCGGAGCCGACGAGCATTCGACGGTGATGGACGTCTGGTCCCGCCCCTCCGTAATATACGATTCACAAGCTAGGACATCGACGGTATCGACATCCACCGGACCCCAACCGTCCAGCACAGACTCACTGAGCTTTGCTTCCGCTACATCTGAACCCAATCCGGTCGATATCAGCGAAGAATGGACGCTGTCTCGACATCCCGGATCAGTATCCCGCATCATCGATCTGTTTCCCTATTTTTCCCACGTATAAGAAATGATAAAGAATCAATACAGGTGCAACAATCCAGGTCTTCACTGGGAGAAAAATAACCATCCCCATAAGGGTGAAAACAAGTGCCCATGTGCGAGGCAGCGAAACCCTGCCCCTCCGAGGACCTTCACTAAACCTGGAGTCATCTTGCATAAAATCATGTTTTGTCGACCACACTGCCGCCACAATGAGCCACACGTAGGGGCTGAACGCGATTAGAATAGAAAACGCGACATTGTTCAACCCCAGTGATGAAGATATCACTAGAGCCATCCGACGAATAGGCTACGAAATCCGGAACCGTTCGCCCCGCCAATCTTTGTGCCAACTCCCGAACCCACGATGCCTCCGATCACCCCACCTACAAGTGCACCCACAGGGCCACCAAAGGTGGCTCCGGTGGTTGCTCCGGCCTCGGCCCCGCCCCAGCGTCCAACCGTGACCCCCGACTCGCCGACTGATTCATATACGCCTACCCCATTAGCGATGCCGCCCACCGTGTTACCAACCGTTAAGATAGTGCGAGTACCTTCCCGTACTTTCCCATCTTCTTGATTTGATCGCTTGCGGAGTCCCCGTCGGGATTGTACGACCACCGCGTGTTTGCGATGGCATCCCCTTGGCGAGTAAGTGCCTGCTCAAGCCCGAGCGCGGTCGAATCTGCTAGCGTTCCTGCCTGCGACATCGTCTCAACAAGCCCGTCTGGGACGGCGCCCCGTGGCGTCCCTCAACGATGTGCAGCACAGCCCCGCCTTCCAGATCGGCCCACGCCCGCTCTGCACGGTCGAGGTAGGCATCCGGATCCCAGTCGGCATGCGCGTAGTG
>NZ_AUHE01000031.1 GCF_000423025.1 Gordonia shandongensis DSM 45094
GAAAGGCCAATCAAACTCCGTGATAGCTGGTTCTCCCCGAAATGCATTTAGGTGCAGCGTTGCGTGTTTCTTACTGGAGGTAGAGCTACTGGATGGCCGATGGGCCCTACTAGGTTACTGACGTCAGCCAAACTCCGAATGCCGGTAAGTGAGAGCGTGGCAGTGAGACTGCGGGGGATAAGCTTCGTAGTCGAGAGGGAAACAGCCCAGATCGCCGGCTAAGGCCCCTAAGCGTGTACTAAGTGGAAAAGGATGTGGGATCGCTGAGACAACCAGGAGGTTGGCTTAGAAGCAGCCATCCTTGAAAGAGTGCGTAATAGCTCACTGGTCAAGTGATCCTGCGCCGACAATGTAGCGGGGCTCAAGTACACCGCCGAAGCCGCGGCACTCACACGTGTCATTCGTGCTCACCGTTGGGTGGGTGTGTAGTGGTGTGGGTGGGTAGGGGAGCGTCCTGCATCCGTGGAAGCAGCGGAGTGATCCAGTTGTGGAGGGTGTGGGAGTGAGAATGCAGGCATGAGTAGCGAAAGACAAGTGAGAAACTTGTCCGCCGGATGACCAAGGGTTCCTGGGCCAGGTTAATCCGCCCAGGGTGAGTCGGGACCTAAGGCGAGGCCGACAGGCGTAGTCGATGGACAACGGGTTGATATTCCCGTACCCGTGTATCCGCGCCCAATGGCGAGGCACTTGTACTAACCACCCAAAAGTCTTCTTTGATTTCTTCGGATTTCTCTGGGGATGGCTGCGTGGGACCTCGGGTGTAGTAGTCAAGCGATGGGGTGACGCAGGAAGGTAGCTGGGCCAGGTGATGGTTGTCCTGGTGTAAGCCTGTAGGGAGAGGCATAGGTAAATCCGTGTCTCACTTGTTCCTGAGAGGTGATGCGTAGCCGTTGTGGTGAATTCAGTGATCCTATGCTGCCGAGAAAAGCCTCTAGTGAGTTGGTACACGGCCCGTACCCCAAACCGACACAGGTGGTCAGGTAGAGAATACTAAGGCGATCGAGATAACTGTGGTTAAGGAACTCGGCAAATTGCCCCCGTAACTTCGGGAGAAGGGGGACCACGGCTGGTGATAGACGTTGCGTCTGGAGCTGGTGGTGGTCGCAGAGACCAGAGAGAAGCGACTGTTTACTAAAAACACAGGTCCGTGCGAAGTCGTAAGACGATGTATACGGACTGACGCCTGCCCGGTGCTGGAAGGTTAAGAGGACCGGTTAATCAACATTGTTGGTGAAGCTGAGAATTTAAGCCCCAGTAAACGGCGGTGGTAACTATAACCATCCTAAGGTAGCGAAATTCCTTGTCGGGTAAGTTCCGACCTGCACGAATGGCGTAACGACTTCTCTGCTGTCTCAACCACAGACTCGGCGAAATTGCAGTACGAGTAAAGATGCTCGTTTCGCGCGGCAGGACGAAAAGACCCCGGGACCTTCACTATAGCTTGGTATTGGTGTTCGATGCGGTTTGTGTAGGATAGGTGGGAGACTGTGAAGCCGGCACGCTAGTGTTGGTGGAGTCGTTGTTGAAATACCACTCTGATCGTATTGAGCTTCTAACCTCGGACCCTGATCGGGTTCAGGGACAGTGCCTGGTGGGTAGTTTAACTGGGGCGGTTGCCTCCTAAAGTGTAACGGAGGCGCCCAAAGGTTCCCTCAGCCTGGATGGCAATCAGGTGTTGAGTGTAAGTGCACAAGGGAGCTTGACTGTGAGACGTACATGTCGAGCAGGGACGAAAGTCGGGACTAGTGATCCGGCACCGGCAAGTGGAAGCGGTGTCGCTCAACGGATAAAAGGTACCCCGGGGATAACAGGCTGATCTTCCCCAAGAGTCCATATCGACGGGATGGTTTGGCACCTCGATGTCGGCTCGTCGCATCCTGGGGCTGG
>NZ_AUHE01000032.1 GCF_000423025.1 Gordonia shandongensis DSM 45094
GGGCTTCCGGAACCTCAACCACTACATCTTGCGGTCCCTGCTGCACTCCGGCCAGCTCGCTGACCGCATCCACGCACTCTGAAATCCGAAGAGCCCGATTACAACCGGGGCGCGACCGGAAACGCCTCCCCCTGGAAGGACAGCAGGAGAAACAATTGGCGAGAGAATCATCGAGACACCACTAATCAGCGGCACCAAGAAGACAAACCCCAAGGTTTTGCCCACATCAATATCGAATCCGCCGTCAACCCGCACCACACGAATTGCCATGACCTTTGGTGTCAATACCGGCGACTTTAGATACAGCAAGAACCATACAGACCAAGGAACTATTCCATACAATAACGCTGCGATGACTATGCCCCACTTGGCATCAAGGACAGGCCAGATCTTCACAAGTACCCAGGCATACACGACTACCATCAAAGTCAGCAACGCCTCAAGAACAGCTACAGTGCCACCTTGCACACTGTGCATTCGACGAATTCGCTCAATTTCATTCAACATAAGGATACCGATCGCACTATTCGAACAGAGTCCGCGCATCAATTGACGGGGGTAACGAAATCCCATCTGATTGCATTAGCACAGGCACCTACGACGCTCACTGAGCAAGAATCGCGCAATCCTCAGACTACGGATCATCTAATACCTCCACCTCAGTCACATTACGAACAAGACCCCGGAACCGGGCATCTATGCTCGAATAGTAGACGCCTCCTCGGCGACCGCATCAACGATCGACTCCGTTCTCATCTCAATCAAATCAAAATTTGGCGCCGCCCGAGAACGCGATCGTGTTGTGCGTGGACGAGAAGTCGCAGATCCAGGCTCTGGACCGCACCCATGCTCCCGACGCAGCCGGGGCAGATCGAACGCCGCACCCACGACGACAAACGCCACGGCACCACCACCTTGTTCGCCGCGTTGGAGATCGCGACTGGACAGGTGACCGCGGCAGTCAAGCCGCAGCACCGCCACCAGGAATTCCTGTCGTTCCTGCGGCAGATCGACCGCACCTACCCCGACCGGGAGTTGCACCTGGTGATGGACAACTACGCCACCCACACGAAGGCCGAAGTTCGCGACTGGCTCGACAACCACCCGAACACCCACGTCTCTTCGCCCCTCCGCGAGCACTCTCATGAAGCAGGGCCGCAAGCGCCCGCATGCGAGACCCGATGAGAATTAATGCGATAGGGTACAGTCACCAAGTCAACTGAATTGTCGCCCAGATTGATCCCGCGATGACTATATAGTCGTATCTGACTGCACCTATTCCATGCCAATCGTCTAGCCTGTTTAAGTCGCGAAGATTGTCGCGAGTCTCAGCGCCGGTTCGGTGACTTTTGGCCCTCCGGCCGAGGACCGGCCACTCGGTCATTTCCTCACGAGGAGACTCCTGGAGATGGAGCTGGTAGGCGCGACTCATGATCCCCCTTTGATGTTCTTCCTTTCGCTGACGCGACGACGGTGCCGATGGACACCGTGACGACAATTGCGACGCCGAGGTACTGCCACTGAGTCAGACCCTGGTGGAGAACAATCCAGCCGACGAGGACAGCGACGAAAGGCTCGAGGC
>NZ_AUHE01000033.1 GCF_000423025.1 Gordonia shandongensis DSM 45094
GGCGGATTCAAGCGGTGGGCGCAAGAAGCTCTGCGAGCTTCTCTGATGGTGTCAGATAGCCCAGAGTCTTGCGCGGTCGGCTGTTGAGGCTGTCCTGGATCGCGTCCAACTCCTCGCGGGTGACGGCGCTCAGGTCAGTGCCCTTGGGCAGGTACTGACGCAACAGGCCGTTGGTGTTCTCGTTGCTCCCGCGCTGCCAGGGCGAGTGGGGATCGCAGAAGTAGATCGGGATACCCGTGGCAGTGGTGAACGCCGCGTGCTGCGACATCTCCGCGCCCTGGTCCCAGGTGATCGTTCTGGCCAACGAGGACGGTAGTTTGCTGATCGCGGCGCGCATCGCTGCCTCGACCTGCTCGGCTGTCTTGCCATCTGGGAGGTGCAACAGCAGCGTCATCCGCGTCGATCGCTCGACGAGCGTCCCGACCGCGCTGCGGCTGCCCTCGCCAAGGATGAGGTCGCCTTCCCAGTGTCCGGGCACGGCGCGGTCGTCGGCTTCTGCGGGGCGTTCGCTGAGCATCACCATGCCGGGGATCCGGCCGCGGCCGTCAGTGGTGCCGCGGGGCTTTCGGGCCGCTCTTCCGGACCGTAGACACCGCGCCAACTCGCGGCGCAACTCGCCTCGGCCCTGGACAAACAGGGACTGGTAGATCGTCTCGTGGCTCACGCGCATCTCCGGATCATCGGCGTGATCCAACCGTAGGCGCGCCGCGATCTCCTCGGGGGACCACAACTGCTCCAGCCGGCTGGAGACCTCCTCGAGCAACCGGCCTGACGCGAGCTTGAAAGACTTCGGCCGACGAGCTTGATCGCGAGCGCGTTCGTGCGCATGCCATGCCGAGTAGCCGCAGCGACCACCGCCGCGCTTCACCTCGCGGCTGATGGTCGACACCGCGCGCCCCAGGTACTCGGCGATCGCGGTGAAGGTGTCGCCACGATTGATCCCCACCAGGATCTGCTCGCGCTCGTCAATCGTCAGGCAGCCCTGGCGTGGCTCCCAGCCGAACGGCTTGGCGTCGGCGTGCCTGCCGGTGCGGGCCATGATCCCGACCATCGGCGCGCTGCAGCCGATCTCCTTGGCGATGTCGACCAGCCGCCAACCCCTCGCATGCAGCCTGAGTGCCAGCTGCTTCTGCTCCCGACTGAGATGACCGTGCTTGCCCTGCATCCGGATCCTCCTGTGATCAGTGACTGCCTCATCTCACAGGACTCGTTGCACTGACCGCTTGAATCCGCC
>NZ_AUHE01000034.1 GCF_000423025.1 Gordonia shandongensis DSM 45094
CAAGGATGACTTCGACAACCTTTCGTTGAGTCGAAACAGTCGCAGTTGACTCACTGGATCGAAACATCGTGGACACGGGCACTACCCTCCAATCTGGCACGAATCGTCCGCGCTAAAGTCACCGGCGGCCGTCGCGGTCCCACTGAAGCACTCTGTGCGTTGCCCCATGCCCAGTCCCGACCAGACGATCTTTTGTTCGAACTGCTCGCCGGAGAGCGAGTAGCCGTGGTAGCGATCAAGGCCGACGCGGGCGAGGGAATCGAAGGCCTGCCCGTTGTAGCTCCAAGTAGGCGTCTTCGTCTCGCCGCCGCGGTGTACAACCTCAATCGAGGTCATAGTGACTCCCGGAATTCCGCAAATTTTGACCTCTTGCCACCACGTATACAGCGTATTTCCAGCCAATGCCTTGCGTTCTAGCTTGAGTGAAGTACGCCTGCAGTATTCAGCGGCTTTCTTCCGACCCAAGTTTTCAATCTGGAGCTTCGGCTTCCCACGAGTTGGCGTGACGTAGTCATCTGCAAGCTTACGGTCCGCCTTCGTGTATGACAGGTACTTCGCTCGAGGATTCACAGCACGAAGCAATTGGTCGACGAGCATCTTGGCGCGTGCAAGCAAGTTCTGAGGACGGTAGTCGCCCGGTTGAATCGTCGGCTGACTTGGATCAACGCCGTTCGCGTTGTCATTCCGATCAGTTGGAGCATCGATGCCCGGCTGATCTTTAGGGTCATCCTTTTGCGACTTAGGGGCTTCGGGGGTGCCCTTCGGGCTCTTCTCCTCATCTGAAGAGTCGGGGGCGTTTGACGGCGGTGGCGCTGAGGGGTCGCTTCCACACTTGTAGGGAACAGGAGGCGCCGGTGCATCGGTGGCACTCTTGCCTGGGTTTGCCCTAGCCCAAGCCTGCTTCCAAGCGTTGTTGTATGCGGTGGTTTCCCTCTTGCAGCGCTCTGCCGGAGTCTCTGCGGTTGCGACACCTAGCCCGATAACCAGGCTGATGCTCGAAACTAGCACCAGAACAACGCTTGCAATTCGCGATGTAGATTTCATGTGTCTGTACTCCAATGCTGGTCAGATGCGGCTGGTGGGGCCGTGGTCGTAGTACACGTACACACCGGTAGCAGTGGTCACGCTGATCTTGGCGAACGGGCGGACGCTGATCGGCCCG
>NZ_AUHE01000035.1 GCF_000423025.1 Gordonia shandongensis DSM 45094
GCCCGGCCCCGGACCCGAAGATCAGCCCCAATGGGTCGGACTCAGCGATCGCCCACGGTTCGGTAAGGCATACGACCCCGCCGAAAGCGACAAGTGGCGCAGCTAAACCAAGCCTGGAGCGAGCGGCAAATAGTCCAATTGCCAGTGGCCCAAGGAATTCAAGCGAGCTTGCGACACCGAGCGGAATGCGTGCTACTGCCGAGAAATAGAAGATTGTCATCAACGCGGAAGCGAATCCGTAGAGCGCGATGACCTTTATTTCACCGGAAGCCGGACGGCGCGGGCGGACGAGAACCAAAATGATCACCGCCGCGAAGCACAGCCGCAGCGACGCCGCACCGATGGGACCGACGCTGTCGAAAATGCCAGTCGACACCGATGTTCCCAGTTGGACCGAGAACATCGAAAGCACTCCACATGCCGCACCGAACTGCGGTGAACGACGAAATGCGCCCGAAATCAACAGAGTCCTCTCCGTGTCGATGAGCAGGATCGCTGTGGCCTCGCCACTGCGCCAACCCGAAGAGAAACGTATGGGTCCACCCCATAATTAGTCCAGCGAAACTATCTTCAGATTGATAAGGTTACCTTCATGTACCTGGACATTGGTCCTCTGGCGGCTCTGCAGGCTGTGATCGACGCGGGCAGCTTCGAGCGCGCTGCGGTCCAACTCTCGGTGAGTCCGTCGGCGGTAAGTCAGCGGATTCGTACGCTGGAGCGGCAGGTGGGCGCGGTGGTCGTACAACGCGCCCAACCGTGCGTTCCGACAGCGGTCGGGGAGGTGTTGCTTCGGTTGGCCAGGCAATCGATGAGCCTGCAGAAGGAGGCGCTCAGCGAACTCCACGCTCCGGGACCGGGGCCAAGCGAGCGCACAGTCGTTCCGGTAGCGGTGAATGCCGACTCCCTCAACACGTGGTTCCGGCACGTTGTTCGCGGCGCGGCGAAGTGGCGCGACGTTGAGCTGCGCGTGCATACCCGAGACCAGGAGCTATTGTCAAGACCTGTGGATGAGGTTGTTTCAGGCAGCCTCCTGCTGGTCGGGTGAGACGGTGCCGGGTTCGACGAGTTCGCCGTTTTT